>JADYYP010000025.1 GCA_020853575.1 Planctomycetota bacterium
GGGTGGCAAGAGCGGCTCTATGCGTCGCCAGAGCGCGTCAGGTACGTCGAAGAAGTCCTTGGGCATGGACCTCAACAAAGCATATCCGAACACCGGTTAAAAGAGGTTTTAGGACGTGCTCTAAATCATCCTTCATGTCGCGCACATGAACGACGTTTCAGTGTTTCGAAGGCGCTGAAGCGACTTGAATGCGGCCCTACGTGAGTCGAGGCCGCGCGGCGTTGGGGAACGCGCGCCGACTCTCCGACCTGCCGATCAAGGAGTCGTCATGCGCCGAATCTTGCCGTTGTTCGTGTTCTCGTCGTCCCTGGCCCTCAGTGCTTGCGAGGCGCGTGAGAGCCACGCAGCGGAACCGAGTGAGGCTACTCCGCCGGCGCCGAGTCGTATTGAAGTGCCTCCTACCCAGCCCGCGCCAGTCACGGAGCCGCCTGCGACGGTGAGCGAGCCCGAGCCAGCTTCCGCGACGACAACGCAGCCAGCCTCGGAGGTTCCCGCGCAGGATGCGCTCGCGCAGGCGCAGCTGAGAGCCGAGGCACGCGTCGCGGCGTTGCGCAGCGCCGTGACCGAGACCTGCGACAAGATCGCCCAACTCGGCGAGAGCGCCGCGCAGGAATTGAAGGACGCCAGCGCGGATCTCGGCAAGCGGTTGGCGGATGTCGAGCAACTCGGGACGCAGTTGCGGGACTCGACTGCGGAGACCTGGACCGCGCTCGACCAGGGATTGGATGCGGCGGCCGACGAGCTCGACAACGTGCTCGCGACGACGAAGTCGAAGTTGCCGCGCTGACTCGACGTGCGCGGGGAAGCTCGTTCGCGTTTCAGCGCGGCGACAGAACACTTCGGATGCGCGTCCAGCGAGTGCTGCGTTGGGCGCGTCGGCTGCTCTGTGCGAGCGCGACGTCGCGGGATCAGGCAATCTCCCGCGGCGTCGTGCACGCTTTGACGCAGCGGCCGACCTATTGAACAGCGCGGAGCTCGGCCCCTACGATCCCGAGCTCCGCGCTTCCGTTTCGAGCGTGGGTGTCTCTTCCAAGAAGGAGTTTCGATGAATTGCAAGTGGATCGCGCCCGTGGTCGCTCTGGCCCTGTGCACTTCGTGTGTGGGCATGCGCCAAGCCGAAGGACAGTTCACCGTCCACGCCGAGAGCTTCCGCATCGTCGGTTTCGCCATTCCGGGCGACGACCAAGCGGCTGCCGCGAAGATGGTGAAGGACCAGTTCCCCAACGCGACACAGGTCTCTTCGCACTCGACGAGCGCCGATTGGACCTCGTTCTGGGGCGTGCTCGGCAACATCATCGGCCTGCACCAAACCACGATCTCCGGCAAGACCGGTTCGTGATGCCGTGAGGATTGCGGGGCCCACGGGGTCTCGGAGTTGTCGAGCGGACCGCTGCGCGTTGATCTCGCGCCGCGGTCCGCGTGCTCGAGGGCGCGCGACGTGCGCGCGAGTCCCGCCCGCAGCTCGTGGCTCGCCAGCATGCGCCGACCGGCCGCGCCAGCGTGCTCGCTTCGTGTCCGCGGCCAGCCGACTCGCGCTCCGCGCGCGCTAGACTCCGCGCACGGAGGGGATTGCACATGGACGCGGTCAAGATCTTCGAGCTCGTTGGCGCGCTCGTGTTGGGCTCCGCGGTGGCGCTGGCGCAAGCCCCCTCGGGCGAGCGCTTCGACGAGTCGTTGCGGCTTGCCAAGCGCGGCTACGACGAGGCACTGACCGCGTTGCGGCGTGACCTGATCGCGGACTTGCGCAGGCAGAGCGACGCGCTCGATCCGAACGAGCCGCGCTATCGCGAGTCGTTGCGCACGCTCGATGCGCGCCGCGACGAGCTCGAGCGCCGCGGACGCTGGGGGCCGAGCCCGAGCGAAGCCGCCTTCGACGAACGCCTGCTGCAAACCCGCGAGAAGCTGACGCGGGCCTACGACGGGACCTTGTCTCTCGCCAAGCTCCAGGGAGTGCCAGCGAGCGCCGTGCTCGCGCTCGACGCCGAGCGCCGCGCCTTCGCGTACGCGTCACACCTCGCGAGCTGGCGTGAGGTCGAGCTCGCCGGCCTCGCGGGCGAAGACGATCTGCATTGGCGGGCTCTCGGCGGATACCTGCGCAGTCCCCCGGCCGTGGCTTCGAACGACAGCGCGTTGGCCTTGAGCGTGCCCGACCCGCGCGACGGTGACCCGTGGTTCCAAGTCGAGCTCGAGCTACTGCTGGTCGAGGGCGCGGGCTTTCGCGTGCGCACCTTCGACCGCGAGCGGCGGCCACTCGAGGCACACATCGAGCGCTCCGCGTTCGACACGGCGCTGAAGTCGAAGTCGGCCGGCGCGGATGGAGTCTGGCTGCGCGCGACCGTGCAGGATGCGCCGAAGGACCTGCGCTGGCACGCGCGCTGGGATCTCGCGGAGCGCAGCATCTTGCAACGCGACGGCGACGCAACGGCTGGCGACCGCGAGCGCTGGCCCGCGCCCGAGGAGGCCGCGACTTGGTTGGTCGTCACTCCCGATCCGGGCGCGGTGGTGCAGCTCTTCGCGCTGCGTTGGCGCGAGCTGTCGCCCGCGGATCTGCGCGCAAGCAAGCCGACGCGCAAGGCCGAGCCTGCCTCGGGCGACGCCAGGGAGGAACGCCCGGCGAAGGACGCCCTGGACACGAGCACGCCCGTTGCTCCCACGCCGAAGGCTCGCTCGGCGAAGCCCAAGCCGATCAACACGCCCCAGAGTGCGCTCGACGCGGCGCGCGAGTGGTTGGCGGCGCACCAATCCGCGGACGGGTCGTGGGATTGCGATGGATTCGCCGAGAACTGCGCACACCAGACCGACGGCGATTCGACGTGCACCGGTCCAGGTTTGGCTGTCAACGATGTTGGTGTCACGGGCTTGGCGGTGCTCGCGTTGAGCTCCGCGCATGACGGTTCTCGACTTCCGCCATTCGCTGACCCCATTCAGCGCGGATCGGCCTGGCTCTCGAATTCACAGGATCCGGACTTGGGGAGTTTTGGGGAGCCGCGAGGCGCGCAGCTCAACTACAGCCAGTCAATCGCGATCATGTCGTTGATTGACGTTCGCAAGATGCGTGGTGATGTCTCTTTGGATCCGGTGATCCGGCGGGGCGTCGAGTTTCTGCAGATGGCGCGCAATCCGTACGGTGCATGGCGATACGACTATCCACCGACCGGCGACAGCGACACGTCGGTCACCGCGTGGGCGCTGCGCGCTCTGATCTCAGCGAGAGCGCTCGGGGTGCCCATCGATTCCAACGCGTTCGAGGACGGGTTGACCTTCCTGCGAGACGTCGTCTGCGACTCGAGCACGGGGCGCTACGGGTACGACAGCATCGGCAGCCCAAGCAATCGGATCCGCTCCGGCAAGCGAACCGATCCTGCGATCGTCAACGAGCGCTTTGACCCCTACCTCGGTGAGGCGCTGACTGCAGCAGCCGTCACGTGTCGCTTGCTTCTCGGGGAGTCGCCCAAGAACCCTGAGATCGAGAAGAGCCTGCAACTGATCGCGAGCAAGCCCCCCGCATGGAGCCCAAACGCCGGGAACGTCGACTTCTACTACTGGTACTACGGAACACTGGCCCTGCGCTCGAGCAAGAACAAGAACCTGTGGTCGAAGTGGCGCGCTCTCGCCATCGACGCGCTGACCGAGGGACAGATCAAGGAGGATGGCGCGCGCGGTTCGTGGAACCCCGCGCAGGACTGTTGGGGCGGCTGTGGAGGGCGGGTCTACTCGACCTCGCTCGCCTGTCTCACGCTGCACGAGCTCTTGCGCTGAGCGCGCGCCGCGGGTCGTCGCCGCCGGCGCTCAGCTCTCGTGCAGCGCGCGCTCGCGCAGCAGCCGCTTTTGGATCTTGGCGGTGCCGGTCTTGGGGAGCTCGGCGTGGAATTCGACGCGACGCGGGCACTTGTAGTGCGTCAAGCGCTCGCGGCAGAAGTCGATCAGCTCGCGCTCCGTCGCCCGTGCGCCGCCGCGCAGCGCGACCGCGGCGCATACCGCTTCGCCCCAGTCCGCGTCGGGAAGGCCGAACACCGCGGCCTCGAGGACCGCGGGGTGCTCGTAGAGCACGTGCTCGACTTCCGTCGAGTACACCTTCTCGCCGCCGCTGATGATCATGTCCTTCTTGCGGTCGACGATCTGCAGATAGCCCTCGGCGTCGATCGTGGCCAAGTCTCCCGTGCACAGCCAGCCGTCGACGAAGGCGCGCGCGGTCTCCTCGGGGCGCTTCCAATAGCCCGGCGTCACCGTCGGCCCGCGCGCGCGGATCTCGCCGACACTGCGGCCGTCACGTGCCACGGGGCGTCCATCGTCGCCGACGACCTCGAGCTCGACCGCCAGGAACGCGCGGCCGGTTTTCGCGCGGTAGTGGAACTGCTCCTCGGCTGGCAGCGTCGCGAGGTGCGGCTTGAGCAGGCTCAGCGTGAGGTACGGGCTGGTCTCGGTCATGCCGTAGGTCTGAACGTACTCGCAGCGGAACACGCGCATGATCTCGCGCACCACTTCGGGCGCGATCGGAGCTCCGCCGGAGAGGATGCGCCGCATGCTCGTCATGTCGCGCTGCGCCGCGCCCGGGAAGCGCACCAGTCGATTGAGCATCGTCGGGATCAAGTTGGTGATCGTGACGCGCTCGCGCTCGATCGCGTTGAAGACCGCCTGTTCCTCGAACTTCGCCAGCATCACGTGCCGGCCGCCGACCCAGGTGATGGCGAACGTCGCCCATGCGTCGGCGAGGTGGAACATCGGCGCGACGTGGGCCCACGCGTCCGAAGCGTCGAGTCCGAGCTCGGCCACGGTCGCCAGCGCATGCAGCCACACGTTCGCGTGCGTCAGCATCACGCCCTTGGGCTGGCCGGTGGTCCCGCTGGTGTAGTAGAGCTGCGCGATCGCGTCCGGGGCGACGCTCGCCGCGGGTGTGCCGCGCGGCGCGGTCGCGAGCGCATGCTGGTAGTCGACACCGACCGCGCCGGCGGGAGCGGGCCCGAGCCAAATCACATGCTCGAATGGCGCTGCCGCGATGAGCTCGCTCGCGCGCTCGGCGAGCGTCGGACCCGCGAGCAGCACGCGCGCTCCCGCGTCGCCGACGATGAACACCAACTCGTGCAGCGCCAGACGGATGTTGAGCGGGCACAGCACCGCGCCCAGCTCGGCGCAGGCGAAGTAGGTCTCGAGGTGGGCCAGCGAATTGACCTCGAGGCAGGCGACCCGCGTCCCGATTCCGACACCACGCGCCTCCAGGGCCGCCGCCAGGGAGCGCACGCGGGCGGCCAATTCGCGGTAGGAAACCCGCTTGGCGCCATCGACAACCGCGATTTGGTCGGGGTAGAGGGCCTCGGCGCGGGCCAGGATGGTGGCGAGCTGCATGCGGTTCGAAGCCTGGCTGCGAGCGCTGGCAGGCGGGCATCGGGCCCGCGAAAGATGACCCAGCACCGTAGCGCCCCCCTTCGGGTCTCGCTACCCTGACCGCGCTTCCTTTTGGTTGTTCGTGCCGTTGACCTTGGACGGAACTGGGGTGCGCGCGAGCAGGAAGGTCGATTCTCAAGGACAATGGGTACGAAGCTCTACGTTGGAAATCTGAATTTCAAGACCACCGAAAACACCCTGCGCTCGGCGTTCGAAAACGGCGGACGCAAGGTGACCGAAGTGGCGATCGTCACGGACAAGATGACGGGCAAGCCGCGCGGCTTTGCGTTCGTTCGCATGGGCACCCCGGAAGATGCTGCTGCAGCGATCCAAGAACTGAACGGCGCCGAAATCGACGGCCGTCCGCTGCGCGTGAACGAAGCTGAAGACCGTCCGCCGCAACGCGGCGGTGGCGGCTTCGGCGGCGGTGGCGGTGGTCGCGGTGGCTACGGCGGTGGCGGCGGCGGCGGTGGCCGTGGCGGCTACGGTGGTGGCGGCGGCGGCGGTGGCCGCGGTGGCTACGGTGGCGGCGGCGGTCGTGAAGACCGCGGCGGCGGCGGCTACCGCGATCGCGGCGGCCGCGACGAAGGCGGCGGTTGGCGCGACGAGCGCTACTAACCGTTCCAGATCGAATCTGCGCGGGCCGGTGGGGGTGATTCCCCGCCGGCCCGCGCTGTTGTCTCCGCTCACCGCCTTGTCCGCGCGCTGGCGAGCGAGTGCTCTCGGGCGCGAGCACGTGCGACGCTCAGGGGGCGCGCCGCGAGCTGCTAACGTAGGCCCTCCCATGCTCCACCGATTCGCCGCGCCGACGCTGCTGCTCTTCGTCGCACTCCCGCCGCTGTCCGCCGCTCGCCAGTCTCCGAGCGAGGCTCCGCTGACCGTGCCGCAAGTGCAAGACGCCCCCGCCGACGACAAGAGCGCGGGCGCTGCGAAAACCACGGACGACAAGCCGGCGCAGGAGTCGGTGACGCAGCACTCGCTCGTCATCGGTGGACAGAGCCTCGCGTACACCGCGCGCGCCGGGCGCATGACGCTCGCAACCGAGGCGGGCAAGGCCAAGGCCGAGGTGTTCTTCGTCGCCTACACCAAGGACGGCGAGGACGATCCCGCGCGCCGCAGCATCACGTTTTCGTTCAATGGCGGGCCTGGATCGTCGAGTGTCTGGCTGCACCTCGGCGCGCTCGGTCCCAAGCGCGTGAAGTTGGCGCCCGAGGGCTGGGCTCCGCCGCCGCCCTACGAGCTCGTGGACAACGAGTTCAGTTGGCTCGACGCGACCGACTTGGTGTTCATCGACCCCGTGACCACGGGCTACAGCCGCGCGGCCGAAGGCGAGGACGCGGCGCAGTTCCACGGCGTGACCCAAGACGTCGAGTGGGTGGCCGAGTTCATTCGCCTCTACACCACGCGCAACGAGCGCTGGGCGAGCCCCAAGTTCCTGGTCGGCGAAAGCTATGGCACGACGCGCGCGGCGGGGCTGGCCGGGCATCTGCAAGAGCGCCACGGGATGTACTTGAACGGCATCGTGCTCGTCAGCGCGATCCTCAACTTCCAGACGGCGCGCTTCGACGTCGGCAACGATCTGCCTTACGTGCTGTACCTCCCGAGCTACGCCGCGACGGCCTGGTACCACAAGCGAGTCGCACCGGACCTGCAGGGTGACCTGCGCGCGCTGCTCGCGGAAGTCGAGCGTTTCGCGATCGACGAGTACATGCCGGCCCTGGCCAAGGGCGATGCTCTGCGGCCCGAGGACCGCGAGCAGCTGATCACGCGCCTCGGCCGCTACACCGGGCTCTCGCTCGAGTACATCGAGCGCTGCAATCTGCGCATCGAGCTCGGCCGCTTCTGCAAGGAGCTCCTGCGCGACCAGCGCCGCACCGTCGGCCGCCTCGACAGCCGCTTCAAGGGCATCGATCTCGACGCCGCGGGAGAGCGCTGTGAGTACGACCCGAGCATGTCGGCGATCCTCGGTCCCTACACGGCGACGATGAACGACTACGTGCGGCGCACGCTCGGCTTCGAGAGCGACTTGCCCTACGAGATCCTCACCGGCCGCGTGCAACCCTGGAAGTTCGACCAGCAGAACCGCTACCTCAACGTCGCGGAGACGCTGCGCCAGGCGCTGACGCGCAACCCCGCGCTCAAGGTGTTCGTCGCCGCCGGCTACTACGATTTCGCGACGCCCTATTTCGCCGCCGAGTACACCGTGCGTCAGCTGCGGCTCGACCCCACGCTGCAACCCAACGTCGCGCTCTCGCACTACGAGGCCGGCCACATGATGTACATCCACGAGGGCGAGCTCGCGCGCTTCAAGAGCGAGGTGGCGAGCTTCATCAAAGGCACGTCGAACCGCTGAGCTGGCGCTCGCGCGATCGAGCCGCGCGCGAACTCCAGGTTCCATGGCGAGCGCGCACTGTCAGCTTGGCGCCGATGCCGCCATTTTGGCGGAATCCTCGGCGTTTTCGGGCTTTTCTGGGCGATCCAGAGCTCGCGCGCGGCGCCTCGGACTCGGCACGTGCGTTGCCTTCGAGGCGCCGACGCCCGTGGTGCGAGGTCGCACCCGCGTCGAGGAGTTCACACCATGAATCTGATTCCCTGGAGGCACCGCATCAACGTCCGTCCGCACGTTCCGTCCACGCTCGGCAGCGACCCGCTGCGCAGCGAGATGGACCGCATGCTCGAGCAGTTCTTCGGCGAGCCGCTCGCCTTCGATCTGGCTGGCGTCGCGGCCGGCGCGTGGACCATGCCGGTCGACGTCAGCGAAACCGCCGAGGCCTATCTCGTGCGCGCCGAGCTGCCCGGCCTCGATCCCAAGGACGTCGAGATCACGCTCAGCGAGGGCGTGCTGACGATCCAGGGCGAGAAGCGCGCGGAGACGCAAAGCGAGAACGAAGGGCGGCACGTCAGCGAGCGTCGCTTCGGCGCGTTCCGCCGCTCGTTCGTGCTCCCCAGCGCGGTCGACGAGAGCAAGGTCGTCGCTCGGCACGAGAACGGCGTGCTGCGCGTGGAGCTCGCCAAGCTCGCGCCGGTCAAGCCGCGCAAGATCGAGATCAAGGCGAGCTGACGCAACCGACCGCAGCACTGCGCGCGGCGCCTCGAGCCGAGGTTGCCGCGCGCAGCGCGCTGTCATGTGCCCTGCTTCAGCGCGTCGACGGGGTTGGGCGCCTTCGACACCAGCGCCAGCGCGAGGTAGGCCGCAAGTGCTCCTCCGAGCGCCGTCAAGTACGGGAAGCTCCACTCGCGCAGGTAGCCGATCGAGAACAGCCCCGCGCCGCTGAGTAGAGCTCCCAGCGCGGCTCCGGCGCCACCGATGCGCGTGAACAATCCGAACACGAGCAGCACGAACACGCCGGCGCTGCCGAAACCGTTGGTCAGGTCGATCAAGTCGCCCACGCTGCTGGGCGTCGACGCGAGCGCGAACGAGACCAGGCCGAAGGCGATCGTGCACGTGCGAGCCACGCGCAACTTGCTCCTCTCGTCGAGATCGGGCCGCAAGCGGCCGACGATGTTGTGGGAGAACAGCGACGAGGAGACCAGCAACGCGCTGTCGACGGTCGAGAGGATCGCGGACACCAGTGCGCCGGCGAACAGCGTGAAGCCGATGGTCGAGAGGTGCGTGCGCGCGAGCTGCGGCAAGAGCTCGTCGGGGGCGTCGAGCCCGGGGAGCAATTTCGGACCGAGCAGACCGAGCGCGACGGGCATCGATCCGACCGCCGCGTAGAACATCCCCGCCACGACGGCCGAGCGTCGCGCGACTCGTCCGGAGCGCGCGGAGCTCATGCGTGCGATCAGCTCCTGTGCCACCAACGAGCCCAGGATCGGCAGCGACCAGGTCTCGAGCAGCTCCAGCCACGATGCCTGCTCTCCCGGAGCGAGGTGGAAACGCGACGCGTCGATGCTCTCCAGGGCCGCCGCGGTGCCGCCGAGCTCACTGGTGACACCGAACAGCAGCACCGCCAGGCCGATGATCAACGCGATGCCCTGCACCACGTCGGTCACGGCGTCCGCCAGCATGCCGCCGAAGGTCGTGTAGACGATCACCACGCCGGCCGCGAGCGCCATCGCCGGCAGGTTGCCGAGCTCCGATGCACCGGAGATCACGTGGCCGAAGACACGGATCTGCGCAGCGGCCCAAAACAACGAGGTCGGGATCAGCAGGACCGCGGCCAGGCGCTCGACGCCGTGCGAATAGCGCACGCGAAACAGGTCGGCCAGCGTCGTCAGCTTCTTCGACCACAGGGGAGCCGCGAGCCACAGGCCAGCGAGCGCGAGTGCGATGCCGTAGGCGTAGGGCTCGGTCGACGACCACGACAGGCCGTTCTCGTACACCTCGCCCGCGGCGTCGGAGCAGGCCTCGGCACCGAACCAAGTGGCGAAGATCGAGAAGGTCGACAGCACGTAGCCCATGCTGCGGCCGGCGACGAGATAGTCGTCCTCGTTGCGCACGCGCCGCGCGACGACGATGCCGATCAGGAGCTGCACGACGATGTACAGCGCGACGCCGAGGAGGAGCGGGCTCACCAGGGCGGCGTGTGTAACACCGCCGCCGGGGGGCGTCTACATCGCGACGCCGCGCGTCAGTACATCGCTGTCGAGCAAGGCGATCGCGCGCGAGAGCTCGACGCAGGCGCGCTCGCCGAGCACGCGGTGGATGCGCCGCGCGCGCTCGAGATCGTCGGGCGACTCGACGCGCAGGCGATAGCCGGGGCGAGCCAATTCGGGCGGAGCGCGCCGGCTGAGCACGCGGAAGCGTTTGGGATCGGCGAACACGAACTCGCAGGGGTGCACCCGCTGCGCCGGGTCGCGGGCTTCGCGCCAGGCGCTTTCGAGCGCTTCGAAGCGCACGATCTCGCAACCCGCGCCGTCGGGCAGGCCGCTGCCGCGCGCGGAGAGATTGTGCGAGAGGTCCGCGCCCTCGTGCAGGTGCATGTCCACCAAGCGGTCGGCCTCGCGCCAGTCGAGGAACGGCTGATCGCCGTCGATGCGCACGATGTGGTTGGCTTGAACGCTCTGTGCCGCGCGGTACAGACGCTCGAGCACGTCCTCGTCGGCGCCGCGATAGCAGGCCCAGCCGTTCGAGCGGCACAGGTGCTCGATCGCGTCGTCGTGTGGCGCGTGCGTGGTGGCCACCAACAAGCCATCGATGCGCTGCATGCGCAGGACACGCTCGACGACGCGCTCGAGCAGCGACGACGTGCCGATCGGCATCAGGACCTTGCCTGGCAGACGCGTGCCCGCGAGGCGGGCTTGGACGATGGCGACGGTCTTTTCGTAGCGCATGGCGAGACCTGCGATGGGGAGGATCCCTCGCATCGGCGCGGAGGTGCCTGCGCTTGAGGGCCGTCTCGGACGCGCCCCGAACGGGGGACGTCTCTCGCTCGCTATGCTGCGCCGCCAGCCATGCTCGAGATCGCGCCTCACCCGTTGCTCGTCGCCCGCTCCTTCGTCAGCGCCTTCGAGCGGGATTTGGGCCAGATCGAGGTTCCGGCCTGGCTGCACGACACACAGCTCCAGGCGCCGTCGGCGCTGCTGCCGCGCTCGGACGAGCTGCGCGGCGCGGTGCGCGATCTGCTGCGACACGGTGGCTACAAGCCGACGGGCCGCGGCAAGCCCTCGAGCGAGTACCTGGCGCGCGCCGCGGGCGAGGAAGGGCTGCCGCGGATCAATCTCGCCGTGGATGCGTGCAACGTGGTCTCGCTGCACAGTGGCCTGCCGATCAGCGTGGTCGACCTCGATCGCGCGCAACCGCCGTTGCGCATCGCGATCGCGGGCGCGGGCGAGAGCTACGTGTTCAACGCCTCGGGTCAGACGATCGACATCGAGGGCCTGCTGTGTCTGTTCGACGCGCAGGGCCCGTGTGCGAACGCCGTCAAGGACGCACAGCGCACCAAGACCCACGCCGGCACGCGGCGCACCTTCTCGGTGGTCTGGGGTGTGCGCGGCTTCGAGGCCCAGCTCGAGCACGCGACCGCTTGGTACCGCGAGCTGCTCGAGCGCGCCGGCGCGTCGACCAGCGTCTGAAGTGCGTTTCAGCGCGACCGGCGGTCTTGCGCTCCCACGGATCGCGGTCATCCTCGCAGGTCGCACCGCGGCGCAAGGCCGCGGCTCCCCAACTGGCACCCCAGGAGTACTCCATGTTCTCGATTCGCTTCTCGTCGCGTTGGCTCGCTCCGCTGGCGAGCTCGCTCCTCGCCACCGCTTCGTTCGCGCAGATCGATGTCGCCTTGTGCGGCGCCGCGAGCACCACGAGCACCGCCTGCCAATGGACGTCGGTGCAGAACGTCCTGCTCGCGACAGGTCTGTTCAACACCGTCGACATCATCAACGTGACGACCGGAGGCACCGGTACGCCGACGCTGGCACAACTCCAGCAGTACGACGCGCTCCTGTGCTGGACCAACAGCACGCCCGCGGACAACAACGCCTGGGGCGACGTGCTGGCCGACTATGTCGACGCCGGCGGAGGCGTGGTCGTCGCCGTCTTCGCCAACAGCTCGCTGACCACCGGGCGCAACATCGGTGGACGCTGGCAGCTCGGCTACGAGGTGATCCTCGATCAGACGGGCAACGCCAGCGGAGCCGGGGCGACGCTCGGCACGGTGCTCGTCCCCAGCCATCCCGTGATGAACGGCGTCACGGCCTTTGCCGGCGGCACGATCGGCTCGCGTCCGGTCGGGACGACGCTCGAAATCGGGGCCACGCTGATCGCGCAGTGGAGCGACGGCAAGGTGCTCGTCGCCGAGGGCGCCAATCCGCAGCGCATCGACTTGGGCTTCTACCCGCCCGAAGCGAGTTGCTCGCAGTCGGGTTGGGCGACGGGCGGCGACGTGCTGATGGCCAACGCACTGCTCCACGTCGCGAACGCGAACCCGTGCGCGGCACCGGTGAGCTACTGCACGAGCTCGACCACGACCAACAACTGCAATCCGACCTTGACCGCGAGCGGCACGGCGAGCGCCAGCGCGACCTCGGGCTTCACGCTGTCGGCGACCAACGTCGAAGGCCAGAAGACGGGTCTGATCTTCTACGGCATCGCTGGCCGCAACATCGTGCAGTGGGGCGTGGGGAGCACGAGCTTCCTGTGCGTCAAGACGCCGACACAGCGCATGGGCTCGCAGAGCTCGGGCGGCACGCCGGGCGCGTGCGACGGCACGATCTCGCAGGACTTCCTGGCCTTCACCGCGGCCAATCCCGGCGCACTGGGCACGCCGCTGACCGCGGGCTCGGTGGTCAACGCCCAGTGCTGGTTCCGCGATCCGCCGGCGGTCAAGACCACCAACCTGTCGGACGGTCTCGAGTTCACGATTTGCCCGTAAACGGAGGCTGAAGTGCTTCCCGCGGCGCGCGCCGCGGGAGGTCCAACGAGCGGAGAGGTGCGCACGCGCCTCTCCGCTGTCGATTGGGCTGCTCGAGTCAGCCACGCCGAGCGCGACGGCAGTCCGCGCGGTGCTACTGCCAGTTGCTCCACTGCTCGTTGGCTTCGTCGAGATCGCGCTGCACCTCGGCGATGCGCGTCTGCACGTCGCGCACCTTGGCGGAGCTCTTGTAGACCTCTTCGGTGGTCAGGCTCGTGTTGAGCGTCTTGAGCTCGTCCTCGAGCGCCATGATGCGCTGCTCGAGCTTCTCGAACGCCCACGGGTTGCGCACCTTGCCGCCGCTCGCGCTCTTCGACGCCGCGGGCTCCGGCGCCGGCTTGGGCTGCGCCTTCTCGAGCTTCTTCGCGGCCTCGCGCGCGCCCGAGAGCTGCTCCTCCTCGGAGGTCTTGAGCGCGCGGTAGGCGCTGTAGTTTCCGTTGTAGAGGCGCGCCGCTCCGCCGCGCACTTCCAGGATGTGCGTGCACAGGCCGTCGAGGAACTCGCGGTCGTGGCTGACGCAGACCAGTGCGCCGTCGAACGCTCCCAGCATCTCCTCGAGCGACGTGCGCGCCGACAAGTCGAGGTGGTTGGTGGGCTCGTCCATCGCGAGCCAGGTGATCGGAGTCGAGAGCAGCCTCGCCAGGCACAGCCGCGCGCGCTCGCCGCCCGACAGGCTCGCCACGGACTTCTCGACCTCGTTCCCGCGGAACAGGAAGCGCGCCAAGAACGAGCGCACCTCGAGGTCGGTCCACTCGGGCTTGGCGCGGCGCATCTCGGTCGCCGGCGTGCCGTCGATGCGCAGCTCGGAGGTGTCCTGGTCGTAGTATCCGCACAGCGCCTTGTGGCCGAACACGAGCTCGCCGGCGAGCGGTCGCGTGCGTCCCGCGAGCATCTTGAGCAACGTGGTCTTGCCCGCGCCGTTGGGACCGACGATGCCCAGGCGTTGGCCGCGTCCGAGCCGCAAGTCGAGCGCGTCGAACAGCACACGTTCGCCGTAGCCGCCGCGTAGCGCGCGTGCCTCGAGCACCAACTCACCTCCGCGCTCGGTCTTGGGCGGCGGGATCGCCGGCTTGCGGATGTCATCGAAGGGTTCGTGCAGCCGCACCAGGTTCTCGAGCTTCTTCTGGCGGCCCTTGGCCTCGGCCGTGCGCTGCGAGCCCATGTGGCGGCGGATGAAATCCTCTTCCTTGCGCAGGAAATCCTGCTGGATCTCCCAGGCGCGCCGCTCGGACTCGAAGCGCTCGTGCTTGAGCTCGACGTACTTGGGGTAGTTGCCGGAGTAGCGTTTCAGCGTGCCGCGCTCGAGGTCGAGGATCGTGCTCACCGAGTTGGTCAACAGGCGGCGGTCGTGGCTGACGATCAACACCGCGCTCTTGAGCTCGCGCAGCCAAGCCTCGATCCACTCGATGCCCACCAAATCGAGGTGATTGGTCGGCTCGTCGAGCAGCAGCAAGTCGTGACCGGCGACGAGCTCGCGCGCCAACGCCGTGCGACTCTTCTCGCCACCGGAGAGCGTGATCGGGTCGCGCTCCCAGAAGCTCTCGGGCAAGCCGATGCCGGAGAGCACCGCTTCGACCACGTGCGACAGATCCCAGCCACCGAGTTGCTCGAGGCGGTGGTGCAACTCGTCGTGGCGTTTGACCAAGCGGTCGAGCTCGACGCCTTCCGCGTGCGCCATCGCTTCGGTCGCGCGCGCCAGCTCGAGCTCGATGCGCCGCGCGTCCGCGAGCCCGCTCTCGACGTACGACTTGACCGTTTGACCCGCTTGGAAGCGTGGAATCTGCGGCACGTGGCCGAGCTTGGCGCCCTTGGCCAGCACGATTCCGCCGCCGTCGGGCTGCTCCAGGCCCTCGATCAGGCGCAACAACGTCGACTTGCCGCCGCCGTTGCGTCCGACGAGCCCGACCTTCTCGCCGGGATCGATCTGAAACGTCACGCCGCGCAGCACGTCCTGCGCGCCGAAGTGCTTCTTCAGGGAGTCGACGAGGAGGAGGCTCACGGCGGATCCGCGCGCGACGCGGGGCGCAGAGCGTATCCGTCCGCGACGGCGCAACAAGTCGGCGCACGCGCTACCTGCGCCGCGGGAGTCGATCAGCGCGCCGCCAGGCTGGCGACGAAGGCGGCCTCGAGGTCCAACTCGGGATCGTTCGACGCGCCCAGCGAGCGTCCCAGCAAGCGCTCGGAGATGTCGTACAAGGGCGAGAGCGCCGTCTGTGGGTCGTAGGGATGGCGCGCGAGCTCCGCGCACAACACATCGAGCAGCGCCTGCTCGTCCTTCGAACGTTGCTGGTCGAGCCAGTGCACGAAACCCGCGCAGTAGGCGCGGTACAGCTCGGCGAAGCCGCGCTTGGCGCCGTCGGTGCCATTCGCCACTCCGGACGGGATGCCCGCCGAGCGGCCGAGCAAGGGCGGCTCGACGCGCGACACCGGCTCGACCTTGTCGAGGTCGAAGACCTGCAGGCCTTCGCGCGCCCAGGCCGCGCGCAGTGGCTGAGCGAAGTACGCCGGCGAAAACGTGTCGCGGAACGGGCTCTTGTGGCGCGTGACCCACAGCAGGATGCCGAGTGCGCCGGGCGCGCCGGGCAAGCTACTCGAAGCGTGCATGTCGGCGTGGCCGGTGCAAACCGTCTCGTCGGCGCGGCACAGCGCGATCGTGTCGCACAGCGCGAGCCCTTCGAGCCACCAGCCCGGGGCCATCGGGATCAGCTCGATGCTCAGCAGGTGCGCCGAGGTGTGCACGAAGTTCTGGTCGGACTCGGCGACGTCGATGGCCTCGTCGCGCAAGGGGTCGCGCGTGGCGTGCTCGGGTGAGCTGGTCCAGGCGACCACCGAGCACCCCGGCGCGAGGTGCGCGGCGGTCGCACGGCGGTTGGCCTCCTGGTGCAAGCGCGGGCGCTGCGTCGGATCGACCTGCGTCGCGGCGCCGATGGTCCCGATGAACTGCGCGCGCGTCGGCGCGACGATCGCGATCGGGGCGAACGCGCCATCGGCCAAGGCACGCCGGAAGAAGAGCCTCTCGACGGTCTGGCGTGCGGCCGTGATCTCGGGGCGCGCTTCGGGGAAGCGCCCGCCGCGGAACTCGCGCGTCCAGCGCTCGAGCACGTCGAGCGCCGAGGACGCCGCGGCGAGCTCGTCCTTGGCTCGCGTCACCCGCGGCAACCACTCGCGCTGCAACGCGACCAGGTGCGCGGCGTGTGCCTGCACCTCCTTGGCCGACGGGCCGTCCTTGGCGGCGAGCTTTTCGTTGAGCGCGCGCTTGGGCACCCACAGCTCGAGCCCGCCGAGTCGCACGCGCTCGTGCAGCGGCTCCAGCCTCTGGCGCAGCTCGTTCGAAGGCTTGACGTTCTTGGGGCGCGCTCGATCGACGAGCTCGAGCACTTGCTTGCCGGCGTCGTCGAAGGGAATCGTGCTGCCCTGGGGAAGCAGCGCGAAGAGCCACGCCGCGAACAGAGGAATGCCTGCCATGCTGCACCTGCCGAAGTGTGTATCCCGCGCTGCCGCGCGGTTACTTGTCCGCGTCGGCCGCCAGATGCAGCGGCGCGAGCGCCTTGTGCACCGGGCTCCACACGCGGTGCCGCACCGTCTCGTCGTCGCTCCACAGGAGCGGCGCGCCGTGCGGCAGCGCGAGCTCGGGCGGAGGGAAGAACGAGGCGCGCAGCTTCTTGTCGATGCCGTTGAAGAAGCGCGTGGCCTTGGGACGTTCTTCGGGCTCGCTGCCGCACATCACCAGCGTCGGCACCTTGATGTTGCGCACTTCCGCGGCGACGCTCCAACCTTCGATGCTCTCGCTGGGCGAGATCGCGATCACGGCGTCGACGCCCGCGGGGACGCGCGCGGCATAAGCCAACGCGAGCGTCGCCGAGGACGAGCTGCCGAGCAGCAGCAGCTTGGCCTCGGGGCGCAGCTCGCGCGCCCACTTCACGGCTTCCGCGATGTCGTCGTAGCTCTCGGCGAGCGTCGCGGGCTTGCCGTTCTTGGCGCTGTATGCCGCCGCGGTCTTGTTGACCACGCCCGCGTGCTCCTTGCCGGCGCGCAGATCGACGGCCAGCACCGTGCAGCCGAACAGCACGAACTCCGCCGCGCTCTTGGCGTACTCGCCGCGCGAGGAGCCTTCCATGTGCAGCGCGACGATCATCGGGCCCTTGGCCGTGGCCTTCGGCGCGTAGTAATCGGCCGTGAGCAACAGCGCACCGCTGGCGCGCTCGAGCGTCTCGGCCTCGACCGCCGGCGTCACCACCGGCGGAGCCGCCGCGGGAGCTTGCGGTTTGTCGCCTTGACCCGCGAGCAGCGGTGCGAGCAGCAATCCCGTGAGCGCGATCGTCATGGCCTCCTCCTGTGCGCGGGCTCTCGCCGCGTTCGCGCGACAAGGTACCATCCGCGCGCCGCGCGCAGTCCACGCGGCGCGTGAGGTTCCCTGGCCATGGCGAGCGTGTTCACCAAGATCATCTGCGGCGAGATTCCGGGCCGTTTCGTGCACCGCGACGAGCACTGTGTCGCGTTCCTGACCATCGCGCCGATCCGGCCCGGACACACCCTGGTGGTGCCGATCCGCGAGGTCGACCATTGGATCGATCTCGGCCCCGAGCTCACAGCGCACCTGTTCACGGTCGCGCAGCGCATCTCGCGCGGCATCCAGAGGGGCTTCGGCTGCCGCAAGGTCGGGCTCTCGATCATCGGGCTCGAAGTGCCGCACTGCCACCTGCACCTGTTGCCGCTCGACCAGCCCGACGACATGGACTTCAAGCGCCAGCAGCAGGGCCTGGCGGCGGACGTGCTCGATGCCCACGCGGAGACTCTGCGCAAGGCGCTGGCGAGCCTGGGCTGAGCGCGCGCGAAAGACCGCAGCCTCCGCGATCGCCGTCGACCGCGGAGGCTGCCTTCGTCGCCGCGCGCGGCGTCAGTCGCAGATCGTGAACGAGAGCCCGTTCGAGAGACCGGTCGAGAACGAGCTCGCCGGATCGCGCATCCACCACTGCGCGTACAGCGTGTTGCCGGGGACCAAGCCCTGCGCATTCATGTAGGCGGTGGTGAAGGTGAAACCGTAGGCACCGGTGCACGACGTGCCCACCACTGGACCTCCGCTCGAGACCGTCGCGGTGCGCACGCTCGGGCTGTTGACGCACTTCGTGCCACCTTGGAACGGCGCGGCGGTCGGTGAGAAGCTCCAGAACAACAGGCCGTTCTTCTGATTGAGCACGTTGGTGCAGGTCACGCTGAAGTTGCCGGCCGACTTGTCGGGCTGCACGCCGTTGGTGCCGATCGAGGGCACGCAACCGAGCGAGTTGGTCTTCGCGGTGCAGTAGGTCGAGACGCTGTTGGCGTTGGCGTACACCGGTCCGAAGTGCGCGGTGAACCCCATGTTGCCGGCGTTGTCGCGAGCGCGCAGGTGGAACCAGCGCGGCAGCGTGCTCGAGCCGATGTTCTGCACCAGGCTCGTCGCCAGCCCGAGGTTGGCCGCGCCGGAGGGAATCGTCGAGGGTGAGGTGTCCCAGACTCCGATGTAGCCCGCCAAGCCCGAGTGCACGTCGGTCGTCGGTTGCCACGAGAGCGACACCGTCGTGTTGCAGCTCATCACGCCCGTCGAGTGGCTCGACGACGAGATCGGACCCGGCGTTCCCGGAGCGACGGCGTCGACCAAGTAGGGCGGGCTCCAGGCGTAGCCGTTGACCGAGGCGTTGCCGGCGTTGTCGACCGGGCGCAGCGAGAGGTAGATCGCGGCCGCGCTGCTCGGCACCGTGAACGTCTGGGACGTCACCGGCGCGAGGTTGATCGAGTGGCCCGGATCGAGCGGGATGCCGTTCGACGAGATCAATGCGGCATAACCCGCCAGCCCCGAGACGTTGTCGGGGCTCTGCGCCCAGGTGAAGTCGATCGTGTTGTCGTTGGACCACACCAGTTGCGAGTGCGAGGTCGACGAGATCGAAGGGTGCGGCGGAGGCGTGCCGTCGACCGTGAGCGTCACCGCGTCGTACTGCCACGACGCATTGTCGAGATCGAGGTACGAGCCGAAGTTCTTGACGCCTTCGGTGGCCCAGCTCGTGCGCCAGAACACCGTGCGCGAGCCACCCGGCGGCAGGTCTCCGACCATCACCTTGCGCCCGCTCGCGGGGTTGTCCATGTGGTCGGTGTAGGGCCCGTCGAACAGCTGGCCTTGCGAGTACTGCAAGGAATCACCGCTGGAGGTCGACTCGAAGGACGCGCCCGAGGCCAGGCCATGGGCGTTCGACACGCTGGCGAAGACGTCGACCGCTTGATTGGGCTGCAGGTAGGTGGCGTTGGTCCACACGTCGAGCGCGGGCTGCGCGGCGCCGGTTTCGAGCTCGTAGGTGACCGTCACGCTGGCCTTGACCGAGCTCAGGAAGTTGACCGACTGCGGCCAGGCCTTCCAGCGCCAGGTGCCGGCCAGCGGATTGTCGAGCGTGCGGATCTCGACGTTGTCGATCGCGCTCTGGTGCACGAACCACTCGCCGCTGTTGCCCGCGGGGTCGATGCCGTTCGACGGGTCGTCCAGATACAGGTCCCAGTTGTTGATCAAGGCTTGCGACGCGCCTGCCGAGGCCTCGGGCTCGACATAGGTCAGGCACACCGTCATGCGCTTGCAGTTCGCCGGCACCGAGAAGTCGCCGAAGGTCCAACCGCCGAGCCAGGTGGCGTTGAACACCCAGTTGTTGATCCAGTACTCGGAGCTCCCCAGCAGCCCCTTGTGCGCCGAGACCTTGCCCGCGCCGTAGATGTCGAGTTGCGGATCGGTGGGCACGACCAGCGCCGCGCCGCCCTTGGACTCCGCGCTCGACATCAGCGTCGCCATCAGCGCCGCCGGCTGGTAGCGCATCCACGCGAACGTGTCGGTCATCTGCGCCGCCAGTCCCGCGACGTGCGGCGTCGCCATGCTCGTCCCGGCCAACGCCTTGTAGCCGTTGCCCGAGTTCGCGTCGACCGAGGTGACCGAGTCGCCGGGCGCGACGACGTTGGGCTTCCAGCGTCCATCGGCGCACGGACCGCGGCCCGAATCGAAGGCGATCGTGTTGGGGAAGCCGTAGCTCGCGTAGAAGTCGATCACGTTGCCGACGGTGAGCGCGTTCTTGGCGACTCCCTGCTGGGTCACCGACTGCGCTCCGGCGAGCCCGTTGTTGCCGGCGGCGAACACGTACAGCTGGTCGTAGTTCCAAACCTCGGAGTCGACGGCGCGCGAGTTGACTTCCGTTCCGACCCAGCCGGTGCCGACCGTGCCCCACGAGTTGCACGAGAGCTGCGGCTTCGAGGTGTTGCCGATGCCGTCGAACACGCTCGTGCGGTTGACCGAGAAGATCGCCGAGTTGGTGGTGCTGGCGAAGTTGCAGCCGTTGTCGAAGATGCGCGCGATGTAGGCGCGGGTCGCGCTGCCACCGCGCGCCAGCCCGGGCGCGACGCCCTTGTTGCTGTTCCAGAAGCTGCCGCTGCCGTCGCCGAGCACCGTGCCCAGGACGTGCGAGCCGTGCTCGCAGCCGTCGGTGTAGGGCGTGCCGATGCCGGTGAAGTCCCAGCCGATGCCCGCGATGGCCAGCGCCTGGTGGGTGGGGTCGATGCCGCTGTCGGCCTGCGCGACGGCGTTCGTGCCGCTCGAATTGCCCGGGAAATACCAGCGCGAGAAGTCCGCGCCGATCATCGGGGTCGACTCGTCGTGCGCCAGCGACGCCGGCAGGTCGGGCTCGACGAACTGCACGCGGTCGAGCGCGGTCAGGCCCTCGACTTGGCTGGGCAGGCAGCGCACGCGGAAGGCCCGGACCTCGTCGACGTACTCGACTACCTCGACACCCAAGGCCTCGAGCGCGCGCTGCGCGGGTCCGTGGCTTTGCCAGCGGCGCGGCAGCACGCTTTGGTCCTCGAGCCGCCGCGAGACTCCGCCGTCGGTGAGCCAGGCGCTGGCGATCGGCTCGGAGGTCGAGTCGGCGCACAGATCGCTCTCGTAGACGTCGACGTACAACGCCAGCCGCCCGTCGGCCTCCACGGGAGTGCTGGCGAGCGCGGGATGGAGCTTGTGCGCCGTGCGCGGCACGCCCACCCAACGCACGAAGTCGAGCGCCGCGATCTCGTCCAGGCGCGCGATCGGCAGCGCGACCTTGAGGCAGTAGTGCGGGTGGAACTGCAACAGCCGCACGCCGCGCGCTTCGAGCTCGGCGCCGCGCTCCGGCGTCATGCGCTTTTGGAACATCACGAAGCCATAGGTTTCCGTGCGCCCCTCGGCCTGCGCCGCGAGCGCCGCGGCGACCAGCTCGGGATCGAGGCGCTCGTCCGCCGGCGGGAAGTAGCGTCCGCCGGCGAAGCCCAGGAAGAACGGGTCCTGGGTCTCACGCGCCACCAGCTCGTCGCCATGCTGGCCCACGCGCACCTCGAGCTTCTCCGGTCGCGGCACTTCGTCGGGGAGCACCGCTGGCGCGAAACCGGGCGTGCCCATGTTGCGCTGCAGCGAAGCCGGCGCGGGTTCGCCAGGCGTCAGTGCCGGCGCCGGCAAGTCTTGGACGGTGGGGAAGGCGACGAGCAAAGCTGCGAGGTCGATGCGGCGGCGGAACATGATGGACGGCGTTGGGGGAGCGGGGTTGACGGGGTAGGACTGGACAGATCCGTGCCCTTCCACGCAGTTCGTCGCGCCACAGATCACCAATCCGCGCTTTTTCGTGGCACACGCCCGCCGCACGACGCCCCGCCGTTCAGTGCACGGTTCAGTTCGCGGTTCAGGGCGCGGTTCAGTGCCCGCCGCCGGCCTTGGGGCGCGCGTTCCAAATCGTGGCGCACAGCGCCAAGCCGACCACCGCGACCGGCAACATGGCGTGAGGCCAGGCGGACCAGTTCGCCGCATCCTTGGCCGCGTCACCGACCGGCAACGCGCTGGCGTAGTAGAAGGCCTGCGCTCCGCCGCCGAGGTACACGAACCCGTCGATCACTCCCGTGACCAAGCCGGCGTAGCGCGTGCCGCCGAAATCGGCCGAGGCCGTGCCGCTCAACATGCCGTGCACTCCGATCACGCACAGCGACATGAACGCGACCGACCAGCCCAGCAGCGGGGAGCCCAAGAGGAACGACGCGCCGATCGCCCCGGCGAGCATGCCCGCGTAGAGCACGCTCGACACCGGCCCGCGGCGACTGCCGAACACGTGGTCGGAAATCGTGCCGGCGAAGACGCCACCGAGGATGCCCGCGACGCACATCACCACGCCCCAGTTGGCGTAGAAGAACGACTCGCGGCCTTCGATCGCGCCCAAGTACAAGCGGCCCTGCTTCATCACGGCCTGGCGCAGGAAGCCCGAGCAGAACTCGATGCCCACGATGATCCAGATCACGCGCTGCGAGAACATGCGCGCCAACACCTGGCCGGCGGAGAGCGCCGCGCCCGAGTCCCCGCTGGTCGCGTCGCCGGTGTTGAAGTCCGTCAATCCGGCTCGGCCCGGCGTGTCGCGCACGTAGACCCACGTCGCCACCACGCATGCTCCGAGCACGGCCGCCGGAATCCAGAAGGCCATGGCGTGACCGAGTGCCTTGGCCAGCGCGAGGCTCCAGTCGTAGGAGAAGTACAGGCCCAGCGAGATCAAGATGCCGAACAGGCCGCCGAGCACGCCGCGCTCGCGCACGTGGAACCAGGCGGCGTTGACCTTGACGATCGAGACCGCGCCGAAGCTCTGGAAGTACATGTTGACGGCGTTCAGCACCATCAAGCGCTGTTGCAGCGCGCCGGAGTCGAGCTCGCCCGCGACGGACGCCTGGAAGGTCAGCGCCATGAACACGTTGACGACGGCCGAGCCGGCGGCGGCGGCGAGCATCGTGGCGCGCCCACCGAAGCGGTCGGTCAGCGGACCGTTCAGCAGGAACGCGACGCCGTAGACCCACTGGCCGACGCCGTCGACCTCGTTGAAGGCCGCCTTGGCGAGGATTCCGGCCTTGTCGAGCTCGCTCGCGATCGCCGACAGGTTGTAGCGACCGAAGTACAGGAACGCGTAGGCCAGCCCGAGCGGGATCCAGTTGAAGCGCCTACGCCGGATCAGCTCGGCGCTGTGGCCGACGTCGACCTTGGGCAGGCGCCGGACGACGAAGCCGATCGCCACCAGCAGCAGCAGGATCGGCAGGAACTTGGAGAGCCAGTCGGGCATGGTGGGCGTTCCTTCGTGCGTCGCTAGCGCCGCGCCAGGCCGCGCACGGCTTCGACCAAGCCATCGAGTTGCTCGACCACCAGGTCGATTGCTCCGTCCGCGCGCGTGTCGAGCACCCAGCGCGGCGTGTGCGGATGGCGGCGCAGCGCGAGCCGCGCGGCGCAGCGGCCCTCGCGGCGCATCACGTGCGGCAGCGCGAGGTCGAGCGAGTACACGTCGCCGATCACCAAGTCGGGGCGCTCCTCGTCCAGGATCGCGCGGTACTTCGGTCGGTCGACCAGGATCCGGCGGCCGGCGAGCACGAGATGCTCGTCGCTCGGCCCCAACAGGAACTTGCCGGCCGAGCCGCGCACGCGCAACGCGTGGGCCAGCCCGTTGCCCACGCCGGTCTCGCGGAACCAG
The DNA here is from genome assembly GCA_020853575.1 of Planctomycetota bacterium. Lineage (GTDB taxonomy): Bacteria > Planctomycetota > UBA1135 > UBA1135 > F1-120-MAGs118. The sequence continues at coordinate 23,258 of JADYYP010000025.1, forward strand.
CCCTCGATCTTCTCGCTCGAGCTGTTGGAGACCACCACGACTTCGGCGCCGGCCTCGACCAACTCGGCGAACATCTGGGCGGCGCGCGGCACGAGCGCGGGCGGGTGCTGCGTGCGGAACGAGCTCGTCGCGGTCATGAAGCAGTGGTCGGCGAACTTCGAGAGCGACTCGTGGCCGCCGGCGAGCACCGCCTCGCGGTAGCGGCGCGCCTGCGGATCCGCGGGCGTCTGCTCGAGGTACATGGCGATCGAGTTCGCCTCGCAGAACGGATCCTCGTCGACATAGGCCGTGATGCGGCCGTCCGGTGCCCAGCCGTAACGCCCGGAGTCGGACTTGACGATGCGCTCGAAGCGCTCGAAGTGCTCGCGAGCGGTGTCGGCCGCGACGCGCGCCAACCGCGCCGCCTCCGCGATCAAGTACAGCTTGACGTTTTCGGCCTCGAAGGCCTGGTCGGTCCAGACGCCGTCGAAGTCGGAGAGGATCTTGACGCTCATGGGGCGCGACATGGTACCCAGCGCGCTGCGCGGGCGAGCCGCGGATCAGCGCGAGTACAGCGCGCGCACCTCGCGCGAGCTCAGCTTGCGATGTCGTCCGAGCTCGAGCGGGCCGAGCCTGATCGGTCCGATCGCGGTGCGCTGCAGGGAGAGCACGCGGCTTCCGAGCGCTTCGAGCATGCGCCGCACCTGGCGATTGCGGCCCTCGGTGATCGTCAGCGCGAGCTGCGTGCGTCCCTCTCCGCGCGCGAAGAGCTCCACCAGCGCGGGCCGCGTCGGTCCGTCGTCGAGCGGCACTCCGCGCCGCAGGCGCTCGAGCGCCTGGTCGTCGAGCTCGCCCGCGGCGACGCAGTCGTAGGTCTTGGGCAGTTTCGAGGCCGGATTGTTGACGTGCTCGGCGAGCTCCGTGTCGTTGGTGAACAGCAACAGGCCGCTGGTGTCGCGGTCCAGGCGTCCGATCGGCGCGACCCAGGCCTCGACGTCGGGCAACAGCTCGTAGACCGTGGCGCGGCCGTGCTCGTCGCTGCGCGTCGTGACGTAACCCACCGGCTTGTGCAGGGCGAGATGCACGGCCTTCCATTCGGCGAGCGGACGGTCGTCGAGCGACACGCGGTCTTGCGCCAGGTCGACCCAGGTCGCCGGATCGCGCTCGCGCAGGCCGTTGACGCGCACGCGCCCCTCGCGGATGGCGAGCTCGGCCTGCTTGCGCGACATGGCTCCGGCGCGCGACAGCACGCGGTCCAGCGTCTTGCGTTCGCGCATCATCGGCCGAACACCTCGCGCCGCACCAGGATGTCGGGTCGCGAGCCACACGCCGGCCAATCGTGCATCGCCGTGAGCACCTCGCCACCGCTGAGCAGCGTGTCCTCGGACTTCGTGCCGGTGATCGACGGGTTCCAACCGATCGCTTGGCGCTCGCGGATCGTGCGCGTCTCGCGCGGCGTCGCCAGGAAATCACGCGCGGCGTAGCCCATCGGACCACCCTGGTGGTGCAGCTCCCACTCACCGTCGAAGCCCTGCTCCGCGTAGCTCCGCTGCGCGACCGCGAGGGCGTCGCACCAGCGCGTTCCGGGCTGCGAGGCGGCGTGCAGCGCGGCATCGACGCGGCAGGTGGCTACGTGGCGCCGGCGGAGCTCGGGGGCGAGCTCGCCGAAGTGGACGATGCGCGTGGCCGCCACGATCAATCCGCGGCGTTCGGCGCACACCACCACCATCATCGCGCGCTCGCAGCGTCGCGCCGTCGCGATCGGATGTCGGAAGCGCGCGATGCGCTCGTCGGCGGCGATCAGCACGACCGGGGCCTGGATCGCGCGCTTGCGCAGCCGTCCGCCGAGCTCGCCCGCGGCGTCGAGCTCGCTCCAGCCCGGGCGAATGTCGAACATCACGCCGCGCAGCACTTCGGCCGTGTCGGCGCCGAGTTCGCGCAGCCGCGCGAGCTCGCCTTCGTCGAGCGGTGCGCGCGCGTCGACCAGCAGATCGTCGGGCCAGTCGCAGGCGATCTCACCGGCCGGCAGCGCCGCGGGCTGATGCCAGGGAGAAACGCGGAACTCCCATTCGCTGCCGAACTCCTCGGCCCGCAGGCGCGGCGCTTCGATTCCGTCGCACAGCACCGTCTTGCACCGAGGGGTCCACAGCACGCTGGCCACTCCGAGCTCGCTCGCCGCGTTGCAATGCACGTCGGCGCCGTCGGTGATCCAGGCCACGTTCGCGCGCCGCCGCAGCCACACGCCCTCGATGCCGTGCTCGCGGCACACGCGCGCCAAGATCTCGTCCTTGCGATTCACGCGCGCCGTTCTAGCCCGCCCTGCTCGCGCGCGACCACAGCCAAGACGAAAACCTCGCGCAGCGCGCACGCTCGTGGGAAGTTGCTCTTCGGCCCGCGCGGCCGCTCAAGTACCCTGAGTGGATGCAGTCCAAGCTCTACGAGCTCGAGGTGCAGCGCGAGGGCATCGGCACGCTCCGCGCGCGGCTGGAGGTGCCCGGGGCGCTGACCCTGGCAGCGCTGTTCGACATCCTGCACCGGATGTGCGAGTTGGGCAGCCGCACGTACCGCTTCCACGCCGCGGCCGACGCCTTCGACGACGAGCGCTCGTTCGGCAGCCGCGACAGCGACGCGGGCTTTCGCGCCGACCGCACGCAGCTCGCGCGGCTCGCGCTGCGCGAGCGCAGCCAGCTCTTGTGCGAGGTCGGTCACGAGGACGAGCTCGAGCTCGTGCGGCTGACCGTGCGCGGAGTGCGCGAGGCCGGCGCGCGCGATCACGAAGTTCGCGAGCTCGAGTGCAGCGGGTCCAACCAGCCGACGCCCGAGCAATTGGCGCGCATCGAGCTCGAACAGGAGTGGCGCGAGGTGCGCGAAGGGCTCGGCGCGGAGCTGGTCGAGGTGATCGAGCGCTCCTTCGAGCGCCGCGAGGATTCGGTCGAGGACCTGCGCCGCGAGCACGCCCTCGCGCGGCGCGTGCTCGACTGGACGCAGCCGCTGCCCGAGGCCCTGTTCGATCTGGAAGAGCTCACGGAGCGCGACCTCTTGACCTGGCTCGCGAGCCTGCCCGAGCACCTGGCACAGGCCGGGCTCGGCGAGGAGGCGCTCGAGTTGTGCGAGCTCGGCCTGCGCACCGCCTCGGCGTCGCCGTTCCTCGCCGCCAAGCTCGCGTGCATGGTTGAGACCAACCGTGCGGCCGAGGTGCGCGAGCTGGCCGTGGAGGCGCTGGCGCAGCATCCCGACGAGCGCTGGATCGCGATCAACGCAGCACGCGTGTTCGACGCGTGTGGCGATACCGAGAGCGCGCTCGCGACGTATCGCGCACTGGCGAAGCAGACGAACGACGCCGAGCTGATCGACTTCTTCGGCGGCAAGATCGTGGAGTTGCTCGAGCGCGCCGGACGCGGCGACGAAGCGCGCGCCGCGAACGCCGCGCGCCTTGCGCGCATGGCGGCGGCCTTCCACGCCGACGAGGACGCGCCGGAGCTCGCTGCGCCGGACCGCATCGGACGCAACGAGCCCTGCCCGTGTGGGAGCGGGCGCAAGTTCAAGCGCTGCTGCGGAGCGCGCAACGACCCGACCGACGCGGAGTCGCGCATGTACGCCGAGTGGTTGGGCGAGCTGATGCGCTTCGCGCAGCGCCAGCCGGAGTTCGACGCTCCCGGCGAGTGGCTCGCGAGCTTCGGCGGCGAGGAGTTCCGCGAGCTCAGCCTGGCCGAGGCGATGCCGTTGCTTTCCGGCGAGGACAGCGAGGCCTATTTCATGCAGTGGGCCGTGCTCGACGCCGTGAACGCCGATGGGCGCTCCCTGGTCGGGCGCTTCCTGGCCAGCGAGCGCGCGCGAGGCACGCCGCGCGAACGCGCGATCCTCGAGCGCATGCGCGATGCGTGCGTCGAGTTGTACGAGATCACCGCGGTGCATGACGGTGGCGTGGGGCGCCTGCGCGCGTTGCTCGATCCCGCGCGACCCGAGCGCAACGTGCTGCTTGGCACCGACGAGCTGCCCGTCGGGCTGGTGATCGCGGCACGCGTGGTCGAGCTCGACGGGAGCTTGCAGCTCTTGCCCGGAGTGCTCGATTTCCCCAGTTCCCAGCGCGACGAGCTGGTGCGCACGCTTCAGGCCGCGCACGCCGCGAGCGGCCTGGACTGGCCCACGTTCCTGCGCCGCAATTCCCAGCGCTTCCACCACTTCGCCCGCGAGAAGTCGCTCGCGACCTGATCGCGCGCCCCAGCCGAGACTCGCGCACGCACCCGTGAAGCGCCCCGCACCCGAAGCCGACCCGCTGGCCAACTGGCGAGCGCACTTCTCCGTCGAGACCCAACGACGTGGCGAGGAGTACGCCCGCACCGGACGCGTCGAGATCACCGAGCACGACGGCAGCACGGTGTTCGCGCGCGTCAAGGGCCAGCAGCGCGACGCCTACTTGGTCGAGATCGACCTGCGCTCGCGGCGCGTCGACGATTCCTTGTGCTCGTGCCGTGCGTTCGCGGATGCCGGGCCGTGCAAGCACATCTTCGCCGTGCTGTGCGTGGTGCTCGCCGGCGTGGGCCGTCCGGCCGAGGTCGAGAGCATCGAGAGCTCACGCTTGCGCGCCTGGTTGGCCGGCATGCGCCGCATCGAGGATGCCGCGCGCGCTGGAGCGCTTCCGCCCGCGGGCGAGGAGCAGCCCTGCCGCGTCGAGTACGTGATCGTGCTCGACGACGCCAGCGCGGTGCATTCCACGGTGATCGAGACGCGCCGCGCGAAGCCGTTGCAGCGTGGCGGTTGGGGCAAGTCGACTCCGTTTTCGTTGCTCGCTCCTCGCGACAACCTCGTCCTCGCACCCGAGGACCGCCAGCTCGCGGCGTTCCTGCGTGGTGCGCGCTCGATGCTGTTCGATGGGGCCTACCGCGCGCGCAGCGAGAGCCGCTACCTGCTCGACCCCGAGCAAACGGCGGCGTTCCTGCCACAACTCGCGGCGACGCAGCGCCTGTATTGGTCGAAGGAGGGCGGAGTGCTGTCCTCCGAGCCCTTGGTGTTCGACGACGGTGGGCCTTGGACGCCCTGCACCACGCTCGCGAGCGACGATCAAGGCGCGCTGCGCCTGGGGGTCAAGCTCGTGCGCGGCGCGGAACGTGTCGACGGTGCCGAGATCCGTGGTGTGCTGGCCGGCGACTTCGTCGTGCTCGAGCGCCGCATCGTCAGCGCGCGCTTGGGACGCGGGCGCGGATGGATCGCGGCCATGGTCTCCGCGGCTCCGCCGCCGCCGGTCTCCGTGCAGGACGCTCCCGAGTTGCTGCTCGAGCTCGCGCGCCGCGAACTCGACGCCGAGCCCGGCCCGGGGCTCGAGAACCTGATCTCCGCGCGACCGCCGATCGCCCATCTCACGCTCTCCGCGCCCAAGCACGAGGACGGACATTGGAGCCCCGTCGCGGGCTTCGTCGAGTTCGACTACGGCATCGGTCGCGTGCTCGCTTCCGATCGCCGGCCGTTGCTTCCGACCGGACGCGGCGTGCTGCGGCGCTACTTCGAGGTCGAGGAGGCCTTGCTGGCGCGACCTGCCGTGCTCGGCACGACCTCGACGGCGCGCGGCGCGCTGACGGTCCCGCTGGCGAGCGTGCCGCGCTTGGTGCGCGACCTGACGGGCGAGGGCTGGGTCGTGGCCGGCGAAGGCGCGAAGTGGCGCACGCTCGGCGCGCCGAAACTCTCGGTCAAGAGCGGCGTCGACTGGTTCGAGCTCGAGGGGCGCTTCGAGGGCCTGCCGGATTCCGAGTTCCCCAACTTGCTCGCGGCCCTGCGGCGCGGCGAGTCGACGGTGGTGCTCGGCGACGGCACCACGGGCATCGTTCCCGACGAGTGGCTGGCGCGCTGGAAGACGGCGCTCTCGATGGGCGAGACCAAGGGCGGAAAGTTGCGCTTCCGCTCGAGCCAGGCCTGGTTCGTCGACGTCTTGCTCGACGAGTTCGTCGACCGTGAGTCCGAGCGCGTGTGGAGCGAGCAGTGCCAGCGACTGGCGCAGTTCGAGCGCATCCAGCCGGTCCTGGAGCCGCGCGGTTTTCGCGGGGAATTGCGGCCCTATCAGCGCGAGGGGCTGGGTTGGCTCGAGTTCCTCGAGCGCCAGCATTTTGGCGGCTGCTTGGCGGACGACATGGGCCTGGGCAAGACCGTGCAGGTGCTCGCCTGGCTGCAGGCGCGCAAGTCGCGCACGAAGCGCGCGCGCACGACCCTGATCGTCGCGCCGAAGTCGCTGACCCACAACTGGATCGCGGAGGCCGCGCGCTTCGCGCCCGAGCTGTCCACGCTGGAGTACGTCGGCGCGGACCGCAAACGCTTGCAGGAGCGCATCGAGCGGCACGACATCGTGCTGACCACCTACGGCACGATGCGCAGCGACGCCGACGTGCTGAGCAAGCTCGACTTCGGCGTGGTGGTGCTCGACGAGGCGCAGGCCATCAAGAACGAGGGCAGTCGCACGGCCCGCGCCGCGCGCGTGCTGCGCGCCGATCACCGCTTGGCGCTCAGCGGCACGCCGATCGAGAACCACTTGGGCGAGCTGTGGTCGCTGTTCGAGTTCCTCAACCCCGGCATGCTCGGACGCTCGACCGCGTTCCAGAGCCTGATCGCGACCACGCCGGAGGCCGGACTGAGCACCGACGCGCGCTCGTTGGTCGCGACCGCCGTGCGGCCGTTCCTGCTGCGGCGCACCAAGGAGCAGGTGCTGCGCGATCTGCCCGAGCGCAGCGAGCAGACGCTGCTGTGCGACATGGAGCCCGCCCAGGAGCGCGAATACGTCGCGCTGCGCGACCACTTCCGGCGCACACTGCTCGAGAAGAAGACCGACGTGGAGCTCGCGCGCGACAAGCTCGGCATCCTCGAGATGCTGCTGCGCTTGCGGCAGGCCGCGTGCCACCCGGCGTTGCTCGACGTCGCGCGCGCCGACGAGAGCTGCGCGAAGTTCGACACGCTCTTCCCGCTGCTGGAGGAGGTGCTCGAGTCCGGCCACAAGGCGCTGGTGTTCTCGCAGTTCACGAGCTTCCTGGCGCTCGTGCGGCGCAAGCTCGATGCGAGCGCGCGCGTCTACGGTTACCTCGACGGCAAGTCGTCGTCGCAGGAGCGCGCCAGCGAGGTCGAACGATTCCAGACCGATCCTGCGTGCAAGCTGTTCCTGATCAGCCTCAAGGCCGGCGGCACCGGGCTCAACTTGACCGCGGCCGACTACGTGTTCCTGCTCGACCCTTGGTGGAATCCCGCGGTCGAGGCGCAAGCCATCGGCCGTTCCCACCGCATCGGCCAAGAGCGCAACGTGTTCGCCTATCGCATGGTGTGCAGCGGCACGATCGAAGAGCGCGTGCTCGAGCTGCAGAGCAAGAAGCGCGAGCTGGCGTCGGCGATCCTCGACGGCGATGGATCGCTGGTGCGCGATCTCACGCGCGAGGATCTCGAACGCCTCTTGTCGTGAGTCTCGCTCAGCGCCGTTTGCCGCCCAGATTCGGCCGGCGGGTGAAGCGCGTCTCCAGCAGGCCACCGCCATCGCCGTTCTTCGCGAGTTCCTCGACCAGCAGCGCCGCCAGCGCGGTCCAGCCGGTCTGGTGGCTGGCGCCCACGCCGCGGCCGTCCTCGGCGTGGAAGTACTCGTGGAACAGCACCAGCTCGCGCCAGTGCGGGTCGCTCGCATAGCGCGCGTCGTCCCCGTGGCACGGCCGCACTCCGCGTGCGTCGGGTAGGAAGATGCGCGCGAGCCGCTTGGCGATCTCGCGCGCCACGCGGTTGAGCGTCATGCGCTGGCCCGAACCCGTGGGGAACTCGACCTCGATCTCGCCGCCGTAGTAGTGGTGGTAGCGCTCGAGCGCCTCGACGATCAGGAAGTTGATCGGGAACCAGATCGGCCCGCGCCAGTTCGAATTGCCGCCGAAAAGCGCGGTGTTCGACTCGGCCGGCGTGTATCCCACCGAGTAGGAGTTGCCGGCGAGCTCGAGCTTGTAGGGCTGGGTCTGGTACACGCGCGAGAGCGAGCGAATGCCGAAGGGCGAGAGGAACTCGCGCTCGTCGAGCAGGTAGGCCAGCACGCGCGTCAGTCGCTCGCGCGAGGGTATGGCCAACAGGCGCCGGCCGGTGCGCGTCGCCGAGTGGTCCATGTAGCCGATGTGGCGCGCGAGGTCCTTGCGGTTCTCGAGGAACCAGGTCATGCGCTTGGCGAAGCCCGGCAGGCGATCGATCGTCGACTGCTCGAGGATCTCGACCGCCAACAGCGGTATCACTCCCACGAGTGAGCGCACGCGCAGCGGGAACGTGCGGCCGTCGACGGTCATCTGGTCGTAGTAGAAGCCGTCCTCGGGATCCCACAGTCCGCTGCCGCCGAGCGAGTTCATCGCGTCGGCGATGGCGATGAAGTGCTCGAAGAACTTCGAGGCCATGTCCTCGTAGGAGGGGTCCTCTTGCGCGAGCTCGATCGCGATCGAGAGCATCGTGCCGCAGTAGAACGCCATCCAGGCGGTGCCGTCGGCTTGATCGAGGTGTCCGCCATTGGGCAGGGGCGCGCTGCGATCGAACACGCCGATGTTGTCGAGCCCCAGGAAGCCTCCCGCGAAGATGTGCTTGCCGCTCGAGTCCTTGCGATTGACCCACCAGGTGAAGTTGAGCAGCAGCTTCTGGAAACAACTCGCCAGGAAGCGCCGATCGCGTTGGCCGGGCGCACCGGTCTTCTTGTACACGCGCCACACGGCCCAGGCGTGCACCGGCGGATTGACGTCTCCCAGCGCCCACTCGTAGGCCGGGATCTGTCCGTTGGGGTGCATGTACCACTCGCGCAGGAACAGCCCGAGTTGGTGCTTGGCGAAGCTCGTGTCGACCTTCGCGAACGGCAGCATGTGGAAGGCGAGATCCCAGGCGGCGTACCAGGGATACTCCCACTTGTCGGGCATCGAGATCACGTCGCGGTTGTAGAGGTGCAACCACTCGCGATTGCGGCCGCGTTTGCGCTCCGGCGGCGGCGCGGGATGCGCCGGATCGCCCTCGAGCCAGTCGGGCACGATGTAGTGATAGAACTGCTTGGACCAGAGCAGTCCGGCGTAGGCCTGGCGCACGACATTGCGTTCCTCGAGCCCGAGCTCGCGCGGAAAGCGCGCTTCGTAGAACTCGGTGGCCTCCGCGCGCCGCCGATCGAGCGAGCGATCGAAGCGCGCGCCGAGCGAGAGCGCGCTCGACTGCTCGGCGCTGCACAAGCGCATGCGCCACGAGAGCTCCTCGCCCGGCTCCAAGCGCAAGCGGTAGATCGCGGCGGCCTTCGTTCCGCGTGCATCGCGCGCCAGCGCGTCGGCGCGACCGTGCACGACGTAGTCGTGGAAGGCGTCCTTGCAGTGCGCGGGCCCACCCGGGGCATCCCACAGCCGTCGCGTGTTCGATTCGTTGTCGGTGAACACCAATTCGGGCTCGATGCCGTCGGGTCCGGCTCCGAATGCGATCTCGTAGGCGCCCAACGTGTCGTGGTGGCAGCGCAGGAGCGTGTTGCCGATGCGCTCGATCGTCGGCTTGGGCCCGTGCTCCTCGCCGCCGCGACCCCAGCTCCAGGTGTTGCGGAACCAGACGCTCGGCAGCACCGTGATTTCCGCCGCTTCGCTGGCGCGGTTGGCGACCGTGACGCGGATCAGGATGTCGTCGCAGGTCTCCTTGGCGTACTCGATCTGCACGTCGAAATAGCGCCCGCCCTCGAAGACTCCCGTGTCGCCGAGCTCGAACTCACCTTGATCCTTCCCGCGCCGCCGATTCTCCTCGAGCAAACGCGCATAGGGGAATTCGCGCTGGGGGTACTTGTACAGCGCGCGCATGTACGAATGCGTCGGCGTCGAGTCCAAGTAGTAGTAGCACTCTTTGACGTCCTCGCCGTGGTTGCCCTGCGGGCCTGTCAGGCCGAACAAACGTTCTTTCAGGTAGGGATCACGTCCGTTCCACAGCGCCAGCGCGAAGCACAGTCGGCATTGGCGGTCGCTGATCCCGAGCAGTCCGTCCTCGCCCCAGCGGTAGGCGCGCGAGCGCGCGTGCTCGTGCGGAAAGTAGTCCCACGCCGCGCCGTCGCCCGAGTAGTCCTCGCGCACCGTACCCCACTGACGCTCCGACAAGTACGGGCCCCAGCGCTTCCAATTGGCCTCGCGCGCGTCGTCCTGCGCGAGGCGTGCGTCTTCCGCGGTCTTGTGCGAGCGTTGATCCATGCCTGGGGGGCCGTGCAAGTCGTCGGAGTATCGGCGGTCGAGGTCGGGGAGCATGATGCCGCGTGTCGCGAGCCCGCGACAGCGCCATTCGAGCGCGCCGGATCGCCGGCGGGGGTGCGCAGCGCGAGGCACGGCGCTCGAGCGCTTCGACGAGACGCGCACCAGCCACGGCCGAATCGCGGAGCTCAGCGAGGTCCCGCGCCGCCGCCGCTCGTTCGTGGCTCGACGCTGGACTCGCTCGGCGCGAGGCCGCATGCTCGCCGAGACACTCGCCGGCGCCGCGATCGGGCGTGCGCGCGACGACGCGATGGATCCGCACTCGACTTCGACGCCGCTGCCCCGCACCCTTCGCCGGGCGGGAGAGCTGCGCTGTGCTTCGAGCGAGGGCCGGCCGTGAGCTCGACGCCGGAGAGCACCGCTGCGGCTGGCGTGCGCGAGCGCGAGCTCCTGGCGCGGCTGCGCGCCGGCGAGGATGCGGCCTTCGACGAGCTGGTGCGCGAGCACGGCGGCCGCATGCTGGCGGTGACACGGCGCATCCTGGGCAGCGACGACGAGGCGCAGGACGCACTCCAAGAGGCCCTGCTTTCGGCCTTCAAGGCGCTCGCGCGCTTCCGCGAGGGCGCGCAACTCGGCACGTGGCTGCACCGCATCGCGGTCAACGCGGCCTTGATGCGGCTGCGCAGCACGCGCCGCGCGCCGGAGCACGAGCTGGCCGAGCTGCTCCCGGGTTTCGTCGAGGACGGGCACCAAGTGCGCGAGCCGAGCGCCTGGTCGGCCGAGCCCGATGCCGCGCTCGTGAGCGAGGAGACCTGCGCGCTGGTGCGCCGTTGCATTGATCGTTTGCCGGAGAATCAGCGTGTCGCCTTGGTGTTGCGCGACATCGAAGGCCTGGACAACGAACAACTCGCCGATCGACTGGGGCTGACCGTCAATGCGGCGAAGATCCGGGTGCACCGCGCGCGGCAGGCGCTGCGCGCGCTGCTCGACCCGTATTTCAGTGCGGAGGATCGATGAGGTGCGCGGACTTGCGAGCGCGAGCTCGCGACTACTTCGAGGACGAGCTCGCAGCGGATGTGCGCGAGGCGTGCGATGCGCACCTCTCCGAGTGCGCGCCGTGCGGAGCGCTGTTCGCCCGCGGCGCGGCGCTGGCCGAGCCCGATTTCACGCAGGCCTTCGGCGTGCAGTGGCGCTCCGCCGGCGATCTGACCTGCGCCTGGGTGCTCGAGTTCCTCGCCGCATACCTCGAGCAGGGGCTCGATCCGCGCGAGCGCGCCAGCTTCGACGCCCACCTCGACCTGTGCGAAGCCTGCCGCACCTACCTCACGCAATACAGCTCCACGGTGCGCCTCGCGCGTCACTCCGCCGCCGAATCGACTCCCGTTCCGCCGGCGCTGGTCGAGGCCATCCTGGCCGCGCGCCGCGCCGCGCCTTAGAGCAAGCCGTTCCGCGGCACGCGCTACTTGGCGCCTTCCTTGGGCTTGGGCGGCGCCGTGAGCTCCTTCCACGCCGTGTCGCCGCGCTTGACGAAGTCCGCCGGGTCCTTCTGCCACTTGGCGCGCGTGTCGTTGAAGAAGCCCTTGTAGAAGAGATACAGCTTGCCCTCGCGCACCACGAACGACTCGGGGTCGATCTCGACCTTGTTCTTGTCGGGAATCGCGTACGCGCACCAGCCGCCGTACTGCGGCTCGAACTTCGCCGGCTCCTTCAGGAACAACGCCTTGTTGGCCTCGGTTGCGAAGCGATAGGTCACGCCTTCGTGCGTGGCCGTGATCGTCGCCAGGCCCTCGCGCGGCTTGCCGCCACCCTCGGGGAAGTACGCGACCGGGTCGTAGCCCTGGAGCGCGAGACCCTTCGCCCCGAGATTGAAGTGCCGCGTGTCGCGCGCGGGCTTGGATTGGGCGACCGCAGCGGGCGCGAGCAGCGCGAGCAGGGAGCACAAGAGCAGCCAGGGCAGGAGGCCAGGGAACACGTGGAGTGTGCGGTGCATGGGCGCGGTCGGGCGTTCGGGCGGAGGAGCTGCGCGCGTCGTGCGCACGCGCTTCGATGCGCGCCGCGCTCGGCGGTTTCACGGCGGGTTGCGGCATGCGCGAGCCCTTGACCGTTTCGAACGGGCGCGGATAGGCTCTTCCTCACGCCCCGCCCCTGCCTTCGAGGACTTTCACGGGCCCACACGCCGGAGCACATTCGAGTCGCAAGCCCTCCCGCGGCCCTTCGTCCCCCTCGATGCCCATGTCTCCCGCAGGATCGTTGCAGCGCTCGCCGTGACCGTTCGAAGCCGCTTCGTCGCCACGTCCCTGTCGCTCCGAGTTGCCCCGTCGGGCGCACCCCAGCACGAGCGACGCGCCGCAGTCGAGTGCGCGTCGACGTCGAGTTCCGCAACGGGCGCGATTCGAACCTCTGGCGGCTGGACGCCGCCGATTCGCGAGCGTGCGGAGCCGGAGCAACACTCACGCGAGTCCATCCAAAGGTTCAGGTAGGAAATGGCCCACAGGGCGTACGTCGGCAACCTTCCCTTCTCCTTCGCCAAGGCGGATCTGGAGAATCTCTTCGCGGCCCACGGCACGGTGCGTTCGGCGGAGATCATCATCGACCGCGAAACGGGGCGCTCGCGCGGCTTCGGGTTCGTCGAGCTGGAGACCGGCGAGCAGCTGCAAGCGGCGATCGCCGGGCTCAACGGCAAGCCGCTCAGCGGTCGCTCGCTGACCGTCACCGAAGCGCGCGAGCGCGAGGCGCGCGCTCCCGGCGGCCCGCCGCGCGACTTCGGCGCGGCGCGCGGACCCGCGAGCCCCGCGCCGTTCTCGCGCCCGCCGTCCGAACGCAGCGCCGGCCCTGGTGGCGGAGCACCGCCGGCCGGCCCGAGCCGCTCCAAGCCCGAGCGCGACAGCGACCGCGGCTCGCGGCGCGGCAAGGGCATGGACGACTACGATCGCAACGACAAGAGCTGGCGCCGCGGCAAGAGCGACGGCTGGGAGTGAGCTTGCGCACGCGGCGCGCCCGCTTCGCGCGGTGATTCCGGCGCTCCGCGTTTCGTCGCGCGCTCGCCAACCCGTAGGCTCCGCGGAGTGAGCGCTCCGTGCATCGTGCAAAGTGTGCCGCCGCCGCCTGAAGGCGGCGTGTGGCCGGTCGTCATCGTCGGCGCGGGTGCCGCGGGGTTGATGGCCGGCGTGTTCGCCGGCCGCTGCGGCGTGCGCGCCCTGCTGCTCGAATCGCGGCCCAAGCCGGGCGCGAAGATCCGCGTCAGCGGTGGAGGGCGCTGCAACGTGCTGCCCTCGGTGGTCGAGCTCGACGACTTCGCGACCGAGGGCTCGCGCAACGCGCTCAAGAACGTGCTCGCGTCCTGGCCGCTCAAGGAATGCCGCGCGTTCTTCGAGCGCGACCTGGGCATCCCGCTCAAGGTCGAGGACACCGGCAAGGTCTTCCCGGTGAGCGACGACCCTGCGCAGATCCTCGACGCGCTGTTCAGCGAGCTCGGCCGCAATGGGGCCCAGATCGTCGGGGGAGTGCGCGCCGAGGAGCTCACGCCGCTCGCGCCCGAGGCTGCCGACGGCGCGCGCTTCGAGCTGCAGCTCTCGCCGACGGCGCGCGTGCGCGCGCGCAGCGTGGTGCTCGCGACCGGCGGACTGTCGTTGCCCAAGACGGGCTCGGACGGTTGGGGCTACACCGCGGCTCACAAGCTCGGGCACACGGTGTTGCGGCGCTACCCCGCGTTGGTGCCGCTCGCGAGCTTGGAACAGCGCTGGGCGGAGCTCGCCGGCATCTCGCTTCCGACGACGGTCAGCGCGCTGCGCGGTGAAAAGCTGCTCGGTGCTCGCACCGGCGACTTCTTGTTCACGCACAAGGGCTTCAGCGGTCCGGTGGTGCTCGACCAGTCGCGCCTGGTCACCGGGCCCGACCACGATGGTGTCGAGCTCGCCGCGTCATGGCTCGGCCTGGGCCCGGCGGAGTGGGATTTGAAGCTGCAAAAAGGCGGAGCGCGCAGCGTGCTGCTGTTCCTGCGCGACCTGTTGCCGCGGCGCATGGTGTCACTGCTGATCGACTTCGCGCGCGTGCCAGCGGATCGCAAGCTCTCCGAGATGACGCGCGAGGAGCGCCGGCGATTGGTGCACGTGCTCGGCCAGTGCCCGCTGTCGATCGTCGGCGACGAAGGCTACCGCAGCGCCGAAGTCACCGGAGGTGGCGTGGCGCTCGACGAGGTCTCGACCAAGACACTCGAGTCGCGCCTCGTCCCTGGCCTGTATTTCTGCGGCGAAGTGCTCGACGTCATCGGTCGCATCGGTGGCTTCAACTTCCTGTGGGCCTGGGTCACCGGCCGCAAGGTGGGCCTGGCGCTGGCTGCCCCGCGCGGCGAGACCTAGGCGCGCCAGGGCGGCACTGCGCCGAGGCTCGAGATGCGCCGCACGCCGCCGGGGTCCAGCGACCCGGGCGGCGTGAGCGGATGGCGGTCGCTCAGAAGGTCACTTTCACCGCGTTGGTGACGTTCGAGAGCTTCATGCACGGTCCGCTGGGATCGCGGTACCAGTACTGGAAGTAGCGCGTGTCGCCGCAGTTGATCAAGCCACCGGAAGGCGTTGGGATCAGCGGGAGCGAGACGTCGCCCACGGGATTCGAGAACATGATCGCGGTGCGCGTGAACGGTGACCTCATGCACAGTCGGCCATCGCCGAGTGCTGGAGCGTTGGCCAGGGGGTGAGAGCTCATCACCAGGATTCCCACGCCGTTCGGGAGAACGTCGGAAATGTCGAAGGAGACCGCCGCCGGACAGGCGGTCCCACCGCCGCTGACCGCGAGCCTGCCTCCCTGGCCGGTCGAGTTGACGCAACCGGCGACGATACCGAGCGGCACGTTGTTGCCGCACGGGCCCCAGATGGCCTCTCCGTCGCAGACGCAGTAGGTCTCGACGTCAATGCCCACCGACTCGCAGCCGTCGGGAATGCCGTTGGTGTTGGCGTCAGGCACCGTCGCAGTCACGACGTCGCAGTAGTCTGCGATGAGGTTGCCGTCGCAGTCTTCCGTGTGCATCGAGATGTAGACGGTGCTGTCGATCGTGTCCTCGGAGTGGTCGCCGATGATGAACGTGAACGCGTGGGCGGTGCTCGGGGCGATCAAGTTCGACACGAAGGTCATCACGGCCGAGTTCTGAGCGTTTCCCGGCAGACGCATGATCGCGGACTCGTGATCGGTCTCGGCGAAGGGTGCCATCGACGGGTGGTTGGTGTAGACGCTGTGCCCGTTCCAGGTCGCCAGGTTGGCGCCGTTGTGGAACAAGCCGAAGGCGTCGTTGTGCATCTGCAGGCTCCACTCCTCCGTCGCGAACACGACCTCGAACACCAGCCTTCCGCTGAAGGACGCCGGAGCCACGAAGGCCAAGCTGAGCTCGGTCACGTCGTGCCAGTCGTACGGTGACGCCGGGCCTGGGATCGAGTCGAGCATGTTCTCCTGGCTGGTGTTGGCGGCCACCGCGTACGACGTCGTGGTGCCGAAACCAGAGTTGGCTCCCGAGGCGTAGTCGGCGACATCACCCGTGCTCAGCACGATGCCCTTGGGCGTGGTCATGCCGTAAGGCGTGCCCGAGCCGATGGTGTAGATCCCGCTGGACTTCGCCGTGCCGGAGGTGTGGCTCGACAAGCCGGCGACGGGCGTCACGCACCCCAATCCGGACGAGTCGAACAGGGCGTCCGCGAGATTCGCGGCGCTGGTGTCCGGCGTGATGCTGATCTGTGCCGTCGCGGGTGCGGCGGCCACGAGAGCGAGGGCGAGTGTGGGAAGCACGATTCGAGCGTGTCGGGGTCTCATGACTTGTCTCCGGGTTCCTTGGGTCGGAGAGCGCTTGCGTCTGCGACCGCAGCCCTGGAGACCAATCGCGCGAATTTCTCGGCAACTCCGAGCGCCGGGCTTTCGGTGCACCGCCTGGCCGGCAGAGCCTCGCAACGCGCGAGCGTGCCATCCAAGCGCGGCGACCGACGCGCTGGAAACGAGCGCGGGCGAGCGGGTCCCGTGAGGACCGGCTCGCCCGCGTCGAGGTCGAGCGGCGCTACTTCTTCTTGGTGTCGCCGGTGTCCTGGCCGGTCTCGGCGAAGTCCTTCCAGCGCTTGTCGATCTCCTTGTAGGCGTCGACGCCCTGGAGCTCGTAGATCTCCTCGGTCTTGGCGCGCAGATCGTTGAGGAAGGTGTTCTTGGTGCGCGAGAGGTTGCAGCACTGGCGCAGGAAGAGCTGGCCCTGCAGGCCGTTCTTCTTGGCGATCCAATCGAAGAACGACCAGGCCTTGGCCAGATCGCCATCGCCCATCTCGAACAGCGAGCGCGTGAACAGCTTGTCGAGCGTCGAGCCCGCCTGCAGCGCGATCGTGTTGTACCAGTCGCGCAATCCGATCTGCGCCGTCTTCTCACCGGACTTCTTGGCCTGGTGCACGTACTTGCCGGGCTCCGCCCAGGCCTTGCAGTTGGCCGAGTTGCGCCCCAGCCACTCCAACGAGATCCACAGGCCACAGGCTTCCTCGAGCCAGTCCTGCTCCATGCCCATGCGACGCTTGTCGAAGTGGATGTTGGCCAACACGTGCCCGAGGTTGTGGGTGACGATGCCCTCGAGGTCGTTGCCCTCGCCGATGCGCCAGTAGTAGGCGTACTCCGGCGCCATGCCGCGCTGGATGCCGTGCCCTTCGGAGAGCAGCGACTCCTCCTTGTGCTCGGGCTGGAAGCCCATCTTGTAGAACTTCGTCATGTACGCCTCGGACTTCGGGATGTCGTCGTAGGCGAAGAACCACTCGATGAAGGTGTGGTCCTGGATGAAGTCCTCGAAGGTCTCGTCCAGGTACGGGTCGACGAACTCGACGCGCCAACCGTCGATCACTTCCTCGGCCAGCTCGAGCAGTTGCTTCACGCGCAGCTCGTCGATGCCGTCGCGATAGATGATGCGGCAGTGCATGCTCTCCTGCACCGCGTACTTGTCGGTGCCGCCGCTGACCTCTTGGGCGACGCGCGTCAGGTCCTCCGGCACGCTGCCGGTCTTGACCGAGTTGCGCGCGGTCTCCAAGCGTGACGCGGTGGCCTCGGTGGCGAGCTTGCGCTCCTTGGCGAGCTCCTTCTCGAGCTTGAGCGCCGCGCCGGGGTAGCACATCGACTCCAGCCAGCTCTTGAGGCGCTCGCCGCGGAGCAGCACGCGTTGGTGCGCCACCATCCACGCCGGGCTGCCCTTGGCTTGCGCATTGCGCGCCGCGACGTGGTCTTCGTAGTCGCGGCGACGGTCGGAGTAGTCCTGGGCGAGGCTCATCAAGGTGCCGTCCTTGCTGAGCAGGATCGTGCCCGCGATCTGGTCGTTGGCGATCGAAACGGTGTCCTTGACGCCATCGAGCTCGCCGGCCTTGTTGAACTTGTAGGGCACCTTCAGCGGGTCGTCGGAGTTGGCGACGATCACCACCGTCGTGTTGTCCTTGCTGCGCGCCTCGTACTTCTCGCCGACGAGCATCAGCTCGCCGCCGCGCAGCACGGCGTTGTCCTTGTGCTTGGTGGCGGTTTTCGGGTCCTTGAAGCGGATCGCGATGATGTCCGCCGGGGCCAGGGTCGAGAGCGTGCACAGGGCGAAGAGGGCGAGGAGGAGTCTCATTGGGGTGGGCCCGCAGCGTCGATGGGGCCACCAGAATCCTAGCGAGCGCTCCAGCTCGCTCCTGGGCCTTTGTCCGCGTCTTTAGCGTTTCTTGACCGAGCGGCGCGACGCTTCCGGGCAACAACCACGGACCTGGAGAACGCGCAATGAATCGAAAGCTGTTCGCGAACCTGTGCGCCACCGCGCTGCTCGCTGCGAGCGCCCTGGCTCAAACCGTCAAGCTCGACCCCAAGCTGCCCGAGTACAAGCCGGTCGAGGGCGTGTCGGGCGCGGTCAAGAGCGTCGGCTCGGACACGATGAACAACCTGATGACGCTGTGGGCCGAGGGCTTCCGCTCGATGTACCCCAACGTCGCGATCGAGGTCGAGGGCAAGGGCTCGTCGACGGCACCGCCGGCCCTGATCGCCGGCACCGCCAGCTTCGGCCCGATGTCGCGGCCGATGAAGGACAAGGAGCTGGCCGACTTCGAGAAGGCCTTCGGCTACAAGCCGCTCGCCCTGCCGACCTCGATCGACATGCTCGCGGTCTACGTCCACAAGGACAACCCGATCAAGTCCCTGACGATGCAGCAGGTCGACGCGATCTTCTCGAAGACACGCAACGGCGGTCAGCAGAACGAGATCGCGAAGTGGGGCGAGCTGGGTCTCACCGGCGAGTGGGCCGACAAGCCGATCAGCCTCTACGGCCGCAACAGTGCCTCCGGCACCTACGGCTACTTCAAGGAGCACGCGCTGTTCAAGGGCGACTTCAAGGACTCGGTCAAGGAGCAACCCGGGAGCTCGTCGGTGGTGCAGGGCGTGGCCTCGGACAAGTTCGCGATCGGCTACAGCGGCATCGGCTACATCACGGCCGACGTGCGCGCTGTTCCGCTGGCGCTCGACGCCAAGAGCGCGCCGGTCGAGGCCAAGCCCGAGAACGCCTACACCGGCACTTATCCGATGGCGCGCTTCCTGTACGCCTACGTCAACTACAAGCCGGGCACGCAGCTCGACCCGCTGCGGCGCGAGTTCATCCGCTACGTGTTCAGCCGCCAGGGCCAGGCCGATGTGGTCAAGGACGGCTACTTCCCGGTGACCGCGCCGATCGCGCTCAAGGCGCTGCAATCGGTCGGACTCGACGTCGCCGCGGTCCCCGCGGGCTCACCCAAGAATCCCTGAACGCGTGCTCGCGACGAGCGCACCCGCAGTCACAGCGCGCGGAGGCCGGCGTCTGCCGTCGGTCTCCGCTCGCTGCATCGAGGGGCGAGCGTGAATCCCGACCCGAATTCACCGCGCACCAAGCGCGCGCGCAAGACGCGCACGACTCGCCCGAGCGTGAAGCGCGTCGAAACCCTGGCGCGCCTGGTGGTCACGCTCGGCGGCGGCGCGACGATCCTCGCCGTCGCCACCATCTGCCTGTTCTTGGTGTGGGTGGTCGTGCCGATGTTCCGCGGCGCGGAGCTCGCAGCCTCCGGTGAGGTGCACGAGCACGCGCTCTCCGCCGCGCGACCGGTGCACACCGGTGTCGACGAGTACCGCCAATTGTCGTGGACGGTGTTCTCCGATGGCGCTCTCGAGGTGCACGCGCTCGCGCACGGCCAGCTACTCGAGCGCTCGCTGCTCTTCGACGGCGTTGCTCCGACTTGCAGCGCCTACAACGTCGAGGACGGGAGCTTGGCCTTCGGTTTCGCCGACGGACGCGCGCTGTTGGGCCGAGTCGTGTTCGCCACGGCGTTCGCCGGCGAATCCGAGGTCACCCCCGAGTTGCGCCAGCTCTCGAGCGGCGAGTCGCGCGTGGATGGCGCTGGGCTCGTCGAGCGCACGCCCGAGGGCCAGCTGCGCCGCACGCAGCTCGAGCTGCAGTTCGACGCGCCGCTCGAGCTCGGAACGCCATTGGTCGCGATCGACGCGACGAGCCTGACCAACGGCGTGGCCGTGTGCGCGCTGACTTCCGAAGGTCAGTTGACGCTCAACGCCGGACGCAAGACGACGAATTTGCTCACGGGCGAGGAGACGTTGCAGCTCACGCGTTGCGTGCTGCCCTACCGGCCCGCGCCCAGCGGCGCTGCGCCACTCGCGGTCAAGCTCACGGCCGGCGGCGACAACGTGCTCGCGATCTGGCGTGACGGGCGCTGCGTACGCTACGACGCCCGCGATTTCGAGGCGCCGACCGAGGCCGAGGTCCTTGATTTGGTGCCCGAGCAGGACGCAACGGTCACGGCGCTCGACTTCGTCATCGGCAAGCGCACGCTGATCGTCGGCGACTCGTTGGGCCGCGTGCGCGGGTGGTTCCGCATCAAGCCCGACGCCGCGGAGACGCGCGACGGCGCGCGCACCGTGTGCGGACACGAATTCGCGCTGGAAGCGAGCCCGGTGAGCGCGCTCGCGCCCTCGGCAGCCTCGCGCACGTTCGCCATCGGCTACGGCAACGGTCGAGCGCACTTGGTGTACATGACCACCGAGCGCGTGTTGGGCACGACGAGCACCGCCGACGGCAGCGCGCTCGCGACCTTGGCTCTCGCGCCTCGCGAGAACGCGCTCGTGGCGCGCACCGCGGACGCGCTGATGCGTTGGGACGTGGAGTGCGAGCACCCAGAGGTCAGTCTCGCGGGCTTGTTCGCGCCGGTGTGGTACGAGAACTACCCGCGCGCGGAGCACGTCTGGCAATCGTCGAGCGGCACCGACGACTTCGAGCCCAAGCTGGGGCTGATTCCGCTGGTCTTCGGCACGCTCAAGGCGACGCTCTACTCGATGCTGTTCGGCGTGCCGCTGGCGCTCTTGGCGGCCATCTTCTCGAGTGAGTTCCTCGACAAGCGCCTGCGCGTGGGGGTCAAGTCGACGATCGAGGTGATGGCGAGCTTGCCGAGCGTGGTGCTCGGCTTCTTGTCGGCGATCGTGATCGCGCCGGTGGTCCAGGGGCTCCTGATCGAGACCTTGACGGCGCTGTACATGCTGCCCGTTGCGCTGCTGTGCGGGGCCTACGCGTGGCAGCTCTTGCCTCAGCGCTGGTCGGTGCGCGCGCAGGGCTGGCCACGCTTCGTCGGGATCGCGCTGATGTTGCCTGTGGGCATCGCCGCCGCGCTGCTGCTGGGCCCGCCGGTCGAGCGCTTGCTGTTCGCCGGCGACATCGAAGCCTGGCTGCACGGCAGCCACGGCTCGGCCCTCGGCGGCTGGGTGTTCTTCCTGATTCCGCTCGGCGCGGCGTCGATGGCGCTGCTCTCGGGGCGCTTCGTCGCGCCGTACTTCCGCCGCATCTCGCGCTCTTGGTCGCGAGCGAGCTGCGCGCGCCTCGACCTCGCGCGTTTCGCGCTCAGCGTCGTGGGCACGCTGGCGCTCGCTCTCGCGGCGGGATTCGCGCTCGACTCCGCGGGCATCGATCCGCGTGGAGGAATCGTCGACACCTACGTGCAGCGCAACGCGCTCGTCGTGGGGTTCATCATGGGCTTCGCGATCATCCCGATCATCTACACGCTGGCCGAGGACGCGCTCACCAGCGTGCCCGAGCACCTGCGGCTGGCATCGCTGGGCGCGGGGGCCACGCCCTGGCAGACGGCGGTGCGCGTGATCGTGCCCACGGCCGCGAGCGGCTTGTTCTCGGCGATCATGGTCGGGCTGGGCCGCGCGGTGGGCGAGACCATGATCGTGCTGATGGCCGCGGGCAATACGCCGCTGCTCGAGTGGAACGCGTTCTCGGGCTTTCGCACGCTCTCGGCCAACATCGCGGTCGAGTTGCCCGAGGCGGTCGAGGGCTCGACGCACTACCGCACGCTGTTCCTCGCGGCGCTGACGCTGTTCGTGATGACGTTCGTCGTCAACACCGCGGCGGAGATCGTGCGCCAACGCTTCAGGAAGCGAGCGTTCCAGCTGTGAGCCCGACCACGACCACGGAAGCGAGCGCCGAGCGCAAGCTCGCGCGCCGTCGCGGCGCCGGCCAGCGAAGGACCTCGCTGTTCGCGCACGGTGAGCCGCTGGTCTGGCTGACCGGCGGAGCGCTGGCGCTCGCGGTGGTGATGATCCTCGGGCTGCTGTTGCTCGTCTTGCGCCAGGGTCTGCCCACGTTCTGGCCCTCCGAGGTCGTGCAGGTCTCGACCGTCGCGGGTGGCGTGCATGCGGGCGAGGTCGCGGACGTCGACGTGTATCGGCCCGAGGCACACGTGCTCGACGCGCTTCCCGAAGCGGTGGCGGCGCGCGCACGCGCGTCGTTGGCCGAGCGCGACGGCCTGTCCGAGCGTCGCATGTTGCGCACGGGCAACTACGAGCTGACGGGCACGCACTACACCTGGGTCAGCGACTTCGAGCTCGCCGAGGAAACGCGTCCGGAGTGGATCTTGGTCGTCGAGCGCCTCGAGAACGGGCGCTTCTACGGGACCCCGCGCTCGATCGCGGTCCAAGGCACGACGACCGAGGGTGACGCGCAGCTGGTGTGGGACCAATTCGAGCGCCACCACGACGCCGCGCGCGAGCGCTGGCAGGTCAAGCGCGAGCTCGAAACCGTCGAGATCGGCGAGGTCAACCGGCTCATCGAGGCCGCGCGGCTCGAGCTGCGCGAGGTCGAGCTGGCGCACGGCGTCGACTCCGAGCCGTGGCGCGCGGCCCAGCGCGAGCTCGAGCAACGGACGCACTCCGCCGAAGCCGAGTTCCAACGCTTGCGCCGGGAAATCGATGCGCTGACCGAGGCCGGTCGCGGTTCGACGCTGACGCTGGTGTCGGCCGATGGCGCTTCCACGACGCTCGCGCTCGAAGAAATCGTGCGCGCCTATCCGGCGAATCGTCTGTCGACCGCGGAGCGCATCGGCGTGTACCTGTCGCGCCTGGCGGAGTTCCTGTTCGACGAGCCGCGCGAGGCGAACAGCGAGGGCGGCGTGTTCCCCGCGATGTTCGGCACGGTGCTGATGACCTTGATCATGGCCGTGCTGGTGGTGCCCTTCGGCGTGCTGGCCGCGCTCTACCTGCGCGAGTACGCCAAGCCCGGCGCGGTGGTCAGCGCCGTGCGCATCGCGATCAACAACTTGGCGGGGGTGCCGAGCATCGTGTTCGGCGTCTTCGGACTGGGCTTCTTCTGCTACATCGTCGGCGCCAACGTCGACGAGTTGCTGTTCTCCGCGAAGTTGCCCACGCCGACCTACGGCAAGGGCGGGCTGATGTGGGCCTCGCTGACCTTGGCGCTGCTCACGCTGCCGGTCGTGATCGTGCCCACGGAGGAGGCGCTCTCGGCCGTGCCGCGCTCGATGCGCGAAGGCTCGTTCGCTTGCGGGGCGACCAAGTGGCAGACCATCTGGCGCATCGTCCTGCCTCGCGCCCTGCCCGGCATCATGACCGGCATGATCCTGGCGCTGGCGCGCGGCGCCGGCGAGGTGGCGCCGTTGATGTTGGTCGGCGCGGTCAAGCTCGCGCCCGAGTTGCCGCTGGACACGCACTGGCCGTTCCTGCACCCCGAGCGCAGTTTCATGCACTTGGGCTTCCACATCTACGACCTCGGGTTCCAGAGCCAGAACAGCGAGGCCGCCAAGCCGATGGTGTACACCACGACACTGCTCCTGATCGGCATCGTCGTGGCGCTCAACGTCCTCGCGATCTGGATCCGCGCACGCTTGCGCCGACGATTCCAAGGGAGCCAACTATGATCGCCCAGTCGCGTGCGCTCGCGCTCGAGCGCGCCACCCTCGCCCCCGGACATTCCGAGCCCCACGCACGCGTGCCCATGACGACCGCGAACCCGCTGTCTGGCCGCGTCTTCGAAGCGATCGGCCGCAACCAACCGTTCACGCCCGAGACGCACGCGGCGCTGGCGAGCGAGGAGCTCGTGCTCGAGATCGAGCGCTTCGATCTGTGGTACGGCAAGTCGCGCGCGCTGCACGCGATCTCGATGGCGGTCCCGCGCGGCAAGGTGACGGCGATGATCGGACCCTCGGGTTGCGGCAAGTCGACCCTGCTGCGCTCGGTCAACCGCATGAACGACCTGATCGACAGCGTGCGCATCGCGGGCGAGATGCGGCTCAACGGCGACCCGATCTACGCGCCGGGCCAAGACGTGATCGAGCTGCGCAAGCGCATCGGCATGGTGTTCCAGAAGCCCAATCCGTTCCCGATGAGCATCTTCGAGAACGTGATCTACCCGCTGCGCATCGACGGCGAGCGCGACAAGCACGTGCTGGCCGGAGTGTGCGAGTCCAGCCTGCGCGGCGCGGGGCTGTGGGACGAGGTCAAGGACCGCTTGAACGACAGCGCGTTGCGGCTTTCCGGAGGTCAGCAGCAGCGCTTGTGCATCGCGCGCGCGATCTCGGCCGAGCCCGAGGTGTTGCTGCTCGACGAGCCCTGCTCGGCGCTCGATCCGATCGCCACCGGCCGCATCGAGGACCTGATCGAGGAGCTCAAGGGCAACTACTCGATCTTGATGGTCACGCACAACATGCAGCAGGCGGCGCGCACCAGCGACTACACGGCGTTCATGTACCTGGGGCGCCTGGTCGAGTACGGGCCGACCGACGACATTTTCCTGCAGCCGCACCTGAAAGAGACCGAGGACTACATCTCGGGCCGCTTCGGCTAGCCGCGCGGGCGTTGCCCGCTCGCTGGCCAGCTCGCTGGCCCGCGCCGGCGCGTGGGGGCCGTGGTATCGTTGGACGCGGCCGTGCGAGCAGGAATCGCGCGGCACCGTCGTCTCTAGCTCTCCTCAGGAGTCGCCATGCGTCTGTTGCTCAAGGCCGCGCTCTCGCTCGCCCTGTCCGCCGTTGCCACCGCGCAATCCGAGTTGACCTTCACGATCAACCAAGCGCAGTCGAACTTCACCTGGAGTGGCACGAGCACCCTGGGAGCGATCGTCGGCAACCCCTCGACGGCCTTCCAAATGAGCGGCACGACGAGCGTGCGAACCTATCCGCTGGGCAGCGACGCGCTCGACTCGGCGGACATGCCGGGCAACGGCGACGCGGCGGTCGTCCCCGACCTGCACGGCAAGATCAACAACATCCTGCCGTTCCTCCCGCCGCTGGCGACGATCGACATCACCAACCTGCATCTCAAGGTCAACGCGACGCAGTTCTTCGTCGCCACCAACGGCGCCTTCTCGACCTCGATGAGCTTGACCGCGATCTCGGGCACCATGACCGTGACGCCGTTGGGCTCGGCAGCGTCGAATCAGAACCTCGCCGGCATGGCGTCGACGCCCCAGGCACAGTCGGGCACGCTGACCCAAGCGAGCACGACGCTGAACCTCGTGCTGCCGGTCAACACGACCTTCCCGTTCTCCGACCCGACGTCTGGCGCCTCGGGCTCGATCACCATCACCGGCACGCTGCGCGCGGCTTGGACTTGCCCGACGCCCACGACCTACTGCACCGCCAAGACGAATTCACTGGGATGCGTGCCGGCAATCGGCTCGAGCGGCAGCGCGAGCTGGACCAGCGCCGCGCCGTTCACCGTCAGCGCCACCAACGAGCTCAATCAGAAGAGCGGGCTGTTGTTCTTCGGCTTCGCGGCCTCGAGCGCGCCCTTCCAGGGCGGCACCAAGTGCGTGGCCTCGCCCACCCTGCGCACCGGCGCCCAAAGCTCCGGCGGCAGCGTCCTGGGCAGCGATTGCAGCGGCACCTACGCGTTCGAGCTCAACTCCCTGATCCAGTCGCACACCATTCCGGCGCTGATCCCGGGCGAGGAGCTCTTCGCCCAAGTCTGGTCGCGCGACCCCGGCAGCGCCTCGACCACCAACCTGACCGACGCCTTGCGCTTCACGATTTGCCACTAGGCCCCGGGGACGCGCGCGGTTTTCGAGAGTTCGGTGCACTCCGGCGCGCGCTCCGCTGCACCCTGGGGGGACGCATGAGTCCTTCGTCGCAGGTCGCGCTCGCCGCTGAATTGCTGGGGCAGCAGGGTTTCCTGCGCCGGCTGGCGCTCGATCTCGTCGGACGTCCCGACGATGCCGACGACCTCGTCCAGGAGGTCAATCTCAGCGCGCTCGAGCGCCCACCGAGCGACGTCGCGCGTCTGCGCGGCTGGTTGGTCGAAGTCGTCGGTCGTGTCGCGGCCAGGAGTCGCTGGCGCGCGGCCATGCGCTGCGAGCGTGAGCGCGACGCCGCTCGCGCGGAGCTGCTCGAGCCCGTCGAGCACGACATCGACACCGCGCGCGTGTTGCTCGACGCGCTGGCGAGCTTGCCCGACACCTATCGTCACGCGCTGCTCCTGCGCTATTGGCGTGACCGCTCACCGCTGGAGATCGCGCGCGACAGCGGCGTGCCGCTCGAGACGGTCAAGTCACGTCTCGCGCGCGGGCGCGCCGCGCTGCGGACCGAGCTCGAGCGACGCTCGAAGTCGCGTGCGACGTCGTGGAGCTCCGCGCTGGCCGCGCTCGCGTGGCCGCATCAAGGTTGGCTCGCCATCCTGGTCGAGCCGTTCGGCGCGGCGCTGCGCCGCTGGAGAGTGCAGCTCGCGGGCGGCGCCGCCACGGCGCTCCTGCTCGGCGGACAGGCCGGGCGCGAGCTCGTCGTGCACCCGCTGGCCTTGGTGCCCGCGCAGCGCAGCGAGCGCGCGCGACCGTGGAGCGCGTTGGTGCCCGCGTCCACGATCCCAGCGCAACCCGAAGTGCTCCCGGCGACTCCGCTCGAGCCCGCGCGAGACATTCGGCTCGCACCCGATCCATTGCCCACGCTCGACGCGAGCGCGATCGCCGCGCTCATGCGCTGAGCGCGATTTCGAAAACCGCCGTCGTTCGCGCGCCGCGGCAGCCGCCCGGCGCAACGAACCACTCGAACTCCCACAGGTCCACGCCCCAGATGATCGCATCGACTCTGTTCGCCGCTTTCGCCCTCGTTTCCACGGTCCAAGAGCACCGGCCGCCGGTGTTCGTCGAGCTCGGGTTCGATGAAGCGCTAGCCAAGGCGCGTGCGGAGAAGCGCATCGCCGTGCTCGACGCGATGACCAGCTGGTGCGGTCCGTGCAAGCAGATGGACGCGACGACTTGGCGCGACGCGGGCGTGGTCAAGTGGTTCGCCGACAACGGCTTGGCGATCCAGCTCGACATGGATCAGCACTCCGCGCTCAAGGAGCAACTGGCGATCAAGGCCTTTCCGACGATCATCGCCTTCCGCGACGGCGTCGAGTTCGATCGCATCGTCGGCTCGCGGGATGCGGCGGAGTTCGGCGAGTGGCTCGAGAGCGTGCGTGCCGGCAAGACCGCCAAGGAGCGCCTGGCCGCCAAGCTCGCGACGGCGCGCGCCGCCGGAGCCGCGGGTTACGCCGTGCGGCGTGCATTGGTCGAGGATCTGGCCTTCGGCGGTGAGCTCGACGAGGCGTCGCGCGAGTACCTGTGGCTGTGGACCAACGCCGCGGCTTCCGGCCGCGACGTCGCCGGTGAACGCCACGCGATGAGCTACGGGCTCCTCGAGCTCGCGCGCGGCCACGCGCCGACGGCGGTCGAGTTCCGCAAGCTGCGCGATGCGCTGCAGGTCGGCGTGAGCGGCGGGAGGGCGACGCACGAGGTGTTGAGCGACTGGATCGCGCTCAACGTCATCGTGGGCGAGACGCAGACGACCGCGCGTTGGGCGGCCAGCGTCGCCGACACGCCGGCGGGGGCCGAAGCGTTGCGCGCCTTCGAAGAGCGGCTGTTCGACGTGCTCGTCGAGCACGGTCAGTGGCACGCGGCGGGTGTGTGTCTGCGCGAGCCGGTCAAGGGCGTGAAGTGGCTGGCGGACAACCTGGGAGCCTACGACGTCGCGCCCAGCGGCAAGTCGGGCTCGATCCCGGCGATTCCGCTGATCGCGCCCGGAGCCAAGGGCGCAGCGGGCGGGATGAAGCCCGCCATTCCGATCGGCGGCAAGGCCAGCGAGGCCAGCGCGGGAGATGCATCCAAGGGCGCGGACTCCAAGGACGAGAGCGGAGACCCCAAGGTCGTGCCCGCGATTCCGCTGACGGCCAAGCCGGCCGTCGCCGGCATGGTGCCCGCCGTACCGATGGTTCCGGGTGCGGTGGCGCGCCCGAGCGCGCCCACGGATCCGCTCGAGATCGCGCGCGACGTCCGCATGCGCTTGACCGTGCAACTGCGTGACATGGCCAGCAACCGCTACGCGGCATTGCTCGCCGCTGGGCGAGACGCGGAGGCTTCTTCGGTCGCCGACACGCTGCTCGCGGCGGTCGACGACGCGCGTTCGCGCGCCGCATTGGTCGCGAAGTCGATGCGCGCGGGGGTGCTCGATGCACAGCGCGCGCGCCACCAGGCTTGGCTCGACCAGGCCGCGCAGTGAATCCCGAGAGCGCGGCGCACGCAGCGCTCCCAGCAACCAGGAAAGCCCCATGAAAACGACCCTGTTCGCACTCTCTGCACTCGCCCTCGCCGCGCTGCCGCTGCGCGCCCAAGAGCTCTTGCTCGGCGATCGCTTCGGCCAGCGCGTGTTGCGCCTCAACCGCGCCACGGGAGCGGTGATCAACGGCTCGTTCATCCCCGACGGCGTCGGCTCGGGCTTGTACGACTTCCAACGTCCGCGCGAGGTGCTGCAAGTGCCGCCGTTCTTGCTCGTGCTCGACACCGACGCGGACAAGCTCTTCCGCTTCATCTGGGACGGCGCCACGGCCACGTACCACTCGACGCTCACGCCGGGCATCGACGATGCGCGCGGAATTGCCTACGACGGCGCGGGAACGATCTACATCGCGAACAATGGCACCGCCAACGGTGCCCCGGGACATGCGCTGGTGCGTTTGACGCTCGGTGGCGCGCTG
Organism: Planctomycetota bacterium; assembly: GCA_020853575.1. GTDB lineage: Bacteria > Planctomycetota > UBA1135 > UBA1135 > F1-120-MAGs118. Next base: position 51,700 of record JADYYP010000025.1, read on the forward strand.
CTGCCGCCGCTGCCGATCAACTCACTGCCCATCGCGCAGTTGGACGACGTCGAGTTCTTCAACGGTGAGCTGCTGATCGCCAACGCCGCGATGAACAGGCTCGAGCGCTACTCGCCCGCGGGCCCGTTCCTGGGCTACGTGAGCACGAGCACGACCTTGATCACCTCGCCGACGAGCTGCATGCCGGCCCTGCTCTCGAACGATCTGATCGTCGCCAGCGGACTCTCCGCGACGGGCGTGCACAAGCTCGACAGTGCCTACGCCGGAGTCTCGTTTTCGTCTTGGGCCTTCTGGACCGTGGGCGCCGCGGCGGAGCTCTCCAGCGGCCAGTACCTCCTCACCGGACCCAGCGGCCTGGCGCGGCTCAATCCGAACACCGGCGGCTTCGCGTTCCTGACGACGCCCGGAGGCGTGCAACCCGAGCTGTTCGCGGCGTTCGATCCGCTCGCGGTGTGCAGCGGCGGCGTCGCGTACTGCACGTCGGGGACCACCAGCAGTGGCTGCGTGCCGTTGATGAACGGCAGTGGCAGCCCGAGCGCGACGGCGCTCAGTGGCTTCACGCTCGGAGTGACGCAACTCGAGGGACAGAAGCAGGGGCTGATCTTCTACGGGGTCAGCGGTCGCGCGCTGGCCGCATGGGGCTCGAGCTCGAGCTTCCTGTGCGTGAAGTCGCCGACGCAGCGCATGAGCGTGCTCAACTCCGGCGGAACGGCGGGCGCGTGCGATGGCCTGCTCAGCGAGGACTGGAACGCCTTCATGACGGCGCACCCCGGCGCGCTCGGCAGTCCGCGGTCCGCGGGCCAGGCGCTGCAGGCGCAGGGCTGGTTCCGCGATCCGCCGAGCCCCAAGACCACCAACCTCACGAACGCCGTCGAGTTCATCGTTTGTCCCTGAGATGGTCGGACCGGTCGAGCGCCGTTGCCGCGGCGCGACCGAGCTGAGTCGTTCGAGGCCGGCTGCTGGTGCAAGCAGTCGGCCTCGTGTTTCGACGAGATCCGCGGAGGCGCGCGAGCTCGCGCGGCAGGACTTGCTGCGGATGTTCCAGGGCTGCGAGATCGAGGCCACGTCGAGCGCGCTCGCGCAGCGCGCGGACGCGGGCCTCACGCTGGTGCGTTGAAGGCCTATGCGCGCAGCGCGCACGGCTCCCGAAGCTCCTCAGTGTGGGGTACCGCACTGCAGCAAGGCGACCGCGCCGGCGCGCTCTCTAGACTGTGGCGCGCATGAAGTTCACATACGCGGTGTTGGGCGCGGGTCGCCAGGGTGTCGCGATGGCTTTCGACCTGGCGCTGAACGGCGAGGCCAAGCTGGTGCGTGTTGCCGACAGCGACGCCAAGGTCGCCGAGCGCGCAGTCAAGCGCCTGAAGAAGCTCACCAAGGGAACACGCTGCCGCTTCGAGGCCGTGCGCTGCGACGTGGAGAAACGCAAGCACGTGCGCGACGTGCTCGACGGCGTGCAAGTGGCGCTCTCTGGCGTTCCGTACCGTTTCAACGCTCGGCTCGCGGAGTGGTGCGTCGAGTCGGGGAGCTCGTTCCTCGACCTGGGTGGCAACACGGCGGTGGTGCGCCAGGAGCTCGCCTTGCACAAGCGCGCCAAGAAGGCCGGCGTGAGCATCGTGCCCGATTGCGGACTCGCTCCCGGACTGGGCAACCACCTCGCCGCGCACGGCGTCGCTTCGATGGACCAGGCGCGCCACGTGCACGTGCGCTGTGGTGGTCTGCCCGAAACACGCGTCGGACCGTTGGGCTACAAGCTCGTGTTCAACTTCTACGGCCTGTGGAACGAGTACCGCGGTGACGCGGAGTTCCTGCGCGGCGGCAAGCGCGTGCGCGTTCCGACCTTGACCGAGCTCGAAGCGTTCGAGTCGACGCAGCTGGGCGCCTTGGAAGCGTGCGTGACCAGCGGCGGCACGAGCACCTGCCCGCAGACTTGGGAGCACGTGCTGGAGAGCTTCGACTACAAGACCATCCGCTACGCGGGACATTGGGCCCAGATCCGCACGCTGTTCGAGCTGGGCTTCATGGACGAGCGGTTCGAGGCACGCGATGGCGCGCGCTTCGAGCCGGTCGAGCTCACGCGGCGCTTGTTCGAAGAGCGCTTGGCGTTCCCTGACGTGCGCGACGTCGTGCTGCTCCGCGTGCTCGTGCGCGGCACGCACCAGGGCCATCCGCTAGAGCTGCAGTACGACTGCTTCGATCGCCACGACGAAGCCACGGGTTTCACCGCGATGGAACGCACCACGGCCTTCCCCGCGGCGCTGGTCGCGCATTTCCAGGCGCGCGGACTGATCGAGCCCGGCGCACGCCCGCTCGAAGTCTGCGTGCCCGCGCTGCGTTACTTCGACGAGCTCGCGCAACACGACATCGCAGTGCAGCTCACGCGCGACGCAACACGCGCCCCGGCGCGGGATTGAGCGCTCACTCCGCTGCGTCGCGCATGTCGCGCCACAGGCGCTCGACGTGCTCGCGCTCGGTGGCCAGCGCGCCGATCGACACGCGCACCATCCAGCGACCATCGAGCTGCGCGGGGGTGACCCATGCGCGGCCGCTCGCGTGCAGGCGCTCGACCCACTCCAGCGTGTGGCGGTCGAGCTCGTCAGCGCTGCGCTGGGGCGGCTCATGGCGCACGCACACGGTCTGCAACACCACGGGCGCGAGCACGCGCCAATTCGGTGCCGCGCGCACCGCCTCGGCGAGCCACTGCGCGTTGGCCAGGTCGCGCCGCAGGCGCGCTTGCAAGCCGCGCACGCCTTGCTCGCGGATCAAGCACCACAGCTTGAGCGCGCGGAAGCGTCGTCCCAGCGGGATGCCCCAATCGCGGTAGTTCTTCACGCGTCCGTCGAGCGCGGTCTGGAGGTAGCTCGGATTGGTGCTCATGACGCGCACCAAGTGCTGCGGGTCGCGCACGTAGTACAGCGAGCAATCGAAGGCCGCTCCGAGCCACTTGTGCGGGTTGATCACGATCGAATCCGCGCCTTCGATGCCACGCCACAACGCGCGGCACTCGGGCAAGATCATCGCCGATCCAGCCATCGCGCCGTCGACGTGCAACCAAGCAGCGTGCTTCCGCGCGAGCTCGGCGCAGTGCTCGATTCCGTCCATGGCGGTGGTCGTGGTCGTGCCCGTCGTGGCGACGATCGCGCACGGCGTTCGCCCGCGCGCCAGGTCGTCCTCGATGGCGTGCGCGAGCTCGTCCGTGAGCATCGCGAAGCGCTCGTCGACGCCGATCTTGCGCACGTGCTCGCGGCCGAAACCGGCGAGCAGCGCGGCCTTCTCGACCGAACTGTGGCTGTGCGCCGAGACGTACACCACCAGCGGCGCTCCGCCGCCCTGCAAGCCGCCGCGCGCGCTCGCGAAGCCCGACACTCGCTCGCGAGCGCAGATCAACGCCAGCAGCGTGGACGTCGAGGCCGTGTCTTGGATGACGCCGCTCCAAGCGCCGGAAAGCCCGACCATTTGGCGCATCCAGTCGACCACGCGCTCTTCCAGCTCGCTCAGGGCCGGCGCGGATTGCCAGGCGAGCCCGAGCACGCCCAAGCCGGTGCTCAAGTAGTCGCCGAGCACGCTGGCGAGCTCGCCGTTGGAGGGGAAGTAGCCGAAGAAGCTCGGGTGCTGCCAGTGCGAGAGCCCGGGCAAGAGCACGCGCTCGACGTCGCGCAGCACGAGCTCGAAGCTCTCGGGATCGTCGGGCGCTGCGGCGGGCAGTTGCGCGAGCACGGCGCCGGGCTCGACCGGCGGATGCACCGGCCGGGATGCGACGCCGGCACGGTAGTCCGCGATCCAGTCGACGACTTGGTGACCGAAACGCCTGAATTCCTCGGGGTTCATTGGGGAAGTGCGGCTCGACGCCGGTCGCTCACTGGGCCGCCGCGTCGGTCTCGGCGCACGCGCGCGCGAGCATCTCGGCCTGCGGCCGGATCGCGTAGCCCAGCTCGCGAATGGCCTTGCTCGAATCCGCGAAGGTGTACCAGCCCCAGGTGCGGAAGACCTCGGGCGTCCACGGAGGTCGAGCGAGTCCGGCGAGGTCGAGCGCGCTCGCGGCGAAGCGCAGCGGGCCGAGCGCGAGCGTCGGGATCCGCGCCCGCGGCGGGGCGACTCCCAGCGAGCGCGCCAAGCCGCCGTAGAGCTCCGCCCAACTCAGATTGTGGCCACCGAGGATGTAGCGTTCGCCGATTCGGCCGCGCTCGAGCGCCGCCAGGCACCCGCTCGCGACGTCCTCGACGTCGCACACGCTCGTCCCGCCGGGCGGGACCCAGCGGACCTCGCCGGAACGCAGGCGCGCGAGCGTCGACGCGGACGGACCGAAAAGCCGCGGTCCGAGCAGTGCTCCGGGGTTGACGACGACCACGGGCATTCCGGCCCATGCGGCGCACAACGCGCGCTCTTCCGCCTCGTGCTTGGTCGTCACGTACGACACGTGCGCGGAGTGCAGGTTCCACGAGGCGTGCTCGTCGAGCGGCTCGGGCTCGCGCGTGCCGCCGACCGCGGCCGTGGTCGAGACGTGCACGATGCGCTCGAGCCCACGATCGTGCGCCGCGCGCAGCAGTGCCGCGGTGCCTTCGACGTTGACCTGGCGCTGCTCACGATTGCCGCGCGACCAAAGACCCTTGTGCGCCGCGCAGTGGAGCAGCGCGCGCGCTCCTCGGCAGGCGTTGCGCAAGCCGCGCTCGTCGCGCAGGTCGGCCTGGACCACCTCGACGCCCTGTTCGGCCAGCCACGGGCGCGAGTGGCCGGGGCGGACCATCGCGCGCACGGGGATGCCGCGAGCGCGCAGTTGCGCGACCGCGTGCGAGCCGAGGAACCCACCGGCGCCTGTGACGAGAACGGTCATCACCCGCAATTTAGCGCGAATTCGCGGACCCGCGCGTGATTCCTCGCCCACTTGCTTGGTGGATTCCATCGATCCGCAGCAGCATCCGACGAGCACGCCGAGCATGACACGACAAGTCGAACTCCGTCCGCACGAGGGTCGCTCGCGCATCCTCGATCCCCTGCGCGACTGGGTGCACCGCACCAATGCCGTGCGCTTCGCCCGCGAGCACTGGGCGGCGATGCGCGTGCGTCGCCAACACCCGCAGGGCCTGGTCCCGGCGGCTCCCAAGCGCATCGTGGTCGAGCCAACGAACGCCTGCAACCTCGCGTGCCAGTACTGCGGCAACAAGGACATGGTGCGCCCGGCGAGCTACCTCGCGCTTCCGATGTACGAGCGCCTGCTCGATGAAATGGTCGCGCTCGGAATCCCGCGACTGACGTTGCACACGATCGGCGAGCCAACCTTGCATCCGAGGATCGGCGAGCTCGTGCGCATGGCCGCCGAGCGCGGGCGCATCGCGGTGCTGTCGACCAACGGCACCTTGCTGCGCAAGGAGTCGCTCGCGCGTGCGCTGGTCGAAGGAGGTCCCGAGCTGCTCAACGTCTCCATCGACGCGGCGGATGCCGAGGTGCTGGCGCAGACGCGCGGCGGACTGCGACCCGAGGTGGTGCTCGAGGGCCTGGCGACGCTGCGCCGGCTGCGCGACGAGATCGGACCGGTACGCGAGAGCCCCTGGGGCGCCGTGCGTTTGCCGACGATCACGATCACCTGCGTCGTCACGCCGTTGTTCACGCGCGAGGTCGAGCGGCGCTTCTTCGAGGCCTTCGCGTCCTATGCCGACGACTTCCTGTTCCAGTACGTGCACAACCACGCCGACTACGTCGACGAAAGCCCGTTCTATCGCGGACTGCTGCCCAAGCGCCTGCACGACCGGCTCTACAAGGCGATTCGTTTCCCGTGCCACTATCCGTGGGACACGCTCTATCTGCTCGCCGACGGGACGATCTCGGTCTGCCGCTACGACTTCGACGCGCGCGTGCGCATCGGACGCTACGGCGAGCAGTCGCTGCTGGAGTTGTGGAACAACGAGGCGATGCAGAGCTTGCGCCGCGCGCACATGAACTTCGACTTCAAGGACTGGTCGTCGTGCGAGAACTGTTCGGCGATGTGGGTCGAAAACCGCGCCGAACATCGCCACCTGACGCGCAAGCTCCAGCGCCGCAACGGCTTCGTGCCCGCGCGCGATGCGTGGCTGCCGGAGCGCCCGGTCAAGCACGCTCGCTCGGTCTGAGCGGCGCTGCGTGTGCCTCCGACGCGGCCGTCGGGCGCGGCATGCGCGCAGTCTGGATGCCGGCGAAGATCTCGCGTGGGCGGCGCTCGAGGCCGACGGCGTTGGAGATTCGGTGGTAGAGCGCGAAGGCGCGGGCCTCGGCGCGCGCGAAGCGGAAGTTCCCAGCGCGCAGGCGCTGCTGCGCGCGGCGTTCCCACCAGCCGACGCGGCCGCGGACCAGGCCGAGGGCGAGCGACGCGAAGTGCTCGAAGGTCTGGCGCGCGAGCTGCACCGACTTCGGAATCTGGTTGGGCCAGTTCTCCGAATACCACAGGTGGTACTCGCCGGCGCCACTCCACTCGGCCAGCGTCTTGGGCGCGCGGAAGCCGTGCTCGATCGCGCGCGCGTAGAGCTCCGTCCCAGGGATCGGCGAGTAGGGCCAGGCCATCGGACGCGCGAGCTTGCAGGTGGCCGCGATGTGCCGGCATTCGTCGAGCGTGCGCAGCATCGAAGCTTCGCTCTCGCCGGGGTAGCCGATGATGTAGCTGAACAGCGAGCCCACTCCGATCGCGTCCAGGAGCTCGGCCGCGCGCACGTTGTCGTTCGAACGTGAGTGCTTGCCCACGAGCTCGCGCATCGCATCGTCGGCGGTCTCCGCTCCGACGACCGAGTGGTACAGCCCAGCTGGCCGCAGCACGGAGAGCGTCTCGGGCTTCCAGCGCAGCAGCGAGAACGTCTGCAGCATCGCATGCCACTGGAACGGAGAGCCGCGAGCGATCAAGCCGTCGCAGAAGGCCTTGACGCGTTGCTCCTGCACGCCGAAGTTCGCGTCGTAGAAGCGCACGCAATCGAAGCCCCAGCGTTCGTGCAGCCCGCACAAGTCGTCGAGCATCCGCTCGGCCGGCATGGCGAGCCAACGCTGTCCAGAGACCTGTGGCGAGCAGCAGAACGAGCACGGTTCCGGGCAGCCGAAGCTCGAGTAGTAGGTGATGCCCCACACCGGACGGCCGTTGAAGCCCGGCGGAGTGATCATGCGCGCTGCTTCGCGTTCGGCGCGCGCGTTCAGTTGCGCGTCGCGGTAGGGCGCGATGTCGATCAAGTGCCACGGCGTGTCGAGCAACTGGTCCCAGCCGACCAAGCGCCGCGGCGCGGTGCGCACGTACTCGCCCTCGCGCTCGAGCATCAAGCCAGCGACGCCTTCGAGCGAAGCACCGGAGTCGACCGCGTGCACCAGATCGCGGAAGGTGGTCTCGCCTTGACCGATGCACACCGCGTCGTACAGACCGGTGGCGAGCTGCATCTCGGGCACGACCGAGGCCCACCAGCCACCGATGAACATGGGCAGCGCGGGAAAGCGCTGCTTGACCTTGGTCGAGCACTCCAGTCCGTCCGCCACCTGATGGCCGAGGATCCCCGTCGTCGCGTACAGCAGCGCGCCGTCACAGGCCTCGAGCACGCGTCGATGCATCGCCTCGGGCTCGCCGAGATTGGCGTCGAGCAGCACGATCTCGTAGCCCTCGCGATCCGGCCAGGCCGCGATCGTCATCAAGGGCAGCGGGAGTTGGTCCTTCGACACGGGGAAGCCGCCGCGGCCTTCCGCCATGCTCGGGTTGTAGAGGACGATGCGTTTCTTCACGGCGGGCTGCTCCTCCCGTGGCGGGTCCAGCGTGGCGTCGCATCCGAATGTGTCGACGGCGGCACGCCGAGGTTCAGCGAAATGGACTGCCCGGATCGGCGCGCGCGCCGCGCGGTCCAGGGGAAGGGCGCGTCGCTCCGCAACTCGCCCGGTTGGCGGCGCCGGCCGCGCCGAGGTGTCAAAGTCGGCAGCTCACGGTAGAGTTTGCGCCCACTCGTCGCCCAACAGGACACCTCCCGTGAGCACTCCGACCCTTCGCATCGAACCCTCGATGACCATGGAGCAGATCCTCCAGGTCGCCCCCTCGGCCCAGCGCGCCCTGTTCCAGCGCTACCACATCGGCGGTTGCTCGTCGTGCGGCTTCCAGCCGACCGACACCCTGGCCCAGGTGTGCAAGGACCACAACATCCTCGACGTGCCCGAGGTGATCCGGACCATCGAGCGCTCCGAGGACGTCGACCGCAGGGTCCAGATCTCGCCCTTGGAAGTCAAAGCGCTGCTCGATGCGGGGGTCGAGTTCTCGTTCATCGACGTGCGCACGCCCGAGGAGCTGGCGATCGCCAAGCTCGCCCAGGCCGAGCCGCTCGACTACCAGAACCCCGGCAAGTACATGGGCCTGCCCAAGGACCGGCGCATCGTCTTCATGTGCCGCAGCGGCATGCGCTCGCTCGACGTAGCCGCCTATTTCATCGGCCACGGCTTCACCAACGTGCAGTCGATGACCGGCGGCATCCTGGCCTGGGGCGAACAGATCGATCCGACGCTGCGCCGCTACTAGCCCGAGGGCTTTCGGAGCGCGGGGGCGACGGACTCCGGGCGGCGCGACCCGGCCCATCGATCCGGCTTCTCCCACGTGCGCACTGGACGCCCGCGGCAGGTGCGGCTAGTTTTGAGCATGTGAGCGACACCCTGCCACGTCGCTCACGTGCTCCGGCTGCCACCGGAGCGCCCTGAGCCCCTCCTGCCGGGGAGTTCAGGGCCGCCGAGAGGGTTCTGCCACCCTCATCGGCCGTCTGGCCGGCTCCTGCCGCCGGCTGAGACCCGCGCGGAGTCGCCTCGAAAGGGGCGACTCCGGTTCATTTAAGCAACATGCGTCGAGGGTCGCATGCGTGCGTGTCGCGCATGCCACGCTCCACGTGCGCGCGAGCTCGCGCGCCCCAGCCGCTCAGCGCAGGATGCGCGCTTCGCTGGGAATGGACTGGCCGGGCTCGAAGATCAGCACCTGACCGCTGCCGCGCTCGATCTCGACGCGCCGCGAGTCCGGGCCGAAAACGAACACCAGCTCGCCGCGCTGAGTCACCAGGCCGCGCGTGTCGATGCCGATGGCCGAATCGGGGCCGAGGTTGATCTCTCGGATCGCGACGCCTTCGAAGACGCCGTCGGTCGAGAAGTGGCGCACGATCGGTTGGTCCTCGCCCAGTCCCTCGATGGGGGCGCCGGAGGTGTCGACTGCGCTCCAACCATCGGAGTGGAGCACCAGGCGCGCGCCGAGCTTGTGGAACGCGGCGCGGTTCTGGACCGCGCGCAGATCGCGCGCCAGCAACTTGCACGCGGCGTCGAGCGTCACTTCGTGCTGCTCGAAGTAGAGCGGGATCGCGACCACCGCGACCACTGCCACCAGGCACAGGCTGAGCAGCAACGCCAGCAGCGAAACGCCGCGCCGCCGCGACGCAGCGAGCGCACGACCCAGGTGAGGCGGGGCGAGGTGCATGCTGGAGACACCGTGTTTCGGTCGCGGAGGGCGTGGATCTGTACTCGCCGCGGCGGGCGTTGGAAAGGGACTCCCGGTGGTGGGGAGGGACGGCCGAGGTGCTCGCGCCCGCGCGCGCGGCGCCGCCGGCCTCATTCGTCGTCGCCCTTGTCGCCGCCAGTCAGACCCCACTCCTTGAGTCGCTGGTAGACCTTCGCGCGCGAGATGCCGAGCAACTCGGCGGCTTTGCGCTTGTCGTTGTTGGCGGCCTGGACCGCGTGCAGGATGGCCTCGCGCTCGAGCTGCTCCATCGGCTTGACCTGACCCCCGGCGGCGATCTGCGGCCCGGCGCCCTGGAGCACGATTTCGCGCACCAGCTCGGGATCGAGGATGTCGCCCTCGCTCATCACCGCCAATCTCGCGAGCTCGTTGAACAGCTCGCGCACGTTGCCAGGCCAGGCACGTCGGCACAGCTTGGTGAGCACCGCCGCGCCGATCTTGCGCGGCGCATGCCCAGGCTCGGCGTTGAGCCGCAGGTAGTGGTCGACGAGCGCGGGGATGTCCTCGGCGCGCGAGGCCAGGTCGGGCATCGTCACCCGCAGGCCGTCGAGGCGGTAGTACAGGTCGGCTCGGAAGCGCTGCTCGGCGACCTCGCGCGCCAGGTCGCGGTTGGTCGCGGCCACGAGCCTGAAGTCGACCGCGCGCAGCCGGTCATCGCCCAGGCGGCGCACTTGGCTGGTCTCGAGCACGCGCAGCAGCTTGGCCTGCAACTCGAGCGGCAGCTCGCCGATCTCGTCGAGGAACAACGTGCCGCCTTGGGCGCGTTCGAACAAGCCGTCGCGGTCGCGATCCGAACCGGTGTAGGCACCCTTGCGCGCGCCGAAGAGCTCGGCCTCGATCAGACTCGGCGGGAGCGCAGCGCAGTTCTCGCTGACGAACGGGCCTTCGCGTCGACTGCCGAGCTCGTGCAGCGCACGCGCCGCCAGCTCCTTGCCGCTGCCGCTCGGCCCGCTGACGAGCACCGTGAGCTTCGAGCTCGCCGCGCGCTCGATCAGGCGCCGCACCTCGCGCATCGGCGCCGAGTCGCCCACCAAGCCACCGGCCGGCGCGGGCACGTTGAGCCGGCGCAGCGCCTCGGCCGCGGTCTTCAGGTCCGAGTCCTTGCGCACCACGGCCCTGCCCAGCTCGCGATTGAGCCGGCGGATCTCCTCCAGGCGTCGCACCTGCAGGATCGCCAGCGCCGCTTGGTCGGCCAGGTAGGTCAGCATGCGCTCGGCACGCGCGTCGAACGCGCCCTCGCGCAGGCGGTGGTCGGCGTAGATCACGCCGCGCAGTCCCTTCTGCACCTCGAACGGCACGCACAGGATCGAACGCAGCTCGAGCTCGATCACGCTCGGCGCCGAACGCAGCTGCGGATCGTCGACGGCATTGCTCACGCGGCGCGGCTTCATGCTCGCCAGCGCTTCGCGCAAGACCGAGCCCGAGACCTCGACGTCCGGCGTGTCGATGTCGCCGCGGCGCGAGTCGAGCGCGGTGTCGACCTTGAGCTCACCGTCTTCCTCGAGGATCAAGAACCCGCGCTGCGCTCCGCTGACGGCCAGCGCCTGTTCGACGATCAACCCGAGCAGCGTGCGCAGGTCGTCCTGCGCCAGCAGGCGGTGGTTGATCTCCAGCAGTCCGATCACGTCCATGTCGTCTTCCTCTGCGTTGCTGCGGCGACGTTCGTGAGCGACGAAGTCCTCCGGCCAGGGATCGGGGAGCGCCAGCAAGGTGCGGCGGAAATTCGCCTGCTCGCCCGGCGACAGGCCCCGCGAACAGGCGGCGATCAGGCCCTCGGCTCGTTCCGCGGCTTGCTTGGACGCTGCGTCCGACTGCCGCGCTCCGATGGCGAGCAAGAGCCGCGCGGCGCGGTCGTCGCGACCGCGGGCGGCGAGCGTCTGGGCCAGGCGAGAGGCGCGTTCCGCGTCGAACGGTGCGCGCGACAACAGCGCGATCACGCGCACGTCGTCGTCGACCAGCGACTCGCTGGCGCTCGGTGAGGGCGGCGCGCTCTCGCCTTGCAGCCGCGCGAGCAGGAACTGGGCCTCTTGGCGCAGGGCCGCGAGCCCGAGACTCTTCGCCAGCGCTTCGGCGCGCTTGGCGTGCTCGAGCGCCGAGCGAGATTCGCCGATCAGCCACAGCGCGCGCGCGCGCGACGAGAGGATGCGCGGATCGCCCTCGGCGGCGCGGTCGACCTCGGAAGCCGAGCCCGCGCTGAGCTTGCCGCGGTCACCCAGGCGCGCACGAGTCTCGAGGGCCCGGGCCTCGAGCATCACGGCGACGCGGCTGCGGCCGCTCGCGCGCAGCTCGCTGGCGGCGCGCTCGAGCTCTTCGATCGCCGCTCGTGCATGTCCGCGATCGGCGAGCAGCAAGCCCAGCATGCCGCGCACGTTGGTCGCCCCCACGCGATCGCCCAGGCGTTCGCGGATCGAGAGCGCGCTCTCGAGCAAGGGCTGCGCACGCGCGAGCTCGCCGACCTCGCGCAGCGTGCTGCCGAACTGTGCGCGGGCCTGCGCGAGTCCGGGGAGCGATCCCGCGCTCTCGTACAACGCCGCGGAGTGCTCGAAGTGCTCCAGAGCGCGCGGCAGCTCGCCCGCGCGTCGCTCGACGGTCGCGAGATTGATGCGCAAGCCCGCTTCGCGCGCCGCGTCGTGCGCGCGTTGCGCATCGGCCAGCTGCTCTTCGAGGATCTCTCGCGCTTGGACCACTTCTCCACCGCGGAACAGGCTCATCGCTTCGGTCGTGCGCAGCATCGCCGCCACGCGCGGCAAGAGTCGCGGGGCGGGTTGCGCCTGGCGCAGTTCCTCGCACAGCGCGAGCACGTCGCGGTCACGGCCTAGGTCGAACAGCAGCCGCGACTTGCCCAGCGCGGCCCATCCGCCGTCGTCCGGGTCCAGGCGACTGGCCGTTTCGAAGTGCTCGATCGCGCGCGCCGTCTCGTGCCGGGCCATGGCCACCTGCCCGTGCACGCGCTCGGAAATGGCTCGCGTCCGGGGAGCGAGCTGCGCCGCGTCGCGCGACCATGGCGCGAGCGCCTCGAGCGCGCGGTCGGCGTCACCGATCGCGCACCACGACAACGCGCGCTCGCCAATGAGCTCGGGCTCGACCGCGAGCCCGGCGTCGCTGCGCTGCGCGATGACCGCGTCACACAGTTGCAGCGCGAGCTCGGCGCTGCCGCCATCGCGCAGCGTCTCGCACTCGGCCACGACGTCCGCGACCGTCGCACGACCCGCGCGCACGGCGTGTGGGAGCACGCGGGCTCGCGGCGCGCCCGTGCGCTCGAGCTCGCGCGACCAACGCTCGTGCATGGCGCGCCAGCGCGGCTCGTCCACGCGTTCCGAGGCTCGTCCGTCGACGCCCGCGAGCGCGTGCAGCGTGGATGACTCCCCCGAGCGCTCGAAGGCCACCCAGTGTCCGTCGACCAGCGACTGCACGGCGAGCGAGAGCTCGCGCAGTCCGAGCTCGCTCACCAGCTCGACTTCCGCCAGCCGCGCGCGTCCACCGAGCACGGCCAGCGCCGCCAAGGTGCGCGCCGCGACGGGGTCGAGTGCGCGCAGGTTCTCCGGGCTTTCCGCCAGGCTGGCGGGCAGCGCACCCGCGCGCACACGGGGTCTTTTCTCGCCGGGCACGATCCAGCCGCTGGCCACGGCGCGTTCCAGGGTCCGCGCGAGCTTGGTCGCGGAGCCAGCGGCCGCACGCGCGAGCAATTCGACGAACTGCGTCGCGCGCGCGGCGTCGACCTCGATGTCGCGCGACACGAAGTGCGCGACGATGTCGGCATCCACCTCGGGCACGTCCAGCACGCCCCAGGGCAACGCCGAGTCGGGCACGCTGCTGCGCGCGCCGATCACCAGTCCGTGCGGTCGCGCGTCCTCGGGCGCTCCCGCGATCGCGTGGGCGAGCAACTCGGCGGCGCGCGCGGTCCAGGGATCGGCGCTCTCGAGCGCCGCGAACAGCAACACACCCGCGTGGCTCGCGCACAGGGCCGCGGTCGCGCGCTCGACCTCGGCGGCATCTCGCGAGCGCGCCAGGCCTTCGGCCAAGTCGATCCGACGCACGCGCAGCCCGTGCAACGCGGCGCGCAGCGCGAGCTCGTCGGTCAGTGCTCGCGGATCCTCGTCGGCCGTGAAATACAGCCAGCGCAGGACGGGCGCCGGCGCGCGCGCGAGCTCGGCGTCCAGTCGGGCGCACCACGCGGTGCGGCCTTCGAGCACCGGCCAGCGCAGCTCGACGCGCGGTTCGCGGAACAGCTCGCTCGCGCCCAACCGGCCAGCCAGGGTCGAGCCGACCCACGCCGCCGACTTCGGCCGCGCGTGCTTCTCGCGCTCGACCAGCGCGGCCACGACGTCGCGGGCCCATTCGGGCAACTCGTCCGCGCGCGATGCCGTCGCTTCGAAGAAGTCGAACGCAGGGAACTTGCCGTAGAACTCGCGTGCGCTCGGTCGCCGGCCGAGCAGCAGCTCGTGCAACATCACGCCCAGCGCGAACAGGTCGCTCGCGGCGTCGATCTGGCCGCCCAGCAGGAGCTCGGGCGCGATGTGGAACAGGGTGCCGCTGGCACCAGCGCGCTCGCCGGAGGTGCGCGACAGCCCGAAGTCGGTCAGGACCGGCCGCGGACCGTCGGGCGCGTCGACCACCAGCACGTTCGCCGCCTTGAGGTCGCCGTGGACGAACCCGCGGTCGTGCAGCGCTTGCAGCGCGACGCACAGCCGCGCCGCCACGCGACCGAGCTCCTCGGGTGTGCGTCCGCGCGCCCAGTCCCCCAAATCGCGGCCGTCGACCCACTCGCGGGCGACGTAGCTGCCGCCGGCGGCGAGGGGCCCGTAGTCGAGCAACGCGGCGAGGCCGGGATGTGCGATCGCCGAGAGCACCGCGAGCTCGGAGCGCAGCTCCGCGCCGCCCAGACCCGGCGAGAGGCGCAGCGCGACTCGTCGGCCGGCGGACTCGGCCTCGATCAAACGCTCGGCGGCGCCGGGCCGCGAACGGTCGCGGAGCAGGCGATAGCCAGCGGGCAATTGAAGAGCGGGGGAGGAAGACATTGGACAGGCCCGTCCGAGGTTTGGACTGTTCGTCCATCCCACGGACAGCGCCGAAGGGATCAAGTCGATTCCGCGCGGCCGCTTTCGCCACCGATCCGCGCTCTGGTCCACCCCGTGCGCCCTTGGCGAGCGCGACAGGAGATAGCGCAGAACTCAGGAGTGTCGTCCGGCGTCCGACGGATCGCGCCTTGCGCACGCAGCATGCCGACGTGGTTACCTTGAGAGTGCCCGAGATCCGCATCATGCCGAAATTGTTTCCGAGCCTGACCCGAACGCTGTTCCTCTCCGCCGCCGCGCTCTCCACCAGCGAGCTGGCCGCGGCAGGCGGCGTCGCCGTGTTCCGTGGAGCTCCTGGAGCCGCGGGCGACGTGGTCGTCGTCGATCCGAGCGGCGTGCAGCCGCCGTTCACGCCCGCGGGCCTGGCGGGGATCACGCTGCGGCCGCTCGACGTGAATGGCCGCACCGAGATCGACGCCCTGCGCAGCGACCGAGCGCAGTTGCGCTCCGACGTGCCCGCGGCGAGTCGCGTGGTGCTCCCCGGCGGACTGGGTTCGCTCTACCGCTATTCGCGCCCCTCCTTCGGTGGTCTGCAGCACGGTCTGTTCATGGTCGACGCCGCAGGCGATGCCCGCATCGTGTTCGAGCGCGCGGGCGTTGGTCTCGCTGGCAACCAGCCGCCGTTCCTGCCGCGCATCGCGGTCGCGCCGACGGGCGACAAGGCGCTGCTCCTGACGCGCTTCGACGCCGGCGGCGACGCGCTCGAGATCGACCTCGCCAGCGGCGCGGTGCTCGATCGCACGGCGGCGCTCGCGCCGCAGCGTTTCGTGCCGTCGGGCTCGTACCTCAACCCGACCTTCGGCGTGTTCGCGACCAACACCGGTGTGTGGCGCTTCGACCGCGCGAGCGGCGGCGATGCGTCCGCGGTGCCGATGCCCGGCGCGCTGCCGCCCTGGTTCTCCGGGGAGATCGCGGTCAGTCGCAACGGCGACTGGGCCGTGACGACCGCCGGCTTGGCCGAGGACCAGGCCCACGTGTTCGTGTTCGGCGCGAGCGGGCCCGCGCTGCAAGTGACCACGGCCGCGGCGTGGATCTCGCCCGCGGGTTTCTTGCCGGATCACCTGCACGGGCCCTACCTCGCGATCAGTGACGACGGCTCGCACTGCGCGTGGCGCACGGAAGGTGTCGCCCGCGAGGCCTGGCTGGCGCCGGTGCCGCAGGCGCAGCCCGTTGCGAACCACTGGCTGACCTCCGACACCAACTACCTCGACACCATCGACGAGATCGGCCAGTACATGTTCCGCATCGGCTCGGACGTGCTGGTGTACTCGGCGGGCGAGCTGTCCGCCACGGGCGCGCCGGTGATCGAGAAGATCGACTTCTACCAGGCCGAGTTGCCGCTCGGCACGACGACGCCGACGCTGCTCAACCTCACGCAATCCAGCGGCATCGCGCAGCCTCCGTTCCTGCAGCCCGCGGACCTCGACCCGTCCTTCGTGCACCGCGATCCGCTGGGCGACTCGGTGATCTTCCACAACCAATCCAGTGGGGGCACCGGACAGTTGCTCGGCGTCCAACCCGGGCAACCCGGCGCCTTGGTGTTGCTCTCGAACGTGAAGGAGCTCGCTTTCGTCGAGAGCGCCGGCGGCCACGTGTTCGTGAACCTGCTGCGCTCGAACGGTCAACAGCGCCGCGAGCTGCACCACTTCAGCACGCCCTTCACCGCGGGTGCGCCGGCGCTCTTGAGCAGCCCGGGAACGAACGTGTTCGACCGCACCGCCGCGCGCGCCGATGGGTGGTTCGCGTTCGTCGAGCGCGGCTCGATCGCGGAGAGCCTGTGGCGCTTCGATCCAGCGCTGGGCACGCTCAAGTTGTTCACCCAACGCCCTCTGAGCTACGGCCCGGCCATCGATTGGGCTGGCAGTGGCGAGCTCGCGTTCAGCGTCGGCTCCGGCGCCGGTGCGTCGATCTACGCGGCGTGGCCCACCGCCGCGCCGGTGTTCCGCCTGCCGATCGGCGTCGGCCCGGGTTTCATCCTGCCCTGACGCGCCGCACGCGCCGCGCTTCGCCCCGCATTCTCGAGAGCTCGCTCGGATTCCGGGCGAGCTCTCGCGCTTCGTGCCGCGGCTCTCGAGCTCGAAGGCGCATCGAGAGATGCCGCGCTTGACGACTCGGTACGCGCGTTGCCTCGTGTCGCGATGTCCCGCCCCAACGCGACTCTCTCGGAAGGAAGTTCCACCGTGCACCGCTCGACCATGCCTTCGTTCCTGCGCGTCGCCGCGTGCTTGCTGTGTGCCCTGCTCGTCAGCGCCTGTGGAGGCGGCGGAGGTGGCGGTGGTGGAGGCGGCGGCCAGCAGGCCGCGACCGACCTGTTGATCACCGACGCGCCGGTCGACGGCTTGATGTCGTTCACCGTCAAGGTGCAATCGCTGCGCTTGGTGGACGACTTGACCGGGATCGCCGGCGCGGACGTGCTCGACGAGGACCTGAGCATCGACCTGATCGGCGCTGGCTTGACGCCGCGCTGGGCGAGCCGCGGCGCGCTGCCGGCCGGGACTTACCGCTCCGTGCGCGTCGGGATCGATGCGTCGTCGACGGTCGCGCTCGACCGTGACGGCGCTCCGGTGGGCGTGAATCACTTGGCGACGACCCTCGACGTGCCCTTCTCCGCGCCGGTGACGATCGCGGCCGGCAGTTACCAGCAGGTCGTGCTCGACGTCGATCTGGCGTCGTCGCTCGACGGCGACGTGGGCTCGCCTCCGCTGGACTTCGATCCCCAGGGCCTGGCCTCGTTCCAGGCGGGCGCCGGAGCTTCGAGCACGATCGACGAGGTCAAGGGTTCCGTGACCTCGGTCAGCGCTCCGACGAGCTTCATCGTCGACGCCTATGCCGACGGCGAGCGCATCGCCGCGCTGGGAGCGGTCACGGTCACGCTCGCTCCGGGTGCGCTCCTGCTCGACGAGTTCGGCGCCGAACTCGCCGATGCAGCAGCGTTCTTCGCCGCTCTGATCGGCTCGCCGGTCGTCGTGGAAGTCCACGGCGAGCTCGTCGGTGGCGAGATCGTCGCCAACCGTGTGGAGCTCGAGGACTCCGGCGCGGGCGCGAACTACGTCGTCAAGCTCGAGGGGCGCGTCGAGAACCTCGACACCGTCGCCAACACGTTCGACCTGCTCCTGGTCGAGATCGAGAAGGGTGCCGCCATCGCGCAGCCGGTGCTCGACCTGCTGGGCAACCCACTGTCCATCGCCGTCGACTACGACGACGTGTCGACCGTGTTCGTCATCGAGGAACACACGCCGACCGACGAAGACGCGCTCGGCGAGGGCCAGCGCATCAAGGTCAAGTTCGCCGACTTCTTGGCCGAGCCGTTCCCCGCGGTGCTGATCGAGATCGAGGACCAACCCGAGTTCGAAGGCGTGATCACCGACCTCTCGGGCCTGCCCAACTCGCTCGTGATGCACCTCGACAGCGACGATCCGGCGCTCGGCGGCTCGGTGCAGAACGGCTCGACCGATGTCACCGTCGACCTCAGTGCGAGCACGTTGTTCCTCGACACGCACGCCAAGCCGAGCCTGTCGACCGCGCAGTTGCAGACGGGGTTGAAGCTCGAAGTGCACGGCGCCATCAGCGGGCCCAGCAGTGCTCCGACGATCGCCGCGACGCGCACCAAGATCCACGCCGGGCGCTTCCGCGGCGCCGTCACCGGGATCTTCGAGCTGCAGAGCTCGTTCGACGCGACCATGAGCGACCTCAAGGACCCGTTCGGCAGCGGGGTGAGCTTCGGCAACGTCGCGGTCGACCTCGACGCCAACTGCTCGTTCCGCGACGACGCCGCGAGCGAGGGCCAGTTCTTCGATCTGTTCTCGACCCTGGGGGTCGGCGAAGCACTCGAAGTCGAGGTCTTCGGTCTGGGCACGTCGACGCCCAACCAAATCCAGGCCTTCGAGATCAAGGCGCGCGTCGAGTGAGCCCGATCGTCCGCGCGTTGGGCCCGCGGCACGTCACGGCCTCGACGTCCGCTGCCCATCGCGCGCCGGAGCCCCAGCATCCCGAGAGCTCGCAGGCTCGCTGCGCCACGAGCGTTCAGCGAGGCGCGTCGACGGCGAACCACTTGCGCGCGCGGTAGCCCGGATCGAACGGCAGGATCTCGACTCCGCGCAGCCGGCGCGCCATGGCGAAGCGGCGCGGAGCCCATACTCCGAACAGCACCGGTTGGAGCTCGTACAGCCGCCGCTGCAGCGCACGGAAGAGCGCTGCGCGCGCGCCGGCGTCGGTCTCGACTTGGAGCGCCTCGATCATGCGATCGACTTCCGCGTCGCGCAGTCCCGAGCGATTGGCGCTCGCGCTGGCGGCCCATTTGGAATGCCACAGTTGCTCGGGATCGCTCTCGAACGGCAGCGCCAGTGCCAGCGCGGCGGCATCGAACTCGCGCTTGCGCAGCAGCTCGCTCAACGCCGCGCTGTCACGCGGGGCGAGCTCGAGCGCGACGCCGATCTTCGCCAATTCCGCTTGGTAGGCCTCGCCGAAGGTGCGGCTGACCTCGTTGCCGGTGGGGAACACGTAGGTCAGCGCCAGCGGTGCTCCATCGCGATCGAGCCGACCATCGCCGTCGCGGTCGATCCAGCCGCACTCTGCGAGCAACTCGGCGGCGCGCGACGGAGCGTAAGGCAGGGCCTGGAGCTCGCGATCGTAGGCGGCGAGGAACGGCATCTGTTCGCCGGTCACGCGGAACGCCAGCCCGCGATAGAAGCCGGCGATGAAGCGCGGCCAGTCGAAGCACAGCCCCAGCGCGGTGCGCACGCGCGCGTCGGCCAGGCTCGGCCGCGCCGTGTTCCAGACCGTGACGCTCAGGGCCGGAGTGAAGAAGTAGCCCTTGTAGAAGCGTTGCTCGAAGCTCGCGCCCTGGGTGCGTGAACCGAAGTAGTCGTCCACGCTCAGGCGATCGAGGAAGTCGAGCTCGCCCGCGAGCAGCGCGTTGGTCGCGGCGTTGTTGTCGGCGATCGCGCGCCAGCGCAGGCGCTCGAGATAGGCACAGCCCTCGAGCGCGAAGTAGCCCTCGAAACGTTGGGCCTCGAGCACGTCGCCGGACCACGACACCAGCTTGTACGGTCCGAGCCCGACCCAGGCACGGTTGGTCGGGCCTTCGTTGACCAGCCGGGCGCGCTCCGCGGCGCTGGCCTCGGGCGAGCGCGCGGGGTGCTCGGCATGGCTGGGGTCGTAGAGGTGCGCCGGCAGGATCGTGAAGCTCTCGTCGAACGTCGAAAGCGCCAGGAAATAGGGCTGCGCGAATACGAAGCGCACCGTGTACGCATCGAGCTGCTCGGCGATCGCGAGCTTGTCGAACAAGTAACGCTTGCGATCGCAGCGCACGGCCGGATCGCGGAAGCACGCGTACGAGAACATCACGTCGCGCGCGTCGAAAACATGGCCGTCGTGCCAGCGCACGTCTCGGCGCAGGTGGAAGGTGTAGACGGTGTCGAGCGCGACGCTCTGCACGTCGTCGCGCGCGAGCTCGAGCAGCTCGTCGCTCGCGCCGCTCGCACGCAAGCTCCAACCCTTCGGGATCTCGCGCGCGTCGCCGTACAGGGCGTCACCGCTCTTCAGTCGCACGACGTCGTGCACTTCGAAGCGCTCGGCGAGCACGGCGCGGTACTCGCCCGACTCGGGCTCGCGACGGACCAAGCTCTCGTGCAGCTCGTACAGGATCTGCCGCGCCGTCGCGGAGCTCTCGATCATCGTGTTCAGGCTGGGCGGGAGCGCGGCGACGTGGATCGTCGCGCTCCCACCGCGCCGCGCCTCGACCGCGGTCGCGCGCTCGGGATGGAAGCGGTCGAGCTCGACCGGGCCGAGTTCGAGCTCGAGCGACTGAGCCGCGATCGTCAGCAGCGCGCAGATCCACATGGCCGCACTCTAGCGGGAGCCGCGGGCCGCTGCGCGCGCGGGAGCCAGCACGTCACTGGGTCAGCGTGACCTGCCAGCCGTTGGTGAGCCGGAAGCCCGCGCTCGACGCGGGGTCCCGGAACCAGGCCTGGAAGTTCACCACCTGGCCCGCGTTCCAAGGCAGGAGCAACGCGCCGGGGTTCGCCGTGGTCCATGCCGCAACGTCGAGTGCCGCACTGCCGTCGCACGCGCCGCTGGCGCCGCTCGCGTGCATCACGCTCGTGCGTTGGCGCGGCGCACCGACGCACATCGTGTTCGGCGGGGAGAACGGCACGGAAACCGCGCTCGCGCCGTAGAACAGCATCACGTTGCGTTGGCCGTCGAGTCCGCTGACCCGCACGGAGAAGCCGGAGCTCGCGCTCGCGCTCGGACAGCCCGAGCTGCCGAGCGTTGCCGTGCAGCCATTCGTCGACGGGGTCGAAACGCAGTAGGCCACGCCGCCGATGTCGTCGTCGACCTGGCCGTCGCAATCGTCGTCGATGCCGTTGCACACTTCGGCTCGCGCCGGATTCACCGCGCCGTTGTTGTCGTCGCAGTCGTCGTCGTTGCTCGCTTGGCCGGCTTGCGGCAGCGCGCAGGTGAAGCTCGCCGGACCCGCGCCGAAACCGTCTCCGTCGGCGTCGGCGAACACCTCACCGCACATCGAGCGATAGAAGACGTCGCGCGCGCCGTTGGTGTCGCCGGCGACGAGATTGGTCGCACTCGAGAGCAGCGCGACGCCCGCACCCGAGCGGGCGAGCACCACGCGCTCCGATGCGAAGTTGGCTTGGCCGCCCGTGGCGCTGACACTGATGCGCGCGGTCTGGTTCAACACGCGGTCGCGCACGAAGGCGTCGGCGAAACCGTTGGTGTCCCCAGGCACCACGTTGGTCGCCCAGCTGACGAAGGCGATGTAGCGGCCGTCCTGCGAGATGCCGCCGACGAGCGACGCCGACCAGAGCGCGCCGCTGTAGGGAGCATCGATGCGCTCGACGCTTCCCGTCGCCATGTCGCGCAACCAGGCCTCGAAGCTGCCGCTGTTGAGTTGGCGGATGAAAGCCACGAAGCGACCGTCGTGCGAGAGCGCGGCGCACTCCAGCAGCAGGCTCGATCCGGCAGGATCGAAGGCGATCTGTGTCTGCGGCGAGGTCGGCGCTCCGAAGGCCCAGTGCACCAGCTCTCGACCTTGCGAGCTGCTGCGACCGAAGACGAGATTCGCGCCGTCCGAGGACATGCGCGGGCTGTCGACCCGCGTGTCGAACGCCGTCCCGCTCGCGCTGCCCGCCACGCTGGCCACGGCGCCGCCGGTGCGCGTCTTGACCCAGATCTGTGTGCTGTCGCTGGGCGGGAACCAGTTGTTGCGCTCCCACCACATCACTCGCTGGCCGTCGGCGCTGAGCTGCGGCACGCTGCGCTGCAGCCCTTGGAACTCGAAGGGCGTGAGCTCGACGGTCGTGCCCGCGACGCGGTCGCGCACGTAGATGTCGACGCCGTAGTCCAGGTCGAGCAGGCCATCGGCTCGAAAGGCGACGAAGCGTCCGTCGTCGGAGACTCCGCCGACTGCGGCCGGCGCGCTCAACCCGAATCCGCCGCCGGAGGCCATCGTCAAATGCTCGATGGCATGCGTTGCGCGGTCGACCAGGTAGGCGTGGCCGGTGCCCGTGACACCCGGGATCAAGTTGCTCGCGGCGCTGCCGAAGGCGACGAAGCGACCGTCGCCCGAGAGCGCCATTTCCAGCGCGCAGTCGCCGTTGCCGAGCACCCCGAGCGCGGATCGGCTGACCAATTCGACCGACTGCGCGCGCGCCGCGCCGAGTGCCGACAGTGCAGTGAGTGCGAGAACCGCGGAGCGTGAGTGCTGCATGGAATCCTGCTCTTCCTTGGAGATCGCGGCTGCCGTGCGCGCGACCCGTGCCGTGGAGGACGCCGCGACCGGCCGTTCCGTCACGTCCTCTCCAGGCTAGCACGCCGCGCGTTCTCGGGTTCCGCGGGGAACTTGCGCGCATCCGCGCGTCAGGCCGCGCCGGAGCCGCCGAGGTGCTCGAGCAGGATGCGCGCGCCGATCGCGATCAGCACCAGACCGGCGACCCAATGCGCGCCGCGCTCCCAGCGACGGCCGAGCCCGCGGCCGCTCGTGTACGCCAGCGCACAGCCCGCGGCGGTGATGGTCGTCGTGAGCAGCGCCGCGGCCGTGATCGGCGCGTCGGCCAAGGCCAGGCCGAAGCCTGCTGCCAGCGCGTCGATGCTGGTGGCGACGCCGGCGAGCACCAGGCGGCCCGCTCCGAACGGCTCGCGCGGCTCGTCGCCGTTGGCGTAGCCCTCGCGGATCGTGCGCACGCCGATCAGCGCCAGCACGCCGAACGCAATCCAATGGTCGACGTGGGCGAACCAGCGCGCCACCGGCTCACCCGCGAACCAGCCGCCGACCAACATCGCGCCCTGGAAGCCGCCGAATACGGCCGCCAGCGCGAAGGCGCGCCCCGCGGTGTGCACGCGCGCCGACAGACCTTGCGCCAGCGACACCAGACAGCTGTCGACGGCCAGTCCACAGGCGAGCAGCGTGACGGCCAGGAGGTTCATGGCTGGAGTGGGCGACAGCCCCGCCGACGACGGATGTGTCGCCACTGGCGGGTCGAGCGCGCACCCTATCATCGCGCGTCGCGGTTGCGCGCTGCGCAGCACTGCGGGTTCCACGCGCGGTCGCGCGGGGCGCCTCGGGACTCCCGCGGCCGCGCCGCGGTCGACACGCGATCGGCGGGCGGGTTGTGATGCTCCTGCTCGCAAGCACGGCTCGCTCTGGTTCGGGAGAATGCACCCGCGACCGAGGGGAGCGCGACTATCGTGGAGCCGGAGAGCTGACGGACCGGACAGGAGTGGCACATGCTCGCCAGAACGCGCCTCATCTTCGTGATCGTTGCTTGCTCGGTTGCTCGTGCGCAGACGCCCTTGGTTTCGCCGTCTCAGCTCCTCGCCGGCGACGCCACGCACGCGTCGTCGATGGGCGACCAGCGCGCGCCCGCGATCGCGGCGGGAGCGAGCGAGCTCCTCATGGCCTGGTCCGACGGCCGCGCGGTGATGCAGGGCGGCGACGATCAGCTCGAGTCGTCGGACGACATTTGGATCCGGCGGCTGAGCGCCCAGGGCCTTCCGTTGGACGCGACTCCGACGCGGCTCGCGGCGAGCCCCGAGCGCGATACCAATCCGCGCGTGGCGTGGAACGGCTCGGCCTGGTTGGTCACATGGTTCGTCCAGCCCGCCGGCGGCTCGTCGTTCACCAAGCTGCTCGGCGTGCGTGTCGGCGCCAGCGGTGTTGCGATCGATCCACAACCGCTGACGCTGTTCAGCGGGCTCTTCTCATGGCACTCGGTGGCCAGCGACGGCCAGAACTGGGTCGTGGTCGCGGGCACCCAGGCGGCCGGCGTGCGCGCACGCCGGGTCAGCATGGCGCCCAGCAATCCGGTCGGCGCCGCGCTGACGCTCGCGAGCACCGCCACCTACGGAGGCAGCATCGCCTCGGCGCAAGGCGACTACCTGCTGACTTGGTCGGCGCTGGACGCGACGGGGACGGTGGATGTCCTCGGACGCCGATTCGATGCCAACCTCAGCGCGCTGGACGCCGCGCCGTTCGCGATTGCCGCGACGACGCTCCGCGATCACAACCCGTTCGTCGAATCGAGTGGCGGCGACTATCTGGTCGTCTGGGACGTGTTCGACGGAAACGCGTTCAGCGGAGCGCTGCGCTCGGCGCGCGTGTCGACGGCAGGTACCGTTTTTCCGGCGCAAGACGTGGCGCCCTCGATCACCGGCGGTTGGTCCGCGACCGGCCTCGCCTGGGATGGCGGACAGTGGTTCGTCTGCTACTCCGGGCAGCGCATGGCGCGCGTCGACGCCGCGGGCCAGGTGCTCGACTTCGGCGGCTTTCTGGTGCGTCCGGCCGACGGTGTCGCGCGCTTCGGCTTGACCGCGGCTCGCTCGGTTGCCGGCGGTGTCTGCGCGGCGTGGTCCGCGGCCACGCCGACCCAGCTTCTGACCGGCAACACGCGCTACGAGGTGCGGACGACGCGCGTCACGTCGCCGTCGAGCTTGGGCAACGATGCGCTTCCGGCGGCGAGCGCGCCGTCGCAGGCGATGCCGGCTGTTGCCGCGCACTCCGCGGGCAGCGCGGTGTTGTTCCGCAGCGAGACCGAGGGACAGGTGCGCTTGATGTTCACGCGACTCGACGTGCAGGGAGTGCCGCTCGACGTCGAGCCCGTGGTCGTGTCGAGCGGCCGCGACATTCGGCATCCATCGCTCGCGTGGGATGGGACGCGCTACCTGGCCGCGTGGGTCCACGGACCTCTCACGCCGACGTCCAGCACGCTTCGCGCGCGGCGCATCGCGCTCGACGGCTCACTGCTCGATGCGTCCGACATCCAACTCGCGACGGCGGCCCCGGGCGCATGGCCCGCAGTGGACGTTGCCGGCGGGAGCGGCGAGTTCGCCGTCGCGGGCGTGCGCGGAGCCGATCTGGCGCTGTGGAGGATTCGCGGGAGCGATGGCGCGCTCTCGAGCGGTCCGACGCCGGTCGTCGGCGGTGCCGTGCGCAAGGTCTCGGTCTGCGCGCAACCCGGTGGCTACGCCGTAGCCTGGTTCAAGTGGACGCTCGGCCCGACGGGCGAGCTCGGCGCCGCTCTGGTGAGCGCCAGCGGCGCGGTCTCGACGCCCTTCGTCACCATCGGCTCGCAGAACGAGTTCGGCACGATCAGCGTCGCGTCGTCCGGCGCGGAGCTGCTCCTCGCTTGGGACGAAGCCGTCGCCGGTCTCCGGCACATCGACGCGCAACGTTTCGACTTGGCCGGCGCGCCGCTGGACGCGCTGCCTTTCGCCGTCGCTGCGACACCGACGGGAGAGCAGTTCGATGCCGAGCTCGCCTGGGACGGCGTGCAATACGTGTGCGCCTACCAAGAGCTCGACGGCGCGCCGCCGCAGTCCGGCGTCGCGAGCGATGTTCGCGCGACGCGCATCTCGACCGCGGGCGTGGTGATCGACTCGCCCGGATTCGCGGTCGAGATCGGGCCGTCCTCGGAAGGCCAGCCGGCGCTTCACGGCTTGGGCAGCGGACGCACGCGCGTCGCGAGCTCGGTCCTGCGACTGGACAGCCCGTTCGCCAGCTACCGCGTGTCGACGCGCACGTTGTCGAGCGGCTGCCCGGCACCGACGACCTACTGCACGGCGAAGCTCAATTCGCAGGGTTGCGCGCCGACGATCGCGATCAGTGCGGCTCCGAGCGTGAGCGGCGCGACGACCTCCATCGTCACCGCGCTCCGTGTGCTCGACAACACGAACGGCCTGTTGCTGTACGGCTACCAGGCCGGTGCGACGGCGTTCCAAGGCGGCTTCATGTGCATCGCCGCGCCTCGCCGGCGCACATCGCTCCAGAATTCCGGAGCCGCCGGCGCGGGTAGTCCCTGCGCGGGTCAGTTCAGCTTCGACCTCGGGGGCCTGGTGCTCTCGGGCGCCGACCCGCTGCTCCAAGTGGCGGGTCAGACCTTTGCCTGTCAGTACTGGAGCCGCGACTCCGCCGATCCGTTCGCCTCCAGCCTGAGCGACGCCGTCCACGGCCAGATTTGCTGGTAGCGCACCTCGGTCGGCGCCGCGAGCCGCTCGGCGACCACGGAGCGGGTGGATCCACGCCACGGGAGATCGAGCGCGCACCGTATCATCGCGCTGCGTGATCCCGCGCCGAACAGCCTGGTTGGTTGGATTCGCCGTCGCCTGGTGCGCCGCCGCGCGCGCGTCGACGCCGCAGGGCGCGCAGCAGACCGAGCTCGAGTTCTTCGAGTCCAAGGTGCGGCCGTTGCTCGCCGCACAGTGCTTCGAGTGCCACTCGAGTGGCGCGGCGAAGGTCAAGGGCGGGCTCAAGCTCGATTCGCGTGCAGCGCTCGCGGCCGGCGGTGCGTCCGGTGCGGTAGTGGTCGCGGGCGATCCCGAAGCGAGCGCGTTGGTCGAGGCCGTGCGCTATTCGGGCGCGGTGCAGATGCCGCCGAAGGCCAAGCTCGACGCCGCGTCGATTCGCGTGCTCGAGGAGTGGGTCGAGCGCGGCGCGTACTTCCCGGAGAGCGCGGACGAGCTCGCTTCGGCGGACGCAGCCGCGCCGCGCCCCGCGCCATGGTCCTTCGCGCCGCTCGGTGAGCCAGAGCCGCCCGCGGTGCGCGACGCCGCATGGTGCCGCAACGCGCTCGATCGCTTCGTGCTCGCGGCCCTCGAGGCGCGCGGACTCGAGCCGGCACCGGAGGCGGATCGTCGCACGCTCCTGCGCCGGCTCTCGTTCGACTTGATCGGACTGCCCCCGAGTTCGGAGGAGCTCGCCAGCTTCGAGCGCGACACGCGTCCCGACGCTTGGGAGCGGCAGATCGAGCGCTTGCTCGCATCGCCGCACTTCGGCGAGCGCTGGGGACGCATGTGGCTCGATCTCGCGCGCTACGCGGACTCCAACGGGCTCGACGAGAACTTGGCGATGTCGAACGCGTGGCGCTATCGCGACTGGGTGGTGCGCGCGCTCAACGCGGACTTGCCCTACGACCAGTTCTTGACGTTGCAGCTCGCAGGGGACTTGCTGCCGGAGCCGGAGGACGAGGCCCAGTGGCGCGATCAGCTGACCGCGACCGGCTTCCTCGTGCTCGGACCGAAGATGCTGGCCGAGCAGGACAAGGAGAAGCTCGTCCACGATGTCGTCGACGAGCAGATGGACGTCGCGTTCCGCACCTTCCAAGGGCTGACGCTGGGGTGCGCACGCTGCCACGACCACAAGTTCGATCCGCTGACGCAACGCGATTACTTCGCCTTGGCCGGGATCTTCCAGAGCACGGCGACACTCGGGGACTTGGGGTTCGTGTCTCGCTGGAGCGAGCGCGAGCTCGCGCACACGCGCGAGGTCGAGGCGCGGCGCGCGCAGCTCGCGGCGCGCGATGCAGCCAAGGCCGAGTTGGAGCGCATCCGTCGCGTCGCCGACGAGAGCGTGACCCGCGGCTGGAGCGCGTCGTTGGCGGCGCATCTGCTCGCGGGCCAGGCAGCCCTGAAGCGTGTCACCGTGGTCGAGGCCGAAGACGCGGCGCGCGGCAATCTGCTCGCGGATCGCGAGACCTACGGCGCGCCCGACGTGGTCGTCGCCCGCACCTCGCAAGCCGGCGTGCAGTTCGCCGAGTTCGAGGTCACGCTGGCGCGCGCGGGGCGCGTCGCGCTCGAGGTGCGCATGGCCGCGGAAGAGTCGCGCCCGATGCGTCTGGTGCTCAACGGCGCGACGGCGGCCGAAGGCGTGTTGGAGGGCACGACGGGCTCGTGGAAGCCCGAAGGGCAGCGTTGGTTCCGCGTGGCCAAGCTCGAGCTGCACGCCGGGCTGAACCTCGTGCGCCTCGAGCGCGATGGCGCGGTGCCGCACCTCGACACGTTGGTGTTCGCGCCGCTCGCCGACGGCCGCGAGGACATTGCCTGGACCGACGACGGCGATCCTTGGACGAGCGAAGTGACGGTCGACAGCGTGCGCGGCTTCGCCTGCGCATTGGCGAGCGCCGCGCGTCGGTCGGACGGCGTGCTGGCGTTGTGGGCGCGCTGCGCGGAGCTCCCCGAGGCCTCGTTCGTCGAGCGCGCCGCCGCCGTGTTCGGCGAGCTACGCGCGCAACGCGGCGCGGGTGCTCTCGAGTGGAATGCACACGTCGCGCGCTTGCTCGACGGACTGCCCCCGCTCTCGCTGCGCGAGCTGGCCGGACGCTACCAAGTGCTCGTCGCGAGCGCGGACCAAGCGTTGCTCGAGCGACGCCGAGCGAATGCCGAGGCGGCGAAGTTGGACGACGCCGCGCTCGAGGCGCTGCGCCTGTTCGTCCACGGGCCCGCGAGCCCTTTCCGACTCGGTGTCGGCGACTTCGAGCGCTCCTACGCCGCCGAGCATCGAGAGCTGGTCTCCGCGGCTCGCGCGGAGTTGCAGCGCTGCGAGGCCGAGCTTCGTCCGGAGTTCGAGCGCGCGTTGGCCGTGCGTGACGCGGAGCGCGTCGTCGATGCGCAGCTCCAACGCCGCGGGAACCACGTGGACAAGGTGGGGGAACCGATCCCGCGCGGCGCGCTGGAGCTCTTCAGCGAGATGCTCTCGCCGCCTGCGATCGCAGAGCACGAAAGCGGCCGGCTGCAGCTCGCGCGCTGGATGCTCGCGCCCGAGAATCCACTGACGGCGCGCGTCGCGGTCAATCGTCTGTGGCAGGGCCACTTCGGTCGCGGCTTGGTGGCCTCGAGCTCCAACTTCGGCAACCGCGGCGATCCGCCGACGCACCCCGAGCTGCTCGACTGGTTGGCCCGCGAGCTGCGCTCGAGCGGCTGGTCGATGAAGGCTCTGCACCGACTGATCTGCCAGTCCGCGACCTACCGCATGGCAAGCGATGCCGCGCCACGCATCCTCGAGGCGGATCCCGAGAACCTATGGCTCTCGCGCCACGACCGCCGGCGCATCGAGGCCGAGGTCCTGCGCGACACGCTGTTGGCGCTCTCCAACCAGCTCGACCGCACGCTGGGAGGCACGCTGCTCGCGACCGAGAACGGCGGCTACGTCACCAACGATCAGTCGAACGATGCGGCGCGCTACGACGCACCGCGGCGTTCGCTGTATCTGCCGATCATCCGCAATGCGATGCTCGATCTGTTTTCGACCTTCGACTATCCGGACGCGAGCATGACGGTCGAGCAGCGGCCGCAGACGACCAGCGCGAGCCAGGCGCTGTATCTGATGAACAGTCCGTTGGTCGTCCAGGCCAGTCGCGTCACGGTCGACCCACTGATGGCGATCGCGGACCAGCGCGAGCGCCTCGACGCGCTCTACCACCACGTGGTGCGCCGCGCGCCGACGGACGACGAGCGGAACCGCGCGCTGCGCTTCGTCTCGGGCGCCCCGCGTTTCGCTCAACCCCCATTGGGTGCGGACGTCGGTCGGTCCGACGAGCCCGCGGAGGCGTCGAACGCGGCCCGCGAGCGCTGGCGTGCGCTCGCGCAAGTGCTGTTGATCTCCAACGACGTGCTCTACGTCGATTGAGCGTCTTGCGCGGCGCTACGGCTGCACGACGAAGTCGAGCGCGTTCGAGAGCGCGGTCGACTTCGCGCTCGGCGGGTCGCGGTACCAAGCTTGCGCGTGCACGATGTCGCCGGCCTGGAAGGGCGTGCCGAGGGCGCTCGAGCCCGCGACGAACTGGCTCCAGTCGACGGTCAACGTGCCGCTGCAGGTGTTCACGGAGCCGCCCGAGTTCTGCACCGGCATGCGCTGCGTCGGAGGCTTGACGCACAGGAAGCTCGAGGTCGGCCCCCAGGCTTGCGCGAGCCTTCCCGAGATGCCGTAGAACACCAGACCGAGGCGCTGCGCATCGAGTCCGCTGGTCGTCAGCACGAAGCCGCTGGTGGCCGACGCTCGCGGGACGCCGCTGGCCGAGATCAGGGCCGCGCAGCCCAGTGCGCTCGTGCCCGCGGTGCAGTAGCTCGTCGCCGTCGGATCGTCGATCGCCACCGTCAGCGCGTTGGAGTCGCTGTTCGCGTTCGCCAACTCGCCCGCGACGAACCAACGTCGGCCAGGGCCGGCGGCGCTGCCTTGGAAGAACGAGCGGCCGTCGCTCGGGCCGAAGTCGAAGTCCGCCAGCGCCGCTCCTCCTTGGAAGTGCAAACGCGCGAATCCGGTCCAGCCGGTCGACGAGATCGTCAGGCCAGCGACCAGTGCCGTGCCGTTGCCATCGGTGGCGATCGTCTGCGGTTGCTCGTAATCGAGCGGTGTAGGCGTGTGCGAGCTCCACGCGAGGGATCCGTCGGCCGCAAACGCGACCACCAACGAGTCGAAGTCGCTCGGTGGAACCAGCGTGGTCGCGGCCACGAACATGCGGCCCTGTGCGTCGATCGCGAGCGACTCCACGGACTCGGACTGGTTGGCTCCGCCGTCGAAGCTCGCGTTCCACAGCGTGTTTCCGCTCGCGTCGTAAGCGACGGCGAGCACGTCGGGGCTGCTCGAGCTCGGGCCGGAGCCGTAGCCCGCGGCGAGCACGCGACCGTTGCCATCGAGGCCCACGTCGACGCCGACCGAGCTCGCGCCGAGCGCCGTCGAGCCGCTCGAGCGTGTCCACACGCGCGTGCCCGAGCTGTCGAGCTTGACCACCGTGAAGCGATCGCTTCCGACGCCGTCGAACAGGAGCCCCGTCAAGTACACCGAGCCCGCGGCGTCGACGCACAGCCCGTGCACCGAGTTCAACTCGGTCGTGGTGTCGAGCGCGCGGCTCCACAGCAATTGGCCGTTCGCCCCGAACTTGACCACGCCGCCGACCATGCCGAGCCCGGGATCGCCGTAGTCGCCGCACAGGTAGATGTTGCCCGCGCCATCGACGGCCATGTCGGCTGGCTCCGACGAGAACCACGAGTTCGCATCCCACACGCCGCTCCAGGCCAACGCGCCGTTCGCCTCGTAGCCGACGACCACCCAGTCCTGGCCCAAGTCGTATGCGCCTCCGACGACCACGCGCCCGGTGGGTTGCAGCGCGACGTGCGTGCCGACGCCGTTGCCGCTGTAGAAGCCCAGACCGAACACGCGCGTCCAGGCCGTGCTGCCGTCGGGCGCGATCGAGCGCGTCAACATGCGCGGCACGAGCACGGTCGAGGTCGCGCTCTCCTCCTCGAAGGTCGTTCCGGTGACGAACGCTTGGCCCGTCGGAGCAACCGCGATCGATTTGCACCAATCGCTCGAGCCCACGGCTCCGGCGAAGGAGTTCTGCCAGGCGACGAACGGGCCTTGCGCGAAGCTCGCACTGGCGCAGATCGCGCCCGCGGCGCAGAACGAAAGGAAGCGGGTGTTCATGGCGGTTTGGCGAAGTCGGGGAGCGAGGGGAGAGTGCGGACTCACTGGCCGATGACGAAGTGGAGCGCGTTGGTCAAGCCGGTCGTGCTCGCGCTCGCGGCGTCGCGCGACCAGAACTGCCCGTCGATTTCCTGGCCGAAGACCAGCGCGCTGTCGACGCCGGCTTGGATCCAAGCGTTGAAGTCGAACACGTAGGTGCCGCTGCAGTCGAGCACGGGGAAGGCGCTCCCGCCCGAGTTCTGGATCGGCGTGCGTTTGGCGGGCGCGGCCATGCACTTGAAGCCACCCTGGAAGGGCGCGATCTGCTGCGCGTAGCCGTAGAAGAAGATGCCGTTCTGCCGGTTGAGCACGTTGGAGGCCGAGATCACGAAGGAGCCGGCGTTGGAGGCGCTGGGCGCGCCGCTGGCCGCGATGGCCGGAACACAACCCAAGCTGTTGGTCTTGGCGGTGCAGTAGGTCGAGAACGCGCTGCCGCTCGCTTGCAGGCAGGCCGAGAACTCCGAGGTCGAGCCGTTGCCGAGCTCCGTCGCGGTCGCCGTCACGTACCAGCCACTCGCGATCGCGCCGGGCAAGCTGACCGAGATCCCCGCACTGCCCGTGTTGTCGCTCGCGACCAACGTCGAGCCCAGGAACAGCGCGCCCTCGCCGTGGCCATTGGCATCGCACTGCGGCGAGGCGAAAAACTCGACCGCGAAATTGGAGAGCGGCGTCGAGCTCAGCGTGCCGCTGATCTGGATCGTTCCGCCCGTGAGTGTCGCGCTCTGCAGCACGGGGAAGTTCTGCAACCCGTTCGCTCCGCCGTCGACGTCGAGCGGGTCGTTGGACGACACGCCGAACTGGAAGCCGGCGTCGACGAGCTCGATTCCGAGCGTGCCGTTGTCGTGGATCGAGTTGCCGCTGAGCCGCACCCCGGAGTACGCGTTCGAGATCAGCACGCCCTCGCGATCGTGGCCCGCGATCTCGTTGCCGTCGCCCGGCGCAGTTCCGCCGATCACGACGTTCTGCACCGGACCGTAGGGATCGTTGACGGTGACGATGCCATTGACGCACCCGAGCAGCGGCTGGTCGTTGGCATCGAGACCGATCTTGTTGCCCACGATCGTGACGCCGCTGCCATTGCCATTGATCACGATGCCGCTGCCGTAATAGCTCCCTTGGCCGTGCGATGGCATCGAGAGCGCATGCAGTCCCGCGATGCGGTTGCCGCGGATCGTCGTGGAGAAGTTGCTGTCGACCCACAGCATGATCCCGGCCGTGCAGTACGGGTGCCCTTGGGAGAGTCCGTTGCTGCTCAAGCCGATCCAGTTGTTCTCGATCGACGTTCCCGTGGCCTGCGCGATCTCGAGCGCCATCCCGCCCGGGAATCCTTGGCTGTTCAGCGTGCCTCGGCCCGTGATCTTGTTGCGCTCGGCCAGCGTCGGACCGCCGATGCGGTTGTTGATGGTCGGCGGCTGGAAGGGGCCGTTGCCCAGCACGCGCACGCTCTGCACGGTGTTGCCGACGACGACGTTGTTGCTCGAGCTGACCAGCTTGATCGAGCCGTTGCCCGTGTTGCCCTGCCCCGGCAGCGTGCCCCCGATCAAGTTGCTGTCGGAGCCGTCCGTGATCTCGATGCCGCAGTCGGAGTTGCCTTGGAGCGAGTTGCCCGAGCCTCCGGACACCACGATCACCGTATTGGCGAATCCGCGCGCTGCACCGCCCACGCTGTTGATCATGTAGAGCTGCGACCAGATCACGACCTCGCCGCCCGCGGGGTTGGTGTCGCCGGTGAAGGCCGTCTGCGTCGTCGCGTCGAGGATCACGCTGTCGAACACGCGGAATCCTCCGAACGGATTGAGCACCGCGCGGCCGGGGAAGAGCCACTGGTAGGTCCACTCGCTCTGCGGGACGTTGAAGGCGATCCCCTGCACGCCCGGCGTGCTGTCCGAGGCCATCCCCGCCTCGGCGAGCGACACCTTTCCATCGGGTCCGGGCAGGTTGGCGACCTGATACGGGAAGGCGAAGTCGACATCGTCGGCCGAGGTGTTCACGACGATCGTCTGGGCTCGAGCCGCGCCCGCCAGGAGCAAACTGGCGAACGCGGTGCGCGCGAGTGCGGAGCGGAGCGTGCTCGACGGAGAAGTTGTTTCCATGGGAGGCGGCGCGCGACTCGATCTTGGACGCGCGTTGTCTGGGAGTTGGATGAAGCGACCCTGAGGTGCTGTTGGGGGGGCCCAGGGAGATGCGCCGCCGTGGGCAAGAAGCGGTCAGAATTCTGGGCGGAATCGGGCGAGCCGCGGGTCGGCACACGCCGTGCCGTAGACTGGCGCGCCCGCCGTGGGAGCTCACTCCGCGCCGCGCTCGGCGCGGCAGGCCCGACACAAGCGCGTCTTCGGCGATGAACGACATCCACCGCATTCTCGGCTCCGCGCAGGCGGGCGACGCCCGGGCCACCGAGGAGCTCGCGGCGTTGCTCTACGCCGAGCTGCGCGAGCTCGCCCAGCGCGAAATGGCCGGCGAGCGGCGCGACCACACCCTGCAGCCCACCGCGTTGGTCAACGAGGCCTACCTGCGGCTCGTCCGCGATCGCGACGCGGCCTTCCGCGACCGCGACAGCTTCCTGGCGGCCGCCGCCAACGCCATTCGGCGCGTGCTCGTCGATCACGCGCGTGCGCGCGGCCGCGAGAAGCGTGGCGGGACCTTCGTGCGCGTGCCGCTCGAGCTGGTCGACATCGCCGAGCCGCTGGAAGACGAGGAACTGCTGGCTCTCGACGCTGCTCTGACGCGACTGAAGGAGATGGACGCCGACAAGGCGCGGCTGGTCGAGCTGCGCTTCTTCGCCGGGCTGGGCGTGGACGAGCTCGTGCGCACGTTCGGCATGTCCGAGTCGACCTTGCGCCGCGAGTGGCGCATGGCGCGCGCGTGGCTGCGGACCCAGATGGACCGTCAGCGTGGACACTGACCGTTGGCGTCGCGTCGAGGCGCTGTTCCACCGCGCCGTCGCGCTGGGCTTCCAGGAGCGCGCCGACTTGCTCGCGCGCGAGTGCGGTGCAGACTTCGAGCTGCGCGGCGAGGTCGAGGAGCTGTTGCGCGCGGACGGCGCCGGCGACGACGCCTTCACGCGTGTCGAAGCGCGCGCGCCTCGGCGCATCGCCGATCCGCGCGTGGGGAGCATGCTCGGCGTGTACCGCTTGACCGAGCGCATCGCGGCCGGCGGCATGGGTGTCGTGTACCGCGGCGAGCGCGCCGACGGGCTGTTCGAACAAGCTGTCGCGGTCAAGCTGATTCGCGCCGACTGCGCCACCGAGTGGATGTTGCGTCGCTTCGCCTTCGAGCGCCGCACGCTCGCCGCGCTGCAGCACCCCTCGATCGCGCGCTTGTACGACGGTGGCACGGCCGAGGACGGCTGTCCCTACTTCGTGATGGAGTTCGTGCGCGGCGAGCCGATCGACCGCTACTGCGAGCGCGAACGCAGGTCCATCGAGCAGCGTGTGCGGCTGTTCATCGAGGTGTGTCGGGCCGTGCAGTTCGCGCACCAGAGCCTGGTGGTGCACTGCGACCTCAAGCCGGCCAACATCTTGATCGACGAACGCGGTGCGCCCCGCTTGCTCGACTTCGGCATCGCGCGTCTGCTCGAGGACCAGCCCGCCGCCGACGGCCCCGCACGAACCGGCACGCTCTCGCGCGTGCTGACGCCCGAGTACGCCAGTCCCGAGCAACTCGCGGGCGCCGCCGCGACCACGTCGATCGACGTGTACTCGCTGGGCGTGGTGCTGTACGAGCTCCTGACCGGTCGTCGCCCGTTCTCTTCGGAGAGCCGCGCACCCGCGGAGTGGGAGCGCATCGTGCGCGAGCAAGTTCCGACGCGGCCGAGCACCCTCGTGCGCCGCCCGCCCGAGGGTCAGGACGTCGACGAGCTCGCCGGACGCATGCGCAGCACTCCCGCCGGACTGGAGCGCGCGTTGCGCGGCGATCTCGATCGCATCGTGCTCATGGCGTTGCGCAAGGAGCCCGAGCGGCGCTACGCCACGGTGCAGGATTTCGCCGACGACCTGGAGCGCCACCTGGCCGGTCGCCCCGTGCGCGCGCGCGACAACTCGCTGGCCTACGTCTCGTCCAAGTTCGTGCGCCGCCATCGCG
This sequence comes from Planctomycetota bacterium, assembly GCA_020853575.1. Taxonomy (GTDB): domain Bacteria; phylum Planctomycetota; class UBA1135; order UBA1135; genus F1-120-MAGs118. The sequence continues at coordinate 87,065 of JADYYP010000025.1, forward strand.
TGGCCGTCGCCGCCGGAGTCACCGCGCTCGCGGCGTTGGTGTTCGGCCTGGTGTCCGCGCGTCGCGGTGAGCGCATCGCGATGCGCGAAGCGGAACACGCGTGGATGGAAGCCGACTCGTTCCAGAGCGTTTCCGACTTCCTGATGGACGCCTTCCTGCCGGTGCAGCCGGCGCAGGATCAGGAGTGGCAGGAGCGTGCGCGCCAGCGCATCCGACAGCACGCCGAGCGCACGCGACGCCAGTACGCCGACGACGCGCACGGGCGCTCGAACATGCTCGAGGCGCTCGCGCGAGTCTGCTCGCGACTCGAGCTGTTCGACGACGCGCGAGCTCTGCTGGGTGAGACGCTCGAGATCCGCCGCGCGACGTTCGGCGAGCTGTCCCTGGAGACCGCGCGCTCCGAGCGCGCGCTCGGGCAGCTCGCGTACCAGCTCGGTGACTTCGAAGCCGCGCTCGACCTGCTCGAGGGCGTGCGAGCCGCGTATCAGTCCTCGGACACCAGCATGCATGCCGACATCGCCGGCCTGGACAACGACATCGCGGCGTGTCTGCGCTCGCTCGGACGCCTGGACGACGCGGAGCTCCTGCACCGTTCCGCGCTGGAGCGGCGCCGCGCGGCGGAGGGCGACTCGCTGGGCGTCGCGGAGAGCTTGAACAACCTGGCCGGCGTGCACGCCGATCTGGCGCAGTTCGACGCGGCGATCGCGGAGCTGCGCGAGGCCCACGCGCTGCGCTCCGAGATCCTCGGCGCGGGGCACCTGCTCACGGTCCAGACGTTGTCGAACCTGGCGATCACGCTCTGGCGCGCCGGAGAACGCGACCAGGCCCTCGCGGAGCTGGAGGGCGCCGAGACTGGCTACCGCGAGTTGGGTGGGGACGGCGAGCGCGAGTTGGGGCTGGCGTTGGCGAGCCACGGATCGATGCTGATCGAGATGCGCGAGCTAGCGGCCGCCGCCGAGAAGCTCGCGGCCGCGCGCGAATTGCTCGTGCGGCGCATGGGGCCCGACCACCCGTCGGTTGCGAACACGCTGACGATCTTGGCGACGCTCGAGCAGGCGCGCGGACGTGCGGACGACGCCCTGTCCCTGTGGGAGGAAGCGCTGCGCATTCGCCGCCTCGGGCCCGGGACGCCGCGCGAGCTAGCGGCGGTGCTCTACGGGCTCGGAACCTGCCTGGCCGAGCAACGCCGACCCGCGGACGCGGCCGTGGTTCTGGCCGAAGCGCTCGAAGTGCACCGCGCGCACGAGCTGGGCGACGCCGCGGGCGAGGGACGCTGCGAGTATCGGCTGGGCTCGTGCCTGTCGCGCACGGAGCGCCGCGCCGAGGCCCGCGCGCACTTGCTCGAGGCCGTGCGCCTGCTCGAGAGCGCCACCGACGTGTCGGACAGCGAGCGCGCCTACGTGCAGGAGCAACTGCGCACCTTCGACGCGCGCAAGTGAGCGGCAGGGGCTCGAGCCAAGGGACCGCGGCGAGCGCGCGGTCGAAGCGCGGAATCGAACGCGCGCTCCGCCTGGGTAGCGGTGGGCCTGGTACGCTCGCCAGCCCGAGGTACACGACGGTGGAATCCAATTTCGTCTCGCGGCGCACGCGACGCGCCTTCCTCCGCGATGGCAGCGTTGGATTCGGCAGTCTCGCGCTCGCGGGACTCGCGCGTGGCTTCGGGCTGGCGTCCGAGAATCCGCTGGCCGCGCGTTCGCCGCATTTCGCTCCGCGCGCAAAACGCGTGATCTTCCTGTTCATGCACGGCGGCCCGAGCCAGATCGACACCTTCGACTACAAGCCGCTGCTGGAGCGCGACGACGGCAAGCCCTTGCCCTTCGAGAAGCCGCGCATCCAGTTCGCGCAGACCGGCAACCTGATGAAGTCTCCCTGGAAATTCCGCCAGTACGGCGAGAGTGGCCAGTGGGTCAGCGAGCTCTTTCCACACGTGGCCGAGCACGTCGACGAGCTGTGCTTCATCAAGTCGCTGCACGGCACGAACGAGGCCCACGGCGGCGCGCTGCTTGCGCTGCACACCGGTTCCGCGACCTTCGTGCGGCCGAGCATGGGCTCGTGGGTGCTGTATGGCCTGGGAAGCGAGAACGAGAACCTGCCGGGCTTCATCAGCATCTGTCCGACGCTCGGCCACGGCGGCGTCAACAACTGGTCGAGCGCGTTCCTGCCGGGCATCTACCAAGGCGCGCCGATCGGCAACGCCAGCGTGCCCGCGAAGCAGGCGGGATTCGCGCATCTGACGAACCAAGAGATCGACCCGCGCTTGCAGCGTGAGCAGCTCGACCTGTTGCGCGAGATCAACTCCGAGCATGCCGAGCGGCGCGCGGCGGACGCGGCGCTCGAGGCGCGCATCGCGTCCTACGAGCTGGCCTTCCGCATGCAGACCGAAGCGCCCGGCGTGATGGACTCGAGCGGCGAGTCGCCCGAGACGCTCAAGCTCTACGGCATCGACGACCCGACGACCGAGAACTTCGGGCGCCAGTGCTTGCTGGCGCGGCGCTTCGCCGAGGCCGGAGTGCGCTTCGTGCAGTGCTCGCACAGCTACAAGTGGGACCAGCACGAGAAACTGCGCGAGCTGCACACCAGCAATGCGCGCGAGGTCGATCGGCCGATCGCGGCGCTGCTGACCGACTTGAAAGCGCGCGGGCTGCTCGACGACACGCTGGTGATCTGGGCCGGTGAGTTCGGGCGCACGCCGACGGTGCAAGGCTCCGACGGCCGCGATCACAATCCCCACGGGTTCACGGTGTGGCTCGCAGGTGGCGGCACGAAACGCGGGTTCAGTTACGGCGAGACCGACGACTACGGGTTCTACGCGGCGCGCGACCGCGTGCACGTCCACGACTTCCACGCCACGTTGCTCGCGCTGCTCGGGCTCGACCACGAGCGGCTCACGTATCGCTACGCCGGACGGGATTTCCGCCTGACCGACGTCGCGGGACACGTGGTCGAACCGATCTTCGCTTGAGGCCGGAGCGGCGCCGTGCTTGGGCGCGCGAGTCGTTCCAGCCGATAGAGGCCGCACCCTCGGGAGCCCACGCCATGCAGAACCTCGCAATGCAAACGTCCTCGCGCTCGCTGCGCGGCGGCATCGACCTCGGCGGCACGAAGATCCAAGCGGTGATCGTCGACGCCGAGTCGCGCGTGTTGGGCGCCGCTCGAAGGCCGACGCCCACCGTCGGCGGGCCACGCGATGTCGTGCGCGAGCTCGCGGCCACGCTGCGCGATGCGACGCGCGAGGCCGGGGTCGAGCTCACACGGCTCGAGCGCGTCGGCGTCGGCACTCCGGGTGCGGTCGACGGTCGACGCGGCACGGTCGCGAACGCGCGCAATTTGCCGGGGTTCGAGGGCGCGGTGCCGCTCGTGTCGCTGCTCGAGGGCGAGATCGGCGCGCATGTCTTCCTGGGCAACGACGTCGGTGTCGCGCTCGACGCCGAGGCGCGCCTGGGCGCGGGCAAGGACGTGGGCTCGTTCGTCGGCGCATGGTGGGGCACCGGCATCGGTGGCGGCGTGATCCTGCGCGGCGAACGCTGGCTCGGGCGCGGCGCGGCGGGCGAGATCGGTCACACCGTGGTCAAGCGCAACGGCGCGCGCTGCCCCTGCGGTCGGCGCGGCTGTCTCGAGGCCTATGCCGGCCGGCGTGCGATGGAGCTGCGCGCGCGCAAGCTCGTCGAGCGCGGTGAGAAGACGCTGCTCTTCGAGTTGATGGAGAAGAAGGGCCTCGAGCGCCTGACCAGCGGAGTGTGGGCCAAGGCGCTGGAGAAGCAGGACGAGCTCGCGACGCGGCTCGTCGAGCGCGCCGTGTGCGCGCTGGCCGCGGCGCTGGCCTCGAGCGTCAACCTACTCGATGTCGAGGCGGTGGTGATCGGCGGTGGGCTGGGCTCACGCCTCGGCGAGCCCTACGCCGCGCGCATCGCCGAGCGCATGCAGCCGCACCTCTTCCGCCCCGACGCGCCGCCGCCCGTGCGCATCGCCGCGCTGGGCGATCTGGCCGGAGCGATCGGCGCGAGCCTGCTCGGCGAGCGCGTCGCCGAAGTCTGACGTTCCGCGGCGCGCGCGAGCCGCATTGCCGGAGTCGCATTGCTAGAGTCGCGCCCATGGGCAAGCTCTACGAGTGCATCGACGAGCGCATGGCCACGTGGCTGCGCGCGCAGCACATGTTTTTCGTCGCGACCGCGCCGCTCGCGCGCGAAGGCCACGTCAACCTCTCGCCCAAGGGGCTCGACAGTTTCACGCTCCTCGGCGCGCGTGAGGTCGCGTACCTCGACCTGACGGGCAGTGGCGCCGAGACCCTCGCGCACGTGCGCGAGAACGGCCGCATCACGCTGATGTTCTGCGCCTTCGAGGGAGCGCCGAAGATCGTGCGCTTGTATGGCCAAGGCCGCGTCGTCGAGCCGAGCGCGCCCGAGTTCGCGAGCTTGCGCGCACGATTCCCGCTCACCGGTCCGGCGCGCTCGATCGTGGTCGTCGCGCTCGAGCGCATCGCCGATTCCTGCGGCTACGGCGTGCCCGAGCTGCGCTTCGTCTCCGAGCGCACCAAGCTCGTCGACTGGGCCCGCCGCGAGGGCGACTCCGGCGTGCGCGACTACCAACGCCTCCACAACCTGACGAGCATCGACGGCCTGCCGGCGCTGCAGATCCCGAAGTGACTTGAGGGGGCGGACGGGAGAGCCCCTCAAAGTGCGAACTAGTCGAGCGTTGCGCGGACTTGGTGGAGCTGGAGGAGTCGGACGTCGCGTGCGGGAGGCCGCTCGACTGGTTCCGGTCCCGGAGTGCGTGAAGGCTCACATGGCGGGCGGTTTGCCCGGCACCGGTTCGAAGTCATCTGGTCGAGCTAGATGATCCACCTCCAGAATCCCGCGCTGGATCTCATCGAAATAGCTCTCTAGCGACTTGGCCAGCGGCGAGTTGTCGAGGATGAACCCGATATAAGCGCGCAACGTGTCGAGCAACAGAAGCGCGGGGCCAAGCAAGTGGTTCGAGTGGGGTACCGACTCGACGTTGTCGCGCAGTCCGAATGACCCGTCCGGCTCCCTGTCAATGTAGTGGAAGAGCAGGTCCGACCACGTTCCATGGACCGCGTGTGAGCCGATTCGCTGGACGCTGACATACAGGGTGTCGTGGTAGCCAAGATCGCGGCAGATATCGTAGAGGCTTGGAAGCTGCTTCGCTGCCACAGCATCCGCCTCCGACACACCAGCTTTGACCATGACCCGCTCGACGGAGCGAAGCATTCGTTCCTCAATCACCCACGGCGGCCCTCCACGCTCGGCGACGTTGGCATTGATCAGGTCGCGTAGCTTGAGGTCAGTTCGCACGGCATCGCCCACGAAACGCAAGAAACTCTCAGGGTCGCCTCGTCGGGCGAGCCACTGCGCCTTCAATGCCGACTCCGAGATACACCGTGCGAGGAGCGCAACCGTCTCGCCGCACTTTCGATCATGGGCCAACTTCACCGTAGAGAGCATCAGCCGGGCACAGCGATTGAGCAGCCCACGGAGTATTCCGAGGTGGACGCCATACCGATTCACGTGGCCGGGCTGGTTGATCGAGATGCTCGCCATGTCAAGAGCGACGAGGGCAACGTGCTTGTACCACTCGAACATGAGCGGCATCGCATTGCCCTGCTCACGGCACCGCTGCACGAGGTAGGGATCGAATTGCGGGAGCGATCGGAAGCGCTTGAACTCAGGTTCCATGTCGATGCTATTCGGCTTTGAGCCGGGAGCGACGCTGCGGCGCCTCCGGCAGACGTTCAACTCGCGACTCGAACATCCACATGATTTTCTCGACGTGCTCAGCCTCCTGTCGAGGTCCAACTGATCCATGGCGACTCCGGCCGGGCGACTCAGTGAGCTGAATGGTCGCGCTTGGGTAGACAGGGCGGACGTCGTGAACTGACGATGAGGCCGGTCAGCGCGATACTCGAATTATCGACTCGGCGCGTAGGTCGCAATTCACTTGCAGGTGGTGCGCCCGGCGGGAATTGAACCTGCGACCTGTCGGTTAGGAA
>JADYYP010000026.1 GCA_020853575.1 Planctomycetota bacterium
CTCCTAAAGCATGAGAGCGCAGGGCCTCCGAGACCTCGCCCGTTTGCACTCAAACTGCACCGGAACTTCACCGATTGGCGCGTTTCGTCGGTTTGGGGTCGTTTTCCCAGCCACAGCGTCACGTAGGCTGGCCTGAAATAGAGACTTAGCCCACTTGCACCGCGGTGCAACTTGCGGTGCAGCTTGGCGCAACTCGGTGCAGAAAAGCCCCGATTGACGCGGGGCTCGGTGCAATTCAAGCGCACCAGAGTGCAAGTACGCAGCTTGCGCCGCGACTGCACCTGTTCTATCCTGCCAACCGCTTCGGCACCGATTTCCAAGGGGGTGTGTCACCCCATGACATCCGAGTCTCCGCCGAGGCTGGCAGTGAATCCCGGGCAGGTCCCGGACGAGATTCGGAATGAACAGTACGCAAGCCGCCCAGGCGCTTTCCAAAGCCGTAGGACGCACGCTCACCATCCAGCGCGTTCCCATCGACTCGCTGCATCTGGACCCCGCCAACGCGCGCGCACACGGCGACAAGAACCTCGATGCGATCAAGGCCTCCTTGGCGCGCTTCGGCCAGGCCGAGCCGCTCGTCGTACAGGCGGGCACACGCCGCATCGTGGGCGGAAACGGTCGCCTGGTCGCGATGAAGGCGTTGGGCTGGACCGAGTGCGACATCGTCGAGCTCGACCTCACTTCGACCGACGCCGCGGCGTTGGGCTTGGCATTAAACCGGTCGGCCGAGCTAGCGACCTGGGATCAGGGTGCGCTCGCGCAGATCCTCGGCAGCCTACGGGAGGAAGACGCCCTCGCCGGTGTGGGGTTCGACGACGCCGACATCGACCAGCTGCTCGCAGACCTCGATGCGGCGACTCCCCGCGAAGTCGACGACCAAGGGCCAGAGGATCCTCCGGTCCATCCGGTCACGCGACTCGGCGATCTGTGGACGCTTGGAGATCACAAGCTGCTCGTCGGCGACTCCACCAAGGCCGACGATGTCGCGCGTCTGATGAACGGCGAGAAGGCGGCGCTGCTCTCGACCGACAGTCCGTATGCGGTCGACTACGACGGCATGAACCGACCCAGCCACGATGGCAAGCCGTCGGGCAAAGACTGGTCCGCGCTCTACCACGAGACCGACATCGAGGACCTCGGTGTGTTCCTCGACGCTTGCTACACCGCGTGCTTGCCGCACGTTGCCGAGGACGCAGCCTGCTACCTGTGGCACTCGCACACGCAGTTCGCTGCGGTCGCTGGGACGTGGGAGAAGCACGATATCCTGCTCCACCAATGCCTCATCTGGAACAAGCCAGCGGCCACGTTCGGCCACAGCTACTACAGATGGAAACACGAGCCGTGCTGCTTCGGCTGGCGACGCGGGCACCGCCCGAAACACGGCACGGCGCAGTTGGAGACGGTGTGGTCGATCGATTGGGATGGGAAGGCGCGCATCACGACGTTTCATCCCACGAGCAAGCCGGTCGAACTCTTCGCGATTCCGATGCGCCAGCACACGTTGCCAGGCGCGATCGTTCTCGAACCCTTCAACGGATCCGGAAGCCAAATCATCGCGGCCGAGACACTCAGCCGCCGTTGCCGCGCGATCGAAATCCAGCCCGCGTTCGTTGACGGCACGATCGCTCGGTGGGAGAAGGCGACCGGCAAGCTCGCCACGCTCGACGGCAAGACGTTCGACGAAGTGAAGGCCGAGCGAGGTGTCGCATGAGCCGCAAGCTCGGACCGGATGCGTTCAGCTTCTACGTCGCGCTCGGGCCCGAACGTAGTCACCTTGCGGTCGCGCGGCACTTCGGCGTGAGCAAGCGGACCGTGACGAGCACGGCAACGCGCGAGAACTGGCGAGAGCGACTCGCCGAAGCCGAGGCCAAGGCGCGCAAGGTGACCGACGAAAAGGCGGTCGACACCCTGGCCGAGATGAACACGCGTCACCTTAAGGTCGCGAAGTTCCTCCAGTCGAAGGGCATCGAGACCTTGAAGAACACGCCGATCTCCAATGCAGCAGATGCAGTTCGAGCGATCGCGATCGGACTCGAAAAGGAACGCCTCGTTCGCGGCGAGCCGACCGAGCGCACCGAAGCCGCGATCGCCGAAGTGATCAAGAAGGAGGTCGCGACGCTCCTCGAAATCGTCGAGGACGACGAGGACGATGGCGAAGCTCCGGATCAGCAAGCGCAAGCTGTTTGAGGCGCTGAGGTACACGCCGCATCCAGGCCAGCAGCTTGTTCACGACTCGACCGCGCCGCGAAGAGTCGTTGCGTGCGGTTCGAGGTGGGGGAAGTCGACGGCGTGCGCTGCCGAAGCCGTGGCCGCGTTGCTCGAACCGAGCGAGAGTTCACTGGGCTGGTGCGTCGCACCCACCTTGGATCTTGCCGATCGGGTGTTCGCGGTCGTGGTCCGACTGTTTCAGGAGCACCTCCCGCATCACATCGTCGAGTACGTGCCTCGCGAGCGGCGACTCGTGGTCGCGAACCTCGGCGGCGGACGATCGGAGCTGCAAGCGAAGAGCACCGACAGCCCTGCGTCGTTGCTGGGCGTGGCTCTCGACTTCGTGATCCTCGACGAAGCGGC
>JADYYP010000027.1 GCA_020853575.1 Planctomycetota bacterium
ACCCAGCCAGTTTTCCAGCCGCTCCACGCCTGATCTGCCAACCGCGTAGCGCCGCTTTTCCAAGCACCCCCAGGTGGACCAGCTTCACCCGAACTGAGGTGGACCTGAACAGGCGAGCCTTGACAGCTGACGCCGCCCGGTCGCGTGGTGGCGCTCGACTTCGGCCTGGCGCGGATGCTCGACGAGCCGCCGCGGGCCGGCCCGGAGCTGGCATTGATGACTCCGCGCTACGCGGCGCCGGAGCGCTTCGACGGCGGTGCGCCCACGCTCGCGAGCGACGTGTTCTCGCTGGCGCTGGTGGCGCTCGAGATCCTGGCCGGCGTTCATCCCTGGCCGGAGGGCGAGCCGTGGAGCGGACTGCGCGAACGCTCGCGGACCGCCGCCGAGCGCGTCGCCACGGGCCGCGGAGCGCGTTTGGAGCGCACACTGCTCGCGGCGCTCGCGCTCGAGCCCGGAGCGCGCCCGGCCGATGCCGAGAGGCTCGCCGCGGGGCTGCGCCAGGCGCGCGCCGAGCGCTGAACGGGCGCTCCGTGCGCGAGCGCGCACGCGCCGAGCTCTCTGCAATTGCCCCTTCCGCGTGCCCGCACTACACTTTTCGCCCCCTGAAATCGCGCCGCAGGCGCACTGCACGCCGCCCATGTCCAAGCACAAGCCTGCGATCAAGAACATCGCCATCATCGCGCACGTCGACCACGGCAAGACCACGCTGGTCGACGCCATGTTCAAGTTCGCCGGCACCTTCCGCGCCAATCAGAAGGTCGAGGTGTGCGCGATGGATTCCGATGCCCAGGAGCGCGAGCGCGGCATCACGATCCTGGCCAAGAACACCGCGCTCAACTACCTCGGCACGCGCATCAACGTCGTCGACACGCCGGGCCACGCGGACTTCGGCGGACAGGTCGAGCGCACGCTCAACATGGCGGACGCGGCGCTGCTCTTGGTCGATGCCCACGAGGGCCCGATGCCGCAGACGCGCTTCGTGCTCAAGAAGGCCTTCGAGCGCGGGCTCAAGGTGCTGGTCCTGATCAACAAGATCGATCGCCCCGACCAGCGCGCGCACCAAGTGCTCAACGAGGTCTTCGACCTGTTCATCGAGCTCGGCGCGCACGACGACCAGCTCGACTTCCAGGTGTGCTACGGCTCGGGCCGCAGCGGCTTCGCCGTCAAGGAGTTCGAGGACGCCTTCAAGGACGGTCCCAAGGACATGAAGCCCTTGTTCGACATGATCCTCGAGCACGTGCCGGCCCCGCCGCAGGACGACGACGCGCCGCTGCAGTTCCAGTGCGCCACGATCGAGCACGACGACTTCCTCGGGCGCATCGGCATCGGGCGCGTGTACCGCGGAACGCTGCGCGCCGGAATGCGCGTCGCGGTGTGCCACCCCGACCGCGAGGCTTCGACCCTGACCTCGGTCAAGCAAGTGCTGCGCTTCGAGGGCCTGACGCGCCAAGCGGCGAGCGAGGTGCTCGCCGGCGACATCGCCATCGTCGGCGGCGGCGTCGACGAGCTCACCATCGGTGACACGCTGTGCGCGCCCGACGTGCAAGAGCCGCTGCCGGCGATCAAGCTCGAGGAGCCGACGATCGCCATGACCTTCGGCGTCAACACCTCGCCCTTCGCCGGCAAGGAAGGAAAGTTCGTCACCAGCCGGCAGATCGGTTCGCGACTCGAGCTGGCGGCGATGCGCGACGTGGCGCTGGTGATCGCGCCCACGGAGTTCGCCGACACCTTCGAGGTCAAGGGCCGCGGGGTGATGCACCTCGGCGTGTTGGCCGAGAACATGCGCCGCGAGGGCTTCGAGTTCGCCGTCGGCAAGCCGCGCGTGATCCTGAAGGAAGTCGACGGCACGGTGTGCGAGCCCATGGAGCGCACGGTGATCGAGGTGCCCACCGAGCACGCCGGCAAGATCATCGAGTTCCTCGGGCGACGCCGGGGCGAGATGCTCCACATGGAGCCCTTCGGCCAGACCAGCGTGCGCCTGGAGTTCATCGTGCCGTCGCGCGGCTTGATCGGTGCGCGCACGGCGATGATGACGCTCTCCAAGGGCGAGGCCATCCTGAGCCACGTGTTCGATTCGTGGCGTCCCGACCAGGGCCCGGTCGTCGGCCGCACCAACGGAGTGCTGGTCGCCGATCGCGCGGGCGACTCCGTGCCCTACGGCATGTTCAACCTGCTCGACCGCGGCGAGTTCTTCATCGCGCCCGGCACGCCGGTCTACGAAGGCATGATCGTCGGCGAGAACAACAAGGACAAAGACCTCGATCTCAACGTGTGCCGTGAGAAGAAGCTGACCAACATCCGCTCGGCGGGCGCCGACGAGAACGTGATCCTGCCGCCGCCGCGCCAGATGTCGCTCGAGGAGTCGCTGGAGTACATCGACGACGACGAGTTGGTCGAAATCACTCCCAAGAACCTGCGCCTGCGCAAGCGCATCCTGACGCAGATCGAGCGCACCAAGGCCGCGCGCAAGACGGCCAAGAGCCTGACCTGATGGCGGACCCACGCGAGGGCGCCGCGCTGCCTCGCGCTTGGTATGGTCAGGGCCGGCGTCCGGCCGCGCTGCCCGCGACCGACGCGTGGCGTGCATTCCCGTGCTCGATGTGCAGAGGAGCTTCGTGGCGTGATCCGTGAATCGTCGATCGTCGCGGCCTGGGTCGTGGTGTCGTGGTCCGTGCCGCTGCGCGCCCAAGACGCGGCGCAGCCCAAGCCGACGTTCGTCGACGGCCAGGCGCAGATCGTCGAGGCCTTCAAGGACAAGTCGCGCTGGATCTCCCACGACCTGTGGGTCGAGACCAGCTTCGACTCCGACGGCGATGGTGCACCGGACCGCGTGCACGTCGACGTCACGCGCCCCGAGCAGACCGAGAGCGCCGGCCTCAAGCTGGCCGTGGTCTACGAGTCGAGCCCGTACTTCTCCGGCATCGGCTCGACCGATTCCAAGTACTTCTGGAGCCCGGTGCAGGAGCTCGGCCGGGCGCCGACGCCGCGCACGCCGATGCCGGCGGTCGGTTTCGAATCCAAGCGTCCGCTGATGTCGCGCGATCTGATCGACACCTGGGTGCCGCGCGGCTTCGCGGTGGTGCACTCGGCCTCGCCCGGCACCGGGCTTTCCGACGGCTGCCCCACCGTCGGCGGCAGCAACGAATCGCTCGCGCCCAAGGCGGTGATCGACTGGCTCAACGGCCGCGCCAAGGGGTTCAGCGCTCCCACGGGCGGCGACCCGGTGCTCGCCTACTGGTCCACCGGAAAGGTGGCGATGACCGGGACCTCCTACAACGGAACGCTGTCGCTCGCGGCGGCGACCACCGGGGTCGAGGGGCTGATGGTGGTCGTGCCCGACGCGCCCAACACCTCGTACTACCACTACTACCGCTCGAATGGCTTGGTGCGCCATCCCGGCGGCTACACGGGCGAGGACGTCGACGTGCTCTACGACTTCATCAACAGCGGCGATCCCGAGCGCCGCGCTTGGTGCAACGAGCACGTGCGCGACGAGTTGCTCGCGGCCTCCGCCGATCGCCAGAGCGGCGACTTCAACGCGTTCTGGAAGAGCCGCGATTACGCGCTGGCGCTGGCCAACGTCAAATGCGCGGTGCTGCTCTCGCACGGCCTGTCGGACTGGAACGTGATGCCGGAACACAGCATCCGCATCTTCGAAGGCCTCAAGGCCAACGGGCTCGCGCCGAGCCTGCACCTGCACCAGGGCGGCCATGGCGGCCCGCCGCCGCTGGCGATGATGAACCGTTGGTTCTCGCACTATCTCTACGGCGTCGACAACGGTGTCGAGAAGGACCCGCGCCTGTGGGTCGTGCGCGAGGACGGCAAGCGCGGCCAACCGACGCCCTATGCCGACTACCCCAATCCCGAGGCGCGCGCGGTCGTGCTGCACCTCGAGAAGGGCGGCGAGAAATGCGGCGTTCTGACCCTCAAGGCGCGCAAGGGACAGGGTCGCGAGTCGCTGGTCGACGACGTCGCGCAAGGCGGCGCGGCTTTGGCGCAGGCCGAGCGCTCCGAACATCGCCTGCTGTACTCCACCGCGCCGCTCGAGGCGCCGCTGCACCTGTCTGGAACGCCGCGCGTCACCTTGCGACTGAGCTGCGATCGACCGGCGGCGAATCTCTCGGTGTGGCTGGTGACGTTGCCGTGGACGCAGGAGCGCCGCTCGGAGAGCAACGTGATCACGCGCGGCTGGGCCGATCCGCAGAACCACGCCTCGCTCGAGCGGGGCGAGCCGCTCGAGAAGGGCAAGTTCTATGAAGTGCGTTTCGCGCTCCAGCCCGATGACCAGATCGTCCCCGCCGGCAAGTCGCTGGCCCTGATGGTGTTCTCGAGCGACCGCGACTTCACGCTCTGGCCGGCGGCGGGCACCAAGCTCACCTTCGACCTCGACGCCAGCGCGCTCGAGCTGCCGGTCGTCGGCGGCGAAGCGGCGCTGGAAGCCGCGCTCGGCCGCTGACGCACTCACTTCCGCTCGCGCGCTCGACCTTCGGCGGATTGCCGCCCGCGACGGCAACCGCGTATCGTGCGGCGATGAACAGCAACGCCCGAATCGCGCTGGCCCTCTCCGCTCTCGGACTGAGCGCGGCCGTGCTCGCTTGCGCCAGCGGCTCGACCGAGCCCGTGCCCGAGTCCGCGCCCGCGATCGATGTCGCGCCGGCGCAGAGCGGCCCGGCCTTCATGGCGGGCCAACGCTGCGCGCTGTGTCACAGCTCGAGCCCGCGCGCGAACGCCATGAAGGACCGCAACGGCAACGACGTCTCGCCGCACTTCACGTGGAGCGCGACGACCATGGCGAACTCTTTCCGCGACCCGTACTGGCGCGCGCAGATGGCGCACGAGATCGAGGTCGAACCTCAGGCCAAGGCCGCCATCGAGGGCCTGTGCCTGCGCTGCCACGCGCCGATGGCCAGCCACCAAGCGCGGCTCGACGGGCTCGCGCCGCCGACGATCGAGGCCGCCTCCGCCGACCCGCTCGCGCAGGACGGAGTGTCCTGCACCGTGTGCCACCAGGCGAATCCCTCGAGCTTCGGCCGGCCCGAGAGCTTCTCGGGGCGGCTCGACATCCGCAACGACAAGCGGATCTACGGACCCTTCGAAAATCCCGCGCCCGGGCCGATGCGCATGCACACCGGCTACACGCCGACGCACGGCGAGCACATCTCCGAGTCGGGCCTGTGCGGCTCGTGCCACACGCTCTACACCCAGGCCGCCGGTGCCGACCAGCCGTTCCTCGAGCAGGCGCCGTACCTCGAATGGCGCAACAGCGTGTTCTCCGATGAAGGCGGCGCGAGCGAGCAATCGCGCTCGTGCACGCAGTGCCACATGCCGAACAACGGCCCGATGCGCATCGCGCGCATGCCCCCCGGCGGTGACTTCAACATCCGCGTGCGCGACAACGTGCGCTCCCACACCTTCGTCGGCGGCAACGCCTTCCTGCTCGACCTGCTCGCGGCCAACGCGGCCGAGCTGGGAGTCACGGCCAGCCCCGACGCGCTGCGCGCCGCTGCGCAGGCGACCCGCGCACAGCTCGCGCACGAAACGGCGCGCATCGAAGTGCAGCACGTCGAGCGCACGGCGACGCAACTGCGCTTCGACGTCCAGGTCGAGAACCTCGCGGGCCACAAGCTGCCCAGCGGCTATCCCTCGCGGCGCGCTTGGCTGCACGTCGAGGTGCGCGCGGGCTCGACCCTGGTGTTCACCTCGGGCGCCACCGACGACGACGGGCGACTGCTCGGCGTGGCGGACGAGTTCGCCGAGCCGCACCACGACACGATCGAGCGCACGGACCAAGTGCAGATCTACGAGATGATCGCGCTGAACGCCGCGGGGCAGCCGACGACATCGCTGGCGGAGATGGTCGTGCACCGCAAGGACACGCGCCTCTTGCCGCGCGGCTGGCGCGAGAACGGACCGCACGCCGACGAGACGCGTCCGGTCGGCATCGAGGGCGACGGCGACTTCGCCGACGGCCGCGACACGGTGCACTACTCGCTCGCGCTGCCGGCGAGCGCCGCGGGCAACCTGACCGTGATCGCGCGCCTGGAGTACCAGACGATCCCGCCGGGTTGGGCCGACGGCTTGCGCGACTCCAAGACGCCCGAGGCACAGACGTTCCTGCGCATGTACGACGAGGCCCCGAAGACCGCGGAGACGCTCGCGATCACCGCGACCATCGTGCCCGCGACGAACTGAGGGGCGCGCGGCGGATCGGCTCCGCCGCGCACGCGCTCAGGGCCGCTCGCGGGTCGCGCCGTCCTCGCGGGCGGTGTCGCGCGTCCGCTGCTCGCCGTCCGGAGCGCTGCCGTCGGCCTGTTCGTCACCGCCGGCATACCCGAGCAGCTCGAGCATGCGCTGGTGCTGCTCCGAGGTCGTCTTGGCGTTGGAGCGCACGCCGATCGGCGTGAGGGACTTGAGCAAGTGCCCCATGCCCGCGCGCATGCGCTCGAGCACCTCGGGATGCTCGCCGGCGACGTCGCGCGTCTCGTCACCCGGCGCCGAGAGGTCGTAGAGGTGCGCGGGTCCGCCGAGCTCGCGCACGAGCTTCCAACGGCCGTCGACGATGGTCATCAAGCCGCGCTCGAAGCGCGCGATGTCGCGGTCGGGGAACTTGCCGCGCGCGGACGCCAGGGGCCCCGGGAAGGGCTGCGAGTAGTCCGCGACGCGCACGCGACGCTCGCTGGGCGCGAACAAGCTGCGCGCGTGCTGCACGCCGAGCTTGGGCGGCGTGACGCCCGCCAACTCGAGCAAGGTCGGATGCAGGTCCATGGTCATCACCGGCCGTGACTCGCGCCCGGGCGCGAAGCGCGGCGGATAGCGGATCGCCAACGGCACGCGGATCAACGCTTGGTTGAGCGAGTACTGGTGGTCGAGCAGGTGCAGATCGCCGAGGTTCTCGCCGTGGTCCGCGGTCAGGATCACCAGCGTGTTCTCGCTCAGTCCGCGCGCTTCGAGCTCGGCGATCAAGCCCGCGAACAGCGCGTCGAGCTCGAGCAACGCCGCGTCGTAGGTGTCGCGCAGGAGCTTGAGGTCCTCGGGCGAGTACTCGTGCCATCCGAAGCAGTAGGCCCACAGGTCCTTCCAGTTGAACTCCCTCGCGTAGGTCGCCTCGACCTCTTCGGGGCTGAGCAACTTCTCGCGCAGCTCGCGCGGCGGAATCAGCGGGCGATGCGCCTCCATGAAGTTGAAGAAGGCCAGGAACGGGCGCTCGCTGTCGCGCTGGTCGAGCCAACCCGCGAAGCCCTCGCGTCCGAGCTCTCCGGCGGCCTTGACCACCCAGGGATTCGAGCCGCGCTTCTCCTGGCGACTCTGCAGCTCGCGCGTGGCGATGCTCTCGGGCACCTTGCGCTTGAAGATCTCGACCGCGCGCTCGAGCGTCTGCGGATCCCAGGGATGTTGCTGGACCTCGAAGCCCTGGAGGAAGTTCTCCTCGACGGAAACGTGCGGGTTGGCGGCCCACGCGAAGGTCTGGTAGCCCGCGCGCTGCAGCGTTTCGGCCACGGTCTCGAGCCCGTCGTCGAGATACTCGTTGCCGTGCATCGCGCCGTGCTCGGCCGGAAGCAGGCCCGTGAACATCGACGCATGGGACGGAACCGTCCAGCACGAGGCCGACATGCAGTCGTCGAACACGCGCGCGTCCTTGGCCCAGCGGTCGACGAAGGGCGTCGTCGGCCGCGGATAGCCGTACAGGCTCATGTGGTCGGCGCGCGCGGTGTCCCACACGACCCACAGCACGTTGGGCCGAGCCGGAGCCGGATCGTCGCAGGCTCCACAGCCCAGGAGCAGCACCCCCAGCCAACTACGTCGCATGTGCACCTCGGAGCCGCCGCCGTTCGATCCAGGTGACGATCCCGACCGCGGCCAGAATCATGAAGAACGGCATGACGGGAAGGCGGAAGCGCGTCAGGCCGAAGGTGATCGCATGGATCGCCGTGTAGTAGAAGAACACGAGCATCGCGAGCATCGCGAAGTCGTCGCGGCGCCGCAGCCACAGCGCCGGGAGCGCGCACGCGAGCAGCGCCAGATAGGAGAGCGCGCACCACCACGAGAGCGCGACTTCCAGCAGCTTGGGGATCTCGCCGTAGCCACCCTTGAACAGGTGACGCATCACGAACGAGGTCGGGTTCCACACGTCGACGATCTTGTACCAGGCGCGCTGCGCCGACCAGAGCGGATCCTCGAGCATGTACTCGAGCGCGGCCATCTGGCTCCCGCGCATCATCTCCAGATCCGTGGGCTCGTCGACGTGCAACGTGTCCTGCACGACCTCGACCAGCTTGCTGCCGCCGACCTCGGACACGGGCGCGACCGAATAGGCCCGAAAAGGCTCGGGAAAACGCACGTTCCAGTCCGAGCTCATCCGGCGACGCGCGTAGGCGTTGGGCTGGTTGCCGCGCCACAGGTTGTACGGTCCGCTGGAGTCGACCAGCACGAAGCCCCCGTGCACCTGGTAATTGCGGATGCTCCAGGGAGCCATGCACACGCACCACGCGCTAGCAGCGAGCGCCAGCGTGAGCGCCGCCCGGCCCGCCGCGCTGCGCTTGCGCCACCACCACCAGACCGCGAGCACCGGCAGCAGGTACAGCAGCGACGACTTGACGTAGACCGCGAGTGCGAACACCACGCCGATCGCCAGCGCGCTCGCCACCGAAGGCAGGCTCTCGTCGCGCAGCAGCAAGTGCAGCGCGAGCAGGAACAAGAACACGAACAGCGTCTCGTTGAACAGATAGTGCGTGAACGCGATGAAGGTCGGGTCCAGCGCATGCAGCCAGCCGGCGATCAATCCGACGCGCGCGCCGTAGGC
Organism: Planctomycetota bacterium; assembly: GCA_020853575.1. Lineage (GTDB taxonomy): Bacteria > Planctomycetota > UBA1135 > UBA1135 > F1-120-MAGs118. The sequence continues at coordinate 8,801 of JADYYP010000027.1, forward strand.
CGTGCGCCCCAGCGCGAACACGAGCCACGTGCTCGCCGCGCCGAGCGCGACCTGCGCGCACTTGATCCACATCTCGTCGCGGCCGCACACGCCCATGACCAGCGCCATGAAGGCCGGGAAGCCCGGGGCTTGGTAGGCGCCCGGATAGCGCGGCAGGGTCTGCAGTTGGCGCTCGCCAGGGTGCTTGACCCACGACTGATACGAGCCGGTGTAGCCCTTGCCGTCGAGGATGTCGGTGGCGCGCTGCACGTACGTGACCTGGTCGTTCCAGGGCTGGGCGTCGCGCGCCAGCCACAGAGCTCCGCAGCGCACCAGCAACGACACGAACACCAACACGAGGACCGCGCGCGTGGTGCGCGGCTGGGGCGTGGTGTCGGGAACTCCGATCGTCGCGGACGGCGTCACGTCGAGCTCTACGGCTTGCGCTGCGCGTCTCGCTCGTTCTCGGAGGACGCCGGGGACGGCGCGACGCCTTCGGCCGGCGACTCGTGCGGCGGTCGAGCGCCGCCCTCGCCGTTGCGCCCATCGTCGCCGCCCATGTAACCCAGGTCGCGTATGGCCTTGAGCACTTTGGGGTCGAGCGCGCCGGCCTGGGCCTCGCCCAACGCGGCGCCGCGCTTGGACTGCAGCTCGCGCATCAACAGCGTCAGGCGCTGCACGCCCTCGGCGGCCTGGGGCTCGCGCTGATAGAGGTTCTCGAGCTCGAACGGGTCCTTGCGTCGATCGAACAACATGCGTCCGACCTCGGGCTCGTCGATGTACTTCCAGTCGCGCGTGGTCAACGCGAACATCTCGCCCGGGTCGCGCTCCATCTCGCGCCCCGTGCGCTGCGCGTACACCGGGCGCTCCTCGAAGCTCGGATCGAGCGCGTCGACACCGGTGGCGACGGCGAAGAACTGCTTCCAGCTCGGCGTGGGCCAGGGTTCGACGCGCCCCAACATGGTCGGCATCAGATCGATCAACGACACGATCGACGCGATGCGCCGCGGGGCCTGACGCGCCGCCGCGGGGAAGCGCATGATCAGCGGAACGCGCAACTGCTCCTCCCACACCAGGCCATGCGCCGTCCAGTCGTGCTGGTTGAGCCCTTCGCCGTGGTCGGCGGTGATCGTGAGGATCGAGCGCTCGAGCAGGCCCTTGGCGCGCAACGCGTCGAGCAACACGCCCACTTGCGAGTCGGTGTAGGCCACCTCCGCGCAGTAGTTGTTGAGCGCCGCGCGCGTCTCCGTGGTCTTCTTGGCGTTCGAGCGCACAGCCGACTCGCCGATCTTGCGCGCGGCGATCCAAGCCTCGAGCTCGGGATCGGGCCCGTCCTTTTGGAACTGCGTGTCGAAGGGCGGCGGAGCGCGGTGCGGCCAGTGCGGGTCGAACAAGTGGACCCACAGGAAGAACGGCTCGCGCGGCGCCTGCTCGAGCCACGGCAAGACCTCGGCCAAGGTCTGCCCGGCCTTGCGCTCGCTCTGCTCGAGCGCCGGCTCGCTCCAGGTGTCGAAGCCGACGCCGATGCCCGACTGCGACTTGAGCGGCGCCGAGCTGACGAAGCCCGCGGTGACGTACCCCGCATCCTTGGCGACTTGGGCGAAGGACAGCATGCCCTGCTTCCATCCGAAGGGCTTACCGCCGTGCATCAAGTTGGCCAGGATGCCGTGCTCGAGCGGATAGCGCGCCGTCATCATCGAGGCATGGCTGGGCAGCGTCGTCGCCATCGTCGCGTAGGCCGCGTCGAACACCACGCTCTCCTTGGCGATGGCGTCGATGTGGGGTGTGGTGTCACGGAAGTAGCCGTAGCACCCCAAGTGGTCGGCGCGCAGCGTGTCGATCGTGACCAGCACGATGTTCGGGCGCTCGAGCTTGGGGCCTGAGTCCCCGGAGCTTGGACAAGACACGAGCAGTGAAGTGGCGCAAGCGACGCCCCACAGGACGAAGCGGCGCGCGGGCGAAGGCGGGGTCGAGTGCGGCATTCCGGGGGCGCTCGGGGGCGAGGCGCGCTGCGCACAGTATATCGGACGGGTCGCGGCCCTCGGCCGCGGCGCGCGACCGAAATGGCGCGCGAACGGCGCTTCGCAGGCACTCGAGGAGGAGAAGCCGCCCGGTGGCGTGAGACGGAGCATCCCAAGCTCGCCGCGCCCCGGGCGGCGCCTAGCGCATCAGCGTCGCCGGCAACGCACGCGCGCGCGGCGCGGTTCACGGTTGGCGTGCTTGGCGATAGAGAACTTCGACCAGGTCGAGCTCGTCACCACCCGCGATGTGCAGCGCGGAGCCGCACGTCGGGCACAGCCGCAGCCACGTTCCGGGTTGGCGCTCCGCGACGTCCCCGCAGCGCGCGCAGGTCTGCCGCGCCGCGCAGAATTCGATCTCGAGTCGCGGCGCCGTTCCGTCGGGAGCGGCCGCGATCTGCCTCCATGCGAGCTCGAGCAGCGCGGGCTCGACCGAGGCCAGCTCGCCGACCGCGATGCGCACGACGTCGGCGCGCGCCCCGTGCTCGTGCTCGCGCTGGGCGCACAGGCGCCACAGCTCCGCCGCAATCCCCATCTCGTGCATGCTCACCGACTCCTTGCTCACGTGCTGGACTTGCGCCGCCGCGTTCCGGATCCGTACTCGTGGGCAGTAGACCAGCGGCGCGCTCCGTAGTTCGTGACCCGCTCGGCAGATTGAGAACTCCTTCTACGAACGAAGCGCGCGCAAGGCTACGGAGTCGAGAAGGACACCCGGAGTCCGGCACGTACCTAAGGTGCTGATCATGGCTCACGGTGTTCGAGCCGGCTCCAGCGCGCGGATTGCGAACGGCGCGCGCTCGACCGTACTTCCACGCGGCGTGCTGCGCGGGCAACGCAGCCGTCGCGGGCTCGCGCGCGAGGTCGGCGACGACCGCTGCGCTCGAGGTGTGGAGCTCGACCCCCAGGCCGCGATGGCCCGCGCCAGTCCAACGCGCCGACGAACAGCGCGCTAGAGGAATCGGAGCACAGCATGCGACGTCGAGAATCCATCCAAGAGGCGCTCGATCGGTCCCTCGTCGAACGCCGCGATTTCCTGCGCTTTTGCGGGGGCCTGATGGTCGCGGCGCCTTTCGGGCTGCCGCTGACCTCGGGCAAGAGTGTCGAGGCCATCGCCGCCGCGATCGGGGCCGCCAAACGCCCGAGCGTGATCTGGCTGCACTTCCAAGACTGCACCGGTTGCTCCGAGACGTTGCTGCGCACCTCGCAGCCCGATCTCGAGAAGCTGCTCTTCGACGTGATCTCGCTCGACTACCACGAGACCTTGATGGCTGCCTCGGGGCATCAAGCCGAGCAGGCGCTGCGCGACGCGATGCAGCACAACCGCGGAGAGTACGTGTGCGTGGTCGAGGGCTCGATCCCGACCAAGGACCGCGGGCAGTACATGAAGCTCGCCGGGCGGCCGGCGATGGAAGTGCTGGCCGATGTCGCCGAAAACGCGGCGGCGGTGATCGCGATCGGCTCGTGCGCGTCTTGGGGTGGCGTGCCCTCGTCGGGTCCCAATCCGACTGGAGCAGTCGGCGCCGACGCGCTGCTCTCGAACAAGCCGATCATCAACATCCCCGGCTGCCCGCCCAATCCCTACACGTTCCTCGCGGTCGTGCTGCAGTACGCCACGGCCGGCACGTTGCCGGCGCTCGACGCCCTCAAGCGTCCGCTGTTCGCGTTCGACCGCTTGATCCACGACCACTGCCCGCGGCGCGCACACTTCGATGCCGGCCGCTTCGCGCGGCAATTCGGCGACGATGGCCACCGCAAGGGCTGGTGCCTCTAGGCGCTGGGCTGCAAGGGACCGACGACGCACGCGGCCTGCTCGACGCGCCACTTCAACGACGTCGTCGACTGCTGGCCGATCGGCATCGGCGCGCCGTGCGCGGGCTGCACGGAGAAAGGCGTGGCCTTCGCCGAGCCGCTGTTCGCGCTCGCCAAGGTGCACAACGTCGTGCCTCCCGCGACCTATCCGGCGGTCGACGCCGGCAGCGGTCAAGTCGATCCGCTGGCCACCGGCATCGTCGGGGTCGGAGTGGGAGCATTGCTCGGCGGGACCTATGTCGCGGCCAAGCGCTTCTCGCGCACGCGCGACGACGAGAGCGTGCCGCGCGGGCATGCAGCCGTCGATCCCACCAAGTCCGACGAGATCGGAGACCAGTCGTGAAGCTCTCCCGCCGACAAGCGCTGCGCGGCGCGTTCGGGCTGGGCGCGACGGCCGCCGTCGCCACCGGTGCGGCGCGCGCGGAAAGCACGAGCGCGACCGAGAGCGAGCAACCCAAGGCCAGCGCACCGATCGGCCTGCTGTACGACACGACGCGCTGCATCGGCTGCAAGGCCTGCGTGACGGCCTGCACCTCGGCCAACGGCCTGGCGCCCGACAGCGGAGCCTCCGAGGGCCTGCATCAGATGCCGCAGGACCTCAACTCGCGCACGAAGAACATCATCAAGCTCTACACGTCGCCCGACGGCTCGGAGCGCTCGTTCGTCAAGCGCCAGTGCATGCACTGCGCCGAACCGGCCTGCGCCTCGGGCTGTCCGTTCCACGCGCTGCGCAAGGACCCGGTGAGCGGAGTGATCGGCTGGGACGGCGAGCTGTGCATCGGCTGTCGCTACTGCGAGGTCGTGTGCCCGTTCGAGATCCCCAAGTTCGAGTGGGACAGGTTCAACCCCAAGGTCGTCAAGTGCGAGCTCTGCCGGCACTTGCTCGACGCCGGCGCCGCGGAGCCCGCGTGCACCGCGGCCTGCCCCACCGACGCCGTGATCTTCGGACGGCGCGAGGAGCTGCTGCACGACGCCAAGGGCCGCATCGAATCCAGCCCGGGCAAATACCACCAGAACCGCGTGTACGGCGAGAAGGAAGCGGGCGGCACCCAAGTGCTCTACCTGTCGCACGTGCCGTTCGCGCGCATCGGCCTGCCCGTGCTCGAGGACATGTCGCTGCCCGAGTACGCCAATCGCTACCACCGCATCATCTATCAGTGGATGGCGCTGCCGGCCGCGGTCTACGCCGTGATGGCCGGCGTGATCCGAGCGCGTTGGAAGAAGCACGACCACGAGGCCATGGAAATCGAGCGGGCCGGCGGCCCGATGGACCAGCTATGAACGCGCACACCACCGGCGTGGCGCGGGGCGAGCGAGCTCCGGCGCCCGCATCACAGGTCCGCATCCGTCCGGCCTACGACGCCAACGCCTCGGGGCCCAGTGTCGTCAACATGTGGCAACGCGGCGTGCCCGTCGACGAGAAGCTCTGGACGCCGTCGGTGATCGCGCTGCTGGTCGTGGCCGCGGTCGGGATCGTGCTCGCGATCTACCGCCTCACCGGCAACCTGGGCTCGGTCAGCGGCATGACCGACGTCTACGCCTGGGGCGTGTGGAAGACCTTCAACGTGATGACCTTGACCGCACTGGGCACCGGCGGGCTCTCGATCGGTGCCGCGGCCTGGATCTTCGGTCGCAAGGACTTCCACGTCGTGATGCGCACGGCGCTGGTGATGAGCTTGATGTTCTATCTCACCGGCCTGCTCGCGCTGGGCATCGACGTCGGTCGTCCGTGGAACTTCTACCACGTGCTCATGCCTTGGAAGTGGAACGTGCATTCGTCGCTGCTCGAAGTGGCGGTGTGCATGCCGCTGTACGCGACGCTGTTCCTGGCGCTCGAGAACTTGCCGATGCTCGGTGAGCGCCTGTGGTACTACGGCTCGAACGAGACGCGCGCGCGCTTGACGGCGCTGCGCAGGCCGTTCCGCGGCGCGTATCCGTTCCTGATCGCGGGCGCGTACATGCTGCCCGCGATGCACCAGTCGTCCTTGGGCGCGCTGCTCCTGCTCGCAGGACCCAAGGTGCATCCGCTGTGGCAGACGCCGGCGCTGCCGCTGTTGTACTTGATGCAGGCCGGCATCTGCGGCTTCGGGTTCACGATCGTCACGCTGATGACTTCGTGCCTGGTGTGGCAACGCCCGCTCGACCTCAAGGTGATCGGCGCCCTGGGCGACTGGATGTCGCGCCTGATCCTGGTCTGGCTGGGCGTGCGCTTCGTCGACCTGTACGTCCGCGGCGAGGTCGGGCGCGTGTTCACCTTCGACCGCTACAGCACGCTGTTCCTGATCGAGAACGCGATGGTGTTCGTGCCGGCGGTGATCCTGCGCTCACGCAAGTTCGCGCGCACGCCGCGCATCGTGTTCAACATGGCGGTGATGACTTGCATCGGCGGCATGGCGTACCGCTTCATCCCGACCACGGTCAGTTACGACCCGGGCCACCAATTCAGCTACTTCCCGGCCCTGCCGGAGCTCTTGGTCATGCTCGGCCTGATCGCGTTGGCGATCGTCGGTTTCAATCTCGCGGCGAAGCTCTTCGCCGTGCTCCCCGCTCCGTTCGACAGTTGGGTCGAGGCGGTCGAATGGCTCGAAGTCGAACGCCACCAAGCAGAGGCGAAGTCCCATGGCAACGCGGCTCACGATTGATCCCATCACGCGCATCGAAGGGCACCTGCGCGTCGACGTCGAAGTCGACTCCGGCGCGGTGAGCAAGGCCTGGGCGTCTTGCACCATGTGGCGCGGCATCGAGCGCATCTTGATCGGCCGCGATCCGCGCGAGGCCTGGTTCTTCACGCAGCGCTTCTGCGGTGTGTGCACGACCGTGCACGCGATGGCCTCGGTGCGCGCGGTCGAGGACGCGCTCAAGCTCGAGATCCCGCTCAACGCGCACTTGATCCGCAACCTGATCCTGATCGCGCATGCGCTGCACGACCACATCGTGCACTTCTATCACCTCTCGGCGCTCGACTGGGTCGACGTCACGCAGGTGCCGCTGGCCGACCCGAAGAAGGCCGCGGCCGCGGTGCAGGGCCTGTCCAACTGGACCGGCAACTCGGCCGAGGTGATGGCGCAGACGCAAGAGCGCGTCAAGGGCCTGCTCGCCACCGGACAGCTCGGCATCTTCGCGCACGGCTACTGGGGGCATCCGGCGATGAAGCTCTCGCCCGAGGTCAACCTGGTCGCGGTCGCGCACTACCTGCAAGCGCTCGAGTTCCAGCGCAAGTCCAACCAGATCGTGGCGATCCTCGGCGGCAAGACGCCGCACATCCAGAACATGGCCGTCGGTGGCGTGATGAACGCCGTCGATCTCGACAGCCAAGCAGCGCTCAACCTCGACCGCCTGTTCATGATCCGCGGCCTGTTCGAGGAGGTGACGCGCTTCGTGCGTGAGGTGTACTTCCCCGACGTGTGCTTGATCGCGGGCCTCTACAACGACTGGTTCGACTACGGCGCCGGTCACAAGCACTACCTCGCGGTGCCCGACCTGCCGACGGACACGCTCGGCAAGCGCTTCGATCTCCCCGGCGGCGTGCTGTTCGATGCACGACTCGCGGACGTCAAGCCCATGGACGTCGCGGGCGACGCGCAGTTCCGCGCGAACGTGGTCGAAGACGTGACGCACGCCTGGTACCGCGGACGCGGAGCGCAAGCACCCTGGGCCGGCGAAACCGTGCCCGAGTACACGGACTTCCACGACGACGGCAAGTACACCTGGGTCAAGGCACCGCGCTACGATGGCAAGCCGATGGAGGTCGGGCCCTTGGCCGACGTGCTCGTCGGCTACGCCAGCAAGCACGCGCGCACCGTGAAATGGCTCGACAGCGCGCTGGGATTGGTCAGCACCTTCGCTGGCAAGCCGATCGGAGTCGACAAGCTGCCCTCGACCATGGGGCGCCATCTGGCGCGCGCCGTGCGCACCGCGATCTTGGCCGAGCTGGCCCTCGAGCATCACCAGAAGCTCGTCGACAACGTGCTCTCCGGCGATCTCGCGACCTTCGTCCCGCCGGTGTTCCCCAGCGGCGAGGTGCAGGGCGTCGGCGTGCACGAGGCGCCGCGCGGCACGCTCTCGCACTGGGTCGTGATCGAGAACGGCAAGCTCACCAACTACCAGGCGGTCGTGCCGACCACTTGGAACGCGAGCCCGCGCGACGTCGACGGCGTCGGCGGTCCCTACGAGGCCGCGCTGCTCGGCAATCCGATCGCCGTGCCCGAGCAACCGCTCGAAGTGCTGCGCACCGTGCACTCCTTCGATCCTTGCATGGCGTGCGCGTGCCACGCCTACGATCCGCGCGGCAACCGCCTGGCGACGATCCGCGTGCGCTGAGCGTGGACCTCGAGCATCCCTCACCGATTTGCGTCATCGGGCTCGGCAACCTGCTCGAGCGCGACGACGGCGTGGGACCGCGCGTGGTGCAGGAGCTCGAACGACGCTTCACGTTCCCGCGCGAGGTCGAGCTGGTCGACATCGGCACGGCCGGCCTGCACTTGCTGACGTGGATCATCGGGCGCGACGTGGTGATCTTCGTCGACGCGGTCACGGCCGGCGGCACGCCCGGCGCGCTCTACCGCTTCGAGCGCGCGCGGCTGCTCGAGGGCCGCGCCGCGGGTCCGCGCATCAGCCAACATCAGCCCGAAATACGTGAGATCTTGGCGCTCGCCGAGGTCGCGGGCGGTGCACCGCGCGAAGTCGTGCTCCTGGGCGTCGAGCCCGAGGACCTGCGCGACGGGATCGGTTTGACGCGCACGCTCGAGGCCGCGCTCGAACCGCTGGCGCAGCTCGTCGTGCACGAGCTGGAGCGCCTGGGCGTGCGAGCGCAACCGCACGCGGGCTCCCAGGCGACGATCCCGGCGCCGCGCGAGGCCTCGGCGTCACGCGGGGCGACGGCGATCCGAGCAACGTGACTGCGGCTCGAGGCCAGCATGCGACGCGGTCGCGCCCTGGGAGCTCGCGTCGAAGCGCGGACTCGCCGTGAGCGCGCGTTCGCGCGTGGCACGCCGCATCACAGCCCGCCGTAGAGCACGGCCAGCCCCGAGCCCGCGATCACCAGACCCGCCAGGCCGTGCGACCAGCGCTCGAGGCGCTCCAGCGGAAGCAAGCGCATCCCTGCGCACGCGCCGCCGACGAGGACCAGCATGGTCGCGATCGTGACCAGCGAGAACACCGCGCCGGTCCAGGCGGCCAGCTCCCAGCGTCCCTCGCTGGCCGGCAGGAAGAACAAGGGAATGAGCGGCTCGCAGGGCCCGAGAACGAACACCAGGAACAGCGTCCAGAACGTCGCGCTGCGCTGTGGGGCATCCTCGCTGGCGCCGTGATGCGGCGCATGGCCCGCCAGCAGGTGCGCGTGCCCGTGCCCGGCATGCGCATGGACGTGCACAGCGCCGCCGTGAGCATGGAGCTCGATCGCGTGCGAGCGGCGCAGCGCTTGGCGTATCCCCCACAACGCGTAAGCGGCGCCGAACACGACCATGCCCCAGGCCGCCAGCGCGCCGCGGGAGATCTCGAGCCCCTCGAGCGCCTGCGTCGATGCGCCAGCGGCGACGCCCAGCGCTCCGAGCGCGAGCGACGACGCGACGTGCCCGGCACCGCACGCCGCAGTGACGAGCAGCGTGCGTCGCAGGCTCCAGCGCCGAGCTCGGGCGAGCATCACGAACGGCAAGGTGTGGTCCGGACCGATCGCGGTGTGCACGATCGCGACCAGCGCGGCCGAGCCGACCAAATTGAGCGTCAACGCATCGGCCGCCATCAGCAGATCCTCGGCAGATCGAGGCCCGAGAGCATGTCGAGCGGTCGCCGTCCGCCTGCGGCGGTGCGCAAGACGAGCGGCGCGAGTCCGGGGCTCGGCTCGGCCACGACTCCGATGCGCACGGCGCCGCGTCCCAGCGGATGCTCGCGCAGCGCCGCCAACGCGCGCTCCGCGTGCTCCTCGCTCACCCACACCAGCACACGCCCCTCGCACGCCAAGTACAACGGATCGAGCCCCAGCAGGCGGCACGTCGCCGCGACCTCACGACGCACCGGCAGGGCGCGCTCGTCGAGCTCGATGCGCAGGTTGCCGCGGCGACAGGTCTCGTAGCAGGTCGTGGCCACTCCTCCACGCGTCGGGTCGTGCATCGCGCGGACGTCGACGCGCGCGGCGAACAGCGCTTCGATCAAGCCCGCCAGCGGCGCGCAGTCGGAGCGCAGCTCGTCGGAGCCGAGCTCGTGACGATGCGCCAGGATCGTCGCGCCGTGATCGCCGATCGGACCGCTGACGAGCACGGCGTCGCCGGGCCGGATGTGCTGGTCACCGAGCTCGCGGCCCGGCGGCACGACACCGAGTCCGCTGGTGACGGCGTAGGCGCGATCGCCCTTGCCGCGCGGCACGACCTTGGTGTCGCCGGCCACGAGCACGACGCCGGCCTCACTCGCCGCGCGCGCTGCGCCGCGCACGAAACGCTCGAGCAGCTCCAGCTCGAGACCTTCCTCGAGGATCAAGGCCCAGGTCAACCACAAGGGTCGCGCGCCGGACACGCACAGGTCGTTGACCGTGCCGCACACGGACAGGTACCCCAGGTCACCGCCCGCGAACACCGGTGGATCGACCACGAAACCGTCGGTTGTCATCGCCGGGCGCCCCGCGGGGAGCTGTGTGAGCACGGCGGCGTCGCTGAGTGTCGCGAGGTATGGATTGTCGAGCGCCGGCAAGATGCTGCGCGCGACCAACTCGTGCGTGAGGCGCCCTCCGGCGCCATGCCCGAGCAGGATTCGGCTGTCTGCTTTCACGCGTGTTCCTCGCATCGCTCGTGGCGGTACCACGCGGCGCAAGTGCCCTCGCTCGACACCATGCAGGCTCCCACGGGCTCGAGCGGCGTGCACACGGTGTCGAAGAGCGGACAGTCCGGCGGCTCGATCGCGCCCTTCAGCACCTCTCCGCAGCGACAGCCGCGCGGCTCGCATGTCGGATCGAGCGCGACGTCCAACTTGCTCGCGTCGCGGTGCGCGAACTGGTCGCGCAGCGCGAGGCCGGATCGCGGGATCGAACCCAGGCCACGCCAGCGCGAGTCCACGGGCTCGAACCAGCGCTCGAGCAACTCGCGCGCGGCGCGGTTGCCGCTCTCGGTGACCACGCGCGGGTAGAGATTCAGCACGCGCGCCTCGCCGGCGGCGACGAGCTCGACCAAACGCTCGACCCCGCTCAGCACGTCGAGCGCCGTGAAGCCCACGATCGCGCCCGGCACACGCAGCGCGTCGGTCATGAAGGCGTAGAACGCGGAGCCCGTGATCACCGAGACGTGCCCGGGCAGCAGGAAACCGTCGACCTGCACGTCGCCGGCCTCGACCAGCGCGCGCAGCGGCGGCTCGAGAAGCTTCGCGCCCGGCAGCACCAAGAAGTTGTCGAGTTGCTCGCGCTCGGCCTCCTCCAGCGCGGCCGCGATCCCCGGCAAGGTCGTTTCGAATCCGACGCCCAGGAACACGACCTTGCGCTCAGGTGCAGCGCGCGCGATTCGCAACGCGTCGCGCGGCGAGTAGACGATGCGGATGTCGTGGCCGGCGGCGCTCTCGCGCTCGAGGCTGCTGCGGCTCGACGGAACACGCAGCAGGTCGCCGAAGGTGCACACGGTCACGTCCGCGCGGCGTGCCAGCGCGACGGCCCGGTCCATGTAGTCGATCGGCGTCACGCACACCGGACAGCCCGGCCCAGAGATCAGCTTGACGTTGCTCGGCAGCATCCGGCGCAGCCCGGCGCGCGCGATGGCGTGCGTGTGCGTCCCGCACACCTCCATGAGTTTGATGCCGCGCGTCAATCGGCGCGCGCGCTGCTCGATGCGTCCGGCGAGCGCGCGGATCGTGCCAGCATCGCTCCAAGGGTCGGGATCGTTCACGGCCCGTCCTCCGCGGCGATGCGCGCCAGGGCAGCCAGCGTCTCGCGCGCCGCCTCCTCGTCGATGCAACCGATCGCGAAACCCGCGTGAACCAGCACGAAGTCCCCCACGCGAGCCTCGGAGCACAGCGCGAGTCCGATCTCGCGCCGCACGCCGTCGACCTCGCCGGTGCCCACGAACTCTCGCCGTTCGACGAGTCTCATCGGAATCGCCAAGCACATTCAGTCGGCTCCTTTCCGCGCCTGTCGCGCCGTGGCGACGACGCACTGTCCGAAGGCGATGCCGCCGTCGCCGCAGGGAACTTCCGTCGGCACCACTACGCGGAAACCGCGTCGAATCAGGGCGACGCCGAGTTGCTCGCGCAGCAGGCGATTGACGAAGCAGCCACCCGCGAGAGCCACCACGCCGGTGGCCCAAATGCGCTGGGTGAGCTCGGCCGCCAACTCGGCCAGAGTGAGCTGGAACTCGGCCGCGCACAGCTCGCGCTCGCGACCCGCGAGCCAACGCCGCGCCAGCGCCTCGAGCAGCGCACGCGTCGGGAGCACGTCGAGTCCCCGCTCGAGCCGCACCTCGCCCCACGGAGCCAGCGCTCCGCGAGCTCGGCCCGCCAGAGCTTCGAAGCGCGCGGCCGCCTCGCCCTCGTAGCCGTTGACCGCGCACACGCCGAGCATGGCCCCGGCGGCCTCGAACACGCGACCTGCGCCGCAGGCGCGCGGAAAGGAGCTACTCAGCGCCAGCCGCGCCACCGCCGCGAGCTCGCCGCCGTCGACCCGCGTCGCCCAGGGAAACTCGCGCAGCTGCTCGAGCAGACCGGCGCGCGCCAGCACGGCCGTCGCCACACGCCAAGGCTCGCGAACCGCGAGCTCGCCACCGATCAGCGGGAGCTCGTCGCCGTGCGCGATTCGCCGCCACGAGGCATCGCTCGCGAGCTCGAGCCACTCCGCGCCCCAAGCGTTGCCGTCCGGCCCGAACCCCGTCCCGTCGAACACGATCGCACCAACCCGCGCCGACCCGCGGGGCCAGGCCTGCGCCTCGGCCAGAACCGCCGCGGCGTGCGCGACATGATGCTGCACGCGCACGAGCTCCGCGCCACGCGCCGCGGCCAGTTGTTCGCCGAGCCATGTGCTCGCATAGTCCGGATGGAGATCGACAGCGATCACCGACGCGCGGCAATCGAGGAACTCCTCGAGCCCGCGCAGCACCTCGAGCTGGAATTCGCGCGCCGTCTCCGTGTCGAGGTCGCCGACGTGCTGCGAGGGAAAGGCCTGTCCCTCCACGGCCAAGGCCACGGTGTTCTGCAGGTGTGCGCCGAGCGCGAGCACTGCTGCGTGGGACTGGGTCGGTAGCGCGAGCGGCTCTGGAACGTATCCGCGGGAGCGGCGCACCACGAACGGGCCGCGCTCTCCGCTGCGCGCCACGGAGTCGTCGCAGCGCCGCACGACCTCACGCTCGTGGCGCAACTGCGCATCACACAGCGTCGCGAGGCGCGCGCGTGCTTCCTCGTCGCTTCGACAGATCGGCTCGTCACTGCGATTGCCCGAGGTCATCACCAGCGCGTCGTAGCCGGCCCCGCGGAACAACTCGACGTGCAATGGCGTCGTCGGGAGCATCACGCCGAGGTCGTCGAGTCCGGGCGCGACTTCCTGCGCCACGTTCCCCGCACGGCGCGGCGCGAGCACGATCGGTGCGCGCGCCGAGTCGAGCAGCGCGAGATCGGCCCGAGTCAGCCCGACGAGCTCGCTCGCGACTTGGAGGTCGCGCACCATGACCGCGAAGGGCTTGCTCGGACGTTGCTTGGCCGCGCGCAGCCGCTGGATGGCGCTCGCGTCGTCCGCGCGGCAAGCGATCTGGTAGCCGCCGAGGCCCTTGAGCGCCACGATTCCCCCGCGCTCGAGCAGCTCGCGCGCCAGTTGCAGCGCGTGCTCGGATCCACCGAACACGTTGCCCGCGCCATCGATGAGCTCGACCCGCGGGCCGCACACAGGGCAGCACACGGGCTCCGCGTGGTAGCGCCGATCAGCGATGTCCGCGTATTCCTCCGCGCAGAACGGGCACAGCGCGAAGCGCGCCATCGACGTGCGCTCGCGGTCGTACGGCAAGCCGTGCACCAAGCTGAAGCGCGGTCCGCAGTGCATGCAGGTCGTGAACGGGTAGCGGAAGCGTCGATCGCTCGGATCGTCGAGCTCTCGGCGACACTCCGCGCAGATCCTTGCGTCAGGCGGCACCAACGCGCCGCGCCGCGCTCCCGCGCGCGAGCTCTCGACCTCGAACTCCACTTGGCCCGTGGGCTCGAGCTCGTGCTCCGTGACACCCACCAGCCGCGCCAAAGGCGGAAGCTCGCTCGCGAGCCTGCGCTGGAACTCCGCGATCGAGTGCGCGTCGCCCTCGAGCTCGAGCGTCGCGCCCTCGGCGTCATTGCGCACCAGCCCCGCGAGCCCGAGCGCGCGCGCCAAGCGGTGCGCGGTCGGGCGGAAGCCGACGCCTTGCACCGTGCCGCGACAAACGAGCCGCACGCGACGGCGGGAGCGCGCTCCACCGTTCGTTTCCAGCGCGCGCGACGCCTGGTCCGAGCTCAGGGCACCAGCGCCGGCCGGCGTTTCCGCTCGAGTGCTCCGCGCAGGAGGTCGCACCATGACTCGATTCCCTCGCCGGTCGTCACGGAGGTCAACACGATCTGCGCATCGGGGCGCAGCAAGCGGATCTCGCCGCGCGCTTGCTCCAAGTCGAAGCGCACGTACGGCAAGAGGTCGATCTTGGTGATCACGGCCGCACAAGCGCGCGAGAAGATGCCCGGGTACTTGAGCGGCTTGTCTTGGCCCTCGGTCACCGAGAGCAGCACGATCTTGAAGTCCTCGCCGAGCGCATACGAAGCGGGGCACACGAGGTTGCCGACGTTCTCGATGAACAGGATGTCGAGCTCGCCGAAACGCTCGGCATCGACCGCGTCGCGCACCACGCGAGCGTCGAGGTGGCACGCGCCGCCGGTCATGATCTGCCGCGCGCGCAGCCCCGCGGCCGCGAGACGCCGTGCGTCGCGTTCGGTCGCGATGTCGCCGACGACGCAACCCAGGCGCAACTCGCGCGACATCCGCCGCGCGGTTTCCTCGAGCAGCGAGGTCTTGCCCGAGCCCGGCCCGGAGATCAAGTCGACGACCAGCGTGCCCGCGGCCGCGAAGCGCTGGCGCAACTCGCCCGCCGCGGCCTCGTTGTCCGCCAGGATCTTCTGCCGTGCTTCGGTGGTCAGCATCGCCTGCTCCTTCGTTGCTCCGACGTAGAGAGTCTGCGACGAACGCCCCAACGCGACATGCCGCGCGCGCGGTAGTCCCGGAGGGCTCGAGTTCGCATTCCGACTGCGACGGCTCCGGCTCCGAAGCTCGCTCAGCGTCGAGGTGTCGGGCTCGAGCTCGAGCGCGCGGCTGTCGCCAGGCGGCGCTTCAGATCGGGCGGCAACTTGGTCCAGTGCACGTCGAGCAGGGCGCCCTCGAGCGCGTAGAGCAGGTTCAGGCTCGCACGGACGCCGGACTCGCGCACCCGGCGGTACGCGCCGAGCGAGCCAGCGCGCTCGAGAGCGGCGCGCGTCTCGATCCCCACCTCGGCCAGCCAACGCCGCGACACCGGCCCGAGGTTGCGCAGCGCTTCACCCGAGTCCTTGCTCGAGCCACGGCGCGCGCCTCGAGCTCGACCGCGGCCCAGCGCGAGCTTCCACACCTCGCGCGCGCCGCTGGCGCTGGCGCGCTCGAAACCGGCGCGCGCGAACATCGTCACCACGCCCGTCCAAGCGAAGGCCGCGGGAATGTCGGCCGCGGAGTCGGACAGCGACCGGACCGGGTAGGCCTCGAGCACGCGCGCGCCGCGCTCGCGGGCGAGCTCGACCGCCGCCGCGAGCAGCGCGGTCGCTACGCCTCGGCCTCGCGCCCGCGCCGGAATGAAGAAACAAACCACCGACCAGGTCTCCGCATCCCAAGCACCGCGCAGCGCCTTCACGCGTTCCGCGCGGGGAAAATCGGCGCGCGGTCCCAAGCAACACCAACCGAGCGGTTGCTCCCCATCGAAGGCCAGCACGGCGTGGATCGCGCCGCGCTCGACGAGCTCGCGCAGCGCGCGGCGGTTTGGTTCACCCTTGGAGCGTTCCCAGGTCGCGCCACCCATCGGCACGCGCCACCACATGCACCAACACCCCCCACAAGCACCGTTGGCGCCGAAGAGCTGCTCGATCCGCGGCCAGTCGCCGCGCTCGACCGCGCGCGTCTCGATTTTGAAACGGCGCTCGGGCAATCGCTTGGTCATGGCTGGAAGTATGCCGAACTCAGGTTGTCGCATCACATCCGACCCGGACTCGCCCAGGTCGACCACGAGCTCGCTCGTGCCCACTCTTCCCCCAGCGCAATCGACCGCAATGACCACGACCCTGATCCGACCCGCGACGCCCACCGGGCGTGAGCGTTTTCTCGGCGAAGACGAGCTGATCGTCAGCAAGACCGACGTCGAGGGACGGATCACCTACGCCAACAAGACCTTCCAGAAGATCGCGGGCTACAGCGAGGACGAGCTGCTCGGCGCGCCGCACAACATCGTGCGCCATCCGGACATGCCGCGCTGCGTGTTCCGACTGTTGTGGGACACGATCGGCTCGGGCCGCGAGATCTTCGCGTACGTGCTCAACATGGCGAAAACCGGCGATCACTACTGGGTGTTCGCCCACGTCACGCCGAGCTTCGACGCCTCGGGTCGGATCGTGGGCTACCACTCCAACCGCCGCGCGCCCGAGCGTTCCGCGGTCAAAAAGGCGCACGAGCTCTATCAGGTGATCTTGGCCGAGGAGCGCAAGCACCAGAGCCCGCAACGCCAAGTCGAGGCCGGCTTGGCGCTGGTCACCAAGGTCCTGACCGACGCGAAGATCAGCTACGACGAATTCGTGTTCTCTCTGTGAGGGCTGCTCCATGAACACTGCCACCGAAGGACACGACGTGCGGATCCGCGAGCTCGAGGAGCGTGTGCAACGCTACGAGACCTGGGTCGAACGCATCACCAAGGTCTGCGAGGACGCTGTCGCGGGCGAGCTCGAATCGCGGCTGGTGCACGTCGATCGAGCCGGAGATCCGCAGCTCGAGCGCATGCTCGACTCGATCAACAACGCGCTCGATGCGGTCGACGCCTACGTACGCGAATCGCGCGTGTCGCTCGATGCCGCGAGCCAAGGCAAGTTCTTCCGCCGCTTCGTCCTGAAGGGCCTGCGCGGCACGTACCGTCACGCGGCGGAGACGATCAACGGAGCCAGTCAGACCATGGCTCAACGCACGCACGAACTGGCGGAAGCCAGCCGCTGCCGCGATCGCGTGGCCAATGAGTTCGAGGCCTTCTTGCAGCACGTGGTGGAGTCCGTGGCCAAGGCCGCGCACGACATGCGTGAGTCGTCCGCGCACATCGGATCGAGCGTCGACGGCTCGGCCAAGGAAGCGGTCTCCGCCGAGACCGCCGCCCAGCAGCTCGCGGGTGAGGTGCAATCGGTGGCGGCCGCGACGGAACAGCTGAGCGCGACCGCGGGCGAGATCAACCGCCAGATCACCGAGTCGTCCAACGTCGCGCGCGGCGCGGTCGAAGAGGCCCAGCGCACGCAGTCGACGATCGGAGACCTGGCCAAGCTCTCGCAAACCATCGGCGGCGTGCTGCGGCTGATCTCCGAGGTCGCGCAGCAGACCAATTTGCTCGCGCTCAACGCGACGATCGAGGCCGCGCGTGCCGGCGAGGCGGGCAAGGGCTTCGCGGTGGTCGCCAGCGAGGTCAAGAACCTGGCCAAGCAGACCTCCAAGTCCACCGAGGAGATCACACGGCACATCAACGCCATCCAAACGACGACCAAGGCCTCGGTCGACGCCATCGGGCGCATCAGCCAGACGATCGAGGTGATCAGCGCGACCGCCCAGCACATCGCGACCAACGTCGAGCAACAGGTCGTGGCCACGCGCGACATCTCGGCTTCGATCCAACGCGCCGCGGAGCGCACGGACACCGTCGCGCGCGGCATGGGCTACGTCTCGAGCGCCACGCACGCCACCGCCGACTCGATCTCCGAGCTCGACCGCGCCGCGCAATCGCTCGAGACGCACTCGCAGTCCTTGCGCGCCGAGGCACAGCGTTTCCTGGCCACGATCCGTTGCGAGACCAGCGGGACTTGACCCGCGCGACTACAGCCAAATCCGTACGCAGATCGCAACGGTTGCGTGCCGAACCACGGCGCGGCCAGCTCGCCCCCCGGCTCGAGGCCACACCGCACGCCCGTCCCCCGGGGTCCGTTCCATGCAGGGCAATCTCGTGCGCTCGGTCCGTCTCACGGGCCGTGAGCGCTTCTTGGGCGCCGACGAGCTGATCGTCACCAAGACCGACCTCCAAGGCCGCATCACCTACGCCAACCGCGTCTTCCGTCGGATCTCGGAGTACAGCGAGGCGGAGCTGCTCGGCGCGCCGCACAACATCGTGCGCCATCCCGACATGCCGCGCTGTGTCTTCAAGCTGCTGTGGGACACGATCTCGTCGGGTCGGGAGATCTTCGCCTACGTGGTCAACGTGGCGAGCAATGGCGATCACTACTGGGTCCTGGCGCACGTCACGCCGACCTTCGACGACAAGGGCGCGATCATCGGCTACCACTCGAATCGCCGCATGCCCGAGCGCAGCTCGATCGACAACGCGCGCGCGCTCTACGCCCAACTCAACGCCGAGGAAAAGCGCCACTCGAGCCCGGCCCGCGCCGCGGAAGCCGGGCTGGCCAAGCTCAACGCATTGCTGTCCCAGGCCGGCCAGACTTACGAGCAGTTTTTCTTCACCCTCTGAGCGGAGCACGCCATGCACCTCGACATTCGTAGCAACGACACGGCGTCGCCGCCCGAACCCGCACCCGCGATCCCGCACGCGCGGGCGAAGGACCAGACGCAGGAGCGCTGGATCGCCCTGGCCACCGAGGTGTGCCAACGCGCCTGCCGTGGAGACCTCGAGTCGCGCATCACGCCCATCGACGGCTCCTGCCCGGACGCTCTGCGCGAGCTCCTCGAGAGCATCAACGACACGCTCGACATCTTCGACGCCTACGTGCGCGAGTCGCGAGCGGCCCTCGAATGCGCCGCGGAGGAGCGCTTCCACCGACGCGTGCTCCCTCGCGGATTGCTGGGCACCTACAACCACGCGGCCGGGGTCATCAACCACGCCACGGACGCCATGGCCGCGAAGTCGAAGTTGCTCGAGCAGTCGAACACGCGGCGCCTCAAGCTCGCCAGCGAGTTCGAGACCTTCATCGACTCGGTCGTGGTTTCGGTGGCCGATGCCGCGCAGCAACTGCAGTGCGCGAGCGGCGAGATCGCGCAAGCGTCCGACGACACGCTGCGCCAGACGACCGCGGTCGACAGCGCTTCGCGCGAGATGGCCAGCGAGGTGCAGTCGGTGGCCGCGGCGACCGAGCAACTCTCGGCATCCGCCGGGGAGATCGATCGCCAGATCCGCGAGTCCGCGGCGTTCTCGCGCTCGGCCTCGGTCGAAGCCACCAAGACGCAGCAGACGATTCAGAGCCTGGCGGCGGTGTCGCACGAAATCGGCGGCGTGCTGCGGCTGATCACGCAGATCGCGCACCAGACCAACCTCCTCGCGCTCAACGCCACGATCGAGGCCGCGCGCGCGGGCGAGGCCGGTCGCGGTTTCGCCGTGGTGGCCTCCGAGGTCGAGAATCTCGCCAAGCAAACCGCCCAGGCCACCGAGCAGATCTCCAACCAGATCTCGGCGATCCAGGGCGAGACCAAGAACTCCGTCGATGCCATCGGCCGCATCTTCTCGCAGGTCGAGACGCTCTCGAAGAACGCCGAGTCGATCGCCAACTCGGTCGAGCAACAGGTCGTCGCCACGCGCGAGATCTCGTCCTCGATCCAACGCGCCGCGACGCGCACCGACACCGTGACGCAGGGCATCGCCTCGGTGACCTCGGCCTCGACCGAGACCACGGCCTCGCTCTCCGCGCTGACCCAAGCGACGGCCCACCTCCAAACCCAAGCCGACCAGCTGCGCGCCCAAGCGCACCACTTCCTCGCCACCATCCGCGCCTGACCCCGCGCCGCCCCGCGGTCGTGCGCGGCCCCGTTCCCCAGCAGCGTTTGTCTCCACACCAAACGTTGCTATGCTGCGCTCCTCCGCTGCGGGCGTAACTCAGCTGGTAGAGTGTCAGCTTCCCAAGCTGAATGTCG
>JADYYP010000028.1 GCA_020853575.1 Planctomycetota bacterium
GCGCGCGGACATCGTTGTCCTGGTCTCCTCAGCGGGCGAGCTCTGGGAGTGGGCGAAGTACTCGGCCTACGGGGTGCCGTTCGGGATGCCGGCGGGGGATTGCGACTCCGACGGCGACTGCGACGCGGCAGACGTAACGACACTCACCGGCTGGATCGGCGGGGCGTACCAGGCGCGCGGGGATCTCGATCTGGACGGAGATGTCGATTCGACGGATCAAACTTTGCAAAGCAACTTCTCCGGGACTTCGCTCGGGCGCGGGGTGCTGACGAACATCGATAATCGCAAGGGCTACGCGGGATACGAGCTCGATTGGTATCGGGGGAGGCAGTATCACGTCAGGCGCCGAGTGCATTGCACGCCGTTGGGGCGGTGGCTGAATCGTGACCCCTGGCAGCACCGCGTCAACACGTCCCTAGTCGAGTACGTTGAAAGTAGTCCACAAGCCCATGTCGACCCGACGGGGCTCGTGTCCGAGTGGGCAACAAATTGCACGGCCGGCGAGCCAGGAAGTCCTTCCACATGCCAGAATCACGCAAAAAGTGGGAGCCCCTGTACTGGGAGTATTGGCGTACCGGGTGAAACGCCAGAGCAAGGCGGGAACTTCAAGCCACGTGGTAGCGATCTGTCACTCACCACCTGGAGTGCAGGCGGGTCGTCCGTGCCGGGTGATGGCCCTGTCGGAACGGAATGGCGAGTGAAGGCAACCTGGGCGATCGAATCGAGCGTGGGAACGGGCACCTGCGGAAATGGAGCGTGCAGGATTTCGTTCTACTACGGATTCACTATTCAGTACAAAACGCCGACGATGGCAGACTGGGAACAGGTACGATGTGACGACTCGAACCGAAATGGCGTCGATCAGAACGGCCTCTACTTGTCTTGGCATGGTGACAATTGTCCCCAACAAGGAGGGGGCACGACAGCTTGGCCGCATTGGGATCATCCGGAAGGTCAGATTACGGATGGGAACTCAAACCCATTCTTCAAGGACTCTCCAACCACGGCAAATATCCCCTGTCCCAGCAATGGCGGAGGGATCGGTGGCGGCAATAGCAACTGCTCTAACTACGGTTCGTCCGCTACCGGCTTCGACGGGACGCATGTCACCGTCGACCTGCTTGTCTGTTGCGGCTGTGGAGGGTAACACGGTGTTAGGTTTCGAATCGCTCCACGCGATTGCTTTGAGCGCTGTTGGACTGAGCTGCGCCGCGTGCAGCGGTGCCGATGTCCGTTTCGGAAAGGTCGACTTGAGTGCGTCTTTCGCTGCTCCCGTGGAAGCCAATAATCTGGCGGCATCGACTCTGTCTGGGGCGGTGACGGGGCAGTTCGCGATTGTGCCTGATCAGGACGGCGATGGAGTAGTCGACATTTTCGTGGAGTATTCGATGCACGGCGCCGTCGACGCCAATGTGCCTGCTTCGGAGGTTGTCGTGGTGTCAGGAAATTCGGGCTTGCGCATCAGTCGAGGTGTATCGAGAGAGCACCGGTCTATTCGCATGATTGGAACCAAGGTCAGCGACAACGAGAATGCGCGACTTGCCATGCTCTCGTGGATGCAGGGCGAAATGCGACTTCAGGTCGTCGACACACGACAGTTGAGCCCGGCGTGGACGCGCGCACTGGGAGCAGGAGGCTCTGTGGTCGGCTGGGCTGGAGATACCGGCTATGGCGGAACTGAAGCCATTTCCCTCTTGAGGAACGAGTGGGGTCCGCTTGGAATCAAGGGCCAACGCATCACGGTGCTGTCGTCCGAGTCCGGAGAGCCCCTCGCTGATCTTCGTTGCGATCCGAGTCCCGGGATGGAGGCGCGGGCGATCGCGTGGGTTGGTGACCGACATGGCGACCTGTTCGGAGCGTGCATCAGCTACTCAGGTTCTGCGACATTTGGTTCGAATAGGGTGCTGCTGGTATCCATCGCAGCAGGGCAGGTAGTGTGGACGCGCGCCGGAGATGACTGCACGTCGCGATACGGTGCTTGTGTCGCTTCAGTACCCGACCGCAACGGTGACGGCGTCGTTGACATTGTTATTGGCAGTCCGGCTCCGCTGATTGGCCCCGCGCGGGCGGATGCGCGAGGGACCATATCAGTCCTTTCTGGCGTCGATGGATCCGTATTGGCTGAGAGATCGTACGGAATCAATTACGGCCAGGTTTGTTCTGCCATTGCAACCAGCGCGTCCGCAGCGAACCCTATTGCGCATTTCTATCTTGCGGGGGGATGGTTGGACAGCGACCTTGGTTCATCGTCAAATATGCTAACGCTTGTTCTCGCCGAAGACTTGGCACCCATCTGGTCGGTATCGTATATGGCGGATCGAATCATTGGCATGAACGTCCTGGACGACGTGAATGACGATGGCAGCGACGATTGGGTGGTCGCAGGGGTTGAAGTGAAGAGCGGTCGTGATGTTTCTGTGATTCGCTGCGTTTCCGGATCGTCAGGCGACGTTTTATGGTCATTGTGACTTTCGCTGCCTTTTCGTACGCGTCCGGCCCACCTTGCGATTACCCACAATTCGTGGCATCGTCGCGTCGGTGTCAGGTGTAACGAAATGCCTTCCGCTTTGACGTAGTCCAGCGCGAGGACAGTTGGCCGTCTTCTGCAGGCCCTGGTGGGCCAAGGAGAAGGTGATGAGCAAGGGCAGTTGGGATGCCCGCGGAGTCGACGTGGAGTCCGGCTCGGCGGACTCCACGTCGGCTCCGCGGATGGATCGCGGTCGGGCCGGGGTGCGCCGTGGTGACGTGTCGCGGCGCTACAGCGTGGCGGAGTGTTACCGGTCATCAAACGTGACCCCCCTTGCGGGCAAGAAACGTGACCCCCTCTCGCTGGCCGTTGCGGCGCATGAGCTGTCGACGACCAGCGGCTTGCGGGATCGCGTAGGGAGCCCGAAGGGCGACCGCAGCGATCCCGCTGCGCGGGCATGGCCCCTGGAGGTCACCTCTCTCGTTTCCCATTCCAATGCTCTTCGCGATCCGGGCCTCGAGTCCGTCGCGGGAGCCCGAGGTGATCTCAATGACGATGTTCTTGTCCGTTCGTGCGCTCCACGAAGAGCGCGTCCCCAAGAAAACGATCGCCCGTCGGCTGGGCGTCGACGTGCGCACGGTGCGCGCGTACATCCGCCGCATCGCCCACGGCGCGAGCGAGCCTCGCCGTGCGTCCGTTCCCAAGAAGCTCGATCGCTTCGTCGACAGGATCGAGGCCAAGGTCGGTCAGGGGCTCTCGGCTGTGCAGATCTTCCAAGATCTCTCCGAGGATCCGCTCTTCGACGCCTGCTACGACACCGTCAAGCGCGCTGTGCGCAAGCTGCGCCACGACGAGCCCGAGGTCTATTGCCGCATGCGCTTCGCTCCCGGCGAAGAGGCGCAGATCGACTTTGGCGACATCGGTGTGCTCGACGTCGATGGCCAGCGCCGCCGCGTGTGGCTGTTCGCGATGACCCTGTGTTTCTCGCGCCACAGCTACTACGAGCTCGTGCTCGACCAGACCGTGCCGACCTTTCTCGGCGCGATCCGGCGCGGCTTCGAGCACTTCGGCGGCGTGCCCGCGCGCCTCAAGCCCGACAACTTGAAGTCCGGCGTGCTGCTCAGTGCGCTCGGCGAGCGGCACTACCAAGAGGACTTCTTCCGCTTCTGTCGCCACTACGGCTGCGTGCCCGATGCTGCGCGACCCGCGACGCCGACCGACAAGGGGCGCACCGAGCGCGACATCGGCTACGTCAAGGGTGGCTGCTTTCGCGGCCGCAGCTTCGCGAGCTTCGACGAAGCCGTCGCGTGGCTCGCTCGCTGGCATCGAGAGATCGCCTCGGTGCGCGTCCACGGCACGACGCGGCGCCGTCCGATCGATCTGTTCGACGAGGCCGAGCGCGCAGCGCTGCAGCCCTTGCCGAGCGAGCCCTACGAGATCGCGGCCTTCACGCGCCACAAGGTGCGCAAGGACTGCCACGTGCAGGTGCAGGCCAACGACTACTCGGTGCCCTTCACGCTGGTCGGGCAGACGGTGAGCGTGCGGCGCACGGAGCAGCGCATCGACGTGTTTGCGCAGGGAGAACGCGTGGCGAGCCACGCGCGCGCCCTCGGCCAAGGCAAGGACGTCACCGATGTCGCGCACTATCCGCCGACCAAGCGCTTGGGCAGTCACGAGATCCACCGACTGCGCGTCGAGCGCGTGCGCTCGGCGGGTCCGCACACGCAGAGCTACCTCGGTCGCCTGCGCGAAGGGCCGTGGGTGTTCGGCGATCAGGTCGCGCGCCTGGCCAAGCTCGTCGAGCGCTTCGGTGCGGCGGCGCTGGAGAAGGCGTGTGCGCGGGCGCTGCACTTCGGCGCGCTCGATGGCGCGCGGCGCATCGAGACGATCTTGGAGCGTGGGCTGCACGAGCATGAGCTCGTGCCGCTCGCTGCGGCATCGCACGAGGGCCGCGACTTCGGTCGCGCGCTGCGCGAGTACGACCTGGCGCTGTTCGGCTGCAAGGAGGCGTCATGAGCAGCGCTCTGGACACCAAGCTGCGGCGCTTGCGGCTGGCGCACATGGCGAGCTCCTTCGAGGCGCAGAACGCCGAGTCGATCAAGCACAAGCACAGCTACCTCGAGTTTCTGACGAGCCTCGTCGACGGCGAGCTGGAGTCGCGCGACAACAAGGGCCTCCAAAAGCGCATCAAGAGCGCGCACTTCCCGACCCTCAAGACGCTCGAAGAATTCAACTTCGACTTCCAGCCCAAGCTGGACGTCAAACTGGTCAAGACGCTGGCGAGCTGCGACTTCGTCGAGAAGAACGAGAACGTGATCCTCGTCGGCCAGCCGGGGACGGGGAAGACGCACTTGTCGATCGCGCTGGGCATCAAGGCCTGTGAGAAGGGCTTCGACGTGCGCTTCACGACCGTGCAAGAGCTCGCGGCGCGGCTGCGCGGTGCGCACGCGGATCATTCGGTCGAAGACGTGATTCAGGAGTACCTCGAGCCCGACTTGGTGGTCCTCGACGAACTCGGCTTCACGCCGTGTTGACGGCACTCTGAAAAGGGACCCCGCGGCGCGCTGAAAAGGGACCCCCTTGAACAGCGCTGGAAGAGGCCCTCGCGGCGGGGTAGCGCAACGGATCTTGGAGTTCGTTGTGCAGACCCGAGCC
>JADYYP010000029.1 GCA_020853575.1 Planctomycetota bacterium
ATCGAGGCTTCCTTCCTCGAGGACATGGACATCGAGTTCAACCGCGTGGCGCGTGCGGCGGACGGAGTCGTAGACTGCTTCATGGTCGGCCTCCTTGTGGTTCGGGGTTGGTCAACACACCCTTCGTACCACTGAGGCAGCGCAAGCTCGACCTCGCGTGGAGGCCGGCCTTCTCATCCCATCTATCCGCATGTTCAGCGTCGAGCGAGGTACTCTCGCACTGCGTCACGCCGCGCGCCCTTGAGGTGCTTGATCTCGGCGTCGAGCGCGGCGAATTCAGGGTGCTCTTCCTTCGTGATGCTCAGCACCACGCTCCACCCTCCACCTGCGGCCGACGTCGAATAGAAAGGGAGGGGATGTGGAGGCGCGAGGCCGTCGGTCGTGAACGGCGATCGCTGAAATCTGTCACGCCGCCATTGGTCACGAAGAACTGAATCGAGTCCAGTGACGTAGGCTTCGGCCTTCGCGCGCAGATCAACGTTGAACGGCTCCGCTGCGAGCGCGATGCGGCCGATGTCCTCGTCACTGAGATTCTCGGGCAACTTCATCCCGAGAGCGCTCCTCAGAGACGCGTGGGTTAGCTCGTCGGGCCACTGGACGCGATTGTCGAACAGAGCCTCGCGCGTTCCCCCTGGGAGGCACGCGTGTGGTTCGAGGAGCGCCTTGGCCTCCTCCCACGGCGTGAACACCGCGACCGTGTCCAAGTTGCGACCTGACGCTTCCAGCCGCGCCTCGATCTCCGCCCACGACTCACCCCAGAATTCCCGCAGCACATCGCGTTCGGTCTTGGGCGGAGTCACTTCGGCCTCCACGCGCGTCTCCGGCACGCGCAGAGTCTCGTCGACTCTGATCGCGGCGCCATTGGTCTCGGGACTAGCGGCCGATTCGAGCGCGTCGCTGCGCGTTCGAGTCGTGAGGAAGACCACGACCGCGGCGCTGCACGTCACGATCGCCGCCAGCCCGAGTCGTCTCTTCACTCTCAGCCTTCTTCGCATTCCGAGCATCCACCGCTCGCGGTGGCTTGGAATCCACAGCCCGGGCTCTCGAGGATCCAGGTCCAGCTCGTAGCCGAACAGCTGATGTCGTACTGCTTGGTATCCGAACCGGAGCCCGACGGACCTGAGTTGGGCGGAGGATTGATGCAGCGCTTCACGCCACCGTACTCATGGCAGATGTTGATGGTCGAGTTCGCCGGCAGCCCGGCCCATGAGCGTGTGACGACCGCGTGGCAAGGCCCGGCGATGCACTGTTCACCGCCTGGCGGATAGTTCACTTCGCCCTCGCACATTCCGTCCGCCACCGCGACGCTGATCGCGAGCACTGCGCCAGGGCACGTCGCGCTGTTCGAATTGGATCCGGAGAATGCGCCACCAACGCATCCTTCGCAGTTGATCGCTTCCTGAGCGACGTAGGCCGGATTGATGATCAGGAGTGCTGAACCGAGCGCGAGCGCTGCAGAGCCGAGGTAGAGTGGAGCCAACATGCGAGGAGTCTCCTATCGCGGGCAATGTGTCGGAAGAACCCGATTGAACTGCTTGCCAGGGCGATGATCCAACCGGACCCCTCCCAGGTTCTCTCTCTCTCTCTTTCTCGTCAAGGGGCATTCGATTGGCTGATCGAGAGTCGCCACTTCGATCGATCCTCGCTCCACGCCAGCCCGATGCGATCCAGGTGCACTCCACGCAGATCCCGCGCTGATCGGCGTCGCGCGTTTCGCGCTATCCTGTGGAGATGTTTCGCGTTCTCACGGTGCTCGCCATGGCTCTCGGAGCTGCCTTGCCGACGCCCGCGGGCGACGACGTGGGAGTCCTCTCGGCGCGTTTGCGCGATCCGAAGCTGGCGCTGGAAGAGCGCGATCAGATCCGCGAGCGGCTGCTCGGTCTCGGCGACGAGGGCGTGCGCGTGCTGCAGCGGCATTTGGAGGAGCGCAGCGATCGCTTGGACGAGCGCGCGACGAAGCACGAGCGCCGCTACTTGGCTGGTGTCGAGCGCCGCGCGCGCAAGACCATCGACGCGCGGCTGACCAGGGCGCGGATGGTGGAGATCGAGACGCTGCGCAAGGAGATCGCCAAGCTGCGGGCCGATGCTACCAGCGTGCGGCTCGACCTCGCAGGGCTCAACTTCGCAGGCGCGAGCCGATCGCAAAGCTCGGGGTCGCGGCCTGGTCCAAGTTCGCGAGCCAGCTCCGAAACTGGCGTTCGAGCTCGGCCAGGCGCGCGCCGAAGATGCCCTGGAACGCCGCGCGTGTGGCGGCCGACCGCCTCCAGGGGAAGTCATCCGCTTGGAATTCCGATCCGCCGCGTTCCGCGACATCGCGGGCTGCGTGGTGCAGCGGGTCGCGATCCGCTCGATGCAGTCGCTGCCGATCCTGCAGTAGCTCCTCTCGACGCGCGTTGCCTGCTCCGCGTCGGTGCTTGAGCGTCCGTGCCGGCGCAGCCGGGACGCGCTTTCGGTGCGCTGCCTAAGCGCGTTTTTCGGCGGCTTTCAGCAATTGCCGACGCTTGCGGCGACGGCGCGCGTTCTCCACCCGACGCCGACTCTGATCCTCGCGGCGCTTGAGCGCAGCTTGGAGCCGGGTCTTGCCGCGCCTCTTGTCGACGGGACGGCGCTCGCGCTCGAGGCGGCCGACGAAGCGCTCGAAGCCACGGAAGTCGAACTCGCACTCTCCGAGCAGGCGACCGTAGCGCTCTTCGAGCTGCGCGTCGCGCCGATGGTCGACGACGACGATCTTGAGCTCCGCCCCGCGATCCGCCCGCATCTGCTTGGCCTTGAGCAGGAGTGTCTTGATGTGAATGTCGTCGTCGGGAAGCGAGTAACCGACAAACACCCAGCGACTGACGCCGGCAAGCTCGCGTTGGGCCGTCGACCAGATGTTCATCAGGTGACGGTTGCGATAGGACTTGACGAACGTCGGCGTGACGAGCACGGACTCGAAGAAGGCGACGCCGCAGTCGCACGGCTCCACGCCGGCGGCCGCGCCCTCCGAGCGCGCGCAGTGCGCAATGACGCGCTTCACATCGATGCGCAGTCGCTGGCAACGCGGGCAGTGAAGCCAATTGAGCGAGCCGTGCAGTTTGAGGAGCTTGGGCCGCTTGGGGAACTTCCTGGGCCGCTCGATCTCGCTCTCGAGTCCCTCATTTCGTAGGCGCGCCAGCGCAGGATCTTCCCAACACTTGAGTCGACTTGCCTCGCCGCCAGCCAAGTCGGCGTCGGTGCCGTAGTCGCTTTCGGTGGCGCCGAACCTCATGCAGCGCGCAGTGTCGACCAGGATGTCCCAGTTCGTCGTGATGATCACGTCGTCTGTCCCGAGCGCGCGCACGAAGCGCCCGACGGTGAGCTGGTCGAGATTCGAGGTCGAGTCGTGCAGGCTCCTGAACCCTTCCGCGATCGCGCGAACAATCTGCGCGCGAGCGGTCGCGAGGAACGAGCCCTTCAACGCACGTCCGGAACTTCGCCCGGCGCCGATCGTGCTCTCCTCGGACAGAAGAATGTCGAGGGAGCTGAGGATGTCCGTGAGGTTCGGGATTTCGTGGGGCGTCCGCGCCGCGCAGTGCTTTCCCCCGGAGATCGCCTCGACGAGTGAATTCCACGCGCGCGCGGCTGACTTGAGGTTTTCGAGGCGGACACTGAACACGGTGGTGAGAAACTCGGCGAGCTCGCTCCCGCTATTGCGTCGCTTTCCCTTGGCGTCGAAAATCCGCGCGCTCACCGCGCCTAGCAACTCTCGCGTGAGTGGAAACCGATCGGCTTTCGATGCGCCGGCCCCCAGAAAGTAAGCAGTCTTCGTGTGCGGGTTTGCCATAACGCTCCCTGGCGTGCGGCGCACACTCTAGCTGCTGGATGAAGCGGGCGGGAGCGACGCCGAAGCCCTCGGATTTCGATCGTCGGCGGCAACCGCTTCCGTCGAGCTTCGGCGCCGATCCGAACTGAACACTCCTTGCGACGCGCACGGCGGTTCGCGTGAGCTCGGCTGCGGCTTCTCAGGGGGCGCCTGGCCGCCGGATCCTCTTCGCAACGACGCCAAGGCGTCGCTGCGATTCGTCGCTGCGCGACGAACCGAGTCTTGCCTTCCGCCGCCACGCGCTCATCAGCTCACCTACCACGGCGTGCTCGCGCAGGCCTCCGCATGGCGCGACCAGAGTCGTGCCGAAGCGCGCGCAGGTCCCCGCCGTCCACTCGCACGCGGCTTCCGCTCCCAACTCGCCGACCACGCCGAGCACCTTCGCCCGCTCCCACTCGGCGCGCTCGCTGCTGGGCCGAGCTCTTGCGGCGCGTCTTCGCTCTCGACGTGCTGACGTGTCCGCATTGCGGCGGCCCACGCCGCCTGATCGCGCTGCTCACAGACCCCATCGTCGTGCGCAGGCTCCTCACGCACCTCGGACTGCCCACCGAGCCTCCACGGCCGGCGCCGGCGCGTTCACGCGAACAACTCGACTTCGCCGGAGCCGCGGCCCGTCAACCCGCCGAGCACGCACCCCGCCCGCAACCCGCGCCAGCGAAGTAGGTCCCGTCGTATCCAAAGCGCCAGCGCCACCGACCCGGCGCGCCTCACCCGCTACGCAAGCCCGGCCCACCGACGCCCGAGTTGGCCTCGGGAGGCCACTTGTGGATGTGCCCGCCGCGGCGAACTTCCGCCTGGCGGTCAATCCCGACCGCTTCCAGGGGAAGTCATCCGCTTGGATGTCCTCTCCGCCGAGGAGCGTGGAGCGCCGACGTTCATTCGTTCCGACAATGGATCGGAGTTCATCGCCAATGCTGTGCGCGAGTGGCTGAAGCGCGTTCGGATCGGCACGGCCTTCATCGATCCAGGCGCGCCATGTGAGAACGCCTACATCGAGACCTTCAACGCCAAGCTGCGCGACGAGCGGCTCGGCCGCGAGGTGTTTTTCACGCTCGCCGAGGCGGAGCATCTCGCCACTGGCTTCCGGTTCGAGTACGACCATCGACGTCCGCACGCGAGCCTCGAGTATCAGACCCCTGCGGAGTTCGCTGTCGGGTGTGCGCCCTCCTGCTCCGCTTCGCTCCGCGTCCGAGCGCGCACGCGGGGCACTCGACCACCCACTGCACTCTCATGGCGCCTGGATCAAGGAACGGAGGCACGTCACAGGCATGAGCCCTTTCTGGCCGCGCTACGCAGACCAGCTCAACGGTCCGCTTCATTGCTACGATGTTCCATCGAATTGGCGTTGGGCGGTTCAGGCAGCACTCTCATGTCAGGCTTTCACGTCTGGAATGCCTTCTGGCACTGGTACTTCGAACCCAAAGCGTTCGAGACGGCAGGGGACTGTCGCATCTACCGACTCATCGGCGTCCGCAGCTTCAAACGCTATCTTCCGACATCAGGCGACCTCGTCTCACGGTGGCAGGGCATTACTCGAATTCAGCGGGCCCACTGCGGGCTCAATCAGGCTCTCCTCCGCTATGAAAGCGTCACCCGTTCTCACGAAGCCCGCCACATTTTCGGCGCGCTCTCAATGCTTGCCATTTCCTGGTGGTCAATCACCTTCCACGACAAGGGTCAATGGCTTGCGCTAATCGCTGCCAACCTTCTCATCAACGGCTACCCGATCGTCCTTCAGCGCTACAACCGCATTCGCTTGCAGAGGGCGCTTGCCCACTTCGCAGCTCTCCACAACGGCCGCAAAGCCGACCGGCCACTCGCCTCCACCGGGTAACGACCACTCCCGACCGCCCAACCCCGGCATGCAGCGGACTCGCTACGCTCGCCGTTGATGCCAGACGTTGGCGTGCTGTACGCACGCGAGCTCGTCCGCCTCGTGTGCCAGGACCACGACACGCTCACGCAGCGCCGCACCGAACTCGCGACCGACTCGGGCCTCTACGTGTTCCTCGTTTTCGTCGTGCTCGAGCTCGGCGACTCGCGAACGAGTCGGCGCGTTGGCGGTCGGCGGCGCGCGCAGTCACAGCACGAGCGTCGGATGGAGCGCGTCGAGCTCGGCGCGCAGGCGCGTGAGCGCCGCGGCGGCCTCGGGTGACAGCGGCGGGGCGGCCGCATCGAGCAGGTCGTTCTGCTCGAAGAAGTCCGCTGTCGGCGAGGGCGGAGTCGTGCCCGGGTCCGGCGGGCCGCCCTGTGCGAGGTCGTAGAGCTCCTCGGCGACGACGATCCCGCCGTGGGTGCGGCGCGTGCGGCGGATCAGCTTGAAACGCTCGTCGCGCAGAGCTTGGTCGTGACGGATCCCGCTGTAGCCGGGCGGGGGCGCACCGTTCGCGTCCGGCGTGAAGTTCGGATTGAACATCTCGGCGTAGTTCGTCGCGCGCAATGGAAGCGTCGACCCGAGCAGGTACGGCAAGAGCGAAATCGAATCGCTGCCCGTGCTCGCTGCGGGATCCACCTGCGCCAAATCGCAGACCGTGGCGAAGACGTCGAGCGTGTTCACCAGCGCATCGCACGTCGTGCCCGCGGTGCCGGGTGGAATCAGAGGCGAGCGCACGATCATCGGCACGTGCACGCCGCTCTCGTACACGGTTGCCTTGCCGTGCGAGCTCGGATACGGCGGAACGAGCGCGTACTTGCTCGTTCCGTTGTCGCCGACCAGCACGACCGTCGTGTCGCTCTCGTCGAGCGCGCACACCACTCGCGCGACCTGCCCGTCGAGTGCCTCCAGCATGCAGCGCACCTTCTCGGCCTTGCTCGCGCTGGGCGCGGCGACACACGGCACGAGCGGCGGCTCGTACCCCGCACATTCCGCGTCGGGCAACCCGGGCGGCACCACGTGCGCGGGCACGTGCACCGAGTTGAAGCTGACCCACATGAACCACGGCTCGCGCAAGGTGTTGATCATCTTCAGCGCGTCGTTCGCGGTATCGACGATCGCGTACGACGAGGGCGATCCCTCGAGCACGTCGATCGAGCCCGTCGCCAGGCCTTCACTCCCCAGCCCGAGCACGTTCCCGTCGAGGGTCGCGAAGTGCTTGATCCAATTCGTGTACGAGCTCGCGCTGGCCGGAAGCCCTTCCGGTTTCTGGAGGTTGTACAGCGGACCCGCGAAGTGCTCGAACCAACGGCCCGCGGGCTCTCCGAGAGGATGCAGCGGCCAAGCGGCGATCTGGTCGTGGGACGCGAGGTGCCATTTGCCGAGCGCGGCGCGATGGTAGGGCACCGGCGCCTCGCCGAGCAGTTCGGGCAGCGTCACGGTCGCGGGGTCGAGCCCGGGCTCGTGCCATAGATCGCGAGGGACCAGCGTCGAGCCGACTCCGCAACGCGAGGCATAGCGACCGGTGAGCATCTGAGCGCGCGTCGGAGTGCACACCGGTGCTGCCCAAGCGCGCGTGAACATCAGGCCGCGCGCCGCGAGCATTCCGTCGATCGCGGGTGTGTTCGCCGGCCATCCCGAGGGCTTGCCGATGGAAGCGAAATAGAGGTCGTAGGCGCCCAACAACTCGGGGCCGCAATCGTCGAGCACGATCACGCACACGTTTTGTTGAGCAACACCCGCCGCGGCGAGCATCGAACACGCGAGAAAACCGTGCGCCAGTGAGCGCAGCGAAACGCCGAGTTGCATGCGAGCCCTCTCCCAAGGGCCTCCAGCGTTACGAGCCGGAGTCCCCGGATTTTAGCGCGCTTCCCGCGCTCGTGGGCGGTCAGCCCCGCGAGCCTCGGGCGAATCGTTCGAGTCCGCGCGGTGCGCCAGCTCACGGCAGCGCGGAGCGCGAGAGCCCGCGGCGCCACACGTCTCCGGTTCCATGCTCGAGTCCCCGACAGCGAGGCGTGCGGGTAGACTCAGGCCCCATCGGCACGCGCCTCGCGGAACGTGGCCTGCCGAGAGACGCAGGGAACGCGAGCGACGGCGCGCGAGGAGGCGGGCATGGCAGTAGGTTGGAGGATCGTGCGGCGCGCGTGCGTCGCGGTGGCACTCGCGGCACCGGCGCTGTGCGGCGATTGGTACGTCGACGTCAACAACGGCAGCGACGCGAATAGCGGCCTCGGTTGGGGCTCGGCCTGGAAGACGATGAGCCACGCGCGCGCGGCAGTGCCCGGCGGAAGCGCGCAGGTCGTGCACGTCGCCCCGGGAATCTACAGCGCGGCCAGCGGCGAGAGCTTCCCCATCGACGTGCCCGCGCAGCTGCGCTTCCTGGGAGCCGGCGCGAGCACCATCGTGCGCGGCACGAACTCGGTGACGCTGTTCCGCTTCGTCTCGACCGTCTTCAGCGGCACGGCGATCGACTCCAGCACGCTGTTGCAGGCGCTGCGCCTGGAGAACGCGCTCGTCGGCGTCGAGATCGGATCGTCGTGGTCCCCGATCAAGCCCACGCTGCGCAACCTCGAGATCCACGCGATGGCGGGCAAGGGCATCTACGTCTGGTCCGCCAACCCTTCGGCTTTGCCGCAGGTCGCGCCCAGGCTCGAGCGCGTCGTCGTGAGCCAGTGCTCCACCGGCTTGAGCGTGTCCACGTTCACGTCGAGCTCGGAACCGCTGGTGGTGCTCGACTCGGACTTCGTGGACAACGTGATCGGCGTGCGCTTCCACCAGTTCTATACGGCGCACGCGCAGTTCGAGCGCTGCCGCGTCGTCGGCGGCGCGGACGGCGGCGTGTGGATCACTGGAGGCAATTACGGCGGGCTGTCCCTGGAGCTCGGTGATTCGTTGGTCGCGGCCAACCTCAACTACGGCGTGCTCGCCGAGTTCAACGGGCAGTACCCCAGCGGGACCCCGTGCTTCGTCGCGCTGCGCGGCAGCACGCTGGCATCGAACGGTGTTGGGGTGCGCTTGGCGAACTCGCAGAACGGCCTGGAGCTGCGCGCGGCGATCGTCGCGGACAACGGCGACGACTTGGACATCGCGAGCGCGCTCTCGAACGTCTCGGTGGCGAGCACGTTGATCGAGGACGGCGATTTCTCGAGCACGCCCTCGAATCTGTCCGGCGATCCCCAGTTCGTCTCCGCCGCCAGCGGCGACTGGCGCCTGCGGTGGGGCAGCCCGTGCATCGATCGTCCGAACGCGATCGGCACGACCAGCGCCACCGACCTGGCCGGCAATCCGCGGACGATCGATGGCGATCTGAACGCGAGCGAGCTCGGGGACTTCGGCGCATTCGAGTTCGCGCCCCTGTTCCTCGCCGGCGAGGCGCGCATCGGTGGGATGCTGGCGCTGGAGTGCTCCGGTCCCGCAGGCGCCAACGCGACCGTGTTCTTCTCGCGCCGCGCGCTGGAGCTCGCGCCGCAGTCGACGCCCTTCGGCGAGTTCGACTTGTCACCCGCGCAGTTCGGCCCGTTCCGCGTGGTGCAGATCGGCGCGGGCGCTCCGACCCTCGTGCAGCGCGCCATTCCCAACGTCGCGGCCTTGGTGGGCTCCACGTTTTCGTTCCAGGCGTTGATCGGTTCGCCGCTGGCGCCCGCGGGCGCGGCCTATTCGAACGCCGTCCAAATCACGATCGCGCCGTGATACGCGGCGGCGAGCGACCCGCCGCGTATCGAAGATCCCCGCGCGGCGCCACCGCGCTATCCTCGACTTCCACGGATCCGAGCTTCCAGGCTTCCCAGGTCACCAGGAGCGTCGTTTCTCCCCAAGAGCGCGAGTTCTATTTCCGCGAGGGCTACCTGACCATCGATCCCGGCCTGCCGCCGGGCGTCGTCGACGGTGTGATCGCCGACCTCGACGGCAAGTACCCCGATCCGCTCAACGGCGCGGGCGTCCAACCTCCGACGCGCATCCAAGACGCGTGGACGATCAGCCACAACGTGCGCACGATCGCCGTCGCTCCGCGCGTGATGCAGATCCTGCGCGAGCTCTACGGTCGCGAGCCGCTGCCCTTCCAAACGCTCAACTTCCCGGTCGGCACGCTGCAGAAGGCGCACTCGGACGTGGTGCACTTCTCGACCTGCCCGCCGTCGTTCATGTGCGGCGTGTGGACGGCTCTGGAAGACGTCGACGAGATGAACGGCGCCGTGCGCTACTACCCGCGCAGCCACCGCTTGCCGGAGTACGGGCCCACGGATGTCGGCGTTCCGCCCGGGGACGAGGGCTACGCGGAATACGAGAAGTACATCGCGCGCGTCATCCGTGACTTCGGCCTGGTCGGCCAGATCGCCTCGCTGAAGAAGGGCCAGGCCTTCGTGTGGGCCACGAACCTGATCCACGAGGGCTCCGAGCGCAAAGACCTGTTCCGCACGCGCCACAGCCAAGTGACGCACGTGTACTTCGAGGGCTGCCGCTACTGGACGCCGCTGTACTCGAAGGGCACCGATGTGTGCTGGCGCGAGCCCGCGTTCATCCCCAAGGACCTCTCGGTGCGCCTCGAGAACTCCGGGACGCCGTTCCTGCAACGCCAAGAGCTCTACGGCCAGCGCAAGTCGACCTGACGTCGCGACCGGAGAGCACGACTCCAACGTCTACGCCCAAGGGCGATCTCCGCGCACAACTGTGGCGCGAACCTCCGCGCGCTCTGGTCGAGTGTGACCCGGAGCTCGGCCCGCGCGCGCTCGCTGGCGCTAACCTCGAGTTCCGCGCGCCCGCATTCGCACGGTGACCTACGCCGGAGCCAAACGACTCCACGCCGGCGAAACCCGCGACGCGCGGTAGCAGATCGGGAGTGAGCCATGACGAGCGAGTCGGTCCACGGCAAATGCGACACGTGTGGCAAGGCCTACCGCATCCCCCACGCGGAGCGCGTCTACCACTGCAAGGCCTGCGGCGGGAAGGTGCACGCCAGCGAGACCACCGCCGAGCACCACGAGGCCGAGCACCTCGAGCACCACCATCCGCAGCACCATCCGCACGGGCATGTGGAAGCGCACGCTGCGCACGGACATGCAGCCCACGGCCACGACCCTCACGCGCACCACGGCCACCACCATCACCACCACCACGCGAAGACGCGCTCGATGCCCTCGTGGGTCTTGATCCTGCTGATCACGGCGCTGGTCGGCGGCGGCGGCTTCGGTGCCTTCAAGGTGTTCGCCGCCGACGACGGCAAGGACCTCACGGCCTCGACCGCGCGGCTCGCCGAGGCTTGGACGGATGGCGACATCGAGCGCATCGTGCGCATGCACCACCCCGACAAGCGCCCGCTGTTCCGCGATCTGCTGACGACCATCCGCGACAACCGCAAGTGGAAGGAGAGCTTCCCGGCGATCGACCAACAGTCGTGCGAGATCGTCGAAGGCACGCCCGAGGCACCCAAGCGCGGCGTCGCCGTGCTGCGCTTCGGCGCGGACTGGGCGCGCTTCGAGCTGCAGTACGAGCCGAGCTTCGAGGTGTGGTTGATCTACGCGCTCGACGTGATCCCGCCGCCGATCAAGGCCGACATCGAGGCCTTCAAGTCGGCCTGGGGGCAATCGAAGATCGCCGCGCTGCATCCCTACATGCGCGACGAGGCCCGCGGCAAGTGGAGCGAGTTCCTCGAACGCAAGTTCGCCGAGAAGAAGTGGGCCGGCGCGCATCCCGCGCTCGGAACGCCGCGCGTCGAGGGCGAGGATGCCGCGCGCAAGATGTCCGCGACACACGCGCGACCGCGCGTGGAGTCGCACTTCCCGCTGGCCGACGGCAGCACGCTCCAAGTCAATTGGGCGTTCCACGACCCCAGCGACGAGTGGCTCGTGACTGGCTTCGAGCTGCCCTGAGCAACCGCGCTATTTCTTGAGCTCGAGCTTCGCGACGTAGCTGGCCCATTCGCCTTGGAGCTCGTTCAGGTCGACGCCCTGGAAGGCGCGCTCCAGCGCGTATTTGCGCGCCGCGACGCCCGACTCGCGCAGTGCGGCCTCGTCCTTGGAGCGACCTTGCTTCTCGAGCAGCGCGAGCTGCGCCGAGTAGTCCTGCTGGAGCGCCTCGAAGTAGGTGTCGAGGATCTTCGACCAACGCTCGTGCTTCGCCACCACCGGTGACATCCGCAGGAAGTAGATCATCGACCAGCCCTGCGCGTAGCAGATGTGCACGCGGTCGGGCCGGTAGTACTCGGGCTGCTCGAAGGCGATGATCTCCTTCCAGGGCACGAACTTGTTCTCCGCGATCGCGCGCTGGATGGTGTGGATGCGCCAGGGATTGACGCCGATCTTCCGCACCTTGTTGCCGCTGACGTCGGCGCCGGAGAAGAAGTCTCCGTGGCCTTCGTTGAACCACGAGTGCGGTGGCAGCTCGCCGGCCGAGTAGTGGATGTATTGGTGGAAGGCCTCGTGGTAGAGCACGATGAAGGTGTTCTCGTCGCCGCTCGAGCGCTTGCCCTTCTCCTTGACCTGCGCGTCGTAGAACACGAGCTCCTCGGTCTGGGAGTTCCAGTAACCGGCCGAGCCCGGCATGCCGCCGTAGGCCATGTACTCCGCGCGGTCCTTGCAGACGCGCACCGTCGAGACCGCGCTGATCTCCTTTACCGAGGGGAACAGCCGGATGTACTCCTTGCGGATGGACTCGATGTCGGCCACCAGATTGCGCACGAGCGGTTGGTCGTTGGTGTGCGCGAGCACGATGAAGTTCTCGGTGTCCTCGGCCTTCCAGCCGCGCACCATCTTCGCGCGCACCTTGACGCGGTAGTCGATGCCGCGCAGGTCGGAACGGATGTACTTGAGCTTGAGCTTCTCGACGTCGGCGCCCTCGGGCTCGGAGAACTCGGCGTGCTCCGCGATGTACTTCCAGATGCGTGACTGCTCGCCCAGATCCCCCTTGGCGCACTCGCCGAGGAACGCGATCGTGCGCTGGCCCGGTTTCTCGAACACGTAGGCCCAGCCTTCGTGCTTGATCGGCAACCCGCCGCGCGGCGCGAGCGCCACGAGCGAGGCCTTCCAACCGTCGCGCGGCTTGAGCTCCTCGGTCTTGCCGAGCTCCCAGTAGGTGCGTTGCTCGAGGAAGCGCTGCAGCGAGTTGACCGGCGGTTTCTCCGGTGCCTCCTCGGGCTTGGGCTTGGGTTCGGCGCGCGTGCGGCCGGCTTCGTCGGGCTCCGGAGGAGCGACCGGCTCGGGCGCCTTGGGCGGCGGATCGGGCACGAATTCGATCCACACCACCGACAGCTCCGGCCGGCGTTCGCGCGCGTCCTTCTTGTCCTTGGGCAACTTCTCCGCGTAGTAGAGCACGACGTGCTCTTCGTCGGGCTGTGTCGGGATCTGCTCGTAGTCCCGCGCGCGCGGCAGCGTGATGCCGATGTCGGCGTGCACCTCCTTGGTGTAGCCGCCTTGAGCATTCGAAGGCGCGACCAGGGTCGCGAGAGCGAGCAGCGAGAGTGCGGTTCGGAGCATGGATCGTGGTGCGAGACGCCGAGAAGTCGCGCGGGCTATGATGCCACGCTCCATGCGCGAAACTGCCGCGATTTTGAGCGAGGGCCTGTTCACGACTTCGTCCGCCAAGACCGCCCATGGCCTGGTGCGCGGACCCAGCCGCTTCGAGATCGTCGCGCTGATCGACGCCGCGGGCGCGGGCCACGATGCCGGCGAATTGCTCGACGGCGTGGCGCGCGGCATCCCCACCGTCGCGAGCCTGAGCGCGTTGCTCGAGAGCGAGCTGCGCAAGCCCCAGTGGTGCGTGGTCGGCGTGGCGACGTCCGGGGGCGTCTTGCCCGATGCGCTGCGCGCGACGCTGCTGATGGCGCTCGAGAGCGGCATCGGCGTGGTCAACGGCCTGCACGAGTTCCTCGGCGACGACCCGCGCTTCGTCGCTGCCGCACAGCGCGGCAACGCGCGCATCGTCGACATCCGCAGGCCCAAGAAGCGCAGCGAGCTGCATTTCTGGAGCGGCGCGATCGCGCGCGTGCGCGCCCCGCGCATCGCGATGCTCGGCACCGATTGCGCGCTCGGCAAGCGCACGACCAGCCAGGTGCTCGCCGCGGCCTGCCGCGCGCGATCGCTGGCCGCCGAATTGGTCCACACCGGCCAGACCGGCTGGCTGCAAGGTTGCGCCCACGGCTTCGTGCTGGATTCGACACCCAATGATTTCGTCTCGGGCGAGCTCGAGCACGCCATCGTGTGCTGCGATTCCGAGCTCGCTCCCGACGTGATCCTGCTCGAGGGCCAATCCGCCCTGCGCAATCCCTCGGGTCCCTGCGGAGCCGAGCTGTTGCTCTCCGGCGGCGCGCGCGGAGTGATCTTGCAGCACGCGCCGGCGCGCCGCTACTTCGACGACCAAGAGCACCTCGAGAACGAGATCCCCTCGCTGGCTTCCGAGCTGGAGTTGATCGGGATGTACGGCGCGCGCGTGCTGGCGATCACGCTCAACCACGAGCACCTCGACGCCGACGCGCGCCAGGCGGCCCGCGAGCGCGTCGAGCGCGAGACCGGCCTGCGCGCCTACTACCCACTGCTCGAGCCGCTCGACGCCCTGGTCGACACCGTCCAAGACTACGTGCGCCGCGAGACGCGCCGATGAAGATCGTCGCGCTCGAGTCGCGGCGCGTGCGCCTGCCGCTGACGCGCGCCTACGCGATCCACGGCGGGAGCTGGGACTGCGTCGACCTGATGTTGTGCGAGCTGGTCGCCGACGACGGCCAGCGCGGCTTCGGCCAAGCGTCGCCGGCCGAGGAAGTGACCGGTGAGTCGATCGAGGCCTGCGCGAGCGCGCTCGCGCCCGAACGCACCGCCTGGCTGCTCGGACGCGAGGTCTCCGACTTCGGCGCCCTGGTCGGCGAGGTCCAAGCGCGCGGAGGCCCGCCCGCGGCGCGCGCGGCGCTCGACATGGCCCTGTTCGACCTCGAGATGAAGCGCTGCAACGTGCCGCTGGTCGAGCAGCTCGCGCGCTCGATCACCGACATGGCGACCTCGGTGACGATCGGCCTGAAGGGCCTCGACGAAACGCTGGCCGAGGCCCAGGAGTACATCGGCCGCGGTTTCCGCGCGCTCAAAGTCAAGACCGGCGCGAGCGTCGACCTCGACCTCGAACGCTTGGGCAAGTTGCGCGAACGCTACGGCGATGGGATCGCGTTGCGCGCCGACGCCAACCAGGGCTACGACCTGCGCGCGCTGAAGTTCTTCGCGACGCGCATGGAGGCGCTCGACCTCGAGATGCTCGAGCAACCGACGGCGCGCGGCGAGGAGGACGCGTGGCGCGCGCTCCCCGAGCACCTCAGGCGCCGGGTGGCGGCGGACGAGAGCGTGCACGACGAGGGCGACCTGCAGCGCTTCGTCAAGGACGGCGCCCCGTTCGGGATCGTCAACATCAAGCTGATGAAGTGCGGCGGCCTGCGTCCGGCGCTGCGCATGGCGCGCATCGCGGAGCGCGCCAAGCTCGAAGTGATGTGGGGCTGCATGGACGAGAGCGTGCTCGGCAT
This sequence comes from Planctomycetota bacterium, assembly GCA_020853575.1. Lineage (GTDB taxonomy): Bacteria > Planctomycetota > UBA1135 > UBA1135 > F1-120-MAGs118. The sequence goes on from JADYYP010000029.1 coordinate 15,205, forward strand.
CGCGGCCGCCCTGCACGCGGCCTTCGCCAGCCCGGCGACGCGCTATCTCGACCTCGATGGCAGCCTCGATCTCGGCGAAGACCCCTTCACCGGCGGCTTCGCCCTCGACAACGGCCGCATGCGGACGCTGGCGCTGCCCGGACTCGGCGTGCAGTGCGCGAATTCACCCGCGCGCGAGGCCGCACCGCCGCGAGCCTGAAGCGCGGGCGATCCCCCGCAGTGCGCAAGTGGTACGGAGAGCGCCGTAGCCGCACGCTTTGGACTCAACCGCGGGACACGGAGCGTCGACAGGAGTCCGAGCGAACGACACCCCCCCGGTCGAACGCGTGAGTCATCCCCTGTCGTCACGTCGCCTCGCCCTTCGCGAGAGGTTGTCATGTTCCTGCGCTCCAAGTCCCTGCGTTCGAAGCTCGCCCTGTGGTTCTTGACGGTGGGTGTCGTGCCCGCCGCCGCGATCGCCTGGATCCTGTTCGCGCGCACCCACGACGAGTTGAAGCAGACCCTGGGCGACGAGATGGCCACGCTCGCCGCGCACATGACCCACGGGCTCGAGACCACGCTCGCGGCGCACTGCGACGAAGTGCGCCTGCTGACCAACGATCCTTCCGCGCGCGGCGCGGCGGTCGGGTTCTTCGGGTCGACCGACGAGTACGTGCGCGACGGCGTCGTCTACGACCTGATGGTGCTGAGCGAAGTCGACGGAACGGTGCTGGCGGTCAACCGCAAGGACTTCCAAGACCGCCCGATCGCCAGCGTGAGCTTGGTCGGTGAGGACGTCAGCAATCAACCCTGGCACAGCGCGGCACTCGCCGCCGCCGAATCCGGGCGCGACCTGGTGTGCACCGAGCCGGCGCCGGACCCGCTGGCGGAAGTGGCCTACGGCAAGCCGACGACCACGCTGTGCATCGCCGCGCCGATCCGCGACGAGAACGGCCAGTTGATCCGCGTGTGGTCCGCGCACCTGTCGTGGGAGCGCTTGTGCGAGCCGGTGGTCGCCGAGTCTCGCGCGGCGATGGAGAGCCATGGCTTCGACTTCGAGGCCCAGATCCTGCGCATGGACGGCACGGTGCTCTACGACGCCGATCCCAAGGCGCTCTTCTCGCTCAACCTCGCGCAGAAGGGACTCGGCGCGGCGCAGCAGGCGATCGCCGGCGGACGTGGGTTCGCCGTGGAGCAACACCTGCGCACCGGGCTGGAGCAGATCAACGGCTTCGCGGCACCCTCGAAAGAGGCGCTCGCCCGCGGTCCGGCGTGGGCGTGCTTGGCGCGCGTGCCGACCGAGCAAGTCTTCGCGCCGATCGACGCGTTGCGCAACTTCACGCTGTGCTTGATCGGCGGCATCGCGGTCGTGGTGCTGGTGCTCGCGATGTGGATCGCCAACGGCATCGCGCGACCGATCGCCAAGAGCGCGCACGTGCTCGAGCGCGTGGCCTCCGGGGATCTCGGCGAGCGCGTCGGCTACGACGGAGCGGACGAGATCGGTGCCATGTCGCGCGCGCTCGACTCCACGACCGATGTGCTGCGCAAGATCCTGGGCGAGACCCAGACCCTGATCGGCGCCGCCAACGAAGGACGCTTGAGCGCGCGCATCGACGCCGCGGGCTTCAAGGGCGCGTACCAAGAGCTGTGCAACGGGATGAACTCGATGCTCGACGGAGTCACGCAGCCCGCGCGCGAGACCTCGGCCGCTCTGGCCAAGCTCGCCCAGGGCGACCTGGAGCTCTCGAGCGAGCTGCACTTCCGCGGCGACTGGTCACAAGTCGAATCCAACCTGCGCGAGACAGCGCGCGTGCTGCGCGAGCTCACGCTGCAGGCCGGCCAGTTGATCGAGGCCTCGAAGGAAGGCCGCTTGTCGACGCGCGCGGATGCGGCGCAGTTCGAGGGCGCGTACCGCGAGCTGTGCAGCGGCATGAACGCGATGCTCGACGCGCTCGGACGACCGATCACCGAGTGCTCGCGTGCGCTGGAGCGCGTCGCGGCCGGAGATCTCGCCTCCAAGTCCGAATACCGCTATCCGGGCGACTTCCAGCGCATCGAGGAGAGCCTCGCGCGCACCACCAAGGTGGTGGCCGCGATGGTCGGCGACGTGCAACATCTGGCCCACGCGGCCAAGGACGGCGACCTCGCGCAGCGCATCGACGCCTCGCGCTACCAAGGCAGCTACGCGATGGTCTCGAGCGGCGTCAACGAGATGCTCGACGCCTTCGTCGCGCCGGTCCAGGACTGCTCGCGCGTCCTGGGCGAGATCGCCGATGGCAACCTCGAGTTGCACCTGGCCTGTGAGTACAAGGGCGGTTACAGCGTGATCCGCACCAGCCTCGAGCGCACGGTCAGCGTGCTGCGCGCGCTGGTGCTCGAGACGCAGCGCTTGACGGCCGCGGCGCAAGCCGGCGAGCTCTCGACGCGCGCCGACGTGGCCCACTTCCAGGGCGGCTACGCGCAGGTCTGCGAGGGCATCAACCGCATGCTCGACGAGTTGCTCGGCCCTGTGAACGAAGCGCTGGTCGTGCTGCGCGACGTGGCCAACCAACGCCTCGACGTGGCCATCGCCGGCGACTACCGCGGCGACCACGCCAAGCTGAAATCGGCCGTCAATCAGGCGATCGAGAAGATGCGCACGGCGCTCGAGCGCATCTCGGATCACGCCGTGGTGCTCTCGAAGTCCTCGGCCGAGGTGACCAGCTCCGGCCAACGCCTGGGAGCGAACGCGACCTCGACCTCCAGCGAGGCGACCGTGGTCTCCAGCGCCGCCGAGGAGATCAGCCACAGCATCCAGACCGTGGCCGCGGCCTCCGAGGAGATGACCTCGAGCATCAAGGAAATCGCGCGCGGCGCCGAGCACGCCTCGAGCGTCGCCACCAAGGCCGTCGAGCAGGCCGGTGTGACGCGCACGGCGATGAAGCAGCTCGCCTCGTCGAGCTCGGAAGTCGGCGACGTGCTGAAGCTGATCTCGGCCATCGCGTCGCAGACGCACTTGCTCGCGCTCAACGCGACGATCGAGGCGGCGCGCGCCGGCGAGGCCGGGCGCGGCTTCGCGGTGGTGGCCGACGAGGTCAAGAACCTCGCCAGCCAGACGCGCCAGGCGACCGAGCAGATCTCGGCGCGCATCACGGCCATCCAGCAGGACACCGCCCAGGCCTCCAATTCGATCGAGCAGATCATCCAGATCGTGCAGGAAGTGCACCACGCCTCGACCATGATCGCCGGCGCCGTCGAGGAGCAGTCGGCGACGACCAAGGAGATCAGCTCGAACGTCAACGAGGCCGCCAAGGGCAGCTCGGACATCGCCGGGTCGATCGCGCGCGTGGCGCAGGCCGCGACGGCGACCTCCACGGACGCTGGCGAGACGCTGCATTCGGCGGGCGAGCTGGCACAACTCGCCAGCGAGCTCGAGAAGCTCGTGGAGCAGTTCGAGCTCGGCCAGCGCGCCAAGGCGAGCGCCAAGGCCGTCACTAGGGCGAGCCCCAAGCTGGCCCTGGTGGCCTGAGCACCAAGCCGACCGCCACCCGGCCCCGTCGCCAGAAGGCGGCGCGGCCGGGGCGTCGCGAGAGCGAGTCACGGGATCGACGAGCTGCCGGGGCGCGATTCGCTCGCCACGGATTTTCCGAGAACGACCAGGGAGCGCGGCGCGAGATGTCGTGAGAGGCAGCGGTGGACGTCGTGCGCCGCGGCATGTCGCTGCGACCCGACGGGGGCCCAGGTCGCCCGCCCCACCGAGCACGAGCACGAGCCCCATGAAGCCGTTCCGCACCCCCCCGCTCTCCATCACTCTGGCCGCCTGCGCGCTCCTTGGCACCGCCCGGGCGCAAACGCCCGCCGCCGCACAGCCGGCGGACGACACCGGCACGCCCGCGTCGCTGTACTTCGGCGACGTCGATCGCGACGGGCTCGACGACGTGTTCGTCGTCACACCCGCGGGCCAGGTGAGCCTGCTGCTCAACCGCGCCGACGGCCGCTACGACGACATCACGCTCGCCAGCGGCCTGGCCGAGCTCGAGGGCGGCACCTGCGCGCTGTTCGCGGACTTCGACGGCGACGGCGCGCTCGATCTGTTCGTCGGCTCGAGCGAGAAACGCATCTGGCGCAACCTCGGCAACGCCTCGTTCGTGGCCCTCGACAGCGGCATCGACCACGACTTGATCGATTTGGCCGCGACCGCGGTCGACGCCGACAAGGACGGGCTGCTCGACCTGCACCTGCACACCGAAGCTGGCGACCTCCTGTATCGCGCCAGCGGACGCGGGCGCTTCGAGCGCATCGAGCTCCCGCTCGCCGGGCACGCCGCGCACGTGACGACCTCCGTCACGGGCGAGGAGAGCGCCGGAGACAGCGCGCGCCCGGACGCGCCCAACGAATCGCCGACCCGCCGCCGTCTGCGGCGCTGGCTGCGCGCGCACGCAGCGGCGACGGATGCCGGCGCGGGCGAGCTCGACCCGTCCAGCGCGGGCAGTGGCGGCTCGGGCCCGGCCAACATGCTCGTCGGCTGCCCGCTGAGCCTCGACGACCTGGCGACCGCGGGCTGCATCAGCGCCTCGAGCGCGCCGGCGCTCGGAACGCTGTACCCGCTGTCGACGCACTTCAACCTGACCGCGGCCGGCGCGATCGGCATGGGCACGACCGCTCCGCTCTCGAACCTCGACATCGTGCGCCCGTCGGCGCGCGTGCGCGTCGGAGCTTCGGGCAACAACGAGACGGCCGCGCTGACGCTGGTCGAGAACAACAGCGACACCTCGGGCTTCGACGTGCGCTACGAAGGCAATCTGAACCAGTTCCAGATCGCCGCGCGCGACGGCAGCGCGGTGCCGGTCTCGCGCTTGGCGATCAACCGCACCAACGGCAACGTCGGCATCGGCAACACCGCGCCGGCGCAGAAGCTCGACGTCACGGGCAACGCGCTGGTCTCGGGCTCGATCACCGGGAGCACGCTGGCGTCCACGGTCGCGACCGGCACGGCTCCGCTGAGCGTGGCCTCGACCACCAAGGTCAGCTCGCTCAACGCGGACCTGATCGACGGCCTGGACTCGACGGCCTTCTCGCAGCTCGGCAACTCGATCGAATCGAGCGAGATCACCAACGGCACGATCGCGATGGCCGACCTCGGTCAAAACGGCGCGTCCTCGGGTCAGACGATCAAGTGGAATGGAAGCGCGTGGGCACCGGCGGCCGACATCGACACCACCGGACCGTGGTCGTCGAGCCTCGGCAACACCTACGTCTCGAGCGGCAACGTCGGTATCGGGACCTCGTCGCCGTTCTACACCCTCGACGTGCGGTCTCCGGCGAGTGCGATCATCGGCATGGAGTCACCCAACGGCGCCAGCTTGAGCCTGACGCAGTTCGGATTTGGCTTCGACGTCATGTCGAACAGCAGCGTGTTCGCGATCGGACGCCACAACGTCGACTGGCTGTTCAGCTTCGACTACGGCGCGGGCAATGCGTGGCTGGCAAACAAGCTGGGGATCGGCACGACGACGCCGGGATCCCCGTTGACGGTCGCGGGCACGATCGAATCGACCAGCGGCGGCGTGAAGTTCCCCGACGGCAGCGTGCAGACCAGGGCCGCATACCCCGGCACGCAGTACCTGACCCTCGGTCCGGGCGACTTCGTGCCCTTGAACAGCAACGATCACGTCGTCAACAGCTGGTTCGACGGCGTGTGGGCCTACTCGGGCGAACTGGTGGCGCCGCTGCATCTGCCGGACGGGGCCCAAGTCACGAGCGTGCGAGTGATCGGCTTCGACACCTTGGCCACGGTGGACCTCATCGTGGAGATCGACGGGAAGAACCGCACGGCGACCAGCTCGTACGTGGAGTTCGGCCACACCTACACCGCGATTGGCGGGTACTTCGATCAAACCGTGGCAGCGGCGCCGTTCACGATCGACAACCAGAACGAGACGCGCTTCTTCGATGTCTATCCGGCGGGCGGCGCTTGGCCGGGCACGTCGGCGCTCTCGATCATCTCGATCATCGTCGCCTGGCACATGCCCTGAGCCCGCCAGGGATTCACGCTGCGCGCGCCGCCGAGAGCTTCGCGAGCTCGGCGGCGCGCTTCATTTCCTGAGCCCCGACTCGAGCGCGCGCAACAGCGTGAGCTGGCGCGCGAGCTGGCGCTCGAGAGCGTCGAAGGAGCCCTCGCTCGCGATGCGTTCGGCGACCCGCTCGGGCGCGCTCAGCTCGTCGAAGGAGCGCGCGACGAAGGGCGAGACACGTGCGAGCGCAGCGGCGCGGAGCCGCTGGTGCTCGAGGCGCGCGCGCGCCGGCTCGAGGTCCCACACTTGGATGCTGCCGTCGCCCGAGCCGCCGAGCAGGCGTTCGCCGGCCCGGATCCAGGTCACGCTACGCACGTAGTCCGTCGGCCCGCCGAGTCGCGCGACCTGGTCGAAGGTCGTCGCGTCCCACAGGCGCACGTTGCGATCGAGGCCGCCGCTCGCGATGCGCGTCCCGTCCGGGCTGAAGGCGATGCACTGGACCGTGGAATCGTGGCCGACGAGCTCGGCGACGAGCGTGCCGCGCTCGAGCTCGAGCAGGCGCACGATGCCGTCGAGACCGCCGACGGCGAGTCGCGCGCTGTCGGTGGAGAAGCACAGAGCAACCGCGCCACTGAGCTCGAAGCGCTGCTCGATCGCAAGCCGCGCCGCGTCGAGCACCAGGACTTCCTCGCGCGCCGGCTGGGCGTCGCTCGACTCCATGCAGGCATTGACGGCGATGTGCCGGCCGTCGGGGCTCCACGCCAGCCGCATCACGTTGGTGCACTCGCTGAGTTGCAGCGCGCGCAGCGGCCGCAGCGTGGCGGCATCGGCGACCGTGACCGTTCCGTGGACATCGGAATGCACGATCTCGCGGCCCAGGGCGTCGAAGGCGAGCGAGTAGCTGACCGATCCCGGAGACAACGCGACGCTGTGTCCGCTGCGCAGATCGAGCACCTCGAGCCGCCCGCGAGTCGACGCCAGATCGCGCCGCCATACGGACATGGCGAGGCGCGTGCTCGCGGAGTCGGCCGCGAGCGCGACCACGAACTCATCGGGACCGAGCAGCGCCGCGAGGGGTTCGCCCGTGAGCGCATCCCACAGCCGCAGCGAACCCGCGCTCCCGCGCCAGCCATCCCAACCGCAGGATGCGAGCAGCCCGAACGGCTCGAGCTCGACCACGCCGTACACGAAGCTCGCGTGCCCTTCCAAGGCGTGCACGGTCCCCAGGTCGAGCCTCCACACGCGCAGTGTGCCGTTGGACTCGAGCGCGCCGACTTCGACGTCGGAGAGGAACGCCACCGACTCCGGCAAGAGCCCTTCCGTGCCGAACTGCCCCACCAAGCGCCCCGTGCGACGCTCCCAGATGCGCAGCGCGCGATCAGCCGAGATCGATGCGACGTGCTCGCTGTCGGGCGAGAGCGTCATGTTCTTGACCACCGAACTGTGCGGCAGCGTGGCGACCAGCCGCGGTTCCGCGCTCGCGACGTCCCAGATGCGCACGGACTGGTCGAAGGAGCCGCTGACGAGCAGCGCGTCGTCGCGCGAGAACTTCATGCGCGTGATGAAGTTGGTGTGGCCGCTCAAGCGCGCGAGCGGCTCGAGCGTCGCCGCCGAGAGCAGCACGATCTCGCCCTCGGCCGTGCGCATGGCGATGCGCGTGGCGTCGTTGGAGAGCTCGGGGTCGATCAGGGTCTGGGGCAAGTCGAACGGTCCGCGCAGCTCACCGCTGCGCGGCGTCCACAGCGCGGCGCGCCGTCCACGGTGGCAAAACACGACGTCGCCGGAACCGCTGGGGGTCATCGAGTCCCACACGGCGCCCGGCTCGCTCGGATCGGCGCAACTGGTCGGCGTCGAGAGCTCGAGCTCGCCCGTGACCACGTTCCACCACTCGTAGCGCGCGCTGCTCGCCTGCGCGCCCTCACCGCGCCACACCAGCGCCATGTGCACGCCGTCGTGAGCGATTTGCGCGCGGTGGTAGAGCTTGCGCAGCGCCGGCACTCCGGGATCGCGCCGGCATTCCCCGAGCAGCGCGCCGGTGCTCGCATCCCAGCGCCGCAGCAGGACCTCGTCCTGCCTCCCGAAGATCCCGTACCACGCGGGATCGCTGCCGACGGCGAGCTGGTAGCCCCACTCGCCGGCCTCGGGATCGACGCGCTTCATCGAACGCTCGTGCGAGCGCAGCGTCGCATCCATGCGCGCCGACAACGCGCGGTGCTCCCAACCGCGCAAGGCCTCGGGCGCCGCGCGCAAGAACGCGCGCGCCGACGAGAACTGCGAGCGCTCCAGCGCATCGCAGGCCGCCAACATGTTGGCCGAATACGCCAAGCGCAACGCCGCCTCCTCCGCGCTGCGCGCCTCGAGCGATTTGCGGTCCGCGAGCGAGCGCTTCTCGTCCGCCTCGCGCCGCGCCGCACTCTCCGACTGCGCCAAACGCGCCTGCTCCAAAGCGCCTTCGCGCGCGTTGTCGCGCTCGATCCCGGCCAAGTGTGCCTGCCACAGCGTGCCCGAGAGCCCGAGAACGAGCGCCAGGATCACGGTCGTCACGCCCACCGCGAATCCTCGATTGCGGCGCAGGGCCTTGGCCAAGCGATAGCGCGCCGTCGCGGGCCGCGCACTGATCGGCAGGTGCTCGAGATGGCGGCGGATGTCGGCTGCCAACGCCGCGGCCGATGCGTAGCGCCGCGCCGGATCCTTCTCGAGCGCCTTGGCGACGATGGTCTCGACGTCGCCGCGCAAGCGTGGGTCGAGACGCGAGAGCGTCGCGGGCTCGTCGTGCGCGAGCACGCGCATCGCCGCCGTGATCGGCAAGCCAGCGATCTCGAGCGGCGCGCGGCCGCCGAGCAACTGGTAGAGGATCACGCCGAGCGCGTAGACGTCGACGCGCGCGCTGACGAGCTCGGGCTTGGCGGACAGTTGCTCGGGCGCCATGTAGGCGAGCGTGCCGACCAGCTCGCCGGTGCGCGTGCCGAGGGTGGCGACCCCGTCGGGGCTCGAACCGGCGCGCGCCACGCCGAAATCGAGCACTTTCGGCGCGCCCTGGGCGTCGACGAGCACGTTCTCGGGCTTCAGGTCGCGGTGCACGATGCCGCGCTCGTGCGCGTGGTGCACGGCGTCCGCGACCATGGAGAGCAGCGCCAGCTTGCCCTCGATCGAGAGGTGCTCGCGCTCGCAGTAGCTGCGCAAGTCGACGCCGTCGACGAGCTCCATCGCGAAGTACGGCTGCGGTCCGCGGCCGACATCGAACGTGCCGCACTCGTAGACCTGCGCGATGCCCGGATGCTGGAGGCGCCCGAGCAGCTCTCCCTCGAGCCTGAAGCGTCGCACGCGCTCGCGCGAGCCCAGCGTCGGGTGCATCATCTTGAGCGCGACGCGGCGCCGCGGCGCTTCCTGCTCGGCCTCGTAGACCACGCCCATGCCGCCCGCGCCGAGCCGCCGGACGAGCCGAAAATTCGCGATGCGCTCGGGCATCCAGCCGGCCTCGTGCGGGAGCGCGTCGAGTGCTTCGAGCGTGCGGCGCGCGGCGTCGATGGCGCGCTCATCGAACAGGGCGCGAGCGTCGCGTGCGGGCTCCGACGCCGACGCATCGCCGGTCAGCGAGCGCACGAGACTGGCGAGCTCGTCCCCCAGCGCGGAGTCCTCGGCGCGCGTGCGCTCGACGAACGCCTCGCGCTCTGGCGCCTGCATGCCCCGCGCACGCTCGAACAGCTCGTGCAAGCGCGCATAGCGAGCCGCGTCCATCTTCACGCGGGCGAAAGGCGCCGCAGGAGCCAGGCGCGCGCCATGCTCCAATCCGACTCGACCGTCGAGTGCGACACGCCGAGCACGTCCGCGGTCTCGTCGATGGTCAATCCGCCCAGCACGCGCAGCTCGACCACGCGCGCATGGCGTGCGTTCAGCGTGGCGAGTTGCTCGAGGCACTCGTGGAGCGCGACCAAGTCCGCGCTCGTGCCGTGATCGACCGCGGAACTCTCGTCGAGCGTGACCGCCGACCAATCGCCACCGCGCTTGTCGCGTCCGCGCGTGCGCGCGTAGTCGGCCAGCACCTGGCGCATGGCCATGCTCGCGACCGCCAGGAAATGCAGGCGTCCACTGACGCCGTCGAGCTTGGGCGAGAGCTTGATCCAAGCCTCGTGCACGATCGCCGTCGGCTGCAGCGTGTGTCCGGCGCGCCGCGGATCGATGCGCCCGGCGAGCTGGCGCAACTCGTCGTACACCGCCGAGAAGACCGCCGCGTGCGCGGCGGAATCGCCCGATCGCGCTTGCGCGAGGAGCTGCGTGAATTCGGTCGTGGGCTTCATGGGCCTGGAGCTGCACGAGCCTAACCGCCGAGCTCTCGGCTTGGGGCAGGGCCTTTGCGATCCACGCACGCGCGCGCCGGCCACCTGGAAGAGATGTTCAGTCGTCCTCGCGCGCCGCCCACTCGCGTGCGATGCGCCGCAGATCGAGGCCCAGCCCGAGGTGCAGCCGCACCAGCGTCGCCACGCGGTCCAGCTCGACGGCCGCGATGCAGCGCGTGGACCCACCGGGCGTCGCGTGCGCCACGAGTCCTCGATCGCAGGCTTCGCCGAGCCACTCGACGCGCACGCGGTAGATCTCGGCCACGGTCTCGAGTCGCAGGAACAGCTCGCCGTCGACGTAGATGCGCTCGGAGCTCATCGCGCGCCTCCGCGCTCTTCACGCGCGCTCGCATCGCTGGCGCCGAGCTCGCGCAGGAGCTGCTCCTGGCGCTCGCTGAGCCTGCGCGGCAGATCGAGCTCCAACCGTACGTAGGCGTCGCCGCGCTGGCCGTCGTCCCGCGGCAAACCCTGACCGCGCAGGCGCAGGCGCGTTCCACTGCGGGAACCCGCGGGGATCGTGAGCGTGACCACGCCGAGCGCGGTGCGCACGTCGAGGCGCGCGCCGAGGTGCGCTTGCCAGGGAGTGACCACCAAACGCGCCTCGAGCTCGCCCTCGACCAAGCGGAAATGCTCGTCGTCGTCGAGCCTCAGCAACAAGTGCAGGTCACCCGGCTCGCCGCCGTCCTCGCCGGGCTCGCCCAAACCGCGCAAGCGCAGCTTGAGCCCGTCGCGCACGTCGACGGGGATCTTGAGCTCGACCGTCCTGTGGCGCCGCACGCGGCCGACGCCGACACACGTGGGGCACACGTGGCGCTCGAGGAAACCCGTGCCGCCGCACCGCGGGCAACTCGCTTCCGCGGGGAACTCGAAGCCGTGCTTGCCCCCGGCGAGAGCGACCGCCAACGGCAGGTGCAGCTCCGCGCGCACGTCGGCGCCGCGGATCGAGTAGCGCGCGTGTCGCTTGGACTCGCCCGCGAAGTCGCGCGCGTACTGCTCGCCGAAGGTCGAGCGGAAGAACTCGGAAAAGCCGCCGAAATCGCCGAAGTCCTGGCCGTGGTCCGCCGCGCCGGCGGAGCGCGCACCCGGCGGCTGCTCGAACTCCTGCCCGTGCTGCCAATGCTCCCCGAACTTGTCGTACTTCGCGCGCTTCGCCGGATCCGAAAGCACCTCGTAGGCCTCGTTGATCTGCTTGAAGCGAGCTTCCGCGCGCTCGGCCGCGGCTCCGCGGTGTCGATCGGGATGCCACTCCAGCGCCAGCTTGCGGTAGGCCTTCTTGAGCGCCTCCGCGGAAGCGTCGCGCGGCACTCCGAGCACCTCGTAGTAGTCCTGGAACTTCATCTGCGCGCCTGCGGCCGACGACCAGCACTGTAGCGCGTCGGGCGGCTCGAGCGCACGCGCGCGACCGCGCTCGAGCCCGTACCATGCTCGAATGGCGAGCGAGTTCGAGTTGGATCGGCGGCGCTTCCTCGGCAGCGGGCTGGCGTTGGCAGCGGGCGGAGTCGCGGCGTGCTCGAGCCTGCAGGGCGAGCGGCGCTTCGACACCGTGCTCAGGGGCGGCAGCGTGCTCGACGGCAGCGGCGCGGCGGCGTTCGAGGCCGACATCGCCGTGCGCGGTGAGCGCATCGCGGCCATCGGCTCGTTCGACGCGGCCAGCGCGGCGCGCGTGATCGACGCACGCGGCCTGTGCGTCGCTCCGGGGTTCGTCGACATCCACACGCACTCCGACCGCACGATCTTCGAGTGGCCCGGCGCCGACAGCCGCGTGCGCCAGGGCTGCACCACGGAAGTCACCGGGAATTGCGGCAGTTCCGCGGCTCCGCGCGATCCGCGGGCGCTCGACGAGGACGACCAGGGGCGCGCTCCCACGTGGACCGACGTGCGCTCCTACGCTGCCGCTTGGGAGGCCAACGACGCGGCCCTCAACCATGCCTTGCTCGTCGGTCACGGCTCGCTGCGACGCTCGGTGATGGGTGACGTCGACCGCGCCGCGACCGAGGACGAGCTGGCGCTGATGGTGCGACGTCTCGAGCTCGCGCTCGAGCAGGGTGCGATCGGCCTGTCGAGCGGGCTCGAGTACGTGCCCGGGATCTACACACCGGCGGCGGAGCTCGAGCGCCTGGCGCGCAGCGTGGCCGCCAAGGGCGGGCTGTACGCCTCGCACATGCGCAGCGAGGAAGAGCATCTGCTCGACGCCGTCCGCGAGACGATCGACATCGGCCGCAAGACCGGTGTGCGCGTGCAGGTGTCGCACCTGAAGGCCGCGGGACGGCCGAACTGGGGCTCGCAGGATGCAGCGCTCGAGTTGCTCGAAAATGCGCGCGCCGAGGGCCTGGACGTGCTCGCCGACGCCTACCCGTACACCGCGTACTCGACGACGCTGACGATCCTGCTCGAGGCCTGGTCGCGCGAAGGCGGCGCCGAGGAGATCGCCAAGCGCCTCGCGGATCCAGCGGCGCGTGCGCGCATGCTGCGCGAGGTCGGCCCCCACGTGCAGCGTGACCCGGGCGGCTTCGAGCTGGTGGTGATCAGCTCGGTGGCCTCGCCGGCGCTCCAGGAGTGCCTCGGCAAGAGCCTGGCCCAGATCGCCGAGCTGTGGAGCGTCGAGCCGGCGGAGGCGTACTTGAGATTGCTCGAGGGCGCGCGCGCCGAGGTGAGCTACGTCGGGCACGGCATGAGCGCCGAGAACGTCGAGCGCGTGCTGGCGCATCCGTTGGTGATGATCGGCTCCGACGGCCGCAGCATGGCGCCCACCGGCAGCGCGGCCGACGACCGGCCGCATCCGCGCTCCTACGGCACCTTTCCGCGCGTTCTCGGGCACTACTGCCGCGAGCGCAAGCTGTTCGACTTGCCGACCGCCGTGCGCAAGATGACCTCGATGCCGGCGGAGCGCGCGCGACTGTCCGACCGCGGCCGGATCGCTCCCGGTGCTTTCGCCGACCTCGTCGTGTTCGACGCCGCGACCGTGACCGATGTCGCGACCTTCGACGATCCCCAGCGCTATCCGCGCGGCATCCTGCACGTGCTCGTCAACGGCCAACCGGTCGTCGAGCGCGGCGCGCCGACCGGGGCGCGGCCCGGCCGCTGGCTCGCCAGCGTGTGAGCGCTCGCCTGGCGCGCGCAGTTCGAGATGGAGCGCGCACCCGGAGTGCTGGCAAGATACGCGCGCCCCCGCGCAGCTTGGCCCAGATGCCGCTGAACCACCAACGGATCGCCGACGACGCTTGGACGCCATCGCGCGGCGCCATCCTGCTGGTCGTGGCGCTCGCCGCGCTCGCGGCCGGGATCGTCGCGCTCGCGTGCACGCCCAACGGACCCTCGGGCTGGCATTTCGCGATGAACAACATCGAGGCCGCCGAGAACCTGCTCGAGGGCCGCGGCGCGTACCAGAGCGGCGGCGAGCCGTTCCTGTCCTGGCCGCCGTTGCTGGTGGTGCTGCTCGCGGGTGGCAAGCTCGCCGGGCTGCGCTACGTGACGGCGTGCACGCTGATCGCCGTGCTGGCGACGTTCGCGACGGTCTACGCCCACGGTCGGCTGCTGCTCGAGTTCTCGCGGCGCGCGTGGATCGCGGCCGGTGGCATCGCGGTCGTGGTGGTCTCGCCCTACTTCGTTCCGATGATGGCGTCGACGCGCTCGCAGCCGCTGTTCATGGCGCTCGCGGCGCTCAGCGTGTGGTGGCTCGTGCAGTGGGTGCGGGCTCCGGCGCGGCGCTTGGAATTCGCGCTCGCGGCGGGCGGCCTGTTGGCCTGCCTGCATCGCTACGACGGCCTCGTGCTCGCCGCCGTGATCGCTGGCGTGGTGTGCTGCGCGCGCACCGAGCTGGCGTTCTCCCGGCGACTCCGGACAGCGCTCGCGATCGGCGCGGCGGCCGTGCTCCCGCTCGCGGCGTGGATGCTGCGCAACCGCGCGGTGAGCGGGACGTTCAGCGGAGCCCGCCTGCCAGCCGAGCTCACGCTGGGCGATCAGATCCGCGACGTCGCGCGCACCGCGGCGCTGTGGCTCGGTCCGGGACCCGCGAACCCGCTCACGCAGGCGCTCGCCGCGGCGCTCGTCGCGCTGCTCGCGCTGTGGGTCGCGCGCCGCTGCTCGCGCACCACGCGCTGGCGCGCGCTCGCGCTGGTGTCGTTCCCCGCGCTCTACGCGGCAGCGCTGATGCTGCTCGCGGCGAGCGTCGAGCTGGACGTGCTCGGCGAGCGCTTGGCGGTGCCGTCGATGACGTACTTGGTGACGCTCGCGGTGCTCGCGCTCGCGGACGAGACGCTGTGGCCGCCGCGCGCCGCGCGCGTGCTCGCGACCGCGCTTCCCGCCGCGTACGTGCTCGCGCACCTCGCCTTCCACGCACCCACGTTGGTCGCGAACTGCGATCCGGAACGCACGCGCGCGGCCGGCGACTTCGCTGTGGCGCGCTGGATCGACCCCGACTTCGGTCGCTGGTTGCGGGAGCACCCGCTGCCCGAGCGCCTGCTGAGCAATGCACCGGCCGCGGTCTTGCTCGGTGCCGATCGCGTGGCTCAACCCGTCGATCCCGAGGCCTGGAGAGAGGCGCTGGCGACGCTCGACGAGCCGGCGGTGCTGGTGTGGCAACTGCGCAAGCGCGAAGCCAAGGACGTCGAGCAGATGCGCGCGGAGTTCGCGCTCGAGCCGCTCGCGACCTTCGAGTCCTGGCACATCTACCGCGTGCAGCCGCGGCGCTGAGCTCGTGGAGAGGTGCGGGTGCGAGCTCTCGAAGCGTCGGATGCACCGTCGCCCAGCGAGCGCCTGGGAAGGGTCGATCCAGACTTTCGGCCGCGGGCGGCGTAGGCGCATCCGTCGCGCTCGGTAGAGTGCCGCTGTGGAGCCGCGCTGGGTGATTTCGATGCTGCTCGCCGTGCTCGCGAGCGCTCCGGCCTGGGCCTCGGCCGACGAGGGCGCCGAGTTGCTCGAGCGCGTCAAGCGCGAGCGCGGGCGCGTCGATTCGCGCGTTTTCCTGCGCATCGCGGCGCCGCGCGACGCCGAGGCCCTGCAGCGTCTGCAGCAAGCGATCTACGTGCTCGACGACGGCGACGTGCTGCAATCGGCCTTCGGTGCCGTCGGCTGGTTCGAGGTCGGCGGCGAGTTGGAGGAGAAGGCGCTCGGCTACTTGATGCGCGAGGCGCAAGACGGGCGCAATCCAGCGCGCCAACGGGCGGCGACCCGCGCCCTGACCGGTTTCGAAGCCGCCGCGGGGCGCCTCGAGCGCATCGCTCGTTTCCACCGCGACCGAGAGTGCCGCAGCATCGCGCTCACACCGCTCCTGGCGTCGCTCGCGGCGCGCAGCGATGTCGCGACGTGTCGCCTGATCCTCGACGCGGCGACGCTCGAGCGCGGATCGGCGAGCGGTGTCGAGGCGGCGTTGATCAGCTTCCGCAGCAAGGACGCGCAACGCGAGCTCGCGGCGCGGGCGAGCGACGCCTCGGCCGGCGAGGCCTGGCGCGTCCTGGCCGTCGATCTGCTCGCGCGCATCGAGACCGAGATCGCGCGCGCGGCCATCGCGGAGCAAGGACGCAGCGGCGGCGGCGCGGTGCAGTTGCGCGCACTGCAGGTCCTGACCGAACGCGATCCCAGCGCGGCGCTGATCGGCCTGCGCCGCGTGGTCGAGGTCGGTGGCGAGGCCGAGGCGATCGAAGCCATCACGACGCTGATGGCGCTGCGCGACGCGGACCCGAGCTGGATCGGCGAGCTCGCCAGCATCGCGAAATGCGCGCGACCGGCGGCGCGCTTGGCCGTGGTGCATGCGCTCGCCGCGGCGCACACGCGCGAAGCGCTGGCGCTGCTCCACGACCTCTTGCGCGACGAGGACTGGCGCGTGCAGCTCTCGGCCGTGCGCGCCATCCGCCGCTACCGCGAGAAGGACTCGCTCCCGCGCTTGATCGGCGTCCTGGGCAGCGCGCGCCGGCGCGTGGTCGACGAAGTCGTGGCCACGCTGCGCAACATGACCTGCCGCGACTTCGGGCGCAGTCCGAGCTCGTGGGCCGCGTGGTACGCCGCCGAAGGTCGCGGTTTCGAACTGCCCAGCCCGGCGCGCGCCGCCGACTGGGAGGCCGAGCAGCGCGCGAAGAACGCCTTCGACGACGGCGAGCGGCGCACCACGACGTTCTACGGACTCGAGATCGACACCGACCGCGTGGTGTTCGTGATCGACCGCTCGAATTCGATGGCGGAGCCGGCGCTCGGTGCCCGCTCGGCGGCGACGAGCTCGACCAAGTTGGCCGTCGCCAAGGAAGAGCTGCGCGCGCTGCTGCAAGGGCTCGCGGGCGACGTGCGCTTCAACGTGATCTCGTTCTCGTCGAGCGTCGAGCCTTGGCGCGCGTCGATCACGCAACTCGACGAGGAGCAGCGCGCCAGCGCGCGGGTCTTCGTGGCGGCGCTGCGCGAACAAGGTGGCACCGCGATCTACGACGCGCTCGAGCTCGCGCTCTCCGACCCCGAGGTCGACACGCTCTACGTGTTGACCGATGGCGAGCCCTCGGGCGGCCGCGTCACGTCGATCGAGCGCATCGTCGAGTTGATCGGAGCGCGCGCGAGAGAGAAGCTCGTGCGCATCCACGGCGTCGCGGTCGGGGAGCCGTCGCAGTTGCTCGCGGACCTCGCGGCGCTCACCGGCGGGCAGTACCGCTTCGTGCGCTGATGCGCGAGCTCGTCCGCGCAGCGCGCGGTCCAAGGGCTGGACGCGAGTCCAAGTTCGAGCGGATCGCCCGCTACGGAGATGGCCCGCGGAGCGTGGGGAGCCGGCCCCATCGCACGCGGTTCCGGGATTGCCATGTTGGCTGCGTCCGATCGCGCAGCGTCGCCGAGGCGCCGCTGAACGCGCTCTCCGCTCCCGTTCGCTTCGAGGTGTTCCGTGCGCCAGTGCATCGCTTTGACCGTATTCGCCAGCTCCGTCCTGCTCTCGCGCGCCCACGCGCAGGCGCCGATCCTGTCTCCGTTCCACGAGCTCGTCGGCGACGCCCAGGTGGGACTCGCCACCGGTGACCAGCTCACCCCCGCGATCTCCAAGGGCGCGAGCAGCTCGCTGGTGGTCTGGGCCGATCGACGCACCTCGCTGTCGAGCAACAGCGCCGCGAGCGAGAGTGGCCTGGACATCTTCGCGCTGCGTCTCGACGCCAATGGGCAGCGCATCGAGAGCGTGCCGCTCGCGCTGGGCATGACGCCGGGCACCGACGCCGAGCCGCAGGTGGCGTGGAATGGCCAGAACTGGCTGGTGGCGTGGAAGTCGCAGGCACCCTTCAACTCGCAGTACGCGGCCTCGATGGTCGGCGTGCGTGTCTCGCCCGCCGGTCAAGTGCTGGATGCGACGCCGATCACGATCCTGGGCTACGCCTTCTCCGACATCGGCACGCATGCCTTGGCGAGCGACGGAGCGAACTGGGTCGTGGTCGCGCAGGGCACCTCGGCCGGGTACGCGAATCTGCGCGCCGCGCGCGTCTCGCCGACGGGCGTCGTGCTCGATCCTTCGCCGGTGCAGTTGTTCCCTGAGGGCCAACTGACGACGGTTCAGTTGGCGCACGCCCAAGGCTCGTTCCTGTTGGTCTGGTCGCAATACTCCAGCGCGAACGGCGACGACGTCGTCGGCCGGCGCTTCAGCTCCACGCTCGTCTGGCAGGACGCCGCGCCGTTCGCGATCGGCGCCACGAGCTTGGACGACGCGCGGCCGCAGGTCGGCAGCAACGGCACTCAGTTCTTCGTGGTCTGGGATCGCTGGTTGAGCATCTCACGCGACATCCTCGGCGCGCGCGTGCAACCGAGCGGGCAGGTGCTCGACACCACGCCCATCACCCTGAGTGGGCTGTTCTGGTACGGCGCCGGCGCGAGTTGCGCGCCGGTGTTCGATGGCACGCATTGGATCACGTCGTGGGACAACTACGGGCCACGCTTCGCGCGCGTGACGGGCGCTGGTGTCGTGCTCGATCCCGACGGATTCGCTGCCGACCCCAATCCGAACAGCACGCTGGTGCAGCCGCAGTGCGCACCGCACGCCGCGGGCGGAGTGCAGGTCGTGTGGGGCGACGACCGGGCCGGAAGCTACGAGGGACTCGACGTCTTCACCACGCGCATCGTCGACGCGAACAACCTGGGCACCCACGTCGGGATCAGCGACGGAACGAGCGCGCAAGTCACGCCGGACCTGGCGCACGGTGCGGGTCAGTCGCTGCTCGTGTTCCGCAGCGAGACCTCGGGCGCGCGGCGCATCCTCGCCACGCGCTTGGATTCGGCGGGACTGGCGCTCGACGCGCAGCCGATCGAGATCGCAGCGGGCCTGCTCGAAGGCCAACCGAGCGTCGCTTGGGATGGCAGTGAGTACTTGATCGCCTGGGAGTCGGGAGCGAGCTCCTCGGTGCTCGCTCGGCGCATGGCCCCCAACGGCGCGTTGCTCGACGCGGCGCCGATCGTCGTCGGCATCGGAAGCTCGCCCGAGGTCGCGGCGCTCAACGGCGAGTTCCTGGTGAGCTACACGCGCTCGTTCGCCTTCCCCGTCCAACAGCTCGTGCACGTCGTGCGCGTGCGCGGCCTGGACGGCATCTTGCTCGGACCACCGAGCGCCATCAACAGCACCTTCGCGGTCGATCCCGATGTGTGCGTCGTCGGCAACCGTTGGTTGGTGGTGTGGCAGCGCAACTACTCGGTCTCCGACACGCACTGCGACGTGAACGCGGCCTTCGTCGACGCCAGTGGTGTCGCGAGCGCGCCGTTCGCGGTCGCGGGCAGCTTCAACGCCTACAACCACTCGGTCAGCGTCGCTTCGTCGGGCACCGAGGCCCTGATCACTTGGGTCTTCGGCAACTCCTCGAACCTGACGCGCCGCGTGCACTCGCGCCGCATTCGCGACGACGGCACGTTCCTCGACGCGGCGCCCGTCGTGCTCGCCGCTGGCGCCTCCGGTGAGCGCTTCAGTCCGAGCGTCGCCTGGAACGGAAACGACTACGTGGTCGCGTTCCAAGATCTGCGCGCGGCGACCTCGATGCTCGACCAACGCAGCGATCTGTACGGCGCGCGCGTCACTCCGGGAGGCGCATTGCTCGACCCGCAAGGCTTCGTGATCGAAGCCTCGAGCATCTCCGAGGTGGGTCCGGCGCTGGTCGGCAGCGGCGGCGGCCGCGTACTGCTGGCGAGCTCGCGCTTCCTCGCGGACGCGACCCACGCCTCGTTCCGCGTCGGGACGCGCACCGTCGACGGCCAATGCCCGCAGCCGACGGTGTATTGCACGTCGAAGACGACCTCGATCGGCACGCTGCCCGCGATCGGCTTCACCGGCTCCGCCAGCGTCGCCGCCAACGACTTCCGCCTGACGCTCGCGAGCGCGCTCCCCAACGCCAACGCGATCTACTTCTACGGTTCGGCGCAGGCGGCGATGCCCTGGTTCGGTGGCTGGCGCTGCGTCTCGTTGCCCGTGACGCGCAGTCCACTGACACAGCTCGACGCAGTCGGAGCTGGGCAGGCCGCGCCCGCGCTCTCCGCGACCTTGATCGGCCAGACACGCTGCTTCCAGTGGTGGACGCGCGATGGCGCGCACCCCGATGGGACCGGAGTTTCGCTCTCGGCCGCGCTCTCGGTGACTTTCTGCCCGTGATCCGCGGGAACGGCGCACCAATCCAGCGCGGGGCCGGTGGCTCGAGCGAGCGCCGGCCGCGCGATCAGCGCCCGCTGTCGCCCTCGTAAAGAAACGCGCGCCACGAGTTGGTCCACCAGGCGCGCCATTCGGCCGCACCGGCGGCGCGGATGTCCGCGCGCCCCCAGGGATCGAACAAGAAGCGCTGGCCGGTGAGCGTGCGCAGCGCGGAGTCGGCCGCCATGCGCACTGTCGAGTCGTCGTCGTCGAGCGCCTCGATCAACACCCCGACCGCGGTGCGCGCGCGCGCGCTCTCGAGGTGTCGCACGGCGGTGACGCGCACGAACGCATCGGGGTCGCGCAACAGCGCGGCCACGAAGGGCACGTCCGCGGCATCGGCGCGCGCGCTGAGCTCGATCAACGCTCGCGCGCGCTCGACGGGCTCGGCCTGCCGCAAGCGCTCGAGCAGCGCCTTGCGCTCCGGCGCGAGCTCGGCCGCGGAGTTCGCGTCCGTCGCGGAGGGCCGCGGCACGCCACTCCAGGCCGTCGCGACGGCGATGCGCTCCTCGAGCGACTCGCAGCGCCGCCGGAGCTCGGCCATGGCGGCCGCGCTCTCGTCGCTCGAGAGCTCGAGCTGCTGTGCGATGGTGCGCAGCTCACGCGCGAGCTCGAGCTGCGCCTCGGGCTCGACTGGCGGCGCTGCCGCGGGTGACTGCGCCGCCGCCGCGGCGCGCGAACGCTCCCAGGCGTCGTCGAACCAGCGGCCCAGTGTGCCTTCGATGTCGTCGAGCTGGCGTTGGATGCGTTTGACGCGATCCGCCTGGGCCGGATCGATGCGCGCGACCTCGGAGCGCATCGTGCGCACGTGCCCGTGGGTCTGCACGGCGACCACGACGACACCGACGAGAGCCAGGGCGCTCAGCACCAACGCGGCGCGCGAACCACCGGCGTCCGCGCGGCGAACGGTCGGCTCGGAGATCGGCGAGACCGCGCTCGGCGAGCTCGGCGGCGGCGCACCCGCGCCCGCTGGTGCCAGCGCGCGGCACGCGCCACACACCCACTTGTCACCGATGCGCACGGCGCGCGACGTGTCGATGTCGGCCTGGGGAATCGACTGCGAGCACAGATCGCAGAAGTGCAATTGCAGATCGAACTCGGGCATGGTGCGCGCGCGTCGCTCTCCGCGGGGCCATCCGAGCACGCACGCCGCGGCTCGGCCAGCCCGTGCGCGAAAAAGCGCTCGCCAGCGGCGGCACTACCCGAGCCAGAGGCGAAGTTGCGCGCCGCCGCGCTGCACGCAACGGAGAGCAGTGCCGGCGGACTCGACCGCACAGGGCCTGTGGTACCATCCCCCGACCGCCTTCGGGCCGATCGAGCTCCCCTAACGCCTCCCGAGAGGGCCACCAGCATCCCCCATGGGCCTCCAACAGATCAGCGACAGCGCCGACAAGTCCGAGATGCGGCGTTTCGTCAAGTCGCTCCTCGCCGACGTCCACGCCCTCGAGTTGATGCTCGAAGGCGGCAAGATCGAATCCGGGATCCGCCGCATCGGCGCCGAGCAGGAGATGTTCCTGGTCGACCGCGCGATGCAGCCCGCCAAGCTGGCCCAGGTGCTGCTCCAGAAGCTCGGGGCCGAGCACTTCACGACCGAGCTGGGGCTGTTCAACCTGGAAGCCAACCTCTCGCCCCAGGTGCTCGGCGGCGACTGTTTCCAGCGCATGGACGTCGAGCTCACGGCGCTGCTCGAGCAGGCGCGCGCGGCCGCCAAGGAGGAGCACGCGCAGATCGTGCTGTGCGGCATCTTGCCGACGCTCGAGAAGTCGCATCTCAGCCTCGACTACATGACGCCGAGCCCGCGCTACCTCGCGATGAACCGGCTCCTGACCGAGCTGCGCGGCGGCAAGTTCGAGTTCCGCATCAAAGGCGTCGACGAGCTCTCGACCTCGCACGACAACGTGATGCTGGAGGCCTGCACCACCAGCTTCCAGGTGCACTACCAGGTCTCGGCGCGCGAGTTCGCCCGCTGCTACAACCTGGCACAAGTGGTGACGGCGCCGGCATTGGCGGTCGCAGCCAATTCGCCGACGCTCTTGCAGCACCGCCTGTGGCACGAGACGCGCATCGCGCTCTTCCAGCAGTCCCTGGACACGCGCAGCGAGCAGATGGCCGAGCGCGGCCAACGCCAGCGCGTCAGTTTCGGCGAGCACTGGGTCGACGATTCGATCCTCGAGATCTACCGCGAGGACGTGGCGCGCTTCCGCTCGCTGATCGCGATCGCCAGCGACGAGGACCCGGTGCGCGTGCTCGAGCAAGGCGGCGTGCCGCAGCTGCGCGCGCTGCGCTTGCACAACGGCACGGTGTATCGCTGGAACCGGCCGTGCTACGGCATCACCGACGGCAAGGCGCACTTGCGCATCGAGAATCGCGTGATGCCCGCCGGTCCGTCGGTGGTCGACGAGGTCGCCAACGCGGCCTTCTTCGTCGGATTGATGGCCGCGGCGGACGAGTTCGGCGACGTCACGGCCTCGATGACCTTCGACGATGCGCGCGCCAACTTCGTGGCCGCCGCGCGCTACGGGCTGCACGCACGTTTCCGCTGGCTCAAGAACAAGGCCTGGAGCGCGGACGAGCTGGTGCTCGCGCAGCTCCTGCCGACGGCGCGCAACGGCCTCAAGCTGGCGGGCGTCGCGCAGGGTGACATCGACCGCTATCTCGGCGTCATCGAGGAGCGCGTGCGACGCGACCGCACCGGCGCGCAGTGGTCGCTGGACTCGCTGGCCACGATGGGCGAGCGCGGGCGGCCGCTGGAGCGCTACCGCGCGTTGACCGCGGCCTTGGTCGAGCGCCAGACCTCGGGCAAGCCGGTCCACGAGTGGCCTCTGGCCGCGCTCGAGGAGCGCGACAACGCGCGCGAGAACTACCGTCAGGTGCGCCAGGTGATGAACAAGGACATGTTCACCGTGCGCCCCGACGACGTGGCCGACCTGGCCGCGAGCCTGATGGAGTGGCAGAAGATCCGCTACGTGCTCGTCGAGGACGACGAGGGACACTTGGTCGGCATGGTCTCGCACCGCGCGGTGATCCAGATGCTCTCGCGCAGCAAGCAGAACGGCGGTGCGACCACGTACAGCGTGCGCGACATCATGCGCGGGGACGTGGTCACGGTGACGCCCGACACGAGCACGCACCACGCGATCGAGCTGATGCGGCGCAACAAGATCGGCTGCCTGCCCGTCGTGCAGGAAGGAAAGCTCGTGGGCGTGCTCACCGAGCACGACTTCATGGAGCTGGCCTCGGTGCTTCTCGACCGCTGGCTCAAGGACGCTTGAGACGCTCGCCGATTCCATTGCCGATGACGTCGTGAAGCGCACCCAGAGCATCGTCCCGGTCACCGTCGAGCGCGAGCTCGGCCGCTATTCGAGCGGCGAGCGCGGCCCGCTGCTGGTCGTCACCGCCGGCCTCCATGGCAACGAACCAGGCGGAGTACACGCGTTGCGACGCGTGTTCGCGACCTTGGCCGAGCGCCAACCGCGCGTGCGAGGTGAGTTCGTCGCGCTGGCCGGCAATCGCTGGGGTCTGGCACGCGACACGCGCTTCCACGACGAGGACATGAATCGTCTGTGGACCGCGGACCAGGTGCGTGCGCTGCGCGAGCGGGCTCCGGAGCGCGACCACTCGGAGCACTCAGAGCAACGCGAGCTCCTGGCGGCGATCGAGGGCTTGCTCGCGACCGAGCGCGAACGCGTCTCGTTGCTCGACCTGCACTCGACGTCCGGCGGCGGTCCGCCGTTCACCGTGATGGGCGACACGCTGCAAAACCGCGAGATCGCCTTCGAGCTCGGCGTCCCGGTGCTGCTCGGACTCGAGGAGAACATCGAAGGCACGCTGATCGAGTACGTCGGCGGCCTGGGCCATGTCGCGGTGGTGCTCGAAGGCGGACAGAACCAGGATCCGCGCACGATCGACAACCACGAGTCGGCCGTGTGGATCACGCTGGTTTCCGCTGGCCTGCTGACGCGCGAGCAAGTGCCCGACTACGAGGCGCATCGCGCGCGCTTGCGCGCCGCGGCCGACGGCCTGCCGCACGTCGTGGAGGTCTTGCATCGACACGACATCGAGCCCGAGCACGAGACCTGCTTCCGCATGATCCCGGGGCTGCGCAGCTTCCAGTCGATCGAGAAGGGCCGACTGCTCGCGCACAGCGGCGAATGCGCCGAGCAGCAGGTGCTCGCGCCGTTCAGCGGCGTGCTGCTGATGCCGCGCTACCAGCAGAAGGGCCTCGACGGCTTCTTCATGGGGCGCTCGATCGAGCCCTTCTGGCTGCGCATCTCGGCCGCGATGCGCCGCATGCACCTCGAGCGCGTGGTCAGCCTGCTGCCCGGCGTGAAGCTGGAAGCGCGCAATGGCAACGTGATCGCCGTCGACCCCAAGGTCGCGCGCTTCTTCACGGTGGAGTTCTTCCACCTGCTCGGCTATCGCAAGAAGGTCGAGCGCGAGCGCAAGCTGGTCTTCTCGCGGCGCAACGATCGCCTGTAGCGCGCGCGACGTCGGGCCTCGACCGGCTCGCACAGCGTGAGGAGCTCTCGCTCGCGAGGTCCAGCGCACTGAGAGCGGCGGCGCGGCCGAAATCCCGAGCGCGCGTGCTCTCAGGTCTTCACGAGCTCCCGGCGCAAGGATGCGCCCGCAATCCAACGGCGTGCTGCTTCGCAACTCGGTTGCTGACCCGCAACGAGCCGGAGTACGTGTCGGTTGGCGCCGGCGCCGGCACTCCGGACGCGAGAACGTCTACGTCTCGGGGAAACAGCGCGCCACGCGAAGCAACGGACTCGCAGGAACTCAGCGGTCGCGCATGTCCATCGCGGTGATCTGCGTGCCGATCGGCACGCTGCTCGACGGCGCGGCCAAGGTGCCGGGCGCGGTGATCGTCGAGCAGTTGAGCTCGTTCGAGGTCGAGTCGACCCAGAACAGCTTGGTGCCCGTGGCGTCGAAGCGCACGATCGAGATCCCTGGTTGAGAGGCGCTCCCGACCAGCGACGGCGTGCCGTTGGTGGTGGCGGAGGTCGGGTCGAGCTCGAGCGTGTAGTACTCCCAGGCACCGTCGAGGGTGTCGGCGATCATCAGCGCCGAGCCATCGCGCGAGCCCGCCATCACCAGCGGGGTGATGCCGGTCGCGAAGGGCGAGCCCGCGATCGGCGTCAAGGCGCCACTGGCGAGATCGACGGCGTGGACCGCGATCGCGTCGCTGCCCAAGTGGGCCGTGATCACGAAGCGCCCCGAGCCGTCGAAGACCGCGCGGAATGGATCGACACCGCCGGTCGACACCGGCGTCAGGCGCGTCGCTGCACCCGTTCGCGCGTCGAGCGCGAAGACCTCGAGCTCGTCGCCCGCGGAGTCGGGCACGACCAACAGGCGACCACTCCCATGGATCGCGGGCGGCCAGGCCGTTCCGGGGAAGGTGGAGCTGCTCAGGGGATCGACCGTGCCGTTGGTGGCGTCGAACGCATAGCGCACGAGCTGCGAGCTGCCCGCGGACGAGCGCACGAGGTAGGCGAAGCGCCCCGAGCGGTCGATCTCGAGCCCGACGTTGGAATTCGTCGTGCCCACGCGCGTGCCGATCGCGAGCAGGCCCTCGGAGTCGATCGCGTGCACGGTCACCGCACCCGAGCCGGTCGCGAGTTGGTGCGCAACGAGCGCGTAGTCGTCGAAGGGGTGCACGCTCACGGTCTGGGGATCCTGTCCAGTGGCGAAGGGCGAGCCCGTCTGCGTCGTCAACGTGCCACCAGTCGAGTCGAAGGCGTACTCGTACACACCGTCGGCCGCGAGGCTCGTCGCGTACACGTGCTGCGTCTGCGGGCGGAAGCGCGCATGCCCGAGCACCGGCGCGAGCTCGGTCACCGACTCGCTCGCGAGCAACGCTCCGTTCGGCGCGGCCGTCAGCGCGCCATCGATCGGGTCCGCGTCCCAGCACTGCACGAGTCCGCCGGCCTGCACCGTGTACACGTGGTTGCCGCGCGACTCGATCATGATCTGGCGCGTGACGTCGAGCGCATCTGGCGCGCCGGCGATCGCGGAGGGCTCGCCCGTCAGCGCGTCGAGCGCGAATTGCCGCACCAACGTGTCGTTGGAGTGGCCGAGATACAGCGTCGCGTCGTCGGCCGAGACCGCGAGTGCGCTGTGCGCTGCGGCACCGATGTCGAGCGGGCTCCAGGCGGCGTCGGAGAGCGCTCCCGTGAGGCCGTCGACGTCGTAGCCGAACACGCTGGAGTCCGCGCTGCTGCCGGCGTACAGCCGTGCGCCGTCGCTGGTCAGCGCCAGCACGTTGACACCGTTGCCCGAGGCGCTCGAGCCGATCGAAGTCAGGAGGCCGGTGCCGCCATCGATGGCATAGGCCTCGACCGCATCGACCGCGCTGCACGCGACGAACAGGAACGAGCTCGTGGGATCGATCACGATTTGCTGCGGATCGCCGCCGGCGAGCACCGAGGCCGGCGACGTCGCGCTGAGCTCACCGGTCAGCGGCTCGACGTCGAACGAGTAGATCTCACCGGTCGAAGCGGAGGCGTAGAGCCACTCGCCATCCGGCGTCACGGCCAGGTCGGCGATCGTCGCGGCCCCGATCGAGGCGCTGAAGGCCGTCGGAAGCAGCTCGAGCGAACGTGAGTCGATGGAATGCACCGCGATGTTGCCACCCGCCGCGGTGAAGGCGATGCGGCTCCACGGATGCACCGCGAGCTGCGCGGTGGAATCGGCGTCGAACACCTGCCCGCCGTGCGTGAGCGCGCCGCTGGTGTGCGTGCGGCGCAAGCTCGCGAGCGTACCTTGCACATCGTCGACCGCGCAGAAACCGCGCACGTAGGGCACGACGACGACCGTGGCGAAGGCACTGAAGGTGGTGGCGGAAGCGCAGTCCTCGACGGTGATGTCGAAGGCCGCGGCGCCGAACGCGGTCGGCACGCCGCTGATCACGCCGGTCGAGGAATCGAGCGCGAGTCCCGTGGGCAGCGAGCCCGAGCTGATGCTCCACGTCGAGCCGTGACCCGCGCTGAGCAGCGGCTCCGCGTAGAAGTACACGCCGCGGCCGAGCTCGTCGCCGAGATCGGGATAGTCCACACCTGAGGGCGGCACGTGCGCGACCGAGATCGTGATGTCGACGCTCGTCTCCCCCACCGCGTTGGCCGCCGTGATGGTGTAGGTCGCGGCTGCGCTGGTCGCCGAAGGAGTGCCGCTGATCACGCCCGTCGCCGAGTCGAGCGAGAGTCCCGCGGGGAGCGCCGGAGTGACGGCGAAGGAGCTCGCCGAACCGCCGCCGACGGTGGGCAAGTTCTCGGAGATCGCGCCGCACAGCTCGTAGGCCGCAGTCGGATCGGAGTAGGCCAGGCTCGTCGGCGCGCGGCGCGACGATCCACCGCCATTGGTGCAGGAAGCGAGCGCAACTGCGGCGAGCGGAGCGAACGAGAGCAGACGGCGCGAACGCGAGATCCGAGTGTGCATGGTCGTGGTGAGCGCGCGCAGGACAGGCGGGCGCGGCTCTTTCGATCGACGCACTCCGCGGCGCCCATGGAGCCGCTCCGAACACGCCGTCCCAGGCGCGGTGCCCGCGCACTTTTTTCGCCGTCACGGACCGCCCAACCCGGGTGCAGCTCCGCCCCGCGCAACCTCGCGCCGCGCGCCCTGGCCTAGGGGAGGATCGTGATCGAGATCGCGTTGGACAGACTGTGGTTGTTCGGCGCGGCCTTGCCCGGATCGCGGGTCGAGGCCTGCACGTAGAGCGTCTCGCCCGCCAGCACGCCCTTCGATGCGAGATAAGCGTGCGAGAACGCGTAGCTGTAGACACCGCTGCAATTGCGGCTCGTCGTGAAGTCGCCCAGCGAGCTGGTCACCGGCGTGCGCGCGGCCGGGGCCTGGACGCACAACGTGCCGCCATGGAAGGGCTGCGCGCTGGGTGCACGGCTCCAAACGAGCTTGCTCATCACGTGATCGAGCAGCAGGTCCGCGGTCACCGTCAAGTTGTCGACTCCCGTCAGGCTCGTGTCACCGGTCGCGAGCACATACGGGTGGCACTGCGCGCTGCTCTTGGTGCTCACGCAGTACGTCGTTCCGACCGGTTCGGCCTCGACGACCACGTCGTCCACCAACCAGCCGTAGCCGTCGTTCCACAGG
This sequence comes from Planctomycetota bacterium, assembly GCA_020853575.1. GTDB lineage: Bacteria > Planctomycetota > UBA1135 > UBA1135 > F1-120-MAGs118. The sequence goes on from JADYYP010000029.1 coordinate 43,236, forward strand.
CTGTCGATGGCGTCGAAGTGGAAGCGCAGCAGGATGTCCTGGCCGAGGTAGGCATCGAGCGAGACGACGCGCTCCCACCACACGTACTCGTTGTCCCCGATCGCCACTTCGTCCCAGGTCAGCCCGCCATTGTTCGAGACGTACACGTAGCGATGGTCCCAACCGCAATTCCAACCGCCGCACTCCGTGTCCTCGAAGGACAGGAAGCGCAGGCGCGCCGTCGCCACGTTCGCCGGAATCGAGATCGGCAACAGCGACGTCAAGCTGCCGACCGGCGTGCCGTAGAAGTTGCAGCTCGAATTGAGCACGAGGTGGTTGAACGCCGCCACGTGGGCACCGCCCGGAAGCCTGCCGCCCAAGTTGACTCTGCAGGGCTCGTTCACCAAATCCATGTCGCGCCACAGGCTGGAGGTGGACCAGTTGCCCAGACCGCTCTCGAAGTCGTCGGCGAACAGCACCTGCTGCGCGGACGCTCGAGTTGCGGAGAGCGCGAGGATCGCGGCGAGAGCGAAACGCTGAGAGAGGGATCCGAACATGAGGGCCTCCGGTGCCAGGGGTTCCGACCGCCACCCACGATGCCGTGGCGCCCACAAGTGGTTGCGTGAATCGCGCCGAAATCGACGACCCGCTCGAAGTCGCGCGGTGGGCCCCACGACGCGAGCGTGAGCGCAGCCTTGGGTTTCAACCTCGATGTCGTCGCTCTCGAAGACAAGAGCGCAGGCGCTGTAGTTCTACGGCGTCGACAGCAACTGACTCGTACCACTCGCTTGAGGCCAAAGCTCGTGTCTCCTGTGGGTCAAGGCTCAGACGCAGCGTTCGGTCGCCCAGCGCACCAGGGGCTCAGCCGGGACGTGCAGCGGGACCTTCTCGTTGGACTGGAACGCGTTGCGAGCGGCGACGCCCGGCGCGCCCGGGCAACCATTTGCGGCCGGTGACTCCGTGCAGATGCAAGGTGCCTTCGCGACCCGTCGAATTCCAAACGATGATGTTGCCCGACGCGTTGAAGTTCACGGTCGCGCCGTAGTTTCGGTCGAGTCGCTCCGTGCTTCACTCGGAGCCGTCCGGGACTGAGCGGCACGCGTCGAAGGGCATCGGCCCCGCCCTTCCGGGTGTGTCACACTCGAGAAGCGTTTCCTCGTCGACGTGCGAAGCGCCGTTTGATTGTGCTCACCTCGTGTCCTCTGGCCGCGCGCCACCGACTTACCAGGGCAGTGGGTGGTGTCGCACGAAGAGCCCCATCGCACCCGTGTCCGTCTTGAGGTCGAGATCGAGATGCGTCGCGCCCCAGCCGGCGACGTCCACCCAGACGTGTTCTTGGAGATAGCAGCGTGGCCCTGGCGTCGTCGGCAGCGTTAGGCGCAGGTCTCCCACATGGACGAGCCCTCGCGCGTCGGGCGAGAACATCGTGAGCGGCACGACCGCACTGGGTTGTCCGGTGAGCGCCACGGCGGCGTAGCCCTCGACGAGGACTCGCTCCGTCGCACCTCCGGGTTGGAAGGCAGCGGGCGCGGCGCCGACCGATTCGAGTCGAAGCAGCCGCTCGAAGCGCTCGAGGTCGTAGACACCGACATAGTTCTCGAAAGTGTTCGTGACGTAGGCGAAGTAGCTGATCCGATTCGGATCGGAAGTTCGCTTGCGCCCAAACGCAACTCCGTGACAGCCGAGTCCTGCCGGGAACGTGTACACGCCCGTGGGTCGGCCGTTTGCGCCGAGGGGCGCGATGCTGACGTTGAACGAGGCTTTGTTGCAGACGACCAGGAAGCGCCGGTGTCCGGTTGAGTCCGGCGGACTCACGATGGCCTGGATCGGCATGTGAGCCCAACGAACAGGCGTCGACGTCAAGTCGGTGAGTGCGAGGTTCCCTGCGGCATTGCCGAGCGGCGCGGGTATCGGCGTGCGGAACAGACTCTCCGAACCCGGGGACGCGTCGATCGCATACGCGCTCACGTCGTCGGTGCCCGCGTTGTTGGTGTAGCCGATGTACTGCGTCGAATTCGCCGTGCCCGTGTTGACGATGCCGGCAGCAAGCGGAGATCGACCTGCGGTGGGGACACGCGCAACCTCGGCGCCGACTCCGTAGCGACCGTCCGGGTCCGTCCAGGGCCTCGAGATCGAATAGAGCGACGCGCTCGCGCCAAGTGTGTTCGCCGTCAGGAAGTGGTCGCCATCGTCGAGAAACCACAATCCGTGTGGCGAGAACGCCGGAGGTCCGCCCGCGCCGCTGGACTGCCCAAGCGCGGGAACGTCGGGGCGGCCCCACGAAAGCGCACGCAGCGGATCGAACTCCTGCACTCGGTTGTTGCCCATGACCGTTAGGAACCAACGATCGGAACCTGTCGTCGACGGGTTGCGCGGAGCCGTCATCACGTGCGCCGTTGCGGCACCCATCGGGATGTCGCCGATGACCAGTTTCGTGCTCGCGTCGAGCACCGTGGCCGTCACGTCATGCCAGTTTGCGAACACCGCAACATCACGCAATACTCCGTTCCAGTCGAGCGACCTGCCGCTCCAACCGTTGTGGGGGTTGTTGCCGACGTGCGGGATGTGTGCGCGCGTCCAGTTCGTCGCGTCGAACACGTCGACAGCTCCATTGGGAGCTCCCGGATACGCAAACGTCTGGAGCCCAACCCAGAGCTCGCCGATCCCCTTCTGGCGTGGCGATCGCATGGGAATCTTGCTGACGTGCGTCAGCGGCATCGGCATGTGAGCCGCCGTGACGATTTGCACCTGCATGTAGGGATGCAGAGCGCAGTAGTAGCGATAGTCGCCATCGGCGAGATCACTCGCCTCCAGGTAGTAGTAGCCGACGTCTTGGCCGGGAATGTTCCGGGAATATCCGATGAAGCCCGTGTCGACCCCCTGCGCGGAGTTCGTCACCGTGTGCCACGTCCTACCGCGGTTGTAGACCTTCAGATAGTCACCGGCGGACAGAATGACGCGACGTGGGTCCATGTCCATGTCGCGAGAATCGCTGCCGTCGTCGCGATACCACGGGGCCTCGTCGAGGATCTCGAGCACTACACCGTGACCGGACGGCGTTGGGGGCGCGGGCACACCGAGCTGCGGGTGCGAAGCGCCGACCGGAGGTGCGTACACAAGCCACTGCACGAGTTGGTCGAGTTCGACATCGGTGATGACCTCCGGCCCGAACGCCGGCATGCGGAAATCGAAGCCACCAACCAAATACGCTCCGTTGCGAACCTGCCACCGGACTCGAGCCTCGATCAGGGGTTGGCCCGACGTCAACCCATAGGCAATCGGCGGCGCCCACGATCCCGTATCCGTCCAGCTCGGGCCACCGTGGCCGTCGGCTCCATGGCAAGTTGCGCAGGCCGCTGCGAACAGCTTCGCCGGCGGTCGTGGCGCTTGAGCGGCGGCGAGCGTGGAAAGCAAGACGACGGCGACGACCGAGACGAAGTTCCTTGCGAACGGCATGGCGTGAATTCCGTGCGTGGTGCAACTCAGATCAAGCGCGAGACCGGATCAGTTTGCTTGCAACTGCGTAGTCACGTCTTGACCGGAATCAAGACGGCGCGTGATCGTCAGCGATCTGGCGAAGGAATGACCGCTGAACCGGTCGGTTCCTCGACGGCGGCGCGGCAACCTAGATCGAGTTCGCATACCGCACACAGGTGCGGGACCGCCTCGGGGGTCCGTCACAGCATCGCCAGCCAGTGCCCGCGAGCTTGGATCGTGCGGCGGCGTGCAAGCGCCCCAGCGTAGTCGAGATGTCGCACGGCCAATTCGAATTGCGCCAGTACATTCACCCATTCTGCTCCGTCGACCAGCGCCTCGCCTACGGCGCCGACGGCGCGCGCTTCCTGGTCGACTTGAAGCACCTGCTCTAGAACCCGGGGCTCTTCACGCTCTGAGTGCGTTGCGCCAGTTCGACGCGCACTACGGCAGGATGGTGAACCGCAGAGCCGTCGTCAGTCCCGTCGTGAACCCAAGCGGGTCGCCGGGGTCGCGATACCAGTACTGACAGAACACGATTTGTCCCTGCGTGAGCAGTGGATCGACGCCCGAGTCGATGTGGGCGTTGAAATCGAATGCGTACGCGCCGGAACAGTCGTCGGGTGGAGGATTGCCGCCCGACAACTGGAGTGGCGTTCGCCGCACCGGTTGCTTGACGCACAGCGTTCCGCCCTGGAACGGGACCGCGTGCGGTTGGAAACCATAAAAGAGGATGCCCGCCTTGTTGTTGATCACCAGGCTCGCGGCGACGTGGAAAGGCAGCGGGCTAGATACGCTCGCGACTCCGATGGCCGAGATCTGCGGCTCACAGCCCTGGGAGTTGGTCTTCGCCGTGCAGTAGGACGGAGCGATGAAGGGCAAGGCGAAAGCGATGTCGACGTTCGAGCCCGGGAAGTCCATGCAAGTGTTGGTCAGGATCGCCGCGCCCGTGGCGTCGTCGAACTGCACGAATCCGGGCGCTCCCGTCGAGCCTGCGCCAACCACGTAGAGGTCGCCGTAGGGTCCGACCGCGATCCCCACCGGAGTTCCGACCGCACTCGTAGTGGCGAAGCCGAACGTGGTCGTACCGCTCGCGAGGTCGCGACGATCGACGAGCGTGTCAACGGCAGTGTCGCGGACGAGGTACAGGGTTGCGCTGCTCGGTGAAGCGCACAGGTCGACATAGCTGCCGGTCGGTGGCGCTAGGGCCGTTGACATGTAGGCGCCGGTCAGCGGGTCGATGCGCACCAACGCACCCGCTTGTCCGATTGCGTACAACCAGCCGTCCGTGGCCGTCACGATGCCTCGCGGAGTGCCGATGGCGGACGATGGAACCGCGAACGACGGACCGAACGCCAGAGCGTCGACGTCGAACACGTCGATCCACTTGGTGGAGCCGTTGTCACGCAGGAAGTAGAGCGAGCGCAGCCCGTCGAAGCCGCACAGATCGACGTTGGAGCCGGCCAAGTCCGCGATCGTGGTCGCGGTCGTCGACTGCGCGGCGAGGTCCAGCTTCGCGAAGCCGGTACCGCTCCCGAGCACATACAGATGGTTGTCCGGTCCGGCGCAGATTCCGACTGGAGTGCCGAGCGTCGCCGCCGGGATCGAGTACTGCTCCGGCGCGGGGATTTGAAGCACGACATCGAAGTGGTCGACTAAGGTGTCGCCCGCGGTGTCTCGCAGGATGTAGACGTTGTCCGGTGGATTCGAAGGTATGGGGCCCGAGGGATGGGGCGATAGACTCGCGGTCAACGGGAGGTCGAGCACGGCGTCGACTTCGCCGAAGTCACCACTGCCGAGCACTCCGCTGCCCACCTGACCGACGATAAATCCAGGGCTCAACGCGGCACCACCGAGGCTTCCGATGTCGTACGCCGCGACGTCGAACGCCAATCCAGTGGGGAAGGACGAGCCGTAGTCGACGATCACACGGAAGTCGTCGACACCGTCGCCGATGTTGAGACCGAAGACGAACGCGTTCGGCGCGGTCTGACAAACGAACTCGGCGCTCCCTGTCCCGGTGGTCTCGAAACCGCGCGCACCCTCCGAGTAGTCATTCGGGTCCACGGCTATCCCGAAGAGTGCGTCGGTCGCCGTGGCCACGCCGTCGTCGATGGCTCCGCCGAGCTGATTGCCGTCAGTGATGATCCCGAGGATCTGGACCTGCGGCGGGAACACCACGCGCCCGGCTACGGAGTCCAGACTCGCCGCGTTCGTGTCCACGAAGAAGCGGAAGTAGATCGACTGCACGTAGTCGGGAGTGCCCATCCCGTAGCTCGTCAGATTGACTCCCCCGGCGCCATAGGCGCGCTCGCGCACGACGACGAGATCGGGATCCGGCCGTGGGGTTGCCGGCGCAAATCCGACGTCCTCGTGTGGCTGTTGTGCTCCGAGGGTTGTGCCCATCAGGAGCAACGAGGTGAGAGCACGAAATCCGTGTGCGAGGTTCATGGTGCATCGATGCTAGTTGGACGAGCGGCGGTCGCACTCCAGGAAGCGCGCCGACGTGCACGATCACAACGATATCACGAGATCCTGAGACTCGCCAGCCACGTTGTGCGGAGAAGCGTTCAGTTGAGCGGGTCGTGATGGTCGACGAATTGCTCGCGCGCGAATGACCCTTTACGACTGTCAATTCGCGCACGCCGCCGGCGCCGATCTGTGCTGGCGGCTCGGACACTCGAGCGCTGCGCGGCGCTCCTCCGAGCGAGCGCTCACGCTCGTGCGACAGGGTCCGCAACGACGCTTCCTGGGGAAGGCACTCCATGCGGGTGATTTCCGTCGGAAGCGGTCGTTGTCGAAAGCAAGGTGGAGGTACGCCGGTGGCCTCCGACACGTTTCCCCCAGAGCCCAACGCGGGCCCCACTGAGCGGGCTGGCGAGCCGGGCGAGGCGCGCTGTGGCTGTGGCACACGCGCTTTGGAATGCGACAGCGCTTGCTCGCCGGCGCGGGCCGCGGGCGACGGGCCTTCTTTGCAGCGTGAGGCGGGGGCGGCTCAAGCGAAGTCGAGCTGTTCACGCGAGCGGGCGGGTGCGGGGCGTGGGGGCTCGGTCGGGTCTCCGGAATTGCATGAGGTTCTCGTGGACGATGTCTGGATCGGTGATTTGCGCGATCAACCCGTCGCGGACCGCCGCAGTTCGGACGCGTGAGGACGTCGACGGCGAGGACTTTGGCGCTGGAGCTGACAGCACGTCCATCTGCTGGTTCACTTCACCCTCACGGCGCACCCGGACGCCTACTATCGATCAGGTTCCACGGGCCTAACCACCGCGAGTGTGCATCTCTAGCCGCGGATCCTCGCGCAACAGACCAACGTCCGCGGAGGGCCCGCGTTCGCGCTCCGCCAGGCGGTCTTCCGCCCCGCGCTCGTCGCGCGCGCTCCACGTTTGGGCGATGCGATAAGCGAGTTCCCGGGTCGAAGCACCGCGGCGCAGGAGCGTGCGCAGATCGAGACCCAAACGCGCGTACAGGCACATGTACCAGTGCCCGTCGGCGGTAAGCCGGCTGCGATCGCAGCGCGCACAGAAGGGCGTCGTCGTCGAAGCCACGATGCCGAATACAGTGCCATCCCCGAGCCGAAAGCGCTGCGCCGGCGCGGACGACGCGTCGCGCAGCTCCTCAACAGGTCCATGACGCCATGCGACCAGCCGTAGGAGCTCCGCACGCGAGAAGACGTCATTGGGCGACCAATGCGTCGCGCCGCCAACGTCCATGTACTCGATGAACCGGGCCTCGATGCCTCGCACGCGAGCGAACTCGAGCATGTCCAGTACCTCTCCATCGTTTACACCGCGCATCACGACGGTGTCGAGCTTCACGCGACCCGGCCAAATCCGCGTTGCCACGTCGATGCCGGCTAGAACGTCACTTAGGCCCCTGCGCTGCGTAACGCGCTCGAACACGCGCTCGTCAAGCGAGTCAAGGCTGACGGTGACGCGTGTCAATCCTGCCTGCGCGAGCGCCACCGCCTGGTCCGCGAGCAAGATTCCGTTCGTCGTCATCGCGATGTCTCGCAACGCGGAACGGCGGGCCAACTGCTCGACGAGTCGCGGCAACTCGCGACGTACGAGCGGCTCACCTCCGGTGATTCGGACGGCCTCCACCCCCAAGGAGCAGAAGGCGTCAACGATCGCGGCGATCTCTCCGAAGTGCAGCAGTTTGTCGCGCTCCAACCACTGGTAGGACCGTTCGGGCATGCAGTACGCGCAGCGGAGATTGCAGCGGTCCGTGACCGACACGCGGATAGAGCGGAGCGGTCGTCCCCGCGTATCGAGCGGTGTACCCATGAGACGGGAGTATGTGAGGGCCAACCGCGCCCCGCTCTCCGTTTCAGACGTCCCTTGACATCCGTCAAGGCGACCGGGTGTCGGAATCACGTTCACTGCCCTACATGGACGATCCCCGCATCGACTCGAAGTTCCTTCGGACACCCGAGAGGGCGAAGGGCGCTCCAACGCGAGAGCACAGCCATGTCGACTGCGGGCACCGCCGGCTTGGGAGGAAACTCGGGATGCAAGCACGTGACGTTTCGTGGGTCTCCGGACTGTCTGCGGCTGTCCTCATGTTGCTCGGAGCATGCGAGCTCATCGGCAACGGCTCGGTAGTCGAGGACAGCTCCGCGGGCGCGGCAGCGACTGGCGGTGCCCCGACCGCGGCTGCCTGCGTGAACAGGGGGCAAGGCCTGTATCAGAACTACTGCGCAACTTGCCACGGTCAGACCGGCCGTGGCAATGGTCCGGCCGCCTACCTCCTGTCTCCCGCACCCCGCGACTTTGGATCGACGCGCTTCCGAATCGTGTCCAGCGTCAACCAAGTGCCAACAGACGAGGACCTCGTGACCGTCTTGCGGCGCGGAATGCCCGGATCGGCGATGCCGCCGTGGGAGTGGATGCCTGACTCGGATCTCGTTGCGCTGGCGCGCTACGTTCGCGAACTCGCGATAACCGGTCGCGCCGACGACCTGCAAGCGCGGGCGATCAAGAACGACGAAACGCTCGAACGCGCCGAGGCTCTCGAGATTGCGACCGGTGCGATGACCCCAAAGGCACAGATCCCAATCCCACCTGAGTGCGAAGGCAAACCTGTCCAGCTACAGGCCGGCCGGCGCTTCTTCTTGGAGAACTGCGCCAAATGCCACGGCTCCGATGGAACCGGCTCAGCTGAGTCTCCACAAGTCAACGAAGACGGCACACCGGCGTATCCCCGTGACTTTACCCGAGGCGTTCTCAAGGGTGGATCGTCACACGCCGACATCATCCGACGCATCACGGCTGGGCTTCCGGGTAGCCCGATGCCGGCAACGAGTATTGCAGACCCGGAGCTCGCAGCCTCCCTGGCGGCCTACGTTCGCAGTCTCATCCGGCCCGGCGTCCAGGAGCGCGTGGCGCAGACGCGTCGCACGCTCGTCGCGCAGCGTGCGGTCGGGGCGTTGCCGTGGACCGTGCAGGATGCCGGGTGGTCTCAGGCGCCGGAGCAGTGGGTCCCGCTCATGCCGCTGTGGGCGCGGGCACACGGTGTCGAGGGTTGCACGATCCGCGCGCTGCACGACGGGACGACGTTGGCGCTGCGCATCAGCTGGGAAGACCGCACACAGAGCACCGAACTGCTCGCGCAGGATCTTTTCACCGATGCCGTCGCGCTGCAGTGGTCTCGAGGAGCGCAGCCACCCCTGTTCACGATGGGCGAGCCGACGCGGCCAGTGAACATCTGGCAGTGGCGCGCGGGCTGGGAGCTCGATCTGGCCGCGGTGCGCGGCGTCACCGCACTCCACGCCGACACCCCCGATGACATGTACGGCCATGTCGACCCGCAAAGCGAGGTGCTGTACCTCACGGCACGCGCCGCGGGAAACCCGATGGCGGCAGCGACCCGGACGAGCGCCGGCGAGATGCTGAGCGCCACCGGTTTCGGCACGCTCGCGCCCATCGGCGCCGACGCGAAGCTGACGGCGAAGGGCGTGTGGTCGAACGGCTTCTGGGACGTGGTGATGACGCGTCCGATGCAGGCCTGCTGTCCAGGCGAGCTCCCGCTCGCACCCGGTGACAGCGTGTTCCTCGGAGCGGCCGCGTGGGACGGCGACCAACGCGACCGCAACGGTCAGAAGTCCGTCTCCGTCTGGCATGTGTTCCGCATCGCGGACTGAACGAGCAAGCCACCATGAACACCAACCGTCGCGACTTCCTCTCGTTCTTCGCCGTCGGCTCCGTACTCGGCGCCGCCAGTGCCGCCAGTCCCGAAGGCTGGCTGTGGCCGTTTGCCTCGGGCGACGTTCCCAATCCGCTGGCGGCCTACCCCACGCGCGACTGGGAGAAGGTCTACCGCGACCAGTACGCCTACGACTCGAGCTTCACCTGGGTCTGTTCGCCGAACGACACGCACGCCTGCCGCGTGAAGGCCTACGTGCGCAACGGCGTGATCGTGCGCATGGGTTCCGACTACACGTACCAGAACTACGCGGACCTCTACGGCAACAAGGCGACCCCGAACTGGAACCCGCGGCAGTGCGCGAAGGGCTACACGTTCCATCGCGTGGTGTATGCGCCGTACCGCATCAAGTACCCGATGGTGCGTGCGGGTTGGAGGCGTTGGGCGGACGATGGCTATCCGTACCTCGACGACGAGGCGCGCAAGAAGTACCGCTTCTACGAGCGAGGACAGGACGAGCTCGTGCGCGTGACATGGGCCGAGGCGTTCCGGTACGTCGCCGGCGCCTACGTCGCGATTGCGAAGCACTATTCCGGCGACAAGGGCGCGAGACGCCTTGCGGAGCAGGGCTACGAGCCCGAGATGATCGCGGAAATGAAGGGCGCGGGAACGCGCTGCCTCAAGTTCCGCGGCGGCATGGGCCTGCTCGGCGTGCTCGGCAAGTACGGCGCGTATCGCCTCGCGAACTCGATGGCGCTGCTCGACGTGCACGTGCGAGGCGTCGACGAGCACCACGCGCTCGCGGGACGCCAGTGGTCGAACTACACGTGGCACGGCGATCAGGCGCCCGGCCACCCGTGGGTGCACGGCCTGCAGGCCTCGGAGTGCGACTTCAACGACCTGCGCTCGTCCAAGCTGATCATCATGGACGGCAAGAACCTGGTCGAGAACAAGATGACCGACTCGCATTGGTTCATCGAGTGCATGGAGCGCGGCGCGAAGCTCGTCGTGATCGCTCCCGAGTACGGTGCGCCTTCGTCGAAGGCCGACGTGCACGTGCCGATCCGTCCCACGACGGACGCGGCGCTGTTCCTCGGCATCACTCGACTGATGATGGAGCGCGGCTGGTACGACCGCGACTTCGTGCTCGGCTACACGGACTTCCCGCTGCTCGTGCGCACGGACACGGGCAAGCGCCTGCGCGCGGCGGAGGTGTTCGCTAACCATGCGTCGAGCCTTGCGGCCGATGGACCGAGCCGGAAGCTGCAGGGCCTGACCGCGGAGCAGCACGAGAAACTCGGCGACTTCGTGGTCTGGAACGAGGCGACCGACTCGCTCGCCGCCGTCACGCGCGACGACGTCGGCCGCAAGCTGGCCGCGCGCGGAGTTCGGCCGGCGCTCGACAGGATCGTGAAGGTCCGTCTGGTCGACGGCCAGGAGATCGAATGCCGCACGCTGTGGTCGATGTACGTCGTGCACCTCGCCGACTATGACCTCGACACGGTCCACGCGATCACGCACACGCCCAAGGCGCTGATCGAGGAACTTGCGAAGGACATCGCCACGTTCAAGCCCGTCTCGATCCATCAGGGCGAGGGCATCAATCACTGGTTCCACGCGACGGAGATGAACCGGGCGGCCTACCTGCCACTGATGCTGACGGGCAACATCGGGCGGCGCGGGGCGGGTTGCCACACGTGGGCAGGCAATTACAAAGCCGCGCTGTTCCAGGGCTCGCCGTGGACGGGCGCGGGGTTCAAGGGCTGGGTAAACGAAGATCCGTTCCATCCCAACCTCGACCCGAACGCGCACGGCAAAGACGTCATTGCGCACGGCTACACGAAGGACGAGGAGCCGGCGTACTGGAACCACGGCGATCGGCCGCTGATCGTCGAGACGCCCAAGCACGGGCGAGTGTGTCTCACCGGCCAGACGCACATGCCGACGCCGACGAAGGCGCTGTACTTCTGCAACGTCAACCTCTTCAACAACGCGAAGCACGCCTACGCGATGCTGAAGAACACCAACCCGCGGATCGACATGATCGTCACCGCGGAGATCCAGATGACCGCGAGCGTCGAGTACGCGGACGTCGTCCTGCCCGCGAATTCGTGGGTCGAATTCGAGGATCTCGAGGTCACGGCCTCGTGCTCGAACCCGTTCCTGCAGGTCTGGAAGGGCGGCATCAAGCCGCTCTACGAGAGCAAGGATGACCTGACCATCCTCGCGGGCATCGCCAAGGAACTCGGCGTCCAGACCGGCGACCGACGCTTCCACGACTACTTCAAGTTCGAGCACGAGGGCAAGCGCTCGATCTACCTGCAGCGCCTGCTCGACACGAGCACGACGACGTCCGGCTACAAGGTCGAGGACATCCTAGCCGGCAAGTACGGCGCGCCGGGTGGGGCCCTGATGATGTTCCGCACCTACCCGCGCATTCCGTTCTGGGAGCAGGTGCAGGACGACGAGCCGTTCTTCACCGACACGGGGCGCATGAATGCCTACGCCGACATCGACGAGGCGCTCGCCTGCGGCGAGAACTTCATCGTGCACCGCGAGGGCACCGAGGCGACGCCCTACCTGCCCAACGTGATCGTGAGCACCAACCCGTGGGTTCGACCGGAGGACTACGGACTGCCGCTCGACTGCGAGCACTGGGATGAGCGCACGATCCGCAACGTCAAGCTGCCCTGGTCCGAGGTCAAGGGAACGCGGAACTTCCTGTGGGAGAAGGGCTTCCAGTTCCTGCTGCTCACCCCGAAGACGCGCCATCGCGTGCACTCGCAGTGGAGCTCGGTCGAGTGGCACGCGATGTACGACTCCAACTTCGGCGCGCCGTGGCGCATCGACAAGCGCTCGCCCGGCGTCGGCGAGCACCAGATGCACATCAACCCCGGCGCCGCACGCGATCTCGGCATCGCCGATGGCGACTACGTCTGGGTCGACGCGAATCCTGCGGATCGTCCGTACTACGGCGCGGATCCCAAGGACCCGTTCTACAAGGTCGCCCGCTGCATGGTGCGAGCCATGTACAACCCGGCCTATCCCTACAACATCGTGATGATGAAGCACGCTCCGTACATCTCGACGGAGCGCAGCGTGAAGGCGCACGAGTCGCGGCCCGACGGTCGAGCGCTCAGCGCGGACACCGGCTATCAGGCCAATTTCCGCTACGGCTCGCACCAGAGCCTGACGCGCAACTGGCACATGCCGATGCACCAGACCGACAGCCTGTTCCACAAGGCCAAGGCGGCGACGCGCTTCATCTTCGGCGGCGAAGCGGACAACCACGCGGTCAACACCGTGCCGAAGGAGACGCTCGTGCGCGTCACCAAGGCCGAGGACGGCGGCCTCGGCGGGGTGGGCGTGTGGAAGGTCGCCACGCTGGGCTACACGCCGGGCGCGGAGAGCGAGGCGATGAAGCGCTACATCGCTGGCCAGTTCATGGACATCGAGTGAGGCCCCCCCCATGCCCAAGCTAGAACCTGACGTCACCGATCCGATGGAACTCGCCGGCGTGGCCTTCGACGATCCCACGGGCCAGAGTGTGCGTGTGATGGCCGAGTGCTTCGCAGACGAGTTTCTGCGCCTTGGACACAGCGTGTCCGAGGTGATGGAGCTCTTCCGCGGCAGCGAGCATCGCCTCGCGCACCACGCGTGGGAACGACTGGGCGACATCGCGGTCTTCGCCATGGTGCAGGAGCTGCGCAGTCGCAACGACCGGATTCGCGAGTGCTTCCTGCGCTCGCGCAAGGCGCGCGGGATCGAGATCACGGGGAGCTAGAGACAATGGCAACGGTCTACAACTGGCAGCTGGGACGCGAGATGGACTACCCCTACGAAGGGGCTTGGCCGGAGCGTCAGTTCGCATTCGTCATCAACACCAACCGCTGCTTGGGCTGTCAGACCTGCACGATGGCGTGCAAGTCGACCTGGACCTTCGCACAGGGCCAGGAGCACATGTGGTGGACGAACGTCGAGACCAAGCCCTACGGTGGCTACCCGCGCAACTGGGACGTCAAGTTGCTCGAGCTCCTGAACAAGGCCAATCCCGACGGCGTGCGGTGGTTCGCACCGGATGGCAACGCACCCGAGGACGCTCCCTACGGCGAATTCGAGGGACGCACCATCTTCGAGGCTGCCCATGACCGCAGCGCGCGCCCGGAGGCCTCGCAGCGTGTGCTCGGTTACCTGCCCACCGACGAGGAGTGGGGCACCCCCAACCTGTACGAGGACGTGCCATCCGGCGGCGGCGGCGGGCGCGGCGAGTGGGTCCGCGAGGGCTCGGACGTCTCGCTTCCCACGCACAAGTCGTGGTTTTTCTACCTCGCGAGGCTGTGCAACCACTGCACGTACCCGGCCTGTCTCGCTGCCTGCCCGCGCACCGCGATCTACAAGCGGCCCGAGGACGGCATCGTACTGATCGATCAAGAGCGCTGTCGCGGTTACCGCAAGTGCGTCGAGGCCTGTCCGTACAAGAAGGCGCTGTACCGGCCGACGACCCGCACGAGCGAGAAGTGCATCGGCTGCTATCCCCGCGTCGAGGGACGCGATCGCGACACGAAGGGCGCGCGCACGGAAACGCGTTGCATGTCGGCCTGCATTGGGCAAGTACGAATGCAGGGGCTCGTGCGGACCGAGCAAGACGGCATCTGGACGCCGGATCGCCAGCATCCGCTGTACTACCTCGTGCACGTCGCGAAGGTCGCGCTGCCGCTCTATCCGCAGTTCGGCACGGAACCCAACGGCTACTACATCCCGCCGCGCTGGGTACCAAAGCCCTACCTCGAGCAGATGTTCGGCCCCGGCGTCGAGCACGCCATCCAGCAGTACCTCGCGCCCGGTCGCGAGCTGCTCGCCGTGCTGCAGCTCTTCCGCCGCGACAGCCGCATGATCTTCCGGTACGACATCGAGGAAGGCCCGCTGGTGTACGAAGGCGAGATCCACGGCCAACCGTTCCAGCTCCACGACGACACGGTGATCGCGTTCGGCGAGAAGGGCGAAGAGCTGTTCCGCACGACCGTAGAGGAACCGTTGCACGTCCGTCCATCCGAACGCATCAACTGGGTCTAACCATGGACACCCTCACCCGTTCCCCGGCCGATCTCGCCCTCGCCCGCGCCGTCGTGCATCGGTTCCTGAGCGATGCCATCCGCCACCCCGGGCGCTCGACGCTGGTCGGATCCGACTGGAGTCAGGCGTTGCGGACCGCGCTCGAGGAATGCGACGCACCCGAGCTGGTCCCGCTCGCCGAGGCATGCGTGGCCGCCGGAAGCAACCGCCGCTCGACCGAGTTCGCCTATGGACGCCTCATCGGCCACACTCCGCGCGCTGGCATTCCGCCCTACGAGTCGGAGTGGCTCGGGGCCGCCGGTGACCTGCTGCAATACCACCAGATCGCGGATCTCTCGGGTTTCTACGGCGCCTTCGGCCTGCGCCTCAACGACGCCTGCGACGAGCGCGCGGACCACATCGGGATCGAGCTCGCCTTCGCGCAGTTCCTGTGCGCAAAGGAAGCCTGGGCCGTGCAACACGACCAGAGCGAGCTGGCGAGCGTGTGCCGCGGCGCACAGCGGCGCTTCGTGGCCGAGCATCTTGCGCGCTGGGCCCCGGCCTTCTTCCACCGCATCGCAGCCTGCGCCGACGGCGGATTCCACGCTGCGCTCGCGCGGTTGGCGTGCGCCTGGATCGAGAACGAGTGCCGGAGGTTGGAGGTCCCTTGCGGAGACCCGACGCTTGCTCCGGGCGAGTCCTCGGTGACGCTCGAGGACACCTGCGTCTCTTGCGCGCACGCTTCGAGCTGCGTGCCCGGCGGCGCCCCCCGTCCCGAACCGAGCTGAGGCCCGCGGAGGCCAACATGACGCGCATCGAGATTGCCCCGGAACTCGTCGAGGAGGCCGTCTTTCTCCTGCAGCGCGACGCCGACCGACGTGGAGACCTGCGCGCGACCCTCTGGCTGGAGCAGCGCGAGCCGCTCTACGAGCTACGCGACCCGCGTGAACGCGAGGCGGCGTTTCTCGCCCATGCCTTGCTCGCCTTTCGGACCCTGCATCTCGATGAGCCGCTTAGCGTGGCTCTGGAGGCCTGCCCGGCCGCACGCGAGCGACTCGACGTGCTCGCGGTGCGGAGAGCGAGGCGCACCAAGGAAGAGGGTGCGGAACTCTACAGCTCCGCAACCTCGGCGCGCGCGACGTCACCGACCCGTGCCGTGCTCGCGTTGAAGCCGGACCGCTTCGCGGAACTCGATCGCCTGCACGAGCACGTGCGCCGCGAGCTCCTTTTCATCGACGACATGCTCGAACCGGCGTTCGAATACGACCCGTGCGCGATCGATGCGCTCGACCTCGATCCCGGCATGCGCGACGTCGTGCGCGACCGCGCGAGTCGCGCGTGGCGCAGGCGCATCGACGTGCGCGCGCGTGGTGAGCGCGTGACGGGGACCTTCGTCGAACTGGTGGAATCCGCCGTGGCCTCGCTGGGCGGCACGCGCGCCTCAAGTGGAGCCTGAGTTCGATGCGAGTCGATGCATGGAGCCTGCGCGCACCGCGGGCCCCTCTCGTGGCCGAGTCACGTGTGGAGTTCCCACGGGCCGGCGAAGTGCTCGTGCGAGTCAGAGGCTGTGCCGTTCGGGCCTCGGATCTCGCGATTTTCTCCGGCCGAATACCGGTTCCGATCGACCTTCCTCTGACGCTGGGAAACGAGATCTCCGGAAATGTCGTCGCTGCCGGACGGGGTGCCGAGCATTGGCGCGGCCATGACGTAGTGATTCCCTCCGCCCTGCCCTGCGGCGAGTGTGCGGCCTGCAACTGCGGACGATCGGCGATGTGCCCTCGAACTGTCATCCCTGGACGCAATGTGCACGGCGGATTCGCTACTCATGTGCGAGTACCGGCCCGAGGGCTGTGCCTCGTCCCGTTCCTGGGGGACAAAGCTTCCAATCCCGGCGGGCTGGATCTCGCGACGCTTGCATTGTTGTCCGGAACCGTCGCGACTCCGTACCAGGCGATTGCGCGCAGCGGGCTTGTGGAAGGCGACGTCGCGATTTTCGTTGGCCTCGGAATCCACGGACTCCTCGGAGTGCAGATCGCGGTGGCGCGGGGGGCCCACGTGGTGGCACTCGACCCTGATCCCGTACGACTCGAAAGAGCCGGAGAGCTTGGTGCCGAACTCCCGCTTCTCATCGACGACACTGCGGGAAAGCCGGTTGCCGAACACGTGGACGACTTTGCGTCCGAGCGAGGTTGTCCGCCATGGCGCGTTCGAATCTACGAAACATGCGAGAAGCAACGGTGTCGCGAGTTGGCGTTTGGGCTGCTCACGGCTGGACGCACGCTCGCCGTCGTAGGCAATCGCCTAGGCTCCGTCTCACCGCCAGTTCCTGACCTCGCGACCCACGACGCGACAGTATTCGGCAGTTCGGGATGCGCACCAGAGCGCTACGCGGAGTTGCTCCAACTCGCCCTCTCCGGGAAATTGGCGCTCAAGTCGCTTGTCGAAGTGCGCTCACTGGCCAGCGTTCAGCATCGGTTTCAGGATCTCGCCCATCGACCCGGGTTCCGCAGAGTGGTGCTCGTGCCGGAATAGGGCACGCTTGCATGCCCCGATGCCAACCAACTCGACAAGCTCAACGTCCAGAACCACATCCACGTATCCGTCAACAACCGTAGTGTGAGGTGGTCGCTGGCCCCGACTTGGGCTCCGGGTCAGTCTCGAGCAGATCCTCGACGACGAGCACGGGAAGACGAGTGTTCGGAAAGGGCCCGTCGCCACGACACTCGGCAGCGCCACGGTGGGGTCTGGGGCGTGCCAATGGTGTGCCTCATGGGCAGGGCCAGAGACTACAAGAGCGGGAACGTGGTGCTTGCGAGCGCGACGCACCGAAAGGCACTCCGAGCGAACCCGCCAAGGAGTTTGCACTCTCGACGAGACGGTCGCGAACACCGCTCCCAAGCTGGTTGCGGTCGGCCCTATCGAACTCCGCAACGAGACACTGTCTATCAACGTCGCTGAAGCGGTCCTCCGCCATTTGGAAAAGCACGCCGTCCTCTTTCGCAATGTGATCGCGCAGTAGCTCCACATATGCGCTCGCCGCACTTGCGAAACCAGCGGGGTCGACGGCCGCCAAGGCCTTGCGCAGCCGCGCTAGTTCTGATCTGCCTAGGTCGTGCTCGTTCAGCATGACCGCAATTGGGCCGACGTTTTCCGCCATGCCGCGGGCTTGCAGCATCGGGAACAGCAGGCCCTCCTCCTTTCCGTGGTGCAGTCGGTCCGCGAACATCGAAAGAAACTCCAGGACCGTGTTCCCACGTTCGAGGTCGAGGCCACGCCCGCTGCTCGCGGCGTGCGCCAGCTTCTCTAGGCACTCAAGCACCTGCTCGATGACGCGATGGTCGGCGGAGAGCATCTCAGTGGGGCGCATGTGATTCTCCAAGTTGCCCTGTGGAGGGGAGAGCGAGGAGACACTCTCGATCCTCGCGCAGAGACGCGCCTTGACGGATATCAAGGTCCCGAGTCCTCCAGACGATCTGCGATACCCACTAGGACGCGCGAGTCGAGTACGACGATCGAGCGTTGCCGATTCTCGATCACGCCCGCGTCCTGCCAGCGACGCAGAAGGCGCGAGAGTGTCTCCGGAGTGATCGCGAGATGCGCTGCCAAGTCCTTCTTGGTCATCGGCAGGTCGACTTCCAAGTGCTCGGCGCCTGGACTCGCCGGAAGTGCGAGAAGGTAGTGCGCCAGCCGCGCGGGCGCGCTCGCGATCGAGAGCTCTTCAACACGCTCGGCCATCCGGACGAGCCACATGCACAGCGAACCAATCATCGCCGTCGCCACTCCCGGCTCCCCGTGAACTAGAGACACGAACGCCTGTCCTCCAATCTCTAGCACCTTGGATGCAACGACTGCGCGCGCATGTGCGGGATACCGCCCCATCGAAAGTAGCGCGGGCTCCGCAAAGGACTGACCGTCGTGCACATGGTGAAGCACCTGTTCGTGGCCGTCGGCCGCGATTCGGTAGACGCGTATCCTGCCGCTGACGACGGCAAAGAACGAGTTCGCAGGCTGCCCCTCCGAGATCAACGCTTGGTCGATGTCGAGATCGCGCACTGTCGTCGCCTGTGCGATGCGCTCGACAAGTTTCCTCGAGAGTGGACGAAAGTGAGGCAAGCGCGTCAGGAAGAGCTGTCGTTCGGCAAGGTCCATCGGATAGCAGTCGATCATGCGCGCGGGGACGCCGCAACACGACCAGCTGCACAACACTGCGCCGATCGCACACTGACCTCGACATGCGCAGCCAGTTCAGGACTCGGCTCCGTCGGAATCCCAAGTGATGCGCCTCGCGGAGACGTGGCGCTCTGGCATCGACCGGCATGGACTCAAGCTACCGTACCGCGAACGACGCGCCGGGCGAGCTTGATAGCTGGCACGACGTTGGGTTTGGAGCGAGGGTCGATCGTCGCGCTGGGCGGTCGACTTCAGCACGCAGCTCTGAGGAGCTGGTCGAGTACGCGCTGCTTGCGCGCCAAGAATTCGGCCTGGAAACGCTGACTCCAGCCGTGCGGCGAGAGCTTGGTGACGTCGCTCTCGTTGCCGATTCGCAGCAGCACGTCGCGCGTGTGCTCGCAGGAACTCCGGGTGCGCGGCGAACATGCGCTGCGTGTCCCAGCCGGTCCAGCGCCGCATCAGGCTGCCCACGCCGAGAACCAAGTGAGCGTGAGCGCTCGACCAGGAGGCGTCGATCGCCGCGGGCAAGTCGCACGTAGCGGATCAGGGGGCGAGGCATTCAAGCGGGCGGGCCAGGTGTGGTGCGTGGACGGATTTTGCTCTCGTGCGGATGGCTGAGCCTGGTCCGCGGCCCAGGGGCGGATCGTGTAGCGCGAGCCGGCGCGGCCACGCGCTCGCGCTGGGAATCCGGCGCGTCGAAGCTCGCAGCGGTTCACGCCCGAACCGAGCAGAGACACCAGGGCATGCTCCGCGCCGCCCGCGACCGGCGCCGCACCGTGCTGGGCGCCGGCGTGAAAAAATGGCTCGGGCTCCGTACTCTCAGGCGTCATGGACGAATGGAAGCAGAGGATCGAGGAGTGGCATCAGCGGCTCGCCGAGTGGCAGCGCACGTTCGACGCGCGCTATGCGGAGCTCGCGCGCCGGCGCGCGGGGCTGTTCCGCAGCCTGTCCGATGGCGAGAAGGACGAGCTCCAGGCCCAGGCGCGACAGGCCGCCGGCGAGGAACTGGCGCGCGAGCTGTTCGCCTTCGTGTCCGAGCTCTGCGACGCCTACCGCGCCGAGCCCTTGCCGCAGCCGCGGGCCAAGGTGCGCGCGTGGATCGGCAACCAGCCGACGACTCTCAACGCGCTGCTGAGCTACGCGCATCAAGCGCTCGAGCTCGCGCGCGGCGCTGACGCGCAACGGATGCTCGAGCGCGGTCTCGCGGCGCTGTCGATCGTCGACGTGCGCACCGATTTCCTCGCGGTCCAAGCGCTGCTCGGACGCTACTGGATCGCGCTGCGCGGCCAAGGCCTCGACGCCTCCGCGGCCTTCGCGACGCTGGCCAAGCTCTCCAATCCGGGCATGGGTGGCGGCGGAGCGTGTCTGGGGCAAATCGTGCGCGAGTTCGGGAGCTCGGCCTACTTCCGCGAGCACGTGCGTCCGCAGTTGCCGCGCGCCAGCGCCTGAACGCGCGCGCGAGCGCTACTTGCCGTGCGGTTCCGCAGCGAGGATCGCGTCGAGCGTGGCCTCGCACAGATTCGCGGGGTTGTCGGACCAGCGCACCTTGCCTTCGCGGTCGATCAGCACCAGGTGCGGGATCGAGGCGACTTTGTAGGCCAATGAGGTCGCTCCGGCGTCCTGGAACACGGGGAAGGTGTAGCCGTGTTGCGCGACGTGCTTCTTGACCTGGTCCGCGCTCTGGCCCTGCTGATGATCGGTGACGCCGACGAACACCACGCCCTTGGGTGTGTAGCGCTTGACCAAGTCGAGTAGGAAGGGCTGTTCCTTGGCGCAGTTGGTGCACCAGGTCGCCCAGAAGTAGAGCGCGACGACGTGGCCGCTCTGCAGCTCGAGCGGCGTGGGATCGCCGGAGATCCACTGCTCGGGAGCGTACGGCGGCGCGGGCTTGTCCAGCGTGCGCGCGATCTCGAGCGTCTTCTTGAGCGAATCGGCGCGCTGGGACTTGGGGAACTCGCGCAGGAAGCGCTCGAAGTCGGCCAGCGCCAGCCCGGTCTTCAGCAGGTGGCGGCGCGTGTTGGCGCGGTACTCCAGCGCCTTCTCGACGTAGGACGGATCGAAGGCCAGCTCCTCGAGCACGCGCGAGTACGCGAGCTCGGCCTCCGCCAGGCGCCCGCTGAACAGGAAGGTCGAGCCGCGCATGTGGGCCGCGCGCGACGCGATCGGCTCCTTGGGATGCTCGGCGATCACGCGGTCGAACAGCGCCAGCCCCTTGGCGAAACGCGCCTCGGCCTCGGGCGTGTTGCGGCGCATCACCTGCGCCGATCGCGCGCCGGAGAACCAGCACACGCCGGCTTCGATCAGCGCCTGGGTGGCGCGCGTCGACTGCGGAAACTGCGCCGGAAAGGCCTCGAACGCGGCGGCGGCCTCGGGATAGGCGGCCTTGGAGCGCAGCGCGTTGGCGGCATCCCAGACCTGCTGTTCCGTGGCTTGGATGAAGGTGAGCGACGCCGCGAGGAGCAGGGAGAGGAGTTTCACGTGGGAGCTTTCTGCCGAGTGAGCGACACTCTATCGGACGAACGGACCCGCGGGGATCTGGCGGCGGCGCTGGAGAATCGCCCTTCCGCGACTAAGACCTTGCCCCGATGCCCCCCGCCGATTCCGAGCCCGTCGCCGTCGCGCGCACGCGGCGCCCGCGCACTGCCCAGGAGTACGCGTTGGTGCTCGCGGCCGTCGGCATCGAGTGCGAGCTCGACCAGATCGCCGACGAATACGTGGTGGCGGTCGAGGCCGGCGGAGCGGAGCGCGCGGCGCGCGAGATCGCGCTCTACGAAGAGGAGAACCGCGGCTGGCGTCCACCCGAGGAAATGCCGCTGGCCTTGAGCGAGAGCTGGGGCGCCGTGCTCGCCTGGGTGATGCTGCTGCTCGCCACGCAGACCTTGAGCGTCTCGCGCGCTTTCGGCCGCGATTGGTGGAGCCAGGGCGACGTCGACGCGGGCCTGGTCCAGCAGGGCGAGCTGTGGCGCACGATCACCGCGCTCGGGCTGCACGTCGACGCGCTGCACCTCTTGGGCAACGTGCTCTTCGGTTGCCTGTTCGTGGCCTTGGTGGTCGAGATGCTCGGGACCGGCCTGGGGCTGTTCGCGGTGATCGCTTCCGGCGGATTGGCCAACCTGGCCAACAGCTGGATCAACGAGCCGTCGTTCCGCGCCGTGGGCGCGTCGACCGCGGTGTTCGCGGCGCTCGGCCTGCTGGGCGGGCATCGCTGGCAGCAGCGCAAGCTCGTGCGTCGACTGCGGCGCTCGAGTTGGATCCCCATGGTCGCGACAGCCGTGTTGCTGGGTTACCTCGGATCGGGCTCGGGCCGCGAGCTCGGCGCGACGCGTGTCGACATCACCGGTCACGTGCTCGGATTCGCCGTCGGCGCGCTGGTGGGCGGACTGCTCGCGCGCTACGCGCCGCGAACCCTCGCCGATCAGCGCTGGCAGCCGGGCTTCGTCGGTGCCGCGTTTGCGCTGTGGATCGGTGCGTGGTACTTGGCGTTGGCGTGAATTCCTGGCTGCCGAGCGAGCTCGAGGAACTGATCCGCCTGGGCGAGGGCCGCGGTGTCGAGTTCAAGCGCGGATTGCCGCGCGACGAGAAGACTGCGCGCACGCTGGCGGCCTTCGCCAACACGCGCGGAGGTGTGCTGCTGATCGGTGTCGGCGACCGCGGCGAGCTCCTCGGCGCACCCAAGCCGGCGCAGACCGTGCAACGCCTGCGCGCGATCGCCGCGCACGGGCTCGAGCCGGCCTTGGAGCTCGAGCTCGAGGTCGTCGAGCTCTCCGGCCTGCCGATCGTCGTGTGCAGCATCGGGGTCTCGCGCCAGCGCCCCCACACCGTGGTGCGCGCCGATGGCAGCAGCGAGACCGTCGTGCGCGCAGGTTCGTCGAATCGCGCGGCCGATGGCGCGACTTTGCGCGCGTTGCGCGAGCAGCGAACCCACAAGCGCTCGATGAGCGAGCTCGAGCAGCGCGTGCTGGAGTGGGTGCGGCGCGAATGCGGCGATGGCGCGGCCTGCAACAGCCCGGCGACGGTCGAGCGCTTTTGTCGCGCGCAGAACATCGGACGGCAGCGCGCGCGCCGCGCGTTCATCGAGCTCGAACGCCACGGTGATCTGGTCGGACACGGCACGCCCTCGCGGCGCACCTACTCGGTCCGCTGAGCTGGCGCTCAGCGCTCGTCCGCGACGCGCCGCCTGCCTCGCGCAATCGCGCCCACGCCTGCGTACGATGAGCGCATGCTCCGCCAAGCCGCTTGGGTTTTCGTCGCCGCGTTCCTCGGACTCTCGCAGCAGCCCGCCACGCAGGACTTTGGTCCGCGCATCCGTGCGGCCGCCAGCGACTCCTCGCTCGTCGTGCCGCTGATCATCGACGTCAGCGACGCTCTGCCGAAGATCGATGGTGCGTCGGGGCAACGCTTGGCCGACGAGCTCGAGTCGTACCTGCGCCAGGTGTACTTCTCCCCCAGCGCGTTTCCCGGCGCGGAGCGCCTCGGGCTCGTCGCGCACCAGGTCAAGGCGGGCGAGTTGCCGGGCGCGATCGCCAAGCAACACCGCATCGGTGCCGGGATGCTCAAGTACCTCAACCAAGGCTACGACGAGCGCCGCATCAACGCCGGCGCGAAGCTGCGCGTGCTCGATCTCGCCAACAACTCGCTGCAGTTGATCGTCGACACGGCGCGCTATCGCTTGTCGGCCTGGTACCAGACGCCAGAGGGCAAGTTCGCGCTCGCGATGTACGTCCCGGTCGGGCTGGGCGCGGCGGAGTCGCCGACACCGACGGGCACGACCAAGATCGTCGACCGCGTGCGCGAACCGGCTTGGACCGACCCCAAGACGCACCAGGTGTTCCCCCACGGCGACCCGGGCAACGTGCTCGGCGGATATTGGATCAAGCTCGACTCCGCCGGCATCGATCGCCAGGGCATCGGCCTGCACGGCTATACCGGCGCACCGTCCGCGGACTGGTTGTCCAAGGGCTCGTCCAACGGCTGCGTGCGCATGCTGCAGCCGGACATCGATCGGGTGTTCGAGCTGGCGCTCGAGGGCACCAAGGTGGTCCTGACGCGCTGAACTCTTTTTCTTCCTCGAGCGTCGGATCGCGGATCCGTCGAACGTCCTCGGGCCAGCCTTGCGCGGGAGAGGGTCCCGCGCGGCCCAGCGGTTCAGGAGCTTCGAATGTCCACGTTCATGTTGGTGTTGCAGGACGACCCCAAGGCCTTCGCGAGTGACATCTCGCCGGCCGAGATCCAAGCGATCGTCGCGCAGTACAAGGCTTGGGGCGAGCGGCTCGCCGCGCAGGGTCGCATGCGCGGCGGAGAGAAACTGAAGGACGAGGGCGGCAGGCAGCTCTCGAAGTCTCGCGGGCAAGTGCGCGTCGTCGACGGCCCCTTCGCCGAGGCCAAGGAGGTCTTCGGCGGCTACTTCCTGATCAGCGCCGACAGCTACGAGCAGGCCGTCGAGCTGTGTCGTGACCACCCGCACCTCGACTACGGCTTGCGCATCGACATCCGCCAGGTGGACGAGGTGTGAGCGACTCTTTGGACGTCGGGCCGCTGGTCGAGGGCCTGTTTCGCCACAGCTACGGGCGCATGCTCGCCGCGCTGACCCGCGTGCTGGGGTTCGAGCATCTCGAGCGCGCCGAAGACGTGGTGCAGGACGCGCTGCTGCGAGCCTTGAGGCACTGGCGCGTCCACGGCGTGCCCGACGATCCGCAGGCGTGGCTGGTGCGGGCGGCGCGCAACGCCGCGATCGACGAAGCTCGACGAGACACCAATCTGCGCGACAACGCGGAGCGCATCCGGGCTTGGTCGGAGGGTGCGCTCGAGCGCAGCGCGGCGCCCGCGGCCGATGACACGCTCGCGCTGATGTTCGCGTGCTGCCAGCCCAGCCTCGCTCCCGATGCACGCACGGCGCTGACCCTGAAATGCGTGTGCGGCTTCAGCGTCGCCGAGATCGCACGCGCGTTCCTCGCCGACGAGGCCACCATCACGCAGCGCATCACGCGCGCCAAGGCGAAGCTGCGCGAGGTCGCGGTCGAGGTGCGCGTGCCCGAGGGCCAAGAGCTCGAGCAGCGGATCGAGTCCGTGCTCGAAGTGCTGTACCTGGTCGGCAACGAGGGCTTGCTCGCCCACCAGGGCGCGGAGTTGGTGCGCGTGGAGTTGGTGCACGAAGCGCTGCGCTTGGCGCTTCAGCTCGCGGCGCTGCCCACCACCGAGCGCCCCCAGGTGCACGCGCTGAGCGCCTTGCTCGCGCTGCAGGCCGCGCGGCTCCCGGCGCGCTCGGACGAAGCGGGCAACCTGCTGGTGCTCGAGGACCAGGATCGTTCGCTGTGGGACCGAAGGCTGCTGGCGCTCGGCTTTCGGCACCTCGCGCTCGCGGCTCGCGGGGACCAGTGGAGCGAGTTGCACATCGAGGCAGGGATTG
Source organism: Planctomycetota bacterium (assembly GCA_020853575.1). Classification (GTDB taxonomy): domain Bacteria; phylum Planctomycetota; class UBA1135; order UBA1135; genus F1-120-MAGs118. Next base: position 68,461 of record JADYYP010000029.1, read on the forward strand.
CCGCGCAACATGCGGCGGCGCCGACCTGGGCTGCCACGGACTGGCCGGCGATCCTCGCGCTCTACGATCAGTTGCTCGAGCGCAGGCCTTCACCCGTGGTCGCGCTCAACCGTGCCGTCGCGTTGGCGATGGTCGAAGGCCCCCAATTCGCGCTGGACGCGGTCGAAGCGCTCGCGGTCCACCCGGCGCTCGCGCGCTCACTGCTCCTGCCGGCGCTCCAAGGCGAGCTGTACCGGAGAGTGGGAGATCGTTCGCGGGCGAACGCCTGCTACGACCGCGCGCTGTCGATGCCTTGTTCCGTGCCTCAGCGGCTCTTCTTCGAGCGCCGACGCACGCAGTGATGATCTGAGACGCGGTCAGGCGCGCGGGCCGATCCGCGGACTCGCGCGAGCAGCAGCGAGTCGGGAGACAGCGGAGTCGGACGAAAGCACCGTCGGTGCAGTGGATCGAGACAATCCGCCGCAGCTCGCCGCGTGGCGACCTCACGCGGTGAGTTGCCGGACTGACCTTCCGGGATTTCTCGGACACCGGAGTTGAGTAGGTAGGACGAAGACGAAGTGTGCAGAGGGGATGGGGTTTGGGGAAGGGTTCACCCTTCCCCTTCTTCGGGGGAGCCGCGCGAAGCCAGCCGTGAGCTGGCTGAAGCGTAGCGCGGCGCTCCGGGGGCAGAGCCCCCGGGAGGTGGGGTCCAGGGGAGGAGACCGGTAACTTGTGGAGAGGTTCCATCACGCCGCAGCCTGGTCGACTTCCGCGGGCGTCTTGTAGCCGAGCGAAGAGTGCAGCCGTGTGCGGTTGTAGAAGACCTCGATGTAGTCGTGCGTTCCAGCGCGCGCGTCGGCGAGCCCCGTCCAGCGATGATGGTGCGCCCATTCCTGCTTGAAGGACCCGAAGAAGCTCTCGATCACCGCGTTGTCCCAGCAGTTGCCAGCTCGGCTCATGCTGCATTCGATGTCGTGCTGCTCGAGGAGGGCGCGGTACGAGGTGCTCGCGTACTGGGTTCCGCGATCGGAGTGATGCACGAGCCTCGATGCCGGCGCACGCGCTGTCAGCGCATTCAAGAGCGCGCTCTCCACGAGCTCCGTTCGCATGTGGTTCGCCATCGACCAGCCCACGATCATTCTCGTGGAGAGGTCGATGATCGCAGCCAGGTACACCCAGCCCGCGGCTGTCGGGATGTACGTGATGTCCGCGCACCACGCCGAATCGACGGAATCGGCCGTGAATTCGCGATTCAGCGTGTTCGGCGCGACCGGCCTGTCGTGCCTGGAGTCCGTCGTGACCTTGAAGCGTCGACGCACGCGGCCTGCGAGGCCATCTGCACGCATCAGGCGAGCGACACGATCTTCGCCAACCTGCACGCCGTCGCGCACGAGCTGGGCATGGACACGCGGGCTCCCATACGTGCCACGACTGCCCGCGTGGACCTCGCGCACCTTCGTCAGGAGCTCGGCATTGCTGCTCTCGCGCTCGGTCGGCCGGACGCGGGCACGCGACGCGTACCAGCCGCTGCGCGAGACACCGAGCACTCGGCACATCAGCGTGATCGGGTAGTTGGCCATCTCCGCCGTGATCAGCGCGTAGGCCGATCCTGTTCCTTGGCGAAGAAGGCCGCGGCTTTTTTTAGGAAGTCACGCTCCATCTCGAGCGTGCGGTTCTCGCGCCGAAGGCGTTGCAGCTCCGCGCGCTCGTCGCTTGTCAGGGCTTCCTCGGGGCCCTTCCCCGCGTCGATGTCGGCTTGCTGGACCCAACTTCGGAGAGCGGTCTGCGTCAGGTCCAGGTCGCGGGCGACCTTGGAGAGGTTGCCGACCCGGCGAACCATCTGGACGGCGTCAGCTTTCTGCTCGGGCGTGAAGGAACGGCGCTTGCGTTGCGGCATGTCGGAGATCCTCGCGCATTTCGCGCGATCTGGGATGTCCGAAATCTCCAGGGAAGGTCAGACCGTCTTCAGCGTGCGCCGAACTCCGGACACTCGATGCGCAGATCGAGGTCGGAGAAGTCGATTTCGAGCAACGCACAGCGGTGCGGAGCGCTGGCATTCGCACTCGCGTTGCGCCGGAAGTGCTTGCATGCGGTGCACATCCGAACGGCCTGGATCGAGCCGCCTTCGCGCAAGCGGTCGATCATCTTGACCAGGCCGCGGAACCAAACCGCCTGCTCCTCCTTGCTGAGGGTGTCGACCGCGCCGTGCAACTTGTCGGGCCAGCCCGTGGCGAGCTGCGCTTCCGCCGTACCGGCCTCGGTGAGCACCAACGACAGGATGCGCGGATCGCGCTCTGCCTTGTTCTTGGTGACGAAGCCCTTGCGCACCAGCGTGTCGACGGCATCGCTGACCGTCGGCCGAGTCACGGACAGCGCCTCCGCGACCTCCGACAGGCTGGACCCAGGACTGCGCAGCAAGAACACCAGGATCTCACCTTGGGTGGGTGACATTCCGCGGGACGAAGCCCCGGCGCGCGCTTCGGACCGCAATGCGAGTCCGAGCTTGCCCAACGCGGCGGTGACGCGGCGGCTGAGCTGTTCATGGGGCGGAGCGGTAGGCGTCTGAGGCATGGTGTCGACTCCTAGGGTCGAGGGTAGTGCGAGCTTCTCCCCGCCGTGCAAAGCGGGTTGAACCCGATTTCACTTGTGGCAGACCGATCTGTCCACTTGGAATCTCACGCTCTGGTGAGGTTTCCGTGAGCTCGGAATCGCGCCCCGCCGCACGCGCATGACTGCGAACATTCGCGCGCTCGCCGCGGGCACGCTTCTCGCCTTGGCGCGCGCCCGCTTCGAACGTCACCGCGTTGCATCCCGCGTGTTGACTGCCGCGCCAGGCTCCCCATGAAGACCCTCCGTCACTGCGTGTCGTCGTTCGTTGCCCAGCTCACCGTCGCCGCGGTCGCGCTCGCCGGAGAGTCGATCCGCTGGGCACCCGACTGGGACGAGGCCCTGCAGCGCGCTGGCGCCGAGAAAAAGGTGGTGTTCATCGCCGTCAACATGGACGGCGAGGTGGCCAACGATCGCATGGCGCAGAAGGTCTACGCGGACGAGCGCGTGGTCGCGGCCTCGGGGTGGACGATCAACGTGGTCGCTTCGCGCTTCGACCACGCGCCGGAGAAGCGCGCCTGCACCCGCTTCGGCGGAATCGAGTGCATCCAACATCGGCGCATCGAAGGCGCGGTGCGGCAGAACGTGCTCAAGAGCGACGCCAAGGGCTACGTGGTCGCGCCGCAGCACGTGTTCCTCGCGCCCGATCAGAGCGTGATCCTGTCGGTGCCCTACGAAGTCACGGCCGAGGAGCTCGCCTGGTGCTTCGCGGCGGCTCTCAAGGCCGTTGATCCGGAGGCCGCGAAGAAGGTGCAAGCCGGCGGGCGCGCTCCGCGACGGCTGATCCAAGGCGCGGTGTTCGACCCCGCCGCGCTCCCCGGCGCCAACCTCGCGCCGCCGACGCGCGCGGAGGTGCTCGAGCTGGTCAAGGAGCTGCGCGCCTCGATGTGGAGCGAAGGGCGACCGGAGAAGGTGCTGCGCGTCCTGATGTCACCCGAGCCCGAGGCCGTCGAGTTCATCGCCACCGAGCTCAAGAACGACCTGTTCGGCCGGCGCGGTTGGATCAACCCCGGCGGTGCGGCCGGGGACCCCAAGGATCGACTGATGCACGCCATCGGAGTGTTCTCGCCGGCCCCCTATTGGAAGGTCGTCGGGGAGTACCTGGACCACGATGACGAGAAGCTGCGCCACGAGGCCGTGGTGGCGCTCGAACAACTGGCGGTGCCCGAGTCCGTGAAGGTGCTGCTGGTGGCCTTGGGCAAGGAGAAGCTCCCGGCGATCAAGAAGGACCTGCTGCGCGCGCTGGGGAGCGCTGGGGCGAGCGACGACAAGGCGCGCAAGGCGCTGCTGAAAAGCGTGGCCAGCGAGAAGGACGAGCTGCTTCGGCGCAACGCGATTCTGGCGCTGGGCTGGCTCGCGCCGACCGCCGACGTGCAGAAGGTTCTGCGCGACTGCTTGGCGTCCGCGGTCCCCGACGAGCGCTCGGCGGCCGCCGCCGCCATGGGCATCTCGCGCGACGAGGCCTGGATCGAAGTGCTCGAGAAAGCCATCGCCACGGACAGCGCGCCGGAGTTCAAGCCCTGCGCGGAGTCCGCGGTCCAAGTGCTCCGCGGAGCCACCCTGAGCGTGCTGCGCACGGCGGTCAAGGCGCTGGGCGAGGACGAGATCGAGCGCGAGAAGTTCTTCGGCCCCGCGCTTTGAGCGCCGGCGAGACCGTGATTTCGTTCCACCTCTGACTTCGGATTCCGCGCCCCCCCGGGGCGCGCGATTGCCACTCGCACTTCTCCAGCGTTGACCGTAGGCCGGCCGAAGTTAGCCTCGAACCATCGCCATGTCCGCGCTCCATCGCATCGGGCGAGCCCTCGCGCTCGCTCTCTTGCTGCCCGCCCTGCTCGCGCCGAGCGGTTGGGCGCTGCGCATGTGCTTCTGCGATGCGATGACCTTCGGGGTTGGCTTCGAGGACCTGTGCTGCAACCCCGAACCCGCTCGCGGCTGCTGCGAGTCGGAGGACGAGCCGCAGGAGCGCGCACCGGCGCACCACCAGTGCGAGGAGTGCGAGTCGTTCGACGTGGGCAACCAAGGCCTGCAGCCCACCAGCGCGCCCCATCTGCCGCAGGTGGCGCCGCCGATCGTGATCGATTGGAGCGCTCCGCGCAGCGAGCTGTGGTGCTCGCCGACCGCGCGGCGTGACTTCGGACGCGCACCGCCCGGTCGCGTGCGCGCACTGCCCTTGCGCATCTAGCGGACTCCGCTCGCCGTCGTGCGGCGGAGTGCGCCTCCGCCCGTGTGCCTCGGCCGTTTTCGGCCACGACTCTCGCGTGCGGAGCTCCCATGTCATTCGTCTCGTTCCGTCTGGTCTGCATTCTGTCGGTGTCGACACTGTGCGCGTGCACTTCGGCCGCGACCTCGGCCGTGTCCGACGCCTCGTTGTTGGAAGCGCGCTCGCGGCGCTCGTCGCTCGAGGACGTGCGTTCCGCGCTGGCCTTGGCCGAGCTCGGTCCGCTTTCGGTGCCGCTCCCGACGGCGCCCGATGAAATGCGCGGAGATCGGCGCGAATTCTGGCAAGCGGCGGCGCTCGCCTGGAATCCCGAGCTGCGCCAAATGCGACGTCGCGTGCGAGAGCTGCGAGCACTGCGCGACTCCGCGGGCCGCCCGGCGGCGCTCGAGCTCGAGGCCGGCGCGCGCGAGATCGCTCGACCTTCGGACGATGCCGAGCTGTCACTGACTTTCGATCTCCTCGGGCTCCTGGCGCTCGGTCCGTCGGCCGCGGCGCGTGACCTGGCTTCGGCCGAGGAGCGCGCGGCGCTGGCCGACTTCGAGCGCGCCGTTTGGCGCCTGCGCTTCGACGTCGACCGCGCCCGCGCTCGACTCGCGGGAGCACTCGCGCTCGAAGCCGCGATGCGCGCGCTCTACGGCGAATGCGCGGAGGAAACGACGCGCATCGACTTGCTCGGCGCGCGCGGCTGGATCGGCCCCGCGATGCGCGAAGGCGCCTACGCCTCGCTGCACATGGTCGAGCATCGCCAAACGATGGCGCAACTCGAGGCCGTGAGCATGCGCGCGGAACTGGCCGCGCTGTGCGGGCTCGACGTCTCGCATCCGACGTTCGAGCAGTTCGGCGGCGGTGCGATCGACCGCTTCCGGGCCGAGGACGTCGAGCTGGTCGAGGCCCAGCCGCGTGAGTTGCTCGAGCGCTTGCCCGAATTGCGCGCCGCCAAGCTCGCGCTCGCGCTGGCCGAGGCCGAGCTGCGCCGCGAGGCTCGCGAGCAGTGGCCGATGCTGCGCGTCGGCCCGCAGCTGACGTGGATGCCGGGTGAGACATTGCTCGGCGGAATGCTCGGCATCGACCTGCCGTTTCCCGGAGCGCTCGACGGCCGCATCGCCGCGGCCCGCGAGCGGCGCGAGGCTGCGCGTGAAGCACTCGAGGATGCGTTGGTCGCGCGGGCTGCGCGCGCCCGCCAGACCCACGAAGCGCTGCACGTGGCGCTGGCTCAGTTCGAGGAGCACGCCCCCGAGCTCGACCTGTCGGTCGCGCGCATGTTGGTCGCGGCGCGCGCCGAGTTCCGCGCCGATCCGGAGCGCCTGGACAAATGGTCGCTGGCACTGCGCGAACGCGTCGAGTCCCTGACTTCGTTGGTCGAGGCACGCGTGGACGCTGTCGTGGCCGAGCTCGACGACCTCGAAGCGCGCGGCGTGGCGCGGGAGGAACAGCCGTGAGTCAGGTTCGCCCCGACATCGATCTCGCCGGCCTGGCGCGCGCCGAGCGCCCACTTCCGCCGCCCAAGCGCAGCTCGCTGCGCGTCCTCGTGCCGCTCGCGATCCTGCTCGCGTTCGCGGTGATCCTCGCGTCGACCCTGGGCGACCTGTGGAAGGGCGCGGTCGAGGTGACGGTCGTCCGGCCGCGGCTGGTCGACTCCTCGAGCACGGCTTCGGCCGGCACAGCGCTGTTCCAGGCGGCTGGCTGGATCGAGCCCGAGCCGTTCGCGAGCGAGGTCACCGCGCTCGCCGCCGGCGTCGTGCGTGAGGTTCTCGTGCAGCCCTCCGACGCGATCGAAGCTGGCGCGGTGGTGGCGCGCATGATCAGTGCCGATGCCGAGCTCGCGCTGCGCAGCGCGGACGCGATGCGCGCCGAGGCCGAAGCGGAGCTGGCGCGTGCCGAGGCCGAAGCGCGCGCGGCCCAGCAGACCTTCGAGACCGCGCTCGCGGTCACGCAGGCCTTCGACGTCGCTCGCGCGGAGCTCGCCGGACGAACGGCCGAGGCGGAGCGCCGGGCGGAGGCCGCGCTCGCGGCGCAGGCACGCCTGCACATCGCCGAGGAGGAGCTCGCCTTGCAGCGCGAGCTCGCCGCCGCTGGCGCCGCAGGTCCGCGCCAGGTCGAGCTCGCCGAGGCGCGCATCGCGGAGGTTCGCGCCGAGCTCGCGGGCATGCAGGCCGAAGCCGCGCGCGCCCGTGCGGAAGCCGCCAGGGCGCAGGCGGATTCGACGCGCGCGGAGCGCGAGCGAGAGCTGCGCATCGACGACCGCCAACGGCTCGAGACCGCGCGCGCCATGGTCGATGTCGCGCGCGCCAAGCTCGCGGCGACCGTGGTCACGTGCGACGAAGCGCGCCTGCGCCTGGAACGCATGGAGGTGCGCGCGCCGGTCGCCGGCGTCGTGCTCGAGCGGCTGGCGTCTCCCGGCACTGCGATCGGTGCCGATGGCGCGGTCGTGTGCACGCTGTACGACCCGGCGGCGCTGCGCGTGCGCGTCGACATCCCCCAAGGCGAGGTGGGCAAGGTCGGCCTGGGCACGCGCGCCGAGATCCTCGCCGAATCGCGGCCGGGCAAGCCCTATGTCGGCGAGGTGATCCGGCTGGTGCACAAAGCCGACATCCAGAAGGTCACGCTGCAGGTGCATGTGCGTCTCGACGGCGCGGACGCGCTCGTGCGGCCCGAAATGCTGGTGCAGACACGCTTCCTCTCGAGCGGAGCTCCGGTGGGCAGCGCCGACACGGCGTCGCAGATCGTGCTCGTGCCCGCGCGCTTGGTGCTCGAGGGCGGCTCGCTGTGGGTCGTGGACGGCGCGACGCGCTGTGCGGCATTGCGCAAGGTCGAGCTCGGCGCACGCAGCGGTGAAGACGTCGAGGTGCGCAGCGGCGTCAACGCCTCGGACAAGTTGATCGACTCCGGCCGCGAGCGCGTCACCGCTGGCGCTCGCCTTCTCGTGCGCGGAGAGTGAGCCATGAGCTTCATCGAACTGCGCAACGTGACCAAGACCTACCGCAAGGGCGAGCACGTCGTGAAACCGCTCGTGGGCGTGACGCTCGACATCGAAGCGGGAGCGTTCTGCGTGCTCCTCGGGCCTTCCGGCTCGGGCAAGACCACGCTGATGAACCTGATCGCCGCCATCGATCGCGCCGACCAGGGCTCGATCCGTGTCGCCGACACCGAGCTCTCGCAGCTGGGAGCCGGAGCGCTGGCCGATTGGCGCGCGCGCACGGTCGGCTACATCTTCCAGCAGGCCAATCTCGTCCCCGTGCTGACGGCCTACGAGAACGTCGAGCTGCCGCTGTGGCTGCAACCGTTGTCGCGAGCCGAGCGGCACGCGCGCGTTTCGCTGGCGCTGGCCGCGGTCGGGCTCACCGACCGCGCGCAGCACCTGCCCAAGCAGCTCTCCGGAGGCCAAGAGCAACGCGTGGCCATCGCGCGCGCCATCGTCGCCGACCCACCGCTGCTGGTGGCCGATGAACCCACCGGCAACCTGGACCACGAGTCCGCGGAAGGCGTGCTCGCGCTGCTCGAGCGCCTCAACAAGGAGCGCGGCAAGACGATCGTGATGGTGACGCACGATCCGCGCGCCGCGCAGCACGGCACGCGGCACTTCCGCCTCGACAAGGGTGAGCTCGCCGAGACCGAGGGCGCGCGGCGATGAAGCTCGCCAAGCTCACCACCAAGAATCTCGCGCGTCGGCCGATGCGCACGTTGCTCACCGTCGGTGGCGTGGCCTGCGCCATGCTGCTGCTGGTGCTGGTCGAGAGCCTGGGCTCTGGGCTCGAGCGCGCGCTGTCGGGCAGCGAGGCGGCGCGCACGTTGATCGTGTACCGCCTCAACCGCTACTGCCCGCAGACCTCGTTCCTGCCCGAGTGGTACGGCCCGCGCATCGAACAGCTCGACGGCGTCGAGAGCGTCTTGCCGGTCAAGGTGTACTTGAACAACTGCCGCGCGAGCCTCGACATCGTGCCCTTCAACGGTGTTCCCGCGGACAAGCTGGCCGACACACGCTCGTTCGAGGTCCTCAGCGGGGACTACCAGCAATTCCTGCGGGAAAAGGACGCCGCGCTGGTCGGCCGCAGCTTCGCCGAGCGCAAGAACCTCGCGGTCGGCGAGCAGTTCCGCTTCGGCGGCATCAACGTCAAGGTCGCGGGCATCTTCGGCAGCGCGGAGCCCGTCGAGGACGGGACGGTGATCACGCACCTCGAATACCTGCAGCGCGCTGTGGCGGTCAACAAGCTCGGCACCGTGACGCAGTTCGAGGTCAAGGTGAAGGACGCGGCGCGCGCCAAGGAGATCGCGGCGCAGATCGACGACCTGTTGCGCTCGGCGCCCGAGCCGACCGACACGCGCCCGCGCATCCTGTTCCTCGAGCACGCGACGCGAGACCTGCGCGAGATCCTGCACTTCGCGCAGATCCTCGGCATCGCATGCGTGGCCGTCGTGCTCTCGTTGGTCGCCAACACGGTGATGATGAGCGTGCAAGAGCGCGTCAGGGAATTCGGCGTGTTCCGCACGCTCGGTTTCCACGCGCACCACGTGGCGGCCATCGTGATCGGCGAGTCGCTGGCGCTCGCGGGAAGCGGCGGGATGCTCGGCATCGCAGCCGCCTTCGCTGTGATCCGCTTCTCGGATCTGACGATCGGCGCCGAGGGCGTGCCGATCTCGTTCACCCTCGACTCCGGCTCGATCGCGCGCGGCTTCGCGGTGGCGCTCGCGACCGGGCTCGCCGCCGGACTGGCGCCCGCGATTCGCTCCTCGCGCGCGCAAATCGTCGAGAGCCTGAGGTCCGCGTGAGATGACGCGCACACTGCCCTTCGACTACGCGATCCGCAACCTGGGCCGGCGTCCGTTCCGCACGCTGCTCACGGCGCTCTCGAGCGCGCTCGTCGCGGCGCTCCTGGTCGCGACCACGGCCTTCGTGCGCGGGCTGGGCCAGACGTTTTCTGGCGCCGCGCAGCCCGACACCGCGATCTTGCTCTCGACCGTCGCCGAACGCGACGTCGTGCGCTCGACCGTCAGCGCCGGGCTGCCCGAGCTGGTCGCGGCCTCCGTTCCCGGAGTGCGCTCGATCGGTTCCACGCCGGCGGTCTCGGCGGAGATCCACATGGGCACGACGCTGCACCTGGGAAGCGCGGACCAGAACGACCCGCGCGAGTTCGCGGCCTTCGTGCGCGGCGTCACCGAGCGCGCGTTCCTGGTGCACGAAGCGGTGACGTTGATCGAGGGTCGTCCGCCGCGCACCGGGGAAGTGATCGTCGGCCAGCTGGTCGCCGAGCAGTTGGGCGCCGACCCGAGCGAGCTGGCGCTCGGGCGCAAGCTGCGCTTCGAAGGCTCCGAGTTCGAGATCGTGGGCCGCTTCAGCGCGCCGGGAACGACGATCGAGGCCGAGATCTGGACGCCGCTGGCCGAGCTGCGCGGCCTGACCAAGCGCGACGACAGCTCGGTCGTGTTCGTGCGCATGCAGAGTCCCGACGACTTCGGCGCGCTCGAGTTGTTCACGCGGCGGCGCCTCGACCTCGAGCTGATGATGATCCCCAGCAGCGTGTACTACCGCGAGCTCTCCGAGTACTTCGCGCCGATCCGCGCCATGGCCTGGGCCATGGCCGCGCTGATCGCGGCCGGAGCGATCTTCGGCGGCGCGAACACTCTGAACGCGGCCGTGCAGGACCGGTTGCGCGAGCTCGCGGCGTTGCGCGCCGTCGGCTACTCGGGCCTGGCCATCGTGCGCTCGCTCGCTCAGGAAGCGCTGGTACTCGCAGCGCTCGGCGCGGTGATCGGGCTCGCGCTGGCACGTTTGTTCATCGCCGGTGGAGCCGTACGCATCGCGATGAGCGCCTTCAGCCTGCGCGTCGACGCCATCGCGGTGTTGGTCGGCTTCGGCGGAGCACTGCTGCTCGGTCTGTTCGGCACGGCCCCAGCGGCGCTGCGCGTGCTGCGCATGCCGATCGCCGCCGCTCTCAAGGAAATCTGAATCCCAACCCTTATCGGAGAACATGAGGATGAAGCACTGGATCGCGATCGTGAGTTCCTGCTTGGTGGCTGCCTGCAGCACCGACGACAAGGCCTCGAGTGGCTCGGCGAGCGCCGCGCTCGACGGCTTTTGGTCGCAGAATGCGCCACAGGGCGCGAGGAGCGTGCTCGAAGTGCGCGCCGACGCGAAGGCCGGCGACGAGGTCGTGGTTCGCGGCCGCGCCAAGGACTTCGTCAGCTCGGTGGCGGCGTTGACCATCGTCGATCCGACGTTGCGCGCCTGCTCGGACGAAGGCGACCCGATGGCCGGCTCGTGCGAGACGCCCTGGGACTACTGCTGCATTCCGGCCAAGGAAGTCGCCGCGGCCAGCGCCACGGTCGAGTTCCGTGACGGCGCAAATCCGCTCAAGGGCTCGGCGCAGGGCTTCCACGGGTTGAACCACCTGGACACGCTCGTCGTCAGCGGCATCGTCGAGCGAGATGCGAGCGGCAACATGACCGTGGTCGCGAAGAGCTTCGCGTTCACGCCCAACCCTCCGAGCAAGCCTTGATGCGTCAGCGGCGCTCGACCAGGGCGAGCTCGATCTCGACGCGCGGACCGAGGAAGCGTGGCTCGGTGCCGAGCACGTACGCGTCCAGCACGGCGGCGGCACGCGCCAGGCTCTCGCGCAGCCTCGTCCTCGCCCCGGCCGTGCCTCCGACCGGATCGGCAGCGAATCCGTGCGCCTCGAGCCCGCGCGCGCGCGCGAGGAACACCGCGCGCTCGCAGTGGAAGCGCTGCGAGACCACGGTGAACTCGCGTTGACCGAAGACGGCCTCGGCGCGCACGACGGAGTCGAGCGTTCGAAAGCCGGCGAAGTCGCAGTAGACCGCGCTCACCGGAACTCCGAGGCGCACGAGCGCGTCCTTCAGCGCCGTGGGCTCGTCGTAGTCGGCGGCGTGGTTGTCGCCACTGACGATCAGCGCGCCCACGCGGCCGGCCCGGAAGAGGCGCGCTGCGGCTTCGACACGGCGCGTGAAGTACAGATTGCGCCGGCCATCGGGCAAGAACTCGGAGCAGCCGAGCACGAGCGCGACCGGGGACCGCGGAACCTCGGAGATGCTCTCGAAGCAACGCGCGCTTGCGGAATGGTCGACCCAGGCATCGCAGACTCCGATCGACACCAGCGCAACGGCGAGTGCCGCCCCCAGGCGCCACGACCATCGGCGCATCCACGTCCGGCGCAACATCAGGCGCGCAGGCTAACAGCTGCGCGGCGCCGTGGGCTCAGTCTCCGGTCGGCGACAGGCGGAACTCGCGCACCGTGGGCATCTGATTGAGCGCTTCCGACAAGCGGCGCGCGTTGTGACCGCTCGAAGTGCGGATCACCATGCGGTACTCGAAGAAGTCGTCCTTGCCGTCGAGTCGGTAGTTCAGGTTCGCGATCGTGAAGCCATTTTCGGTCACGATGCGGCGCATCTCGTCCTCGGGTACCTTGGCGGAGCGCGCGAAGCGCACGGTGAAGTGCGCGTAGAACTGCACCGGGAGCTTGGTCTCGATCCAGCGGAACACCGACAGCGTGCCCAGCGTGAGCAACGCCGCCATCAAGGCCGGCGCGTAGAACCCGATGCCCACCAAGATGCCGATCGCGGCCGTGATCCAGATCGATGCCGCGGTCGTCAGCCCGCGCACCGACAGGCCTTCCTTCATGATCGCGCCGGCGCCGAGGAAGCCGATGCCGGTCATGATGCCCTGGGCCATGCGCGTCGGATCGAGCGTGACGCGGATGTTCTCGCCCTCGGGCACCCACAGCTCTTCGTAGGCGGTCAACAGCATCAGCAGGCTGGTCGACAGGCACACGATCGCGTGCGTGCGAAAGCCCGCCGGTCGGCCGCGGTAGCTGCGCTCGAGCCCGATCAAGGCCCCGATCGCGAGCGCGATCAAGAGCCGCGCGGAGATCTCGGTGAGCACGACTCCCGAGGCCGTCGCGGTGTTCAAGCCCAGCTGCATGGATCGTCTTTCGGTTGGGTGCGCCGCTCGGTGGAGGGCGCGGCGAGCCGGACTCCGCGGCCTCCCGCGGATGAGCCGCTCCCGCTCAAGCTAGCGACGTGGCGAGCGCGGGGTGGCACGTGACGCGCGCTTGCGCTTGGGCTTTTCGGCGACTCCATCGAGAACAGCGGCGAGCTTCTTGGGCGCGACGGCACGGTAGCTCTCGGTGATCCAGGCTTTCAAGAGCTCGAGCGGCGCCGCGTCGCGCTCGTCGAACGAGGCCGTCACCCAACCGTGCCGGCCCATGCCATAGCCGGTCGGCTCGCAGAAGGGCCGGTCGAGCGCCGCGACGGCCGAGGTCGGCAACTTGACCGTCACGTGGAGTCCGCGCGCGTCGCTGGCGAGGAACACGAAGATCGGCCGCTTCGCCTTGTACACGCGGTGGCCCCAAGGGTGGTCCTCGCGCGCTTCGGGAAACGACGCGGCGAAGCTCGCGAGCTGATCCTCGACGGCGCGCAGCTTGGCCGGCAACGGAACATGGTGGCGGGTCATTCACGGAGCGTAGCGCCGTCGGCGCGCGAGCGCTCAAAACGTCGGCCGCTCGGGCAACTTCGTGCCCAAGGTCTTGCGCGCCTTGCTCGCGCCCCGCTTCTTGGCGGTCGCCGCCCGCTTGCGGCCCTTGGTGCTCGCTGGTTTGGGCGCATGCACGTCGCGTCCCACCGCAACCCAACCCTCGGGCGGCGGCACGCCCTTGATCTCGAACAGGAAGCGCGAAGGCATCGAAGGCACGAGCTTGCCGTACTTGAGCCGATTCTGCGTGTAGCTGATGGTCAGGTGGCGCTGCGCGCGCGTGATGCCGACGTACATCAGTCGCCGCTCTTCCTCGACCGAATCCTCGGCCACCGAGCGCGTGTGCGGCAGCAAGCCCTCCTCGAGCCCGACCAGGTACACACGCGGGAACTCGAGTCCCTTCGCGGCGTGCAACGTCATCAGCGTGACCACGTCGCGTTGGTGGTCGGCATCGTCTCCGTCATCGGCCTCGAGCGAGAGGTCCTGCAGCAACGTCGCGAAGCTGGCTTGCTTGTTCCGGGCGTGGTGGCGATCGGCGAGCTCGACGATCTCGGTCACCGCGCCCCAGCGCTGCATGCGCGTCACTTCGTCGGGATACAGGCGCTCGATCTCGTCCTTGTAGCGCACGGCGTCGAGCAGGCGCTCGACGCGCCGCGCGAGCGGCACGGAGACGTCGGGTTGCGCGGCGCTCGCGACCAAGCTGCGGAACTCGCGCACGGCGCGCACGGCATCGGCCGGGACTCCGGGGATCTCCTCGCCGCGCTCGAAGGCCTGGGCCAGCGCGAGCCCATGGGTCGAGGCGAATTCGAGCGCCTTGTCGAGCGTGGCCTTGCCCACGCCACGCGGCGGGCAATTGAGCACGCGCAGCAGCGCCACTTCGTCCTCGGGGGCGACCGCGAGCTTCAAGTACGCCATCACATCGCGCACCTCCTTGCGGTCGAAGAACGACATGCCGCCCACGAGCACGTAGGGAATCGCCCGCGCGCGGAACTGCGTCTCGAACGCGCGGGCCAGCGCCGAAGCCCGGAACAACACGGCGAACTCGCCGAACTTGGCCTGGCGGCGCTCGACCAGCGACTTGATCTCCTTGGCGATGTGGTCGGCTTCCTCGTTCTCGTCCTTCAAGGCCACGGCGCTGACTGGCGCGCCGTCGCCGAAGGCCGACTTCAGGGTCTTGCCCAGGCGCTTGGGGTTGTTGGCGATGACGCGATTGGCCGCGCCCAAGATCTGCTGCGTCGATCGGTAGTTGGTCTCGAGCCGCACCACCTTGGCGCCTTTGAAGTCGTGCTCGAAGTGCAGGATCTTGGTCAGATCCGCGCCGCGCCAGCCGTAGATCGATTGATCGTCGTCACCGACGACGCACAGGTTGCGGTGCACCCCCGCGATGGCCTTGACGATCTCGTACTGCGGACCGTTGGTGTCCTGGTACTCGTCGACCATCACGTAGCGGAAGCGCTTGGCGTACTGCTCGCGCACCTCCTTGTGCTTCAAGAGACGCAGCGTGTAGAGCAGCAGATCGTCGAAGTCGAGCGTCTTCGAGCGCCTCAGGTGCTCGTCGTAGTGCTTGTAGGCGCGCCCGAGCAACTCGTCCTCGTCGCCCTGCGCCTGGGCCAAGAACTCGTCGGCGTCGACGAGCTTGTTCTTCATCAGCGAGATCTTCGATTGCAGGGCGGCGGGCTGCGTCTTGGCGTCGCCGATGCGCAGGTCGCGCAACACGCCGCGCACGGCCGAGAGCTGGTCCGAGGCGTCGCAGATCGTGAAGCCGCCGCCGAGCCCCAAGTGAGCTCCGTGCTCGCGCAAGGCCGCCAGGCAGAAACTGTGGAAGGTGCCGACGAACAGCTCGCCCGCGCGATCCGCTCCGACCAACTTGCCGACACGCTCGCGCATCTCGCGCGCCGCCTTGTTGGTGAAGGTCATCGCCAGGATGTTGCGCGCCGGGATGCCGCGCTGGAGCAGGTACGCGATACGCACCGTGATCACGCGCGTCTTGCCCGAGCCCGCGCCAGCGAGCACCAACACCGGCCCCTCAGTGGTCGTTACGGCCGCGCGCTGCTCCGCGTTCAAACCCTCGAGCAACTTCGACATGGGCGGCGCACGGTACTGCCGCGCGGAACGAACGCAAGCTCGCCGCGCGAAGTTCGCGCGACACGCCCGCCGCCGCGAGCAGGCGACTCACAGCTTGAGCTCGGCCACTTTCTTCGCGATCCAAGCCTTCTCGACGCTCGCCGTGTCGGGCTTGCCCTCGATCACGAGCTTGTCGAACACCACTGCTGGGTCGGAGTGCACGAACAGGAACACGCCACCGGACCGATGGGGCACGCCCTGGATCTTCTTGACCTCGACGCCGCTCTCGCGCGTCGTCGCCACCCCACCCTCGACCGTGAGCTCGAGCGAGTAGGCCACACCCGCGGCGATCGACTTGCCTTCGGTCAGCGAATCGGACTTGACGTATTTGGTCTTGGCGTCGTTCGCGTACAGGCTGCCGTAGCCCTGGCACCACACGAAGTTCTCCTCGCGGTCGTCGCACACCGCCACCGCGAACATCGGCTGACGCCTCTCGTCCGAGGGTGTCTCGGTGAGCGCGATGTCGTAGCGCACGCTCACGCCGTCCGCGAAGGTCCACGCGCTGCGCCAACAAGCCGCTCCGCGCACACGGAAGCCGCCGCCATCGACCGCGCCCTCCGGCGCAGCCGCCACCATCCGCCCCGACAGGGCCCCGCGCCACTTGGCGAAATAGCCGTGGTCCGCGCTGAACTCGGCGGCCTCCTCCTGCTTGTCGAACTCGT
Organism: Planctomycetota bacterium; assembly: GCA_020853575.1. Taxonomy (GTDB): domain Bacteria; phylum Planctomycetota; class UBA1135; order UBA1135; genus F1-120-MAGs118. The sequence continues at coordinate 84,533 of JADYYP010000029.1, forward strand.
AGGTGAAGCGCACGCGACCATCCTTCAGGGCCTCGACCTTGGCCGCGCTGACCTCGGCGATCTTCGCGGGCTCGAAGAGCTGCTTGTAGGCCGCCGCCGCCAGCGCCTTGAGCGACTCCGCGCGCGTCTTGACGGCGTCGAGCTTGCCGTGGCTCGCCACCAGCGCCTTGAGCGCGTCGACGCACTTCTGCGCCGCGTCCTTGGACTTCGGCTCGCCGAGCTCACCGAGCTTGGTCAACCCCTCGATCGCGGCCCCCATCGCCAGCGCACCGGGGTAGAACGACTCGGCGTCCTCGCGCAGCAGGTCGGCGTCGGCGTTTCCCTTGAGCGCCTTGAGCGCCTTGGCCTCGCCCGCGAGCACCATCGGGTACCAGCGCGCCCAACCGTCGGACCCCTCGGTGAGCGACTTGTCCATGCCCTTGGCCACCTCGAGCGCGTCGATCTCGTCGAAGGCCAGCGATTCGACCTTGGCCCGGTTGTCCTCGAGGAAGATGCGCCCTTCGGCGACGGTCTTGACCTTGGTGCTGATCTTCTTGCCGTCGCGCTCGAAGGTGAAGCGTGCGCCACTGGCGGCCAGAGCCTTGAAGTGCTGCTCGCGCAGCGCGGCGAACTTGCGGCAGCGCAGGATCTCGCGATCGAGCCTGCTCGAGTACTCGCCGATCTTGGGCGTCTGCCGCAGGCCCTCGAGTTTCTCGAGCACCTCGGTGATGCGCCCCGCGCGGATCGCGCCCAGCAACGCGGCGTGCTGCGAGGGCACGTCGAGGTCCGAGAAGGCCGAGAGATCGAGCCCGGCCGGCTTGGAGCTCTTGGGCACGCCGCCCGGCGGCAACTTGGCGGCGATCGCCTTGACCACTTCGCCTTCGTCGACCTTGACGTCGGGGTAGAACGCGCGGAATTGCTCGAACAGCCACTTGTAGTAGTCGAGCTCCAGCGCGACCAAGTCGGCGTCGCCGAAGGCATGCTTGAGCGCGACGATCGAGCCGTCGCCGCTGAGCGCGGACTTCATGTAGGCCAGGAACGGCTCGCGGTTCACGCCTCCGCGCTCCTCCATCAGGAAGTGCACCAAGGTCCAAGCCTGTCCTTGGCACAGTTCGAGCGCGTCCTTCTGCTTGACGGCCTTCTCCACCGCCGGGCCGTAGCGCTTGACCATCGCCGCGCGCTGCTCCTGAAAGCTCTTGAACTCGCACAGGTCGGCGAAGTTCGGCAGGGCGCTGGTGCGGCGACCGACGTCGTGCGCGATGCGCACGAGCTTGTCGATCACGATCTTGTCCATCTTGCGGTGCGCGAAGGCGCCGGCGTCGACGCCGTCGTGATTCGCGATGTACGACGCGAACCCCTCGACCAGGAAATGCGGCAAGCGCACCTTGGCGTCCTTGGTGTAGGCGTACAGCTCGCCGCGCACGAACTGCGTGAGCTCGGGCAAGCGACGCCAATGGGGCGCGAGCGACGGCCCGCCGTACTCGAAGGTCACGACGGCGCCGAGCTTCTCGTCGAAGTGCGCGTAGTCCGACGAGCCATTGACGTCGGTGACGGTCGCCAAGTAGGGCGCGTAGTCCTGTGCCGTCCACATCACGATCAGCGCGGTCTGCGGCCGGTCGGGACGCCGCTGGAGCGCGAATTTCCCGGCGCACTGCGCGCGGAGCGCCTCCTCGAGGTACTGCAACCACAGCGTGCGCTTGCTGGCCAGCTCGCGCTCGAATCCGGCACCGTAGTTCGTGCCAGGACGGTGGAACACGTACTGCAGCGGCGGGTGTTCCTCGTTAGCGACGAACATCAGCTTGCCGAACACGGCGTGTGACTTGAGCGCATCGACCAAGGCGCGCGCGCTGGAGTCTTGGGCGACGAGCGGCGGCGCGCCGAGCGGCGACGGTGCGGATGCGGGGGAGACGATCAGGAACGCTGCGAGGGACAGCTTGAGCATGGGAGCTCCGCGGTGCGTGGAGGACACCATGGTACGGAGCGCCGTCGACGAACGAACGATGTTCAGGCGCCGAGCAGCTCGCGCCACAGATCCGGCGCGAAGCCCACGACGAACGTGTGGCCGACGCGGATCGTGGGCGCGCGCAGGTTGCCGCTCGGGCCCAGCACGGCGGCGGCGAGCTCGTCCGCCGTCGGCTTCGAGCGTTGAAACTCGAGAGCCGCGACTTTTTCGCCCTTGGCGACGAGCACGCGCTCCGCGACGGCGAAGCAGCTCATCAACTCGTCGCGCCCCAGGCGCACCTTGCGAGCGTCGACCACCTCACGGGCGGTCACTCCGAGCGCGCCGAGGAACTCGTCCGCGCGCTCGCATCCCGTTCAGTGCTTGCGATGGTAATACCACTCGAGCTCGCCGCGTCTCATCGATGCAGCCTAGCGCGCGCCGCTCACAAGCCAATGGCCGCGCGCCGCGCTCGCGCCCAATGCGCGGCGGCGAGCTCGGGGTCGAGCGCGCCCTCGATGCACAGCTCGTGCATTTCGATCGGCTCGTCGTTGTGGACGAACAGCACGACACGCCCGCTCTTCCGCGGACCGGCGGCCACCGCGCTGGTCTGCTTGCCGTCGATCGACACCGTGAGCCGTCCCTCGCGCAACTCACCCACGACCTGGCGCGACTTGGGAAAGGCCACGACCGGCACGTCCCAGTCGGACGCAAAGTGCTTCGACGGAGCATCGCTGGCCACCGAGCCGCCGCTCTCCGTGAATCCGGCGTAGTTGCCGTCGCCGTCCTCGCACAGCGCGGTGAGCAGCAGCACGTGCGGATCCGGCTTCGACGGCGCGTAGCGCAGCGTGAGTCGGCAGGAGAGCGGGGCCGCGAACTCGAGCGGCAAGGCGACGGCGCACGCTCCATTGAGCAGCAGCGCGCCGGCCTCCGCGCGCACTCCGGCCCAACCGCGCACCGCGGGCAAGGTCGCGCGGTAGCGCGTCAATGCGCGCTCGTCCGCGACCAAGGCATGGGCGTCCGCGGCCTCGTCGAACGAGAGCGTCCAACGCACCCGAGACTCGCCGAGCAACTCGAATTTGCCCGGAAAGGCCTCGCCCAAGCGGTCCAGTTCGAAGCTCCTCCGCAGCACGATGTCCGCGTAGGCACCGAGCGCCTCGCGCTTGTCGCGCACCACGCGCACGGCCGCGAAGCGCTCGAGCAACGCGTGCAGTTGCGCGGCACATTCGCGCGCGCCGGCCACGTCGACCGGGACCCCGCCCGCGGCGAGCTCGTCCAACGCCTGCGCGGCAGCGCCGAGCTCCATCACGCTGCTGAACCACTCGTTTCCGTCGCCCAGGAGCAGCGCCAGCTCGCTCGCCTCCCCCTTGGCCTTCCTCCAGCGCTCGTCGCCGGCGAGCAGCTGCGCGTAGGCACGCACCCACTGCGCCGCGAAGCTCTTGGGGAACTCGCGCCCGAGCCACGCCGACGTGATCGCGGTGAGCGGCAGGCGCGCGACCTGCTGGCGATTCTCTCCGAGCACGATCGCGTCGCCATCCAGGCGCTCGAACTTGGCCACGACGCTCTTGCCGTCGAGCTCGAACTTCGACTTCGCGCCGCTGGCCAGCGCTTCGGCGACGAACGCGTCCCGTGCGCGCAGGAGTTGTTCCAGGCGCGCCAGCTCGCGCTCGAGCACGCGCTCGTAGTTGCCTCCGCGCGCGCGTTCGAGCGTGGCCGCGAGCGACTGCCGCGCATCGGTCAAGCGCCCCGCGGCGGCCAGCTGCAACGCGAGTCCGTGGTGCGTCGAGAAATCCTCCGGCGCGGCGCGCAGGCTCGACACATCGAATGTCGCCGGCGCAGCGCTCGCTCTGACGGCACCGGGCGCCTCGAACATCCGCTCGACGAGCGCTGGATCGAGTTTCTCCTGCGGTCGCAGGCGCTGGTACTGCGCGAAGACCCAGCGGTAGAACTCGCGCTCGAGCTCGGCCAGCGCGAGCCCTTCGAAGGCCCTTTGGAACGAGGCTTCCCCGCCTTGGCCGATCGCGATGTCGGACAGCACGCGCTGCAGGCGCGGGCGGAGCTGACCGTCTCGCGCGTCGAGCAGGTAGTGCGTCCACAGCACGGCTTGCGCGTGGTACGCGCCGTAGAGCGGGCCGAGATCGAACGGGCGCTGTACGCGCGCGGCGCTGTCGTGCACGTCGGTGGAGTAGCGCTCGAGCCGCGGCGCGCGCGCCCACGTGGACAGCGGTCGCAGATAGAGCGAGCGTTTGAGCTCGTCGCGCGCGAGAGCGGTGAGCAGCTCGACGTGGCTCTCGAGCGGCGCACGCTTCTCGAGCGTCGCCGGGTCCGTCCCCAGCCCATCGACCATGTAGCCCGCGAGACCCTCGACGAACCACTCTTGCAGCGGCTCGCCGCCCGCACCCGTGTAGTACGACTGGAACAGAGCGCGCACGAACTCGCCGCACTCATCGCGCCGCCGCCGCAGCGCGCCCAGTGTGCCGCCGTGGTCGTAGGTCACGGTCCAGCGCGAGCGGCGCTCGAAGCGCGCGCCGCCCGAGTAGAAACCGCGCGCAGCGCCTCGCTCGTCGTAGTTGGCGAAGTCACCGGAGGTCTGCAAAACGCACACGACGTTGGCCGGCGTGTCGCCGCGGCGCTGCAGAGACAGCGGCCCGACGAACAGCTCGCGAAATTGGCGCTCGAGTGCCACGAGCCAAGGGCCGTGCGCGGCGACGAGCTTCTCCTGCCAGCCATCGGCGGCCACCTGCGGACGCTGCAGGAACATCACGATCGGCGCTGCGCTGCGGTCCTCGACCATGACCACGGTCGCGAAGTAAGCGTGGGCCGCCAAGCGTTCGCGGATGACGCCCATGAACCCGTCGACGTCCAGGCGCGCCTCGAGTTGGTCCTCTTGAAGCGGCGCGGGCCTCGAGCAAGGAGTCGACGACAGGCACAGACAGGCGAGCCAGGGAAGCATGAACGCAGTATGTCCGACCGGCGCGCGCCGCGTCCATCGACACTCAACGCGTCCGCAGGCGCTCCCACTCGTCGATGGTCTTCGGCCAGTCTCCCTTGAGCAGGGTCGAGAGCGCGCGGTCGGCGAGCAGCTTGCCGCCGGTCTGGCACGGCGCGCAGTAGTTGATCTCGTGCTCCGCGTGCACGATGCGCTGCACGGGCGCGCCGCAGCGCGGACAAGGCTCGCGGTAGCGCCCATGGACCGCCATCTCGGGCCGAAACGCGCTGACTTTCTCGGGGAAATCGGCGCCTACCTGCTCGCGTAGACGTGCGCTCCACTGCGTGAGCGTGGCGCGCGTTGCCTCGAACAGCCGCTCGAGCTCTGCGGCGTCGAGCCGTGCGGTCCACTTGAGCGGCGAGAGCCGCGCCGCGTGCAGGATTTCGTCGGAGTAGGCGTTGCCGATGCCGCTGAGCGCACGCGGATCGGTCAGGGCGCGCTTGAGCGTGTGGTTCTCACGCTGCAGCGCGAGCTTGAACTCCTCGAGCCCGCAAGTGAGCACGTCGAGACCACCGGGGTCGTGCTCGGCGAGCTGCCGCGCCCCGCGCACGAGGTGCAGCGACGCGCGCTTCTTCGAGCCCGCCTCGGTCAGCCACAGGATGCCGCTCGAGAACTCGAAGGCCGCCAGCGCGATCCGTCCGACGCCCTTCGAGCCCTTGTCGCGCCAGCGCAAGCGCCCGGCGATCATCAAGTGCATCACCACGAACAGTTGGTCCTCGAGCCCGATCACGATGCGCTTGCCCAGCCGCCGCACGTCGAGCACGCGCCGACCCTCGAGCTCACTCGCAGCGACGCCCACCGAGCGCAGCACGAAGCTGCTCTCCAGCCGCAGTCTCTCGAGCAGCGCGCCGACGATGCGGCGCTCCAGGGCCTCGATGTACACGGTCAAGTCCGGAAGCTCGGGCACGCGTGCGATGGTGACACGAGCGCGGCGTGCTCGCTACGCTGCGCGACTCGCCCCCGCGCACCAGCCCACCGCGAACGTCCCCATGAGCGCCGCCGAACAACTCCTGCCTTGCGTCGAGATCGAGCCCGACCGTCCCGCGCGCGCCGCCGTGATCTGGTTGCACGGCCTGGGCGCCGACGGACACGATTTCGAGCCGGTCGTGCCGGCGCTGCGCTTGGAACGCGAGCTCGCGGTGCGCTTCATCCTGCCGCACGCGCCGCAGATCCCGGTCTCGATCAACATGGGCATGCGCATGCCGGCCTGGTACGACATCCGCGATCTCGACATCAAGTCACGCCACGATCCGCTGGGCATCGCGCGCACACGCGGCCAGATCGAGGCCTTGATCGCGCGCGAGAAGGAGCGCGGCATCCCCGCGCGGCGCATCGCGCTCGTCGGCTTCAGCCAAGGCGGGGCCATGGCGTTGCACGTCGCGCTGCGCCACGAAGAGCGGCTGGCCTGCGCCATCGGGCTCTCGACCTACCTGGTGCACGCCGACACCCTCGCGGCCGAGGCCGCCGCGGCCAACCGCGACTTGCCGCTGTTGATGATCCACGGTGAGCACGACCCGATGGTGGGTTTCGAGCGCGGCCGCGCCTCGAAGGACAAGCTGGTCGAGCTCGGCTGGAACGTCGAGTTCGCAAGCTATCCGATGATGCACGAGGTCTGTCTCGAGGAAATCCAGGACGTCGCGCGCTTCCTGAGCGCGGCGCTGAAGTGAACATCCGATGTCGATCACACGCGGCGAGCTCTTGGCGTTCCTGCGGACCTACAAGTACTGCGCGCAGAGCTCGCGCTCGCCCGAAGGCGTGCCGCAGGTGGCGCTGATGGGCGCCGTGGTCTCCGACTCGTTCGAGGTGTTCTTCGACACGCTCGCGACGACGCGCAAGCTGCGCAACCTGCGCCACGACGCGCGCTGCGCCTTCGCCTTCGGCTCGACCGTCGGCGGCGACCTGCGCACCGTGCAGCTCGACGGCCCGAGCGACGAACCGCGTCAGGCGGATCTCGAGCGCCTGAAAGCCCTGTATTTCGGGGCATTTCCCCAAGGTCGCGAGCGCGAGGGCTGGCCCGGCATGACCTACCTCCGCGTGCGCCCGACGTGGTTGCGCTACGCCGACTACGGACGCACGCCGCCGCTGGTGTGCAGCTTCGATGCCGAAGCGCTCGCCGCGCTGCGCTGAAAGCTCGTGGAGCACCGAGAGCCGGGCTCTCGGGATGTTGGCAGGGCCGTCACCTGCGGCGCGCCTGACGACCAGACCGCGGTGACGTCACGCTCCCCGAGCGCGCGCGCTCACGGACCGACGACGTAGCGCAGCGCGTTCGAGAGATTGGTGCCGAACGGCGCCGCGGTGTCGCGACTCCACACCTGGCAGTGCACGGTCGTTCCGGCCGAAGAGAGCTGCGGCATCACGTTGCCGCCGAGCGCACCGCTCGCGAGCGCGTTCATGTCGAGCGCGAACTCGCCCGAGCAATCCTGCGCGGGCGCCGGGCTCCCACCGGAGATTCCGAGCGGACGGCGCGCGAAGGGCGCCTGAACGCACTGCGTGCCGCCGAGGAACGGCACGCTCGTGGCACCGCTGACTCCGTAGTAGAACAGGCCCTGGCGTTGGTTGAGCTCGCGTGTCGCCATCACGACGAAACCACTCGAGGCCGACGCGCTCGACGTGCCGGTGAAGGTCATCGCGGGCGCGCAGCCATTCGAGTTGACCTGCGACGAGCAGTAGGCCTGTGGCGCCGCCGAGACGTCCAGCGAGATCGCGCCGAAGTCCGAGTCGCTGGCGCCGATGCCGTACACCGTCGCGGCGATCGCGACGCGCCCGCCCGGCCCGAAGGCCGCAGAAGTGGCGTACTCCTGCGTCGCGACGGCGGGCACTTGGAACGACCAGTTGAGCGCTCCCGAGCGGTCGAACTGCGCGAGCGTCGCGCGCGCATTCGAGCCTCCGGACCACAGGAAATCAGTGGTCCCCACGATGAACGCTTGCTGCGCCGAGCCAAAGGCCAACGCGCGCACGCTGTCGTGCGAGCCGGTCGAGCCGCCGAACAGCGCGTTGGAGAGCTCGCTCCCGCTCGCGTCGTAGCGCACGACGTTCCACTCGTCTCCGAGGCCCGCGATGCGCGTAGTGAACACGCTCCACAACACGCCATTCGAGTCGTAGGCCAACTCCTCGGCGTCGAAGTCGACGGCGCCGCCGAGCGTGCGCGACCAGCGCAGTGCGCCACTCGCGAGGTCGAACTCCGCCGTCAACCCCTCTTCGGCGGCACCGTTCGCGCTCGCGCCCGCACCGCTGGCCGCGACACGGCCGTCGCCGGAGAGCGCGACGCGCGTCGCCGCGCTGGTCCAACCGCTGTCGACCTTGTTGCTCCACAGCTCCTGCCCCGCCGCGGAGAGCTTCAGCACCGTGAACTCCGCGTAGGGCTTGCCGTAGCCGCGGTAACCGGCGATCACGATCTCGTCCTGCGGAGTCACGGCCATGCGCAACGGTCGCTGACCACCGATCCCACCGGGCGCGCCGCTGAGCCACGACCAGAGCGGTGTCGCGTCGGGCGCGTAGGAGCCGACGAACCACTCGCCCCCGTGCCACATGCCGAGCAACAGAACGTTGCCAGCGGAGTCGAAGGCGAGCTGCAGCCCCTCGTCGAAACCGTAGCCCGGGCTGTGGACGCGCTCGACCCACTCGCGGATTCCGCTCGAGCTGTATTTCACGAGCACCGCGTCGACGCCGGTCTCGACGCCCATCCGCCCGGTGACATACACGTCTCCACTCGGCGAGACCGCGATCTCGCGGAAGCTGTCGTTCAAGCCGACGCCGTCGAAGCGTCGCGACCACTGCATGGCGCCGCCCGCGTCGAACTTGACGACGAGACCGTCGTAGCCGCCGCCCGAGTTCTGCGATTCGCCGGCGACGTACAGGCCGCCGTTGGCGTCGACCGCGCAGCTCCAGGGCAATTCGTAGCCGTTGGCCGCGCCGCCGTGGGTCGCGCTCCAATCGAGCTGAACTTGTGCGAGGGCGGGAGCGACGACCAGCGACCAGGCGAGCGTTGCGCTGCGAAACGACATGGGACTCTCCTCTCGAGTTCGGAAGACCGCCGAAGCGACCGGGATTGTACGGGTGTCGCGGGAAAACGGCGGACGAGACGGCCAACGCGCCTCCGCGTCCAGGCGCGCGGCATGGCCAGCTCGGCCGCGATCTCCGGCGAACGCGGCTCCACCCGCGGACGGAGCTGTTCGAGCCGAGCTAGTCGAGCGGCGTCAGGCGCACGTCCTTGAAGTGGATCTCGGCGCCCTCCGACTGCAGGCAGATCTTGCCGGGCACCTCGAGCACGCTCTCCGCGCGGTTGAGCACTTGGCCGTTGACCTCGAGCGTCACCGTCTTGTGGTCGACCGAGATCTTGTAGTGGTTCCATTCGCCCACGGGCTTCTCGTTGGCGTGGGTCTTCTTCGTGTTGCGCCCGTTGGTGCGCGTCGCGTCGGTCTTGCAGGGGAACTCCTTGATCACCCAGAAGTCGCCCGCGCTGCCGTCCTGGAGCTGTGCCTCGAGGCTCTTGGGCCACACGCCGTCTTCCTCGATCATGCGCAGCAGCACGCCGCTGTTGCGATTGCCCGTCGCGGCCGGGTTCCAGCGCCAATCGAGCTCGAGCACGTAGTTCGTGTAGTCCGCGACGGTGCGGATGTAGCCCGCGGGCGAGCCCTTGCACACGAGCACTCCGTCGGCGCCCACGGACCACACGTCCTCGAGCTTCGACTCGCTCTGCCCGATCCAGGTCCAGCCGGCCAGGTCCCGACCATTGAGCAAGGCGATCGGCTTCGCGCTCAGTGGACGCACGCGGATGTTGCGGTACGCCACCTCGTCGCCGTGGTCCTGGATCGCGATGTGGCCTTTCGCATTGGTCATGAACTGCAGCGGATTGGTCAGCGGCGCGAACTTGCTCTTCTGCACGCGCGCCTTGCCGTCGTCGCTGCCGAAGTCGCACGCGGCGGCGAGCTTGCCGTTCAAGAAGTGCGCGACCTTCCAACCCTGGACGACGATCCGCCCCTTGTTCCACTGACCAGCCGGCAGCGGCGTGGCCGCCGGATCCGCCGGGCAAATGTCGTACAGCGCTCCAGCGGCGTGCGCGAAGTCGACTTGCCCGCCGAAGTAGGCGTTGTCGAGCACTTGGTACTCGGGTCCCGAGTACCAAGTCGGCCCATCGAGCTCGACCACGCGGTACATCACGCCGCTGTTGGCCTTGTCGCTGACGCGCCATTCGAACTCGAGCTCGAAGTCCGCGAACTGCTGGGTGGTGATCAAGTCGCCGCCGCCACCGCCCTTCTCGCTCACCAACGCGCCGTCGCGCACGCTCCAGCCCTTGGCGGGGAACGCCGCTCCCTTGTAGGAGCGCCAGGCACTCGTGCTCGAGCCGTCGAAGAGCGTGATCCACCCGTCCGCCGGAACCGCGGAGGCGCGCTCGGCGCTGACTTCGCCGGTCGCGGCCCATTCGACGCCGCGCGCGACCAGGCGCTGGAACTGCGGATCGTCGTGGGACGCGCGCTGCGCTTCCGCGCCAGGCCAAACGTGCCCCAAGGGAGTGTGGAACACGCGCCCCGCGCCGTAGCTCGCGACCATCACCATCGGCTCGTTCTCACCGCTGCCGCCGGACGCCTTGGTGGAGAACGCGCTGGCCAGGACCGCGTGCGTCGCTCCCGGCGTGCGCTCGAGGTCGTGGTAGAGCTCGTCGGGATGCGCCTTCAGCGTGCCCAGGCCCGCGGTGATCGGATGGCTGGAATCGTCGACCACGACGTCGAACGGATGGAACGCGCCATGGCTCGTGACGCCGTTCTTCCAACAGTCGCCGACGAGCTTCTGATACTCCGGCCAAACCGGGCTGCCTTCGCTGTTGCCGCAAAACGAGTTGTTCGCCGCATGGATCACCGCCACGCCGGTCCCCGCGCGCACGGCCTCCAGGAAATTCGCCGATGCGGGCTCGCCCCACGACGGGCCGTTGTAGTCGAGCACCAGCACCTTGTACTTCGCCAGAGTGGCCTTGTCGGCCAAGGTCCGCGCGGGCTCGTAGGTGATGTCGACGCTGAACTTGCCGGTCTTCTCGAGCATGCGCTCGAGCGACGGCGAGGTCCAACGCCAGTCGTGGTTGTTGGCGCCACTGACGATCAGCACCGGAATCGTGCTCGACTGAGCGACGGCCAACGGCGAAAGGAGCGACAGAGCGATCAGATTCGACGCGCGCATGGCGGAGTTCCTTTGGAAGGGCGCGCATGGTAGCGACGCGCGCGCGCGTCAGTCGCGCGAGTTCGCCGGCGCGTCGACAGAGCGGCGTCCGCGCCAGGAGTGGAACGCGGACGCCGCGAGGGAGCTCGAACCACTCTGGATCAGTTCGCTTTCCCCACCAACAGCTCCTGGCGCGCGCGCGAACGCCCGCGCTCGGAGGGTGCACTCGGCGGACTGGCGGACTCGGGCTCGAGCGACCAACCGGTGCGCAGGCCGATCATGAACCACGCCAGCGAGGCGACGCCGATCAGGAAGACGCTGTCGCCGACGAGGCGCAGCCAGCGCAGGAGCTCGAGCGTCGGCGACTGCAGGAACTCCGCGCTGCGCGCCCACCACATGCCGCGCTCGACGCTGGCGACGACTTGCGCGAGGCCGATCGGGAGCAGGCTCAGCCCGACCATCAGCGCCAGGCCGATGTTCATCGCCCAGAAGGCCAGCCGCAGGTGCTTCTCGCGCCAGACGCGCGCGCCGCAGAGCTTGCGAGCGATCACCAGCACCAGCCCGAGCGACAGCAGGCCGTAGACGCCGAACAGCGCGGTGTGTCCGTGCACCGGCGTGGTGTTGAGTCCCTGCATGTAGTAGAGCGCGATCGGCGGGTTGATCAGGAAGCCGAACAGGCCCGCGCCGACCAGGTTCCAGAAGGCCACGCCGACGAAGAAGCGGATCGGCCAACGGTAGCGCTCCATCCACGCGGCGCGCTGCTGCATGCGCAAGGTGTGCAGCGCTTCGTAGCCGATCAGCACCAGCGGGACCACCTCGAGCGCGCTGAACGTCGCGCCGAGCGCGGTCACCGAGATCGGCGAGCCGCTGAAGTACAGGTGGTGGAACGTGCCGGGGATGCCACCGATCAGGAACACGGCGGTCGAGGCCAGGAAGGCGCGAGTCGCGCTCTGCAGGCGCACCAAGCCCAAGCGCGTGAAGAGGAACGCCAGCGCTCCGGTCGCGAAGACCTCGAAGAAGCCCTCGACCCACAGATGCACGACCCACCAGCGCCAGTATTCGGCGACCGAGAGGTGCGTGCGCGCGCCGTACAGCAAGCCCGCGCCGTAGAACAGGCCGATCGCGACCACCGACGCGGTGAACAGCGCCAACAAGCTGCGTTGTTCGGCTCCGCGGCGCAGCGCGGGCCACAGCGCGCGCAGCATCAGGAACAGCCAACCGAGCAGCCCGCCGTAGAGCGCGATCTGCCACACGCGGCCGAGCTCGACGTACTCGTAGCCTTGGTGGCCGAACCAGAACGAGGCCTCGCCGTCGATCACGCGCGCAACCGACAGGTACTCGCCCGTGAGCGAGCCACCGACGACCAGGAACAACGCGCCCAGCAACAGGTGCACGCCCAGGCGCTGGCCCGCGGGCTCTCGACCACCGATCACCGGCGCGAAGAACAGGCCCGTGGCGAGGAACGCGGTCGCGATCCAGAACACGCCGGTCTGGATGTGCCAGGTGCGCGTCACCGCGTAGGGCAACCACTTGGAGAGCGGAAAGCCGAAGAAGCCCTGGCCCTCGACGGTGTAGTGCGCGGTGACGGCGCCGAGCACGACCTGCACGACGAACAGGGCGATCACGACGGCCAGGTACTTGCCGACGGCGCGCATCGAAGGCGTCAACTCCAGCGCGGCGAGCGGGTCGCGGGCCGGCGCGACCGGCTCGCTCTCGCCGGCACGCCGCGCAGCCACGAACCAGGCCATGCCCGCGATGCCGGCGAGCAGAGCGAAGATGCTGACCACCGACCACAGCACGTTCGACGATGTCGGCTCGTTGCCGACCAGCGGCTCGTGCGGCCAGTTGTTGGTGTAGGTGTAGGCCACGCCCGGACGCTCGGTGGTGCAAGCCCACGAGCTCCAGAAGAAGAAGGCGCTCAGGGCCTCGAGTTGGCGGGGGTCGACGACCGCGTCGTCGTGTAGCGCGTAGGCCTCGCGCAACTCCGCCAGCGCTTCGTCGCCGCCGAAGAGCTGTTGATAGTGCTGCGCCGTGCTCGCCAGCGCTTGTGCGCGCGCATCGCTGACGACCAGCGTCCCGCTGCTGGCGTCGTAGCGGTTGGTGCGCATCTCGCGCTTCAGGCGCGCTTCGAGCGCACCGCGCGCGTCGACGCCGAGCTCCGCGGCGGCAACCCCGTGTTCCGCTCGGCTCCAGTGCTCGAGCAGAGCCGTCGCCTCGCGGTGCAGCCAGTCGGCCGACCAGTCCGGCGCCTGGTAGGCCCCGTGGCCCCAGACCGAGCCGATTTGCTGGCCGCCGATGCTCTGCCACACGTTTTGTCCGTCGAGGATCTTCGCGCGCGTCATCAGCTCGCGCCCGGACTCGGTGACGACGTGCTCGGGCAGCGGCGGCGCCTGGCGATAGATCTCGCGTCCGCCGAAGCCGAGCAACAGGAAGCCCAGGCCGACGACCAAGGCGAGCACCAACCACAGGCGTTTTTCGGTGAAGACCATGGCCGGCTCCTAGCTGCGCAGCGCGCGCGGGAAGAGGACGTTGTTCTCGAGGTGGATGTGCTGCATCAGGTCGCGCTCGAGCGCCGCGAGCCCCAGGTAGAGAGCGCGCCACGTGCCACAGGCCTCTTCGGGCGCGCTGAAGTCGTGCGCGAGCTTGCGCATGCGCTGCAGGTTGAGAGCGTGGTCGCGGTGCTCGCTCTCGAGCACCTGCACCGGCATCGCGGCCAGCGCGCCACGTCCGCTCGCGACCATCGGGAACAGCACCTGCTCTTCCTTCTGCATGTGGTCCTCGAGCTCTTCGTGCATGCGCGCGAGGTGCTCGGCGAGCCCGTGCGGGCAACTCGCTTTCGCGGCGTGCACGTGCTCGACCTTGGCGGCCGCGGCGTGCAAGCGCACGAGCTCCTCGCGGTGCGACTGGTGGTAGTGCCCGAGCAGGTGGGCGATCAGCTCGCCCAGCGGCGCGTCGTCCCAGGCGCGGAAGTCGGTGTCGCGCGCTTGCTCGGCGGCGAGCTCGTTGATCAGCGCGCCGACGTCGAGGCGGTGCTCGGCGCAGGCGGCCTCGAGCGAGACACGCCCGTGGCAGCAGAAGTCCAGGCGGTGACGGTGGAAGACCCGCGACGCACCGGCGTGCGAGGTCGCGAGGTCGGCCAAGGTCGAGAGCGGTGAGAGGGCAGTTCGGGCTGAGTTCATCGGATTCTCCGGGGTTCGCCGCGGCCCAGTCACAGTCCGTGCCAGGATCAGAGATCGTTATGTGGCAATCGGTTATGGCCATGAGTTGCCACAACGACAACACTCGATGTTGTGCAATCGACTACGCTAGTTGCGATGCACACAACACCGGCCGTCAGCGACACCTTGCTCGCCATCGCCCTCGACATGACCGCCTCGCTCTCGAGCGAGGACCGCTCGCGGCGCCTGGTCGACGCCGTGGTGCGGGCCCTGCCCGCCGACGCCGTCGTGCTGCTCCGACTGGACGGCGACGACCTCGTGCCACTGGCCGCGCACGGCGTGTCGAGCGATGTCTTCGGACGGCGCTTTCCGCGCAGCGAGCATCCGCGCCTCGACATCCTGTGCCGCGCCAGTGAGCCCACGCTGTTCCCCGCCGACAGCGGACTGCCCGATCCCTACGACGGCCTGGTGACGGACGCGCCGCACCTCGAAGTGCACTCGTGCCTGGGGTGCGCGCTGCGCGTCGAGGGCTCGCTGGTCGGCGTGCTGACCGCCGACGCGCTCGCGCCCGGGGCGTTCGACGCGGTCGATCGGGGCTTCCTCGTGCACCTCGCCGCGCTCGCCGCCGCTGCGGTGCGCACGAGCGATCTGATCGAGGCACTCGAGCGTCACGCCAAGACCAAGGGCCTGATCGCCCGCGAGCTCGTGCGCGACGTGCTCGACCGCCGCGGCGGGGTCCTGCTCGGCACCAGCCCGGCGATGGCCACACTGAGACGCGAGCTCGAGCTGGTCGCCGGCACGGACCTCCCCGTGCTGGTCACCGGCGAGACCGGTGTCGGCAAGGAGCTCGTCGTGCGCACGCTTCACGCGCAGTCGCGCCGCGCGGGAGAGCCACTGATCTACGTCAATTGCGCGGCCTTGCCCGAGTCGATCGTCGAGAGCGAGCTGTTCGGCCACGTCAAGGGCGCCTTCACCGGCGCGCTCGAGGCGCGGCCCGGCAAGTTCCGCGTCGCCGACGGCGCCAGCCTGTTCCTCGACGAGATCGGCGAATTGCCGCTGCACGTGCAGCCCAAGCTCCTGCGCGCCCTGCAGGAGGGCGAGGTGCAACCGGTGGGCTCCGATCACACCGCGCGCGTCGACGTGCGCTTGTTCGCCGCCACCAACCGCGATCTCGAGGCCGAGGTCCGCGCCGGGCGATTCCGAGCGGACTTGCTGCATCGGCTCGACGTCTGCCGTATCCGCGTTCCGGCGCTGCGCGAGCACCCCGAGGACATCGCACTGCTCGCGGGGCACTTCGCCGACCGCGCGCGAAGGCGCTTGGGGAGCGGTCCGATCCGGCTCGCGGCCGACGCGCGCGAGCTCTTGAGCGCCGGCGCCTGGCGCGGCAACGTGCGCGAGCTCGAGAACGCACTCTCCCGCGGCATTCTGCGGGCCCTGGGGCGCACGACGAGCGGCGACAGCGTCATCGTGCGCGGCGCCGATCTCGACGCGAGCTCGGAGAGCGCGCCGCACGTGCCCCCGCCTTCGAGCGCCGCGCCCGAGTTGGCGGCGCTGCCGTTGCGCGAGGCCGTGGTCGCGTTCCAGCGCTCGCACGTCGAGCGCGCGCTCGCGGCGCAGCGCGGGAACTGGGCGGCCGCGGCGCGCGCGTTGGGCATGCACCGCAGCAACTTGCACCACTTGGCGAAGCGCTTGGGGATGCGCTGACGCGCGCGGACCTCACTTGCGCTCGGCGCGACGCACGCGGACCAGGCCGAGGTCGATGTACTGCCCCCCGCTGGTTTGCCGGCAGTGCAGCGCGATCAGATTCGGACCCGGGCGCACGGTCGCGAGCGCCACCGGCCGCGGCGCGACGACCTCGTAGCCCGTGGTGTAGCCCTGCAGATCCGCGGCGAGCACGCCGTTGACGTAGATCTCCGCGTCTTCGTCGTGGTGCACGAGGAGTTGCAGCTCGGCGAGCGCGACCTCGGGTACCTGGAACTCGCGCCGCAGCCAAATGTCGCGCGAGCTCCACTCCGTGCGCACCACCGCGCCCGGCGTCTCGGGTGTCCCGAAGCCGGCCGCACCCTGCTTCCAACGCGTTGTGTCGTAGCCCGGAGCATGCCAGCCCTCGAGCGGAGCGTCCGTGGTGTAGCTCCAGATGAACTCGCCTCCGTCGGCGGCGGGAACGACGCTCTCGTAGTGCAGGATCGGGAGCGCGGCCCACTCGCCGCTGCCGCGCGCGCCGCGCTCGAACCAGCGCTTCCAAGTCGGCGCATCGTGCAGCGCGCGCATGAACAAGCCGCCGATCACCGGCCGCGCGATCATGTTGATCTTGCGCGCGGTCAGCGTGTCGGACCAATCGCAGATCGGCACGCGATCCGGAGTCTCGTGCACGTACTTCCACAAAGGCGCGATCAACGCCTCGAAGTCCTCGCGCGAGCCGAGACAGGCACTCCACGAAGTCCAGTCGATCTTGGTGAAGCTCGCGCGGCTGTCGAGCGGCAGTCCATAGGCGTTCTGCAGCTTGCGGTAGTGCGCGAGCTCGCGTGCACGCACGTCGTCGGAGAACAGCGCGAGGCCGAGCACGCGGTCCCACACGAGGTTGTACTTCTGGCTCCAGGTGTCGGGCTTGTCGAAGGCCAGCCGCGTCGCACCGGCGGATCCGGCGCGCGCTTGCCACTCACTCGCGAAGCGCTCGGCGGCGGTGCGGAATTCCAGCGCCAGCTCGCGCAGGCCGCGGCGCTCCGCGAGCTGCGCGAACGCACCCAAGGCCAGGATCGCCTTGCACGAGAGGTTGACGTTGTGCGCGAGATGGCCGGTGAAGTCGTCCGTGCACAGTTGGTTCTCCGGGTCGAAGCCCTTGTCGAGCAGGTAGCGCGCCCAGCGCTCCAGGGTCGGCCAGTACTGCGCGGCGAACTGCGCATGCCCCTCGCGCTCCGCCAGAGCCGCGAGCAGCAGGAGCAAATTGGCGGACTCCTCGACCGGCATCTGGTTCTGCTCGCTGCGCTCGCCGCCGCCGTACACCTGCCCCGTGGCGTGCGGATAGGTGCCGAGGTCGTGCGGAGCGAAGGGGAAGCGCCAGCGCTCGGAGCTGCCGTAGTCGAGCACCGGCACGAGCATGGCCTTGGTCAAGTCCGCTCCGAGCAGCAGGAACAGCGGAGCCATCGGGTAGATCACGTCCACGGTGGCGATGCAGCCGTTCGAGAAGTTCTCCTTGGGGAACAGCAGCGGGCGGCCGTTGGAGTCGGCGCACAGCTTGTTGCCGCCCAGGCACTGCCGGTAGCTCAGAGCGCACAGCTCGGCGTAGCGCGTTCCGCCGAGTTCCTCGAGCGTGCGGAACAGCTCGCCGTCGAATTCGCGACAGCGCTCGAGCAACGCCGCGCGCTCGGCGGCCGCACGTGCCAGCAACGTCCGTGCTTCCATCCCGCCGCGCCGCCAGTAGGGCCGCAGGTTCTCCCCGAAGTAGCGGATCGACCACTCGTCGTCGTAGGCGACCAGCGCCGCTCCACGTTCGTTGGAGCTCGCGGGTCCCGCACGCCAACGCAGCGCGATCACCGGAAAGAGCTCCTCCACGCGCATCGGCGCGGACGTCTCGTCGTCGACCTCGGCCGCACGGCCTTCGAGGAACGCGCTGCGCGACTCGAGCGCGGGTCCGTAGACGGCGCCAGCGCGCGCGTCGTCGCTCGCGAGGTAGGCCGCGCCCCAATCGATGCGCAGGTCGTCGCCTCGCTTCTGCAGCACTGCTTGATCGAGCGAACCCACGGAGGCCACGGCCAGCGGCGCCCAGTCGAGCACGCGCCCGACCACGGACTGCGCGGGGTCGTTGACGGCGACGCTCGCGGAGATGTCCAAGTAGAACTCGGCCGCGAGCTGGCGCTCGGGCTCGGTCGCGTCCCACGCGCGCCATTCGAAGTAGGTCACAGGCCGAGACAGCAGGTCGAGGTCCGCGGGCAGCGCGGGCGTCACGAAGCGCAGCTCGACGCCGGCGGAGCCGCAGCGGAACTCGTAGGCCGTCGCGGTGGCCGTGACCCGGCTGGTGACGAGCCGCGCAGCCGGCGCGTCGGTGGGCTCGCTGCCCAACAGGCGGTAGGTGTGATCACCGAGCTTGATCAGCGCGCACAGAGCCTGCTTGCGACCCGTCCAATGAACGCTGTCGGTGAGCGTCGGATCGTCGCCGGGCAACCAGATCGAGAAGTACGGATCGTGGACCACGAGCGGTGTCGCGGGCGGCCGCAACGTCTGTCCGTGCGCCGCGAGCCCCAGTAGTGCCACAGCGAAGATCGTTCTCATGGGGGCGCACGTTAGCGCGCTCCGCCCGCCGTGGACTCACCCGCGCGCGGTGTCGCGCCGGTGCGCAGCGCCTGCGGGGTTCGACACCGGCGGAGCTCGCCGGCGCTCCCACCGGGGGCGGGCACTTCTCGGGCTTGCCGAGCGCTCCCCCCTCGCCGCCGCGGGCGCGAGCGACTCCCAGGGCCCGCCCGGGCGTCCGCGGCGTTTTGTTCGAGAGTCCGCGAAGCGCGGGCGCGGCCGCGCCACGCTGGCAAAATGTGCTCGGATCCGGCGCAAAACGGGCCTGCGGAGGTGTGGAGTGTGCGGTACGCTTCAGCGAGAGGTGGCCCCGTGTCGCGAGGTCGGCCCGTTCCCCCTTCGGTAGCTCACATCAGGAGTAGCTCCCTCATGAGTCCGCGTCTGTCTCTCTTCACATCGGCGGTGTTCGCCGCGGCGTTCTTCGCTCAAAGCGCTTCCGCACAGTGTGTCACCGGCGGAGCCGGCGGCGCCTTCCCCGCATCGGGCGCTGTCGACGGCACGTGGCCGACGATCATGCCGACGGGAGAGCTCGTCAGCACCCTGTCCGTCACGGTTCCCCCCGGCGCGACGGTGCTCAACTCGGTCAAGCTCAACGGACTCTCGCACACCTGGATCGGCGACATGCACGTCGTCCTCGAGGACCCCGCGGGCGGTCTGCACAACATCTTCCAGAACAACAACAACGTGTACGGCGGCGGCTGCTCCGACCAGGCCCTGGGCGACTACGAGTTCGTCGACCCGCTGACCGTGGGCTGCGGCGGCAATCCCGCGTTCACCTGCGGCCTGCTGACCACGCCTCCGGGAATCCTCGGCCAAGAGTTCGGCACGTGGCCGAGCGGCTCGAGCGGCATCAACAACACCCCGATCGAGCAGATCCCGATCTCGTCCGGCACCTGGACGCTGCACGTCTACGACTGGTTCGTTCCCGCCGATGCCGGCACGTTGACGAGCTGGGATCTGTGCTTCGGCCAGCCCTCCTCGCCGCCGACGGGTGGCGGCCCGACCACCGTGTGCGTCTCCGGCGGCGCTGGCGGCAGCTATCCCGCGAGCGGCGCGGTCGACGGCACTTGGCCGACCACGATGCCCACCGGTCAGTTGTCGTCCGCGCTGGCGGTGACGCTGCCCCCGGGCTCGACCAAGATCAAGGAAGTCAAGATCAACGGCCTGAGCCACACCTGGCTGGGCGACACGCAGATCGTGCTCGAAACCCCGAGTGGCCAGAAGGTCAACCTGTTCCAGCAAGTCGACGGCGTGTTCGGCGGCGGCTGCGCGGACGCGTTCGGAGGCGACTACGTGTTCGTCGACGAGCTCGTGGGCACCGGGCCCTGCAATACGCCGGCAGCCGTCTTCTCCTGCGGCAACGGAACGATGCCCCCGGGCTACTACCACCAGTTCTACGGCGCGTGGCCGACCGGCAGCTCGAGCATCGACAACGTCGGCCTCGAGTCGGTGGCGGTCGCCTCGGGCACCTACACGCTGCACTTGTACGACTGGTATGTGATCGTCGACGGCGGCTCGATCACGAGCTGGGAGATCTGCTTCGACGGCGCCAGCGGCCCGGTGTCGTACTGCACCGCCGGCACGTCGACGAACGGCTGCTCCCCCGCGATCAGCGCGACGGCACAACCCAGCGCTACGCTCGCCAACCCCTGCATGTTGAACGTGGCTGGCGTCGACGGGCAGAAGAACAGCCTGGTCTTCTACGGCGTCAACAACGCGGGCTTCACGCCGATCAGCTGGGGCTTGGGCAGCACGAGCTTGCTGTGCGTCAAGTCGCCCACGCAGCGCATGAACTCGCAGAACACGGGCGGCACGTCCGGTCAGTGCAACGGTTCGCTGACGCAAGACTGGAACGCGTACCAGACCTTCAACCCGAACGCGCTCGGTGCTCCGTTCTCGGCGGGCCAGAAGATCTATGCGCAGGCGTGGTACCGCGACCCCGCCGCTGTGAAGACCACCAACCTGTCGGACGCGCTCGAACTGACGATGGCACCGTGAGCTGCTGAGCGCGGTACCACCTTCAGCCAGCGCTCGCGCGTCCGCGCGAGCTCGGGGGGTTCCTACGAAACGACGCCAAGGCGTCGTTTCGTCTTTCAGGCGCGCCGGCAACGAAGCATGGAACAGCTTCAGCCAGCGCTCGCGCTACCGCGCGAGCTCGGGGG
>JADYYP010000030.1 GCA_020853575.1 Planctomycetota bacterium
GCGAGTGTCTCCGCCGCTTCGCGCCGCCGGCGCCGAAGCTCGTCGGTCGGGAGCTGAACGAGCTCTTCGATCGCGGGGTACATCAGAGAGCCTCCGATCGGCGGTCGAACGTCAGTCCGAGCTTGCGGTCGAGCACGTCGAGCTCACGCTGCGCGCCCTGCAGGGCAGCCGCGAACCTCGAAGCCTCGGCCGGTGTCAGCGCACGCGCGATCCGGTCTCCGAGCGCGACGACCGCGCGGCGAGCTAATTGGTGCTTCTGGAGCAGCCGTCCGGTCTGTTCGTCGCTGCGCCGCCCGAGAGAGCGGAGATGCTCGATCTCGCGTCGGTACGCCGCACTCGAAGTGGCGTGGCACTTCCTGCGCTTCTCCTGCCGGGATTCAGCGCTCTGCTTCACGTCGCCACCGCCTTTGCGCGGTCGGCGCGCCGCTGCTCGCGCCACCACGCTTGCGCTGCGACGCGCTCGAGCTCCTCGCTCCACACGCGGTCGTCGTCGCGCTCGGGGCACGCGAAGACCGGGATCGACCACTTGAGGTGTTCGACGTAGGTGTACGTGTACTCGCGGCCGCCGGGGACGCCGCGGTCCCACGTGAAGCTGAAGCCCTGCGGGCAGTCACGCGCGAGGACGCGCGGACCGTTGATCGCGAGATCTGTCAGGATCGCGTTCCGATGCTCGTCGCGTGCTTCTTGCGCGCGCTGTTCCTGCGCCTCGCGCAGAACGTCGTGGATGGTCACCGGGCACCAGCCTTCCGCGCGAACTCGAGCTGGGCTTTCATGCCGGACGCGACCCCCGCGTAGAACGCGCGCTTGAGGGCGGACTTGATCGACCACACCGACTGCTCGCGGAAGTCGAGGGCGTCGCGCTTGCGAGTCTCGAGCGTCTCGAGGTTCAGCTCTTCGCGCGCGATCTCGCGAGGCTCCGCTTCGAGGCCGATCGCGTCGATCGCGCCTTGGAGGCTCGCGAGCCCCGAGACCAGCACTTCGCGCGCTTCGAGGTCGCCGATCAGCGACTCGCTCTTCGACTGTGTCGCGCTGCACGCGCAGTCGAGGTGGTCACGCACCACCGCTCGGATCGACGGAGGGTACTTCACTTGGCGTCTCCGATCCGTGGAGCGCGGGCGATCACCGTCGCCTGGGCGTCGCGCGATCGCAGGGCGCGCAGCTCGACGGCGTTGACGGTGGCGACTCCGCGCTGGAAGTGCTTGAGCGCGTCGAGCAGGCTGCGGCGGCCCGGCTCGGGCCTCGGAGCGGCTGCGGCGGTGGACTTCGTGGCGTGCATGGCTTGCGTCCCTTCTGGGCACGTGCGCGGCACCTGCCGGGCACGCGGGTATATTCGGCGGGGCATGCCCCACAGTCAAAGAATATCGGAATATCCCGCAGGGCATACCCAAGGCGTTGCCAAGTCCTCTCGCGACGGTTACTTACGATGGCTTGAAACGGTCCGGACGGTCAGGCGAGGGGCACTCAAGGGCGCAAGACGCCGTCGACGGATCGCGTGTCCGGTCGATGCGTGAGGCGCTTTCGTGGTCGCAGATGGAGCTCGCGTACCGTTCGGGGATCACACAGGCCAAGCTCTCGAACATCGAGAACAACGCCGCGCGCGCCGGAATTCGCGCGGACACGCTCAAGGCCATATGCGCGGCCCTCGGCGTCTCCGCCGACTACCTACTAGGGCTCACGGACAACCCCACCCCACGCTGAGCAAGCGTCGCGATCGCGGGAAGTCAGGCCGTTTGGTTCCCACTCCACGGAACCCCTCGCAGGAAGCTGCAAATGGGGTTGCTGCATTTCTGTCTCGGCGTACCTTCGCCGCGATGAAGTCACTCGCACCGCTCGCTCTCGTCGCCGCCGTCTCGTCGTGCGTTTCGCCACCGCAGTCGCGCCGAGCAGTCTTCATCGAGTCCGAATACGTGCCGTACGCAGAGACCGGAACCGGCCGCATCGAGGGGCAAGCGTTCATCAAGACTCGCGGCGGCGATGTGAAGTACTGCGCTGGCAACACCGTGTGGCTCAATCCCGTAACGACGTACTCCACCGAGTGGTATTCGCGTGGCGTTGTGGGCGGCGAGAACCTGGAGAGCGCAGACCCGCGCGTGAACCCGTACCGCCGGGAGACTGTCGGCGACGGAGAGGGTCGATTCGTGTTCGAAAACCTCCCAGCAGGCGAGTACTTCATCGCCTGTACGATCCGTTGGGAAGTCCCCTTGGGGAAGTACGGCACGCAGTGGACGGGTGGGAATGCGCACACGCGCGTCACCGTGCGTGAGAACGAGACGGCTCGCGTGATTGCGACCCGATGAAGCACGTGACTCGATGAGCGCCGGTAGCGACAGGGCAAGCATTCGTCAGCAGATCCTCCGGCTGATCGACGAAGCGCGCCGTGAGCGCCACCCGATCGAGTACGACCTGGACACGCTGTTCGATCGCCTGCATGCGACATCCATGGCCAGGCTCGCCTTACCGCTGGGGGAGTTGGTCCATCGCGGACAAGTTCAACTTCTCTACCGGGTGGTAAGCCCGCGGGGAGGCGGTCTCGCCGACTTCAGTTCGCCGGACGAGATTCCGCCGACGATCGACGACCGCTTCAATGACTGGCAGCCGCTCGAAGTGACGCCGGATCGCGTCGCCCCCATCTACAGGTTCCCTTGCGCTCGGTCGGCGAGTTGCCGGCGGGCTAGCAAGCGACCTTCTCCGAAGTAACCCGCGCCACTGCCTCCAGATCAACCCCCTATGCGACCGCCTCTAACGCTCTGCGTCGCCTTGCTCTCGGTGGTGAGTTCGTGCTTGGGCGTCTACGGCAGACCAAACACATCGACCGGACGTCCCGGTGTCGCCGTCATGTTGGCCGACCCGGAGTCGGTGAGCCGAGGCATCTCCGAGGCATTCACCAGGGAACACTGGAACGTCGTCCAGGCAGACGCGCGCTCGCTGACGATGGTGCGTCCAACGTCGCTTGCAGTGACGCTTTGCTACGGACCCGGCTCGATGCACAAGACCCAGTTCTTGTTGACGGTGTTGGGTGAGTGGACCGTCGTCGATGGCTCGTGCTGGATCTCCTACGCGGGCCGCCTCGACGGTGATCGCAGCAACGTTCCCAACGAGGTCCAGTCGGTACTCGAGAACGTTCGCGACGCGCTGACGTCCGCACTCCCGAAGACAGGCCCAACTGTACGCGAGTCGCCTTGAGCGTTTGAGGTTGCGAGTCGCTGGAAGCACTTCCACCCCCCGCCCTCGGGAATACGCGTCGCCAGTTTCGCGGTAATCCACGACTTGCTCGAAGAGCCTTCACGGCGCGTGAGCGCGCGACCGCCGTTCAGTACCTCGGCGGCATGCAGACTTCGACGCCGCTCACCGTGACCCGGGTCGCGCTCGCGTCCCTCGTGACCGACCCCGCCAACGCCCGCCTCCACCCCGAGACCAACCTCGAAGCACTCCGCGCGTCGCTCGCACGCTTCGGACAGGCCGAGCCCCTTGTGGTCCAGGCCTCCTCGCTGCGTGTGATCGGCGGCAACGGGCGACTCGCAGCGATGCGCGAGCTCGGCTGGTCTGAGTGCGACGTCGTGCTGCTGGATCTCGACGACGTGAAGGCCACGGCCCTGGGCATCGCGTTGAATCGCACCGCCGAGCTCGCGGAGTGGGACGACGACGCGCTCGCGAGAACTCTCTCTGCGCTGCGCGACGCCGGCGAGGTGCTCGGCCTCGGATTCGACGACGGCGACATCGACAAGCTGATCCGCGACGCAGGGCTCGACGTCGCGCTCGCGCTCGATGATCCGGGCGCGCAGGTTCCGCCGGAGCAGCCGGTGACGCGGCGAGGCGATCTGTGGCTCTTGGGAGCACACCGCCTGCTCTGCGGCGACTCGACCAGCGCGGACGACCTGGCGCGACTGATGGCCGGCGACAGGGCCTCGCTGCTCGCGACCGACCCGCCCTACCTCGTCGACTATCAGGGTGGCAACCACCCGCAGTCGTTCGTGAACAGACCAGAGGTCAAGGACAAGCACTGGGACGACTACGTCGACCCCGACACCAGCGTCGACTTCTTCGCGTCGTTCCTGCGCGTCGCGCTGCCGCACTGCATCGAACGCGTCCCGATCTACCAGTGGCACGCCACGCGCCGCCAAGTGCTGGTCGAAGACGCTTGGAAGCAAAACGGCCTACTCGTGCACCAGACGATCGTGTGGGTCAAGGCGCGCAAGGTGCTGACGCGCTCGCACTACATGTGGCAGCACGAGCCCGCGTTCTACGGCTGGATCGAGGGCAGTTGCCCAGAGCCCGATCGCCGTCCTCCGCCCAGCGAGAGCACCGTGTGGGAGATCGACCAGGTCGGCCAGCAGGACGGCATCCACCCCACGCAGAAGCCGCTCGAGATCTTCGAGCGGCCGATCCGCTTCCACACGCGCGAGGGCGAGGTCGTGCTCGAGCCCTTCTCCGGATCCGGAACGCAGCTCGTCGCTGCGCACAAGCTGAAGCGTCGCTGTCGAGCCATGGAGATCAGCCCCGCGTTCGTCGACGCCGACATCGCCCGCTGGGAGCTCGCGAGCGGCGAGAAGGCCGTGCTCGATGGTGCCGGTCTGTCGTTCGAGGAAGTTCGACAGCAGCGCGCGTCGTGACCAGCCAGCCCGACAAGCTCGAGGAGTGGCGTGAGCGGCGCCTGCGCGTCGCGCGCTTCGTCCAATCGAAGATGCTCGAGGTCTTGAAGAACGGCGCGCCCGGCGCCGCGGCATCCGCTGCCCGAGCGTTCGATCGCGCCGCGGAAGTGGAGCGCCAGATCCTCGAGTCGCGCAGCGCGCCTCAGGAAGAGGACCAGAGCTTCAGGCGGTGGCTGCAGTAGGTTGCGCGCGCGGGGCGCAGCGACCGATGGCCAGGGATGCGCGACGTCCGATGAGGCGGACCAGGGCGTCGCGCGCCAACGTCCGTTGCAGTGCCAAAAAAAAGAAAGCGCCGCCGAAGCAGCGCTCTCGGGGGATCCGAGGATCCGACCCTGCGTCAGACGGAAGTCTGCTTACTGTGTCTCAGCGAGACAACCGCCGCTCAGGTACATTGGGCGTGAGCTTAGCTACGCTCGGAGAAATCGCAAGGGAGAGGGTGGAAGTGCAGCACTCGCAAGCTGAACCGTACGTGCTCGGACTCGACATCGGCGCCAACTCCGTCGGGTGGGCATGCCTTCGCCTGGACGACAAGGATCGACCTGTTGGTCTCCTGTTCGCTCCAGCGGAGATGCCCGAATCGCCCTGCGTCGGCGTCCGCATCTTCGAGCGCGGTGTTGAGAACTACGAACAGGGACAGAAGGAGGAGACCCGCGGAGTCGCGCGACGGAAGGCGAGACAACAGCGGCGACAAACTCAGCGTCGCGCTCGGCGCTTGAAGCGCACGTTCAGGACCCTGCAGGCTGCCGGTCTCCTTCCGCAGTTGGAGTCGAACGCCATACAGACTGCGGGCAGTCCGGAGCTCGCGCGCGACGCGCTGATCAAGCGGCTCGACCATGAGATCGCGCTCGAGCTCACAGTCGAAGACACGGACATACGCCACCAACTGCTCCCATACGTGCTTCGCACGGCGGCGCTGGATCGTTCGCTTACCCGCCACCAGTTGGGGCGCGCCCTCTACCACTTGTCCCAACGACGAGGGTTCAAGAGCGGGCGGAAAGAAGGTCGCTCGGACGACGACGAGGGACAAGTCAAGGCATCGATCTCAGATCTGAAGGCAGCGATCGCCAAGGCCGGTCATCGAACGCTAGGAGAGCACTTGCTCAAGTGCGCGAAGGACGGCGAGCGCATCCGCAAGCGCTGGACTGCGCGCGAGATGTACGTGGCCGAGTTCGAGGCGATCGTCGCAGCTCAGTCCAGACACCACGGTGATGTGCTGACCACGGCATTCGTCAAGTCGCTGCGACGGACCATCTTCCACCAGCGGCCGCTCCGGAGCCAACGTGGCTCGATCGGGCCGTGCGAGATTGAAGATGGAAGCGAGTACGCACACCCCAAGACCGGGGAGATCGCCCGCTCTCGAAAGCGGTGCCGCGCGCCAGAGTGCTTCCTGGACAGCCAGCGCTTCCGACTACTCCAATCCGTGAACAACCTCGCGATCGCGGTTCCCGGCAACCCCAGTCAGCAGCTCACGGCCGAGCAACGCGCACGCCTCGTCGGAGAGCTTGAGAAGTCCGAGTCGCTCACGTTCTCCGAGGTCTCCAAGCTGCTCGGCTTGCCGCGCACGACGAAGTACAACCTCCAGGAGGGTGGCGAGAAGCGAATCAAGGGCAACCGAACGAACGCCGCGCTCTTGTCGATCTTCGGCGATCGCTGGACGAAACTCGACGCGCATCAGCAGCACAACGTGGTGCTCGAGCTGTGGGGCACCCCAGACGAAGAAGTGTTGCGACGACGAGCCAGCTCGAGGCTCGGAGCTTGGGCGCTCCTGAACCCGTCAAAGGCTGAAGCGGAGGCCGCAGCGAAGGTCCCGCTGAGCTCGGACTACATGTCTCTGTCCCGCATGGCCATGCAACGGCTGATCCCCCACCTCGAACGCGGTCTGGTCTACAGCGCCGCTGTGGACGCCGAGTACGGCCGCCGAGTGAGCACGGCAGCCCTCGGGCAACTGCCGCCGGTGCTCGAATCTCTGCCCGACTTGCGCAACCCGGTTGTCGCCCGAGCGCTCACAGAGCTCAGGCGCGTCGTGAACCAGCTCGTCGCGAACTACGGCAAGCCCAAGCTGGTTCGGGTCGAACTCGCGCGCGATCTGAAGCGGAGCAAGCTCGATCGACAGAAGCTGGCGCGACAAATGCGCGAGAATGAGGAAGAGCGAGAAGACGCCCGAGAGGAGATTCGAAAGTGCGTGGACGCCGGCATCTCCGACCCGCGCCCGTCGGACATCCTCAAGCTGCGGCTCTGGAAGGAGTGCGGTGGCACATGCCCATACTCCGGACGATCGATCGGCATGACGCAGCTTCTGCGCGGCGAAGTGGACATCGAGCACATCCTCCCGCTCTCCAGGAGCCTGGACGACTCGTTCCTCAACAAGACTCTGTGCTTTGCCGACGTCAACAGGAACGAGAAGAAGAACCGCACGCCCTACGACGCGTTTGGCGCGCAGGCGACCCGCTGGCAAGAGATGGTGCGCCGCATGGAGATCGCGGTCGAGAAGCACGGGATGTCCCCCGAGAAGCTCCGAAGGTTCCGATTGCAAGGAGCGGAACTCGCCGAGCACTTGAGCAACTTCACGTCGAGCCAGCTGAACGACACGCGGTTCGCATCACGGCTCGCGCGCCGGTACATGGGGCTGCTGTTCGGCGGCGACATTGCCCGGGGCGTTGATGCCGAGGGCAAGACGCGGGTCCAGGTGGGAAACGGCAAGCTGACATCAGACATCCGAAACTGGTTCGGCATGGGAGCATGCCTGACATCCGAGACGGGCGACAAGCGCGACGACCACCGCCACCACGCCCTTGACGCGGTGGCGACAGCGCTGTCGGTCCCGGCGCTCTTGAAGCGCGCGGCTGAAGATGCGGCAAACTACCCGAGCGTGCGTGGACGCTTGCCGGGCTTCCAGGCTCCCTGGTCCACGTTTACCGCTGACATCTCCGAGGCAATCCGCCGAACGGTGGTCTCGTTCCGTGTGGACAACCGAGTTCGCGGACCGCTCCACGCCGAGTCGCTCTACAGCCCCCAGCGCGATGAGCAGGGGCGGGTCTCATCCGACGGGCAGTTCACCCACAAGCGCGAGCCGCTCGAGTCGGTCAAGCGCCGCGACTTCGAGAAGATTGTCGACCCCAGAGTGCGAGAGATCGTGACACGGCACTTTGGAGCTCAGGAGCCTGACGCGGTACTCGACATCAACGACGCGGCGACGTGGCCGTCGCTTCCGAACAGACACGGTTCTCCGGTTCCGATCCGATCCGTGCGGTTGCGCAGGTCCGCGTCGACCGTTGAGATCGCGTGCGGTCCTCGAGCGCGTCACGTTGTTTCCGACGAGAACCACCACATCGAGATCGTCGAGCAGCTCGATCGTAAGGGCCGACCAACGTGGGTCGGACGAGTTGTGTCGCTGCTGACTGCTCACGAGCGCCTTCGGAACCGCCGGCCGGGACAGACCGACGGAGTGGTTGACCGAGGCGGTGGGTTCCAGTTCTCCCTGGCGAAGAACGACTCGGTCCGCATGTCCAACCAAGCGGGAGGCTCGTCGCTCTACACCGTGCGCGGGTTCAGCGAATTCAACAACGGGACCGTTCAGGTGATATTCCTCCGGAACGAAGACGCGCGACAAGTGAGCGACGTTCCGAAGTCGGGACGAACGGCAGTGCCGAATGTCATGCGTCAGAGAACCTGCAGCAAGGTCACGATTTCTCCGATAGGGGTCGTACGCCCCTGTCGTGCCTGATCGCATTCTCGACTTCTCCGAGGAGGCGGTACGCCTGTGCGTACGGCACTCCAACCTGGTCATCCGCCGCGCGGACGACTCGGAGGTGTCGTTGCCGCTGCGGGACGTCGCGGTCGTCGTCGTGTCCCATCCGGCGGTCTCGCTGACGCATCCAGTGCTCGCCGGTCTTGCTGCAGCCGGTGCGACGTTCGTGAGCTGCGACGACACGCGCCTTCCCGTCGGCATGATGGTGCCGCTGCAAGGGAACTTCGTTCAGGCGGAACGACTCGCGGCGCAGGTTGCCGCGACTCGACCGACAGGAAAACGCCTCTGGCAATCGGTGGTGCGCGCGAAAGTGCGAGCGCAGGCAGCCGTACTCGTGCTCGAACACGGCGACGACGGTGGACTCGCGAGTCTCGCAGATCGGGTGCGCAGCGGAGACCCAGACAACATCGAGGCCCAAGTTGCTCGTGCGTACTGGCCTCAGGTGTTTGGCGATCCTCGATTTGAGCGCACTCGGACCGCAGAGGATCTCAACCGCCACCTGAACTACGGCTACACCGTCCTGCGCGCAATGACAGCGCGGGCCATCTGCGCGGCGGGGCTGCACCCCTGCCTCGGTATCCACCACCACAATCGGTACAGCCAGTTCACGCTCGCGGATGACTTGATGGAGCCTCTTCGACCGGTCGTCGACCGCGCAGTGCTGAGCATCGCTCGCACTTGGGGCACTGACGTAGCCGTGACCAAGGAAACCAAGGCCCACATGTTCGAGCACCTCACCGCGCGCTTCTGCTATCGCGGCGAGCAGCGTGCACTGTTCGACGTGCTGACAGGAATCTCGACCTCGCTACTCGCGGTGTACGAAGGACGCCGCAAGGAGCTCGACCTCCCGACCTTCCCGATGTTCTTCTCCGACGGGGTCACCGAGTGAGTCGAGGCAAGGCCAAACCTCGCTCGCGTGGAGAGCCGCCGGCGCTATCGGAGTACCGCGGCATGTGGCTGTTCACGCTGTTCGACCTGCCCGTTCTCACCAAGGAAGAGAAGCGAACCTACGTCCGGTTCCGGAAGTTGCTCCTGCAGGAGGGCTTCACCATGCTCCAGTTCTCCGTGTACGCGCAGTACTGCACGAGTGAGGAAGCGAGCATCTCGAAACGTCGAACCATCCGCCTTCAGCTCCCCGCGGATGGTCAGGTCCGGATGGTGTCGGTCACCGACAAGCAGTTCGCGAACATGGAGGTGTTCCTCGGGAAAACCGAATCTGAGCCCGAGGAACCTCTTGGCCAGGGCCTGCTTTTCTGAAGTCGCGACGACCGCAAGTCCCCGCGCTAGCAGGGGCTTGCGGCCGGAAGAATGTACCTGAGCGGCGGTTGTCCGCGAGCCACAGCGGGATTCCCGACGACTCTTCGGGCTGGGGAAATGTACCTGAGCGGCGGTTGTCCGCGAGCCACAGCGACGGTTGGTATGAATACAACGATCAAGGTAATGTACCTGAGCGGCGGTTGTCCGCGAGCCACAGCCGCCCCAGAGCTCCACGCCATCGCCGAGCGAATGTACCTGAGCGGCGGTTGTCCGCGAGCCACAGCTGATGCTCGTGGTCGATCGCATCCCTCCGAAATGTACCTGAGCGGCGGTTGTCCGCGAGCCACAGCGAACACAACGCCGATCTCTCCCACGCGGTGAATGTACCTGAGCGGCGGTTGTCCGCGAGCCACAGC
>JADYYP010000031.1 GCA_020853575.1 Planctomycetota bacterium
CCATTCCCACTACATCGACCTTCGCGCGCCGACCGGCGACGACGGGTCCGAGAATGAGGGCCCACGCGCCATCGGCCGCCGTAAGTCCCTTAACGAGAATCCAAACCTTTCAAGTCAGGCTAGCGCCAGGCACTGGAGACGCGCCCACGCCTGGATGGTCACCGCGGAACGTGAGCCGCGCGACGCGGCCACGAGCGATTGGCGCTGCGCTAGCCTGTGGGCATGGCGAACGAGCGAGTTTCCATGACCCAGGCACTGCGCGTGCTTCGCGAGCACGCGGTCGACTTCACTACACACGAGTACGACTACGTGGAGAAGGGTGGCACGGCTGCGTCCTCGAGCTCGCTCGGCTTGGACGAGCACGCGGTGGTCAAGACGCTCGTGATGGAGAACGAACGCCGCGAGCCCTTGGTGGTCCTGATGCACGGGGACCGACAGGTCTCGACCAAGAAGCTCGCGCGCGCGCTAGGCTGCAAGTCGATCGCGCCTTGCAGGCCCGATGTCGCCGACAAGCACTCGGGCTACCAAGTCGGCGGAACGAGCCCGTTCGGCACGCGGCGCGCGATGCCGATCTACATGGAGCGCTCGATCGCGCAGCTGGAACGGCTGTGGATCAACGGGGGCCGACGCGGGCTCCTGGTCGGGCTTGCACCGGCGGAGCTGACGCGCGTCCTCCAGCCGACATTGGTGGACGTCGCGATCGAGGATCGGTAGCGCCAGCGAGCTCGCGCTTCACGAACTCCAGCGGTCTACGTCTTGAGAGTCGAACGCGGAGGGATAGTCTCGCGGAATGCGAGAACGACGACTTGCGGGTGCTGTGGTGTGGGTCGCAGCCTGTGCGGCGTGCGCTCCCGAGATCGAGGCCGCCGCGCGCCCCGAGATCGCGTTCGTCGATGTCGCCGAGCGCGCCGGCCTCGAGCTCGTCCAGACCAGTGGCGATGCGCGACGCTGGTACATCCTCGAGAGCAACGGAACCGGCGCCGCATGGCTCGACTACGACGGCGACGGCGACCTCGACTTGTTCGTGGGCAACGGTCAGGGGCTGCGGTACCTGAACGATGGGGCTCAACTCGCCATCGAGCGCACGGCGCACAGCACGCTTTATCGCAACGACGGCGGGCTGCACTTCACGGATGTCGGCGCGGCGACGGGCTGTGCGCGAACGGATTGGGTGCAGGCGATCGCCACCGGTGACGTCGACAACGACGGCGACACCGATCTGTACTTGGGGTGCTTCGGGCGCGACGTCTTGCTGCGCAACGACGGCGCGACCTTCGTCGACGTCACCGCGGAGAGTGGACTGGGCAACGAGCTGTGGTCCAGCGGAGCGGCCTTCGGCGATGCGGACAACGACGGTGATCTCGATCTGTACGTCGCCAACTACTGCCTGTTCGATCTCGAGCATCCTCCGGCCGCGGGCAAGCGCAACGTGATCAAGGACATCGAGGTCGGCTGGGGACCGGAAGAGGAGAACCGACAAGGTTTCAACCCCGGCGCGCCCAACGTGTTCTACCTCAACGATGGCGCGGGGCATTTCCGCGAGGCGACGCTCGAGTGCGGTCTCGCGCTGGAGAAGCCGCTGTGCTCGTACGCCGTGGTGTTCAGTGACATCGATCGCGACGGCGACGCGGACATCCTCGTCGCGAACGACATGCAGCCCTCGAACCTGTTCCGCAACCTGGGTGGAGGCAAGTTCGAGGAGCAGGGCGCGAAGTGCGGCTTCGCCTCGGGCTCCGACGGTCGTCCGACGAGCGCCATGGGACTCTCGATCGAGGACGCCGACGGCGATGGTGACTTCGACGTGTTCCGCACGAACTTCGACTTCGAGCCGAACTCGCTGCACGTGAACGACGGCCAAGGGCGCTTCACGGACCGCGCGCGGCCGCTCGGTCTGGCCAGCGCGACGATGGACAAGCTGGCCTGGGGCGGTGGCTTCTTCGACGCGGACTGCGACGGCGACCTCGACATCTTGGTTGCGAACGGCCACGTGTATCCGCAGGCCAAGGACATTGGCATGAGCGGTTGGCGCATGGAAACACAGCTCTTCGAGGCCGTGCAGCGCACACAGGGGCAAACCGTGTGGATCGACGCCACTTACAAGGTCGGTGGACCGTTCGAGGCCCAGCATTCCGCGCGCGGCGTCGCGTTCGGAGATCCCGACGACGACGGCGATGTCGACGTGCTGATCGTGGACATGGACGAGAGGCCGCGGCTCCTGGAAAACCGCTCGACGCGCGCTGGTCATTGGCTGGGAGTGAGGCTCAGCGGCGAGCGCTCGGGTCGTGACGCGTTCGGCGCGTTGGTCGAGGTCGTCGCCGGCGGGCGCAC
Organism: Planctomycetota bacterium; assembly: GCA_020853575.1. GTDB lineage: Bacteria > Planctomycetota > UBA1135 > UBA1135 > F1-120-MAGs118. Next base: position 2,329 of record JADYYP010000031.1, read on the forward strand.
TTGGTCGCGCGAGATGCGCACGACGCAGGGACTGTACTCGTCGCACGACCCGCGCTTGCACTTCGGGCTGGGCAGCGTCGATGGCCGGGCTTCGATCGTCGTGCACTGGCCGTCGGGCCAAGTGTCGCTCAAGCGCGACGTCGAGTTGGACCGCTATGTGCACATCGACGAGCGCGAGCCCTTGCACGTTTCGCGCGAGGAACTGGTCAAGCTGAACGTGCGCCCGCGTGGGACCGCGCGCCCCAACGACGAAGGAAAGTGAGCATGAAGGTCGCACTGATTTTCCCGCCGCAAGGCCACTTCACGCAACCCTACTTGAGCTTGCCGTCCTTGGCGGCCTACCTGCGTGTGCACGGCGTCGAACGCGTCGAGCAGTTCGACGAGAGCATCTTGGCCTACGACCACTTCCTCTCTCGCGCGCGCATCGAACGCGCGCTCGCGAAAGTGCGCGCCGGAGATGGGCTGGATGCACTGGACCAACGCGATGCGCTGCGCTTCTCGGAGATGGAGCGCTACCAAACGCTGTCCGAGATCGCGCTGCTCGGTGACGCGGTCGCGGCGCACATCGAAGAGGCCAAGGCCGTGCTGCGCGATCGAGCGCAGTTCTACGACTACGAGCGCTACCTGTGGGCCGGACGCACGGTCGAGCAAGCGTTGCGCATTTTCTCGGCGGAGTACGCGCCGACGCGCTTGACGCCGCACGGTTTCGTGATGCGCTACTCGGTCGAGCGCACGTCCGAGATCCTGGCCGCGATCAGCGACGAGCGCGAGAATCCATTCATCGAGTATTTCCGAGAGCACACGTTGCCGCGCTTGAAGGCCCTCGATCCGGACCTGATCGGAATCTCGCTGACGTTCCCCAGCCAAGCGATCCCGACCTTCACGTTGGCGCGCCTGATCAAGGAGTGGAAGCCCAGCGTGCACGTCACGGTCGGCGGCGGATTGCTGGCGTACACCGCGGACAAGCTCTCGAAACGACCCGAGGTCTGGGAGGTCATCGACAGCTTCATCATGCTCGAGGGCGAGGGCCCGCTCCTGCGCTTGTGCGAGGAGCTGGGCTCGAGCCGCGACCTCGCGCGCGTTCCCAATCTGATCTGGCGTGACGGACGCGGCGAGGTGCAGCACAGCGAGAAGCGCGATCCGCTCGACATCAAGACGCTGCCGACGCCGGACTTCGACGGCCTGCCGCTGGACAAGTACTTCTCACCCGAACTCGTGCTGCCGCTCGCCATCACGCGCGGCTGCTATTGGGGCAAGTGCGTGTTCTGCACGCTCTACACGGTGATCGGACCGGGCTACCGCGGCCGTGCGATCGAGCAGACGGTCGACGACATGCGCAAGCTCACCGAGAAGTACAAGACCAAGCACTTCTACCTGGCGATCGAGGACTTGCCGCCCAACATGGCGGCGCGGCTGCCTCAAGCGATCCTCGACGCGAAGCTCGACATCGACTGGTGGTGCGACGCGCGCCTGGAGCACGAGGCGTTCACGCAAGAGGTCTGCGGCGCGATGGCGGCCTCGGGCTGCAAGCGCATCGCCTTCGGCTACGAGAGCTCGTCGCGTCGCGTGTTGGCCCGCATGTGCAAGGGCACCGACCCCGATCGCTCGATGGAGCTGGTGCACCGTGCGCGCAACGCGGGACTCTCGGTGACTCTGTACGTGATGGTCGGATTCCCCACCGAGACGCGCGAGGAAGCGCGCGCGACCCTGCGCACGATCCTGGACAACCGCTCGGCGATCCAAGAAGTCAGCGTGCGCGTCTTCTATCTCGACGAGACGAGCGAGATCTTCCGTCGCCGCCAGGAATTCGACATCGTCGAGATCTACCCCGATGCGCAGGCCGATCTGCAGGTTTACTACGACTTCAAGACCGGCTCGGGGATGAGTCGGCGCGAAGCGCGCGACGCCTATCTCGAGTTCACACGCGCGCTGCGTTCACACTTCCCGGTGTTCCAGAACACCAACATGCTCTACCACGAGCTCAAGAGTCACTACTTCCTGTATCTCGCCAAGTGGGGCACGTGGGAGCGATTGGTGGCGGAAGTGCTCGAGCGCGGCGAGCGCGCGAGCGGAGGAAACAAGCCGCGGCGCCGCGCTGAGCTCGTGCGCCGCGCCCTGCATTTCGATCGGGCCTCGATCGATCAGAGACTTGGCGCGATCGACTCCGCCACGCTGCGTCCGCGCTACCAGTCCGACATCGTCGAAGAGGGCGATCGCGCGCGCTTCGACCGCGAGCTCGAGCCCGAGTTCCGCAGCGACGCGAACCTGGTCTACGATCCGTCAACCGGCGAAGTGCAGTGCTTTTCGGCCGCGGCAGCGCTGCTCCTCGAACGCTGCGACGGCACGCGCACCGTCGAACAAGTGGTCGAAATCGTGCCGCACGCCGTGCGCGGTGACGCTCTCCGTTGCGTCGAAGACATGCGCAAGGCACGCTTGTTCGAAGAGGAACTCCGCCGATGAAGGAACCGCGCAAGGACGAAGAGTCCCAATCCCCGTCTCAGAAGGCACAAGACGCCACGACGCCGCCCCCCGCCAGCGATCCCCTTCCGCCCGCCGGGTTGAAGTACGTGTTCAAGATCGCCAAGGCCGACCCGAAGAACACCTTCGACTTCGAAGACGTCGCGGATAAGTAAGCCCGTCTTCCGCGCGCCGCCGAGCGCGCGGAAGGCCGAACGACGCCTTGGCGTCGTTCGGCAGGGATCTCCCGAGGCCGCGCGAACGCGCGGCCGCTGGCTGAAGCCCGCGTCTCAACCCGCCGAGGCAGTCCCTCTGCGCCGCTCTCTCTCCTCACCCCGCGCGTTCTTCTCTCCCCGCGCGTTCTCCTCCTCGCGCTCTTCTCTCTCCGCGCTCTTCTCTCTCCGCGCGTTCTCCTCCGCGCGTTCTCCTCCGCGCGTTCTCCCCGCGCGCTCTTCTCTCTCCTCGCGCGCTCTTCTCTCTCCTCCGCACGTTCTCTCCTCCGCACGTTCTCTCCTCCGCGCGTTCTCCTCCGCGCGTTCTCCTCCGCGCGTTCTCTCCTCGCGCGTTCTCTCTCCCCTCGCGCTCTCCTCCCTCCGCGCGCCGTTCTCCTCTCTCCGCTCCCCTCTCCCCCGCCCTATTTCTCGTCCCCCGCGTACCCCAGGGTCTTCAACTTCTCGATCTCCGCCGCATCCAACTGCACGTCGATCGCTTCCCCGCCGATGCGCTTCGCGCGCGCTCGAAAGCCCTCCAGCTCGCGCCTGAGCTCCTGCACGACCGCGACCTCCTCAGCCGCCAGATCGAGCTTCTCCGCCGGGTCGCGCGACACGCGGTACAGCTCCTCGCCACCGCCGACGCGCTGGATCAGCTTCCAGTCTCCGCGCACCACGGCCCACAGCTCACCTCCGACGCGCCGATCGATGCGGTGCGCGACCAAGGCCCGCTCACCCACCGTCGCGCGCCCCTCGACCACATCGACCAGCGATCGGCCCTCGAGACCCGCGACGTACGGCGCACCGCTGAGCTCGACCAACGTCGGGAAGACATCGATCAGGCTCGCGTTCTCCACGACCTCGCGCGGTCCTCGCCAGCGCTCGGGCCAAGACACGAGCATCACGACTTGCATCAGCTCGCGATACACCGACAGGTTGTGCCCGGTCTGGCCGTGCTCCATGAACTCCTCGCCATGGTCGGAGACGATGCACAGGATCGTGTTCTTGCTCCAGCCGAGTTCCGTGTAGGCCTTGCCCAGCATGGTGTCGACGAAGCGGATCTCGCTGTCGTAGGCCATGCGGTTCTTGGTCAGCATGTCGTGCTCGGTGGCGAGCACGTTCTCTCGATCACGCCAAGGTGAATGGACGTCGTTGAGATGCACGTACAGGAAGTGCGGCCCAGCCGAGAGCGCGGGTTTCCACGAGCGCAGTTGCTCGAGCACCAGATCCGCCGCGCCGCCTTTGCCGTACTCGAGTCCGGTGAAGTCGCGGAACTGCGCGAAGCCCCGCTGGAAGCCTAGGCGTTCGGTGATGTTCACGTTGGCGACGACACCGAAGGTCTGCCAACCGGCGCGAGCAAAATGCTCCGGCAATGTCGGTGTGTTGTCCGGCAGACGGTTGAGCGTGACGCTTTGCGTGTCCGCTTGGCCCGACTCGGCAGTCCGCGTGCGGTGCACGAAGAACCCCTCGAGCACTCCGTGCTGCAGCGGATAGAGCGAAGTGAACAGCGACGCGGTCGCCGGAGCCGTCCAAGTCGAGCTGGAGAACGCGCGCCGGAATACGACGCTGCGTGTCGAGAGCGCGGAGAGGAACGGCGCCGTGTTCGTGGAATATCCGTACAGCGGTAGATGGTCTGGCCGCAGCGTGTCGACGACGACCACCACCACATTGGGCTTGGACGCGCCATCGTGGCCACCCGAGCTCGGCGACGCGGAGTCGCCGCAGGCTGCGAGGAGCAGGCACAGGATCGAGACCAGCAGCTTCATTCGTCGTCGGGCCGCATCCACAGGAGCGAGTGCACCAAACCGTGCAGACGGATCTGCTCACCGTCGTCGAAGTCGCGCATCGGCGCGCGATCGAGCCCGAATCCGTCGTGCGCCACCAAGAGTTGATTCACGCGCATGCCGTGGGCCTCCGCCGCATCCCAGCGGAACGCGAACAGCGCACCCTGGGGACCGCAGGCGAAGGCCAAGGGGCGGCGCGTCCGCGTCCAAACGTCGTACAGGAGACAGGTCAGCCACCCTTCGTCGAGCGCCGCGTTGCCGATGCGCCGCGTGCGCCACGCCGTCATCTGTCCATCGGCCTGGGGCATGCCGGTGTGAAAGACGTTGAGCTGACCCGCCGCGTCGAACGCGATGACCGGACGCGTCGTGCAGTTGGTGCCGCTCGACTCGCCGCGCACCCAACGCGACTCGACGAGCCGCAGGAGGTCACCGTCGAGCTCGAACCACGAAACGCGCAAGCACATCGGCACGGAACGCGCGTTGGGAGCGGCGCTCGCGAGCACCACCCGCCCGCTGCTCGGTTCGACCCCGATGCCCACGGGAACTTGGGAGCGCAAGTCGAGCACCCCACCGGGTCGCGCCTGCAGGCGTTCGGGGGAATCCAGCCAGAACACCTCGAGCGCGTCGTCGCTGTCGCGCGTCACGCAGAGCAAGCGCTCGGCGACCAGCGCCACCGACAGGTCGCGCAGCGGGAGCTCGGCGACCTCCGCCGGCTCCTTGGTCTCTTGCGCATCGAAGGCGCAGACTTGCCAACCCAATGTGCGGCGCAGGAACACCCAGCCCTTGCCCCAGGCTCCGACCAGGAGCGGGTCGTCGTTGGTCGAGCTGGTCGGCAGCGCGCGCGGCGCATCCCAGCTCTCCGAGCCGCGATAGGCGCGAACGACGACGTTGGCTTGCGTCGTGTCGAGCGTCGCGAGGTAGCAAGTCCCGTCGACATAGGCGAGCGACGGCGCCGCGCCGATCAGCACCCCTCCGAGGTCGCGGCGCACTCCACAACTCGTCGATCCGCCGTAGTTGATGTCGGCGGCGACGGGCTCGTCCGAGAACGCTCCGTCGTGGTTCCAATCGACCTTGGTCGAGGTCGGGCCGTCGGCCGCGAGCGTGAAGCGAAAGGGAGGCGCCGCGAGGTATTTGACGCGCTCGAAAGCGAAGGGCACGCGCTCCGTCAGCCGAGTTTCGTCGAGCTGGAGCTCGCGGAACTCACCGTTCGAGAAGCGCACCGCGGCGGGATCGCCGCCGAGAGCGTAGTTGAACGCGTAGTTCATCAGCGACGGATACAGCGGACACCACGCCGGCTCGCTGTCGCCCGTGTGCGAGAGCGAGAGCTGGTGGCCGAACTCGTGCGCGAACACGGCGAAACCCTGGCCGCAACCGCCCATGTCTCCGGTCTGCTGCGCCTGGCCGCCCCCCCAGGGCGTCACTTGCATCCAGTGCAGCAGTCCGCGCTCGCGGCTCGGAAAGCGGCGCGCGCCGCACGCGGCCCAGTCACCTCCGGCCTGATCCGCGGGCGCGACGCTGGAGTCCATGCGCCAGTGGAAACGCACGCCGATCGCGGCGTAGAGCTCGGCGGCGCGCGCGAGCTCGCGCTCCAGCTGGATGCGGTCCACTCCTTCGTACGGAGCGACCGCGCACAGCACGTCGGGTAGCGTCGGATCGAGCGCTGCGCCGCCGTGATCGACGACGCGCGGAAGTCCCGCGAGCTCCCAGCCGTCGAGCAAACCGTCGTTGTCGCTGTCGCGGTCGAGCGGATTGCTCCGCAAGCGCGCCTCGTCGGTCTCGGACAGACCGTCGCCGTCGCGGTCGTTCGCGTTCGGGCCGGGCTCGAAGGCCACACGAATCTCGAGGAACTCCCCAGGCCGCGAGCAGCGAAAGGCCTCGATCCACTCGCGATCGCCGTCGTGGTCGAGGTCACCGCGCGCGCGCAGAGCGGATGGCGCCGCGCGCTCGTAGGGCGGTGGTGCCACGCGGATGGCCCACTCCACAGGTGCCGCGGCGATTTCGTCGAGCTGGGCCTCGAGCTCGGCCGCCAAGGACGCGGCGGGCACCCAAGGGCTCGCCTTCCACCCCGAGACGGTGCGCGCCACCTGCCAGGATCCAGCCAGCCGCACGCACACGTCGTCGAAGCCGTCGCGATCGACGTCGCGGGCGACGAGCGCGTCGCAGCGTGTGTCGCACGACGCCCACGTCTGCGCCGGCAGCGCGGCTTGCGCCAGGAGCAAGAGCATCCGCTCAGCTTACTGCGCTGCGCGGGGCCAGCGGAATCGCGGCTCCGCGCGGAATCACGAGTTGCGCGATCAGATACAGCTCCATGGCGAACGGCAGGTACCCGAGGTACCCCAGGATGGGCATCTCGAACACCTTGCCGAAGCCCACGAACGGCACGTGGTAGATCCACTTGGGGTAGGACCAGATGTTCCACATCTCCCAGAAGAAGCCGCACATGAGCCCGCCGATCCACAGCGAGAACCACGGCCGCCAATCACCGCGCACGATGTCGTCGGTGAAGGCGCGTCGACCCAGCGCGAGGCACGCCGGCTCCAGCAAGAACACCACCGAGGTCCACACGAATGGATAGCAGTAGGTCGGCCAGAGCAACGTCGCGACCAACATCGCGAGCCCGGTGCTCGCCAGCAGGATGCGATAGAGCGCCGTGTCGCCCCCGCGCGGGAACCTCGGCCCGCGCGCGAATCGCTCGATGAACGGCAGGGAACGCACGAGTTCCGCGCTCTCGAACACTGCGGGGACGACGGTCGAGAAGCTCAGCGTGCAATACCAGAAGTACTCGACGTCGCTGAAGCGCTCGGCGCCGAGGTAGAACCAGTTCTGCAGACGTTCGTTGAACCACTCGAACAGCCACCAGCTCGGCACCGAGAGCGGAAACAGCGCGACGAACCAGCGCGGCGCGCGCCTCAACAACGACGTACCCGTGCGGAACTGCACCAGCCCGTCGACCGCGAGCACGTAGCCCAGCCACAACGGGAAGAACAGGATGTGCGTGCGATCGCCCTCGAGGCACCAGTTCAGCGGCCAGAACACGGCGATCGACAGCACGCCGATCCCCAGCGTCCAACGTGCGCTCCGCCGCGCGGCCGGCTCGAACTCAACCATGGCTATTTTCGGGGAGCCGCGCGCGGTCGTTGGGCCGAGCGCTGCTCCAACCCGAGTTCGTCAGGCCGTGCCGGCCAGCTTGCGCAGCACGTACTGCAAGATCCCGCCGTGGCGCACGTAGTGGACTTCTTGCGGCGTGTCGATGCGGCAGATCGCCTTGAAGTCGAAGGCCTTGCCGTCGACGCGTGTCGCGCGCACGGTCAGCTCGCGGCCGTTCGCGAAGTTCTGGGCGATGGCGTCGGCGAGACCCAGGACGTCGAAGGTCTCGCGTCCGGTCAATCCCAAGGACTCGGCCGTCTCGCCCCCGCGGAACTGCAGCGGAACGACGCCCATGCCGACTAGGTTCGAGCGGTGGATGCGCTCGTAGCTCTCGGCGATCACGGCCCGGACGCCCTGCAGCGCCGGCCCCTTCGCGGCCCAGTCGCGTGAAGAGCCCGAGCCGTACTCCTTGCCCGCGAGCACGATGGTCGGGACCTTGCGCGCGCGGTACTGCGCCGAGGCGTCGAAAATCGACATCTGCTTCTCGTCGGGCAAGAGCGCGGTCTCGCCACCTTCGACGTTCTGCAGCAACTTGTTCTTCAGACGCACGTTGGCGAACGTGCCGCGCACCATGACCTCGTCGTGACCGCGGCGCGCGCCGTACTGGTTGAAGTCCGCCTGCCCGACGCCACGTTCCTGCAGCCACTTGCCCGCCGGGCTCGAAGCCTTGATGTTGCCCGCGGGCGAGATGTGGTCGGTGGTGATGCTGTCGCCGAGGAACGCGAGCACGCGCGCGCCGCGGATGTCGACGAACGGCGCCGGCAACTTGCCCATGCCATCGAAGTACGGCGCGCGCTTGATGTAGGTCGAATTCGGATCCCAGGTGTACGTCGCGCCCTTGGGCACGTCGAGCGCGCGCCAACTCGCCGAACCCTCGAACACCGAGCCGTAGCTCTTCTTGAACATCTCCGAGCGCACCGACTGCGCCACTGCGTCGGCGACTTCCTTCTGCGTCGGCCAAATGTCCTTCAGGTACACCGGATGGCCGTCCCTCCCCTTGCCGATGGGCTCGCTCTTGGGATCGAAGTCGACGCGCCCCGCGAGCGCATAGGCCACCACCAGGGGCGGCGAGGCCAGGTAGTTGGCGCGGATCTGTGCATGCACGCGGCCTTCGAAGTTGCGATTGCCCGAGAGCACCGCGGCCACGCACAGACCATGCGCATCGATCGCCTTCGACACCGCGTCGGGCAAGGGCCCCGAATTCCCGATGCACGTCGTGCAGCCGTAGCCCACCGTGTGGAAGCCGAGCTTCTCCAGATACGGCGTGAGACCGGCCTGCGCCAAGTAGTCGGTGACGACCTTGGAGCCGGGCGCGAGGCTGGTCTTGACGTAGGGTTGCGTGGCCAGCCCCTTCTCGACGGCCTTCTTGGCCACGAGCCCGGCCGCGATCAACACGCTCGGATTGGAGGTGTTGGTGCAGCTGGTGATCGCCGCGAGCACCACCGAACCGTGGGTCAGCTCGGCCTTTTTCCCGTCGATTTCGAGGGCCACCTTGGGAGCCGCGACTGCGACTGCGGTGCCGCCGCCGGCCGGCGCCTTGGCACCCTTGACACCGACGAGCAGCCCCGGGAGCTCGACTTCGAAGCTCTTCTTCACGTTTTGGATCGAGAGCCGATCCTGCGGGCGCTTGGGACCGGCGAGCGCGGGCTCGACCGTCGCCAGATCGAGCTCGAGCACGTCGGTGTAGTGCGCCACCGGCGTGCTCGCGTCGTGGAACACGCCCTGGTGCTTGGCATAGGCCTCGACGAGCTTGCACTGCTCCTCGCTGCGACCGGTGAAGCGCAGGTAGTCGATCGTGGTCTGATCGATCGGGAAGATGCCGCAGGTCGCGCCGTACTCGGGCGCCATGTTGGCGATCGTCGCGCGATCGGCGAGCGGCAGCGTCGCCAGGCCGGGCCCGAAGAACTCGACGAACTTGCCGACGACGTTGCGCTTGCGCAGCAATTCGGTCACGCGCAACACGAGATCGGTGGCGGTCGACCCCTCGGGCAACTTGCCGGACAGTCGGAAGCCGATCACCTGCGGCACGAGCATCGACACCGGTTGGCCGAGCATCGCGGCCTCGGCCTCGATACCGCCGACGCCCCAACCGAGCACACCCAGGCCATTGACCATCGTGGTGTGCGAATCGGTGCCGACGACCGTGTCGAAGTAGGCCCAGCCCTTCTCGGCCATCACCACGCGCGCCAGGTACTCGACGTTGACCTGGTGCACGATGCCCGTAGCCGGCGGCACGGCCTTGAAGTTGTCGAAGGCCTGCTGGCCCCAACGCAGGAACAGGTAGCGTTCGCGGTTGCGCTCGAACTCCAGCACGCTGTTCTTCTCGAGCGCATCGGGCGTACCGAAGTGGTCGACCTGCACCGAGTGGTCGATCACCAGCTCGAGCGGCACGCCGGGGTTGATCTTCTTGGGATCGCCGCCGAGCGCCACCATCGCGTCGCGCATCGAGGCCAAGTCGACGACCACCGGAACGCCGGTGAAGTCCTGCAGGAGCACGCGCGCGGGATTGAAGGCGATCTCACGTTCGGGCTCGGCCTTGGGATCCCACTTCAAGATGGCGTCGATCGTCTCGCGCGTGATCTCGGAACCGTCCTCGTGACGCAGCAGGTTCTCGAGCAGGATGCGCAACGAGAACGGCAGGCGCGCGAGCGCGTGGCCGTGGCTCTGGAGCGCGGCGAGCGAGGCGACCTGATAGCTCTTGCCGTCGACGTTCAGCGTGGTCTTGGTCTTCAGCGAATCCTTCACGGGGCTTCTCCTGGCGGGGCGGCGCGCGGCCGCGCGAGATGTACGAGGGCGAGGAGTTTAGCGCCGCGGGCGCGCGGGTTCCCGCTCGGCCGAGTTTCACGCTCTCCGAGCGCAACGGCGCTTGATCCGCGCGCGTGCGGCACCGATCCTCGCGAGCGATGAGCGCTGCCCTGCACACTCCCGCGGCCGCGGCCAGCTTTCCGCGCCGCGCACTGGCCGCCGCGATCGACGGCCTGATCTTGGCGGTGTTCGTGCAAGCGCTGCACTGGGGCGTCGCGCTGGTGTTCGTGCCGCGGCTCGAGTCCGCGCTGGCCTGGCACCTCTACCTGCTGGCGACGGTTTCGCTGCCGTGCTGGGTGTACTACGCGTGGTCGGAGGCGAGCGCGCGCCACGCCACGCTCGGCAAGCGGTGGCTGGGATTGCGCGTAGTCAACGTGTACGGCGCAACGATCGGCGCGCAGGCCGCGCTGGTGCGCACGCTCGTCAAGCTCGTGCCGTGGGAGATCGCTCACCTGGCACTGTGCTTCCCCGTGCCGGTGTTCACCAGCGGCGAGCTCCCCATGCCGCGCCTGTTGTTCTCCGTGTACGGGCTGCTCGGGCTGTACCTAGCGGCCGCGCTGTTGACCCTGAAGAAGCAGAGCGTGCACGACCTCGTCGCCGGCACCTACGTCGTGCGCGTCGCTCAACGCGCGAGCAGCGCCTCGTAGTGCAAGCGCAGCTCGCCCTGCGGGCGCCGCTCGAACTCGAGCTCCAGCGTCAGCTCGTCGAGGCCGAGCTTGGGGAGCGCGACGCGCTCGCCGTCGAAGGGCAAGCGCAGCGTGGCTGGCTCCGCGGCGGTGGGCCACGAGGCGACGCGCAAGTCGAGCCGCGAGCCGCCGTCCGCTGGCTCGATCGACCACTCCACGAAGATCCACTGGCCCGTGTCGGTTTCGAGCACGCTGAACGAGCCCTGCGCTTCGACCGGCCGCGATCCGCCGCTCAATCCGCCGCAGAACTCGAGCTGCTGGCGAGCCTGCGGCGGCGGGTGTTGCTCCGCGGAGGCGCTCCACGGCAACTCGGGTAGGAAGGGCAGTTGCACACGCGGTGGCCAAAGCTGCACTCCGAAGACGAGCTGCGCCAAGTGCAACTCGAGTCCCTCGCGCGCGGCGAGCGTGAGCCCGAGCGGCCACGTGTCGAGGCGCACGCCAGTACCGGACGGCGCCAGCGCGAGCGTGCCCCAGCCCGCGTAGTCCTTGCCCAACGCATTGTGATCGAAGCACAGCTCGAGCTCGGGGATCTCGCGCGCGAGCTCGGCGATGAAGGTGTTGCTGTTGGGGCCGGGATAGGCCTGGTAGTCGCTCGCATAGCGCGGGCCGAGCCGGGCGACCGCCGCGTCGAGCGCCAGTGCGACGCGTTCGGCGCGCTCGCCCACGAGCACGTCGTGCAGCTCGACCTCGCGGCGCCAGCGGACGTCCGCGCGCGCGGCCGAAGCCGGGATCGGCTCGAGCGTGCCGCCCGTGCGCTTGCCCTCGACCTCGATCCGGACCCAAGCGCCTTCGTCCCCGCGCTTGACGTCGAGCCATGTGTGATGCGCGAAGCGCGTGTACCAGTCCATCCACTCCGGAAGGCGGCAGCTCTTGGCAGCGACGATCCAAGCTGCGTCGCGCGGAAGCGCGTGCGGTCGCGGCGCAGAGCACCCGGCGCCGAGCGCAACCAAAGTCACCAGGACGACCCAGGTCTGCGCGCAGAGCCGCTGAACGAGGATGGCGCGCATGGCGCCGGGAGCATAGGAGGCGCTCGCGGCGGGTGTCCACGCAGGCCGAGTCGGCGCTCTCGGACGCCGCCCGAGCCCCTTTGCAAAGTCCCCGGCCGACGCTATCCTCCCCGCCCTTCGCGTGGGGGCTTAGCTCAGTTGGTAGAGCGTCGCGTTCGCAATGCGAAGGTCGAGGGTTCGACTCCCTTAGCCTCCACCACCGCACACTCGCGGGCCTGACCAGACGGTCGGGCCCGACTCATTTGTGGGCGTGGCAGGCAGCGTGGGCGGCTGCGCGGCGTGCCCCGCAGCTCCCGTTGCGAGTGCCCGCAGCGCGCTCCGAGCGAGCGTCCGCGCGCCACCGCTGGTGCCAGTGGCGCTGCGAGCGGACCGCGGAGCACCCGCGGTCGCAGGGCGGCGCATCACCTCCCGCGTTGGCCACCAGGCACGGCGAAGAGAGATCTCCAGCGCCCTCGCGGCCCGTTTGCGCTCGGGCCCCTCCTCGGACCAGAGGTTCGCCGCGCGCGCTTCAGCTGCGCGGCAGCAGCGCTCGCACGCGGCGCGTGGCGACCATCGAGGCCAAGACCGCCGCCGCAAACCAGTACACGCCGGGTTGCGGGTAGACCTGCGCCAGTGGTCCCAGCTTGGTGGCGACGATCAGGATCGCCACCGCGAACACGTCGAGCATCGACCAGCGCCCGAGCTCCTCGAGCGCGTGCACGGCGCGCGTCCGTCGCTCGAGTCCCATCCGGCCGAACCAGATCCACGCCAGCAGCAGGAGCTTGAGGATCGGGAACACGAACGAGAAGAAGAACACGACCGCGGCGAGGAACAGCTCGCCGTCCTCCCACAGGCCGGTGACCCCGCTCCAGATCGAGTAGTCGTTCTCGAGGAAGAAGGCCTTCTCCACGGTGATCAGCGGCGTCGAGATGCCGATCGAGAGCGCGGCGGAAGCGAACACCAACACGACCGGGATCTCGGCGCGGCGCAAGGCGCGCCACGCGGCTCCCGCGGCGGCGCTCATCCGCGTCCGCCCTCGCGCCGCGCGCGATGGCGCCGGCGTCCCGCGCTTTGAGCGATCACGACCGGAAGCTCGCGCAGGCCGGTGCGCACCACGTCGAGGATCTCGGGTCCGAACATGTTGATCTGCCAATCGAGCAAGCCGTCGACGTGGGCCAGATCACCTTCCTCGATCGGCTTGCGCTGCGCGAGGCGCACCAACACGTGGCGGTTGAGCACCAGCGACGAGTCGAGCCCGAGCCGCACGGCGCGCTCGCGGCGCCAGTTCTTCAGTCGCTCGTGGAGCTCGAACTCCAGCTCGTCGAGCTGCACCGATCCGTCCTTGCGACTGGGCTGGGGCGGATGCTCGAGCGGACCGAGCTCGGCCGCGCGCTCCAACGCGCTGAGCAACTCGCGACCGATCTTGCGCACGTGCTTGGGGCTGACGCCAGGCACGTGCGCGAGCTCGTCGAAGTCGCGCGGCGCGCGGCGCGCGGCCTCGACCAGAGCATCGTTGCCGAGCACCTTGAAGGGCGGCAGATCGGCGGCTTGCGCCAGAGCCTGGCGGGCGGCGAACAGCTCGCGCAAGCGGCGCTGGCCCGAGCGGTCGAGCGCGCGCGCGCCCTTCAAGCGCACGAAGTCGTCAGGGTTGAATTCGCCACTGGCGGGCACGAGCCGCTCGAGGCGCGCGCACTCGCCTTCGACGATCATGCCACGGCCGCGCTCGGCGAGCTCGCGCCGCTGGACCTGCATCAGTTGGATCAGGAAGTGGGTGTCGAGGCGCGCGTAGCGGATCTGCTTGGTCGACAGCGGACGTGCGCTCCAGTCGGAACGCTGCATCGACTTGTCGAGCTCGATCCCGAAGCGCGCGCGCAGAACGGCGGCGAGCCCCGGACTCTCGACCCCCAGGGCCGCTTCGGCGATGCGCGTGTCGAACAGGTTCTTGAACTCGAACCCGAAGTCGCGCTTGAGGATCAGGATGTCGTACTCGCCGTCGTGGAAGACCTTCTGCTTCGTTGGGTCGGCGAGCATCGCTCCCAGTGGCGCGAGGTCGATGCGGGCCAGCGGATCGACCAGGAAGTCCTGGGCGTCGGCGGTGATCTGCACCAGACAGACCTTCTCGCGGAAGTTGAAGAAGCTGTCGGCCTCGGTATCGATGGCGACGACCTGCGTCGCCTCGAGCACCCGCAGGAGTCGCGCGAGGGCCTGGGCGTCGGAGACCAGGATCGGCGGCGGCAGGGCGTCGAGATCCATGTCCAAGGGGGGCGTCTTCGAGAAGGGGTAGCGATGCGGCGGCGGAAGCGGTGCCGCCAAGATAGCCACGGCGACCCTGGAGGGAAGGCGCCGTCGGCGCGGACTGGCTCGTCCGCGCCAGTGAAGCTGGAGGTGGCCCCGGCCCCGAGCGGTGCACGCCGCGGCTGCCTGACTGGGAGGCGCCGGAACACACACCGCCCAAGGGCTGCGCCGCCGACGGCACGCAGCGGGGCCCGAAAGGAACGAGGCCCATCGCGTTCGGCGACGGGCCTCGAATGCAAGTTGGCGAGGACGACGGGACTCGAACCCGCAACCACCGGCGTGACAGGCCGGTACTCTAACCAATTGAGCTACGTCCCCACCTTTGGGGGTGGAGATCCTAGCGGCGCCGTTCGTGGCCGTAAAGAGCGCTCGCCGGACTTCTTGCGGAGCACGCGCCGACCTCAGGCACCAGCTTTCGGAGCGTCGGGTTGGGGCACGCGCAGGATGGCCTCGACGCTGCTGCCACCGCCCAGGAAGCGCAACTCGTCGAAGCACATCTGCTTGGCGATCGCGATCCCTCGACCGTGGGTGTGAGCGGCGCGCGCTGCGTCGATCTCGAGGTAGCGCTGCCAGTCGAAGCCCTTGCCGCAATCGCTGACCAGGAAGCGCAGCCCGCAGGGCTCGCGCGAGAACTCGACGCGGGCGCGCTTGTCGCGGTGCTCGGGCAACTCCAAGCGCCGCGCGACCTCCGCTTCCCAGGTTCCCAGCGCGTTGAGGCGCGACTTGTCGTCGTAGGTGATGCCGAGGTTGCCGTGCTCGACCGCGTTGAGCAGGAGCTCGACCAAGCCCATCGAGACCCGCGCGCCGTCGGCGGCCACTCCCGAGAGCAATGCGGCCAAGTCGCGAGCCTCGTCCGGTGTGCGGAACGAGAACGTGCCGCGCTCGAGCAACAGCGAGGTTCGTGCGCCGCGCAGAGCGGTGTCGAGGACCTCGCGGTAGCGCTGGTGGTCCTCCACCGCCGACTTGACGACTGCGAGCATGGTCTCGTCGTCGAACGGCTTGCACAGGTAGTAGAACGCGCCGGCGCGCATGCCCTCGCGGAGCTCTTGCGCGGAGGTGCGCGCGGTCTGCAGGATCACGGGCACGAGAGCGTGCCGTGGGCTGGACTTGACGCGCTCGAGCACCGACAGGCCGTCGAGTCGCGGCATCATGCGGTCGAGCAGGATCGCGTCGAACTGACCCGTGGACTCCTGCAGCAGATCCCACGCCTCCTGTCCGTCGCGCGCGCAGGTGACCGAATAACCGGCATCATCGAGCGACTCGGACAGGATCTCGAGATTGAGCGGTTCGTCGTCTGCGAGGAGGATGCGAGCGGTGCTCATGTGCGGACCTCGTCCGTGGTTGCGGGCGGAGCGGGAAGAGCTGGGCCAGGCTGTGGCGCGCGTTCGCGCGGCAGGAGGAGTGTGAAGGTCGCTCCGCGACCTGGGTTGTTGACCGCTTCGATCGTGCCCTGGTGAGCGTTCACGATCTCGCGGCAGATGGCCAACCCGAGCCCGGTGCCCCCGGCGCCCGAGGTGGTTTGGCTCGACTGCACGAACTTCTCGAAGATCGCGGCGCGTTCGGCGTCGGGGATGCCACAGCCCTCGTCGGTCACGTGCAGCGCGAGCGCCGCGCGAGCGCCGCCGTCGGCGGTCGAGAGCGAGGCCTCGGCGAATTCCAGGCGGATCGCGGACTCGAGCGGCGAGAACTTGATCGCGTTCGAGAGCAGGTTGCGCACGACCTGCAGCATGCGCACCTCGTCGCACGGAACGCGCGTGTCGGCGCTCGTCGGAGCGAGCGAGAGCGTGACCCTCCGCTCGAGCGCAAGTGCGCGGAACTCGTCGATCGCGGACTCGACGATCGCTCGCAGGTCATGGCGCCGCATCTCGAAGCGCATGCGACCGGATTCGAGCTTGGAGAGGTCGAGCAGGTCGTTGAGCAGGAGCAGGAGTCGCGAGCCACTGACGCGAATGGCCTCGAAATAGCGCTCGAGCTTCTCCTGCGCCGCCTCGTGGCTCTTGCTCTCGCCGCGGCGCGCGAAGCTCAGGATCGCGTGCATCGGCGTACGCAACTCGTGCGACATGTTCGCCAGGAACTCGCCCTTGGTGCGGTCGGCGACCTCGGCTCGTTCCAGAGCCTCGCGCAAGCTCTGGGTCTGCTCGAGCACGAGCTCTTCCAGGTGGTCGCGATGGCGCCGCAATTCCAACTGAGCGGCGCGCCTTTCGGTGATGTCCCGAAGGAAGGCCGTGAAGCTGACCGTGCCCGCGCGATGCAGGGGCGCGATCGAGAGCTCGACGGGGAACTCCTCTCCGCCGCGGCGCAGGGCCACCGTCTCCAGCCGCGAATTGAGCAGCGGCCCGAAGCGCTGGCTCAGGTAGTTGGCCAGCCCCAGTCGGTGGGCGTCGCGCTTGCCGTAGGGAATGATCGTTTCGGCCAGCGGGCGACCGACGGCTTCCTGCGCGCTCCAGCCGAACATGGTCTCGGCTTGGCGGTTCCAGGCGGTGATCACGCCGCGTGCATCCATCGACACCACCGCGTCGAGCGCCGTGTCGACGATCAGGCGGTGGCGCTCTTCGCTCTCGCGGAGCTTGGCCTCGACCAGGCTGCGCGCTTGCGCGTCGCGCCAGGCACCGAGGATCTGGCCGATGGCATCGAAGGCAGGCTGCAAGCGACTGGCGGCGGTCGCGTCGTAGCCCGCGTCGAGGTCGGCGATCCCGATCGCGCCGATGCACACGCCGGCGCTGGACAAGGGCACCACCATGTGCGGCGCGCGGTCCTCGTGCGTCGCCGGGGAGAGGACCGTCTTTCCGCTGCGCAGCGCGCTCTCGACCTGCCCTTGCATGCCGCTGAACACCGGTCTCTTGGCCGGAGTGGTTTCGCGGAAGCCCCCGAGCTCGCCGTTCCAGGCGAAACCGCGCACGGCGTGCGTGCGCAAGAAGGGCGTGCCGTCGGAGCGCGCCTCGGACTCGCCGATGAAGCCGCACTGACCGCCGGCCAAGCTCAGCACATCGCCGAGCACTCCGTCGAACACATCGCGGGAATGCTGCGCCTCGATGAAGCGTTGTTGGATGCTGCTGATGGTGCGGTGAAGCTCCGCGGCGAACGTACGCTCCGCTTCGATCGACTTCGTCGCGCTGACGTCGATGTGCACGCCACTCATGCGCAGCGGCGCCCCCGAAGCGTCGCGCTCGAGCACGCGACCGACGTCGTGGATCCAAACCCACGCCCCACTCTTCGACTTGAGGCGGTGATCGCACTCGTAGACCGCCGTCGCTCCGGCGAAGTGAGCTTGGATCGCTTGCATGGCGCGCGCCAAGTCACTGGGATGCACCAAGCGCTCCCAGGAAGAGACGTGCGGCTCGATCTCGTCGATCCGGTAACCGAGCATGCTGCACCAGCGCTCGTCGAACCACACCTCGCCCGTGGCAACGTTCCAGTCCCAGGTCCCGATACCCGCGCCGGTCAGCGCGAGCCGCAAGCGCTCCTCGGAGTGCGCCACGGCGCTGCGCATGTTCACCTGCTCGGTGACGTCCGTGAGGATCCCGAGGAAACCCGTGTGCGCGCCCTCCGCGTCGAACAGCGGCTGCACGTCGACATCGGCCCAGAACTCTCGACCGCCCTTGGCACACGCGAGTGCTTCGACACGGATCGGCCGCAGGGCCTCGAGAGCCAGCCGCAGACGCTCGAGCACGGCCTGGTCGGTGCGATCCGAGGTCAGGAGCGCTTCGGGGCGACGGCCGGCGAGGTCCTCGATGGTGTAGCCCGTCATGCGGGTGAAGGCCGCGTTGACCCAGGTCGCGTAGCGCTGCGTGTCGGCCACGAGCACGGCGCTGTTGGTGCGCTCCGCGACCTGGGCCAGCAGCAGGAGCTCGTCCACGTCGCGTGCGGCCATGAAACACCGCTGGCAGGCTTGGGGCGGATCGGGGAGGTCGTTCATCCGAGCAGGAGATCCAGGGGGTGCGCCGCGCGGATTCCGCGCATTTGATGCGCACTGGGATCCGGGGCGCCCGTGTATCGGACCTGCGACGCCGGAGCACTGTCGCGGAATGTTGCAAGCTTGCACGCCGCCGACGCGGCCCGGAAAGAGCTTCCGTCGAGCCCGCTCAGCCGCCCAAGCGCACGGCCGCGATGGCATCGTTGCGGTTCATGCGCCAGATCGGGTACAGGCCCGCGAGCAGCGCGACCACGATCGCTCCGAGCAGCCCCGCGGGCAGATACCAACCGGGGCCGACGTCGGGCAAGGGCAAGCCCGAGATGGTCTGCAGCGCCTGCACGATCACCGGGATCACCGCCGTGCCGAGCAAGGCCCCGATGGCGCCGCCGACGACCCCTGTCACCAGCGACTCGAGCACGACGTGGCCGGCGACCTGTCCGCGACTCATCCCCAGCGCCTTGAGGACGCCGAGCTCCTTGGAGCGCTCCAGCGCGGACAAGAGCTGTCCGTTGAGCACGCCCAGACCCGCCAGCGCCATGGTCAGCGCGATGATGATGTCGAACAGCACGAAGTCGCGTCCGATGTCGGTGGAGTGCCACCAGTACAGGTACGCGCCGGTCTCGATGCTGCCCTCGCCCGGTCCGATGCCGAGCGCCGTGCGCACGATGCCCTCGGCCTGGACTTCGTCGATGTCGGGGCGGAAGCGCACCGCGAACGTGCCGACCTGAGCGGTGTCGATGCAGTAGAGCTCGCGCATCCAGCGTTCGCTGACCACGCCGTACATGCGTTCGTCCGGATGCGGGAAGTAGCCGTAGGCGTCGCTGATCGCGACCACTGGAAAGCCCTCCACGCGGCCGCCGGGGGTCTGCATGTGAACCAAGTCCCCGAGCGCGTAGTTGCGGTGCTTCGCCACGCGCCGTGAGAGGATCATGCCCTTGCCGTCGCGCAGCGCGGCCATCAGTCGCGGATCGTCGGCGCACGGGCCGTAGGCGGCGAGCTCCTGCTCGCGCACGCCGATCACCAGGAATGGCGAGTAGGTGCGCGCTTCGTTGGGCTCGACTCCCAGGACTTCGGGAAACTCGTGCAGCTTGCGCGCGAGCTCGTCGAAGTTCGCGCGCGTCATGTTGCGCACGTAGACCTTGTCGCGGAACGCCTCCGCGCTCCACACGTCGATCTCGGACTCCAGGCTGCGCGTCATGCCGTGCAAGCCGACGAAACCCGCGGTGACCAGCGCGATGCCGGCGACGCCACCCGCGATGCGCGTCGGACCGCGTTGCATGGTGCGCGCGGCCAGTTGTCCCGCGAGCGGCCAACGGCGCTCGAAGGGCTTGGCCAAGCGCACGCACACGAACGAGATCACGGCGGGCGCGACCAGCGGCACGGCGACGAACAGCGCGATCACGCCCAGCCCGAGCAGGATCACGCCGAGCAACTCGGACTGCTCCTCCCCGATCACCGGGACCACGCCGAAGTAGATCGCCGGCATCACCAACGCGAGCAGCAGCGCCGCGAGCCACTGGAAGCTGCGCAAGGTGCCCTGGCTGCGCCCGCGCGAGTCCTCGCCGCGCAGGGCCGAGACCGAGTCGGTGTTGCTCGCCTTGGCGAGCGGGTAGATCGAGCCGATCAGCGCGATCACGACCCCGGCGGCGACCAGCGGTCCGACCACCGTCCAGGGCACGTCGAACAGCTCGCGGATCTTGCTGCGCCCCATGTCGATGCCGATGCCGACCGTGGTGATGCCCAGGTGCAGCATCGAATACGCCAAGAGCAAGCCGCCGAGCAGTCCGGCCAGCCCGCCGGCGCCCGCGATCACGAACGCTTCGAGGAAGAACACGCGCCCGATCTGTGCTCGCGAGCAGCCCAAGGCGTGCAGCACGCCGACTTCCTTGACGCGCTCGACGATGCTCATCGAGAGCGTGTGGAAGATCACGTACAGGCCCAGCACCAGTGCGAGCAGCCCGGCGAAGCGCACGCCGTTGCGAAACGCGCGCTCGTCGGCGGCTTGGCCGATGATCACGCTCTTCTTGAGGTCGTAGCTCCAGGCCTCGCCCAAGTTGGCCTGCAACGTCTCCAGGTTGATCTTGGGGTCCTTGCGCACCCAGTAGCGCTTCTCGATGTGCGCACCTTCGAACAGTGCCGTTCCGGCGTCGATGTCGAGCACGATCACGTCGCCGCGGGCCTTGCGTCCGATGCCCTCGCGCCCGAGCACGCCGACCACCTCGAAGGCGGCGCTGCTCGGTGGGCGCTCGAGCTCGTGCTCGCGTGTGATCCACTGACCGCCGACGCAGTCGGGCGCGGGTTGGCGCACCGGCGGGGAGACCGAGATCTGGTCGCCCAACTTCAGTCCCAGGTCGCGCGCCAGGTTCTCACCCACCAGCACCTCGCGCCGAGCGCTGTGCGGCTCAAAATCGCGTCCCTGGGCCAGGATGTAGCGCCCGAGCTCCTTGGCGCGCGCGGCCTCCATCGAGACCAAGAACACGCTCGAAGGCTGGCCGCCCTCAGCGCCGCCCATCCACACCGAGGCCTGCGACTGGAAGGCCGTCGACACGTCGACCACACCGGGCACCTTGGCGAGCTCCTCGCGTGGGCTCTTCACGCTGGCGCTCGGGCTGACCTCGATCTCCGCGCGCCAGTCCGGGTCGTCGGAGTGCGTGCGCACGATCAGCGTGTTGTGGTCGAGCGTGAAGATCCCGACCACCGTGGCGATGCCCACGGCGATCCCCAGGATCGAAAACAGAGTGCGGCCGGGCCTTTGGAACAGGCTGCGGCGCGCCAGGATGGCGGCGAGTCCCATGCGTTGCGATCAGATCCCGAGCGCGTGCTTCATCAGCTCCTCGAAGCGCTCTTTTCCGGCCTCGCCGTCCTCGCGGTCGACCAACCGACCGTCTTTGTCGAAGGCGAGTGTCACCGGAATGTGCCCGGGGAGATCGAAACGCTCGTTGATCGCGTCGGGGTTGGGTGCGTCGTAGACCAGCACCGGGACGTCGAACCCCTTGTTGTCGATGAAGCGCTTGACGCGCGGCACGATCGCCTGCGCATTGGCCTCGGGGATCTGCAGGTCGTAGCTCAGCAGCAGCACGACCGCACCACGCTCGCGGTAGGCGCGCGCCACCTCGATCAAGTCGGGCAGCTCATCGACGCACGGACCGCACCACGTGGCCCACAGATTCAACAACACGGCGTGCCCGCGATGGCTCGCGAGCACGCCTTCGAGCTTGTGCAAGTCGACCATCTCGATGGTCGCCGCGCCGCGCTGTTCGGCTTGGCCTCCGCATCCGCAGAAGGCCAGCGACGCAAACACACCGGCGGCGAGGCGACGGATCATCTCAGGCCCCCGGCTTGACGCGCTTGATCGAGCACCCGTAGTGCTTCGATTCCTTGACCTTGACTTCCTTGCCTTCGAGCGTGGCTTCGACGGCGTCGCGCACGTACTGCTGCGCCGCTTCGCCCTTGTCGCCGTTGCCATCGTCGTCGAGCCCGCCGGCGTAGACCAGCACGCCCTTCTTGTCGAGCACGAAGCAGTGCGGCGTCGACTTGGCGCCGAACATGTCGGCGACCTTGTTGCCGTGATCCGCGAACACGCGCATCTCGATCTTGCGCACGTCCTTGAGGTGCTTGCGGATCGAATCGAATGCCGCCAGGTCCGCCGGCGGCGTCGCGCCGATCTCGGTCGAGTTCGAGTTGATCGCCAGCACGGCGACGTCCTTGCCGGCCCACTTCTTCTCGAGCGCGGCGACCTTCGGATCGGCCTTGACCTCGTAGGGGCAGTTCATCGACCAGAAGTGGATGAACACGACCTTGCCGCGCAGGTCCTTGAGCTTGAGCTCCTTGCCGTCGATGTCCTTCAGCGTGATGTTCTCGTCGACGGTCGCGCCGAGCTTGTAGGGCTCTGACTTCTTGGTCTCCTGCGCCGCGGGCGCATCCGGCTTCTTGTCTTGGGCGATCAGCGGCAGCGCCAGCACGCCACTGAACGCGAGAGCGAGAATCCACCAGGTCTTCATGTGCAATCTCCTTGGGTAGTGGTCACGTGGACCGGGCCTCGAGGATACGCGTGTGGCCCCGCTCCCGTGAACACGTCGCGGGTTCCGACCCTAGATGTGCAGCGCCGCCAAGCGCTCGTGGACCTGCTCGACCGTCAAATTCGGCCCGTGGAGCGCGTGCTGCGAGTCGAGCGCGCCGTCGACCAGGAACAGCACCCGGTCGGCGAAGGTCGCGTCGCGCGGATTGTGTGTGACGAGTAAGACGGTGCGCCGCTCTTCGTCGCACACGCGCCGCAGGAGCTGCATCACCTCGAGCCCGGCCTTCTGCGACAGGTTGCCCGTCGGTTCATCGCACAGGAGCAGCGGTTGACCGCCGGCGAGCGCGCGCGCGATCGACGTGCGCTGCATCTCCCCGCCCGAAAGCTGGTGCGGGAAGTGGTGCTCGCGTCCGCCGAGTCCCAGGCGTCCCAGCAGGGCGCGCAGTTCCTTCTCGCGCGCCGCGGGGTGCTGCCCCTGGATCGCCAAGGGCAACCCGACGTTCTCGAGCACCGTCAGGTTCGGCATCAGGTTGAAGAACTGGAACACGTAGCCGATCTGCGTGCGTCGCAGCAAGGTGCGCTCGGCCTCGCTCAGGTCCTTCAAATTGCGCCCGGCGAGCAACACCGATCCGCCGGTGACCGCGTCGAGCCCCGAGAGGATGTGCAGCACGGTCGACTTGCCCGAGCCACTCGGCCCCATGATGCACACGAACTCGCCGGGATCGATGTCGAACTCGACGCCCTTGAGGACCGGGGTGGTACCGGCGCTGGAGTCGAAGATCTTGTACAGGTCGCGGACGCGGATGATCGGGTTCATGGCTCGAGGAATGCCATCGCAACAGAACGCGACCCGGGACGCGAGACTCTCGCGGGGCTTTGGAGCCGACGGGCCGACTGTTGGCGCGAGCGGTGTCCCTGACCCATGGTTTCCGCCGGAATTCAGAAGGGAGCGCGCGCTCGGAAGTGTCCCTGGAGGGCGCGCCGCGCCCGTCCCTGCGGCTCGCGCTCCGCCTGATCCACCGTGAAGCTCGTCGGTAACTGCCCGTGGACGCATCGCTATCTCGCCCCGCCTGGGCCGCGCGCCCCGATCCGCGGTGCACCCTGCGAGCAAACCACCGCGTGAGCTTCACCGAGCCGGAGTTTCGAGCCCTGTTCGAGGATCAGCGCGAGCGCCTGTTCCGCTTCCTGGTGCGGCTCACGCGCAACGCCTCGGACGCGGACGATCTGCTGCAGGAGACCTTCCTCCAGGTGTGGCGCAAGCGCGCGCAATTCGACGGGCGCGGCGCATTGGACGCCTGGCTGCGGCGCACCGCATTCCGCACGTACCTCAACAGTCGCGCGCGCCGTGAGCGGCGCGCGGCGCTCGCTCCCCGGGCGCATGAAGTCGACGCCGAGGCTCCCGCAGATCGCAGCGTCGAGCACCGCGACAGCGTCGAGTTCCTCTCGACCAAGGTGCGTCAAGCCGTCGAGGAGTTGCCCGAGGGCACGCGCGAGGCGTTCCTCTTGTTCCGCTACGATGGGCTCAGCTGCGCGGAGATCGCCGAGCTGACCGAGACCAACGTCAAGACCGTCGAGACGCGGCTGTTGCGCGCGACACGCCAGCTGTCCGAGCGATTGCGGGCCTTCCGCGGGAGCGCGCCGACGTGGTGAAGCCCATGGAACGCCACCAAGCCCTCGAACTCTTGCGCGCGCGAGCGGCCGCTGGAGTCGATCCACGACTGCACCCGGAGTTGCGCGACGCGCTCGAGCTCGACCCCGAGTTGCGCGCGTTCGCGGGCGAATGGGGACCGGTCGCCGAGTGGACTGCGGCACTCGGCCCGGCCGAGGTCGAGAGCCGGCTCGCGTTCGACGACGTGCGGGCGTCGATCGTGCGCGAGGCACACACCACGCGCTGGCGCTGGCGCTGGATCGCCGCGACGGCCGCGGCCGCGGTGCTCGCCATCGCACTCGCCGTCGCACTCGCCGTCGCATTCGCAGGGCGCGACGGACCCGCGCGCAATCTGGTCGAGCTGCACTCGATCGCGCTCGACGCCGCGACGCCGCCGGAACCCGAGCTAGAGTTGCCCCAGTGCGCCGCGAGCTACGCCCCGACCGAGGATGGGGCCATTCGCTGGCTGACCAATGTCGACGACGGCCGCGCGATCGCGCGCGTCGCGGAGCGACCGCTGCTCGTCTTCGGCTCGCACCCGACCTGCCCCTGGTGCCAGCACATGAAGCACAACGGTCTGCGCGACCCGCGGGTCGTCGCGCTGGTCGACGGCTTCGTCGCGGTCGAAGTCGACTACTCCGAGATCGAGCCGGACCAGGCCCTGCGCTTGTTCGAGAGCGGTTGGCCGCGCTGGGAGATCCACTCCGCAGCGGGCGCGTTGGAAGCGGAGTTCCACGGCGTCCACGAGGCACCCGAGTTCATCGCCACCTTCCAGCGCGAGCTCGAGCGGCTCTCCCAACCCGCGCCTCCGTCGTGGGAGTCGGTGCGCCACGCCAGCTCCGAGTACCTCGCCGCGCGCGCGGCCGAGCACCAAGGGCACTTCGCCGATGCGGAGCGCACCTATGCGGCGCTCTCGCGCTCCAACATGCCGCGCGCGCTGGGCGAGGCGGCCCGCGCCGGGCTCGCTCGCATCGCCTTCGAGGCCCACCGCAGCCTGATCGCCGCGCGCGACTCCGCGGATCCCGCCGCGGCCCTCGAGCGCGCGCTCTCGAGCTTCGCATCGACGGCCTTCGAATCCGACCTCGCACGCGTGCGCCAGGCACTGCGCGAACATGGATCGTTCCCCGAGCTCCACGGCGGCGCGGACTGAATCTGCGCGGCGCCCGCCGGGAGTAAGGCCGCGGTTCGAAGCGCACTGGCGCGAAGGACGCGCGACAGTTGCGTTGTCGATGTGGCGGCAGGCTTCGATCGCGGGGCGCGCGACCAAAGTGGTCCGCGCTCCGACTTGGAGTGGGCCGGTTGTTTGTTTGGCCGCACAGCCGGGTCACAACGCACCCCGGCTCCGCTCGCAGGTCCCGCGACGGAGTCCGGGGCGCGCCTTTTCAGCGGGTGTGCGAGAGCTCGTGGCGCGTCACGCCACGCTCACTGGTAGCGCAGGCTGACGTTCTGCCGCCCCATCTCCTGCAGGCGCTCGAGCTCCTTCTTCAGCCCGAGATTGTGCGCCTTGGAGACGATGCTCTTCACAGAACGCTCCAGACGCTGCGCGATTTCGAGGTTGGGCGTGCGCGGGTAGAGATCGCGCAGGAGCACCAGCTCCGCCTCGTCCCAGCGCGGCATCTTGCTCGCGCCCTCTCCGATCGCACGTCGCAGGAAGGCCTTGTCCTTGGCCAGGCAGTAGCGCCGTGCGACGCGTTGGATCGAATCGACCGTGCGGCCGAAGATCGCCGCCAGGTCCTCGTCGCTGCGCGTCCCATACACGCGCCTGAGCTTCATCACCTCGTCGCGCGTCCAACGGCCCGCCGACTGAAGGCGACCGAGCTCGAAGATCTGCTGCTTCACCTCCGTCGCATCGCGACCGAGGATGCGCGCGATCACGTCGGGGCCGGACACTCCGAGGTAGCGCTTGAGATCCTGGATCTCGCTCGCCGTCCACGGTCCTTGGCGACGCGCCGTGCGGAACACGCTCTCCGCCATCTTGCGCACACTGGCCGTCGACCTCCCCAGATCGCGGGCGATCGCGGACTCAGGCCGCAGGCCGTACATGTCCTTCAGACGGTCGATCTCGGCGCGCGTCCAGCGCCCCTTGCGTGTCTTGCGGGAACCCTCATCGCCGCTCCAGTTCAGCCGCGTCACCCTTCCTCCTTGTTTCGGCGCGCTGCGCCGCCCGATGCGAGCGCGAGTGTAGCGCGCTGCGGAGAATCGCAAAGCGGCTGGTGGCGGCGTTCTCACTGCACGCTTCGAGGCCGCCCCGTGCTCACGCGTGGAGTGCGTCTCTGATGTTGGAAAGGACGCGCTTCACTCCCTCGACCGTCGACTGCGCGAGCACGTCGTCGGCGAGTCCGCGCGCCGTCGCCAGGGACACCTTGCGCACGGCGTACTTGATCTCCGGCAGGAAGTACGGCGCGACGCTGACCGAGTCGTAGCCCAGACCGAGCAGCATCACCGCCACGGCGGGATCGTCCGCCATGTCGCCGCACACACTGCACGGTTTGCCGGCATTGCGTGCAGCCTTCGCGATCTGCGCCAGTGCGCGCACCACCGCTGGATGCAGCGGCTCGTACAGCTTGCTGACCCAGGGATTGTCGCGGTCGACCGCCAGCAGGTACTGCACGAGGTCGTTCGTTCCAACACTAACGAAGTCGACATGTGCGAGCAGCTCGTCGAGGCACAGGAGCACGGAAGGCACCTCGATCATGATCCCGACAGGCACGTCGGAATCGACCTCCCAGCCCTGCTCGAGCAACGCGCCGCGCACACCGTCGAAGATCTTGTGCGTTGCAAGGACCTCTTCGAGTGACGCGACCATCGGCAGCAGCAAACGCATGTCGCGCCCGACGCCTGCGCGCAAGGCGGCGCGAATCTGCACGCGCAAAAGGTCCTGCCACTCGAGGCTCACCCGCAGGCCGCGCCAACCGAGTGCAGGGTTGGCCTCCTCCGGCGTCTGGAAGTACGGCAGGCGCTTGTCACCACCGATGTCGAGGGTGCGCAGCGTCACCGGACGTGGCGCCATGCGCTCGAGCACGCGACGGTACATGCGGAACTGCTCGTCCTCGCTCGGGAACTGCGGACGCTCCATGTACAGGAACTCGGTGCGGCACAACCCGATGCCATCGGTGTGCGCGACGTCGAAGATGTCGAAGTCGCGCAGGCTCTCGATGTTGACCAAGACGCGCAGCTCGGCGCCGTCGGTCGTGCGCGCCGGCAAGGCCGACTGCTCGGCGAGATTGGCGCGGCGGGCATCGAGCCTGGACTTGCGCTCGTGGAAGTCGCTGACTTGCTCGTCGTTGGGTCGCAGCTCGACCGAGCCGCGACCGCCGTCGAGCGCCAGCGTCATGCCCTGCTCCAGGCGCTGCAAGAGCCCCGGCAACCCGACCACGCACGGTACTCCGAAGGCGCGCGCCAGCACCGCGGCGTGCGAGAACCGCCCTCCGGCCTCGGCAACGATGCCGAGCAAGCGCTCGCGCGCGACGCTGGTGACGACCTGTGGCGTCAGGACCGCCGCCGCCAGGATCACCTTGCCGTCGTCCGGATCGGCCGATTGCACGACGTGCATCAGCGCTTGCAGAACTTCGCGCCACGGATCGGAGAGGTCCGCCGAGTAGCTGCGCACGCTGTTGCCCTCCAGCGGGCGGAAGGTGCGCTCGAGCCGCTGGATGAAATGTTGCACGGCCGACTCGGCGTTGATGCGCTCACCGCGGATCGTCTCCTCGACATCGCGCACCGCACTGGGATCTTGGAGGATCATGCGGTGCACGGCGAAGATCTGCGCGTCGCGCTCGCCCGACTGCGAGGCCACCAAGCGCTGGCGTCGCTGGAGCTCATCGCCCGCCGCCACGACCGCCGCCCGCAGGCGCTCGATCTCGTTCCCGACCTCGTCCTCGGGCACCGACCAGTGCGGAACGGCATCGGGTGCGGCGCGCACGACGTGCACGGGGCCGATCGCCAGTCCTGGGGAAACCGAAGTGCCGTGGACGGTGCGCGCGCGTGCCATGGGTCGAGGGAGCATCGACCACTGTAGCTCTCGAGGCTTCGCGAAACACTTTCCCTCCCGGATGCGGCGAGCGATGGCCCGAGGCCTTTCCTTCAAGCGTCGCCCGGTCGCGCTCCGACCTCGAACGCTCCGAAACGTGCGGCGGAATCGTCCTACCGCGAGCGCCCTGCGAAGGGGAGCGACATGAGTCCCGAGCCCGAATCCTTGACCGATCAAGTCCTGTCTTCGCCGCATCCCGCAACGCCGCCCAAGCGCAGCGTCGAGGGTGGCCTGCTGGTCACCCTGGGATGGATGAGTCTGCTGGGAGGTGCCGCGCTCTCGATCCTGCCGCTGGTCAGTTGGCGCGCCGGCAAGGTGATGAACGGCCTAGCGGGTCTGGGCATCCACGGCGGCACGATCGTCATGGGGGGCCTGGGCTTGATGGCCGTCGGCATGGTGCGCCGCTCGATCGACCGCCTACGTCAAGAATCGACCCGCGACGACGCGCTGATCGTCGAGCAGATGGCGCTCGATGTCGTGCAGGTCAAGAGCTCGATGGCCGCGGTCGAGGAACAGAACCACGAGTTGCACGCGCAGTTGGGCTTGCTGCGCTCCGAGGTCGCCGCGCTGCGCCAGACGCCGCCCGCACCCAAGGCCGAGTCGCCGATGTCGTCGGACGCGCTCTTCCAACTCGCCTCGAGCCTCGACAAGCTCGGCCTGCGCATCGATCAACGCCTCAAGCTGCACCACACCTCGCTGCAGGAGAGCATCGACGAGCTGCACGCCACGGTCGAGCACTCGCGGCGCAACATGGAGGACCGTTTGGCGCCCTATGCGCCGACGCCCGACGCGCAGAGCGCGCTCGACGTCGCGCCGCAAGAGTCGTATCCACAGCAGCCCGAGCCGCCGGCGGGCCCGTCCCTGGGCCTGCTCGACTCGCTCGACGACGTCCCGTCGGCTCTGCCGCGCGAGCACGCCGCGGCGATCGATTTCGACGCGCTCGACGCGCGCTCGGGCGAGCTCGCGCGCGATCTCGACGCGGCTGCTCGCGCACCGCGTGGATCCTGGGACGAGGAGCTGATGGTCGACCACTCGGCGAGCCGACAGGAGACCGAGCACAAGCTCGAGCAACTGCAGTCGCTGCTCTCCGACGAGCGGCTGCGCGCTGCGCTCGATCAAATGCGCCGCGCCTGAGCCTAGAACGCTCCCGGCAAGCGCTTCCCGCGAACACCGACGGCCCACTGCGCGCGCTGCGCAGTGGGCCGTCGGCGCTGTTTGCTCGGGCGCCAACGGCGCCTGCGCATCGAACGTCTTGAAAGCTCGTCTCCTCAGCTCTCCGTGTCGCTCTTCTTGAAGAACGACGCGAACGGGTTGTTGATCGACTTCTTGGCCGACAGCTCGCGCATCTCCTGCGGCGAGAGGCCTTCCTCGCGCTCGCGCGGTCCGCGGTCTCCGCCCTTGAACGGCGGACGCCCGCCGCCGGGGCGACCTCCGCCGCCACCGCCGCCACCACCACCGCGTGCGCCGCCCTTACCGCCAAAGCCACGCTTGCCGCCCCCGCCGGTTCCGGCGAGCCCGTCGCGACGCGTGGTCGCGGCGCGCACCGGAGCCTTGGGCTCCTCGCGTTGCTGGAAGCGACCGCCACCTTCGCGCCGATCGCCACGGAACGGTCGATCGCCGCCGCGACGCTCGTCGCGACGCGGCGCGCGCTCGGGCTCGGGCACGTGCTTGAGGCTCAGCGCCACGCGCGTTGCCTGCCCGTCGAGGATGCGCAAACGCACGCAATCGCCGATGCTCACCAGCTCGCGCGCGTCGCGCACGTAGCGTTCGGAAATCTCGCTGACGTGCACCAGTCCGTCGTGCTCCAGCCCGATGTCGACGAACGCACCGAAGCTGGCCACGTTCGAGATCACGCCTTCGACCACGCGGTCCTTGGTCAGGGTCACTCGATCGGTGTCGTGCGAAAGGAAGCGCGGGAGGTGCAACGGCGGTCGCGGATCGCGACCGGGGTGCCACAACTCGCGCATCAGATCGCGCCACAGGTTGTCCTCGATGTCGAAGTCGGCGCGGCGCAATCCCTTGGTCACGCCCGGCCGGCCGAGGCTGTCGGCGACCGAGCCGCCGGAGTTCTCGAGCACGCGGCGTGCGGCGTCGTATTGCTCGGGATGCAGGCTCGTGCGGTCGAGGGGCTCGGCCTCGCCGTGCACGCGCAGGAAAGCGATCGCGTTGGTCCACTGGACCTCGCTCAGTAGCGCGTCGCTGCGCAACTCCTCGCGGCTCTGGAACGGAGCTTCGGCGCGGCGCGCGATCAACTTCTTGGCGGTCGCTTCGTCCGATCCGGGCAACGCCGCCAACAGCGCCAACGGTGCACGATTGACGTCGGCCCCGACCAGGGCGGCGCAGCTCTCGACCGTGTCGTCGAGCGTGCGGCGCAGGTTGGCCTTGCTGACCAGGCCCTGCTCGGGTCCCAGCCCCAGGTGCTTGGGGTCGATCTTGAGGATCTCGCACATCGGATCCTGCAGACGCCGCCCGAGCGAGACCGCCGCGCGCTGCGGCACGGTCAACTCGGCGAATTCTGCGCGCGCGACGTCGGAGTTGGTGTAGCTCGTCAGTCCCGCGTCGCCCACGAGCATCACCGGAGTGAAGTCCTCGAGCGTGCGCAGCGCCTCGCGCAGCTTGGACAGCACCGCGCGCGACGGCTTGGAGTGACCGAGCGCGATCGCCAGCGGGCGCGGCTCGCCGGCGGCTTCCGCGGCCGCCTTGAGCTCGAGCCCCAGCGCGGTTGCGTCCTTCTCTCCCACCTCGATCTTGGTCGGTGCGCCGCGCACGGCGCCGGCTTCGTCGAGGAAAGCGATGGTCCAGTCGCCCTTGGCGCCGACGTCGACTCCGCACACCGGCTTGCGGCCGAGCGGCGAGGTCAACAGCATCTGCCGCAGGTGCTGCGACAGGAAGCGCAGGGCCTCTTCGTCCGCGCGCTCCTTGAGCTCGAGCCGCACGTCGGCTTCGAGCAGCGGCAACAGGCGATGCTCCAACGTGCGCAGCGCGACCGCGTCGAGCAGCGTCTTGAACTCGGGCTTGGTGTGGGCGCCGAGCGCCGCACGCACCTTGGGCAACGCGATGTGCCGATCGAGCGTGATCGAGGTCGTCACCACGCGCTCCTTCTGCGCCTGGCGGATCGCGATCAACTTGTGGCCCTGCACTTGGCGCAAGGGCTGGCGGATGCGCACCAAGGCGCGGTGGCGCCCCAAGCGCGAGTCGTCGACCGTCGCGCGCACCGACAACACACCGTTCTTGCGCAGCATCTTGCGGATCACGCTGCGCAAGCGCGGATTGCGGCCCAAGCGATCGGAGAGGATGCGCATCGCGCCGGCGAGCACTTCCTGCGAGGTGTGCAACCCTCGATCGGGGCTGACGTACTGCTCGCAGATGCGCGCGAGTTCCGGCGTCACCTCGATCGCGCCGTGCAGCAACGCCTCCTCGGCCGCCGACAGTCCTTCGAGCTTGACTTGCGTCGTCGGCGCCGGCTCACGCGGCTCCGCGTGCTCGTCCTTCGCGCTTTCGGCCGCGGGCCCAACCTCGGTGTGCGCGGCACTCTCGCCGTCGCCCGTGGCGGACTCCTCCGCGGCGCTTTCGACCGCCGCGGCATCCTCTGCGACGGTCGCGCCCTCACGCGGCTCCTCGTGACGCTCCTCGGACCTGGGCGCATTCGCCGAGGCGTCATTCGGTCCAGCGTCGCCGCCTTGCGACTCGGGCGCGGCCTCGCTCGCGGGCAGATCGTCGCTCTCCGCGTCGTCGTGGACCTCGTGCTCGCTGCTGGCCGTGCGCAGTTCCCTGGGCAGCGGCGCGACCAACTCGTCCGCCAGCCGCGAGAGCCCGCGATCGATGGCCAACTGCACCTCCGGCTCGGGTCGGCGGAACGGCAGGAACAAGTCCTCGAGCTCGAAGCGATCCATGCAACGACGGATGCGCTCCAACGAGGGCTCGTCGGCTTTGGCGTTGGCGCCGTTCTCGCCCTCGAGCGCGCGCAAGATCGTCCCGCGCCGCCGGTCGAGCTCTTCGAGCTCCTCGCGGCGCGCAGCCAGCCGACGGATCACTCCCTCGGGCAAGCCGCCGGTCGCCGCGCGTCGCACGCGACCGATGAAGGGGGCACGCAAACCGGCATCGAGCATCTCCAGCGTGATCTGGACTTGCTCCGGCAGGATCGAGAACTCGCGGCCGAGTTCTTCGACAATCGAGATGGACGTCACGGAATGAGCCTCGTCGCTCGTAGCGGGGCGGGGCGAGGACTGTGTGCCTCGCACCGCGGAATTGGGCGCAACATCCTAGCGGTTTCGCGGGCGACGGACCGCCGGATTGTCGCGCTGCCGCGCAACGGGACGGGGTGCACGCGAAAACCAAGCGCGCGAGCGCCCCCACCGGGGGAGCCGTGCCGCGCAGCGACGGACGCGGTGACCGCTGGGACGTGCTCCAACCGTGCGCACTGCGCGCGGCCGCCGTCTGCTCCTTCAGATGCCGACGATGGCGGCGAGCGCCTTGCCGTAGCGCATCCCCGCACTGTCGTCCTGGCCCGTCACCAACAGCCCGTCGACCTCGACCTGTCGACTGGAGTATCTGCCGCCCGCGGACTGAATCGCGGCCTTCAGCGACGGAGCGCCGGTGACGCGCCGGCCCTTGAGCACCGAGGCTCGCGCGAGAATCGCCAGTGCCTCGCCGCAGGCTCCGACCATCTTCTTCTGGGCGAAGGCCTCGCGCACCAAGCGCTGCACGTCTGGATCGTCGGCGATCGTCAGCGCGCCGGCACCGCCAGCGAGGACCAAGCCCGAATACGCGTCCATGCTGGCATTGCCGATGGGCTCGTCGACCAGGAACTCGTCCTGGTGCCAGCCTTTGACCAGCTCCTGCGTCACGGTCGACACCGAGCGGGTGCCGACGTGGACGTTGTAGAGACTCGAGCGCGCGTAGCGCAGCGCTTGCTCCGCGAAGTCCGCCGGCGGCACGATCACCAGCACCACGCTCTTGTACTTCTGCACCACGAGCCCGTCGGCGTCGAGCTCGGCTCCGGGCTTGGTTTCCTTCTTGGCAGCCATGGCGTGTATCGAGGGAGGCGAGAGGTCGTGGGGATCAGGCCGGGAGTTCGAATACGGATACGCGGGTTTCTTCGGCGAGCAAGCCAGCACCCTGTGCGACCTGCCAGCCGACGCGCTCGTCCAGGCCGGGCACGGCCCAATCGCCGAGTTGCCGGCCGGTGAGCGCGTCGCGCACTTCGAGCAGTGCGCCGCGCACGACGTACAGCTTGCCACTGTCGGCGCTGATCGCGATCTCGCCCACTTCGTCGGCGTCGGCCACGGCGATGCGCTCGAACCACAGCGGCGCGTCGCCGTCGGACGCGCCCGGCTCGAGCGCAAACAGGGACGGCCCGCGCACCGAGAGATCCTCGTCGCTGGACTGCGAGAGGTAGCCCAGCAGGACCTCGCGCGGCAACGCCGCCTCGAGATCGTCGAGCAACACGATCACTCCGCGGTCGTCCGCCGCGAGATCGTGGATCGCCGGCTGCTTGGGTGCGACGACGACCGCCTCGAACTTGCCCTTCTTGACGTTGAGCGCGAGCACGCCGCGCTTCTTCGTCGCGCGCACGCTGTACGACACGAACACGCGATCGCCGCTGCGCACGGCGTGGTGGTAGCGCTCGCCTTCGCGTGAGTACTTCCAGACTTCCTTGAGAGTCTCGCTGTCGTAGGCCGCGATGCGATCGAGCGCGGCGACGATGCACAGGTCGGGCGCGACGGATGCAGCGTCGAAGGTGGGCATCGAGGCCGCGGCGATCAACTCGCCGGTCTCGAGAGACATGCGCACGATGCGGTGACCTTGCGTCGACGGGCCGAGCACCACCGCATCGCCCTTGCGACCGAAACCAGCGCCGAACCCACGGCCGTAGCCGACCTCGCAGGGCGAAGTCCACTTGACCTCGCCCGAAGCGCGATCCAGCAGCGCGAGCTTGCCGGGGATGGCCTCGTCGATCCAACGATCGCCGGCCGGCGGATCGTACAGATGGACGAGCAGCGGGCCGGAAGCGGAGATGGCGATGCCGTCGACTTCGCTCGTGAAGTCTCGCGACCAACGGCGGCGTGCGGTCTTGGTCATGTGCGGGATGGTAGCGAGCGCGCGCCACAGATGAACATCGGACTCGGGCGAAGCAGGCATGGCGGGCGCCGCGGGAGCGAGCGAGACGCCGCGCTGAAGCGCGCCCGAGCACGCGCTGGCCGCAAGCTCGCGAGCCAGCGAGAGTCGAGCACGCCGCGTCGTCGCGGGGCTTCTCCGCGCGGAAATGGCGCAGCGAAACGACCGCGGCAGATGAGACGCGGACTTCAGCCAGCGGCCGCGCCGCAGCGCGGCCTCGGGAGGTCCCTGCCCAACGACGCCAAGGCGTCGTTGGGCCTTCCGCGCGGAAATGGCGCAGCGAAACGACTGCGGCAGATGAAACGCGGACTTCAGCCAGCGGCCGCGCCGCAGCGCGGCCTCGGGAGGTCCCTGCCCAACGACGCCAAGGCGTCGTTGGGCCTTCCGCGCGGAAATGGCGAAGCGAAACGACCGC
>JADYYP010000032.1 GCA_020853575.1 Planctomycetota bacterium
AGTGCTACGGCGGCGACGTGACGCGCAAGCGCAAGCTGCTCGAGAAGCAAAAAGAGGGCAAGCGCCGCATGCGCCAGATCGGCAACGTCGACATCCCGCAGAAGGCCTTCCTGGCGGTGCTCGGCGGCGGCGAAGACGACGCGGAGTAGCGCGCCGCGAGCGGTTCCCACCTCGTTCGTCGCGGCGACACAGCGGTACCGCTGAGACCGACGACTCGAGCGCCACTCGAGCGCTACTTGTGGTCGCGGATCTCGACCGGAACCACGGGCTGCGAAGGATCGTGCAACAGCCACAGCACCGCGCCGAAGAGCTCTGCGAACAACTCGCGGCGCGGATCGTCCTCACCAATTTGCTCGAGCTGCTTGCCCAGTCCGACGCGGCTGAACGCGTCGGGCTCGGAGACGAGCGCGAGTCGCCCGTCGCCCACTTCGACGACCGTCGTGGCACTCAGCGCTCCAAAAGTCGGCACAGGTCGACCGTGCTCGTCCTTCACGAGCGGCGCACTCCCTGTGGAGCTCGACTCCAGACTCACGCCGAGACCTCTCGCGAAGTCTCGAATCGCGCCGTTGGTCTCGCACAGCACCATCAGTGAACCGCCCCGCCGAACGAACTCGCGCAGCTCCTGGCCAGCGCGCTCCAGCAACGCGGCTCGGGGTCGGATCAGGACCGCGACCGGGCGCTCGAGCGCCTGCGGCAACGCCTCGACCAGAGGCAACGCGCCCACGCGCTGCGTCCAGGTGTAGAAGACGTCGTAGGCACGCTCGGGCTCGACCGTCTCGTCCGCCAGCAGCGGTGTGGGCAACGCGAAATCGCAGTCGTCTTCGACGATCGATATCACCGGGAGCGGTCGCTGCGCCTCGGGCACGGAATGCGCGCCCGCATTGCGGCTCGCGCACGCGACGACGCCGAGGCCGGCGCCCGCCAACGCCGCCGGGAGTGCCAGCCCCAGCCACGAACGAGCTCCGATGCCGCGCAGGACGCGCAGCAGCGCGGCCAACGAGAGCGCGGCGATCGTCAGAGCGGCCACGCTCTCGAAGCGCGACGGTGCGCTCGAGCGATCGAGCCAGTCGACGGTGCGCAGCAGGAACTCCGCGCGTCCACCGAGCGTGAGACCGAATGAAGAGAACACGGTGCTGTCGCCGAAGAGCACCACGCGACCCTGATCGATTTCGCGGGCGGCGGCGACCAAATGCACACCGAGTGGGTCGTCCATGTCGGGTGCCACGTCTCCGAAGAACGACGGACTCGAGTAGTCGAGCGCGTCGGAAAACGTGTTGCGGACGACCAGCAGTCGCTGCGCGTCGCTGGGCACGTCGAGCGTGCACGAGGTCATGAAGTCGAGCCGCTCGAGCCCGGCCGTGATCGGGTGCATCTCCCAAGGAAGCGGTGTCCACGAATGCGCTTGACCGTCCTCGAGCCGATTGCACGCATCCGGCTGGAAGCGCATCTCGAAACGACTCGCGACCGCATTGAGGTTCGTGCTCATCCCGAGCAAGTCGGTGTGATCGCCGATCACGAACAGTCCTCCACCGCGACGGACGAAGCGCTCGATGGCCTCGATTTCCGCCACCGCGAATGGGCTCGTCGCGGTCTTGAGCACGAGCACGTCGACGTCCGCGAGCGTCGCGTCTCCGTACGGTGCGTCGTCGTTCACCCGGACGTCGAAGTACTGGCCGAGGAATCGAACGAGGAGCGTGTAGTTGTAGACCGTGGAGCGACCGAAGCTCTCGGTGTCGAGCGGCGCGAGCGAGCTCGACCAATCTCGACTGTGCAATTCGTCGATGACGACTCGCCCCGCCCTGCGTGGACCAGATCGCTCGACGCCCAGAGCCCAGACGGCCGCGAATCCAGCCAGCAATGCCAGACTCGCTCCGGCGACCAGCGTGGCGCGCGTCGCGGGTCGGCCGGGTCGCACTGCGACTTCGAGCCGATCCCACGGCACCCAACGCGCGAGGAACAAGCTCAGCGGCAGGAAACTGAGCGCCTGCGCCAGCGGATGCACGAAGGCATCGACGGTGAAGCTCAGTCCCGCGAAATCCAGCACCGCGCCACTGAATGGAAGCGTGAGCGCCGTGAGAGTCGCGAAGCGCGCGAGCGTGTACGTGCTCAACACCACCAAGACGGCGAGCAAGGCCCGCATTGGCGCGCGCTTGGAGTACAAAGCGACCAACACGACGCAGCCCAGACCGATCCAAATCACCGGCAACAAGCCGAGCTTGGCCCAGTCGATCGAATACGCGAGCAGTGGATTCTCGCGCGAGTGGATGCGTCCTTCAGCGAGTGCGACGTCGAATCCCAAGATCCGCAATAGCGCGTGCACGAGCGGCGCGAGCGGAACGAGCTCTCGAGTGCGCTGGCCGAGGCTCAGCAACACGGGCGCCGAGCAAGCCATCACGAGCGCGCTGGTGAGCGACGCCATGGGCCAGCGCGCGAGCGCGGAACCGCGCGCTCCGGCACGAGCGCGCGCACACGTCTCCGCCGCGATGGCGACGAGCAGGAAGACGGCAGCCGCGGTCCAGTCGGCGCTGCGCAGAACGCCACTCGCGCTCACGCCCGCGCACGCAACGAGAACCGGGACGGTCCAGAGGAGCACGTTCATCGCGCACCCTCCGCGCGCAGGCTCTCGAGGTCCGCGAACAGCCCGCGCAGGAACAGGATGTTCGGCTCCGAGAAGTCGGAGAACGACTCCAAGTTGCCTGATCCGAAGAACGCGCTGTCGCCGACGAGGAACAGACCCCCACGGCCGTGCTTCGCCAACATCGCCAGCGGCCGCCGCTGGAATTCGCCGTACACCCACGGTGCCTCACCCGAGAACCCCGTGGGTACGCCGACTTCCCAGGCATCGACGTACTCGACCTGCACGTGCGCTCGCTGTGGATCGCGGCCCAGCGGGATCGGACCGATCGGTCGAGGCAACACGGCCAGTCCCACGCGCGACAGGAGCGACTCGAGTGCCGCGCTGTGCGGGTAGCTCGCGCAGGCGAGGATGAACCCGCCGCGCTCCATGAAACGCGTCAGCTCCTCGACCTCGGACGCGGAGTAGGCCTGCGCCGGCGCCACCGTGACCAACACCGACGCTTTCGAGAGCGGTTCCGCGTCGAACTCGCTCATGGCGCCGACGCGATAGCCGCCGCGCACGGCGCAGTTTCGCAGACCATCCAAGCCGAGCGCTGAATTGGCGCCGTTCTCGATGCGCGGCAAGTGACTGGAGTCGATCAGGACCTGCGGTGCCAGCGCGCATTTCCGGGAGCTCCAGGTCCGATCGACGGCGCGCGACGCCTCGACCGCGGCCCACAGCGCGAGCCCCGTGAGGGCCAGCGTCCGCGGCCGGCCACGGAGCGCCCCGACCACTCCGAAACCACACAGCAGGAACACGACACCGGCGCAGAACTCCGCGACCGGGCCGAGATCGAACAGCGTCTTGCCGGTCAACCACGTGAACAAGTCGTGCGCCCAACCCGCGTACGAGAACTCGACCGCGGAGTTCTGCAGCCCGCTCGTGTCGCCGTACACGACGACCGCGCCCGCGCCGAGCCTGCGCCATGCGGCGAGCACGACATCGCCGAGTTGCTCGCCGGACTGGTAGCGATAGTCTCCGAGAAACGCGCGCGCTTCGGCCTGCTCGTCGCCTCGGTCCGCGAGTCCATGACGACCGACGACCAGGGGCGCCGCTCCGAAGCTCGCGATCTTCAAGCTGCCTCCGACGGCGACGCCCGTCGTGCCCGCATGTTCGGCCCGTGCGTGGATCGGATGGAGATAGAGATCGGAGCGTTGCCAGCCGCTGACGGCCATGGGAACGGCGGAGTCGAACTGGAACTCGATCCCAGCCGGAGCGAGCAGGTCGTTGTGACTCTGCATCGTGTCGTCGACGTCGGTGTGATCGCCGAGCACGAGCAACCGGCCTCCGCCGTGCACGAACTCCCACACCGCGAGCAGCTCGTCCTCGGTCCACTCGGTGTTGACGTTCAGCGTGACCAGCACGTCGGTGTCGGCCAGGCGCTCGGGCGTGATCGGCTCGTAGAGGTGACGCACCTCGAAGCCATCGGCGGCGAGGTAGTCGGGCAGCAAGCCGAAGAGCCCGAGTGAGTAGGCGCCGTAGTTGCCGTAGGAGGGTTTGAGCCAATTGAGGATGCGGCCCTCGTTCACGCTGTAGAGCAGGACACGAGGCGCAGCCGAGGGGACGACCACGCGGCCGTGCCGAGCGACGCCGAGCGCGACCACGCCGCACGCGAGTACCCACCATGCGCGCGCGCCGAAACGCGGTGTGGGACGCGGCGCCCGCTCGCTCGCCAGGCCGCACGCGAACGCGACGAGCACGAGTGGAACCAGCGCGAGCCATGAAAGCAGCGACAGGAGTTGCGGCGCCGCGGACTGCGCGACGGAGTCGACGACGACCACCGCCACGCCCGAGCCTGCTGCGAGAATCGCCAGTCCCGAAGCGATCAGCCTTGGACGCCATTCGAGAATTGCGAAGCGCGACACGAGCAGCGCGACGCCGATCCCGAGCAATGTCCAACCCTGCAGTGTCGGGCCGATCTCGAGCGGTCGTCCGACGCAAGCTCCGATCGCGCGGCTCCAGGCCAACGCACCGTCGCGGACGATCCCGAACAGCCAAGGCGTGCTCAGACGTCCGGTCCACGCGACCGCGACGAGCGCCGCGGAGAGAGCCACGCTGCGTGCCGCCAAGCCGCCCCGGGTCCAGGCCGTCGCGAGCCCCGCGATCCAGGCGCACGCACCGAGGGTGCGAGCCAGGTCCGACTTGCCGATGCAGACGACGAAAAACCCGCCCAGCGCGATGACACCGGACCAGGAGAGCAGCGCGCGAAGCTCGCCCTTGGTCCAGGTCAGAAGGCACCACGAGCCCAGCGCGAGCGCTGCGCACAGGCGCGCAACGTCGACGCTCCAGTCGGGGGAAACGCACAGCGACAGCGACAGCATCAAGACCAGGAGCCCGAGGAGTCGGTGGGCGGGCTCTCGCGTGCAGGCACGCTCGCGGATGAACTTGACTATCGAGGTCACGGGTGCAGCGAGAGCTTGTCGAGGATGTTGTGCGGGCTATCGAGGCGGCGCGGGAAGCCCTCGATCGTGATGGGCGAGCCACGGAGCCGATGCCGCACACCTTGCCGCAGCGCGCGCCGCGAGGCGAGAGCCCACACGCGTTGCACGGAGTCGCGCTGGACGTCACCCGTGCCTGCCGTGAAGCCGTTCACCATTGCGCCAACCGTCGATGGTGAACGGCCTCATCAGCACTCCGCGAATCACGTGTGCGCGGTCGATCAGAGCCCAAATCGGAAGTTGGTGATCGCCAACACCAGCGTGCGCATCAGAGCCAAGGTGTCGGACTTGCGGTCGCCGACCGTCCGCCGCTCGAAGCGCTCCAGTGCGGCGACGCGAGCCGCGCCGACGACCTGGTGCTCCCCGTGTTGGCGCTTGGGCGCCGCGGACACTTCTCGACCTGTTCCGGCCTTCTCGACACCGTTGTTCTCGCCGCTGGCCTTGTTCTCGGAGCCACCACCGTTCGAGCGCTGATCGACTGCGTTTTGCTTCCAAGCTTCGCGGCAGTCAATCGCGTAGTTGGAACCGGGCTTACCGTCGGTCAGGTGCGTGCTGCTGAAGTACGTGCACGACATCGCCATGCCTTCGCGGAACGTGTCCTGCATCTTCTCCCGCTTCTTGTGGTCATGCCAACCCCTGTCATCGATCGGCGAATCCTCGAACTCCTTTTTCTCCTTCCTATAACGCTCGAAGAGCTTCTGCGAGTTCGGCGCGCTCCGCGGGCCCGTCGTCGGTGCGCCCGGCTGGGGAAGCCCAGGACTCTTGCGTCCGGTCTCCTCGAGATCTTCGACCACGTACTCGAGCACCGCAGGTGCGATGTTGATGCAGTAGAGCAGGTAGTACAGCGGCGGGTTCTCGCTTTGCCGCGCTTCCATCACGCTGAGCATCTTGTCGACGAGGTTGAGGTTCCCGAGTCCGCCACCACCGCCTCCGCCACCGCCTCCGCCACCACCACCGCCGCCGCCGCCGGGGATGTGGCCGCCACCCTTGGTGTCGGGGAGCAGACCGCTGCCGCCGGGCTTGCCGCCACCCGGCTTGCCACCGCCTGGACTTCCTCCACCGGAGCCGCCGCCCCCGGCACCACCGCCACCAGACTTGCCACCGCCGCGTGGGTTACCACCGCCACCGGGCGTCCCACCACCGCCGGGTTTGCTGCCGCCGCCCGCGGCGGGTCCGCCGCCGCCTGCACCGCCACCCTTCGAGGGACCTCCGTTGCCGCGCGGACGACGGCCGTTGCCGCCCTCGTCTCCATCACCCCCGTGCCCGGTTCCGCAAGGCTCGTGGAAAATGGTCGGTCGCCGCCCGCCCAACGCGCGTTCGACTGCTCGCAGCGCCTCGGCCTCGCGCCAACCGTCCGCGTCGTTGCGATAGAAGCGGACGGGGGTCGGTGTGTCGTGCGGACCGTCTTGGACGACGATCATCGACAGTCCCCAAGGGTCCGCCCGATCGATCGGATTGCCGCCGTGCATTTCGTACGGAGACTCGCTCTCTCCCGTCAGGATGCGTCCGACCAGGAAGCTCGGATCGATCGCGTCGTTGTTGGCCATCGCATAGGGGTCCCGACTGGTGAAGCGACCTTCCTCGGGACTGACGTAGCGATAGCGGAAGTTGTATTGGCCCGCCGCGGGGACCTCCGCGAAGTATCCGGGTGTCGGCTGCGCGCGGCGCCACAGCGCGAGCTCGCCGTCGTACTCGCGCCCTTGGAACAAGAAGCGATTGCCGAGCGGGCTGACCGCCACGGGCACTCCCGCGTAGTCGTTGACCACCGCGCCGGCCGCGTCGCGGAACGTCGGAGCACCGAAAGCGTCGTAACTCACGCGCTCGATCACGTTGCCCGCGGCGTCCGTGATGCCGACCACGCTGCCGACCTCGTCGGTCATGAAGTAGCGCTTCTGTCCCTGCGCATCGGTCCACTGCACCAGCTCGTCGATGCCATCGCCGTGGATGAACTGATCGACGAGCACGCCCGCGGCGTTGCGCGTCTCGACCGCGCGATCGCCGTCGTAGAGGTAATGCAGCTTGCCGTTCATCCACTCGTTCTTCTCGATGCGACGCGAGAACGCGTCGTAGGAGTAGCGCGCGACGATCGTGCTCGAGTAACGGTCCTTGACCGCGACGAGGCGATCGAACGCGTCGTACTGGTATTCGAACCACTGGTCGCGAGTGCGATTGCCCGCCGCGTCGTGGTCGAGCGACTTGCCGGCCACACTCGTGTAGGCCCAGTTCGCGAGCGCGGTGACGAAGGAGTAGATCGACGGCGCGTTGGGTTGTTGCTGGACTCCGAGCAGCGTCCAATCTCCGTCGGCGTCGCGCACATAGCCCTTGGCGATCTGAGTCGTCGCGTCGATTTGCTCCTGGAACAGCTCCACGCGACCGCGGCTGTCGAAGCCGTTCATGTCACCGGTGAGGCTGCTCCCGACTTGCCGCAGGCGGAGCCAGCGGTTGCCAGCGGCGTCGTAGGCCGACCCGAACACCGAGACGACCGAGCCGTTCGGCGCCTTGTGCTCGATCTGCAGCGGGCGACCACTCGCGGAGTAGCCGCTGGGCTGACCTGATCCGGCCTGCGGTGCGCGGTAGCTCTTCTTGGTCCCGTTGCCGAAGGTGATCTCGGACACGCGCGAGCCAGCCCCGTAGTACGAGTAGTCGGCGATGTTCGCCGCGGTGGACGTCTCGCTGATCTGGTCGATTCGACCCAAGGCATCGAACTGGCGGTCGATCGCCCGGCCGGACGGGAAGTGGAAGCGCGTCTCGTACAGGTCGTCGAAGTCCACGCTGACGGCAAGTCCGTCCTGGGTCTCCGTCAAGACGCGCGACAGCGAGTCGTAGGTGCGCTCGACGAGCGAGGGAGCGAACGCCGGATCGATCTTCGTGTCGGTCGCTCGCGTGAGCATTCCCAGCCCGTTCCACTCGAACGTCTGCAGTTGGGTTCCGGTGTAGTTCGGCGGCGTCTGGATCAATTGCACCGTCTGAGTCCGGCCGGCGACGTCGTAGTGCGTCTCGAAGGCGCGGAACACCGCGTTGGACGAGTCGCGCAGCGTGTGCACTCGAATGCTGCCGTCCTTCCAATACGTCGTGGTGGTCGATGAACCGTCGGGGAATTGCTTGAGCGTCATGCGACGCTCGTCGTCGTAGTCGAACGACATCGTGCGATTGCCCGCCGACACGACCTGCACGACATTGCCGACCTTGTCGTGCTGCACCGAGCTGGACTGCGTCGACGCGACACCGGCCGGAGCGAGCGTGGGATCGAGATTCGGCGCCCAGATCGCGTAGGTTCCGCTGGCGGTTCCGTTCGGCCACATGTCGGAGTGAGTGCGAACGCGCAGTCCGGTGGTCGTGCGCTCGTACGTCGTGCGCGTCGTGTTGCCCGGGCTGGGCACCGGCGCCGCGGTGTACAGTCCGAGCGGATCGGGTTGGACGATCGAGGAACGTCCATCCGCGCGCGCGACCACGTTGCCCTGAGCGTCGTGCGCGAAGTAGGTGACCTCGCCGCCCGAGATCGAGCGGACCAATCGGCCGAGTCCGTCGTACGTGTCGCGCGCGACGCGCAGGAGCGGCGCTCCACCGGCCGGATCGATCGCGGACTCATTGCTCTCGATCGCGAAGCCCGCCTTGTCGAGGCGCACCGTGGTGAGGTTGCCGAGGTCATCGCTCTTCGAGATGGCGCGACCCAAGCCGTCGAAGCTCGTGGACACCACTCGGCCCGAGGCGTCGGTCTCACTCACCACGCGTCCGGCTCGGTCGCGGCGCCAGTGGGTTTCGGGACCGGCCGTGGTCGGAGCTTGCCCGAGCGTGAAGCGCAGTTTGCGGCCCGTGACCGCATCGCCGACTTCGTCGAACTCCTGCTCGGACACCGAGAGCAGCACGTTTCCGGCGGTGGAGTTCTGGCTCGGGCTCGGCCCGCCCAGCGTGCCGCGGATCTCGGTGCGGTAGCAGAATCCACGGTTGTCGTAGAGGCGCGTCGTCGTGCTGCCCACGGAGTCGATCACGCGATGGAGGCGATTGCGGCCATCGTACTCGTACAGCGTGCGCTCCTTGTTGCCGTCGCCGTTCAAGTCCTCGGGACCTTCGAGGGACGTGCGTCGACCGTTGACGTCGTATTCGAGCTTGGTGACCGCTGTCTGCGCGATCACGCTGCCATCCGGCGCCGCCGCGCGCCGCAGCTCCGTCAGCCGGTCCAACGCGTCGTAGACGAAGGCTTCGACCGCGCCCTCCGCGTCGATCACGCGCACACGGTTGCCAGACGCGTCGTAGACCACCGACGTCGAGGCCCAAGTCGAGCCCGTCAGCAGCTCTTCGGTGAGCGTGAGTCGACCGCACATGTCGTAGGTCATGCGCGAGATGAGCCAGGGGTTCGCAGGGTCCCCCGTTCCGCGGTTGTCGCTCTTGAGCCGCGCCACGTCGCCCGCGCCGTCGTACTCGATGGTGTACTGGACGCC
This sequence comes from Planctomycetota bacterium, assembly GCA_020853575.1. Classification (GTDB taxonomy): domain Bacteria; phylum Planctomycetota; class UBA1135; order UBA1135; genus F1-120-MAGs118. Next base: position 9,495 of record JADYYP010000032.1, read on the forward strand.
AGGCTGGACCAGATGCTCGTAGCCGGCCTCGGCCAGTGCAGCGAGATCGGGATCGAGCCGGGTGTCGTCGTAGCCGCTCGCCAAGGTCGAGACCTCGAGCTCGTCGAGCGCGTTGTATTGATACGTCGAGCGCACACCACGCGGATCGGTGATCTGAATCGCGTTTCCGCGAGCGTCGTACTGGTAGTCCGTCTGCGCCGCGACGTGCTCGACACTGCAGTCGTGCGACCAGCGCGCGATGCCGGAGTTGGGGAAGGAACCGGCCTGGTTGGGGCAGTGGTTCGGGTCGGGGTCGCGGTCGATGATCGACCGCGTGAGGTGCGCGCCGGTGTACTCGTAGGTCGTCAGCGCGCCTTCCGCGTCGACATAGCTGAGCGTGCGGCCGAAGTCGTCGTGGGTCCAGGTCTCCGTGCGCACCACCGGACCCGGGACGCCGATGGGCAGTCCTTGAGTGATCGGTGGGCTGGTGCGCTGGATGCACGCGCCGGCATGCAAGTCGGTCCGTCCGTCGCCATTGACATCTCCCAACGGACCGCCGATCGAGCCGAGGATCCCCCAGCTGCTGATCAGCGACGCGACGGTCTGCGGATCCTCTTGGTAGTCGAACACGCTCACTCCGGCCTGGTCGAGCGTGTCCAGCTCGCGGTTGTAGACCGGCTCGTACCGTCGCTGGATGCGGTAGGTCGCCTGCGTTCCTGGCCCGCCGCTGGCGGGAATGAACATCTGCGTGTTGACGTTGCCGTGCTGGAAGCGATCGGCGACGGTCAACGAGTTGAACGTGGTGCGGATCTCGGCGCCGTTGGGGTGAATGTGACGCGTGACTTCGCCATCGCCGTTGTACTCGTAGGTCGTGAGCTGAGTCAGGGGATTGAGCAGCGTCAGAGCCAATCCACTGGCGTTGAACTGGTACTGAGTCGCGTATCCGCGCCGATCGGTCACCGTCGTCTTCAGCACCGCCGGGTTGGTGCCCGCCGAATAAGCGAACACGTAGGAAGGCGGACTCCCCGCGGAGCTGGAGCGCACGAAGGCCTTCGTGACGTGGTCGCCCGTGTCGTAGAGGAACTCGAGCCGAGGCACGGCCTGCCCGGGATAGCGCACGGTGACGAGGTTGAACTTGGCCTCGGTGGACTTGGGCTTGGGCTCGTAGGTGTAGTACGTGACACGCGGCGCCGTGGTCGTCGTGCTCCCCGTCAGAGTGGGAACCGCCGGCGTGCTGACCGAGGTCAGCGTGCCGTCCGTGCCGTACGCATAGGTCCATGTGCGCGCACCGTGGACGTCGATGACGCTCGCGATTCGGTTGGACAGGTAGGTGAAATCCACGCGCCGCGTCGGGGCCGTCACGGCGTCGTAGGTGTCGCAGCGCAGACTGCTCAGCCGGCCTTGGCCGTTGTAGACCGCGCTCACGAAGTTGCCGGAGCTATCCGTGATCCGATCGAGCTTGCCCGACGTGGCGGACCCGTTGATCGGGAGGAAGCGGCGGATCAGACCCTGCGCGTCGCGGATCTCCCAGGTGTTCGGCGCGATGAGTCGCGCCTTGCGGTAGACGCCCGGCGTCGAGCAGTCGCGCAGGCTCCCACCTCCAACCGGATAGCTGTCCAGGGAGAAACGCGATCCGTCCAAGTGGATCAGCGTGCCTTGCGCGTCGACCCACAGGCGTTGATCGTACGAGTGCGTCCAGCCCTGCCCGAACGCTCCGTCGTAGGTGATCTGAGAGCGGTACACACGAGTGACCACCACGTCGAGGCCGCGACCTTCCACGTCCACGTCGGAAATGCCGTGGATCACCTCACCGCTGTGCCGGGCGACCCAGGTGGCCGCGTCGAGCTTCTCGACCTGAGAGCTACGCGCCGGAAGCACGCCCTCGGCGATGCCGAAGTTGGTGGTCGGATTGGGCTGCGGCGCGCCGCTCTGCTGCGCGAGCAGCGACGGCGCGGTCGCGCACATCAAGCTCGCGGCCACGGTCAGCGCGCGGATCCTCGCCGAGGCCAGGGCGGAGCGGGACAGGTTGACGATCCGTTCAGGGAGCACGGCGGGTAGGACGTGGTGTGCAGACATGGTTCGCGTGGGTTCGTCTCGGTCGTGGTCGGCCCGAGCGCCGCGACGTCGAAGGATGGCCTTGGACGCTCAGGCTGGACCGGGGGCTCCCGACACGGCATGCCCCGGCGAGTTCGCCCGGCGGAACCTTGGCCAGTTGCACAAAAGCCGGATCCTGGAGCTCCGCCTAGTCCGAGCTCGACGGCGACAGCCTCGCGACGCGAGCGCTCGGCCGGTGCGTCCTGTGGCACTCGTCAGCCGCCAGCCACACCGGGCGCGCGGCAAAGCCATCGGCCGCCGTAGCCTCCTCGCGCATTGCGCCGAACGACGCGCGCGAATCGTGGAGGGGAGAGCCTGGCTCGGTGCTCGCCAATTTGTGCTGGGACGGTGGCGGACTCGCCGTCAGCGCAGATCGGAGCGTGAGTGCCGAGTTCAGGTTCGAACCTCGATAGGTTCACTTGCACGATGGACGCCTTCGAGGATCTCGTCTCCCTGCTGCTGCGCCGCGAAGGCTACTGGACCACGACGAGCTTCAAGGTCGAGCTGACCAAGCAGGAGAAGCGAGCCATCGAACGCTACTCGACGCCGCGCTGGGAGATCGATGTCGTGGCCTACCGGGGTGCGACGAACGAAGTCCTGGCGGTGGAGTGCAAGTCCTTCCTGGACTCGCGCGGCGTGGTTTTTCGCTCAGGACAGTTCGAACCGCCGGAGCGCTACAAGTTGTTCTCGGAGCCGAAGGCCCGCGCTGTTGTGCTGGGCAGGCTCGGCCGACAACTCGTCGAGTGCGGCGCATGCGCTGCCCGACCATCCGTCCGACTTTGCATGGCGACGGGGAACATCGCACAGCGAAGCGATCGAAGCGGTCTCGCGGCACACTTCGAGAAGAACGGCTGGCGGCTGCTCGACGACGCATGGATCCGCGAGCAGCTGATTGGGCTCGCCGATGCTGGATACGAGAACGACGTCGCGACGGTGACGGCGAAGATCCTCACGCGGCGGCGACGCACGCGGCGGCGAGACCAGTAGTACGGAGCCAGGCTCTCCCCTCCGTCCTTCGAGTCGTCTCTGATCCTGTGATCGAACTCTGGCCGAATGATGGAGGGAGGAGTCTGGCTCCGTACCGCGGGGCGCGCTAATCGTGGACGGGAGAGCCTGGCTCGGTACCAGGCTCGGCACCAGGAGTGAACGCCATCCGTCAGTGAGGCTCGCGATGCAGGTGCTCAACGAGGAACTCGTATTCCATCGCGACGTGCCCGAAAGCGACCGACGCGCATTCGCGCGCGGATCGGCTCGCCGGATCTTGCTTCCCCCCGGCTCGTCGCTGTTCAAATTGAGCGGCGCAGCGATCCTGCCGCGGCAGCTGCACACAGCGATCTCACCGTGGTGGATATCGACCAAACCTGTCGACGCAGGCGACCTTGGCGTCGAGCTGATGATCCGCGACGCGCAGCAACAAGGGGAGTCCTTCGAGACCTACATCCGCCGCCGCTTCGCCGTGAAGTTGGAGTGGAACTCGATGGTCTCGCACAGTGCGGTCTTCACACGCATCGTGCGGATCACATTGGCGGCGCCGGTTTTCGCGTTCTACGGCCGCAGCCAGCGCATGACGGACGACCGTGCGCCTCTCGCGGCGCCGCTCCAAGCTGGTCGCTCCGCGCGACTCGCGGGCGGCGGCGGTCAGATCTGGCTGCCCAATCTGACCTCCAAGCACTTCGTCCACGTCACGTTTCAACTGCTGCCTCGGTGACGTTGCGACGTCCAGCTGGTTCGCGGTACGGAGCCACAGGGTACGAGGTACGGCGGTAGGTTCGGAGCCAGGCTCTCCCCTCCGTCCTTCGAGTCGTCTCCGACTCCTGTGGTCGAACTCGGGCCGAATGGTGGAGGGAGGAGTTTGGCTCCGTACCACCGTACCGTGCGACTGCGCAGCGGGCCCGTGCCCCACGGCCGCGCGAGGCCGCGGTAGGATCGGGCGCCATGAAGCACTCGCTCGCATTCGCTCTCGTCCTCGTTCCGCTGTTCGGTGCATGCGCCTCGCAGGCGAGCACTCACGAACGACGCACCGACATCGTCGCGTCCGACATCGAGCGCGATCTCGTCCGTGTCGACAGGAATCTCGCCGCGGCGGAGGCCTACGTGAAGTCGGTCGAGTCCGGCGATCGCCGCGCGCGGTTGGAGAAGCTGCTCGCGACCGCGACGGCCGCGCGTGAAAGCGCACGTTTGGAACTCGCGACATATCGGGCGGACGGGCAAGTGGAGCATGTGCGCAAGGCTGCGGATGCCGCGTCGCGGGCTGGGCGGCTGGCGCGCGCGGCGGAACGAGGCGAAGACCTCCTCGCGCGTGATCTACGGCCTCGAACGGCATTGGCGTGACGGCACGCCGGCCGTCTCGTTCGACCCGCCGACTTCCATCGAGAAGTTGGCCACCCTCACACCACGTCCCCGCGCCCACCAGCTCACCGACCATTGAGTGCTCGCGCCGGCCTCCGCATGGCGCGATCTGGTCGTGCCCGAGCGTGTGCCCGCATCCGTTTCACTTTGCTGCGGCCCGTTCGCTCCCAACTCACCGACCGAGCCCAGCTCTTCCGCCCGCCCCCACTCGCGGCGCTCGACTTGGGCAGAGCTTCGACGCCAGAGCCTTCGCCGTCGTTGGTCCTACCGGCCCTCGCTGCGGTGGTCCGCGACGACTCATCGCGCAGCTCACCAACTGGATCCGCGACGACTCGGGGCCTCAGTGCCGCTTGTTCCAGCTCCCGCCGAGAGCCCTCCAGTTGTCTTTCAGTTCGACGAACGGATCCGTCGCGGCCTTGGCCTTCTTACCGAGCTCGCCGACGCGGTCGATCAGCGAACCGAGTTCGTCCAGCGAGCTGCCCGAGGCCGATTGACCGCTGGCAATGGGCCCGGGCTGGGCCTGATTCCTTGCGCCGCTAGCGTTGGTCTGAGATCGTTCAGGTGCATCGCGGAGCCGCTCAAGCTCCAGCACGATCCCATCACGCTCCCGCTCGAGCTCTCGAAACCGTTCTGCGTATTCGGATCTCAGCGTCAGCTTGTCGATCTCGGCGCCCGACTCGAACTTGGATCGCACCTCGTCGAGGTCACGGGCGTGCCATGTTCGCTCAGGCACCACGACTGCGAGCCATATTGCACCTGATCCCGTCAGTGCTCCCACCGCGAACCCAATTGCCGTTCTCTTCATTTTCTTGATTCTCTCAGTCTCGATCGCATGTCTCTTGCTTCAACGCCATGATCGGATTTGGCGGTGAAGGCTGGCACTGCACTCGCTCACCAGGAATGGTCTTCCGGCACACGGTCGTCGCAACTCGAGCGACGTTCCGCGTGGGCCTTGGGCGCCGACCCGCGCACGCAACGGTCACGCGAAATCGGAGCCTTCGCGATCCCCTGCGGCACGCGCTCGAGCGTCGAGCCCTGAACCACGCATCCAAGTAGCGTGGCCCAGGGCAGTAGCACGCGGCGCAGACGCCACTACGGCGCAAACGTCACGCTGAGACCATTGGACATCCCCCATCCAGTTCCATCGGGGTGCTGCGGGTCTCGGTAGAAGCTCTGGTAGTAGCGAGTCCAACCCGCCATCACCGGATGCAATGGGATCGAGTAGCTTGCAAAACCACCGCTGCTGAAAGTCACGATCGGCATGCGCGTATGGGGCGCGCCGAGCAGCATGGTCCCGCCAAGGAACGGTGTGTTCGCCGCTGAGTTGCTCCAAGCCAGGAGGCCCTGAACGTTGGACACGGCGTCGTTGATGTGAACCTGAAAGTTGTTGACCGTCGTCGAGGTGGATCCCGCGTACGTCAAGTACGCTCGCTTGAGCTGCGAATTGAGTTTGCCAAGGCCGTAGTTCGTCGGAGGCGGGAAGTCGAACCGAACCGACATCGCTGCGCGGCCACGATTGTCATGGTAGGAGCCAGAGACTCCCTGCGACGCGAGCCCATTGCCGTCGGCAAATCCGAGGAACAGCCGAGTGGCGCCGGCGGGTGCATGGAAGTACTGGCGAGCACCGAGGCTGCTTCGGCCATCCCCGATCGCGAACAGCTGATTGAGCGCGGGCGACAAGTCCGTGAACGATGGGGCGATTGTCGTGAAGTCGATGGTCGCGGGAGCCGCTCCGGAGGGTGCGGCGTCGTTGACGAACACTCCGTAGACCAAGAACGCGAACGGGTGACGCGCACCGGAGAGCGACCCCACCGGATTGAGCGCCGTGCTCGCGATGGCGGTTCCGTCCGCGCTGCAAGACCACGTCGAGGGAACGTACGGGGCGAACGCAAAACAACTGGGCACGTTGGCCGAGTCGATCGAGATCGTCGCATTCGGGAACGGAAGCGCAATTCCGACAGGGTGCCGTCCCTTCCACCAATCTGATGCCGGCACTTGCACCGACCCGGCTCCCCAGACATTGCATTTCGCGCTCACATCGAGGGTCTTCGTCAAGACTTGGGCGCTTGTACGCGTGCCTGAATTGAGGGCCGGAACTCCAGCCCCGATCCCATTCGTCGCGAAAATCCCGTACATGTACGTTCCGGCTGGCGGAATGTCGCGGAACGTACTGATGGCGGGCCCCTCCAACTCTGCGATCATGACTCCGTCACGCACCAGGACGTAGTTCTTGCAGTTGGTCGATGGCGTCCAAGACAGAGTCACTGCATCTCCGTCCGAGTCTGAGGCAATGAAGTTCGCGATGGTCGTGGGACTCGTCGGGTAGCGCAACCAGACGACGTTTGCTGGAAACGATGTGGACGTGTTCGACATCAGCACCTCGTTGATGCCATTACGGTCGCGGTCGCAAGGCGCGATCTCCAAGACATGATTGCCGGAAGACACGCCATAGGGACTGAGGTCTCCCCAGTAGGAAGGCGAACCGGTCTTCGAGCCAGCGAAGAGCTGCACCGTCTTGTCGAAGTAGACGACGCCGAAGTCGGCAATGCCGTCCCCGGTCATGTCACCGACGCCGCCCACTGCGCTGCCGAACTTCCATCCGTTGCCACCGATCTGCTGGAACAGCGTGTTGACACTGTTCGACCGGACGTAGGCCTTGCCCTTGCCTGACTGATAGTCCGGCGCGCCGATGATCACTTCCGTTCGACCATCTCCATTGACGTCGCCGGCCCCTTTGACGCTCAGTCCGAAATGGTCACCCGCAGTCTCGCCATTGAATTGGGTGACCAGCCCGCTGGCGCCGCCATTACGAATCCACACCGTGCCGGACTGCGCTCCGGAGATGCTCGCGTAAGGCGCGCTGATGGCGAAGTCCTCGACGCCATCGCCGGTGAAGTCACCGATTCCGGCAACGCAGTATCCAAATCGGGCGCCTGGACCGGGGCTGAAGTTGACTTCGATCAGGTACTGTGTGCGCGCGTTGTAGTTGAACACGATGCCAGCGTCGACGCCCTGGCCGAGGTTGGCATTGGGAGCGCCGATCAAGATTTCGCCGCACTCGTCACCGTCTCGGTCGCCCGTGACCGCGACGCTGAAGCCGAATTGACAGAGAGGCTCAGGGCTTGGGATCGACCAGAACAGCGGAGGAATGGTCGGATACCCACCGTAGAGGCCAAACCCGCTGTACACGTACGCGCGACCAGCATTGCCGGGCCAGTAGGGCGCGCCGACCACCACGTCGTCGATGCCATCGCCGGTCACATCGATTCCCGACGCGACCGAGAAGCCGAAGCCGACGTTTCCGTCAGGGCTGGCGATCGTGGTCATCAGCCCGCCGGTGTTTCCGTTGTAGATGTACACCTGGTTCGTCGCGGGGTCGCCCACGATCATGTCCTCGAACCCGTCGTAGTTCAGGTCGCCAGCGGTGACGCTACGACCGGAGTGGAGCCCCTGGCTGTAGTAGGTCTGAGCGTTGAGCACGCCCGAAACACTGGCGGCTGCGATCAGCGAGAGGGCGCTGCTACAACGACTGAGGCCGCGGTGGTGTGAGTTGGCGCGGTTGGATGTGGTGGAGGGACGGTGGGGCATCGGAATCTCCTGTTCCTTGGTGCCAGCGACAGTCCCGTGCACGACGGTCGGTGCCGTTGCGACATTGCAGGCGGTGAAGTCCGCCGCTGGCGTCGTGTGGAAAGGCGCCCAACCCCGCGGCGGTCGGAGGAAACTCGATCTTCGTGCGGATCGACTTGGCCCCCTCGGGGCAAGCAAGGCGGGCGCCTCGGCATCGCGCCTGGCGCCCGCTCCCGGAGACTCTTCCACGTTGGGGGCTACGTAGGGCCGTCGACTTGCGGCGCCTCCGAAGCTTCCAGCTCACGCACCAAATCGTCCGTCTGCCCACGCTTCAGCCTCTCGACCTGCACCCGCAGTCGGGCCAGCGCGCGCCGGTAGCGCGATCGGGCTCCCTCTTCGCTCATGGAGAGCCGGTCCCCGATCTCTGCGAACTCGACGCCGTCGAAGTCGTGCCATTGGACCAGACGCCGGTCCTCCGGCTCGATCAGCAGCATCGCCACAGCGATGAAGCCGCGCTCCTCGGCGTCACCGGCTTGCCGATCCGGCCGGTCTCGTGACGAGTCCGGAATGCAAACGCGGGAGGCCTGACTGCCCATGGCCTGGGCGCGGTCCGGATCGCGCCTCTGCCGAGTAATGTAGTCGTGGAGCTCGCACAGGCGGTTGAACACCGCCTTGGAGACAAGCGCGCGGAACTGCGCTTCGTTGGCGGGCCGGAACGACGGTCCGGAGCTCAGCAGGTTGAGCAACACGCTTTGCACGACGTCCTCGGAGGTCCCGTCGAGCCGCATCTTGGCGCTCATGCGGCGCCGGATGTTCATCCGGAGCCAGCCCGCGTGCCGGCGTACCAGCTCTGCGAGGGCGTCGTTGTCTCCGGCGTGCCAGCGGTCGAGCAGCTCAAGGGTCGTGAGTTCGGTCATGTGTGGTTCTCCAACTGCGCGGGCAGGAGGCGCTCCGGATGCGGAGCCAGCGCCAGCCCCCACTCGCACGGGAGACAAAGGTACAGCGCTCTCTGGCGGTCGCAGTTTGTGGCGGAATCTAGAAGAACCCGCACCGCCCCTGGCGCCGCCCATCGGTCATCTGGGCGGCAAGGCGCGGACGAACGCGATGGTCTCATCGGTCGACCCGAGCAGTTCTGGGTCTCCGGCGGCCACGACAAGCTCGCGAAACCGCGCGAGATGCCCCAGCCACCAGCCTTCCTGCCGGGGCAAGCCTGGCAGGGTGACTTGCAGGAGCTCGAGCGCGCCGCGCACCTCGCCGGCACTGGCTTTCGCGGCAAAGAGGTTCAGCACGACCGAGGGGTCTTGAGACTCCTGTGCGAAGGCACGCTCCGCGAAGTGCAGCGCCTGCGTGATCAGCGAAGTGTTCAGATCCGACCCGGGCGGGTGCGCAAAGGCACGTTCGAGGAGACCATTGGAAGCGTTCGTGAGCCCCTCCCACTGGTTCGAGCGGCAGTACGCGTCGACAGCTTCTTGGCGGCAGCCTGCGCTGTCGAGCGCTCGTGCCAAGTAGTAGGCCCAGCCAGCCTTGTCGGTGATCCGCTCATCGAACTCGTAGGCGACTCGCACCGCGTCGTCGAACATGCGCAGGTTGATCAGCGTGTTCACTGCGTTCCGACCAACTTCGAGGGAATCGCCGGAGACTCTCATCGCGGCGTCGATCGTCTCGATTGCCTCTTGGGTCTCAACCGCATTGACGGAAGCCATGAGGACGTCGACGTGCTTCGGGTTGAACCGAATCGCATTCGCAAACACTCGCTTAGCAGGTTTCACAAGCTTGCGACGCATGTAGGCCGTGGAGAGTTTGGCGCTCGTTTCGACGGATTGCGGGCGAAGCGCGGCTGCCGCCCCCAAGTGTTCGAAAGCAGCAGACTCATCTTCAGGACGTTCCTTGAGAAGGAGAACGGATCCCAAGACCCATCGCGCGCCAAAGCAGGCCGAATCCGCCTTGAGCGCCTGCTCCGCCAGCCAGACGGCCTGATCCTCGCGGCCGAGCGCGAGCAAAACGGGTGCGATCCACCCCGCCTCCGCCGAAGAAAGGTCGGCGCGGTTCTCGAGATCGCTGAAAATGTCAGCGCAACTGTCGGGTGTGGGCTGAGAAGGTGCGCAGTTCAACAAGTCCGCGGCCCACCTCGGTGGATCCAGGTTTGTGGCCAAGTGTATCAAGATAGAGCGTTCACGTGCCTCGCTCTCGTCGTTCGCCTGACATTGCTCGCTCAAGTGCAATATCAATAGCGAGGCGGGGATCAGCACAGCATTAACGCGATCAATGAGATCTCGACTCAGCAGAGCCTGGAGCGCCGCCACAAACTCATCATCGGTTGCGTCCTCATAATAGGTGCCACGAAACAACTGAATGTACTCCACTAGCATGCGCCAGTGCTGGCGCATACCGTATTCAGAATCAGCTAGGTCACACCACCACCGGTCATTCGTACTCTCCAGGCCGTTGACGAATTGTGCTCCCAACTGCTTTGACTCGGCGTCGCGACGTCGATTTGCCTCACGGGCTGCAATCACGACGGCTCCACTGGCAATCACGAATAGCAACAGCCCCACTGCCACCGCCACACGATTTCGCCTAAGAGCACGTCCTAAAACCCATACGTCTGTTGAAACGCGATGAGGCCGCAGGCGAGTTGGACCATCGCCAAGTAGTTGGCTGCGTTGCGCTCCCAGCGGATGAGAAGCCCGCGAAGTCTGTTGTG
>JADYYP010000033.1 GCA_020853575.1 Planctomycetota bacterium
CCTACGAACGCATGAACTGCGGTACCCAACCCGCGAATATCAGACTGCAACGTCGCGAAGCGAGCCGGCGCTCGCCGTCCCCGCACCTTCAACCTCGATCGCTCCCAAGCGATCGGGGCCAGCCGCCTGAAGAAGGCGACCGGCCCCGCACAATTCAAACCTGTCAGCGTGATCCGTCAGGAGTGCTTGACAGGTCCACCCATATCAGGGACGGATGCGCAGTTCCAGAGCTTGGCCGAACGCACCGCCGAGCGCGGTCCCGGGTGAACGGAAGGAGTGCTGCACGAAATTCACTTCACCGGCGATCAGCGCGGGATCCGCTCCCGACGCGTCCAGCGCATTGAAGTGGAACCGCAGCGATCCGCTGCAGGCGCCATTCGTCGAAGAACACCTCCATACCAGGGTATCCTCGGTCTCATCGTGTCGACGCCCACGTCGCCTGACCCCTTGGACGCGACGCAGCTCTTGACCGCGGCTGCGGGAGGCGACAAGGCTGCCGCTGACAGATTGCTGCCGCTGGTGTACGAGCAGCTCCGCAAGGCGGCGCAGCTCGGGCTCGAGCGGGAGTCGAGTGGGCACACGCTCAGTGCGACGGCACTCGTCCATGAGGCCTACCTGAAGCTCGTCGGGCCGCGTGAAGTGCCCTGGGCCAATCGAGCCCACTTCTATGCCGCCGCAGCGGAGGCCATGCGTCGCATCCTGCTCGACCATGCACGCGCGCGCAGCCGGCGCGGTGGCGTTCCCCTGCGCCTCTCCGAGGTTTCCGACGTCGCCGCGCTCGCCAGTACGGGATCCGAGGAAATCTTGGCAGTCGATGAGGCGATTCTGCGCTTGGAGCGCGAAGACCCGCAGGCGGCGGCCCTCGTTCGCCTGCGCTTCTACGCCGGCCTCGGCGTCGACGAGGCCGCGCAGGCGCTCGAGATTTCCCCGCGCAGCGCAGCGCGGCTTTGGATCTACGCCCGCGCCGTGCTCTACCGCGACCTGACCGACTCCGGCTGAACCACCCCCAAGTTCGGCATCCTCCCGACGCTCAACGATGACCCGCCACGTTCACGAGATCTTCAATGAAGCACGCGAGCTCGCGGGAGCGCAGCGGGCGGCCTATCTGCTCGGTGCCTGCGGCAACGACGTCGCGCTGCGCACGAAGGTCGAAGCGTTGCTCGAAGCCGATGCCCAAGCCGGAGAGTTCCTGGCTTCGCCGACGCGGGGGGGTGGCGTGGGCGCCGGGGTGAGTCCGTCGCTTCCCAAGGAGCAAGCCGGCGCGCAGATCGACCGCTACCGGCTGCTCGAGCAGATCGGCGAGGGCGGCATGGGCACGATCTGGATGGCCGAGCAGCGCGAGCCGGTCAAGCGGCGCGTGGCGCTCAAGGTCATCAAGCTCGGCATGGACACCAAGCAGGTGATCGCGCGCTTCGAGGCCGAGCGGCAGGCGCTGGCGATGATGGATCACCCCAACATCGCCAAGGTGCTCGACGCCGGCGCGACCGAGACGGGCCGCCCGTACTTCGTGATGGAGTACATCAAGGGCATCCCGATCCTGCAGTACTGCGATCAGGAGAAGGTCGACACGCGCGCGCGCCTGGGGCTCTTCGCGAAGGTCTGTCACGCGATCCAGCACGCGCACCAGAAGGGCATCATCCACCGCGACATCAAGCCCTCGAACGTGCTCGTCACGCTGCACGACGGCGTGCCGGTGCCCAAGGTGATCGACTTCGGCATCGCCAAGGCCACCAACAGCGAGCTGACGAGCAAGACGCTCTTCACCGAGCACCGCCAGATGGTCGGCACGCCGGCCTACATGTCGCCGGAGCAAGCGGAGATGTCGGGTCTGGACATCGACACGCGCAGCGACGTCTACTCACTGGGCGTGCTCTTGTACGAGCTGCTGACGGGCACGACGCCGTTCGACATCAAGGCCTTGCTCGAGAGCGGCTTCGGCGAGATGCTGCGCGCGATCCGCGAGGACGAGCCGCACAAGCCGAGCACGCGCATTTCGTCGCTCGGCGAGACCGGCACGCGCACGGCGCTGCAGCGCAACGTCGACGTGAAGCGGCTCAGCACGATGCTGCGCGGCGACATCGACTGGATCGTGATGAAGTGCCTCGAGAAGGACCGCACGCGCCGCTACGAGACGGCCAATGGGCTGGCGGCGGACATCCTGCGTCACCTGAACGACGAGCCGGTGACGGCGGGCGCGCCGAGCGCGAGCTACATACTGCGCAAGTTCGTGCGGCGCAACCGCGGTCAGGTGCTCGCGGGTTCGGCGATCGTGCTGGCGCTGCTCGCGGGCGTCGTCGCGTTCGCGTGGAAGGCCAAGGAGGCGAGCGAGCAGCGTGACGAGGCGGTGCTCGCTCGCGAAGCGGAGGCCGAGCAGCGTCGACAGGCCGACGCCGCGCGCGCCGAGTCCGAGACGCAGCGGGCGCTCGCGCAGGCGCAGGAAGCCGAGGCCAAGCGCCAGGAAGCCGAGGCCCGCAAGCAGGAGATCGCAGCAGAGACGCAGGCCGCGATCGCGGAGGCCGTCGCGAAGTTCCAGACCGACATGCTCGCCGCCGTCGATCCCAACCAGCTGCCGATGGACCCGGTCACTCACGAGCCGCTGAAGGACAAGGTCACGGTCGTGCAGGCGCTGCAGGCCGCGGTCCAAGCGCTCGGCGCGGGCTCGCTGGCGGACCAGCCGCTCGTGGAGGCGAGGGTGCGCGACACCATCGGCACCACGTTCATGGGACTGGGCCGCTTCGATGAGGCCGAGCCGAACTTGCGCAGCGCGCTCGCGATCCGCTCCAAGGTCCTGCCGGCGGGGGACCTCGAAATCGCTCTGAGCCAGAACAACCTCGCGGTGCTGCTCGAGAGCCAGAACAAGCTCCCCGAAGCCGAGGCGCTGCACCGCGCCGCGTTGGAGATCGCGCGCACGTCCTTGCCGGCCGGTCATCCTGACCTTGGCGTGGGGCTCAACAACCTCGCGGAGATCCTGCGCATCCAGGGCAAGCTCGCCGACGCCGAGCCTCTCTACCTCGAAGCACTGGCGATCGCTCGCGCGACCAGTCCGGAAGGTCATCCCGACATCGCCGACAGGCTCGACAACCTGGCACAGCTGCTGCAGGCCCAGCGCCGGCTCGACGAGGCCGAACCCCTGCAGCGCGAAGCCCTCGCGATCCGGCTCGCGGCCTTTCCCGCCGAGCACCCGCAGGTGGCTCGCGGCCTCAACAACCTGGCGCTCGTGCTCGTGGCGCAGGACAAGCTCCCCGAGGCCGAGGCGTTGTTGCGCGAAGCGCTGGAAATCCGCAACAAGTCCCTGCCGGCCGGGCACATCGACATCGCCAGCGGCCTCGACAACCTCGCGGTCGTCCTGCAGAAGCGCGGCAAGCTCGTGGAGGCCGAGTCCATGCTGCGCGAAGCGATCGAACTGCGCCGCAAGACGCTCTCCGCGGGACACCTGTACCGCGCCCAAGGCCTCAACAACCTCGGCACGTTCCTCCTCACCCAGAACAAGCTCGAGGAGGCAGAGTCGCTGTATTTGGAAGTGCTGGAGATCCGGCGCAACTCGCTGCCTGTCGGACACCCCGATATCGCGACGGCCATCGACAGCCTCGGGATCGTGTACTGGCGTCAGGGGCGCCTCGACCAATCGATTCCACTGTTCGAGCAAGCTCTCGATGGGCGGGCGGCGGCGCTCGGACGGCTGCATCCGGACACGCTCAGCACCATCGCCAATCTCGGCGTGAACTACCTGGATGCGGGCCGAATCGCCGAGGCCGTTCCATTGCTCGAGGAAGCGTCTGCCGGAGCGGCTCACGAACCGTCGCTCGCCTGGGTCGCTTCACGCCTGCTCGATGCCTACATTGCGACCGTCGACCCCGGCCGACCCGAGAGCGTGGCCCGGTTCCTGAACCTCGCGCACGACCAACTCGCCCTGTCGCGCACCAGATTGCCCAAGGACAGTCCCGAGCTCGCCGGTCAGCTCGCGGCCCTGAGCACGGTTCTGCTCCGCGCGCGCGCCTGGACCGCGGCCGAGCCGCTCCTGCGCGAGTGCCTCGCGATCCGCGAACAGGTCCTGCCCGACGTCTGGAGCACCTTCAACGCCAAGTCCATGCTCGGCGAGGTGCTGCTCGGCCAGAACAAGCTCTCCGAGGCCGAAGCGCTGTTGCTCGACGGCTATCGCGGCCTGCAGGAACGAGCACCCAGCCTTCCGGCCGGAGTCGCAGCTCGCATTCCCGAGGCCCTCGATCGGCTCGTGCGTTTGTACGAGACCACCGGCGACGCCGAGCAGGCCAAGGTGTGGCGCGAGAAGCTCGAAGCCGCGCGAGCGGCGCTCCCCACGTCGGGCACCGAAGGCAAGTGACGAGCGGCGCCGCTGCACGCCAAGGTGCTCGTGCCCGCCGGCGAGCTCGAGCGGCTCGAGCATCTCTGCCGCTATGTGACTCGGCCGCCGATCGCGACGCAGCGTCTCGTGCTCTCCCCCGACGGGCGCGTCGTCTACGGGCTCAAACGCCACTGGCGTGACGGCACGTCGGCCGTCTCCTTCGATCCTCTCACCTTCATCGAGCGCCTCGCCGCACTCGTTCCACACCCACGCGCCCATCAGCTCACTTACCACGGCGTGCTCTCGCCCGCCTCCGCCTGGCGTGACCAGAGTCGTGCCCAAGCGCGCGCCCGCATCCGCTTCGCCTTCCTGCGGCCCGCTCGCTCCCAACTTGCCGACCGCGCCCAGCACCTCCGCCCGCTCGCGCTCGTCGCGCTCGACCTGGGCCGAGCTCTTGCGCCGCGTCTTCGCCGTCGACGTCCTCACCTGCCCGCACTGCGGTGGCCCGCGCCGCCTGATCGCGCAGCTCACAGACCCCGTCGTCGTGCGCAAGATCCTTAGCAGCCCTCGGCCACCCGACCGAGCCGGCACGCCCCGCGCCGAGACCTGTTTCAGGGCGCTCACGCGAACACTTCGACTTCGCCTGAGCCGGCGCCCTTCACCACGTCCAGCCCGCTCCTCGCCCGCAACCCGCGCTGGCGAGTAGGTCCGGCCGCATCCAACGCGCCCGCACCACCGACCCAGCGCGCGTCGAACAGCTCGCGAGCCCGCTACCGAGGCCCGATCTGGGCTCTGGCGACTTGACGGATCGGCCCGCCGCGGCGAGCCTCCACCTCGCGGTCGCCGACGGCCGCCTCCGGCGAAAGTCATCCGCTTGGAGTTCCTTCCATGAGAAGGCCCCCAGCAGTCAAAGGGAAAATCGTGAGTCTTGTCCGGTC
>JADYYP010000034.1 GCA_020853575.1 Planctomycetota bacterium
GCCGCACTCGTTGGGTTGGCCGCACTCGTTGGGTTGGCCGCAC
Organism: Planctomycetota bacterium; assembly: GCA_020853575.1. Lineage (GTDB taxonomy): Bacteria > Planctomycetota > UBA1135 > UBA1135 > F1-120-MAGs118. The sequence continues at coordinate 44 of JADYYP010000034.1, forward strand.
TCGTTGGGTTACAGGGCGCGCGCCGGGGGATAGCGCAGGGCTCGATCCACGAGGCCGGGACGTTCCGCGGAACGCGCTCGAGGGCTCGACGATTTCGGGCGCGCCGCGGTGCGCTCGTCCCGTTGACCCCTCTGCGAGCCGTGAGTATGCTCCCGCCCCTCGATCGGTCCGCCCAGAGGACTCCCAGTCCCCCGGACGGAACGACGGACGAGTCGATCGGGTGTGCGTCCCATCTCGGACTCCGCGCGAGTCTGAGGCCCCCAACCGGGGCGCAAATCCAGCTCGATTCCGCCGCCTGACGGATCGTGGCGCGCCCACCGCGAGCCGGTGTGTTCGTCCGCTCTCTCGAAGCATCGCATCGCAGTTCAGTCCCACCAGCCGCTCCCCGCGGTTGCATCATCCCACCCCAGACTTTCGGGTTGCGCCGGCCTGTCGGCGCCCTCGAACCGAGGCCCCCACTTCCATGCGTTTGCGCTTCCTCTTCTTGCCCGCCATCGCCGCCGCCGCGGCCCCCGCCTGCCGCACCGCCGAAACCAATCTGCGCGCCGAATCCAACGAGAGCCCGAGCGCCTTCGCCGCGCCGGCGAGTGAGGCCGCGCCGGCCGCGACCGAAGCGAGCGAGGCACTCGCGCCGAACCCGGATGCTGGATCTCAGCAGGATGCGGTCGCCGTGGAGGCCAGCGCTTCGCAGGATTCGCCCCAGGACATCGCCACCAAGCAGAAGCTCTTGGCCGAGCGCGCCAAGGTGCTCTCCGCCGGCTACGTGCAGAGCGGCGACCGCAAGCGCGAGTCGAACGACCTCTCGGGAGCGCTCTCGGACTACTCCAAGGCCTTCGAGATCGACATGACCAACGCGGACGCGCGCGCGCGTCTGTCGCAGATGAAGGCGCTCTTGGGCTCGAGCTACTCGACCATCGGCCAGGACTTCCAGGACGCCAAGGAGCGCGACACGATCCGCCGCGCCCAGGCGCGCATGGCCGCCGAAGAGGCGACCGCCCAGGGCAACTTGGCCTTCAAGGAAGGCGATTTCGCCACGGCCGTCGAGCACTTCCGTGAGGCGCAGGCGATCCTGATGTGGCACCCGTTGGTCGCCGACGGCTCGCTCGACGAGAAGATCGTCACCGGCCGGCTCAACGACGCGCTCGATCAGCTCGAGGCCTCGCGCAGCGCCGAGGAATTGCGCAAGAAGACCGAAGCCGAGGCCGACGCCAAGCGCCGCGAAGAAGAGAACCGCAACTACCGCGTCAACACCCTGCGCACGCTGTTCGAGAAGGCCAACCAGGCCTTCTTGGCCGACGACTACGGGCGTTCGGAAGCGCTGTGCGACCAGATCCTGCTCGAGGACCCGCAGAACAGCGCCGCCGCGGCGCTGCGCGACACGGCGCAGATGGCGCGCCACACCAAGACCGACCGCGACACGCTCAAGCGCTACCGCGAACAGTGGGTGCGCACCTTCGACGAGCTCGACACCATGGACGTGCCGCAGGTCGGCCCGCTGGTGTTCGACGACCTGCGCCGCTGGCGCGACGTCTCGCAGCGCAAGCCGCTGGAGTTCACCGCCAAGGAAGCGGTGGTCAACGCCGACTCGGTCGCCGTGCGCCAGCGCCTGGACGAGATCCGCTTCGCACCCAAGTTCAAGGGTGCCGACGGAGACGGCGTGCCGCTCTCGGAAGTCGCGAACTTCCTGCAGCAGCTGACCGGCGTCAACTTCCTGGTCTCGGCCAAGGTGCTCTCCGAGCTCGACGAGGAGCAGCAGAAGGTCAACCTCGACCTGCCCGAGCGCAGCGTGCGCACGGTGCTCGAGATCATCGCCGAAACCCACGAGAACCTGCGCTGGAAGATCGAGGACGGCGTGGTCAAGTTCGTCACCAAGGACGAGACCCACGGCGGCCAAGTGCTGAAGATGTACGAGGTCCGCGACATCATCCACCCGGTGCCGAGCTTCCCCGGCCGCGAGATCAACATCTCGCCGTCGGGCGGCCTCGAGCAGCCGGACGAGGAGATGGAAGAGCGCGAAGGCCTGGTGGTCACGGCCGACGCCCTGACGCAGCTCGTCAGCGACAACGTGGCGCGCGAGTCGTGGGCCGAAGACCCGGCCAACACGGTGCGCATCACGGACGCCGGCACGATGGTCGTGAGCCAGACGCCGGAGGTCCAAGACCAGATCAAGCAGTTGCTCGACGACCTGCGCGAAGCGACCGGCATCATGGTCGACATCCAGGCGCGCTTCCTGAAGGTCGAGGACAACTTCCTCGAGGACATCGGCATCGACTTCCGCGGGCTCGGCCAGCCGGGTCTGGGCACCAACACCTTCATCAACGACTTCGGCGACGCGTCGACGCAGTCGGACCTGGGCAAGGAGATCGGCCAAGGCAGCGACCTGGGCGCGTTCTACGACGACGGCCAGGACGGTGACCTGCGCTCGCGCGTGGAGAACCTGTACGACGTCAGCCTGGGCAACGAAGACGTGCTCACCGGCACCGGCGGCCTGTCGTTCTCCTGGACCTACCTCTCCGACCTGCAGATGGAGATGATCCTGCGCGCCGTCTCGAAGAGCGAGCGCCGCGAGATCGTCACCGCGCCCAAGGTGCTGGTGTTCAACACCGCGCGCGCCAACTTGTCGGTGATGAACCAAGTCGCCTACGTGCAGGACTTCGACGTCGAGATCGCGCAAGCGGCCTCGATCGCCGACCCGATCATCGACGTCGTGCAAGACGGCGTGGTGCTCGACGTGCGTCCGGTGGTGTCCGCCGACCGCCGCTTCATCATGATGGAGCTGCGCCCGACGGTCGCGACCCTCAAGCGCCCGATCCGCGAAGTCGCGACCACCCTGGGTTCGCAGAACTCGGTCACGATCCAGCTGCCCGAGCTCGACATCCAGCGCGTGCGCACCACGGTGCCGATGCCCGACGGCGGCACGGTGATGCTCGGCGGACTGAAGGTCAGCGAGAAGCAGGACCTGCGCTCGGGCATCCCGGTGCTCAACAAGATCCCGGTGGTGCGCTTCCTGTTCGACCGCCAGGGCAGCTACGCGGCCAACCAGAAGCTGCTGATCCTGGTCACGGCCAACATCGTGATCCCGCAGGAGCTCGAGCCGGCGCCCTCGCAACTGGGCACCGGCAAGCAGTGAGATCGAGGCGCCAGGGCCTGCTGCGCGTGCGCGGCGGGCCCTGACCCTTGCAGGCGCGCCGCACTGTCGCGCGCCTCCGCTGGACCCGAGCGCACAGCGCTTCGCGCTCGAGCGGACGATGCTGCTCGAGCTCCCTTTCGCTCGACGTCGCGCGCCGTCAGGTGCGCGACAGGCCTTCGAAACTACGTAGCCGCGTCGCCCGCGTCGCGATAAAGCTTGCTCGACACCCTCCGTCCTCGGCGCGTCCGATGGATCCGGGGCCCGGTGGTCGAGCAACGCCACACCCGGCGCCAGCCCCCAAGACGCCGACCCACCGTCCCTCCCCCACACTCTCTCTCATGCGTCGTCTCCTCCCTCTCAGCGTCGTGTTCGCCGCGACCTCGAGCGCGCTTTTCGCCCAGCAGAAGAGCGAGGCCGAGATCCGCGCCGACCTGGCCTTCGCGCGCGGTCTCGCGGACCGCGGTCTGGTCGACCTGTCCGAGGAGATCCTCCAGAAGGTCGAGAGTGGCGAGCTCAACGACCGCCTGCAGTCGGAAGTCCGTTTGGTGCGCTGCGAGTCGCTGGTCGCTGCCGCCCAAGCCGACGCCACCAAGCGCGAGGGACTGCTCAAGAAGGCCATCGAGGAGTATCAGTTCGCCGCCGATCGTGGCCGCAACGATGCGGAGCTCGCGCGCAAGGCCAACGCCGGAGTCGTGCAGGTCTCCAGCCAGTACGTGCGCACGCTGGCCGCCAAGCTCGAGGACGCCAACGCCGCCGATGCGGTCACCATCAAAGCCGAGATGGAGCGCGTCCTGGAGGCCGCCAACAACAAGGTCACCGACCTGATCGACCAGGCCGAGAAGGACTTCTCCGGCCCCGACGTGAGCACCGCCGCAAAGCGCCCGTTGTTCGAGCTGCTGCTCAATCAAGGCGACTTGATGCTGCAGTGGGCCAAGATCGCCAAGGACTCGGCTGGGGCCAAGTTCACGCGCAGCTTCAACGCCTACCAGAAGCTCAGCGACTCCGCCGAGGAGGGCTCGCCCTGGAGCCTGCGCGCGATGATCGGCATCGGCGACAACTACATCGCGCAGTCCGAGGGCGCCGAGTCGCCCGAAGCATCCAAGACGCACCGCGAGGACGCCGCGGCGTTCTACGAGTTCGCGGTCAACTTCTCGATCCCCGCCGACCCGGAGCTCTGGGCGCAAGCCAAGAACCCTCAGGAAGGCGACAAGATGACGAAGGACGAGATCCAGTCGCGCTTCCTGTTCGTGCAGATGGGGACGCCGGGGCTGCTGCGCGCGCTGATCGCCAACGGAGATAGCGAGAAGGCGGTCAAGACTTGGTGCATGCACTTCTACAACACGTGGAAGGGCGAGGACATCGAGCTCGAGGGCGCGACCGGTTACCTCGCGCTGCTCGAGGTCGCGCGCTCACTGATCAACCAGGGCGGCTACATCATTCCGCGCAAGGGCGGCGCTGGCGCCAAGACCTACGACTGGGTGCAGACCTACGAGGAAGCCAGCAAGGAAACCCCCAAGGGGCAGATCAAGACCGCGCTCGACTTCGCGGTTCAGCTGGCGCAGACGACGGCCTCGGACAACAAGGGCACGAACCTGCAGATCCGCGCGCAGAAGGTGATCGGCGAGGTCATCGCGCGCCCCGGCGCCAAGCTCGATCCGGCGATCTTGCTCGACGCCGCCATGGGCGAGTATGCCGAGCAGAATTGGTCCAACGCCATCGACGGCATGAAGCGCGTCATCGTGTCGCTCGACGACAAAGACACCGCGACGCGCCAGGAGACCATGCCCAAGGTGCTGTTCCACCTGGGCACGAGCTACATGAAGCTCGATCGCAATCTCGAAGCCGCGGCGGTGTTCGAGCACGCGCTCGAGTTCTGGCAAGGCGACCCGGCGATCGACCCCAACAACGCAGCCGGACTCTCCAAGAGCGTCGCGACGCTCAAGCGCACCATCAAGGGCGACGCGGCCATCGACGCGCTCTCCTCCAAGGCCGACAACTACGAGAAGTCGGTCAACGCCGGCAGCAACCGCGGCGAGGAGATCAAGTTCCGCGAGGCCGAGAAGCTCTATGCCGACCAGAAGTTCGAGGACGCCAAGGCCAAGTACGCCTCGGTCGGCAATGCGGCCGAAAGCTACGAAAAGGCGCTGGTCAACGTGGGAGTGTGTGAGTTCAAGCTCAAGCGCTACGACGCCGCGACCAAGATCTTCCGCGACTACCTGAAGGACTTCGTCAACGCGGCCGCGAATCAGACGATCGACGCGCGCAAGCTCGCCGCGCGCAAGTCGGCGACGGCCAATGCGACCTTCTATTGGGGCCTGACCGAGTTCAATCTCGCGACCGACGGCAAGGGCGACTGGAACAAGGTGCTCGAGCAGCTCTCGGACTTCCACGTGAAGTTCCCCGAGCAAACGGCGCTGGCCCCGGCGGCGATGTATCGCGCACTGATCGCCTACGGACGCCTCGACAAGCAGGACAAGGTCAAGGAACTCCTGGCGCTGATGCTGCAGAAGTTCCCCGACGACCGCTGGACCGGCAACGCGTCGGTCGAGTCCTACAAGCTGCTCAAGGACCAGCACACGGCGGAGAAGGACGAGGCCAAGAAGAAGGCGCTGTTGCGCGAGATGGCCCTCAATCTGCAGACGGTCAATCGCACCTCGCAGTCGCCGAAGTTCGACAACATGCGCACCGAGTCGCGTCACTGGATGGACCTCGGCGAGTGGGCCACGGCCGAGGAGCTCTTGACGCGCATCGTCAATCAGTTCGCCAAGGACACCAAGCTCGAGGAGGACTTCCAGAAGTACGTCTATCCCGATCTCGGTGAAGCGCTGCTGCTGCAGCACAAGGCCGAGGCCGCGATGACCGCGCTCGCGCCGTTGATGGCGGAGAGCGCGAAGTTCAAGGCCAATCGCAACACCGCCTACGACTACATCCGCGCGGTGGTCGGCTATCCCGAGTGGGACGGCAAGAAGATCCAGCAGCACGCTGGAGCGGGCGCCTCGATCGAGGACTTCGACAAGGCCTTCAAGCCGCTCAACCAGCTCGTCGAAGGCACCGAGAAGTGGACCAAGGACTGGTACCAGTTCAAGGCGCTGCAGATCTTCGCGCTGACACGCGCGGCCCAGTTCAACGGCAAGCGCATGGACGACGCCAAGTCGGCGATGGCCTGGATGCAGACCCAGCTCGGCGCGCAGCAGTTCAAGCACGAGAACATGCCGGAGGAGACGCGCCAGCTCTTCCTGTGGCTCGCCGCGACCGTCAAGTGAGCCCCAAGCGCCGTTCGCAACCCGCCCCCATTCCCCACTCCCCCTGCGGGCCGAGCTCGACTCCGCGACCCTCGGCGTTGTGAGTCGAGCCAACCCCGCTAAGATGGCCGCCCCCGCTATGCACAGTCCCACCCTGGCGCGTCTCCGCTGGAGCGCGAAGTCGTTCACTAAGTTCGCGCGAGGCGCATGCTCGGCGGCATTTTCGACCGCGCTGTTCGTCGCGGTTGCGAGCGCCGCGGCAACGGCGGCGTTCGCGCAGGGCGGTCGCCTCGACCAAGCGTTGGTGAAGAGCCCGCGCGACGGTTCGCTCAACGCCGTCTACGGGACGGTCAAGCAGTACGAGCTCGGCAAGGTGGTGATCGAAGTCGCGGGCAAGGACGTCACCTACGACTCCAACCGGGTGCCGCGCATCGTCAGTTGGGGCGACGCACCCGCGCCGCTGCACGACGGGGTTCGCAGTCTCGCGGCCGGCGCCTTCGAGGACGCGGTCAAAGCCTTCCGCAGCGCGAGCTCGAGCGCGCAACGCGACATCGTCAAGGCCTCCGCGAAAGCCATGACCGCCGACGCGCTGTGGCGCTGGGGCGCGAGCGATGCAACGCGCTTCACCGAGGCCGTCGCCGAGTGCGAGAGCTTCGCGGCGAGCTTCGCGACGCACCGCGATCTGCCGTTCGTGCAGCAGGTCCATGCGCGCGCGCTGTGGCTCTCGGGCAAGCCCGCCGAGGCCGGCGCGGCCTTCAAGTCCATCTATGCCAAGCTCTCGGGCGACAAGGTCGCCGACGGCTACGACGCCGACGAGTGCATGCGCGCGGGCTTGAGCGCGGCGCGCGCGCTGCTCGACGCCAAGGACACGCTGGGCGCGCGCGAGATCTACGCTGGCCTGGAGTCGAGCGTCGGTCCGCTGGTCGCCGGCCTGGCCGCCGACGACACGCGCAAGCCGGTGCTTCAGGCGGTGCTCGACGAGGCCATGCTCGGCGCGGGCTACGTCGATCTCGCCGCGGGTCAGTCCAAGCAAGCGCTGACCTTCTTCCAGAACAAGGTCAACGGCCTCAACGCCAACTCGCCGCTGTCGACGCGCAACAGCGCGATGCTGGGCCTGGGCGAAGCGCTGCTCGCGGAAGGCAAGTTCCGCGACGCTTCGCTGCAACTCGCCAAGGTCGCGGCGCTGGAGGCGGCCGACATCGACCGCGCGGCGCGCGCCACGGTCAAGCTGGCCGAGGCCTACTCGAAGCTCACCGACGCGGATTCGCGCCAACAGGCGTGCGCCCGCGTCAAGGACGTGATCAGCCGTTTCGGCCTCGCCCCGGCGTCCGTCCGTGCGCGCCAACTCGCCAAGGAGTTGGGCTGCTAATCTCCTGTGTCAGGCTCGTCGCGAGCTTGGACGCATCGACAAGGGTCCCACACCAATCTCCCCTCACCTCTCTCTCAACTCTCTAGGAGTCCCAGGGTCATGACCTTCCGCCAGGTCCGCAGCCGAGTCTTCGAACTCGCCAAATACGCGCTGCCCGCGCTGATCGTGCTGTTCTTCGCGGCGCTGCCGCTTCTCGCGCAAGACGGCGCAGCCCCCGCTCCGGCCGAAAATTCGGGCGACATCGACCTCGCCGGCGACCTCACGATCGGTGACCTGATCGTGCTCTCCGGCTTCATCGGCTGGGTGATCATCGGTCTGTCGGTCGTGACGTTGGCCGTGATCATCGAGAACTACGTGACGCTCTCGCGCGACAAGCTGGCCCCGCCGGCGATCATCGACGAAGTGCAGAGCCTGTTCGAGGAAGGCCAGTTCCAGGAGGCCATGGAGCTGTGCGAGAACGAGCCCAACTTCTTCACGCGCGTGGTCGGCGCTGGCATCGCCAAGATCGGTCACCCCTACGACGTGATCCAAACCGCGATCCAGGAGATGGGCGACGAGGAGTCGATCCGCCTCAACCAGAAGATCGGCTGGATCTCGGTTCTCGCGGCCGTGTCCCCGATGCTCGGGCTGTTCGGCACGGTGCAGGGCATGATCGCGTCCTTCCACATCATCGCCTCGACCGCCAACCCGACGCCTGCACAGCTCGCTGGTGGTATCTATGTCGCGCTCCTCACGACCTTCGAAGGTCTGATGGTGGCCATCCCGGCCACGGCGGCGTTCGCGTACCTGCGCAATCGACTGACGCGCAACATCATCGAAGTCGGCGCGATCGTCGAGGACCTCTTCGAGCGCTTCCGCCCGACCGGCAACTAGCTCGACCCCGGCGCGCGCCCCGCCCCCGCCGCCAACTGCGGTGGTGCGCGGCGCGGCCGGGCGGTAGTGCTCGACGCCCCCAAAGGAGGCCGCGATGAAACTTGCGAAGACGGACGCCGGCGGTGAGATCGCCATGGACATGACGCCGATGATCGACGTCACGTTCCAGCTCATCATCTTCTTCATGTTGCTCATGGACATGAGCACCAAGGAGCTCGAGGAGCTCGTGCTGCCGAAGGCCTTTTCGGCGGTCGAGGACAAACCGGACCCGAAAGACCCTCGCCCGGTGATCAACATCGTCGCCGACGGTCGCATCCTGGTGAAGCGCGACCTGTACTTCGACCCGCAGAACGACGACGGCTACGCCAAGCTGAAGAAGTTCCTCTCGGACAAGGCGCGCGTGATGCCCAAGGCGCACGTCGATCCGAAGAACCCCAACAGCATGATGGCTCCCGACAAGCCGATCTTGGTGCGCGCCGACCAGTCGACGCCCTTCAAGCACATCCAGAAGGTGATGGAGATCTGCGGCCAGGAAGGCATCAAGATCTGGAAGATCGAGCTCGCCGCCGGTGAGGCCAAGTCCGAGGAAGAAAAGGCCAAGGAAGCCGCCAAGGGAGGCCAGTGATGGGCATCGGAACCGGCCAAGTCGAGAGCGTGGAGATGAAGGGCGACATGACGCCGATGATCGACGTCGTGTTCCAGCTCTTGATCTTCTTCATGCTCACGATCAAGTTCAAAGTGCTCGAGGGCAAGCTCTCGGCCTACCTGCCCAAGGACGTCGGGGTCAACGACTCGCCCGCCGTGCCCAAGGACAAGGTCGAGATCCAGCTCAAGATCGAGCGCGAGGGCAGCAAGCTCGCCCCCGATGGCTCGGGCAAGCCCTGGAGTGGCGAAGGCGCCTACAAGTACGGCCCCGACCGCGTGATCCGCTACTCGGTCGGACCGAAGTCGAGCCAGAAGCTCGAGGAGATCATGGTGCGCGTGCGCGAGCTGTACCGCGCCGACAAGGAGAGCCCGGTCTCGATCGACCCGCTCCCGGGCACCGTCTACGAGGACGTGATCGCCGTGCTCGACCAGGTCGTGCAGGTGGGCTTCACGGACATCTCCTTCATCGGCGACAAGTCCGCGCTCTACGGCAAGAAGTAACGCCCCGCACGCTCCGCTCCCAACGAGCGGAGCGCAGCCCAACACGACTGCGCTCCGCTCCGCTCTTTCACCCGCGATCGAAGACCGCCGCCCCGTGCGCTTTCGCTCTGCGAAAGCCCGGAAATCGAGGTGACCGTCGCGTGCGCAGGCGCACGTCGTCGGACCTCGCGCCAGCGCTCCCAGGACTCTCCTTCGAGCCTTTCCAAAGCGCCCGGGCGACGATAGTCTTCCCCGCTCTCTCCCGCCCCCAAAGGGGCTCGACTCGCGCGTCGATCGGGCCCTTCGCAGTCTCACTTCTCTCCTCTCTCTCGAAGCGACTCGCACCGCACCCCGCGCTGCGCCCACCTGCTTCGAGTCGTCTCGGGTCCCCACCCCCCACCGTCGATTTCGACAGTCCCACGCGATGAGCAAGGTCGGCAACGCCATTCCGTTCTCCATGCTCCTGTCCGCGGCCTGCGCTACGGCGCCGAACTACGCCGTCGAACCCGCGCCTGCGAGCACCCCCGAACCGAGCACCGCTCCTGCGGAAGCCAGCATCGACGCCGCGGCCGCCGAGGCCAGCGCTCAAGACCTCTTGAAGCAAGCGGACGTCGAAGCCCAGCGCCGTGAGCTGTTGGTCGAGCGCCACGTGCAGAACGCACGCACGCTGGTCGACGCCGGCGACCTCGACGCGGCCGAGGCTGAGTTGATGGCTGCGCTCAAGCTCGACGAGTCGAGCAAGCCGGCCAAGGAGCTGCTCAATCAAGTCTCCGCGCTGCAGGGCAAGGCGCCCGCCAAGCTCGGCGTCGAAGGCCAGGACTTCGCGTCGCGCTACGCGGTGCTGGTCCAGCAACGTCAGGCGCAAGCGCGCGCCAATTACGAGGAAGCCTTGGTGCACATGCAGCGCCAAGACTACGAGCGCGCCCTGGCGGAACTCTCGATCGCGCGCAACCAGATCCGTTGGGCGCCCTACTCGATCGACTGGCAAGGTCTCGACACCCAGGTCGAGCAGAAGATCGCCGAGGCCACCGCCGCCCGCATCCAGGGCGAGCAGGCCGCCTACGAGGCCAAGAAGAAGGAAACGGTCGAGGCTCTGCGCGCCCAAAAGGCCGCCGACGAGCGCCGTAGCCAAGCGATCGTCGCCAACATGCTCGAGCAAGCGATCGACGCCTTCGAGCACCACGAGTACGACGACGCCATCGACTTCTGCGATCAAGCGCTGCACGCCGACCCGCGCAACGAGAAGGCCATCGAGCTGCGCGACGACGCCTTCCGCGCTGGTCGCGAATCGGTCCGCAAGGACTACATCGACAAGAAGCAAGAGCAGTTCAAGCGCTGGCGCGAGGAGCTGGCCAAGCTGCGCATCCCCGAGTCGGACATCTACACCCTGCCCGACCAGGACTTCTGGGCCGAGATCACCGAGAAGCGCGCCAAGCGCCGCGGCATCGACCTCTCGACGCGCGAGAGCTCGTCGGACAAGGCGTTGCGCTCGAGCTTGGTCGAGACGCGCATCCCGGGTCTCAAGGTCGCCGACGAGGAAAGCCTGACCAAGGTCGTCGACATCCTGCGCACCTTCACCGGCCTGCCGCTGGTGGTCGACCCGGCGGCGGAGAACGCCGCGATCGAAGGCGGCGCGATGTTCGCGTTCAACCTGACCTCGTCGCTCTCGGTCGAACAGGCGCTCAACTTGATCGTCAAGGCCGCCGGCGAGGAAGTCGCTTGGACCGTGCGGCACGACACCGTGCTGGTCACCACCAAGGCCAAGGCCCGCGGCAAGAAGCAGATCTACAACCACGACGTCCAAGACCTGGTGTTCGGCTTGACCGACTTCCTCGGTCCGCGCATCGATCGCCTGCGCCTGCTCGACGAGATGGAAGACGAGGACGGCGGCGGCCCCTTCGGCGGCATCGGCGAGAAGCCCAAGCTGATCGACATCAGCGCGCTCTCCAACCTGATCCAGGAGAACGTCGCGGTCGGCACCTGGGAAGAAGAAGGTGTCTCGATCGCGGAGGGCGAGGGCTTCATCGTGATCGTGCACACCGCCGACGTGCAGGATCAGGTCAAGAAGTTCCTCAACGACTTGCGGCGCTTCGGGTCGTCGCTGGTGACCATCGAGTCGAAGTTCATGACCGTGGCGTCCAACTGGCTGCAAGAGGTCGGCGTCGACTTCCGCGGCCTCGACAACCCGGTGTTCCCCTTCAAGGACATGGACGACCTGACCAACGGTCTGGAAGACAAGTCCTCGCGCGGTCTGGACAACAACGGTCTGGGCGCGGCTTCCGGTCTGCCCTCGTCGGGCTTCTTCTACAACGACGGCGGGGACGGCGACTTCAAGGGCCGGTCGGAGAACTACTTCGAGAACTCGCTGGGCTCGGCGCTGTCGTCGATCGGCGGCATCACGACGCAGCTCACCTTCCTGAACGACTTGGAAGTCTCCACGATCCTGCGCGCGGTCGAGAAGTCGACCGACTACCAGCTGATCAACAACCAAGTGCTGTCCGTCCACAACACGCAGCGCGCGTACGTGGCGGTGATCAACCAGCAGGCCTACATCCAGGACTTCGACGTCGAGGTGGCGCAGTTCCAGGCGGTCGCGGACCCGCAGATCAACGTGCTCCACGAGGGCGTGGTGCTCGATGTGCGCCCGACGATCCACCACAACCGCAAGTACCTGACGCTCGAGATCCAGCCGACGGTGGCCAAGGTCGTGGCCCTGCGCACCTTCAGCTCGACGCTCGGTGGCAACACCGCGCCGGTGGAGTTCCAGCTGCCCGAGTTGGAAGTGCAGAGCGTGTTCACCACCGCCGTCATCCCTGACGGTGGCTCGATCCTGCTCGGCGGTCTCTCGAACGTGCGCAACGTCGAGCGCCGCGCCGAAGTGCCCTGGCTGGCCAAGATCCCGATCGTCGGCTTCCTGCTGAAGAACGAAGGCTTCAGCGACGAGAACAAGAGCTTGATGATCCTGATCCGCGCGCACATCACCGACGTCCAAGAGGAAGTCGAGAAGCTCGAAGCGCGCGCGCGCTGAATCTGTTCGCCGCAGCTGTCGGCCGCATCTGTCCGACGCGGGCCTCCAGCCCGCGGATGAGCCCCCGGACGCCGCGTTTGCCCCGTGCAACGCGGCGTCCGCCCTTTTGGACAGCCCCACCCTCCGGCGACCCGACCGCGGAGCACGACCCGAATTGCGTCCAGCGCGCTGCGCGGAAGACACTGGGGACACTAGCCTCTGGGGGCCATGCGAGCGCTCGACGCCCTGTTCTTCGACATCGACGACACGCTGTGCGCCACGACCGCCTTCGCGCAACGCGCCCGACACAACGCCGTGCGCGCGATGCTCGAGGCTGGTCTGGCCGCGCCCGAGGAGAGTGTGTACCGCGAGCTCGAGGACGTGATCTCCGAGTTCTCGTCCAACTACGAGCACCACTTCGACAAGCTGCTGCTGCGCCTGGACCCGCGCGCGCTCCAGGACCTCAATCCCGCGCTGGTCGTCGCCGCCGGTGTCGCTGCCTACCACGACACGAAGTTCCGCGAGCTCGTGCCGTTCCCCGGAGCGCGCGAGTTGCTGCGCGACCTCAAGGCCGCCGGGCTGACGGTCGGGATCATCACTCACGGACTGACCGTCAAGCAGGCCGAGAAATTGGTGCGCCTGGGACTCGTGCCGCACCTCGATCCGCGCGCCATCTTCATCTCGGACCAAGTGGGCATCAGCAAGCCCAATCCCAAGCTCTATCAACTGGCCCTCGAGCGCAGCGGCGTCGCGGCGCAGCGCGCGATGTACGTCGGCGACAATCCGAAGAACGACATCGCGCCGCCCGCGCAACTGGGAATGGCCACCTGTTGGGCGCGCATGGTCGAACGCCACGCGACACCGAGCTCAACCAGCGCCACGCACGAGATGCGCGGCTTCGACGAGCTCAGGACGCTCCTGCGCGAGCGCTACTCGCTTCCGATCCCGGCGTGACGAGCAAGCAGGCCGCGCTCCTTCCGCTGCCGAAGTCCACGAGCGCCGGTGCACGCGTCGAGCACTCGCTCACGGCCGCGGAACAGCGCGGATGGAATGCGCAGCCCGGCGGCAACTGGCCCGCGCGCGGGGGCTCGCCGGCGAGCGCCAACGGCGCGGGTGAGTTCGGCGCGAGTCCCGGACGCGCGGCGAACAGCGCGCGTGTGTAGGGATGCAACGGCGCGCGCGCGACCGCGGAGCTGGGCCCGATCTCGACCAACTCCCCCGCGTACATCACCGCCATTCGGCGACACAGCGCCTGCGCGGCGCCGAGGTCGTGGGTGACGAACACCAGCGCGAGCCGCTCGCGCTCGACGAGCTCGCGCAGCAGGGCGAGCATCTCGACTTGGATCAGCGGATCGAGCGCGGAGAGCACCTCGTCGCACACCAAGGCCCGCGGGCGCGCCGAAAGTGCGCGCGCGAGTGCCACGCGCTGGCGCTGCCCACCGGAAAGCTCGTGCGGGAAAGCGCTCGCCGTGCGGCGCTCGAGTCCCACGCGATCGAGCAGCGCGGCGACTTCGAGCTCCAGCTCCGAGCGCGACGCACGGCGCACGACGCGCCCGAACTCGCTCAAGGTCTGGAACACCGTGCGCCGTGGCGAGAGGCTCGAGTACGGATCCTGGAACACGATGCCAATGCAGCGCTGAGCCGCGCGGCGCACGGACGCGCCCGCGCTCGCGAGGTCGATCGAGCGCCCGAGCTCCTCCACGTGCACCTCGATCGCGCCCTGACTGGGCCGCACCAATCCCGCGAGCGCGCGCGCGACCGACGATTTGCCACACCCCGACTCGCCGACCAGCGCCAACGCTTCGCCGGCACACACGTCGAACGACACCGAGCGCACCGCGCGCACGTCCGCGTCGCGCTGGCCCCACCACGGCCGCCGACCGCGGTACTCGACGCTCAGCTCGCGCACCCGCAACTGCGCGGAAACTGCGGCTGCGCTCATGGGACGCGGACCTCGGCATGGAACGGGCACGCGACCTTGCGGCCACCGGCGAGCTCGACGAGCTCGGGCTCCGACGTGGCACAGCTCACGCGAGCCAGCGGGCAACGGCCGCGGAACGCGCACCCGCTCTCCGCACGCATCGTCGCCGCCGGGGCAGGCTCGTACGAGCGCGCTACCGCCAAGAGCAGCGCCGTGTACGGGTGGCGCGGCGTGGCAACGACCTGACGTGCGGCGCCGATCTCGACGATGCGCCCAGCGTAGATCACGGCGATCTCGTGCGCGGCGTGCGCCGCGAGCGCGAGGTCGTGCGTGATCCACAACACCGCGGACCCGCGCTCGGCCAGATCGCGCAACAGCGCCGTGGTCCGCAGCGCGAGGGGCGCGTCGAGCGCGGCTGTGGGCTCGTCGGCGATCAACACGCGTGGCTCGCGCGCGATCGCCGCCGCGAACGCGACGCGCAGCCGCTGCCCTCCGGAGAGCCCGTGGGGAAAGCGCAGCAGCGCCGGGTCGTCGCAGGCGAAGCCAGCGCGCTCGAGCGCGGTTCGCGCGCGCGCCTGCGCGACCATCGGTGCGAGCCCGTCCGCGAAGCACGGTCCTTCGGCCACGGCGTCGAGCACGTTCATCAGCGGATCGAGCGCGGCGAGCGCGTCCTGCGGCTGCCAGGCGATCCCGCTGCCGCGCACTTCGCGCCAGAGCTCCTCCCCGCGGAGCTCGCGGCCCTCGAAGCTCACCGCGCCGCGCTCCACGCGCGCGTTGTGCGGCAGCAGGCCGACCAGCGCCAGGCCGAGCGTCGACTTGCCGGATCCGGATTCGCCCACCAACGCCGTCACGCGGCCGCGCGTCAGGTCCACGGACACGCCACGCAGCGCGCGCACATCGCGTCCGCCGCGTCGGTACACGACGCACAGATCGCGCACGCTGGCCAAGACCGCAGCGCCGCTCACGTGTCCTCCTTGGGGTCGAGCGCGTCGCGCAGCGCGTCACCGATCCAGGCACAGCTCGCACACGTCGCGAACACCGCCAGCCCGGGGAACACGAAGGTCCAAAGGTGCGTCGCCGAACGCTCGGCCTGCATCACCGCGCCCCACGAGGGTGTCGGCGCGCGCACGCCGAAGCCCAGGAACGACACCGCGGACTCGGTGAGGATCGCGCTGGCCGCGGCGAAGGCCGCCGCGACGATCGCCGGTTGGACCGCATTGGGCAGGACGTGGACGGCCAGCACGCGCCACGGCGAAAAGCCTAGAGCGCGCGCGGCCGCGACGTAGTCGAGCTCGCGTACACGCAGCACCTCGGCTCGCACCAGCCGTGCGATTCCGGTCCAACCGACCACGGCAATCACAGCGACCACGAACCACAGCGGGGAGCAGCTCGCTCCGAGCGCGCCATCGGCGCCGATGGCGATCGCCGCGAGCATCAACAGGAACGACGGGAACGACTGCAGCAACTGGATCGCGGCCGAGACCGTGTCGTCGACCCAACCGCGGAAGTAGCCCGCCAGCGCGCCGAGCATCAGACCGATGACGCTCACCGCCAGCATCGAGGCCGCGCCCACGAGCAGACTCGGTCGGCCGCCCCACAGTACGCGGGCGAGCACGTCACGCCCGAGCGCGTCCGTCCCCATCCAATGCCGCGAGAGCGCGTTGCGCTCGGGTTCGGCGAAGCGCACCTCGACCGGAGTGCTGCTGGGCTGGAAGCCCGTGGCCGGGTCAGCCGCCAGCGCGCGCGGACCGCGCACATAGCGGCCTTGCTCGTCGATCTCCGATGTCGGCCACCATGTCGGCGGGCGGTGGATCTCGGTCAGATTGGTCTCGTCGAAGCCGAAGGCCAGCGGTGCGAAAACCGCGCTCTTGGCCTGGATGTCGCCGCTGAGCAATCCGTCCTTGATCGACGGCGTGCTCAGCATGCGCGGCTGCGCGAAGGCCGCCGTGGCGAGCCAAGCCAGCACCGCGCTGGCGCTCGCCCACGCGAGCATGCGCCTCGGGGAAGCCCCGCGCGCCAACAGCAGCAGTGTTCCGGTCCAACCCAGGACGATCCACCAGTCACTCCACGACAGCGCCGAGAACAGCGGAAAACTGCGGCGAAAACGCAAGCTCTCGGCCATGGCCCCGGAGGTGCTCGCCCACGCCTCACGCACGCGCGCGGCGCCAGCGACGACCGCGCTCGAGGGCTCGAGGTCGTCGATGTCGCGCTCGAGCACGTTGCCGCTCCAGCCGCGCACCGCGAGCTCGAAATCCGCGAGCTCGGTGGCGCGCTCGCCGCTGGTCTCGACGAAGTGCCGCAACGTCGCGATGCGCACCGTCAGCGCTCGTGTCTCGCGCACCAGCGCTTCACGTCGCTCGAACGCCGCGTGCAGGTCCTCGGGCGCTCCGCGCGACAACGCTGCACGCCGAGCGAGCGAGTAGTCCCTCAAGCAGCGCTGCCAGTCGCGTGCGATCGGTTCGAGCGAGCCGGCCGCCGAGCGCAGGGCGCGGTGATCGATCGCGTCCATGACATAGGGCCGATCGTTGGCCAGGAACGGCGCATACACCGCGCTGGAGACCAGAGCGCACAGCGCCAGACACGCCGCGAGCACCGAACGCCTGCGGAGGAGGCGCGCGCGCCAGGGATCGAGACGGCGATCGTGCTCAGGTCCGGTCATGGCGGATGCGCGGATCGACCCAGGCGTAGAGCACGTCCGAAACGAGGAAGCCCAGCGCGGTCATCGCGCCTGAGATCAAGACACAGCCCGCGACGGCGTCGTATTCGCGGTTGTGGAGCGAGTCGATCGCGTACTTGCCCATGCCAGGGATGTCGAACACGGTCTCGACGGCCACCGAGCCGCCGACGAGCCAGGGCAAGATCGACCCCGCCAAGGTCAAGATCGGCAAGAGCGAGTTGCGCACGACGTGGCGCGCGACGACCACGCGCTCCGCGAGCCCCTTGGCGCGAGCCGCGAGCACGTAGTCGGCGCACGCGCACTCGAGCACGGCCGAGCGCATGTGGCGCGACACATAGGCCAACGCGGCGTAGCTCATGCACACGACCGGGAGCAGCGCATGACGCGCCAGATCGAGTGCGGACTCGAGCGCGTCGAGGCTCGCGGCGTCCCTGTGACGCAGGCCGAGTGTCGGCAGCCAGTCGAGCCCGCTGGCGCCGAAGACGAGTTGCAACACCAGGCCAGCCCAAAACACGGGCGTCGAGTACAGCGCCAGCGTCAGCAGGCCGGCGCCGACGTCGAAGGCGCTTCCACGCCGCAGCGCTTGGAACAGTCCGAGAGGCACCGCGACCGCGTAGGCCAACAGCGCCGACAACAGGGCCAGCGGCACCGTGACCGCGAGTCGCGCCGCGATCTCGCTCGCCACCGAAACTTGCGGGCGGAGGTACTCGTGGCCGAGGTCCAGAGCCAACAGTCCGTGCCAGGGGCGCACCCCACTGCCGCCGAACCAGCGATGGCCTTCGGGGCCCAGATCGAACGGTCCGAGATAGTGCAGGTACTGAACGACCAGCGAGCGGTCGAGCAGGTGCGCTTCGCGGAAGCGCTCGATGGCCTCCGCCAGATGTGGCGTCGCGGGCGCCGTGGGATCGGCGAAGCGCAGCAGCGCGGGATCGCCGGGGGCCAGGCGCAAGACGAGGAACGTCACCAGGCTGAGCCCGAACAGCGTGGGAACGATGCGCACCAAGCGCCGCAGCAGGAAGCTCATCGCGCGGCTCGCTCGTCGGCGAAGAACCAGTCGCGAATGCGATAGCCCGGGTCGATCGGCCCGAAGCGCACATTGCGCAGCCGCTTGTCGATGGCGAACTTGTGAGGCACTTTCACGCCGTACATGAAGGCCTGGACCGCGTACAGCCGGCGCTGGATCTCGCGCCCGATCGCACCGCGGCGCTGCGGGTCGAGCTCGGCGTTGAAGCGCTCGATCAACGGGTCGAGCTCGGCCGAGGAGTAGGAGGTGTCGTTGGCGGTGCCCGGTCCGACGCTGCGCGAGTGCCAACGTTGCTCGGGCGTGCTCTCGACCGGCATCACCCAGGCCTTCAAGGCGGCCTCGAACTCGCGCTCGCGGACGCGCGCGACCAGCGTGCCCCAGTCGAGCGCCTCGAGCTCGAGCTTCACCCCCACGCGCCGCAGGCTCTCTTGGAAGCGTTGCCCGAAGGCCGCACCGGTCGGATTCCCGGCCTGCACCATCAGGCGGAAGCTCAGCGCGCGGCCGTCGCGGTCGACCCAGCCGTCGCCATCGCGGTCGTACCACCCCGCCTCGGACAGCAAGCGCGCGGCGCGCTCGAGATCGAAGGGCAAGGCAGCCAGCGTGCGATCGTAGTCCGGGCCCCCGTCGTACCACTCGGCGGTGACGCGCGCCGCGAGCCCGCGGTAGTACGTGCGCACGAACTCGTCCCAGTCGAAGGCCAGGGCCAGCGCGGTGCGCACGCGCGCGTCGGAGAACTGCGGGCGCAGCGTGTTCCACGCCACGAAGGTCATCTGCGGCGTGTAGTAGTAGCCGCGGTAGAAGCGCTCGGTGAAGCGCGGCTCGTTCTGGGCGGAGAAATAGTCGTCCGCGCTCAAGCGTTGCGAGAAATCCAACTCACCGTCGAGCAGCGCGCGGTAGGCCGCATCGCCGGCGAAGTAGCGCCAACGGATGCGGTCGAGCCAGCCGGCGTGCTGCGCGTCGAAGTAGCCCTCGAAGCGCTCGGCCTGGATGTACTCCTTGGTGACCTCGGTGACGCGGTACGGACCGAGTCCGATCCACATCACGTTGCACGGGTGCCGATTGACGTACTCCGCCTGACGCGCCTCGTCCGCCGTGGGATCGAAGTCGGGGTTGAGCGGATCGAGCAGGTCGTAGCGGTGCGCGGGCAACGGAATCAGCGTCTCGAACACGTAGCGCGCGCCGAAGAACTGCCGGTCGTAGGTGTAGCGCAACGTGCGCTCGTCGAGCTTCTCCGCTCCGACCACGTGGTCGTACTCGAAGCGCTTCTCGTCGCACTCGACGCGCGGGTTCTTCGAAAGCCTCCAGGTGAGCAGGAAATCCTCGACGCGCAGCGGGCGGCCGTCGTGCCAGCGCACGCCGTCGCGCAGCGTGAAGGTGAACACGGTCTCGCGCTCGACGCGCTCGACGTCGCGTTTCGGCAGGCGCAGCGGAGCTCCCGGCGGACTTCCGGGACTCGCGCACGGCACGAGCTCCCAATCTTCCTCGAGCTCGCGCGCCTTGCCCAACAGGCGGCGCCCGTCGCGCAGCACGAGCGTGTCGTCGATCTCGAGCGCGCTCGCGAGCACCAAGCGCGGCTCGGTGGTCCACTCGTCGCGCGCCAACAGAGTCTCGTGCACCTCCAGCTGCACGCGCCGCGCGGTCCCGCTGTTCTCGAGGAAGTAGTTGAGGTGCCGCGGCATCGAATCCGCGTGGACCACGACACTGCCGCCGCGACGCGGTGTGGGCCGCGGGTCCACGCGTCCGTCGAAGCCGGGGAGAAAACGGTCCGGAGCCGTCGGATCGGACGCTGCTCCATCTTGGGCGCCGCCGCCGGCCGTCGCTTCAGGCAGCGCCTGTTGCGCGGACCCGCCAGCGAGCCCGCACAGGCCGAACAGGGCGCCGAAAAACAGATGGACGAGCTTCGCACGCATCGGATCGCACGCGCGGTGCATCGAAGCTCCCGCAGCGCGCCACGACAGGAATACACGACGCGCGCAGCCAAGGCTACAAGCCGTTGATCACGCGGCATTTGCGCGCGATTCCGCGATGGCTACCATGCCTCTTCGATGGCCGCCCTCAGCTCCTCGCGACACACCCGCGCCGCCGTCGCGATCGGACTCATCGCGGCCCTCGGGCTGGCGCTGGCGAGCTTCGCCGCGCGCAGCGGCACCGCGCGCGCGGACTTCGTGTTCACCGGCGGCGGAGAGGTGCGCTCGATCGACCCCCACGCGATCACGGGCGTGCCCGAAGGGCGCGTGATCCGACTGCTGTACGAAGGACTCGTGGCGCGCGAGCCCCAGAGCGGACGCCCGGTTCCCGGCGCGGCCGAGGCCTGGCAGCTGTCGCAGGACGGCCTGACGTACACCTTTCGCTTGCGCTCGGACGCGCTGTGGTCGAACGGAGATCGCCTGACCGCCGCGGACTTCGAGTGGAGCTTCCGGCGCCTGCTCGCGCCCGAGACGGCCGCCGAGTACGCCCCGAGTTTGTTCTGCATCGCCGGAGCGCGTGCGTTCAGCTTGGGCGAGAGCCGTGAGTGGGCTTCGGTCGGCGTGCGCGCGCTCGACGAACGCCAGCTCGAAATGCGCCTGGAGCGGCCCGTTCCGTACTTCCTCGACTTGTTGTCCAACCCGATGTTCGCGCCGGTGCACCGCGCGAGCCTCGAGCGCCTGCGTCAGGAGTTTCCCGCGACCTGGGCCAGCGAATGGACACGCCCTGAGCGGCTGGTGGTCAACGGTCCCTTCCGTTTGGTCGAGCGACGCATCGCCGACCGCATGCGCTTCGAGCGCAACGAGCACTACTGGGACGCACAGCACGTGGCGCTGCGCACGATCGACGTGCTCGCCATCGAGAGCTGGAACACGGCGCTCAATCTGTACCTGACAGGGGCCGTCGACTGGGTCGACGGCGCGATTCCGACGACCCTGGCGAGCGCGCTGAGCGGCCGCGAGGACTACACGCCGCGACCCTACCTGGCGGTGTATTTCTACCGCGTCAACACCACCAAGCCGCCGCTCGACGACTGGCGCGTGCGGCGCGCGCTCGCCATGGCACTCGAGCGCGAGGTGTTGTGCAAGGACGTGCTCAAGGCCGGACAGCTTCCCGCGGACACCTTCGTGCCGCCGCGCGCGATCGCGGGCTACTCGTCGCCCGCGGGCGTCGGCGAGAACATCCAGGCCGCGCGCGAGCTGCTTCTTCAGGCGGGTTTCGGGGCCCAAGGCAAGCCCTTCCCCGCGCTCGAGCTGCACTACAACACGGCCGAGACGCACCGCGACATTGCCGAGGTGGTCGCCGAACAGTGGCGCCGCAATCTGGGCATCGAGGTCCACTTGCGCAACCAGGAGTGGAAGTCGTTCCTCGACGCGCAGTCGAAGCTCGACTACGACGTCTCGCGCTCGAGCTGGATCGCCGACTATGCGGATCCGTCGACGTTCCTCGAGATCTGGACCTCCGAGAGTGAGAACAACCGCACCGGCTGGAGCAACGCCGGCTACGACGCGGTGATCGCTCAAGCGCGCGCGACAGCCGATCCGCGGCGCCGCATGGAGTTGTACGCCACCGCCGAGAGCACGCTGCTGCACGATCTGCCGTGTATCCCGTTGTTCGTGTACGTCAGCCAGAACTTGGTCGATCCGCGCGTCGGCGGCTTCGGCGCGAAC
>JADYYP010000035.1 GCA_020853575.1 Planctomycetota bacterium
CCAACGAACTGGGATATCTTCTGCATGGTGGACCGTCTTCCTTGCGGCTCTGTGCCGCTTCTGTTGACCACGGACGCAGCGTAATCCGCGTGTTCAGGAAGCTCGGTCCACCCATCCTGTTTGAGCCGACCCCACTTTCCCACGGCGCCGTCGACCGAGGGAAACCGAGGCTTGGGCTGGGCTCCTGAGGCAGTCCCGACACGTGTCAAGGGACGTCATCTCTCGCGCAGTTAGGGGACGTCAACTTTCGCGCACCTTCGGTTGGGTAGGGATGTCGTTTGGTTGCCTGGGATGGTTCGGGGGTGATCGAGGGGGCCGCGCGCCCGCGCCGCGCGCGCCTGAGCGTCGCAGCTACGGAATCACGCTGAACTCGAGGGCGTCGGAGAGGATGTAGTTGGCCGGCGGAGCGAAGCCCGGGTCGCGGCCGATCCACTGGGCGCAGATGGTCGCGCCGGCCGGAATCCAGGGTTGGATCGCGTGCCATTTATTGAAGTCGAGCGACCACGCTCCGCTGCAGTCGACCAGTGGTGCGGCGCTCCCGCGCGAGTCGTGCACGCCGGCGCGCAAGCGCGGAGCGGCCACGCACACTGTCCCACCGCCGAAGGGCAGCGCCGCCTGGCCCGAGAGACCGAAGAGCAAGAGTCCCGTTGCTTGGTTGCGCACGTTCGAGCAGGAGATCGTGTAGCCGTGCCTGGCCGTCGCGCTCGCGTTGCCCGCGCCGCTGATCAGCGGCAAGCAGCCGTTGGAGGTCGGCTTCGTCGTGCAATAGGAGCTCGTCACCGTTCCGGGCCCAAAAGCCAACCCGAAGGGCGGGCTGGGCATCGCCAGAACGCGCGTCATGCTGTAGGCGTTCAAGTCGATCGTGTAGAGCCCACGGGTCGCGTTGCTGAACGTGTTCACGCTCGCCCAGAGTTCGCCGTTGGAACGAATGGCTACATCGTAGATGCGTGCGTTGAACGGACTTGGCAGATACGCTTGCCATGTTGCCGTGTGAGCGGTGAGATCGATGGCGTAAACGGCCACACCTGAATGAACCGAGTTCCAACCTCCGAATCCAACCAGAGATCCCGCTGGCATAAGAGCTGTCGCACAGATCCCGTCCAGTGGATCGATACCGGAAAGCACACCAATAGTCGTTGTTGCTCCGTTCGATGGACTGACCAAGTATGCAGTATCCAGATCGATAGCCAGTAGTGCATTCTGGCTAGGTAGCCATTCGAGGCAATGAACGTAGTTTCCGCTGTTCCCGACGCCCGTTGGGCCGACAATCTGAGAGTAGCCGTCTGCTGGGTTGATTGACCAGAGATCGCGCGTCTGGTTTCCAAGCGTTAAGATCCTTCCATTGAGCTGAACAGCAGTGAACGGGTACATCGCCCAGGTATTGGCTCCGTTCAAGATCACCCATGGATCAGACGTCATACTGGTGAGATCGATGGGCAACAGCCAACCTGAGTAGAGCCCGTACAGGTGCTCTTGCGCGAGAGTAGCATTCGGCTCTGCACACGCAATCGCGATTGCGAGAAGTGACTTTTCATACCAGCTATGCGCAACCATTCCTACCGAATCTCCGCTTGCAAGTTGGACCAGAGCAGATCAACCCCTTGAAGGTCCGTGCGGATTGCAGCTTCACTGTTGAAGTACCAGTGAGCGCAAGAGCCTCCAAGACACTCATTGTCGTCAATGGCGAAAGCAACCAGAAGACACGAGGATGAGCCAACTGGAACCCAAGTTGGCCAGTACGGAACTAGGTCCGCTGGCGCAATGGTATGCACCCACGGCGTCGGCAAGCTCACGCCCGGCGGCGCGCTGTCGTTGAAGGCGATGTAGCGCGTGCGGTAGTGCTCCGGCAGGTTCTGCAGGTCCACCACCGGCCGGTAGAGCGTCCCCGGTGGTCGGTACCAACCCGCAGGCGTGCTCCCGGCCGCCGGCGCCGGCGCCATCTTTCCGTGGACGATCACGTGCTGGCCCGCGCCGATGCTCATCGCGCTCGTGTTCTGCGGCAGGATCACCCAGCGACGGAATCCGACGCTGTCGTCGAGATCGGGATCGAGGCTGCCCGGGGTGTGATGGCTGGTGGAACCGTTCGAGTAACTGCCACTGATCGTGAACAGGTGCACTTCGTCGAAGCCGAGGTCGACACCGAACTCGACTAGACGCGGATTGCCGTGGCCCTCGCCGTCGAAGTCAAATGGATTGGCTTCGGGGATGTTGGCGGAGAAGTCGAACACGGCGCCATTGGCCATCGTGATTCGCCCGCTGCTGCCCGGCACGTAGCCGGCGTCGACGAGTGGCGATCCGGGGAGCAAGCGCCAGTCGACGACACCGGTCAAGCTCGACTGCAATGTCGGCAGGAACTCTCCGGCAAAGCAGGGATCAACGCCGCTTGTGCCCGTCCCGTCGTAAATGGCAACCGCGGGCACCGGCGCGCCGGCGCCGGCGCATGTGTGCGTGACGCCGCAGGGCGTCGGCGGGCACGGTGCACCGTCGGTCGAGAAGCCACCGCAGTCCCAACTGGCAGGCACGGGCGGCACTGCGGCAGTGACGGCCGCGGACGTCACCAGCGCTGAGAACATGCCGATCGGCCGGGCGGTGCTCGATGAGCCAACCGCCGCCGGTCCACCATTGCTGGCACCCACGCGGGACGGGGCGAAGGCGTTGAACGGCAGAACGACCGCCGGAATCCCGTCGACGATCGCTGTGTCGGCGTGGTCGATTCCGAGCATCGCCATCGGCTTGGGCGCCCCGGGTGCATAGGAGTAGGGGAAGGTGCGAAAGACGTTGTTCACGACGCCGCAGTTGCCCACTCCGCGCAAGGTCAAGTCGCAGTCGTAGCTTCCGCCACTGGCGAAGGCGCATCCGGGATCGGTGACGTCGATGATCCCAACCGCGTCGTCTCGGCAACGCTCCAACCACTGCGTGCCCTCGCGGCGGCCGAACACGAACGTGTTGCCGAGCAGCAGCACCTGCTGATCCGTGTAGCCTTGGGGACTCTGGAGCTTCTGCTTGTTGAGCAGCACGCCAAACGTCGGTCCCGGGAGACTGACGTAGGCCGCGCCCGGCGCGGGGCGAATGGCGACTTGATGGCGCAGGTCGAACACACTGTTGGCCACGACCGCGCGCGCGCCAGCGTTCCAGAGGGTTCCCGCGGCGGCCCACACTTGAATGTCGCCGCCTTGGAAGGTGAGACCCTGGAACACTTCGAGCGCGTCGCGAGTCAGGTCGAGCGGGTCGTACCAAGGTGGCGTTCCGCCGCCGGGGAGCGGCGCACCGAAGTCCACCAAAGAGAGGTCGAGCAGGATCTCCGCGAACTCGAGGTTGCCGTCCTCGGCCCACTTGCCGCCGATGGTCGGTCGGTTGGGGAAGAACTGCTGCGTGGCCGGTGCGCCGGCTCCTGGATCGCCGGTGCCGCGCAGGACGCAGTCTCGCGCTCGAACGCCGCGCACGTGCACTCGGTCCCGCATGCGGATCGGGAGCGCATCACCGCTCGAGTGGGGTCCATTCGCTCCCTGGGAGCTAGGGCCGTACACGCCGGGCTGGGCGTAGACCAGCGCTTGCGTGGGACTGTCCGGATTCAACACCACCGTGGCCAAGAAGCTCTGACAGGTATCGATCGCGGTCTGGAGGCGCTTGAAAGGCGCCGTTGGATCGTTGATCTGCGCGATAGCGTCGTTGCCCGCGACAGGATCGACCCAGGCGAACACGTCCATGGGAGCCGGCGTGGGAGGTGGGTCCTGATCCTCGCGTGCGCGCAGCTCCGGACGACTCGCGCTCAGCGGATTCGCTGAGAGAGAGAGAGAGAGAGAGAGAAACGAGCGCGAAGTGCGCCGAATTCGCGACGAGCCGCAGCGAGCGAGCTTTCTGCATGTGGGCCTCTCCGGTTGCACGTCGAGCTCTGCCGGCTCGGCGCGGACCTTCTCGATGGTGCGCGAGCTCGCGCAAAGTGTCCATGGACAATCCCCGCGATCCGCGCGACGAGCCGTCTCGAGGTCGCGCTCCCCGCTTCGCTTCCCCCTGAGAGTGCGAGCGCGCGCCGCGGCGCCTCCCGAGGTCCCAGCGAAGTCCCGCGAAGCGGTGCGTCCTGAACCTGTTCGAGCCCGACCGCCTGCGTCCGGTCAGCGCGACGCTCCGCGGCCCCGCGGGCGCGGCCGGCGCGGCGCTGACGGTTCCGGGCCGGTTTTCGTATCCTCTTCGCCCTTCGAAATCGCGCCCGACCCGCCCCCCCAGGTGACGCGCGAGGTCGAGCACCGCCCCATGGACACCCACTGGCACCACAGTCTGAGCCTGGCCTTCGTCGAGGGCCTGTACTCGGAGTACCTGCGCGACCCCAACGCCGTCGAAGCCGATTGGCGCGCCTACTTCGCGGCTCAGGGGGGCGCGCCGGCGAGCTCGCCGAACCTGGGGCCCAACTTCGTCGCCCGCAGCATCTTCAACCCGCCCGGGGGCGCGGCCGAGCACGTCGAGTCGAGCGCCGCGGACATCCAAGATCGCGCCGACCAGCTGATCCGCAGCTATCGCGTGCGCGGACACCTCGTGGCGCAGATCGACCCGCTCGGCCTCCCGCGTCCGCCGCACCCCGAGCTCGAGCCGGCGTTCTACGGCTTCGGCGCCCAGGACCTCGACCGCAAGGTCAGCGCGCGCACCTTCCACGGCAGCGGGGTCGAAACCCTGCGGAACGTGCTCGAGCGCATGCGCGCGACCTACTGCCGCTCGATCGGCGTGCAGTACATGCACATCGACGACTTGGGGCTGAAGCGCTGGCTCGAGGAGCGCATGGAGGGCACCGAGAACCGCCTCAAGCTCTCGCGCGAGCAGCAGGTGCGCATCTACGAGAAGCTCGTCGACGCCGTGTTGTTCGAGGAGTTCGTGCAGAAGAAGTTCCTCGGTGCCAAGAGCTTCTCGCTCGAGGGCTGCGAGAGCTTGATCCCGCTGCTCGATCTGGCGCTGGAGCGCGCGGGAGAGCAGAAGGTCGACGAGATCGTGATCGGCATGGCGCACCGCGGCCGACTCAACGTGCTCGCCAACACCCTGGGCAAGCCGGCGGCGGACATCTTCCGCGAGTTCGAGGACACCGACCCCGAGCTCCACATGGGGCGCGGCGACGTCAAGTACCACAAGGGCTTCTCGTCGCAGTTCACGACGCCCTCGGGCCAGGTGGTGCACCTCTCGTTGTGCTTCAACCCGAGCCACCTCGAGTTCGTCAATCCCGTCGCTCTGGGGCGCGTGCGCGCCAAGCAGGATCGCTTCGGCGACCGTTTCGGCGAGCGCGGAGTCGCCCTGCTGATCCACGGCGACGCCGCCTTCGCCGGCGAGGGCATCGTGCAGGAGAGCCTGAACCTCTCGGAGCTCGCGCCCTACCGCACCGGCGGAACGATCCACGTCGTGGTGAACAACCAGATCGGTTTCACCACCAGCCCCTGCGACTCGCGCTCGTCGACCTACTGCACGGACGTGGCGAAGATGCTCCAGATCCCGATCTTCCACGTGAACGGCGAGGATCCGGAGGCCGTCGCGCAGGTGATCCGTCTGAGCCTCGACTTCCGCAAGCACTTCAAACGCGACGTGGTGATCGACATGTACGGCTACCGCCGCCGCGGTCACAACGAAGGCGACGAGCCGAGCTTCACCGATCCGCGCCTGTACCAGGCCATCGCGCAGCGCAAGCCGGTGGCCGAGGCGTACCTCGACCACTTGCTCGCTCTGGGCGAGATCACGCGCGGCGAGGCCGAGGCGATCGCGGCGCGCCGCCGAGCGAAGCTCGAGGAGGACCTCTCGCGCGCGCGCTCGAAGGGCTTCGTCGCGACCAAGGACAGCCAGGGCATGTACTGGAAGGGCTACTCCGGCGCATCGGAGGCGGACGTTCCGCGCGTCGCAACCGGCGTCGAGCGCGCCAAGCTCGAGCGCCTGCTCGGCCAGCTGACGCACGTCCCCGACGGATTCCGCGTCCATCCGAAATTGGAGCGCATGCTCGAGCAACGCCGCGAAATGCAACACGGCGCGCGCGCGCTGGATTGGGCCGCGGGTGAGGCGCTGGCACTCGCCACGTTGGCGGTCGAAGGCCACCGCGTGCGCATGACGGGCCAGGACGCGGAGCGCGGCACCTTCAGCCACCGCCACGCCGTGCTGCACGACTATGCCAACGGCGCACGCCACGAGATCTTCGCGCACCTCGCGCCCGACCAAGCGCCGGTCTACATCCGCAACTCTGCTCTGTCCGAGACGGCGGTGCTGGGTTTCGAGTATGGCTACAGCCTCGACTATCCCGAGGCCCTGGTCGTGTGGGAGGCGCAGTTCGGCGACTTCGCCAACGTCGCGCAACCGATCATCGACCAGTTCATCGTCAGCGCCGAGGACAAGTGGAACCGCCTCTCGGGCTTGGTGATGCTCCTGCCCCACGGTTTCGAGGGTCAGGGGCCGGAGCACTCGAGCGCGCGCCTCGAGCGCTTCTTGACCTTGGCAGCCGACGAGAACATCCAGATCGTCGTGCCGACCACTCCGGCGCAGATGTTCCATTGCCTGCGCCGACAGCTCGCGCGGGCCTGGCGCAAGCCGTTGATCGTGATGACGCCGAAGAGCCTGCTGCGCCACCCCAAGTGCGTGTCCCCCCTCGAGGAGTTCACCACCGGCAAATTCCAACGCTTCCTGCCCGACGTGAAGCGGCTCGACGAGCGCGGCGTGCAGCGTGTGCTCCTGTGCAGCGGCAAGCTTTACTACGAGCTCGAGGAGGAGCGCGAGAAGCGCGGCTCGCTCGAGGTCGCGATCGTGCGCGTCGAGCAGCTCTACCCGATCCAGAACCTCGATCTCGAGGCGGCACTCGCGCCCTACGCGGCCAACGCAGAAGTCGTCTGGGTCCAGGAGGAGCCCGAGAACGCCGGAGCCTGGCGCTTCCTCGTTTCGCGCTTCGGCGAGCGCATCTTCGGCCGCAAGTTCCGCGGGATTTCGCGCCGCGCGGCCGCCTCACCGGCGACGGGCTCGCCCGCCAGCCACCGTATCGAGCAACAGACCATCCTCGAGCGCGCCTTCGCGCCCCGCTGACCCTACAGAACGCGAGAATCTCCCGCTTATGTCCGTCGAACTCAAAGTGCCCTCCGTGGGCGAGTCGATCACCGAAGTCCAGCTCGGCGAATGGCTCAAGAAGACCGGTGACGCGGTGCGCGCCGACGACGCGCTCGTGGTGATCGAGACCGACAAGGTGACGGTCGAGTTGCCGGCGCCCGTCGCCGGAACGCTCGGCAAGCTGCTCAAGACCAAAGGCGAGAAGGCCCGCGTCGGCGAAGTGATCGGCTATCTGGAAGCGAGCGTTGCTTCGACTCCAGCTGTGACCAGTCCAGCTGTGACCAGTCCAGCCGGAACCAGTCCAGCTGTGGACTCCAAGTCGCCGACCGCGCGTGAAGCGTTGGTCATGCCGGCGGCGGCGCGCGAGCTCGCGCAGCGCGGCCTGAGCGCGGCCGAAGTGGTGGCGAGCGGCCCCGGCGGACGCCTGCTCAAGGAGGACGTGCAACGCCATGCGAGCGCGTCGTCTGCCCCGCAGGCGAGCGCGACCAAGAGCAGCGGCGCTCCGCACTCCGCGACCCCTGCCAAGACTCACGGAACGCGCGAGGAACAGGTCCTGCCGATGACGCCGATGCGCAAGCGCATCGCGGAACGCTTGGTCCAAGCGCAGCACACGGCCGCGATCCTGACCACCTTCAATGAAGTCGACATGACCAACGTCATGGCGCTGCGCAAAGCGCACCAAGAGCGCTTCGTCGAGCGCCACAAGACCAAGCTCGGGTTCATGAGCTTCTTCGTGAAGGCGGCGATCGAGGCCTTGAAGGAGTTCCCGCAGGTCAACGCCGAAATCCGCGGCGACGAGGTCGTCTACAAGAACTACTACGACGTCGGGGTCGCGGTCGGGGGCGGCAAGGGCTTGGTCGTTCCGATCCTGCGCAACGCGGAGCGCATGAGCTTCGCCGAGATCGAAGTCGCCATCGCGAATCTCGGCAAGCGCGCGCAGGAGAACAAGCTGTCGCTCGACGAGCTCGTCGGCGGCACCTTCACCATCTCCAACGGCGGCATCTACGGCTCGCTGCTGTCCACCCCGATCCTCAATCCTCCGCAGTCCGGCATCCTCGGGCTGCACGCCATCCAGGAGCGTCCGGTGGTCGTCGGCGGCCAGATCGTGATCCGCTCGATGATGTACGTCGCGCTGAGCTACGACCACCGCATCGTCGACGGACGCGAGGCCGTGACCTTCCTGAAGCGCATCAAGGAGTGCATGGAAGAGCCCGCTCGGATGCTGCTCGAGGTCTGAGCGATGCAGCACCACGATCTGATCGTCATCGGCGCCGGCCCCGGAGGCTACGTCGCGGCGCTGCGCGCGGCGCAGCTCGGCCTGAACGTCGCGTGCGTCGAGAAGGAAAGCCGCCTCGGAGGCACCTGCCTGCGCGTCGGGTGCATCCCGAGCAAGGCACTGCTCGAGTCGAGTGAGCTCTACTCGGAGGCGCGCCACGGCTTGGCGGGCCACGGCATCGTCGCTGGCGCGGTTACCCTCGACCTGGCGGCGATGCTCGCGCGCAAGGACGGCATCGTCGACCAACTGACGCGCGGCATCGCCGGTCTGCTCAAGAAGGGCGGGATCACGCGCTACGAAGGCCTGGGTCGCCTGGCGGGTGCGGGTAGGGTCGATGTCGTCGCTGCTGACGGTGGCGTGACTCCGTTGTCCGCCGTGCACGTGCTGATCGCCACCGGTTCGACGAGCGCGACCCTGCCGGGGATCGAGCTCGATCCCGAACGCGTGTGCACGAGCACCGAAGCCCTGGCCTGGCCGTCGGTCCCCGGCCACCTGGTCGTGATCGGCGCGGGCGCCATCGGGCTCGAGCTCGGCAGCGTGTGGTGCAGGCTCGGAGCCAAGGTGACGGTGCTCGAATATCTCGAGCGCATCCTGCCCGCCAACGACGCCGAGATCGCCAAGGATGCTCAAAGGGTCCTGGCCAAGCAGGGGCTCAGCTTCAAGCTCGGCGTGAAAGTCACGGGAGCGCGCGCGACGAGCGACGGTGCACTGATCGAGATCGAAGGCCACGAGCCGCTCCGCTGCGACCGCGTGTTGGTTGCCGTCGGTCGCCGACCGAACACCGCAGGTCTCGCGCTCGAGCAACTGGGGATCGCGCTCGACCCCAAAGGACGGATCCCAGTCGACGCCCACTACCGCACGCAGGCCAGCGGCGTTTACGCGATCGGCGACGTGATCCCGGGCCCGATGCTCGCGCACAAGGCCGAAGACGAGGGCGTGGCCTGCGTCGAGCACATCGTCACGGGCTACGGGCACGTCAACTACGACACCATCCCGAACATCGTGTACACACACCCCGAGGTCGCGGGCGTCGGCAAGACCGAGGAAGAGCTCGTCGCCGCGGGCGTTCCCTACCGCAAGGGCGCGTTCCCCTTCCTCGCGAACGGGCTCGCGAAGGCCCTCGGCTCGACGCAGGGCAAGGTCAAGATCCTGGCGCACCGTGACACCGACCGGATCCTCGGTGTGCACATCCTCGGCCCGCGCGCGGGTGACTTGATCGCCGAGGCCGTGGTCGCGATGGAGTTCGGAGCCTCGTCCGAAGACTTGGCGCGCACTTGCCACGCGCATCCGACGTTGGCGGAGTGCGTCAAGGAGGCGGCTCTCGCGGTCGACGGGCGCGCGCTGCACATCTGAGCGACGACGCCTGCACGGCGAGGTCGGCGTCGGCCGCGCGAGCTCCACGGCGCGCGTCACGGAGAGTCCTGGCCGAGGTCGACCTCGATCGAACGGCCACCGGTCGCCCGGCTGAGCTCCTGCCAGCGCCGGGCGGCCGCCGGCGGTGCGTCGACCAGGATCGTGTCGACGACCAACGGCCGAAAGCGCGTGCGCTCGAGGAACAGGGGCGCGATCACGTCCATGTCGCTGTGCACGCCTCCGGTGGGCACGCCATCGGTGAGCACCACGATCGTGTCACACCGCGGATCGGCCAGCGCGAGCAACGCCGCATCGTAGACGTTTCCGCGACCGCGCTCGCGACACGCCGCGAAGAACTCGAGCGCGCGCTGCACCTCGGACTTCTTCGCCGGCCGCAACTCCTCCGCCCAGGGGATCGGGACGTTGGTGTACGGGATCAGATTGAACTCGGTGCCCTCGGGCAGGGATTCGAGCGCCACACGCAGCTTGTCGGCGACGATGTCCTTAGGCAGCCGGCCGTCGTCGATCGCGGTCCACATCGATCCGGAGAAGTCGAATAGAAACGTGACGCGGTCGGAGATCAGCGTCAGCCCCGCGAAGCCTCCGGCGCGCGTCGCGCGCGGATCGCTCTCGCTGTCTTTCGGTGGAGGACCGCGGCGCAACACGCCGCCCTCGGGAAGCTGCTCCGCCCACAGCTTCCAGGGCCGCGGGTCGAGACGGTTCTTGAGCCCCGACGAGTTCTGCAACACGTCGACGATGCGCCAACGCAGCCGAATGCGAGGCTCCTCGCCCAAGCGCGCGATCAGCGCCAGCAACGCCGGCTTGAGCGCGAGTGAGTCGAGACACTCGATGCCACGCATGCGCACTCGGACGTCGCTGTCGGCGGCGAGCGCGATTCCGGCCGCGAGGGCGTCCGGAGTGCGGGCGCGGGCGAAGACCAGGGCCGCGGCGCAGCGTCGCTCGGGTGCTCGGTCGGCCAGCGCCTCCAGCGACAGTGGCCGCGCCCGCTCCGGTGCCACGCGCGCCAGCGCGAGCAGCGCCGCACAGGCGAGTCCGTGGTCGCCGCGTGATTCGTACAGGCGCGCGAGCGCGTCGGCGATCTTGTCCGCGCGACCAAACAGCTTCTGGCGCTCCGCCAAGCGCTCGATCGACCACACCAGGATGCGCGAGAGCTCGGGATGGCGCGTCGACAGCTCGCGCGCGAGGCGTTCGCCGTCGACCGGCGCCGCGATCCGTCCGAGGACCTCCGCCGCGCGCAGCGCCACCTGGTCCTCCTTCGAACCCAGTCCGAGCGGACCGAACAGCTCGAGCGCGACCTTCGGATCGGCGATGCGGCCCGCCACGAGTTGCGCGGCGTCGGCCACAGCCGACTCACGGTCCGTGAGCGCCTCGAGCACCACCACCCACGCGGCCGGAGTCTGGAACTCCGCCAAGGCCCGAATGGCGCTGCGGCGCCGGTCGGGCTTGGGATCGTGGGCCTGCTCGACGAGCGCCTCGTAGGTCGAGCGCGTCGCCGCGTCGCCCTTCTGCGCGAGGCGGCCGTCGCCCCCGATCCAACCCAACAGCGCCAGACACAACTCCGCGAGCATCGTTCCCCTCCAACGCTCACGACCGTTGTCAGCGCCGCGAAGTTGCGGGTCATCCGGCAATTCCGTGGGTGTGCAGCCCCAAACTGCACCGCCGGTCCTCGACCTACGGCCTCGAGCCCATGGCGCCGTCGGGCGCCCGCGCGGACCGTGAGCTGCGCACGCGCCTCAGCACGGCGGCGTGCAGCACTCTCCACCCCAGCGAGGATTCCACATGTTCGCGCGCACGACAGCCTTGTTCGCTTCGCTCCTCCTGCTCGGCGCTTGCCAAATGGCCTCCACGGAAGACGAGTCGATGTGCCAGAAGCGCAAGCCCGGCACGATCGTCACGGTCAACGAGTACTGCGTGATGGTCCCGGTCGACCCGGTCGATCCGAGCGTGGTCGTCGAGTGGAAGGGCCAGAAGGTCGGTCTGTGCTGCAAGGGCTGCATCCCGAAATGGGAGAAGCTCGGGGAAGCGCAGCGTGACGCGGCGCTCAAGGCCGCGATCGAGAAGGGACCGATCAAGGACTGACGGAGCGCGCCGGAGCGCCGCCGAACGCGACGTCGCTCCGGGCTAGGCAACCGACGGCCGAGCGCTCACTCGAGGACCTCGAGCACGAAGTTGCGGAAGCGCACTTCCGTCTTGCCGCCCGAATGCAGCTGGAGCGCCGTGCGTCCGCGGCGCGCGCACTGGGCGTCGTCGAGCTCGACGCACGCCTGGCCGTTGATGCGCGTGACGATCTTCGAGCCGCGCGCCTCGATCTCGTAGGCGTTCCAGTCGCCGCGCTTGACGTGCGCGTCGCCGGGCTGGCCCCACAGGAGCCCGCGGCCTTGCTCTTCGTAGAGCTTGCCCCACCACTGCGGACCGATGTCGGCCTGGGGACCACGCACCTCGCCGCCTTCGAGTGGCTCGGAACGGAACTGCACGCCGGAGTTGCCGACGTCGTCGACGAGCTTGACCTCGAAGCGCAAGCGGAAGTCGACCAGCTCGAGGTCGCTGATCAAGAACTCGTTGTGGGCGAGGCCCGGCGTGCGTCCGACGATCTCGCCCGCTTCCACCGACCAGCAGCGCGCATCACCGCTCCAGCCGGCGAGGCTCGCGCCGTCGAAGAAACGGCCGGCGTTCTGCGCCGTGGCCAGCAGGCCGGATTGCGTCGGCCCGCGCAAGTAGGCCACGAGATCGCGCAACTCGTCGGGCTTGAGGCCGTCGGTCAGCCCTTCGGGCATGGTCGACAGATCGGAGAGCTTGCGCGTCTCGATCTCGCCCTTGGCGATCACGATGCGCTCGTTCTCGGTCTGCAGCGTGATCGACGAGTCGGTCTCGCCGCGCAGGATGCCGGTGACGATGCGGCCGTCGTCGGTCCAGACCATCGTCGCCAGATAGTCCTGACCGACCACCGCGTTGGGGTCGACCATGTTGGAGAGCAGGTAGTCGAGATCCGCGCGGTTGGAGCCGGTCAGCTCGGGACCGACGTTGCCGCCGGTTCCGAACAGCGTGTGGCACTGCTGACAGGTGCGCGAGAAGACCTCGCGGCCGCGCGCCCGGTCGGCCTGCGCCAACAGCGCATCGCTCAGCTCCACTTTCAGGTCCGCGATGCGCGCGAGCTTGTCCTCCGCCGTGACGCGCACTCGGCCCCAGATCGAATTCAGGCGGCTGGTGAGCGCGTCGTCGCCCAAGCTCTCGATCTTGCGCGCCACGAAGGCTCCCAAGTCGGTGCGCGGCACGCGCTGGTCCTCGATCGCGTCGAGCAGGGCACTGGCGAAGCTCGCGCGCGACGAAAGCGTGTTGAGCGCGTCGCGCTTCTCGTCTCCCGACAGGTCGGGGTACACCGCGAGCACGATGCGCGCGGCTTGCGCGTCGTCGAAACTCGCCAGCGCCCGGATCGCCGCAGCGCGCAGCGCTCGTTCGACCAACAGCAAGCGCAAGAGCGGCGCCAGCTCCGCGTCCTTGGCGCGCACCAAGTCGTCGAGAGCCTTCAGTCGCAGCGCGGAATCCGCGGACTTGTCGGCCAGCGTCGCGCGCAGCGCGGGAAGCGCCTCGGTGTCGCCGAAGGCCAGGCCCAGTTCGCGCGTGAGCCGCTGCAGATTCGCTTGCGGCGCGCTCGAGTCCACGGCGGCGAGCAGCGCCAGCCGCAACTCGAGCCAGCCCGCGGGCATCGAGAGTCCGCGCTGGTCTTTCAGGGCCTTGGCGGTTTCGTCGAGCTTCCACTCCAGCGACGGTTGCGAGAGGGATGCTGCGAGATGGCGCACCAGGGCCGCGTGCAGCAGTGGTTCGGCAGCCGCGCGTCGAACGGAGTAGTGTGCGAGCAGCTCGATCGGCGATGCGCTGAACAGCTCCAGCGCGCGCGCTGGATCCGCGGCGATCAGCGGCTCGATGCCGTACCAGATCATCAGCGGCAAGTTGTGGTCGTGAGCGTCCTCGGCGTGCTGCGACAGCCGCTCCGCGATGCCCCAGCGCTGCTCGAGCGGTATGCGCTGCAGCGCGGAGGCGAGATACAAGCGCACGACGGGCGATGGATCGTTCGCGGCGAGTTGCTCCAGCGCGGTCAACGTCTCGGGCTCGACCTGGCGGTCCTCGAGCGCGAGTTGGATGGCCCAGGCGCGGACGTATTCGTGTGCACTCGCGAGACTCGCGCGAGCCTGCTCCTCGTCGAAAGCCTCCGCCGCGTGCAGGGCCCACAGCGCGCGCAGCGCCACCCGCGGGTCGTTGCTGCCGAGCGCGTCGTCACCCAAGCTCGCCAGGGCGAACAGGTCGGCGCCGCCTTCCTGCACGCGCCGCCGGGCTCGCTTCGCGAGCCCCGCATCCGTTCCACTCGCGGCGGCCGCGATCCACAGGTCCGGATCGGTCCAGTCGCGCTCCCACGTGGCTCGCGGATCCGCGGCTCCGTGGCGCAACCGGTAGATGCGCCCGTTGGTGCGATCCCAAATCCCAGGCTCGGTCCAGTGGCAGGCCTGCTTGTCGTACCAGTCGATGAAGTACACCGAGCCGTCCGGGCCCTGTTTGAAGCTGATGCCGCGGAACCAGCGGTCGTTGGCGACCAGCAGGTCCTCGGCGTGCTGGCCGACGAAGCCCGAGCCCGCGCGCACGACGACGTCGTGGTTGATGCGGTTGCCGTGGATGTTGTCGAAGTACAGTCCGCCGCGGTACTGCTCCGGCCACTGCGCGCCGTCGTAGATCAACAAACCACAGTGCGCGTGCCCGCCGCCGGCTGCGTTCGAACGATTGTTGCCGCCGTGCGGCGTGTCGCCGATGTAGTGGCGGTGATCGGCGATGGTCTTGATGTCGTCGAAGACGTACTTGTTGAAGTGCGCGCCCGCCTGGCGCTCGAAACGCCCGCCCTGGATCAGATGAAAGAGGTGCGGGATCACGCAGGCGGTGATGAACATCTGCCCGTTCTCGTCGAAATCGACGCCCCAAGGATTGGACGTGCCCTCGGCGAAGACCTCGAACTCGTGCCGCGTCGGATGGAAGCGCCACACCGCGGCGTTGAGCGGAGTGCGCTCGCTGTCCGGCGCTCCCGGCTTGCCGACCTTGGAGTGCGTGAACACTCCGTGGCAGCCGTAGAGCCAACCGTCGGGCCCCCAGGTGAACGCGTTGAGCGTCTCGTGCGTGTCCTGGTAGGCCCAGCCGTCGAGCAAGATCTCCGGCGGACCATCGGGCACCAGATCGCCGTTGCGATCGGGGATGAACATCAGGTACGGCGCGGCACCGACCCACACGCCACCGAAGCCGACCTCGAGCCCGCTGACCAAGTTGAGCTCGCGCGCGAACACCGTGCGCGTCTCGAACGAGCCATCGTGATCGCGATCCTCGAAGACCACGATGTCGTCGGCGCCCTTGTCGCCGGGAGCGCGCACTGGATAGGTGAACGCTTCGGCCACCCACAGTCGGCCACGATCGTCGATCGCCAGCGCGATCGGTTGGTGCACGTCGGGCTCGGCGGCGATCACGTCGACCTGGAAGCCCGGCGGTACGCTCATCGCGCGCGCCGCGTCGGGCGCGGGGAGCCCGGCGTTCTCGACTTCGTCGTAGGGCGTCGCCTGCGGGACGCCAGCGGGCAATTCGAAGCTCGGGCGCTCGGCGTGGAAGCGGAAGTCGTCGAAGTTGAGATGCCCCCAACCGCCCGGCTCCTCGTCGATCAGGTGGATGCGGATCTGCTGGCCGACGTGCGCTCGCAGGTCGACGACGACTCGCTGCAAGCTCTCGAAATCGGCCGCGGCCGTCTTGAACAGCAGCTTGTCGGTGTCGGCGCGGCGCAACTCGACGCGGGTGCGCGAGCTGCCGCCCCCGCCGACGAGCAAGCTCGCGAAGGGCTCGCGGACCGAGAACGCATTGGAGACCAGGCTGCCGGTCGGTCCATCGCCGAGCTTCTCGTAGCCGCCGATCCAGAACTGCCCTGCGTGCAGGCTCGGCTCGCGGCCGCGCGCCTTGACGGTGTCGCCGCGCACGGGCTGCAGGGCGAACGCGTCGCCGTCGGCGGTCCAGCCGCGCACGCTGCCGTCCTCGAAGTCGAGCGTGGGCTCGCGGGCTTGGAGCGCGCGCTTCTCGGCCTCGGTGACGCGCCGCTGCAGCAGCACGAACGCGCCACGCTTGTTGCCGATCACGATGTCCGCGCGGCCGTCGCGGTTGACGTCGCCGGCGACGACCTGCGTCCCGACCCCGGTCTGGTCGTCGGCGAGATGCGCGACGAATTCGGCCTTGCCCGCGCGCCGCACGAGCTCGAACCAGTACACACACGGCCGCGTGTTGGGCTGCGGGTCACCGTGTGCTCCGTGGGACCACCAGCGCTTGCCCGTGACGATGTCCTCGAGCCCGTCGCCGTCGATGTCGGCCAAGTCCAAGGCGTGCAGCTCCGGACAACAGATGCCTTGCGGGTTCTCCGCCGGCTCGTCCTCCATGATGCGGTGCTCGACGAACTCGAGCGCACCGTTCTGGCGCACCTGCTCGAACCACGAGAGCCCGAAGTGGTGCGCCGCGAGACTGGTGATCACGTCGCCGTCGCCGTCGCCGTCGACGTCGTACACGAACATCTGGGCACCGCCGTATTGCTCGGTGAACTTGAACGCGTGGTGTGTCCACAGCGGGTCGCCCGCGAGCCGCGGCGGTTGCTCGAACCAGCCGTCCTTCCAGAGCACGTCCGCGCGCCCGTCGCCATTGACATCGCCGACGCCCAGCCCGTGCACGAACGGTCCGAGCTTGTAGTTCTCCGAGAGCGGGTGGAGCGTCCACGGCGCGCGCGGATCGTTCGCGACGGGCTCGGCCCACACGAACTTGCCACCGCTCATGAACACCAACTCGGGCGCGGCGTCGCCGACGAGGTCGACGAACGCCGGCGACTCGTTGTCCACGGACTTGGCGATCTCGGAGCGCTCCCAATGCTGCTCGCGGTCGAGCTTGCGGCCGAACGGATTGCGCAGCCAATAGGCGGCCTTGCCGGGGAAGCTCACGACGACGATGTCGAGCCAACCGTCGCGGTCGAGATCGCGCGTCCAGTCGAAGAAGTGGTCGGAGTAGTGCGCGGGATCGGCGATCTCCGGCGGGTAGAGCTCGTGGCGTGTGTCGAACGTCGGCCCGGAGTACCAGAACGGGCCCGCGATCACATCGACGTGACCATCCTTGTCGAGGTCTCCCAAGGTGCCGCCCTCGCAGGTGAACTCGCTCGAGAGCTGCAGGCGCTCGAAGACCAGCTCCCTGGGCGCGGCGAGCTCGGGCGCGACGCGTCCGGCGTCGGCGACCGCGAGGGCCTCGGTCGAGCTCGACGAGTTGCACGCCGCGAGCGCGACGACGATGCACGCCCGCGGATCAGGACGCATAGTCGAAGGCGATCACGCCGTCGAGACCGCCGTCCAGCACCGCCAGCACCTTGGCCTTGACCTTCTCGTGCTCCGGATGCGGCAAGTACGCGTCGCGCGCCGGCGCATCGACGAAGGTCATGCAGAAGCCGTGGGTGAAGCCCTTCTGCATGCCCTCGGGGCTGGTGTACGGGCCTCCGGAGAAGCTCTCGAGCCCGGGTATCTTGGCCTTCAGCCCGGCCAGCTCGGCGAACACCGCTTCGACTTGTTTCTTCGGGACGTCCTTGCGAATCCGCAGCAAGACCATGTGCGTGATCATCGGGGGCTCCTCTCCGTGGGAGCGGTCAGGATACGGGGCCGGCCGAGCGACCCGCTACGCCGGAGTACGTTCCGCGCGCAAGGCCAAGAGCACTCCTGCGATGACCACGACGCCGCCGGCGAGCTGCAGCGTCCCCGGCGTCTCGTCCAGGAAGATCCAGGCCAGCAGCGCGGCGCCCACCGACTCGCCCAAGGTCACGACCGAGGTCAGCGCCGCGCTGACGTAGCGCAACGAGTAGTTGTAGCTCGTGTGACCGATGACCTGCGGCACCACGGCGAGCGCCACCAGCCAGGCGTAGGTCGCCGGTGCGTGACCGGCGAGCGGAGCGCCACTGAAGAGCGCGAACAGGAGCAGGAAACACGCGGCCGTGCCGTAGCACAAGGTGACGTAGGGAAACAACGTGAGCACCGCGCGCAAGCGGCGCCCCGCGAGCATGTACAGCGAGGCCATCCAAGCGCCGATCAAGGCCAGGAAGTCGCCCCACAGGGCCGATCCCGTGAGCTCGAAGCCACCTCCCGACGAGCGCGCGTCCGCGGCTCCGATCACGATGCAGCCGAGGACGCTTACGGCCATTCCGAGCCACGTCCCGCGGCGCACGCGATCGTGCGAGAGGAACGGCGAGAGCAGCGCGACCCACAGCGGCGTGGTGTTGACGATCACCAGGCTGGAGGCGACCGAGGTGTAGGACAAGGACGAGATCCAGCTGGCGAAGTGCACGGCCAGCGCGAGCCCGGTGCCCAGCGCGATCCACAGCTCGCGCCGCGAGAGCTTGGGCCACTCGACGCGGCAGGCGCGTGCTCCGATCGCGCCCAGGATCGCGGTCGCGAACAGGCAGCGGAAGAAGGCCACCGTCAGGGCGGGCGCATCGGCGAGACGCACGAACAGCGCGCCGGTCGAGACGGCACTGACCGCCAACACCAGCGCGATGCGCGGCGAGAGCGGCGCTGCGGGCGACGCGGGCGGTCTCATCGAACGGGCGCGGCGCGCGGCGCGCGACGGATTGCGACTGGCGATCGGTGAGACATGCGGAAGACTGCTCTCGCCGCGGCGCGGGCCACGGCGCGTGGGCGCGCTCACGGGGCTCTCGGCGCGCGGCCACGTTCTAACGCCCATCGACAGCGGATCCAGTCGATTCCAGACTCCTCGCGCACGGAGCGCCCGCCCTTCGCGCGCTTCTCGGGCCACGACATGCACACCACCGCTGAGCGCTTGCGCCGCGCCGTCGACGCTTCCCTCCCCCGCTGGCTCGCGCTCACCGAGGAGCAGGCCGCCGAGCCACTCGCGCCCGGCAAGTGGTCGCGCAAGGAGTTGCTCGGCCACTTGATCGACTCGGCCTCGAACAACCTCCAACGCTTCGTGCGCGCGCACTTCCAAAGCGATTTGGTGTTCGCCGGCTACGCGCAAGACGAGTGGATCAGGGTGCAACACTACGGCGAACGGCCGCTCGACGAGCTCGTCACGCTGTGGCGCGCGCTGAACGCCCACATCGCGCACGTCATCGAACATACACCGCTCGAAATCACCGAGCGCTCGCGGCTCGAGCACAACTTCCACCAGATCGCGTGGCGCAGAGTTCCGAGCGGAGCGCCGGCGACGCTGGGCTACTTCCACGCCGACTACGTCGGTCATCTCGAGCACCATCTGAGGCAGGCCTGGAGCGGGCACCCCGCGAGCGCGTGACGCCGCAGACCGTGTTGCCTCGCGCGAACTCGGCGCGCTTCGCGTACCTTTGTCGCCATGCTCCCCCGCCGTATCGCGCAGCATTTCCCGCGTCCGCTCTCGGTTCTGATCGCCGCGTCGTGCGCGCTCCCAGAGGCACGCGCCGACTTCGACTTCCCCGATTTCGCCAGCACCGCTGGGCTCGCCATGGTCGGTTCGACGAGCACCTCGGGTGTCGTGTTGCGCTTGGTGCCCGCGACGGGCAACTCGGCGGGAGCCGCGTGGTACTCGCTCAAGCAGTCGGTCGCCAGCGGCTTCGAGACCACCTTCCAGTTCCAGCTCGAGAGCACCGCCGGCGCCGACGGCTTCGCGTTCTTGTTGCAGAACACCACCAGCGCGCCGCTCGGCGGCACGGGCTGTGAGCTCGGCTACCACGGCCTCGCCAACAGCCTCGCCGTCGAGTTCGACACGTACGTCAACGCGGGCTGCTCTGTCGCCGGCGTCAACGATCCGGCGGGGCTGCATGTCAGCGTGCACAGCAACGGGACGGGCGCGAATTCCGTCGCGGAGTCGTTCGCGCTCGCGAGC
Source organism: Planctomycetota bacterium (assembly GCA_020853575.1). Lineage (GTDB taxonomy): Bacteria > Planctomycetota > UBA1135 > UBA1135 > F1-120-MAGs118. Next base: position 19,610 of record JADYYP010000035.1, read on the forward strand.
ACGCTGGGTGTGCCGGACTTCGCCGACGGCGGCGTGCACACGGCGCGCGTGCGCTATGCATCGGGCGTGTTGTCGGTGTTCGTCGACAATCTCGCGCTCCCCGTGCTCAGCACACCGCTCGCGCTCGGGTCGCTGCTCAATCTCGACAACGGCCGCGCGTGGGCTGGATTCAGCGCTGCCACGGGAGGCCTGGCCGAGCGCCACGACGTGCTCTCCTGGTCCTTCGTCGAGTCGCCGCCGACCGGGGGCAACCTCCCGCCGTTCGCACCGACGATCACCGAGCCCAGCGCGAACGGCCAGGTGGTCAACGCCGCCGACGTGCACATGGAGACCGGTCCCTTCGCCGACCCGGACGCCGGTGACCAGCACTTCTGCACCGACTGGGAGATCTGGACCGTCACGCCGTTCGAGCGCGTGTGGTTCACGTCCTGCATCACCGGTGTCGAGCGCCTGCACACGCACCTGGGCGATGGCACGTTCGAGAATTCACACGCGGGGCTGAGCGAATTGATCGCCAGCACCAACTACACGCTGAGGGTGCGCCATTCCGACGACAGCAACGACCCGCTGACGCGCTGGAGTGCCTGGTCGCAGCGCACCTTCGCGACCGGCGCGCCGACGCAGACCTTTCCGCTCGAAATCGAGGACATCGCGCACACGCCCCCGCTGCGCTGGACGCTCGCGGACACGTCGACGCCGCTCGTTTGGCCACAGATGACCACGCCGCCGCGCTTGGTGATCGAGGAAGCGACCGGAGTGCCGTTCTTCGAGATCGTCGGTCACAACGGAGTGAGCAACACCTTCGTCGACGCGCCGCCGATGGCGCATCACGAGGCGTTGCGCGTGCGCATCGTCAATGGCTCGACGGCCTACAGCTTGGCGGCCAGTGATCTCACGTTCGTCGACGACGACTGCGAGACCCACGAGGTGGTGCTCCCGGCGGTCTCGCTCGCGGCGAACGGCGTCGCGACGTATTGGATCACCGCGAGCGGCGCGAGTTTCGTCGGAAACGCCTCACAGACCACGCCGACGTTCATCACGCTCGCGCGCAGCCCGAGCCCGGCCTGGTCGACTCACCAGGAGGGCTTCCAGGTCGAGGTCGTCGCCACGGGCTTCCAACTGCCGGTGAACATCGCCTTCGTGCCCAACGCCGGCCCCGGCCCCAGCGAGCCGCTGCTGTACGTCACCGAGCTCTACGGCAAGATCAAGGTCGTGCAGCGCAACCGCCTGGTCGGCGTGTACGCGGCCAATCTGCTCAATTTCAATCCTACGGGTGCCTTTCCGGGCTCCGGCGAGCAGGGCCTGACCGGCATCACCGTCGATCCGCAGAGCGGTGACGTGATCGCGGCCTTGCTGTACGCGCCCGTGGTCAACCCCGCCAATCACTTCCCCAAGCTGGTGCGCTTCTCGAGCACGGACGGCGGCCACACCGCGGCACAACAGACGACGTTGCTCGACATGGTCGGGGAAACGCAGGGCCAGTCGCATCAGATCTCGAATCTCACTCTGCTGCCCGACGGCACGCTCCTGTGCCACATGGGCGACGGCTTCGACGCGGCCACGGCGCAGAACCTCAACTCCTACCGCGGCAAGATCCTGCGGCTGCACCTCGACGGCTCGCCGGTCGCCTCCAATCCGTTCTACAACGCGCTCGACGGCATCACCGCGCGCGACTACGTCTACGCCTACGGCGTGCGCAATCCCTTCGGCGGCGAGTGGCGCGCCGCGGACAACTCGCAGTACTGCGTCGAGAACGGACCGAGCGTCGATCGCTTCTCGAGGATCGTGAGCGGGCGCAACTACCTGTGGGACGGCAGCGACGCGAGCATGGCGAACTTCGCGCTCTACAACTGGAACCCGGCGCACGGCCCGGTGAATTTGGCCTTCATCCAGCCCGAGACGTTCGGCGGCAGCGGCTTCCCCGCGAGCTCGATGGGACACGCTTTCGTCAGCGAGTCGGGACCGACCTACGCGCTCGGACAGAACGCGCAGGGCAAGCGCATCACCGAGTGGGTGCTCGACGCCAACGGTGCCTTGGTCTCCGGGCCGCGGCGCTTCGTCGAGTACTCGGGCTACCGCCGCGCGACCGCGTGTGGGCTCGAGGCCGGTCCCGACGGACTGTACTTCACGGACCTGTACGCGGACCTGGGCTCCAATCCTGTCGCCGCGGGCTCGAACCTGCTGCGCGTCTTCTACTCCGAGCCCAGCGACTGCAACGGCAACGGCAGCGACGACGTGTGCGACGTGTCCAGTGGCGCGAGCGCGGACCAGGACCTCAACGGCGTGCCGGACGAATGCGATTGCCGCGGCACGCGCTACTGCGATGCGCGCGTCAACAGCCTGGGCTGCACGCCCCGGATCGACTCCAGCGGCGCCGCGACGCTCGGCCTTCCCGACGACTTCGTGGTCCGCGCGACGAGCGTGCTCAGCGGCAAGCAGGGGCTCTTGATGTGGGGCACGGCTCCGGCGTCGATCCCGTTCGGGGGCGGCACGCGCTGCGTCGCGACGCCGATCCGGCGCATGCCGGTGCAGAGCTCGGGCGGGACTCCCGGAGGCAACGATTGCTCGGGGAGCTACGCGCAGCCCTTCTCGGACGCTGACATGGCCGCGAACGGCTTCACGCTGGGCACGCTGGTGTACTTCCAGTTCTGGTCGCGCGACCCCGGCTATGCGCCGCCCAACAACGTCGGTCTGACCGACGCGCTGCGCGTGATGGTGTGCCCCTAGGCCGCCGCGCGCGCTTTCAAGTTCCCGCGCCGAGCTTGGGCTCGTCGTAGGAGATGTCCAGCGGCGGCGGCGTGCCCTTCGGGCCGGTCAGGTAGTGCTCGATCCACTGCTGCATGCGCAGGTTGTAGTCGAGCCGCGCCGCGGCCTTGCGGTTTCCGTGGCCCTCGCCGGGGTAGAGCACCAGCCGCACGGGCGCGGCGCTGCGCAACTTGAGGTGACGGTAGAGCTCGCGCGACTGACCGGGATTGACGCGCGGATCGTCCTTGCCGTGCAGGATCAGGAGCGGCGTCTTGCACTGGCCCGCGTAGTAGATCGGGCTGCGCTCGAGCATCTTCTGCCAGTCCTCCCAGGGGCGGTGGAGCGCGTGCACGTGGAACTCCTCGTCGGGAATGTCGGTCGTGCCGACCTTCGAGATCTTGTCGCTGATGCCGACGAACATCACGCCCGCGGCGATGCGATCGGAGTAGCGCGTGCTGAGCCAAGCGGTCGCGTAGCCGCCGTAGCTGCCGCCGGTGACCGCCACGCGCTCCTTGTCGACCAGCCCGATGGCCACCAAGTGATCGATGGCGTCGATCAGATCGTCGAACTCCTTGCCGGCCGGGTCACCTTGGCTGAGCTTCGCGAAGGCCATCCCGCGCCCCGTCGAACCGCGGTAGTTGGTGTGCATCACCGCGAATCCGCGCGCGGCCATCGACTGCGCGGGATCGCCGTAGTTCGTCAGCCAGCCATTGGAGTGGTGCGATTCCGGACCACCGTGGACGTAGAGCACCAGCGGATAGCGCTCGCCCTTTTTCTCGTCGAGCGGCCGATCGAGCACGCCCTCGAGCTCGAGCCCGTCGCGCGCCTTGAACTTGAGCACCTCTTGCGGCGCGAGCCGCACGTCCGCCAACCACGGATTGTTGTTGGTCACGCGGCGCGGCGCGCTGTCGCCGTGGGCCATGGTGTAAACCTCGCCCGGATGCGCCGGTGAGTTCGCCAAGAACGCCGCGCGCAGTCCATCGTCCGACACCGACACGCTGGTCAAGATCGGCCCGCCGGTGGTCGCGAGCACCTTGGGCTTGTCGCCCAACGTGACCTTCTCGAACGAGGTCCACACGCCGCGCGAGAGCACGCACAACATCGAATTCGGGCCTTGCCACGCGAAGGCCTCGGCGTCGCCGTCGATGCCCGGGAGCACTTCGACCGGCGCTCCGCCGCTCGCGGGCGCGACCATCAGTCGAGCGTCGGCGGGATCATTGATGTCGCCACCGGCGATCATCGCGATGTGCTTGCCGTCCGGGCTCCAGGCGATCTCACCGAGCTTGCCGGCGTTGTCGATCGACGCCAGAACGCGGCCGTCGTGCGAGTCGACGATCCGCACGCGGGTGCGCATGTACTGATCGTCGGTGAGCGGAGTCGGCGCGACGGTGATCGCCAGCGTGTCGTCGACGGGGCTCCAGTGCGCCTGATACACGTGGCCCTCGATGGCCAGCATCTTGGGCTTGGCCTCGTCGCCGAGTTGGCCAACCCACAGGCGCGCGAAGCGTTGATCCTCCTCGTAGATCTCCTGGGCGAAGCCCTTCTCGCGCGCCTTCTTGCGCTCGGCATTCTCGGGCTCGGTCGCGACCACGGCCACGCGCGCCCCGTTGCGGTGCAGATCGAAGCCGGAGATCGACTCGTCGGCTGATTCGACGCGGCGCGCCTCGCCGCCGTCGATCGGAATCACGTACAGCGCGGTGTTCTTGTCGTCGCCACGCTTCTGGAGGAAGGCGATGCCCTTGCCGTCGGGAGTCCAGCGCGCGGCGGAGACGTTGACCTTGCCGGTCACGAACGCGCGCGACTCACCGGTCGAGATCTCGACCACGTGCAGTTCCGTCCAGGCTCCGCCGTCGTCGTCTACGAGCGGCTTGCGCGGCACCGCCACGGTGTAGGCAATCTTGGTCCCGTCCGGCGAGATCTCCGCCGACGCCGCGGTGCGCAGCGCGGCCACCTGGTGCGGCGTGAGCCCTTCCTTGGGTGCTGCGAGCACCGAGGCGGACCAAGCAACCGAGAACGACAGCGCCAGCGAAACGCGTCGGAGCGTCGACATCGAACTGTTCTCCTGCATGGGGACGGCAGTGCGCGGCGCTCGCCATCGGCACCGCGCGGGGTCGGCAGGATAGCGGGCCGGCCCGCCGCTGGGCAGTTGCTCGTCCCGGCCTCGAGTTCGAGTTGAGCGCCCTGCGCGGTCGCGCTGGTGTAATGCACGGCGTCCCCCGGGCCGGGCGCGCGCCGACTCAGAGCGTCTTGCTCGCCATCTCGCGGCGCAACTGCAGCACCAGCGCGTCGGGATCGACCAGGATGCGCTGAGGCTCGAAGGCGAGCTCGAACTGCACGTGCGCGGTCTCACCCGGCCCAACGGTCACGCTGGAGCGCGCATCGCGGTATCCACGCGCGGGCTCGGCGGCTTGAACCGAGTTCGCGCTCGGCAACGGGTCGGCGGAGCCGTCGTCGTCCTCGGGGAAGCGCTCACCGCGCGCAACGCACACCACGACCGGCATGCGCCCCGTGCCCACGTTCGCGACGTCGGCCTCGACGAACCAATGCTCGCCGCGCTGCTCGCTGACCACGTTGGACAGCTGGTACTCGGGCACCACGACCTCGGAGAACCACTGCTGCACGAAGCTGTCGAAGGCCTGCGCGTCGGGCGCGAACGGACGCATCGAGGCCACGAAATCCTGCAACACCGGGTGGTCCTTTTGACCATGGTACTGGCGGATGAAGCCCTGCAATCCCGCGAGCGCCGCGTCGCGCCCCATGTGGTTGAGGAGCATCCACATCACCCAACCACCCTTGTCGTAGGTCACGGTCGTATCCCCCTCGCGCGAGCCGTCGACTTTGACCAACGGTTTCTCGGAGTCGACCTGGCGCGCGCGAGCGTAGCTGGTCTCGATGCGCTTCAAGAACTCGATGCGCTCGCGCAAGCCACGCAGCTCGTCGATCAGCAGCGCGGTCGAAAAGTGCGCCATGCCTTCGGAGAGCACGTTGCCTCCGGGACCCTCGCCTGGGTTGAGCAGGTTGCCCCACCACTGGTGCGCGGCCTCGTGCGCCGTGACCATGAACGCGATCCGCGAGCGCGGATCCGACTTCGCCAAGAAGCCGATGTTCTCGCTGAACGAGATGTTCGTCGGGAAGCCCTGGGCATAGCTCGCGTGGCCCGCGAACTCGGAGACCTTGAGCTCACGCCACGGGTAGGGATGGAACCAGTGCGAGAAGTGCTCGCGCGCTCCGTCGAGCGCCTCGAGCATCTCGGCCGTGTTCCAGGCGTGGCCCGGGTGGAAGTACAGCGCCGTTCCCCGACCGCGCAGGACCTCCCACTTGCCGCACACGACGTTGAAGAACTCGACCGGATAGTCGCTGACCCATACGCAGGTGCGCACGCCGTCCTCGACCGACTCGCTCTCCAGCACGCCCACCGAGTTGGCTTGGTACTGTTGCGGAACGTGCAGCGTGATGCGCGTGGTCGCGGCGGAGTTGTTGCCCAGCCCGGAGCGCGTTTCGCCGACATAGAAGTCGTCGGCGTACTCCTTGGCATCGGCGCGGTTGTCGTCGTCGATACCGACGCCGTCGACGAACCCGATGCTCGGAACGAAAGCGGGACCGAAGGCCGTCAGCACCGCGCCGCTCGGGAGGATGAACTCGCTCGCGCCCTCACCGTTCTTCGACACGCCGTTGGGGAAGCGACCCGCGTGCTGGAATCCCACTTGGATGCGTTGGCCCGGCTGCAGGGCTGACTCGAGCTCGAACACGTGCAACCCGCAGCGGTTCTCGGGCTCGAACGGTCGCCCCGCGAGCGTCCATGCGAGCTGCTCGTAGTGCGGGCCAGGCGTCAATGCGAAGCGGCGCAACGCCTCAGGGTGGTCGTTGAGCAGCGTGTAGGTCCCTGTGCAGCGATAGCGCGACTCCTCCGGTTGGAGCTCGAGATCGACGACCACCTCGACCAGAGTGGGGTTCTTCGCGTCGCGCCAAGTCGCGCTGTTCTTGCGCCAATAGTCCTTGCCACGCTTCTCCTCGACTTCACCGGCGCGTCCCTGGTCGATCATGTGATCGAGCCACAGGTACGCGCCCAGCGCGGGCGCGAACGCCGGCGCCAACGCCAGCGCACCGCGCGCGACGCCCGCTGGCTGCAGACGCCGCACGACTCGCGCCGCGTCGAGAGTGCGCCGCGGGAAGAACCTGACGGCGAGGAACGTGAGCGCGACACCCAGCGAAAGGTACAGGACGCGGTTGGCGAGCAGCGCGCGAGAGTCGAGCTCGAGCAAGCCCAGGTCGCTCCAGCGCACGGCGTTCCACAGGCTCCAATTGCCGGCCCAGTTCATCTCGCCCTTCATCTGGCGATAGCCCGTGAACGCCAGAGCTCCGAGCGCGAGCGCGTAGCTCGCGTAGCGATTGCGCGAGAGCGAGTGCAGCGCGCACACGAACGCGCTCCAGGCGAAGAACGTCGGTACGAGCAGCGCACCCCACACGATCAGGAACGGCTCGAATTCGAGCCCCACGGTTCCCTGCGCGAGCAAGGCGCTGGCGCACGCGACCCAGGCGGCCACGACGATCGCGATGCCGACCAGGCTGTTGGCGAGCGCCTTGCCGAAGAGCAGCGACGCCGTGGCCGTGGGAGTCGAGTAGTAGATCGGCGCCAGACCGCGCGCGCGCTCGCGCTCGAGCGATTCGACGGTGTAGAACAGCAACAGCAAGCACACCAGCAGCGTCAACGAGTTGAACGAGCTCGCGGCGAGCGAGCCCGAGGTCGCGAGCAAGGGTGTGTCGAATGGTCCGACGCGGAACATGGCGTTGGAGTACACCTGCACCAGGATCAGCGGCACGAAGAGGTACAGCCCGGGCTGACTGCGCAGCTCGCGCAACTCGACGCGCGCCACTTCGAGCATGCCCCGCCAAAGGCCCGGACGACGCGCGCTCATTCCGAGACTCGCCAGGCTCGCTCCCTGCGGCAACGCAGCGCTCGCCGCACTGGCTGGCGCCGCCCCACTCGACGCAGCCACACCGCGCGCGCCACGCAGGGTCGTGCGCAGGTTGCGCTCGGCCCACAGCACCGCGCCGAGTCCAACCGCGATCAGCGCGAAACGACTGACCGCGAAGGGCAAGTCGACGCCGATCGCCTGGTGGTTGTAGAACTCGACGCCGCGGTCGACGTCCAGCCAGGAGTGGCGCAACCAGCGCAGTCCGGAGGGATCGACCCACTGCAGCACCCGGTCCAGCCACAGCGCGTCGGACAGGAGCCACGCCGGATTCCACGACCACAGGAAGAACATGCAGAACATGAGCAGCGCCGCGGGGAACGCGAACACGGGGATCGCGCGACGTGACGCGAGCCCGATCGCGAAGCTCACGCCGCCGATCAGCACCAGAGTCGGAACGCCGAACACGAGCGCCGGAACCACGTAGTTGGCGACCTCGAACGGACCGACGTGCTCGGCGAGCTCCGCACTGCTCAACAGGTGGTTCGCCACGGCGTGCATCACCAATTGCGCCGCCAGCACCAGACAAAACGTCGCCAAGTGCGCCAACCACTTGCCCCAGACGTATTCGCGAACCGTGAGCGGTGTCGAGTGCAGCAACTCTGTGATCTTCGACTCGTCGTCGTGAATCACGACCATGCCAGTGGCGATCGCGACGAAGAAACCGTGCAGCAGGAACACCAGCACGCAGATCCACTGCGCCATGGCGAACATCGAGGTGATCCAGGCCTTCTTGCCGCCGGTGTCGGAGTCACCGGTGCTGATCGTGGCCGCGCCTGTCACCAGCCCGTAGGCGAACAGCGCCAGCACCACCAGAAGCACCCAGACCAGTGGACGCCGCAGGTTGTGCGCCAGGGTCGCGCGGAAAACCGCCGCAAGACGCCGGAGATTCATCGCGCGCCGCTCCCGACGAGCGCCGCATCGGTGGCGGCCTCGGGGACCTGCAACGCGCCTCGCACGAGTGCCAGATAGAAATCCTCGAGGGTCGCGCGGGCGAGCGCGAATCCGGGCGGCGGTTGCCCCTTGGGATCGAAGACCCGTGCGCGGGTGCGACCTTCGACGAGCATCGACTGCGTCACGCATTGCGTGCGAGAAAGCGCCTCGAGCTCGCCGCGCTCCACGAAGCCCTCGAACATCGCGCCTTCGATCCGGCCGCGCGCTTCCGTCGGCGTGGTGACGCGCAGCACGCGCCCCCCCTTGATGACCGCGAATCGCGGGCACAGCACGGCGACGTCCTCGACGATGTGGGTCGAGAGCACGACGATGCGCTCCTGCGCCAGCTCCGCGAGGACGTGATAGAAGCGCACGCGCTCCTCGGGGTCGAGCCCGGCCGTGGGCTCGTCGACGATCACCAGCCGCGGATCTCCAGCGATCGCCTGCGCGATGCCCAGACGCTGCCGCATGCCGCCCGAGTAGCCCTTGACCTTGCGCTCCGCGGCCGAGCCGAGGTTGACGCGCTCGAGGAGTTCGCGAGCCAACGCGCGTCTCCCACGCGGTCCGTCGACGCCCTTCAACGCGAGCAAGTGCTCGAGCATGGCCAAGCCGCTGAGGTGGGCGTAGAACCCGAAGTCCTGGGGCAAGTAGCCCAAACGCTCGCGCACCAGCTCGGGACGCTCGGTGACATCGACGCCGTCGAGCTCCACGCGACCCGAAGTGGGCTCGAGCAGCCCGGCGAGAATGCGCATCAGGGTCGACTTGCCCGCGCCGTTGGGACCGAGCAACCCGAACATCCCCGGCGGGATCGAGAGCGTGACGCCTTGGAGTGCCGTGACGGAACCGGGGTAGACCTTGACCAGGTCGTGCAGCGAGAGCATGCGGGGGAGACTCCTGAGCGCGGCGAGCAGGAAACGGCGGACGCGAGGGCGCGCGGCTCAACAAGTTCCGCACCACAGGCTGGAGTCCGGCGCGGCCCCGACGTCGGGTGCCTCGCGCGTGCGGATCTGGCGCAACGTGCAGCTGCGAGCGGCCTCGGGTCGCGGCGTCGCGCTGGCGACCGTGCACGCCTGGTGTCATCGCCTGGGACCGCGAGCCCAAGACGCTCCATGTGACTCGACTTCCGTCGACTTGCCACAGTCGGTGCGTTCGAGCACGCTCCGGAACGCGACGGCGCGGCGGGAATCGTCGGGTGGAATCAGGAGTCGCGCGTTTTCGAGGGACGCCACACTTCAGCTCGCGGTCGAGATTGGCGACGATTCGAGCCATGCCCCGGCACCTGCGATGTCTCCCGCTCGGCGTTCCGGAGCGCTCCGCGGCGCAGGTTCTCGCCGCGCTCGCGGCCCTGATGTCGAGCTCGTGCGGCGTGATGCGCAATGGAAGCGCGTGGGGAGAAACCGCGACCTTGCATCCGTTCCAGGAAGACGCGCTGCGGGCCGCGCGCGACGCGGCGCTCGATCCCTGGACCTGGGCGCCGCTGGCGGGAGCCGCACTGCTCTCGATCGACGACCTCGACGAGGGTCTCTCGGACTGGGCGCGCGAGCACACACCGCTGTTCGGCTCGACCGGCGATGCGCGGCGCGCCTCGGACGATCTGCTCCAGGCGGCCAAGCACAGTTGGTGGGTCTCGACGCTGGCCACGCCCAGTGGCAGCGAGTTGGCGCCCTGGGCGCGCAACAAGGTACAGGGCTTCGCCGTCGAGTGGAGCGCTGTCGAGCTGACACGACGTGCTACGGGACTCGCTCGAGACGCGGTCGATCGCGAACGGCCCGATGGCAGCGATGAGCACAGTTTCGTCTCGGCCCACGCCTCGACCAGCGCGGCCTACTGCGCGCTCACCTGGCGCAACTTGGACTCGATCGAGCTGCACGACGCGGCGCGCATCCCGTTGCGGGGCGGGCTGATCGCGCTCGCCGGCTCCAGCGCCTGGGCGCGCGTCGAAGCCGGAGAGCACTACCCCACCGACGTGCTCGCCGGCGCCGCGCTCGGCAACTTCATCGCCAGCTTCGTGCACGACGCCTTCCTCGGGCGCGCGCCGGAGGTCCAGTGGAGCCTGTTCGCCGACCCGTCGAGCGGAGAGATCGCGGTCGGCTTCTCGAGCTCCCGCTGACGCGATCCGCGCCTGCCGAGATTCACCGAGTCTTTTTGCACCGTCCTCGCGGAACGAGCCACGATGGCCTGAGCCATGCTGCCCACGCTCACGCTCGCGTCGAACGAAGTGCCGTTGGATCGCCGTTGGAGCCTCGACGCGCCGAGCGTCGTGGTGCGCGGGCCCGAGCGCGAGTTCAGCGGGGTCCAAGCGCTCGCCGACGGTGGCGTGGTCTTGGCCACCGACCAGGGCGAGCTCGAGGTATGGCGCGATGGGACGTTGCGGCGCGCGCAGCGATTCGCCGGGCAGCCCGACTTCGAGGACCTCGCGCTCGACCCGCGCGGAGACGCGGTCTGGATCGCGCTCGAGGACACGTGCGAGCTGTGGCGCGTCGCGCTCGACGGACTTGCGCTCACGGGACGCTGGAGCACGCCCGCGCGCGTCCCGCGCACCGCACGCGGAGTCGAGGCGCTGGCATTCGTCCCGCTGCCCTCGGGAGCCCACGAAATCTGGCTCGGCCACCAAGGAACGAAGTCGATCTTCGTGATGCGCGCTCCGGGGACGGCTCCGGGCGAGCTCGAGTTCGTGCGCGAGCTGCCGCTGGGCGTCGAACCGCGCGCGCTGGCCTTCGACAGCGAGACCGACAGCGTCCTCGCGGCCTGCAGTGACGGACCGACGCTGCGGCGCATCTCGCGCGCCGGACTCACATTGGAGGAGCTGCCGTTTTCGCTCGCGCCGCACACCGTCGAAGGACTCGCGCTCGGTGCGGCGGGGACGCTCCTCGCCTGCGCGGACGGCGGCGACGTCGTGAGCTTCTCCCCGCGCGCCCCCCAAGTCGGCGCGCTCGGCGGCTGGACTCTGGTCGAGCGCGGAACGCTCGACGTACCGTCCAACGCACCGGAAATCGTGGCCGTGAGCGCCGATCGGCGCCTGGTGCTCGCCAGCGACTCGAGCTCGCGCTCGCTGGAGATCTTCTCGCTCACGTCACTCGAGACGCAACCTCGGCTCACGACCGTCGACGGCGCGCAGCGGCGCACCTTTGAGCACGAGCCGACCAGCGTCGCCGCACATCCCAGCGAGCCGCTGGCCTTCGTCACGGTGATCGGCGCGAAATCGAGCGAGCGCGGCACGCTGCACGCGGTGGACCTGCGCGCGGGGTCGGTTGGTCGCGAGCTGTGGTCATGTGAGGTCGGCCGCCATCCGGACAACGTCGCGATCTCCGCGGACGGACGCTGGATCGTGGTCGCCAACGAGGGCGAGGGTGACGACCGCGCGGAGGTTGCGCCGGGCACGATCAGCGTGCTCGACACGCGCGCCGCGGCGCTGTTCGAAGCACAGCCCAGCCTCGCGCACACCGAGCTCGATCCGGCGCGCGTGCTCGGTGTCGACGCCGGCGTGGTCGAGCCCGAGTTCGTGGCCTTCGATCCGCGTTCGCGCTTCGCCGTGGTCACCTGCCAAGAGAACGACGCGGCAGTCGTGGTCGCCTTGAACGAGCCGCGCCCGGAGCTGACGTCGCTGCGCATCGAGCTGCCCAGCGGCGCGCAGCCCGATGGCGTGGCGGTGCTCGACGACTACGTCGACCCACAGCTCGGGCGCGGTGCGCTGATCGCCTTCGCCGAGGAAGGTGACGAGCAGCGCGACGGCCGCTGGCCGAGCCAGGGCCTGAGCCTGACCTGGTTGGGGCCCGAGCCACGCTTCGACAACGCGCGAGCCCTCGGGCGCATCGATGTGGTGAAACTGCTCGCCATCGCCGATGGTCGCGCGCACCCCGAGGGTGTCGCGTTCGTCCGGCGTGGCCAGAGTGTCCTGTGCGCCCTTGGAGTCGAGCGCGCCAACCGAGTCTTGCTCTTCGACGTCACCGATCCGCGCGCTCCGCGCTCGCTCGCATCCGCACGCGTCGGCTCCCGTCCCGAGGGCTTGTGCACGCTGCACTCCGGCCCGCGCACCTGGTTCGTCACCGGCGACGAGGGCAAGAACGGTCCCGGTGAAATCAGCTTCGTGGAATTGGTCGCGCGCCCCTGAAGGCGTCGCTCGGACCGCGAGCCGAGCCCGGCACGCGGGCAGCGCGCTCTCAGCCCGCCGTGGTGTTCGTCATCGCCTTCGACGAGCGCGAGGCGCTGTTGCCGCCAGTGCCGGTCTTGTGGCCGGGATCGACCCACGAGCGCGAGAGCTCGGGCCGCGGGAAGAGCTTGCGCTCGATGCGGTTGTAGACCTCGAAGGCGCGTGCCTCGAGCACTCCGAGCGACCAGTTGTTGTCGCGCAGGCGCGACTCCGCGCGCTTCTCCCAGAAGCCGACCTTGCCGCGCGCCAGCCCGTAGCTGAGCGTGACGTAGTGCTGGTACAGCTTGCGGCGCAGCGCGACCTCCGGCGGGATCTTGCCGGGCCAGGTCTCTTCGAGGTGGTACTCACCGATCGAGCCCCATTCGGGCAGCGAGCGCGGCGGCTGGTAACCCAGCGAGATCGCTTGATCCCACATCACCGTTCCAGGGATCGGTCGGTAAGGCCACACCGTCGGGCGCGCGAGCGGCGCGGCGACGTGCAGGCGACGGCACTGATCGATGGTCGCGATCATCGAGTCCGCCTGCTCGCCGGGGTAGCCGATGATGTACGTGACCGAGGCGCACACGCCGCGTTTGTCCATCTCGACGGCCGCGGCGATGTTGTCGTCGTCTTTGATCGGCTTGCCGATCTTCTTCATCATCTCGTTGGTGCCGGCCTCGGCGCCGATCTCCGCCACGTACAGTCCCGACTGCGCCATCGCGTCGAGGACCTCGGACTTGTACGAGAGGATCGAGTGCGTTTCGATGAAGGCGTTCCACCAGAACTTCAGGCCGCGCGCCAGCAGGCCCTCGGCGAATTCCTTGGTGCGCTTCTGCATCACGCCGAAGTTGGCGTCGTGGAAGCGCACCGTGTCGAAACCCCAGCGCTCCTGGAGCGCGGCGAGATCGTCGAGCATGCGCTCGGCGGGCATGGCCTTCCAACGCCGGTCGGTGACGATCGGCGAGCAGCAAAACGTGCACGGCTCGGGGCAACCGTAGCTGGAGAAATAGGTGATGCCGAAGTACGGCTTGCGCGCTCCGATCGCCGGCGGCGTGGGCATGCGCAGGATGTGCTTGTGACTGTCGGACTGAGCTTGGCGTGCGCGGTAGGGCTCGATGTCGATCAAGTGCCAAGCGCAGTTGAGCACCTTGTCCCAACCGACGACCGCGCGCTTCTCGGTCCGCAGGACCTGTTGGTCGCGCCACAGCGCCAGCCCGGGGATCGTCTCCAGCGAAGCTCCGGCGGCGATGGCCTCGACCAGCTCGCGGAAAGCCAGCTCGCCCTGCCCGAGCACCACCGCGTCGTACAAACCAGTCGCCAGTTGCAGCTCCGGCCGAACGCTGGCGAACCAGCCACCGATCACCATGGGCAATCTGGGATGGCGCGCCTTGACCTTGGTGGAGCACGCGAAGCCGTCGGTGACCATGTACCCGAGGATCCCCGTCGTCGCGTACAAGAGCGCGCCTTCGCAGGCCTCGACCACACGCCGGTGGGCCTCCTCGGGCGTGTACAAGCTGCCGTCGACGATCACCACCTGGTAGCCCTCGCGGTCGGGAAAGGCCCCGATCGTCAGCATCTCCAGGGGCAGCATGTCACCGCTCGCCGGCGGGCCGATCGAGGCATCGACCTGCTGCGGCTGGTAGAGGACGATCTTCTTCTTGCTCATGCTGCGGGGGTGACTTGGGGGGTGCGGATCGAGGGCGCTCGCGGCCGGCCCTGAACTCGGCTCGCCGCGACCGTCTAGTGTAGCCTCCCGTGCACGTCAGGGTCGCGGCAGGTCGCCGCGGATCGCGGCCTCGAGCGCGCGCTCGTCCTCGACGATCGCCAGCGGTTTCCCGGCGCTCCAAGCGGCGGCTTGCAGCAGCGCGACGATCATGTTGCGCGGCGATGCGAGGCCGCGGCCAGCGATGTCGAACGCGGTCCCGTGGGCCGGGCTGACGCGCAGGAAGCTCAGTCCGGCGATCACGGTGAGAGCCGTGTGCCGCGCGGCTAGCTTGATCGGGATGAACGCTTGGTCGTGGTACAGCGCGAGCACGGCGTCGTGCTGGCCCTCGCCCGCCGCGATGAAGACCGTGTCGGGAGACAGCGGTCCCTTGACGCACAAGCCTCGCGCGCGCGCCGCCGCGACCGCCGGCTCGAGCACCTCCAGGTCCTCGCAGCCGAGCACGCCACGTTCACCGGCATGTGGGTTAAATCCGGCGAGAGCGAGCCGCGGCTCCGCGAAGCCCCAGCCGCGCAGGGTCTCGTCGAGCAGCACGAGGTGCTCGAGCACGCGTTCCACGGTCACCAGGTCGAGCGCGGCGCGCAATGGCAGATGCCGCGAGAGCAGCATCACGCGCAGCCGTCCGGCGATCGCCATCATTTGAAAGCGCTGCGCTCCGTCCCAGCGCCCGAGCAACTCGGTTTGCCCCTCGACTTTCTCACCCGCCGCGTGCAGCGCCTCCTTCGAGACCGGTGCGGTGACCAGACCGTCGACGCGGCGCGCGCGCGCGAGCTCGACCCCGCACCGCAGAGCGTCGAGAGCGGCGCGACCGCAGCTCGCCTGCACGCGGCCGACCTCGAACGTCTCCGGGCCTCCGGTGTCGATCCACGCCAGTTCGTGCGCGTCGAAATCGTCCACGTTGCCGAGCGGAACGTGCGCGGGCCGAAAACGCCCCGGGCCGAGCACCACCACGCGGGCGGCGGCGCGCACACGCGCGTCGTCCAGGGCCGCCAGCGCCACTTCGGGGCCGATTCCGGCGGGATCTCCGAGCGTCAGTGCCAAACGGGGGCGCGAGGGAGCACGGTCAGCCATCACCCGCGATTCTACCCATGCCGAGCGCTGCGCTCGCAGTCACAGGCGTGCAGCCAGGCAAGGACCTCGGCGACGACGCTGAACAGCTCCGGGGGGATCTCGTCGTCGACGTCGCAAGTCGAGAGCAACGCGACCAGGTCTCGATCCTCACTCACTGGAATGCCGTGTTGGCGTGCGAGCGCGAGGATGCGCTCCGCGACCCAACCAGCGCCCTGCGCCACGACGCGCGGAGCGTGCTCATCGGTGATCGCCGCCTCGGCGTCGTAGTGCAGAGCGAGGGCCTTGCGCTCGGGATCGCTGGAGCTCATCCGTCACCCGGTCATGTCCAGGACGTGGTGGTCGGTCAGATAGCGCGTTCCCTGCACTCCGTCGTTCGACCTGTGTGCGAGATCCGGGGACACGGCGAGCGATGTGCGCACGGTGCGACCGGTGCTCGCAAGGCGCTGTTCGAGTTCTTCCAGGCGCGTCCGCAACCGCTCCGCGACGCTCTCGCTGCTCGCGACCACGCGCAAGGCGAGCGCGTCGTCCCGCAACAAGATGTCGACGTGCAACGGGCCGGTGCGGTCGAGCTCGAGCGCCAGCGAGAGACGTTGCTGCTCCGGTTCGCCCGGGCGCCGCCCCTGACGCCGGTCGGCGTCGCGGTGCACGAACAGGTGCGCCGTGGTCCAGCGCTCGCCGTCGCGAAGCGGAACGCTCCAGTGCGACGGCTCGTGCGCCGTGTGGCGCGCGACGTTGACCAGTTGCTCAGCCTCCAGATTCGCCAGCGCACGTTCGACGGCGGTGCGGGCCGTGCCGGCCGTCAGGAGCCCACGTGCGAGCAACAGCTCGGACTTCAGGTCGCGACGGACATCCTCGAGCGCAACTTCGAGTCGCCCAGCATCGCCGGACTCCGGCGCACTGCCGGCGCCGGCCAGCGCGCGAGCGAGCGCGATCCGCAGCGTTCGCGGCAGAGACTCCAGATCCAGCGCACGCAACTGTCGGATCAGCACGGCCTTGGCGGGAGACTCTGGAAGACGCACGAGCGCGCGTTCGAGCAGCGTCGTCACGTCGCGCGGCAGGTCGCCGAGCTTGTGGCCACTGGCCCAGCGTTCGAGCGCGGGGCCCAGCTCGAGGCCGGTCGAACGAAGCAGCTCGCGCAGCGCCTCCGCGAAAGCGCGCTGAAAGTCCGCGACGTCGTCACCTGTCGCGCCGGTCCAATCGACGACCAAGCTGCGCGCGAGCTCACGTCCGAGGCGCTCGAGCGTGTCTCGGGCCGACGAATCCAAGGCCAAGCGGGCCCAGCGTGCTTCGTACAGGGTGCCGTTTCCACGCAGCTTGTTGGCCAGCTCGGCGCCGTCCGCGCCCGGATGAAAGAGCTGCTCGTCGATCGCCCCGAGCAGTCGCTGGAGCGCCTCGTCGGACGGATCGTCGTCGGAGCGCGAGCGTTCGAGCTCGCGCCGCAAGCGTTCGAGCATGGGTCCGAGCGGCTGGTCCGCTCCGAGCACGCCGCGCAGGGCCCGTAGCAGCGCCGCGTCCGCCCCACCGGAAGAGCCCAGCACGCGCAACTCGACCGGTTCGCTGCCGCCGATGACCTCGAACAGGTAGCGCCGGCCGGCCTCCAACTCGGTCTGGGCGCGCGCCGGAACGCGGTGGCGACCGATGCCAACCAAAACCGATCCGCCGCCGAAGGTCTGCAGGACATCGCCGGCGACGACCCGCCCCTGCCGCAAAATGGCGGTCAAGTCCGCACCCGGCGGTGCCACGGGTCGCGCCCAGCTCGAGTGCGATGCGTTCTGGATGGCGATCGGGTCCATCGCAGAGGTTCTCGGTGGCCGGAGCCGCTCCCTGAGCACTTCCCGGAAAACAGTTCACCCCCGGGGCCGCGGGCTCCGGGGGCGAGTGTCGTCGAGCGCGGTCGCGCTCGCGCTGGCACGATGCGTCAATCGCGCTGTTCGATGCGGATCTGGTTTGCGACCGCCTTGACGGCGATCACGCGGTGGATGTCCGCCAAGCTGATGGCGTGCCAAACGAAGTTCTTGGCCAGGGCGCCACATTGATCGAGCGTCGCCAACCGCATGTCCTGCGCTCCGGCGAGCAGCGCCTGTTGGGCGCGCACGTGACCGGCAACGGAGAGCTGCGCGACGCCGCCGTGGAAGGACGTTCCGGTCACGATTTCGGCGCGCACGGCGCCGGCAGCGACCAGCGTGCGATCGAGGACCAGGCCCATGCGTCCGTTGAATTGATAGCGCACGTTTCCGTTGGCCAGAGGGACGCGCTCGAAGCTCGCGTCAACTCCGAGTGGATAGGCGTCGATGATCAGCGCTTGGATCGACTCCTCGGCACCGACCAGGCTGAAGGACGGCTGCGCCGGCCCGCTGTGCACGCCGACCTCGTCCGGTGAGGGCTCCACCGGCCCGGTGTTCGGGCCCGCCATCATCGGAAGACTGCCCACGGTGTCACCGCCCGTGCCGCCACCGCCGAACGCGCGCGGCTCTTCGGCGGCGACCAACACACTGGTGACCAAGCCCAGGCACAGCGCCACGGGAGCCAGGATCCGTCGGTCGATTCGCATTCGTTCTCTGTTCATGGTCGTCACTCCCCGGACGGCGGCGTCGCGCCGCAGCCCGCCGAGCCTTCGAAGAGCTCGGGACAGCTGGCGAGGAGCTCCTCGCCGAAACCAGGTTGTTCATCGATCGCCTGCTGCAAGCGCTTCGCGGTCGAGAACAAGCGCACGACGTCGTCGAGCTTGTCGGGATGGCGATCGAGCAGGCGGCGGAAGTAGCACAGCGAGCGGCGGCGGTCGCGCATTTGCGCGTACAAGACACCGATGTTGAACAAGACGAAGAAGAAGCGCTCGTCGCGTTCCTCGAGGCCCGTGAGCGAAACCCAGCGGAAGTAGGTCAGCGCGCGCCGATCGTCGCCCTCGGCTACGTGCAATTGGCCGAGCTGCACCGCGGCATGCCCACGATTGGATTCGCTGATCGCGGTTTCGAAGACCTCACCGAACTCGCGCGCGGCCAAGAGCTTCTTGCCCTCGTTGGCGTGCAGGAAGGCCAAGTACAGGCGCGCCTCCTCGTGGGCCGGATCGGAGCTGATCGCCTCTTCGAGCAGTCGGCGGCCCTTCTCGATCGGTCCCTGGATTTCCTTCAGCCGACCGTTGAGGATCGAGCGCGCAGCCTGCCAATCGACGCCTTCTGCCGCCTCGCCCTTGCCGGAGAGCAGCACACCGTCGACGAACCCGCGTCCTTGGGTCTGGATCGGCTCGACATCGACAGCACTCTCGAACACCCGCGTGCGCAGATAGTCAGGGTCGGTGCCCGCGAGCACGTAGGCCTTCCCGAGCTGGTAGAAAATCGACGCCAGCTTGTGCACCAACTCGATGGCGCTGGCGCGGCCCGCGAGCTCGGCACCGGTCAGGCTCGACACGCGCGCCAGCAGGCGCGCCGGGTCCGCGACGTCGCGGTGCAGGCGCACGCACTGACGCGTGTCGTCGAAGAACTCGCGGCACGACTCGCACTGCTCGAGGTGCAGCATCGCGCGGGCCGCGGCCGGCTCGTCGAGCTCGCCGTCGACCAAGCACGACAGGTCGAGCTGGAACAGCTCGCACACGTCCGCGGCGCCGCCGGTGGACCATTCGCTGCTCATGACCGTTCCTTTCCGCCCAACTCCGTCCCCCCCTCGAACTCCTCGTCGTTGCGCCCCGCATCCGCCGCCTCGTCGCGACCTTCGGGGGCGCCCTCGAGCATCGCTCGCCCCTGGGCCAATCCCGAGTTCCCCAAGGTCGCGCGCGCAGCCCCGCGCGGATCGCGCGCCGGCCGGCAGTCGGGAGCGAGTCCGTCGAACACGCGCTTCATCGAGCGGTGGATCTTGCGACGCGCTCGGAAGATCACCATCTTCAGGTTCTCGAGCTTGATGTTGAGGCGTTCCGCGGCGTCGCGATAGCTGATCTCCTCGACCTCCACCATGTGGATCGCCGCGCGCTCGCGCGGGCTGAGCATCGAGTAGAACTGCAAGTACAGGTGCAGGTAGGTCAGGTAGACGCGCCCGCACTCGTGCATCGCCTCGCGATCGATCACGCCGTGGTCCGGTCGCGCGCCCTGCTCCGCCGGTTGCTCGGAGAGGTCCTCGACCGGGATCTCGTGCCGTCCTGCGCGCCCCTGAGCGCGAAGATGCTTGAGCACCGTGTTGCGCACGATCATCGCCGTCCACACCCGGAAGGCGTCTTCGCGCTCGGCGTTGAAGCGGTGCGGGTAGCGGTAGATGTTGAAGAACACCTCCTGAAGGACGTCCCGCGGATCGGCCTTGCTGCCGTAGCGTCGCAGGCAACCCGCGACTTGGGTCAACAGGTGGCTCGCGTTGAGCTCGTAGAGCAGCCCAAAACAGCCGCGGCTGGTGGTCGTGCGGAAGCACTCCATCAGCCGCGTGGACAGCGCGTCGCGGATCGAATCGGGCGCGCGCGTCGCATCCTCCGTGATCGCCACCATGCGCTCCAGTTGCGCTGCGTCGACCTCGCGTCGGAGGTCCGAGACGCGTGGCCTGAGCGCATCGAGCGAGGCGCTCGCGACTCCTGTCAGGCCATTGACTTGCGGATCGGCTCCTAGCATCGGCTCCGCTCGGGGTGGTGGGGGACGGGCGAGACGTGCGCGAGACGCAGCCAATGCACCGCAAGGGCCTGGGGTCGACTCGCCGTGCCGATTCTAGAACTCAATGGCGCGGCGGTTACCGCACACTTCTTCGAGGTTTCGGACTTTCCTTGCAACAGCTCTGCGAAATGGCCGCAAACACACTGCGGACATTGGGTTAGGCTGCGGGCGCGGGGCTCGTTCGCCGCCCGTTTCGCCGAGATGCATCCCCAACAACGCGCCCGCGCACTCGCCGAGGAATTGGGTTTCGACGTGTTCGGGGTCGCGCCCCTGCGTGCGCCGCGGGATGCGGAGCACTTTCGCGCCTGGCTACGCGGAGGGTTGCACGCGGACCTCGATTATCTCGCCCGGCAAGTCGAGCGCATCTGTGATCCGGCGCGAACTGCCCCGTCGGGCACCAGCCTGTTGATCGTGGGCTGGGCCCATTCACGCGCTGAGGTCGAGCTACCTCGAGGCGGTCGCATCGCTCGCTATGCCGCGGGTCGCGACTACCACAACGTGATGACGCGCAAGCTCCGCAAGCTGCGCGCACGGCTCGCGGCCGAAGGCTGGATCCGGCCCGATGCACTGGCGCGTCCAGTTGTCGACGCCGGACCGCTCTTGGAGCGCTCGCACGCCGCCGAAGCAGGCCTGGGATTCCCTTCCAAGGCGGCCAACCTGCTCCATCCGCGCTTCGGACCCTGGTTCTTCCTGGGAGAGCTGATCCTCGACGTCGAGTTCGAGCCAACGCCTGAGTTGAGCTCGGGCTCCTGCGGCACGTGCCGCGCCTGCATCGACGCCTGCCCGACTGGCGCCATCGTCGCGGACGGCGTCGTCGACGCGCGCAAGTGCATCAGCTACCACACGATCGAGAACCGCGGCCCGATCCCCCACGAGCTGCGCCGCGATCTCGGCACCTGGGTGTTCGGCTGCGACGTGTGCAGTGAGGTCTGCCCTTGGGGCCGCAAGGCGCCGGACCTCGGCGCGCGCTTGGGAACGCACCACGCTGTCGCCGAGCTCGCGCTCGAACGCTGGGTCGAGATGCGCGACGCTCAACGATGGAAGGCGACGTTCGAGGGATCCCCGCTGCAGCGCGCACGGCGCGCCGGACTGGCGCGCAATGCAGCGCTCGTGCTCGGCAATGCCCCGCGAGAGGGCGCCGAGCCCGTGCTGCTCGAGTCCATGGTCTCCGATCCCGATGCCATGGTTCGCGAAGCCGCGGCCTGGGCTCTGGTGCGCGGCTACGCTGCTCGCAGCGCGGTCCAACGCGCGCTCGACGGTGAGCGGGACCCGTTGGCGCGCGCTGGCATCGAGCGCACGCTTTGCAGCGAAGTCTGACCCGCGATCCGATGCCAGGGCGTGTCCATTGCGCTCGACGTTGCGCCGACACGCGTCGAGATTCGTCGACACGCGCCGCACCTAACGCGGCGGAGCGACGCAAGTCGCGCACGGCGCTGGCGCTGCGAGCACAGCGAAGGACTTTCTAGTGCCACGGATCCGTCATGAGAGCGCCGCGAATGGGCACTTGAGCACTTCGATTCCTGCGGCCATGTCCAATCTTCTCGACGGCGAGCACGGCGGCTGGCCGAGGTGGCCAACACCGGCGTCCAGCACAAACGCGCTCCAGCTCTGGGGTTGGCTCCGCGAGAGTGCAACGCGAGTCGCTTGGTCACCGCGTTGCTCCATGGAGACTCGACCAGCGCGACGAACACCGAACACCGAGCCAAGCGAACGACACCATGGAATCCACGGACTACTACAGCGATCGCAAGTTCTGCGCACACTGCAACCAGTACGTGCCCTACCTGATGAGCGTCGACAAGAGCTACTGCGCGAGCTGCGGCAACGAAGTGCGTCTGTTCAGCAAGGAAGACTGGAGCAGCTTCCACCAGACGATCCTCGAGCGTCGCCCCAAGGGCGGTCGCCCGCGCAAGAACCAGCAGAACAAGGAAACGGCCTGAGCTTTGGGCACGCGCGGTGCGCACATGCGCGCCGCGCACGTTTCAGGAGCCGCGTTCGAGCTCGCCCGCGCGCTTTTCGGCCTCAGCCGCGCGCTCGGGCTGCGAGGCCGCCAGATGATGCTCGGCGAGCAGGCGCCACGCGGCGGGGCTGCGAGCGAAGCGCGTCTCGATCTCCGTGACCGTGCGCTCGACCAACGCGCGCTCGTCGAGACCCGCGAATATCTCGAGCGCCAGCGCATGCACCCGCAACTCGTTCGGCGCGGTCCGCAGGGTCCGCAACATCACCGCTTTGGTCTCGGCACGATTGCCTGCGGCGCGCTGCAACACGACCAAGCGCAGGAGCGGCTCGAGTGCGCGCGGCTCGTGCAGCAGCAACCCTTCCTGCGTGCGGATTTCCTGCTCGATCCGATTCAGTTCGAGGAATCGATTGCGCGCCCGCGTTGCGTCTTCGTCGCGACCAAGGTCGGCGAGCACTTGCGCCTCGACGTACCAGGCGCGCGGTTCGTGAGGCGTCAACTCGCGAGCTCGGACGGCAGCGAGAAGCGCCTCGCCGGAGCGCCCGAGCTCGAACAACACCTGCGCGCGCCACATCAAGGCGTCGGCATGATCCGGCCGCAGCGCTAGCGCGCGATCGAGGCTCTCCAACGCCCGCGGTGCGTCGCCCAGCTTCCACTGCGCGAGTCCCAAGCCGCGCCAGGCTTCGACGCTCGACTCCGTGCGCGCCAGCACCGCGACGTAGTGGGCGCGCGCGCGCTCGTACTCACCGAGCGAGTAGTAGCAGTGCCCGAGCGCCTGCGTGGCACCGATTTCCTCGGGCACGACTTCGACGAAGCGCTCGAACACGCGCGCGCCGTCGCCGTAGCGCCGCAGGCGGAAGTAAGTCGCCCCACACTGATAGAGCGCGGCGGGAAAGTCCGGCGCCCTCGCCAAGACTGCGTGCATCCCGGCCAGAGCCGCGCCGTAGTCGGCGTCCTGGTAGGCGCGCAGCGCCGAGCCGAATTCGGCCGCGAGCTCCACCGGAACCGTGTCGCTCGGCTTCCACCCGTTCCAGTGTCCAGGCGCGGCGCGCGGCAAGGTCGACGGGTCGCGTGTCAGCGCGGAGTCGATCTGCGGCCGGCTGAGTGGCGCGGAAGGCGCTTGGTGCGCGCCAGCCAACAACGTGAACAGCAACGCGATCACTTGACCTCGGGCTCCTCGATGACCAGCACGCGGTCGACGGTGACGTCCTCGAGCTGCAGCTCGCGCCCCGAGGGAAAGCGCGCGATCAAGCGCTCGAGCCTGGCGTGCGCACCGAGGCCGAAATGCACTTCGGGTGGCACGCTGGATTGGAAGCCACCGGAGGTGCGCAACTCGGCCGAGCGGCGCTGGCCGGCGACCTCGATCGTCACGCTGCCCCCCAAAGCGAAGCGGTTCTTGGTCGGCGACCTCAGGGCCACGCGCAGCCAATGGGGCGCGCCTTCAGCGGGCGCGGGCAGCGTCCGATTGCGGTACACGCGCACCGGCCCGTCGAGCTCGATCGCGACGACGTCGAGATCGCCGTCCCCGTCGATGTCCCCCACGGTCGAGGCCCGCATCACCCGCGCCGGCGCGTCCGAGAAACGCTCGACCGAGAACTTCGCGTCCGCTGAGCCGCGGTAGAGCTGTGCCTCTTGCGCGTAGCTCGTGTCCGTGCCCGGCCGATCCGCCTGTGGGTAGACGTGGCCGTTCATCACGAACGCATCGACGTCGAAGTCGAGGTCGAAGTCGCCCAGCGCGGTGCCCCACCCCAAGCGCGTCACGCTCGGACCTGCCATGCCGCTGGGCGCAGAGCGCTCACTGAAGCCCTTGGCGCCTCGAGAGAAGTAGAGCGCGTTGTTCTCGCCGGAGAAGTTGGTGACGAACAGATCCTGTCGCCCATCGCCGTCGATGTCGGCGCACGCGATGCCCATGCCCGCCTGTTCCTTGCCGTTCATGTCGTGGCTCACGCCGCGCAACAGCCCGACCTCCTTGAAGGTCCCGTCACCCTGATTCTCCCACAGGAAGTTCGGTGTCGAGTCGTTGGCCACGTACAGGTCGGTGTCGCCGTCTCGGTCGTAATCGAGCGTCATCGCTCCGAGCCCGAATCCGGCCTCCATTGGGCGCATGGCCGCACTCACGCTGGCCTCGACGAAGGTCCCGTCGCCGCGATTGCGAAACAGCTGATCGTGCACCGGCACGAGCCCTTCGGGCCCGCACATCACGTCGTACCCTTTCCACGAGCAACCGCCACCGGGCGGCGCCGCGGTGGCCCAGTCGAACGCGAGGTAGTTGATCACCGCCAGGTCGAGCGCTCCGTCGCGGTCGAAGTCGAGGAACGCGGCGCTCGTTCCCCAGCGCGAGCCCTCGAAACCAGCGCGCTCGGTGGCGTCGGCGAAGCCCTGCCCCGCGCGGTTGAGGAACAGCTGATCGCGTCCCCAATGCGTCACGTAGACGTCGAGCCAGCCGTCGCCATCGACGTCGCCGACGGCGCAACCCATCCCCCAGCGCGAGGCCTTCATGGCCCAGGCCTCGGGCGCCGGCGCGAAGTGCCCCGTTCCGTCGTTGAGGAACAGGCGCGGAGGAAGACCCGGCTCGCCCGCGCGCACTCGATCGAGCGTGGAGCCGTCGACGACGAACAAGTCGAGATCGCCATCGCGGTCGAAGTCCGCCAAGGCCACACCGCCGCCGTCGACTTCCAGGATGTAGTCCTTGGACCGCGAGCCGCACGTGGTGACCACGCCGGGCAACGCCTGCGCGTCCTCCACGAACAGCGGCTGCGCGCCCTGCACCACCGAAACCAAGAAGGCGAGGATCACGGCTCCAGGATAGAGCGCGACCGTTCCACGCGCTCGCACGACATCGCGCCGAGACGTCGCGACGCGTAGCCTGTGCCCGCGTGGACCCGCTTCGTTCCGTTCGACTGCGCCTGGCCGATGCGCGCCTGTACCTGATCTTCACGCCGAGTGTGTGTACCGACGCGGACCCGCTCGCAGTGCTCGCGGCGGTCCTGCCCCATGTCGACATGGTGCAAGTGCGCGTCAAGCGCCCGGACCGCGCGCTCGAGCCCGGGCGCGGCGCGACCGAAGCGCTCGAACGCACCGACCCTCGCGAGCTCTACGACTGGTGCGTGCGAGTGCTGGAGCTGCGCCGCGCGGCGCGCGCGGAGCACGTGCTGGTGTTGGCGAACGATCGCGTCGACGTCGCTCGTTCGCTTGCCGAGCGGGGACTCGACGGCGTTCATGTCGGTCGCGAGGACACCCCACCGCGAATCGCTCGCGCACAACTCGGCCCCGATGCGCTGATCGGCTGGTCCACGCACTCGCTGGCGGAGGTGGCGAGCTCCGCCGACGAGCCCGTCGACTACCTGGGCTTCGGCCCGATCCGAGCCACGGCGACCAAGGGCTATGTCCGCGGGCTGGGCTTCGAAGCGGCCTGGATCGCAAGTCAGGCCGTCTGCCTGCCGGTGTTCCCGATCGGGGGGATCGGACTGGCCGAAGCCGAGGACTTGGTCGAAGTCGGCCGGGCCGCGGTCTCGTCGGCGATTCTGTGCGCGCCGGATCCGGCCCACGCCGCGAGCGCGATTCGCGCAGCACTCAGCGGCGACGCCCCTTGAGCAGCATCGCGTCGCCGTAGCTGTAGAAGCGATAACCCTGCTCGAGCGCTTCGCGGTACAGGCGCAGGATGCGTTCGCGCCCCGCGAACGCACTGACCAACATCAACAGGGTGCTGCGCGGCAGATGGAAGTTGGTGAGTAGCACGTCGACCACCTGCAGCCGCGAGCCGGGCACGAGAAACAGGCGCGTGTCCCGGGCGCCGGCCTGCAATTCGCCGTGCGCGTCGACCGCGCTCTCGAGCGCGCGCGCGCTGGTGGTCCCGACGGCGACGACGCGCCCCCCGCGCTCGCGACAGCGCGCGACCGCGGCGACGGTGGCTTCGCCAACACACAGGTGTTCCGTGTGCATCACATGCTCGGCAACTTCCTCGACGGTCACCGGCTTGAACGTGCCTTCGCCGACGTGCAGCGTGACACTCGCGCGCTCGATGCCACGCGCGGCCAAGCGATCGAGCAGCGGTGGCGTGAAATGCAGCCCCGCGGTCGGTGCCGCGACGGCTCCCAACTCACTCGCGAATACCGTCTGGTAGGACTCGCGGTCGCGCTCGAGGTCGGCATCGACTCCGCGCGGCCGGCGAATGTACGGAGGCAATGGAGCCCGGCCCACGCGCTCGAGGTCCGTGTCCGACGCACGCTCGCCACTCGGGCACACGACGTCGACGAACCACTGTCCGCCATCGGGGCCGCGCTCGAGCATCCGCGCGCCCAGTTGCCCCGACTCCAACTCGACGTGCTCGTCGGCGCGCAGCTTTCCCGCGGGGCGCGCCAGCGCGCGCCAGACTCCGTCCGCGCGCCGCTCGAGCAACAGCAACTCCACGGCACCGCCACTCCGCCGACGCCCCACGAGCCGCGCCCGGCGTACCCGTGTGTCGTTGACCACCAGCAGGTCGCGCGGATCGAGCAGCGCAGCGAGCTCGCGCACCTGGCGATGCTCGGTGCGGTCGAGCTCGATGTCGTGGACCAACATGCGCGCCGCATCGCGCGGCTCGGCCGGCACTTGGGCGATCGCGGACTCCGGCAGATCGAAATCGAAATCCGAGACCTTCAAGCGCGTACCGAGAGCCCTGGGATGAAGGATGCGCAGCGCGGGCGGCGAGCCCCCAGCCGCGCGCGGAAGACTCGGAGCGGGAGCGGCACGGTGAACACAGTCGGGTCAGGTACCAAGGACGGCCGCTCGACAGCAAGCACGGCGGCTGCGAAGCGCGCCTCCAGAGCCCAGGGGTCCGCGCGAGCGCTTGAGTTTCACGAATGGGACGCCGCTGCACAGGCCACGACCAGTCCTGAAACGTGGGCTCAGGGGAACTCCGCCCCCCCGCCCGGAGCGGCGGGGATGGGCAAAACGGGCCTCGAGCGGGGCTGCGGGGCGTTTCGGACCGTTTCCAAAGTGAAACATTCCCCAGGTTTCTCTTCAGCGCCGCGCCCGGCGAACCGTAGAAGGACAGGTGAGGCGAGAGCCTCGTCCGTTGGGGCGTGTGCCCGGGGGGGCCATGCGCAACAACGGGCCTTCCCCCCTGGGAAGAATCAAGAGGGATCCGATCCCGCGATCGGATCCCTCTCTTCGTCTCGAGCACCCGCGCAGTCCTCGTCCCGTGCAGCGCTCGTGGCGGCGGAGCCCGCGCGCTCGCGCGACGCCAGCTCCTCCATGCGTGCGACGAGCGTGTCGGGATCCCAGCCCAAGTACAGCGCTGCGCGCGTCTTGTTGATCGAGCCGCGCAGGTTCGCTGTCGCGGCCAACGCGCCGCGCAGCCACTCGGGCTCGGGCGTCCGCGACGGCACACGGCGAGTGAGCTCGATTCCAGCCTTGAGCGCGAAGCGCTCGAGCGTCGCGAGGTCGATCTGCGCGCCCGGGTGCACCAGCACCAGCTTGAACACGAAGTTCTCGAGCTCGCGCATGTTCCCCAACCACGGCTGACGCCAGACGAGCGCGAGGGCTTCGTCGAGCAGCCTCGGCGCTGCCAACCCCTCGCTCTCGGAGCAGCGCGCGAGCAGCGCTTCCACGATGCGCGGCAACTCCGCGCGGCGCTCGTGCAGCGACGGAACGCGCAGCTCCAGACGCGCGAGCCTGCGGCACAGGTCTTCCCGCAGCGCGCCGCTGGCGGCGAGCTGTGCGAGAGCGGACGAGGCCGTGAAGAGCCAGCGCGGTGCGGCCGCCGCGCGCGCCGGAGGATCGTCGAGAATGGCGAGCAAGCGCGCTTGAGCCGCCGGCGACGCGTGCTCGACGTCTTCGAACAGGATCGAGCCGCCGGCGACGCGATCACACGCTGCCGCGACGTTGGCCGCGCTCCACGCGGCATCGTCCCCGCACGCGAACACGCTGAACGGAGCCCGCTCGCGGCCGCCTTCGAAATGCAGCCAGCGCGCGACGACGCGCTTGCCGGAGCCGCGCGGGCCCGAGATCAGGCAAGGTGCAAGCGACCGCGAGCTCGCGACGATTTCGCCGACCCAGGCGCCCGCGGGCGCGTTCGGACTGGGAAAGAACACCTCGCAACCAAATGTCGCGCGGTGCCACTCGCTGAACTGAGCGGCACGCAACTCTGCGCCGCTGGCGCGCGCACGCGCGGCCCAGCGCTCGACCAAGGTCGCGGGAAAATCGTGGCGCCGGGCCGATTCGAGCGCGAGCAAGCCGCACAGCGCGCCGCGCGCGACGATCGGCAGCACGAGACCCGAGCCCGCCTCGCGCGCGATCGCGAGCTCGGCGTTCGGCTCGTCGAAGCGCACACTGCCAGCGCTGCGCAGCGCGCGCGTCAAGGCGCGGCACTCGCCCGTCGGAGTTGCGGACTCCGCGATCGCAGCGCCTCCCTCCACCACGCAGCGCGCACGCCCCTCGCGCACTTCGAAGCCCCACCAGCGGCGCTGCGCGGTCTTCATGCCGAGCTCCGCCACCAGGGCCCGGAACACAGCGGCACATGGCCCCTCGGGGGCCGCCGCGTCGTGACGCGACCAGTCGATCGGAAGCGTGCCGTGGGCGCTGGCCAGCGAGCGCGCCGAAAGCACGCGCTCACGCTGTCCCAGCCCGAGTCGCGCCAAGCGTTCGCGGGCCGGAATCAGATGGTGATCGAACTCGAAGCGGATCCAGCCCGCGACCTCGCCCAGCGCATCCGTCACCGGAGTCAGCGCGATCGAGCGCACCGACGCGGATTGGATCGAGCCTTCTGGACCGAGTGCCGCCCGCGCATGGCGCACCACCGGCCTCGACTCGACCACCATCTCGTGCTCGGCGCTCGAGACGTCGCCACACGACCCGCGCAGGCGCCGCACCCATTCGGCAGCGCCGGACCTCAAGGCCGGCGCGACGTCGACCTCGAGCAATTCCTCGCGGCCCGCTCCGCGGAGTGCAAAGCAGGCAGCCGCGAGCGCCCCGACGCTGCGGCGCAACTCGGCGACGCTCGGCGGAGCCGCCGAGTGATTCGGTCGCGCCACGGATCCCGCGGAAGCGCCCATGGTCTCCGCGGCGCGTCCTGCGAGCGCTCCAAGCCAATCGGGGCGTGCCTCGCGCAGCTCGAGCAGCGCCGACGGAAGGCGCCCCGTCCATGTCGGATCGACCGCGGTTGCAGCTGCGCTACTCGCGTCACCCGCGAGCAATCGGCACCAAGCCAGCAGCCGCGCGCAGCGCGCGTGACTCCGCGCAACATCGCGGCGAGCTTCGAGCACGGCCGCGGCGGCGCGGACCGCACCGCGGTCGAGCAGTACCTCGGCCCAGTGCGCGAGGGCCTCCAGGCGCTTGGGAGACTGCTGCGCCTCCCACTCCTCCGCGAGCCGGGCGATCGCGGCCTCGCCCGCCTCGAGCCCCTCGTTCGCCCGCAGCGCTCGCCAGCGCCACAGCCGCAGCTCATCGCCCCCGAGACCGACGCGTTGCGCTCCATCGAGGAGGCGCGTCGTCACGCGGCCCACGGACTCGTTGAACAGCGGCAGTCCAGGGAGCCACGGCAACTCATCGCGGTACTCCTCGATCACGCCCCACGCACCGGGTTCCGCCAACGAGGGCTCGCCGAACCAGGCGAAGGAGTCGCGGTCGACTTCGGCGTACAGCGCGTGGCGCGCGAGGTCGAGAAGCGCAGCGAGGACGCGGCGCTGTGTGTGCGCCTCGAGCTCGCCCCGCGCGCGCTCGAGTGTCAGTCGCACGACCTCCGCGGGTCGCCGCCGACCACTGTCGACGATCAGACGCGCGCAGGTGACCCAGCGACGCGCGCGCGCGCGCTGCTCGGCTGTGGCATGGGGAAGGAGCAGCTCGATCGGATCGGCGGCTTGCATGCAGTGGAACCTCTGGGGGAGGGAGTGCGAGGACTGAGCACACGGACTCGGACTAGGCACACTGACTCAACTCGAGCGCCTCGCGGGATCGCCCGTCGCGTTCGAGCAGAGCGACCAGGCGTCGCACCAGCTCCGCGCGCGCCGAAGGAGCCACGCGCGACGAGAGCGCGTTGGCGAGCACCGCGATCGCTTCGTCCCAGCGCAGGGCGTGGCCGAGAGCACGCGCGAGCAGCACGCGCGACGCACAGTTGGGGTCGAGGGCCAGCGCGGCCTCGGCCAACTCGACGGCGCCGGGCCATTCCCGTGGCTCCCGTACGCAGCAGACCGTCAAGAGCTCGCGCAAGCGAGTGCCCGCGCACATGCCGTCGGCAACGCAAGCGTCGAGGGCCTCGCTCAGCGCGATGCGCCATGCGCCCAGCGCTTCCACTCTGTCCGAGATCCGCATGCGCGCCGCGCGCCGGAACAGCTCCGCCAGCTCCTGCGCGTGCAGCCGCGCGAGCTCTCGCTGCGCGCGCGCGAGTCGGGGCTGCGCCACACCCACGACGAGACCGTCGAAGCTCAACGCGAACGCTGCGCGCAAGCGCGAGCGCTGCTCGGCCAGGGCCGCCCGCTCGGAGCCCAAACCGACGAGCAACGGCTCGAGCCCGGCCAAGGCGCACTCTTGGCGAATGGCAGCGCTCATGGTGCGCGCCTCGAGAACACGGCGCCCATGCCGTCGAACACGCGGCGCGCGCACCGCGCCAAGTCCGTGGCGGACTGTCCCGAGCGCGCCGCGAGCTCGTCGAGCGAGCGGCCCTCGAGCACCACGCTGCGGAACACCCGACGCTCTTCGAGCGGGAAACGGTTGTGCACGACGCAGGCCTCGTGGACGAGCTGTGGATCGAAGCCCAAGGGTCGGGCGAGCTCGCCCAGTCCCTGGAATGCAGCGTCGCCGGCGCCCCGCGGCTGCTCCTCGTCCTCGGCGACCAGATCGAACGCAGCGCCGTCGACTTGGCTGCGCAACCACGCCTCGATGTCCGGCTGGCCGCGGTAGCGCTGCGCAAAACGTGCGATGCGCGCGGCGCATCGCAACACGACCCGATCGGGATCGAGCAACAAGGCGTTGCGCTGGAGTCCCTCCGCGACACGCTCACGCAGTCGCAAGGGATCGCCAGCCATCAGGCGCGCGAGCACCTCCCGCGGCGACGCTCCGGCGAGGATCGAACGCCAGTGCGCCTTGCTGCCGCGCGTCGCGGCCGCGGCGGCGAGTTCCGCCACCTCGGCGAGATCGCGCACCAACTCCGGGTCCGCGGTCGCCTCGAGCACCAACTCGGTCGCGCTGCGCGCAACCTTCGCCTCCGCGTCGACCCGCGGGCCGCTCCCCGATCCAGATCCCGATCCCGATCCCGATCCAGATCCCGATCCCGAGCCCGATCCCGAGCCCGATCCCGAGCCCGCATCGGATCCCGGATCCGCACACGAATCCGACTTCAGCTCACTATCGGCCTCGAACGCGTCCAGCTCGTCCGCGGCTCGCCCGCACCCGTGTCTCGCCTTGCGCATCACCCTCTCCCGCCCTCCGCTGTCTGCTCCGTCGGCGCGCGGGTCTTTGCTCTCCGCGCACGCCCCTGGGCACTCTAGCTGCGCTTGCGCGGGTCACGCCGGCTGAGCCGCAATGCAATTTCCAACACGGCGCCGAACGCGAGCGCGCGGACTTCGCGCAAGCCCAGAGGATGCAACGCTTTGGAGCGCCGCTCCAAACCAGGACGGGCCGTCCACATGGAACGGCCCGTGTGCGGGTCTCGGCTGAAATTCCCCGATCCCGAGCACGGAGTGCCCGGGAGCGAGGGCCGCTACTTGGCGCCGTCGCGCGCCTTGGTCGGCGGCGCGGAGGCGCTCACATCATCGCTCGCGGCCAGCTTCCCGAGGTACTCGGGCAACTCGACGCCACCGACGGACTTCATCACGTTCATCAGCGGCGGAACCGCTTGGCCCAGGCTCGAGAGGAAGCCGGCAGCGCCGCCCTTGCCCGCGCCGCCGGAGTCCCACACGGTGACCTTGTCGAACTTGATGTTGGAGATGGCCTTGGCCGAGGTCTCCGCCAAGTGGTCCAGGTGCTCGAGCATCAACAGCTGGAAGGCTTGGTTCGCGCCACCGCAACCTTCGACCAGCTTGCGCAAGCCCTCGGCCTTCTTGGCCAGGATCTCGAACTCGCCGCGGGCTTGCGCCTCGAGCCGTGCGTACAGCGCCTTGGCATCACCTTCGGCCTGCAATTGCACCGCGGTGGCGCGCGCCGCCGCCTCGATCTTGACGCGGTCGGCCTCCGCTTCGGCCTCGACCACCACGCGCGCGCGCTGGGCGCGTGCCGGAGCCTCGAGCGCCGCGCGCTGTTCGGCCTCGATCTTCTTGGCGTTGGATTCCGCTGCCACGGCCTCGGCGCGGTACTGCGCGGCGAGCACTTCGGCCTCGGCTTGGCGCTTCCGGGTCTCGCCCACGGCATAGCTCTCGGCCGCCTTGACCTTGAGCTCGGCCTCGGAGGCCACGATCTGGGCCTTCGACAGGTTCTCGCCGGCGACCGCGTCGGCGTTGGCCTTGGCGACTTGGATGCGCATCGCGCGCTCCGCCTCGCGCACTTGGGCCTCGCGCTCGAAGGATGCGGTCTGCTCGCCGATTTCCTGCAGCTTGGCGAGCTCGGCCACGCGCACGGCCATCTCGCGCTGCGCGTCCTTCTCACCCGCCACCGCCAGCGCATTGGCCTTGGCGATCTGCACACGCATCTGTTGCTCGGCGTCCTTGACCTGGGCCTCGCGCTCGAAACCCGCGCGCTGCTCACCGATCGAGCGCTCCTTGGCCAACTCGGCCACGCGTACGGCCATCTCGCGCTCGGCGTCCTTGGTGCCGATCTCGCGCAGCTTGGTGGCCTGCGCGACCTCGATCTCGCGATCGCGCTCCGCCGCCGCGACACCGATCGCACCCTTCTTGGTCTGCTCGGCGACGTCGATCTCCGCCTGCTGGATCGCCTCGCTGGCTGCCTTTCGTCCGAGCGCCTCGATGTAGCCCGACTCGTCGGTGATGTCGGTGATGTTGACGTTGATCAACACCAGGCCGATCTTCTCCAACTCGGGCTCGAGCGAGTGCTGGATGTTCTTCAAGAACACGTCGCGGTCCTTGTTGATGGCCTCGATCGGCATCGAGGCGATCACCTGGCGCAACTGGCCGAAGATGATGTCCAGCGCTTGGTTCTTGATCTGCTCCGTCGACAGTCCCAGCAAGCGGATGGCGGCGTTCTGCATGACGCCGGTCTGGGTGCCGATCGCGACCGTGAAGTAGCTCGGGACGTTGACGCGGATGTTCTCGGCCGAGAGCGCGCCCTTGAGCGGCACCTCGATCTGGATCGGCTCCAGGTCGAGATAGTCATAGGCCTGGATCAAGGGCCACACGAACGAGCCGCCGCCGTGCAGGCAGCGCGAGGACTCGCCTTTCGCCACCTTGCCGTAGATCACCAGGATCTTGTTGGACGGGCAGCGCCGGTAGCGCGTGACCAGCATCAGCATGAAGCTGAAGGCGAACAGGAGCGCCAGACCGATGCCGACGATCACACCGCCGCTGCCGAGGAGCTCGTCCCAGGTGTTTTGTTGCGCCAGCGCGGGAAGCAGCACGTTCAGCATGATCGCGGGTCCTTGCGGTTGAGA
Organism: Planctomycetota bacterium; assembly: GCA_020853575.1. Classification (GTDB taxonomy): domain Bacteria; phylum Planctomycetota; class UBA1135; order UBA1135; genus F1-120-MAGs118. Next base: position 53,278 of record JADYYP010000035.1, read on the forward strand.
CGCTCAGAGTGACTCGACCTCGAGCGTGTCGCTCGAAGCCACGGAAACGACTTTGCACAGCGCGCCGGTCTTGATCTCGCGACCGCGCGTGATGGCCTTGAACTGCATGGTGCGCCCCTGGATGGGCACGGTCACGGTCCCCGTTCCGCTCTTCTCGGCGGGCACGGCGAGGTACACGCGCGCTTGTGCGCCGAGCGCGTTCTTGATGTCGACGTTGCCCTCCGAGCGCAACCGGAACATCTGCGTCAGCACCAAGCCCGCGATCCAGAAGGCGAAGCTCCCGGCGACCAGGGCGATGGCCAGCGAAGCCACGTTGGAGAGCCCGGCATCGGTGGCGATCCAGCCGCCTACGCCGAAGAACGACACGAAGGCCACCACGGTGCGAAACGACAGTCCGCCGGGGCCGTGTGCGCCATCGTGAGCGGCGTCGGCGCTCTCGACGTGGAAGTCGTGGGCTTCGGGAGTGATGTCGCCCGGCGAATCGCCGCCGATCAGCGCCAGCACGACCTGGATGATCATCAGCACCGAGCCGATCAGCGCGAGTGCGACGTAGAGCGTGTGCAGGCTGGGCATCGTTGGGAGGGCGGGAAGCGACGCGAGGTCGGCGGTGGTGACGTGCGACCGCGGCGGCGGTACGCGCCCGAGCTCGAGGTTATTCGCGCCCGGGGACGCTGGCCCTCGGCGCGCGCGGGACGAAGATAGCGGCGGGGCGAAACTCGATCCAGCCGCGCGGCGTTGTTCACGAGTCGCGCGACGCTAGGATCCGCCGCTCCCAGGCGCGCCGCGCGCGCCGGCCACCCAGGAGGAGCTTCGCGATGACGTGGACGTTGAACGGCAAGACCGGTGTGATCTTCGGGGTCGCGAACAAGCGCTCGATCGCCTGGGCCTGTGCGCAGTCGCTGGCCAACGCCGGCATGCGGCTGGTCGTCACCTACGCCAACGAACGTCTCGAGAAGAGCGTGCGCGAGCTGTCGGTCGAGCTGCCCGGCTCGATCGTGCTGCCCTGCGACGTCACCAAGCCCGAGCAGATCGACGCCGTGATGGAGTCGACCAAGCGCGAGTTCGGCGGCCTCGATTCGCTGATCCACGCCGTGGCCTTCGCGCGGCGCGAGGAGCTCGAGGGCGACTTCTTCCACACCTCGAAGGAGGGCTACATGCTGGCCCACGAGGTCTCGGCCTACTCCCTGACCGAGATCACGCGCAAGGCCCTGCCCCTGATGGAAGGCCGCGAGGGCTCGATCGTGACGCTGACCTATCTCGGCGGCGAGCGCGTGATCAAGAACTACAACGTCATGGGCATCGCCAAGGCCGCTCTCGAGGCCAGCGTGCGCTACCTCGCGGCCGATCTCGGTCCGCGCGGCATCCGCGTCAACGCCATCAGCGCCGGGCCGATCCGCACCTTGTCGTCCGCCGGAGTTTCGGGCTTCACGACCATGCTCGACCACATCGCCGAGACCGCGCCGCTGCGGCGCAACGTCACGTCGGAAGAGGTCGGCGACACCTGTCTGTTCCTGTGCAGCCCGCACTCGCGCGGGATCACCGGCTCGATCGTCTACGTCGACGCCGGCTACCACGTGATGGGCGTCTAGCGCCGGCGCGCGCGGGCTGGACGCGGCCTAGAACGACATGCCCACCGAGAAGTGCAACGCCCAGGTGTCTTCGTCGGCGCGCGGCTGTGGGTTCCAGCCCCAGTCGACACGGATCGGCCCGATCGGCATCTGGTAGCGCAATCCCGCACCCAGCGCGTGGCGCGTGTCGTCGAACACGAACAAGTCGTCGGCGCGCTCGACCAGCGTGCCGGCGTCGTAGAACAGCGCGCCGTCGAGCGCGCCCCACAACGTGCGGCGCAACTCGAGGGACAGCGCGTGGAAGGCTTCCCCGCCCAAGGGCTCGCCGCTCGCGTCCTTGGGGCCGAGCTCGTTCTCGGCGAACGAGCGCACCGAGTTCTCGCCGCCGTTGAAGAAGCGCTCCTGGATCGGGATCACATCAGTGCCCTCGAGCGGCACGATCACGCCGGTGCGCCAGGCCAGGCCCACGACCGAGCGCGAACCCAGCGGGAAGAACGCCGAATCCGACACGCGCAGCCGCAGGTAGTCGAGCTGCGATCCCAGGGCGCGGTCGGCGAATTCGGCGCCGCAGCGCAGCAAGTTGCCCGAACGCGGCTCGAAGATGCTGTCGCGCTCGTCCCACGTGAGGCTGGCTCCGATCGACGAGATGTCGACGTCCGCGGTGGCGTCCGGCACGGCGGCCGCGGCGGCGACGTCGGAGACCTCCGAGCGGCGGAAGCGGTACTCGACGCCGATGCGCAGCCGGCGCTCGAGGTCGCGCGCCAAGGTCAACGACGCACCGCGCTCGGACTTGTCGAACGAGGGCTCCTCGCGGAGCTCCTGGAACAGCGCCAGCCCGGCCTCGAACTCCGAGCCGAACACGCGCGGTTCGGTGATCGCGGCAGTGATGCGCGAGGCGCGCTCGGCGATCAGGCCCTCGAGCGTGGCGGCGCGGGTCGAACCGAACAGGTTGTTTTCGCGCACGCCGCCCAGCAAGCGCGCGCCCTCGTACGAGCCGTAGCCGGGCTCGGCGAAAATCTCCGTCGATGTGGCCTCGTCGAGCTCGACCAACAGCGCGCGCTGCTCCTCGCCGCCAGGTTCGAGCTCGATGCGCACGCGCCGGAACAAGCCGGAACGATTGAGCGCGCGGAAGCTCTCGCGCAGCTTGCGGACGTCGTAGCGATCGCCCGCCGCGAGCGCGAGCCGCTGGACGATCTGCGAGCGAGCGGTCTTCGCGTTTCCCGTGACGCGAACCTCGCGGATCGTGACGCGCGGTCCGGGGCGCGCACGGATCTCCAGCGCGGCGCGGGCGGAAGCGTCGCGACCGAGCTCGACCAGCTCGACTTCGGCTTCGGGGTAGCCCCGCTGGCCATAGAGTTCCTCGACCGACTCGCGCAGGTCGAACAACTGGCGCGGCGACGCGGGTCTGCCGCGGAACGGCCGCACGTCGAACTCGCGCACGAGCTCGGGATCGAGGCCGGCGGCGAAACCGACCTCGCCGATCAGCACGCGCGCCCCCTCGTCCACGCGCAACCGCGCGCGCGCGGCGCGCCGGTCGTCGTCGAAGACGAACTCCGGTGGCTCGACGCGCACGTCGACGAAACCCTCTGCCGAGTACGCGCTCGCCAGAGCCGCGCGCGCCGAGTCGAGCTCGCGCTCCACGAACCAGTGCGGCCCGAGCACGCTGTCGAGGTCGTCGAATCCCAGCTCCTCGAGCAACTGCGAGCGCCGGAAGAAGCGCGCACCGAGCACGTCGACGTCGACCAAGGCGGTGCGCGGCCCCTCGCTGATGCGGAAGCTGGCCGCCAGGCGCGCGTCGGGCGCGTCCGCGACCGAGTAATCCACTTGGCAGTCGGGAAAACCCTGCGAGCGATAGAACTCGACCAACGAATACGCCGCATCGTCGATCGAGGACTTGGGGCTGGTGCGGCGCTCGATGTGCTCGAGGTCGAGCGCGACCTGCGACGCGAGCTTGCCGTCGGAGAAGCTGGCGTTGCCGCGGAACTCCAGCTCGACGCGCGGCGTCTTGCGCTCGACGCCGTCCACCGGCGCCGTGGCGCACGCGGCCAAGCAGAGCAGCACGCTGGACCAGGCGAGCTTCACCGCAACCTCAGCACGAAACGCACGCCGTAGTTGATGCGGTCGTACACGTCGCGCTCGCCGCGCAGATACAGCGCGCGCCCTTCGCCTTCGGCCGCGCCGAGCACGCGGATGCGCAACTGCGCCGTCGACGCGCCGCCCTGCGTCACGTCGGCACCGATTTGCCACTCGACGCGCTCGGCGATGCCGCTCTGCGCACCGAACAAGCGCGAGACCAGGTCCTTGCCCAGGTACACGATCACGGTCTCGGCCGCTTGCAAGCCCGCTTCGCCGTCGAACGACGCGCCGGGGGCGCGCTGCGTGAGCAGCAACGCGAGGATGTCGTCGCCAGGCAGCGGCGGTGACGACGACAGCTCGACCAGCGGCTCGTCGTAGGTGCCCTCGACGCGCACCACGATGGTGTAGCCACGCACGCGAGCGTCGAGGGTCAGGTCGAGCTCGGGCGACAAGGGACGCCGTCGATCGAGCGTCAAGGTCCCCGATCGCAGCACCAGATTGGTGCCCGAGAGCAGCACCTGCGCGCTCTCGAAAAACAGCGCTCCCGAGAGCTGGGGTGCGCGACCAGTGCCTTGCAACGTCAAGTCGGCACGCACCGCGCCGCGCGCGACGTTGGTCTCGAATCGAAAGGCATCGCCGCCGCGCAAAGCCACGTCGAAGCGCAGCGCCGCGAACGGACCGTCGGGAATCGAGAACAGCGGCAGCGCCCCGCGCTCGGAGGAGCGTGAGCCGCGGCCAGGCCTGTACCAGTCGACGTTCGTGACCCAGCGACCATCGCGCGTGCGCAGGTCGCCAGCGAGCACCAAGGCCTCGGCTGGACCTTTGAGAGTGAGCTCGGCGTCCGCGCGCAGGCGCAGCTCACGCTGCTGCACGAGCAACAGTTCCCGCCCCTGGACGCGCAGGTCGAAGCGCGGACCGGCGCCGAGGTCGACCGTCCCTTCGACGACGAACGGACCAGCACCGAGCTCGCCCTGGCAGCGCTCGACGACCAGGCGTTGGCCTTCGAACCGCGCCGCGGCCTCGATCAACTCGAACGACGGCAAGGCCGTGTCGAGCCGCAGCGACCCCGCGTGCAGCTGCACGCTCCCGCGCGCGTCGGGCGCGGCCCACGTGCCGCGCACGCTCGCATCACCCTCCGTGCGTCCACCGATGCGCCGCACCGCGGGCCACACGCCGGACAGGAACGCCAGGTCCGCGATCGACCAGCGCGCGTCGAGCGCCAGCTCGGACTCGCTCCATTCGCGCGCCTCTCCGGACAACGCGCCGCGCACGGCAGCCGCAGTCGCCAGCGTGCCGTGCGCGTCGAGCTCGACGCGACCCGGCGCCCGAATTCGACAGCGCTCGAGCTCGAGTGACTCGCTCAGGGAGACGCGCGTCGAGATCTCCGCCGCGTCCAGCGCGAGCGCGGCCATGACGCCGCTGTTCGCCGTCGGCTGCAGAGCAAGCGCGCTCCCGTCGAGCTCGAGCCACCCGCGCAGATCGGGCCACGCACCGGCGAGCGCGCCGCGCGCTTGGAGTGCGCCGCGCAGCGCGGCCTGGGGAAGGAAATGAGCCCAGGGCAGGACGCTCGCGTCGTCGACCGCCGCGCTCCACGCGACTTGCAACGCGCCGCGCCCGCGGTGCGTCGGATCCAGGTCGTCGAACGGCAACTCGCCCGTGAGCTCGAGTCGCACACCGGCATCGGAGTGCAGCGCCAAGCGCTCGAGGTGCACGCGGTCTCCGGCCGCGCCGCCGCTGAGCTCGACAGCGCACGTCGGCCAGCCGAATCCCGGTCGCGCGTCCGCGAGTCGCAGCGACCCGTTTCCGCTGTAGCGTCCCGCGCTGCGCGACAGGGTGAGCGTGCCTCCGGCGCGGCCGAGCTCCAGGCCGTCGCGCAAGAATGGCGCGCACAGCGGCATCGGGTCGAGGTCCTCGATCTCGAGCCCCAGCGTGAAATCGGCACCCAACGTCTCGAACGCGCCGCTGGCGCGTCCGCCGGCCGCGGCGAGTTCGAAGCGCGGCACGGCGACGTGTTGCGCCCCGAGCTCGATGCGGCACGGCGCCGCGAGTGCCACCTCGACGGCCGCGCGTTTGACCAGCGCGCGCTGGAGCTCGAGCGAGAACGGCCCGGACCAGGCGACGTGGTGCAGTGTCCCGGACGCGCTCCAATCGACGTCACCGACACGCGCATCGGCGCTGGCGAAGTGCACCGAATCCGGTCCGAGCTCGCCCGCGCAGTGCAGCGCGCCGATCGCCGGCAGCCCCCGCAACGCGAGCCCGCTCGCATCCGCCTCGAACGACCCCTCGGGCGATCGCAGCGGCCCCGCGACCTCCGCGCGCAACTCGAGCGCCCCGCCCTCCACCCACTCCGGCAACAGCGCGGAGAGATCGCGCGTCGACGCGCTCCAGCGCGCCCGTTCGAAGCGCTCCTCGCGCAGATCGTACTCGCCCTCGATCTCGATCTCGGCCAACGCACCCTTGGCCACCAGGGTTTGCACGGTCAGACGCCGTCCGTCGGTGCGCGCGCGGGCGCTGAGCTCGCCCACCGCGTATTCCGAGACGACCACATCCGAGCCGCGCAGATCGAGCTCACCGATGGGCGCCGAGAGCTTGCCCGAGAGATGCAGCGCGCCCTCCAGCCGGCCGCTCCAGCGGCGGTCGTCGAACAACGCACCGATCTCCGACAGGTCCTGGAACGACGCGTCGAGGTCGACGTCGACCTCCGAATCCGCGAGCAGCTCCGTTCCGTCCGCGCTCCAGGTCAGCGTGCCGCGGCGCACGCGAAACGAGCCGTTCTGCGTGGTGAATTGGCCGGCGCGCAGCTCGACACCAGCGTCGTCGAGCCGGCCCTCGAGCGTCAGCGCGTGCAGCGGCAGCGCGACGCCCGCGCTCGATGGCAGCTCGAGGTCCGCGACGGACACCGCGCCGCGCGTCGCACGCAGAGTCGCCAGCAGCCCCTCGCGATCGAGCGGGATCTGCAGCTCGCGCGCGTGCACGGCCGACGGGCCGCGCCGCGCATGCAACTCGAGGATGCGCAGCGCGCCGGGCTCGTATCCGACGTCGAATGCGGCGTGGTCGACGGCCCAGCTCTCGACGCACGCGTCGCGCAACTCCCCGCGCGCGACCAGCCACGCGCCAGCATCGTCGAGCAGCGCCTGGCCCTCGAGGCTCGCGCGGCCGCTCGCGACGAAGGCGGCGTGCGGAACGGCGAAGCGCAGAGCCGGTTCGAGCTCGATGTCGCGGGCGCTCCAGCGCGCCGTGAACGGACTCTCGCCCGCGCCGAGTGCGAGCTCGATTTCGCCGTCGAACGCCGCCAGCGTGCTCGAGAGCCACCAACCGTCGCGCACGTCGACACGCAGGTCTTTCGACGTGGCCTCCAGGTCGCCGCTGATGCGCACCTCGGTGCAGGCCAGCACAGCGGAACGCCAAGTGCCGGTGGCGTGCACCGCTGCTGCGGCCAGCGCCACGCCCCAGTCCCCAGACAGCCGCACATCGGGCGCATCGAGCGCCAGCGCCGCATCCGAGGCCTCGAAGGTCAGTTGCGCTCCGCGCAGCGCGATCCCGCGCCCGCTCGGCAGACTCAGGTCGAGATCGACGCGCGACAGATCGATGCTCGGCCAGGCCTCGGGCCACCCGGCCCCCGAGTCCGCGGCGTCGCCGGACTCGTCGCGCGCGAGGTCGACGCGCGCGCGCACGCCACGCGAACGAAGCGCATTCAGACCGGAGAGATCCCCGCGCGCCAAGCTGCGCAGGTCGTATTCGAGCGCGAGCTCCTCGACGTGCAATTCCTCGAGCGGCGAGCGCCCCGGCGCTGAACGCAGGCTGAGCCCGCGCACGCGCAAGTCCGACCACCAGCCGCCATCGAGCTCGTCCACGGTCAAGAGCAACCCGAAGCGCTCCTGCAGCACGCTCTGCGCGCGCTCGACGAGCATCGGACCCAGCAGCGTGTTGCGCGTCGCGTACAGCGCGAGGACGGCCAGGCACAGCAGCCCGCCGGCCCAGGCGCTCGCCCGAGCCACGCGCCGCGGCCACGACCTGCGCGGCTTCGCGCTCACTCCTCGCCGACCTTGGTCCAGCCTTGACGTCGCAACCAGCGCAGGATGAGGAGCGCCACGCCGGCGAGCACTGCCAGCACGATGAAGTACCCGTAGCGCCAGTGCAACTCGGGCATGTGGTCGAAGTTCATCCCGTACAGGCCGGTGAGGAACGACAGCGGAATGAACACGCTGGTCACCGCGGTCAGGAGTCGCATCACCTGGTTCATGCGCAGGTTGAGAGCACCGTGGATCAGCTCGCGAACATCGGTGCCGAGGTCGCGGTAGTGCGCCGTCAACTCGACCACGCCCTGCGTGTGGTCGCGCAAATCCGCGAGGAACGGCAGGGTCGAGGCGTGGAAGAAGCCGCGGGCCTCGTGGCTCAGCGCCCCGGCGAGCTCGCGCATCGGCAGCGCGACGCGTGCGACGTGGCGCAGGTCGCGCATGAGCTCGTAGAGCGTCGTCAAGGGCTTGGACGAGGGGTGCGCGATGGCCTCGGCCTCGACGGCATCGAGCCGCGCGCCCAAGTGCTCGAGCGCTGGCACGTAGGTGTCCACGGCGCTGTCGAGCACGCGGTACAGCAAGAAGTCGACGCCGCTGCGCCGCGTCAAGCTGGTCACGTCGTCGAGGCGCTTGCGCAACGGTGAGAGCGTCTCCAGCGGCTCGTCGGTGAAGGTGATCAGCACGCGACCGCGCACGAAGACCGAGAGCTGCTCGAACTCCACGCGTGCCGGGTCCTTGGCTGCCCGGGCCACGACGAACAGCGCATCGCCGAAGGACTCGAGCTTGGGGCGCGCACAGTTGCCGAGCACGTCTTCCAAGGCCAAGCGCGGGACATCGAAGCGCGTCTCGATCGCCGTCAGCATCTCGCGCTCTCCGAAGCCCTCGACCGCGAGCCACGTGATCTCGTCGGCGTGCGGGATCGCCAAGACGTCCGCGGCACTCAAGCCCTCGCGCACCTCGAGTCGCCGCGCGTCGTAGCGCACCAGCCTCACGCGCGGCGCACTGGCGCCGTCGGGGATGACCAGTGTCCCCGGACTGCGCCCAGGATTGGTCGGGAGTCCGTGGTGTCGACGGCGGCGCGCCATGCGTCCGGGATTCTAGGGCGCTATCCTCGCGCGTCGATGTTCCCGATTCGGGATTCGGAACGGAGCCGTGCGACGCCTTGGATCACGCGTGCGCTGGTCGTGTTCATCGCCGCGGTGTTCCTCTACCAGTGGATGCTCGAGCAACGCGCGCTCGAGCGCCTGATCGCCGGTTGCGGCTTGGTGCCGCGAATGTGGCTCGCGAACCTCGCCGCGGCCAACGCATGGTGGCCGCTGCTGACGAGCATGTTCCTCCACGGCAGCCTGCTGCACGTCGTGAGCAATGCCTGGGCGCTGTGGATCTTCGGCGACAACGTCGAAGAGCACCTCGGCTCGCCGAGATTCCTCGTGTTCTACGTGGCCTGCGGAGCGCTCGCTGGCGTGATCCACGCGGCGAGCGCGCCCTCCTCCAGCGTGCCCACCATCGGCGCGTCCGGAGCGATCGCGGGGGTGATGGGCGCCTACTTCCTGCTGCATCCGCGCGCACGCGTCGTGACCGTCGTGCCGATCCTGTGCTTCCCACTGATCGTGGAGCTGCCGGCGTTCCTGTACCTCGGTCTGTGGTTCGCGCTGCAGGTCGTGAGCGGCGCGCAAGAGCTGGGCGCGAGCGACGAAGCCGCCGGCATCGCGTGGTGGGCCCACGTGGGCGGCTTCCTCGCCGGCATGGCTGGCGTGCGCTTGCTCGCGCGGCGTCGCTGACGACGCCCGTCGCGCGCGCTGGCTCAGTGCTGCTCGCCCGCGAGCGGCGCGCGGCGGCAATCGGGCTTGGTCAGCAAGAGCTGCACGTCACCCAGGACGCGCTCCTCGAATCCGCCCTCGCAGTAGCACAGGTAGAACTCCCACAGTCGCTGGAACTCGTCGGAGTAGCCCAACGCGCGCACTTGCTCGCGCCGCGCGTCGAAGTTCGCGCGCCAAGCGCGCAGCGTGCGCGCATAGTGCGGACCGAGGTCGTCGAGGTGGAACAGACTGAAGTCCGTGCAGCGCTTCACGCGCTCGAGAATCGCGGACAGCGACGGAATGCAGGCCCCCGGAAACACGTGGCGTTGGATGAAGTCGACCGAGCGCAACGCCGCGTCGTAGTGTTGGTCGCGGATGGTGATCGACTGCAAGAGCATCGCGCCGTGCGGCTCGAGCAGCGTCGAGCACTTCGCGAAGTACGCGTCCAGCCAGCGTTCGCCGACGGCCTCGATCATCTCCAGCGACACGAGCTTGTCGAAGCGACCCTCGAGATCGCGATAGTCGCGGCACACCACCGTCACCCGATCCGTCAATCCGGCGCGCGCGATGCGCTCGCTGGCGAACTCGAACTGGCGCCGCGAAATGGTGGTCGTCGTGACGCGACAGCCGTACTCGCGCGCGGCGTACAGCGCCATCCCGCCCCAACCGCTGCCGATCTCGAGCAAGTGATCGCTCGGGGAGAGCTGCAACTTGCGACAGATGCGCTCGAGCCGTGCGAGCTGCGCGTGCTCCAAGGACATGTCCGCACGCTCGTACAGCGCGCACGAGTACATCATGGTCTCGTCGAGAAGGAGCGCGTAGAACTCGTTGCCCAGGTCGTAGTGTGCGGCGATGTTCGCGCGCGAACCCGAGCGCGTGTTGTCGCGGCGCGCATGCGTCCAGCGCAGCAGTGCCGTGGCGAGCCGCGCCAAGCCTCCCTCGACGGCGCCCATCACCTCGCGATTGCGCGCAAAGATGCGCGCGATGCCGACCAGGTCGTCGCAGTTCCACGCGCCCCGCACGTAGGCCTCTCCAGCGCCCACCGTTCCGCGCAACGCGACCTCCAAGTACAACGCCAGCTCGCGCACGTCGACCGTGACCTGCGGACCCACCGCTCCTCCGAAGCTGGCGTGCCCGAGCTGATCGCGGAACGTGAGTCGGCCCCAACGGAGCCGGGTGAGCCGCGCGAACAGGCGCTCGCGAGCCGCGCGGACGAGCCAGCGCGGTCGCGCGCGCCCTGCGTGCAGTGCGCTCCCACCGATCTCGCGCGCGAGGACCGGTGCGCTCATCGGCTCGTGCTCCGCCGTGAGCGTTCGCGCGCCGCCGGATGCTCGAAGAACGGCGCGCCCGCGAGCTTGAGACGCAGTGCCTGCCAGTAGATCGCGGCCAAGGAGCGCAACGAGAAGCCGGGAAACCCGAGCAGCACGCGCGCCAGTGCCGCGGAGCTCAGCGGCTGGCGTTCGAGCGCGAGCCGTGACTCGAACACCACCTCCGCGCCCTCGACGTTCTGCATGTGCACGTCGAGCCTCGGACCGAGCTCACCGAAGCTCCATCGATAGAGCTGCTCCATGGGGAAGAACGGCGAGACGTGGAAGCGCTTGGCGAACGTCGCGCGCACCTCGCCCCGCGCGCCGCGTGCGTCGAGCACGTAGGCGTGCCGCTCGCGCCAGGGCGTGTTGGTGATCTCGGCCACGACCGCGACGGTGCGCGCGCTCGCGTCGCGGCAGTAGTAGAAGCTGACGGGGTTGAACACGGAGCCGCACAGTCTCGGCTGCGTCACCAGGAAGATCGAGCCGTCGGGACGGAACCCGAGCTCGCTGTGCACGCGTTGTCGCACGCTTTCGTCGAGCGGAACGGCGGAATCGCCCAAGTAGTCCGCGCGGCGCCAGCTCACCAGGTTGGGACGCTCGATCGACCACAGCCAACGCTTCGCGAAGGCGCGCTCCAATTCCCCCAGCTCGAGCGCCAGCATGAAGTGACGGTAGGCGAAGGCGTGCGCGATCGGGCGGAGCCGCCGATGCTCCACGCGGCCCACGTACAGCGCGCTCTCCAGGCCCAAGGACCGTGAGGCGCTCATGGTCTCTTTGCCCGGCAGCCCGCGGGCGACGGCGCATCCCACATCCGAGGGCTCCGGTGCTCGTTGCTTCACGAGCACTCAGTCTCCGACGACGAGACGACGCCCCGTGAGCCCCTCGACGACGCGCAATCCGCTGCGCACTCCGTCCTCGTGGAATCCATAGCGCCAGTAGGCTCCCGCGAACCAGGTGCGTTGCACGCCGTTGATCTCGGGCCAGCGCCGCTGGGCCGCGACCGCCGGGAGATCGAAGTGTGGGTGGTGGTAGGTCATGCGCGCCAGGATCGTGCGCGGGTCGATGGCCGAGGAATGGTTGAGCGTCACGCAGAATTGCTCCGGCGCGTCGAGCGACTGCAGGCGGTTCATCCAGTACGTGACGGATGCGCGCCGCGGATGCGTCGCCGCGTCCACGGGTAGGTGGTAGTTCCAGCTCGCCCGACACTTCGCAAGGCGCGGTAGGAGCCGCTCGTCGGTGTGCAAGACGGCGTCGTTCCCTTGGTAGCGGATCGCGCCCAGAACTTCGCGCTCGGCGCGCGTCGGATCGACGAGCAGAGCCAGCGCGGTGTCGCTGTGCGTCGCGAGCACGACGGAGTCGAAGCGCTCGCGCCGACCTCCCAAGTCGAGCTCGACACCGTCCGCGTCGCGGCGCACGCCGCGCACCGGAGTGCGCAGATGGACGCGCGCGGAGAAGGGCCGCACGAGCCGGTCGACGTAGGTGCGCGACCCTCCACGGACCACGTACCACTGCGGTCGGTCGTCGATCTGGAGAAACCCGTGGTGGTGGAAGAAGCGCACGAAGAAGCGCGCGGGGAACGCCAGCATGTCGTCGGGCGAGGCCGACCAGATCGCGGCCCCCATCGGCAGGATGTAGAGCCGTCGGAACGCCTGCGAATAACGCCGCTGACGCAGGTAGTCGCCGAGCGGGATCTCGTCCTCGTCCGCGAGCAGCTCCAGCGCCTCGCGCTGGAAGCGCACGATGTCGAGCACCATGCGGTGGAAGCTCGGGCGCAAGAGGTTGCGGCGCTGCGCGTAGACCGTGTCGAGGTTGCGCCCGTTCCACTCCAGTCCCGTGGCCTCGTCGCGCACGCTGAAGCTCATGTCGCTGGGCTGCGCGTCCACACCGAGCTCGCGCAACAGCCCGAGGAAGTTGGGATAAGTGCGCTCGTTGAAGACGATGAACCCGCTGTCGACGTTCCACACGCGACCGCCGCGCTCGAGCGCATGCGTGTGCGTGTGGCCGCCGATGTGGTCACCCGCTTCGTAGAGCTCGATCTCGTTCTCGCGCCACAGGTGGTGAGCCACCACCAGACCTGACACGCCGCTGCCGACGATGGCGATGCGCAAGCGCTCGGCCCCGCTCTAGCGAGCCTGCTCCAGGCGCTTGGTCATGATCACCGGCGGCACTTGGTTGAGATCCCAGACCAAGCCGAGCCAGCTCATCGCCACCAGCGCGTAGTAGCTGAAGTCGTATTCCCACCACACGAAGCCCTGGCGCACGGAGCCTTGGTAGTGGTGGTGGTTGTTGTGCCAACCCTCGCCCAGCGTGATGATCGCGAGCAACCAGTTGTTGCGGCTGTGGTCGGGCGTCTGGAAACGCCGTGTGCCGTACATGTGCGTGAGCGAATTGATCGTGAACGTGCCGTGGAACAGCGCGACGGTCGAGATCAGCCCCCACACCAGCAACTGCCAACCGTTGGTCCCCAGCCCGGGCGCGAAGCGCTCGAGGGCCGCGCCCAAGCCGTACAGCGCCGCGAAGAACAGGATCGGCACCAGCGTGTCGTAGCGATCGAGGAACACCAACTCGGGGTACTTGAGCAGGTCCTTCACGCGCTCGCGGCGCGTGGCGAAGTTGAACTTGGCGGTGATCCAGCCGACGTGGCTCCACCAGAATCCATCGCGCACCGGTGAGTGCGTGTCCTCGGGCGTGTCCGAGTTGAGATGGTGCTCGCGATGGTGCGCGGCCCACCACAACGGCCCGCGCTGCACCGAGCTGTTGCCCAACACGGCGAAGGCGAACTGCATCGCGCGCGAGGTCTTGAACGTGCGGTGCGAGAAGTAGCGGTGGTAGAAGGCCGTGATGCCGAACATGCGCACGACGTAGAGCACCAGCGCAGCCCCGACCGCGAACCAGCTCCAGCCGACCCACACCACGGCGATGCACGCCACGTGCAGCAGCACGAACGGCATGATGCGCAGCCAGTCGACGCGCTTGTCGCGCGGCGGCAGCGGATCGTCGATGCCTTCCCACGAATCGATCCAGCGTCGGACCGCGAGCGGGAGGAATTTGGATTGCGGCGGAGCCGCGGGCGACGTCTGCATTCGAACCTCAGGTCTTTGCCGGAACGCGGAGCTGCGTCGGCGCGTCGTGTTGCCGGAACAAGTTGTGGGACACGATCCACTCGCTGCCACCGCGGAAGTTCCACAGCTCCGCGCAAGCCATGAAGAACACACGCCAGTTCTCGACTCCAGCGCGAGCGCGCGCCGCACCGTGGGTCGCGCCGAAAATGCGGCGCACCTCGGCGGTGTACTGGTCGAGCCGCGCCAACCAGGCCTCGGCGGTGCGCGCGTAGTGCGTGCCGTCGATGCGCCAGCGACGCTCGAAGGCCAGATCGCGTTGGAAATGCGCGGGCAGCTCCTCCGAGGGCATCAGGCCTCCGGTGAAGAAGTTGCGCCCCAGCCAGTTGTCCTGGCCCTCGGTCTCGAACGGGTACGCGAAACGCGTGTGCGCGAAGACGTGGAAGAAGAGCATTCCCTCGGGGACGAGGTGCTCCGCGATCCAGGCGAACAATGCCTGCCAATTGCGAGTGTGCTCGAACATCTCGACCGACACCACGCGCTCGAAGCGCCGCTCGGTCGCGAAGTGGTTGATGTCGCGGGTGACGATCTCGAGGTTGCCCAGGCCCCGCGCGCGCGCCTGGCCTTCGATGAACTCGCGTTGCGAGCGCGAGTTCGAGAGCGCCAAGATGCTGCTCCGCGGATAGCGCTCGGCCATCCACAAACTCAAGCTGCCCCAGCCGCAGCCCAGCTCGAGGATGCGCTGGCCATCGCGCAGCTCGGCGCGCTCGCAGGTGAGCGCGAGCATCGCGGCTTCGGCCTCGTCGAGCGAGTCGACGCCCGGACTCCACAGGCCGCTGGAGTACTTGAGGTGCCGCCCGAGCACGATCTGGAAGAACTCGGTGGGCAGCTCGTAGTGCTGCGCGTTGGCATCGCGCGTGTGCACCGCGATCGGTCCGCTGCGCATCGACTCCAGCAGCCGCCCCAGGGCCGCCGCGCGCTCGGCCTCGCTGCCGCGCTGCTCTTGGACCAAGCGCTGGCGCAGCAAGCGGCGGATCCCGGCGCGGATCGCGAAGTCGGGCACGCGACCGGTTTCGATCAGGGCTTGCAGGCTCATCGCAGAGCCTGACTGCGGGGAAACCACGGGACGAACGCGCTGGTCTCGCGCTGGTAGGCGCGGTAGTCGTCACCGCGTGAACGCAGCGCCTGCGCTTCCGTCGGCGGAATGCCGCTGACGAACAGGATCAGCTCGAGCATCGCCAGCGGTGCGCTCCACGCCAGCCAGCCCCAGGGCGCGCTGGCCGCGAACAAGGCGTAAGAGCACCACAGGAGCCATTGGAAGAAGTAGTTCGGATGGCGCGAGAAGCGCCACAGCCCCGCGCGACAGGTGCGCCCGCGGTTGAGCGGATCGGCCTTGAAGCGCGCCAACTGGCGGTCGGCCGCGCGCTCTCCCAGCCACGCCGCGCCCCACAGGGCGCAGGCCAGCCCATCGAACAGGCCCAGCGGCGCGGTACTACCGGCGGCGAGGAGAAAGGGCAGCGAGAGCATCGCGTCGAGGAGCGCTTGGATCAGGTAGACGTAGAGGAACTTGAGAGGTGCACTGCGGCCCCAGCGCTCGCGCAGCACTGCATAGCGCCCGTCTTCGACGCCCGTTCGGGCGCGATCGAGCCACAGATGCAGCGCGAGCCGCCAGGTCGCCGCGACCACCGCGGTGGCCATCAGCAGGCGCCGCTGCGGCAGCCCCGACCCCGCCACCGCGTACCAAACCGCGAGTGCCCCGAGGTTGGCCGCCCAGGCGACGTCGACGACCGTCGCGTTGCGCGTCCGCAGCTGCAGGAGCCACAGACCGAACAGGACGGCCACCGCGAAGGCCGCGCCCAGCCCCAGGTGCGCCAAGGCTTGGGCGAGGGTCATCGCGGGCCGACAGTTTGGCTTCTGCCGCGAACTTCGAAAGCAAGAAACCCGGCAAACCGCGGCCGGCCGGAACTTGTACGCGCGCTCACACTTGGTTCCGCAGCATCAGTTCCTTGGGGTGCGGCGCGAGATACACCTGCTCCTCCAGATAGGCGAGCCCGAACACGCGCACGTGGTGGCGGATCAGCGTGATCGGCACGATCAGCGGCACGAGTCCGTCGCTGTAATCGTCCAGGGTGCGGTGCAATTCGTCCTTGGAGGCCGCGTCGAGCTGCTTCTTGAAATAGCCCGCCATGTGCTGGAGCACGTTGGTGTGCCGTCCGCGCGTCGCCGCCCGCGCCATGCCGCGCATGAACAGCTCGCCGTACTGCTCCCGCAGCTCGGCGCGCGAGAGCGCCTTGCCGCGCGCGACCAAGCGCCCGCAGGCGGCGTAGTGCTCGGGACTGTGCGCCAGGAGCAGGTATTTGTGGATGCGATGGAAATCGACCATGCGGGCCAGCGACACGCCCGCGGCGACGAAGTCCAGCCAGCGCCGGTAGGCGAACACGCGCTCCACGAAGGTCTCGCGCAGCTTGGCGTCGTTGAGCCGGCCCTCCTCCTCGAGCGGCAGCAGCGGGAAGCGCGCCGCGAGCTCGGCGGCGAACAGCCCGCGCCCCTTGCGCAGCGCCATCCCGCCCTTGCCGTACACGCGCACGCGCTCCAGACCGCAGCTGGGGCTGTCGCTCTTCAAGATGAAACCGCACAAGTCCAGGTCCGCGAGCGTGTGCAGGCGCGCTCGCGCGAAACTGCGCATGACCTCGGTGTAGTCCGCGCCGCTGTCGCCGAACACCAGCCGCGGATCGTCGATCTCACCCGCCAGCCGCAAGGTCGGCCGCGGAATGGAGAGTCCACTCTCGACCTCCGGGCATAGCGGAACGAACTCGACGAAGCGCCCCAGGCCGTCGGTGACGAAACGATCGCGCTTGTGACCGCCGTCCCAACGCACCTCGCGCCCGAGCAGGCAGGCGCTGACTCCGATGCGGATCGGGTTGGAGCGCGGCGGCGCGGCGGGGTCAACGACCGAGGATGCCGAGGAGTTCATGCAGCTCTTGGAAGCTCCGGACGCGGTGGAAACGCGGCAACTCGGCGCTCGCGTCGGGCCAGGCCCCGCCGCCGCCCAAGACCAGCTCGACCTCGCGCTCGGCGCAGGCCGAGCCGATGGCGCGCACCTGCTCGCGCAGCCGCGCCTCGTCGCTGAAGCTGGCGGCGGCGGACAGCGCCACCAGGTCGCAGTCGCCGTGCTCGACGCGCTTGCGGACCTCCGCAGTCGGAACCGAGCGACCGCCCCACAGCACGCTCCAGCCCCGCTCGCGGAACACCAACTCGGCGAGCTGCAGCCCGAGCGTGTGCTCGTCGCCTTCCGCCCCCGCGAGCAGCGCGCGCGGGCCCGACGAAGCGACCGCGATCGACTCGGTGCAGCGCGCCAGCCCGCGGGCCAAGCGCTCACTCGCCAGGTGTTCTTGCAGCACGGAGATCTGTCCGCGCTCCCAGCGCCGGCCAAGCTCGACCAGCACGCTTCCGACTTGCTCCGCCACGCGCCACCACGCGCCCAGGCGCGAGCGGTCGAAGAGCAGCGCGCTGTGGACCTCGTAGGGGCCGCACTCCGACTCGATCAGGCGGATCCAGGCTTCGATCTGCGCCGGATCGGGAGCGTGCACCTCGTGCTGGCGCACGCGGAAGCGCTCGACTTCCGTGCGCACGAAGCGCCGGTGTCTCCCGGGGGTGCGCAGGCACGGCAAGAGACCTGAGTCCGCCCAGCGCTTGACGCTGGTCGGGCCGACGCCCAGCAGCCGGGCGACATCCGCGCTCGTCATGAATTCGTCCATGGTTCACCTAGAATCGTCCGATGATGGCCTTTTTTCCAGCTATAATCGTCTATATTGTCTCAAATTCGTCTCCTTGGACGAGCCGTGGGAACTTCGATGAAGCAACTGAACAGAGTGCTCTTGAGCGGCGCCAGCGGGTTTCTCGGGCGCGCCTTGGCCCTGCGCCTGGCGCGCGCTGGCCTCGAGGTCGTGGCCCTCGTGCGCGACCCGGAGCGCGCCCGCGGCGTGCTGGGGAGCGGTCCGCGCCTGCTCTCGACCTCGATCTCCGACGCCGGTTTGCGGGCGGAGCTCGCGCACGTCGACGCCGTGGTCAATCTGGCCGGGGAGCCCCTCTTCGGTCCACGCTGGAGCGAGCGCCGGCGCGCGGAGCTGCGTTCGAGCCGCGTGGCCACCACTGCGCGCCTGGCGCGAGCGATCGCCGGCGCGGCCAGGCGACCGGCGGTGTTCGTCTCGGGCAGCGCGGTCGGGATCTGGGGGGATCGCGGCGACGAGCAGCTCGACGAACGTTCCAGCCCAGGCCAGGGTTTCCTGGCCGAGCTGTGCGGCGCGTGGGAGGCCGCGGCTCGCCCCGCCGAGGAAGCCCAGGTCCGCACGGTGTTGCTGCGCACCGGGGTGGTGCTCGGCGCCGAGGGCGGAGCGCTCGCGACGATGTTGCCTCCATTCCGCTTGGGCCTCGGGGGTCGACTCGGCCACGGGCGCCAGTGGATGCCGTGGATCCACATCGACGACTGGCTCGAGCTCGTGGTGCGCGCGCTGCGCGACGAGTCGCTCTCGGGGGCACTGGCGGCGACCGCGCCCGAGCCGGTGCGCAACTCCGAGTTCACGCGCGCGCTCGGCCAGGCACTGCGGCGTCCCACGCCCTTCCCCGTGCCGGGCGTGGCGCTCGAGCTGGTGCTCGGGGAAGTCGCGAGCCTGCTGCTGACCGGTCAGCGCGTGCGGCCGACGCGCGCGCTCGCGGCGGGTTTCGCGTTCCGTTTCCCCACACTCGCGGGCGCGCTCGAGGATCTCGTCGCGCCCGACCCGACGGTGGAGATCGGGGCGTGCCGCGACGCACCCGATGCCGAGTATCTCCGCCAACGCAAGCCGCGCTACCAGCTCGCGCAGCGCACGCTGATCCACGCGCCCCTCGAGCAGGTGTTCGAGTTCTTCTCGCGCTCCGAGAACCTGGGCGCGATCACACCGCCGACCATGGCCTTCACCACGCTCGGCGCACCCGGCCGCGCGATGCACGCTGGTCGCGAGATCGACTACGCGATCCGCGTCGGGCCGGTGCCGCTGCGCTGGCGCTCACGCATCGAGGTCTGGGAACCCGGTGCGCGCTTCGTCGACAGCCAACTCGAAGGCCCCTATCGCGCGTGGTGGCACGAGCACCGCTTCGCGCGCGCCGGCGAGCACACCCTGATGGAAGACCGCGTGTGGTACGCAGCTCCGCTGGGGCCACTGGGCGCGCTCGCGCAGCGCTGGCTCATCGCGGGGCGACTGAGCGCGATCTTCGGCTACCGTGCGCGCGCGGTGCGCTGGCGCTTCGGCGCGGACTCGGCCCGAGAGTCCACGGGCGTCCCCCACTGAAGAGGAACGCCCGTGGTCGAGTCGCGAGGACCCGTGGAGAGCATGCGCCGAAACCGCGGGACAAGCTGCAAGATCGGAGGGGAGAGAGCGGTGCTCGGCGTACGCAGCCTCCGGTTAGAGCACGAGCTGCGGGAGTTGACCAATATCGGTTTCGACACACGCTGTCCGCGCTGTGCCGACGCGGGGCCACGTGCCACCATGCGCGTTCGGCGCGCCGTCTCACGAGCTGCGCGTCGCAGCATGGGGACGGCAGGCGAACTGGACACTTGGGGCGCCCTCGAGCGCGACGTCGTCGCCTGCTCACGCTGCCCGCGCCTGGTGCGGTGGCGCGCGACCGCGAGCGCTCGCGGTCCGCGTGCGGGTCGCGAGGCGCAATCCTGGGCGCGCCCGGTGCCCGGATTCGGCGACGAAAACGCGCGCATCGTGATCTTCGGGCTCGCGCCGGGCGCGCTCGGAGCGAACCGCACCGGGCGTCCATTCACCGGCGACGCATCGTCGCAGTTCCTCTACGCCGCGCTGCATCGCGCGGGGCTCGCCTCCGCCGCGGTCTCGCTCGCGCGCGACGACGGACTGAAGTTGCGCGCCACGCGCCTGACGAACGTCGTGCGCTGCGTGCCGCCCCAAAACGCACCGACGCGGCGGGAGTTCGCGCGCTGTGCATCCTTCACGCGGCGCGAGCTCGCGTTGGCGAGCCAGGTGCGTGTCGTCGTGTGCCTCGGCGCGCACGCGTGGCGCGAGGTGCTGCTCACGCTGCAGCGCATGGGTCACCCGAGCGCCGGCCCCACTCCGCGGTTCGCGCACGGCGCGAGCGTCAACTGCGGTCCGCTGTTGGTCCTCGCGGCCTTCCATCCCAGTCCGCTCAACACGCGGACCGGCCGCCTCACGCCAGCGATGTTCGACCTGGTGCTGCGCAGAGCGCTCGAGGAGCTCCGATGACCGTGTTCGAAGTCCCCGCGCTGCGCGTGCGCGCGCTCGTCGATCGCCCGTGGCGCTCCAAGGGCGATCACGTCGTGTATTGGATGACCTCGACGCGCCGCGGCGGGTCCAACTTCGCGCTGCAACACGCGGTCGCGCGGGCCACGCAATTCGACGTTCCGCTGATCGTGCTCGAGGCGTTGCGCTGCGACTACCCGTGGGCCAGCGCGCGGCTGCATCGCTTCGTGCTCGACGGCATGCAGGACCAGCGCCGCTGGTTCGAGGAGCGCGGCATCGCTTACCACGCATACGTCGAGCCCGAGGTCGGCGCCGGTCGCGGTCTGATCGCGGCGCTCGCGGCGCGGGCTTGCGGAGTCGTCACCGACGAGTTCCCGTGCTTCTTCCTGCCGCGCATGCTGGCCGCGGCGGCCGCCAAGCTCGCGGTACGCCTCGAGAGCGTCGATTCCAATGGGCTGCTGCCCTTGCGCGCCGCACCCACGGATTTCCCGACGGCCTACGCGTTCCGGCGCTTCCTGCAGAAGTCGCTCGCGCCTCACGTGCAGTCCGCGCCGCTCGCCGACGCGCTCGCGGACGTGCGCTTGCCGAGCGGTGCCGTGCCCGAGCCCATCGCGAAGCGCTGGCCGATGGCGAGCGACGAGCTCTTGCGCGGTGCGGAGCGCGCGCTCGCGGCGTTGCCGATCGAGGCGCGGGTGAAGCCCGTCGAGCTCCGCGGCGGCGAGCGCGCGGCGCTCTCGGCGATGCGCGGATTCCTCGATCGCAAGTTGGTCGACTACGAGGAGCAGCGCAACCAACCGGACGCGCGAGGAACCAGCGGGCTCTCGCCCTACCTGCACTTCGGCCACATCGGCGTGCACCAGGTGCTGGGCGAGCTCGCTCGGCGCGAGGACTGGTCTCCGGCGCGGATCGCGGGCGTGACGCACGGCCGCAAGAGCGGTTGGTGGAACATGAGCTCGATGGCCGAGGCGTTCCTCGACGAGCTCGTCACCTGGCGCGAGCTGGGCTACGTGTTCTGCTCGCGGCGCGCCGACTACGCCAGCTACGACGCGCTGCCGGCGTGGGCACTCGAGACGCTCGTGGAACACGCCGACGACCCGCGACCCGCGCTCTATTCGCTCGAGCAATTCGCGGCCGCGCACACGCACGATGCGCTGTGGAATGCGGCTCAGACGCAGCTCGTGCGCGAGGGCTCGATCCACAACTACCTGCGCATGCTGTGGGGCAAGAAAGTGCTCGAGTGGTCGCGCACGCCGCGGGAGGCGCTCGCTACGTTGATCGAGCTCAACAACCGCTACGCGCTCGACGGCCGCAATCCGAACTCCTACAGCGGGATCTTCTGGTGCCTGGGTCGCTTCGATCGCCCGTGGCCCGAGCGCAAGGTCTTCGGCAAGGTGCGCTGCATGACCTCCGACTCGACCGCCAAGAAGCTCGACGTTTCCGAGTACCTCGCGCGCTACTCCCCGCCCCGCGAGCGCGGACTGTTCGAGCGCGCGGAGTGAGCGCGCAGCGCCGCAGCGACAGGAAATTCCGAGAGTCTCGTTACGCCGGACCAGAGCTGTCGCTCTCGAGTCGCCGCGCCCTCCGTGCGGCCCGTCGACCGCGGTCGACGGTCCTTCGATTCCGCTCCACGAGGTGCGCATGAAGATCGTCTCGCTCGCTCCGTGCCTGCTGCTCCCCGCAGCGCTGGCCCAACAAGTTGGCAACCCCAGATCGATCGGCAGCCTGCAGATGGCCAGCCCACCGTCGGCGATCTGCGCCGATGGCGTGATCGACCAAGCCGCTCCCGGCAACTGCATACCGGCGGCCAGCATTCCGACCTGGGGCATGCTCTATCCGCTCGGCCTCGAGCTCTTCATCAGCGCCAACACCGGCAACGTCGGGATGCGGACCGGCTTTCCACAATCCAGCCTGCACGTCGCGGATGCCGAGGGAATGCTGGTGGAGGGATATTCGAGCCCCACGCCGCAGGTCTTCACCGGGCTCAACCTCAACAGCGACTCACGCCTGTTCTTCTCCGTGCCCCATGCCGCGCTGCGAGCTGGCTCGTTCGTCAGCAACTTCGCCGGATTCTCGATGGGCAAGTACAGCGTCGGGTTCGGACTGAACAGCCACGCCAGCGGAACTTCGAGCGCGGCCTGGGGCTCTGGAGCCAGCGCCTCGGGCGACATGAGCACCGCATTCGGTCAAAACACGCTGGCCTCTGGGCGCTACAGCCTGGCCGGGGGCTTGAGCAGCGTGGCCAGCGACGAGCACGCCTTCGCCATGGGAGTGTCGGTCCACGCCAGCGCCTACAGCGCCGTCGCCTTCGGCAGCTTGACCGAAGCCAACGGCACGTGCAGCCTCGTCCAGGGCATCAACGCGATCGCCAACGGCGACTGCAGCACGGCGCTCGGAAGCAACGCGTTGTCCGATGGCTACTGCGTGACCGCGCTGGGTCGTTTCAACGTGGGTGGCGGCGATCCGCTGAATTGGGTCGCGACCGATCCGCTGTTGGAGGTCGGAAACGGCTCGTTCGGCGCGCGCTCGAACGCCTTGACCGTGCTCAAGAACGGACGCGTTGGAATCGGCACCGCGGCACCGGGCGTACCGCTGCAGGTTTTGGGGGGCTCGGACGCGACACCCACGTCGGGGGGCTACTTCCAGATCGGTCAAACGAGTGCCACCAACGTGCTGTTCGACGACAACGAGATCTTGGCGCGCAACAACGGCGCGAGCGGCACACTGTCGCTCAACAACAACGGCGGCAACGTCAACATCAGCGCGTCGGGCACCGGCCGTGTCGCGATCGGCCACGGCGCGCCAGCCTTCACCCTGGACGTCGCCGGCAGCGCCGGAAAGCCGGGCGGCGGTTCATGGTCGGTGTCCTCGGACGCACGCCTCAAGAAGAACGTGCGCGATCTCGACGGCGCCCTCGAGCGCTTGCTGGCGCTGCGCGGGTGACCTACGAGTACATCGACCCGGCGGCGATCGGCGAGCTCTCCGGCGAGCGCATCGGTTTCGTCGCGCAAGAGGTGGAGCGCGTGTTCCCCGACTGGGTCGGCACCAAGGACGACGGCATGCGCTTCCTGACCATTCGCGGTTTCGAGGCGCTGGCGGTCGAAGCCCTGCGCGATCTGCGGGACGAAAACCAGCGCCTGCGCGAAGAGCTGCGGCTCGAGCGCGAGGCGCGCGTGCAGGCCATGTCCGACATGCGCCAACTGGTCGAACAGGCGCTCCGCGCTGCACCGGCGCGCTGAACATGCACGTTCTTCCGGCGCCCGTGAACGTTCGGCGGAACGTGCGGGCGTCGGAGTTCGCTGGCTCGCCCCGCCGCGCCATCGCGCGCGCGAGGAAGCGCGCTACCCTGGGCTGGCCCACGCAGCACGGCGCGGGAACAGACGCGATGGGACAGCACGTTTCCGAGTCGACCCAGCTGCTGCGCCGCTGGCACCAGGGCGACGAAGGCGCGCTCCAGGAGCTCCTCGCCCACCACCTGCCATGGATCCGCGTCCACGTCCGCCAGAGGCTGGGCGAGGCACTGCGAGCGAAGGAGGAGACCGGCGACATCGTGCAGGACGCGTTGCTCGAGTTCTTGCGCTACGGTCCGCGCTTCGAGATCCGCAACGAGGCGCACTTGCGTTTCTTGCTCGCACGCATCGCCGAGAACGTCCTGCGCGATCGCAACGACTTCTACACGCGGCGGCGGCGCCAGGCCGCGCGCGAAACGCCGTTCACGGAGGACGGGCTGCTGGTGCTCGACGGCAGCGCACGCCCGGCAACGCAGCCCGACGAGGCGCTCGAGCGCAAGCAGTGGCGCGCTTGGGTGCGGCTCGCGCTGGAGCTGCTCGACCCGCAAGACCGCGACGTGATCGTGCTGCGCACGTGGGACGGCTTGGAGTTCGCCGAGGTTGCTCAGCGCATGGAGCTCTCGGTCGACTTGGCCCGCGTGCGCTTCCATCGCGCGCTGCCCAAGCTCGCCGCGAAGATCCAGGCGCTCCAGCGCGCGCTCTCGATCTTCGAGCAGGTGGCGAGCCCGGCACACCGCAACGCGCTCGTCTGCCGCGAGAACCTGATGCAGAACCTGCTGCGCAGCGCGCGGTTCGCCGAGCTCAACGCGCTGTGCGAGGCGACGCTCTCGGTGGCCGCCTCCGCGAAGCTGGAGCGCGCCCACGTCGCGCTGTTCTCGCGGATGTGCTCGGCCTTCGCCCACGAGGGCTTGGACCAGCTCGACAGTGCGATCGCGGTGGCCGAAGGCGCGCTCGCGGACTTCGGCTCGACGCGCGACCCGGCCCTCGAGAATCGAGTGCTGTACCTGCGCTGCGCACTGGTCGATTGGTATGTCGCCCGCGGCGACATCGCGCGCGCCGAGACTTCTCTGAGCGCGTCAGGGACCGAGACAGAGGCCCTCGACAGCGCGCAGTCTCGCGGTCAGTGGATCACCTGGGCACGCGCACGGCTCGAACTCGCCCAGGGCCGCCCCGAGAGCGCGGCGCCGCTGCTCGAGACACTGGCGGCTCGCCAGCGCGGGTCGAGCTATGCCTGGTGGCTGCCGGCGCGCGCGCGGGCGGCCCTGGCGGAGCTGCTGCACGAGAAGGACCTGCAGCGCGCGCATTCCTTGGCGGAAAACGCCGAGCGCGAGATCCGCGAGCGTTTCGGTGCCGAGCACGGAGCCGCGCGCGACGCGCACACGCTGCTCGAGCGACTGCGCGCGGCGCTCAGATGAGGCGCGCGCCCGCGCCGACCAGTTCCTCGACCAAGTCCGCGGCGCGCAGCTCGGTGCGACCGTCGCTGAAGAAGCGCTCGATCGTCTCCAGGTCGTCGCCGGCGGTCAGCAACGGCGGCTCGCTCGCGCCGTCGGCGCGCGCCTGCGCCAGACCGACGTCGGCAAGCAGAGCGTTGCACAAGCACTTGCGGCCGCGCGCGTCCTCGGCCACGCCCCCCTTGCGCTCGAAGTCGTCGATCGGCTCCGCGGGGCAGCGGTAATAAAGCGCGCCGTCGGCGCCGCGGCACGCTGCGCGCAGGTAGCCCAGGTCACAGATGCGCTCGCGCGCCGCGTACACCTCGGGATCGGAGAGCGTGCCCTCGAGCGGCGCGATCTTGAACGGGAAATGCGTCGGGGACGCGAAGGGGTCGGTGAACACGCGCTCGCGCTGCTCAGGCGGTCCGAAGACCCACTTGTCGAGCATGCGCTGACGCAGCTGTGGAGCGAGACCGGACTCGCGGCACAGGGCGAAAGCCGTCCCGACTTGCACGCCCGCGGCGCCGAGCTCCAGCGCGTGCTGCAAGCGCTCGCGCGTCCCCCACGAGCCGGCCAGCCAGAAGGGCAGTCCGAGGGCCTTGAGTGCGTCGGCGTCCGCCAGGTCGCGGGGCCCGTAGATCGGCTCGCCGCGCTGCGAGAGGCGCAGCGCGCCGCGCGGGGGTGCGTTGTGCCCGCCAGCGGTCGGGCCCTCGACCACGAAACCGTCGATGCGCGCCGTGGTGTGACGCAGCAGGTACTCGGCGAGCGAGGCCGAGGCGACGATCGCGAAGAAGCGCGGCCGTTCGAGCGGAGCGCACACCAGCGAAGGGAACACCGAGCGTGGCGAGAAGCTGAACAGCACGTCGTCGCCGCCGCGCTCGTCGATCGCGAGCGCCGTGCGGCACACCGCGTCGGCGTGCACCGCGAGCGCGTCGAGCGCCGCGGGAATGTCGCGCGGAATCCCCGCTCCGACCAGCACGACGTCGACACCGGCGAGCATCGCGCCGTACATCGCCGGCAGGTTCGAGAGCTGCAGCTTCTCGAGGAAGTTGATGCCGACCAAGCCGTCGTGGCCCTCCTTGGCCAGCGTGATCTCGACGAAACCACCGGCGACACCCAGGCGCTGCGTGTCGAGGCCCGGCGTGATGCCGCTCATCGGGCACAACGCGTAAGGCACGCCCGGCGCGCGACCACCCGGCCGGTAGAAGCGCCGCACGATCTCGCGCGCGAACTCGCGCTCCGGAAAGCGCTCCAAAGCGCGCCGCACGTGGCCGCCCTCGTCGCCATCTTGCAGGCGTCGGATCATCACGGTGTTGATCGCGGTGCCGGAAACCACGCCGAGCTGTCCCGCGCGCGCGACCTCGCGGGCCAAGCGCCAGTTGGACACTCCGACGCCCATGCCGCCCTGGATCAGCGTGGGCATTCGACGAGAGCGCTCGCGCTCGAGTTGGTTCTCGGCCATGCTCGAACAAGCTAGCGATTCCCGAGGGCTGGCGCGCTGGGCCGGCGGTCGGCCGCAGTTCGTAGCCGTGGGGCCTTCATGTGACGGGTGCGGGAGCCCAGGCCGTGACGTCGAGGGCCCGCACGTAGTGCGCCAACGCGGGCTCGGGCGCGAGCTCGAAACCCGCCGCCCGTCCCAGTGAGTTGCGCTCGAACGCCACGCGTGCATCCTGGATCGGCCAAGGCGCGTGGTCGATCTCGCCGCACAACAACCCACCGTTCGGAGCGCGCGAATACAGGCAGTAGCGCTCGACCAGGAAGTGCTCGAGCGAGCCCCGCTGGGCGCGGCGCGGCGCTGAGGTCGGCGCGTAGCGTGCGACGAGCTCGGCCGACGGCGCGCCGCTGTGGCGTCGCTCGCTCGCATAGCGCGTCGAGCCGTCGGTGAGTGTCGTGCACGACATGCGCGCGATGAAGTACGGCAAATGGAACCAGGCGCGCGCGCCGGCGACGGCCAGCGGGCTGGCGGCATCGAGCGAAAAGAACCACACGCCGGCTCGCCCGCCGCAGCGCACGTAGGTGCGCAGGTTGAGCTCGGGGAAGTCCTCGGCCCAGCCCAGGGCCGGCCAACCCTCGAGCCGCACTCCGCGCATGCGGAACGGAACCACGCCGACCCATGCGCGTCCGTCGCAGGTGTCGAGCTCGAGCCCCGGGGGCAGCTGCGACGCGAGCAGTCGGGGCGAGCATTCCCAATGCGCGAACAACAGCTCACTCCAGGTCATGCGCATCACCGGCGGTGCCGCGGGTCTCGGCCAGGGTCGGTGCGTGCCGCCACCGTCGATTCGAGGTTCGTGCTGCTGCATGGCTCGCGCTTTTCCGCGTCGCCGCGGCTGCGCTAGCTTCCGCAGCGCGAGCTCGGGAAGCTACCCTGTTCCGCCCTCGCAACCGGCTGGCAGCCGCAGCGCCCGTGACGGAACCCGACCTCCACTCCCTCAAGATCGATCGCTCGGCCTCGAGCTTCCGCCGCCGCCGCGGCTGGGGCGGGCTCGTCGGGTGGCTGGTGGTGTTGGCCGTGCTCGGCGGAGCGCTGTTCGTTTTCCGCGTCCCGCTGCTCGAGTTCGTCGACGGCCTGCGCTTGCCCAAGGTGAGCGTGCTCCAGGTCTCCAAGCAGAGCGCCGCCGCCGCGAGCGCGGTCTCGGGCACGGCCGCGAACGGCTACGTGGTCGCCGCCAAGCGCGCCGCGCTCTCGGCCGACACGCCCGGGCGCATCGTCGAGATGAACGTCACCGAGGGCTCGGTGGTCAAGAAGGGCCAGGTCGTGGCGCGCCTGTACGCCGAGGAGTACCGCGCCGCGTTGCTGCGCGCCGAGAAGGAGCTCGAGGCGCAGCGGGCCTCGGTCGCGCGCGCGCGCGTCGATGTCGAGGCCGCGGCGCTGGAGATCGCGACGCGCGAGGCCGATGTCCAGCGCGCGCAGGCGGACATCGACGAGCAAGCGGCGGCACTCGAGCTCGCCAAGGCCAAGCTGGAGCGGGCCGAGAAGATGCTGCGCGAGAAGATCTGGGACGCGCAGACGGTCGACAACGCGCGCGCCGAGCTGGTGCGCGTGCAAGGCGCACTCGATGCGGCGCAGGCCGGGCTCAGGGCGGCGCGTGCGGCTTCGGCCCAAAGCCGTGGTCGCGTCGATGCGCTGCAGGCCGCGGTGAGCGAAAGCGAAGCGCGGGTACCGGTGCTCGAGTCCGGCGTCGCGTTGGCGCGCGCCACGCTCGACAAGACCGAGGTTCGCGCGCCTTTCGACGGCATCGTCGTGCTCAAGGACGCCGAGGTCGGCGAGGTGGTCACGCCCAACGGCGTGGGTGGCAACGCGCGCGGCTCGGTGGCGACGATGGTCGACTGGAGCTCGCTCGAGGTGCAGGTCGAGTTGCCCGAGACCTCGCTGGAGGCCGCGGTGGTCGGCGAGAACGCGCGCATCTACCTCGATGCCTACCCCGACCGTGCCTACGCCGGACATGTGCAGCGCATCTGGCCCACGGCCAATCGCCAGAAGGCGACGGTCGAAGTGCGCGTCGCTTTCGATGTGCCGGACACGATGCTGCGGCCCGAAATGGGCGCGCGTGTGGTGTTCGCGCCGAAGGACGTGCAGCCCGCGGCGTCGAGCGCGGAAGCGACGATCCTGATCCCGCTCGCCGCCGTGGTCTCGATCGAAGGCGCCAAGTTCGTGTTCGTGCTCGAGCGCGACGTGGCGCGTGCGCGCGCCGTGAAGCTCGGCGAGGAACGCGGCGGTCGCGTGCTCGTGCAACAAGGCCTGAGCGGCGGCGAGCGCATCGTCGCCCAGCCCCCCTACTCGTTGAAGGACGGCGACCGCGTCCACATCCAGGAGTGAGCTCGATGAGCGACCCGATGATCCGCGTCCGCGATCTCTCCAAGCGCTATGCGCGCGGTGGAGAGACCTTGACGGTGCTCGACCGCCTGAACCTCGAGATGGAGGAAGGGCGCTTCTATGCGCTGATGGGTCCATCGGGTTCGGGCAAGACCACGCTGCTCAACTTGATCGGCGGCCTCGACACGCCCGACAGCGGCTCGCTGTTCGTGGCGGGTGAGGATCTGGCGCGACTCTCGGGCGCGGAGCTGGCGCACTGGCGCGGCGCGAGCGTCGGTTTCGTGTTCCAGGGTTTCAATCTCATCCCGGTCTTGACCGCCATCGAGAACGTGATGCTGCCCTTGACCTTGACCTCGCTCTCCAAGGCGCAGCGCCGCAAGAACGCCGAGACCGCGCTGCGACTGGTGGGACTGGGCGACCGTTTGGACCACCGGCCGCGACAACTCTCCGGTGGACAGGAGCAACGCGTGGCGATCGCGCGCGCGATCGTCACCGACCCCAAGGTGATCCTGGCGGACGAGCCCACCGGCGACCTCGACCGCAAGTCGGCCGAGCAGGTGCTCGATCTGCTCCAGCGCCTCAATCGCGAGTTCAAGAAGACCATCCTGATGGTGACGCACGATCCGCACGCCGCCGAGCGCGCGCAATCGGTGGTGCACCTCGACAAGGGCCAGCTCGGCCGCATCGAACACAACGACGCCGGCGCGGCCGCGCGCTGAAGGAGCGGCCCGTGTTCAAGCTCGTCGTCCAGAACCTCCTGCGGCACCCGCTGCGCTCGATCCTCACCGTGGGCTCGGTGTGCGTCGCGGTGTTCCTGCTGTGCCTCTTGCGCTCGATCGTGACCACCATGAACGCCGGGCTCGAGGCCGCGAGCGCCACGCGCTTGGTGGCGATGAGCTCGATCAGCCTGTTCGTCGACATGCCGCTGTCCTACCAGGACAAGATCGCGCGCGTCGAAGGCGTCGAGGACATCGTCAAGTGGCAGTGGTTCGGCGCCTACTACCAGAGCCCGGACAACTTCTTCGGGCAGTTCGCGGTCGATCCCGAGCGCATGCGCGCGATCTATCCCGAGTGCCAGGTCGAGGCCGATGGCTGGGAGCGACTGGCGCGCACGCGCAACGGCTGCATCGTCGGCTACCAGCTCGCCGATCAGTTCGGTTGGAAGGTCGGCGACAAGATCCCGATGATCGGCGCGCTGTTCCCGCATCCCAGCGGATCGGCCTGGGAGTTCGAGTTGGTCGGTGTGTACCGCTCGACGCAGCCCAACTTCGACAACCGCACGATGTTCTTCCGCTGGGACTTCTTCGAGGAGACGCTGAAGTCCGACGGCCAAGAGCCGGGAGTCGGGGTGTTCGTGATGAAAGTCGGCCCGGGCGCCGACGTGCCGCGCATCCTGAGCGAGGTCGAGGCGCTGTTCGAGAACGGCCCGATGCGCGTGAAGTGCGACACCGAGTCGGAATTCACGCGCCAGTTCATGTCGATGATGGGCGACATCCCGATGTTCTTGGGCTGGATCGGCACCGGTGTGCTGGTGGCGATCTTGCTCGGCGCGGTCAACACCATGTTGATGGCGGGTCGCGAGCAGATCCACGACGTCGGGATCCTCAAGGCGCTGGGCTTCACCGATGGCGACTCGTTCCGCGTGCTGATCTCGCAGTCGCTGTTCCTGTGCACCTTGGGCGGAGCCGCCGGGGTCGGCCTGGCGCTGCTGACGGCGGGCTTCTTCGAGGTGGTGCTGGGGCAGTTCTTCCCCGGCTACCACATCGCGCCGAGCACCTCGGTGATGGCGGTGGTGGTCACGGTCCTGATCGGTTTCGCGGCCGGCATCGTGCCTGCCTGGCGAGCCAAGAACATGCGCTGCGTCGAGGCGCTGCGCACCGGCGTGTAGCGGAGAACGCGATGCTCATCCCGATCAGCTACAACCTGCGCAGCCTGTTCGTCCGCCGCGCCGCGACCTTGCTCACCGTGCTCGGCATCGGTGCCACGGTGGCCATCTTCGCGGGCGTGCTCGCGCTGCAACAGGGCTTCAAGACCATGTTCGTCGCCGGCGGCCGCGAGGACGTCGTGGTGTTCCTGCGCCCGGGCGCGACGGGCGAAACCGACAGCCAATTCCGCCGCGATCTGGGCCTGAAGCTGATCAAGGGCCTGCCCGAGATCGAGCTCGGGCCCAACGGCCCGCTGGCCTCGATGGAATGCTATTTCGCCGTGCTGCGGCCCAAGATGGACGGCGGACAGGTCAACGTGCCGATGCGCGGCGTGCAGCCGGCGACCTTCGAGATCCGCGGCGACGAGATCAAGATCGTCGAGGGACGCAACTTCACGCCGGGCACCGACGAGGTCATCGTCGGTCGCAAGCTGGTCGAACGTCTGCAGGACTGCCGGCTGGGAGACGTGTTGCAGATCAACACCACGCCCTGTCGGGTGGTCGGCGTGTTCGACCACCAAGGCGCGTATTCGAGCGAGATCTGGGGCGATCTCGAGCGCTTCCTGGCGACGCTCGATCGCTACGGGCCCAACCGCGTGATCGCCAAGGTCAAGCCCGGCACGCTGGTCGGTGATCCGGACGCCGAGGGCGGTCCGGAGCCGGGCTCGCTCGCGGCGCGCGTCAAGAACGACAACGAGGTACCGGCGAAGGCCCTGACCGAGAAGCAGTTCCTGCTGTCGCAGACACGCATGCTGGGCGGGATCCTGCTGTTCTTGGGCGTGGTGCTGGCCTTCATCATGGGCATCGGCGCCACCTTCACGGCGATCAACACCATGCTCTCGGCGATCAGCTCGCGCACCTCCGAGATCGGCATCCTGCTCTCGATGGGTTTTCGGCCGCTGCCGATCTTCCTGTCCTTCATGTTCGAGTCGATCGTGCTGTGCGTGCTCGGCGGATTCGCCGGTTGCTTGCTGGCGCTGCCCTTCAACGGCATCGAGACCGGCACCATGAACGGCCAGACCTTCACCGAGGTGGCCTTCGCCTTCCGCGTCACGCCCGCGGTGTTGGTCGCCTCCGTCAGCTTCTCACTGCTGCTCGGGCTGTTCGGTGGCGTGTGGCCGGCGTTCCGGGCCTGCCGCATGACGCCGACCGAGGCGCTGCGCCGTCAGTAGCGCTAGGATGCGCCGCGCGTGAATCACAGTCCGTCGCACGAACGCAAGCCCTGGGGCGAGTACCGCGTGCTGCACGACGCGCCTGGCTTCAAGGTCAAGCGCGTCGATGTCGCTCCCGGGCAGCGCCTGTCGTACCAACGCCACGCGCAACGCGCCGAACACTGGGTGATCGTCGCCGGCCGCGCGCGCGTGACGCTCGAGGGGCGCGAGCTCGAGCTCGTCCCCGGTCAAGCGCTCGACATCGCCCCGCGCCAGGCCCACCGCATCCAGAACATCGGCGCCGAAATGCTGTCGTTCATCGAGGTTCAGACCGGCAGCTACTTCGGCGAGGACGACATCGAGCGCCTGACCGACGACTACGGCCGCGCCGATTCCAAGTGACGCGCGAGCGCCAGTAGGCGCAGCTCGGAGGTCGGATGCAGCGGCGTGTGGGCCGGTGCACCGCCGCGCGCGGCCAGCTCGCGCAATCGTCCCGGCTCGGCGGCGACGAAGTCCAGGGAGGCGACGTCGACGGCATCGACGGCGCGGGCGGCGCGTTCGCGGACCTCGCGCGCGGTTTCCGCGGCCCGCACCAGCGACAAGCAGGCGAAATTCAGGGTCTCGAGCTCGACCAAGGGCATCAGGAACTCGACGCGCGCGCGAGCCGTGTCGAGGCCGAGCTCCTCGCGGACGCCGCGACGGATGGCCGCGTCCAGCGCGTCGTCGCCGCGGCAGTCCTCGGCGATCATCTGCTCCTCGAACGTCGCGGCCCAATGCAGCGGACGGTAGAGCACGCCCGCGGCGCGGCGCATCAACACCAGCGCGCCGTCGCTGGTCACGATCAAGCCGTGCACCGCGCCCAGTCCCGGCGTCAGCGGCTGGCCCTCGAGCGCGCTCTCGAGCCAGTGCTGCGCGAACGGCGGCAGCTCCGGACTGGAGAGCAACGCCAGATGGAAGGCGCGGCCGAGCTCCCAGGTCGTCGGAGCGAATGCGATCTCGACCTGCTCGTCGCGCACGCTGCAGCGCACCGCGCGCACTTTGGCTTCGAGCCCGGCACCCGTCGCTTGCGGACCGGAGCGTTCGAGGAACGCGCGCACGCTGGCCTCGAGCTCGGGCTCGCGCGCGAGCAACGTGCTGCTCACGCGAGCCGGCCGCGCCACGCACAGCGGCACCTCCGCTGCGAGCCCCGCGACGAGTCCTCGCGCACGACGCTCGCTCCATGCGCGCGCGAGCCGAGCGGCCTGGGCTCCCGCGCTCACTTGGTCTTCCGAATGATCATCAGCGTCCCGATCACGGCGGCGAACCACAGGAACACGCTGGCCTCGGCCAGCACCGCGCTGGTCCACAGGAACGCGACCAAGCCCAGCGGAATCCAGTTCGACGACAGCGGCATGCCGAACATCTGCTTGTGCGCGCGGGTGAAGGGATCGAGCGCGAACCAGATGCGGTGCACCAGGCCGCCGATGCACCCGCGCTTGCGCGGAGCCGCGGGCGAGGGACGCGCCGCGAGCGCGGTCACCTCACTGCGCACCGCACTGACGCTCTGATAGCGCAGCGCCGGGTCCTTGGCCAAGGTCTTGAGCACGACCTCGTCGACCTGCGCATCGACGGCGAGCTTCTGCGAGGGCAACGCGAAACGCCCCAACGGCAGCTCGCCCGTGAGCAACTCGTAGAACACCACACCCAGGGCATAGATGTCCGCCCGGTGGTCGACCTCACTGGGACGCTCCCATTGCTCGGGCGCCATGTAGTGTGGCGTCCCCATGGTCTGCTGCGAGCGCGTCAGGGTGACGTCGGGCTGCGCGCCACCGAACAGCTTGGCCAAACCGAAGTCCGCGATCTTCACGCGCCCACGTTTGTCGATCAGGATGTTCTCGGGCTTGATATCGCGGTGCACCACGCCTTCCTCGTGGGCGTACTGCAACGCGTCACACACTTGGCCGACGATCGCCAGCGCGTCCTTGGGCGTCGCGTTGCGCGCGCGGATCACCTGGCGCACGTTGGAACCGTCGACGAACTCCATCACGAAGTAGAACAGCTCGCCGGCGCGGCCCGAGTCGTAGATGTTGACGATGTTGGCGTGATTGAGCTTGGCGAGCGCGCGGCCCTCCCGCGCGAAGCGTTCGGCGAAGGCCGGGTCCTTCGCGGCGTGCTCGGGCAGGACCTTGATCGCCACATCGCGGTCCAGGCCCTTCTGGCGCGCGCGGTACACCGCACCCATGCCGCCGCGACCGACGAGCGCCACGACTTCGTACTGCGGGAAGAACGGCGCGAGTTCCTCGGGCGCCGGCGGCGGGAGCTCCTCGCCGCCGCCCGTGACCACGAACTCGCGTCCGGCGGCCGAGCTCGAGAGCCCCAGTCCGAGCAGACAGCTCGGGCACAACCCACCCGGCGCCGTGCCGGGAGCGAGCACGGTCCCGCACGTCGTGCACACGGTGGCGGCGGGCAGCTTCGAGCTCATCGCGAGGCGCGCTACTCGAACGATCGCGGGGCGCGCGCGCAAGCCGCCACGCGCGCGCTCTCGCGTTTCCGCGCGAGCGCCGGGCCGCGACGGCTCACTCGCCGTGCACCTGCGGCTTGTGGCTCAAGGCCTCGATCAACGCGCGCAGCTCGTCGTCGAGATCGCGATCGCTGCCGACCGTCTCGGCGATCTCGGTCCGCAGCGACTCGCGGAACGCGCCGCGCATGCGGTGCAGCGCGACCTTGACCGCGCCCTCGGTCATGCCCAGGTCCTTGGCCATCGCCAGGCGCGAATCCGAATCCTCGGCCGAGACCAGCGCGCTGCGCAGGCGCTCGAACAAGGCCGCCTTGCCGCGCTTGGAATACTCGCCTTGCAGTCGCGCCAAGGCGCGCTCGAGCACCGCCAGCGCCCAATTGCGCTCGTACTCCATCTCGGGAGTCAGCTTGGTCGTCGGCTCGCGCCGGAACTTCTCGTCGGCGATCTCGAAGTCCAGGCTCAGCGGCCGCGAGCCACCGCCGCGCTTCTGGGCGTGCAGCTTGTCCCACTCGTTGGCCAGGAAGTTCTTCAGCGATCCGAGCAGGAAGGCGCGGAAGCGACCGCGCGCGGGATCGGCGACACCGACGACGTTCTTCTCGAGCAGCCGCGCGAAGAAAGCCTGCGTCAGATCCGAGGCATCCTCGGTGCTGTAGCCGCGCCGGCGCACATAGGCGTAGAGCGGATACCAATAGACCTCGCACAGCTCCGAGAGCGCCGCCCTCGATGTCGGCGAGCCGACCCGTCCGGCCTCGACCACCACGCTCCAACGCGTGGTCAGGAAGGGCGTGTCGCCCCGCTCGTGCGCGTCGTGCATCACGGCGATGGTAGCGAGCACGCGGAGCGCGGAGCCAGCTCCACACTCCGCGTTCCCGCGGCCGGCGCGCAATTCGAGGCGTGCGCCCTCACTTCTTCGGCGCTTCCTCGGCCAGCAGCGCGCGGATCGTGCTCTCGAGCTCGTCCTCGCCCGGATCGACGTGACGGATCACGCCCTGCTTGTCGATCAGGAAGATGTGCGGCCAATAGCGCGTGTTCCAGCGCGAGGCCCACGGGCCGCCGGTGGAGCCATCGACGGCGTTGCGCCAACCGATGCGCTCGTCGACCAAGCGCTTCTTGAGCGCGGCGCGCGCGCTCTCGATGTACTGGGCTTCTTCCTCGCTCAGCTTGACTTGCCCCGCCGGCCCGAAGTTGCGCGCGGCGTGGAAGCGCTCGTTGCGCGCGTTGATCGCGGCGCGGTCGAGCTTCGTGCCTTCCGGCGGCGGCGGTTGGTCGCTGTTGACTCCGAGCAGGGCGAAGGGTTGGTCCTTCAGGCGCTCCACGAGCTCCTTTTCGTGTGGCAGCATCGCCACACACGGGCCTCACCAGAAGCCCCAGAAATCGAGCATCACCACCTTGCCGCGATAGTCGGAGAGCTTGAAGCGCGCGCCGGTCTCGTCGAGCGCCTCGAAGTCAGGTGCGGGCGAGCCCACCCCCAGGTGGTCGAGCTCGAACACGAACGCGCTGGCGACGCGCGCGTAGCTCTTGCCCGCGGGCATGTTGAGGTCGCCGAAGGTCTTGGCGAGCTCGTCGTACAGTCCGCGCGCGGTCTTGCGGTTCTCGTCGCGCTTGGCCGCATCGGCGCGTCCGCTCCCGAGCTCGACGGCGAGCGCGAAGGTCGCCGCGGCCTTGACCTTGCGGTGCGGAGACCCGCCGCGGATCTTGCCCAGCGCGTCGACCACGCTGACGTGGCTCAGCGGCCCGCCGTACTGCAGGCCGAGGCAGAAGGCCTCGAGCTCCTCGGCGGCCAGGTGGTCGCTGAGCAGCGCGGCCAGTGCTCGCTCGCAGGCGCGCGGGCTGCCCCCGGGCGCGGACGAATCGAGCTCGATGATCTGGATGTAGCACGAGAGCGCCGCCGGCGTGCCCTTCTGGCGCGCGGCCAGCGCCTCGAAGCGCGGCAGGAATCCGGCGCTGGGGTCGTTCTCGCTCCACCACTGCGACTGGCGCCGCTGGTAGGCCTCGCGCTCTTCCGCGCTGGCCTTGGCGTCGTCGAACTTCTGCGCGGCCTGCCACTCGTCGAAGCGCTGGTAGAAGCCCTCGCGCGCCTTGTCGAGCTCCTCGACCAGCGCCTCGAACTCGCCCTGGGCTGCGTCGTCCTGCACGACGCGCGGCGGGGTCCAAGCGGTCGCGCCCGGCAGCACACCGGGCGCCGGCCCGAGGGCCGCCAAGCCCAGACAACACAGAATGCGGTGCATGCGTGACTCCTTGCGGGGAGCCCGAGCGTCCGGGGCAGGAACTCCCGCCCGCGCGACGGACTCGAGCGTGCCTGCGACCAGCCTAGCGTCGCCACCGGGCGCTCTGCCCGCGGAAGTGCTCCAACAACTGAGTGCGGCGACCGTAGCGAAGGCCTCCCAACAGGCGGATCCTGCACCCGCGAGCGTCGGGCGGCTTGCTTGCCGCGACCGGCGCTCGCGAGTACAAGATTCGCCCCCTTTGTTTCCCCCTGCCGCACGTGGGCCGGCCCTCGCGAGCGAGGACTGGCGCGTGAGCAGGCGCGGAGCGACCGGTCGTGGGCGCGGCAGAGCGCGCGCAACCCGACGCCGCCCGCTGCACTTCCCGACCCCCCTGACCCCTGTCCCACGAGCACACCGATCCATGGGCGCGATGATCGAAATCCAGAACCTCCAGAAGAGGTTCGGCGACATCACCGCGGTCGACGGAGTGAGCTTCGACGTCGATCGCGGCGAAGTGCTCGGCTTCCTCGGCCCCAACGGTGCCGGCAAGTCGACCACGATGAAGATGCTGACCGGCTTCCTTCCGCCGAGCGGCGGAACGGCGCGCGTCGGCGGCCACGACATCACCTCCGACGCGCTGGCGGCCAAGCGCCTGATCGGCTACCTGCCCGAGGGCGCGCCGCTCTATCCGGACATGACGCCGGAGGGCTTCCTGGCCTTCATCGCCGAGATCCGCGGCTACCGCGGGGCCGAGGTGCGCGCGCGCGTCGACGACGTCGTGCAGAAGGTGCAGCTCCAGAAGGTCATGCGCCAGCCGATCGAGACGCTCTCCAAGGGTTTCAAGCGCCGCGTGGGCCTGGCCCAGGCGATCCTGCACGATCCGCAGGTGCTGGTGCTCGACGAGCCCACCGACGGCCTCGATCCCAATCAGAAGCACGAGGTGCGCGGGCTGATCCGCTCGATGCAGAAGGACAAGGTGATCATCCTCTCGACGCACATCCTCGAGGAGGTCGAGGCGCTGTGCTCGCGCGTGATCATCATCGCCGGTGGCAAGTTGGTCGTCGACTGCACTCCGGCGCAGCTCGCCGCCAAGTCGAAGTGGCACAACGCCGTGCGCGTCGAGATCCCCAAGACCGAGTCGGCGCGCGTCGGGGCCAGCTTGGCGGACATGTTCGGATCCGCGGCCGTCGAGCAGCTCGCGACCGAGGACGACGACGTGTCGCTGTTGGTCTCCACCAAGGAGCGGCGCTCGATCCTGAGCGAGATCAGCCAGCGCGCCCAGAGCGAGAAGTGGAAGCTCGACGGCCTGCACGTCGAGCATGGCAAGCTCGACGAAGTGTTCCGCGAGCTGACTCGGCCGACGGTCGCGAACTAGGAGCCTCCCCCATGCGATCTACCCTCGTCCTGCTGAAGCGCGAGCTGACCGGCTACTTCGCCACGCCGGTCGCTTACGTGTTCATCTGCATCTTCCTGCTCTTGTGCGGGATCCTGACCTTCTACCTGGGCAGCTTCTACGAGAACGGACAGGCCACCCTGGGGCCCGCGTTCTTCGAGTTCCACCCGATCCTGTACATCGTGCTGATCCCGGCGATCTCGATGCGCCTGTGGGCCGAGGAGCGCAAGCAAGGCACGATCGAGCTCTTGATGACGCTGCCGGTGACGCTGCCGCAGCTGGTGATCTCCAAGTTCGCCGCGGCCTGGATCTTCGCCGGCATCGCGCTGGCGCTGACCTTCCCGCTGTGGCTGACCGTCAACTACCTGGGCGATCCGGACAACGGCGTGATCGTGGCCAGCTACATCGCGAGCTGGCTGATGGCCGGAGGCTACTTGGCGCTGGGCGCGTGCATCTCGGCCATCACTAAGAACCAGGTGATCGCCTTCGTGCTGGCCGTGATCGTCTCGCTGTGCTTCCTGATCCCCGGCCTGCCGCAGGTCGCGGGCTTCCTGGAGTCGACCTTGCACAGTGAGACGCTGGTCGAAGTGGTGCGCAGCTTCAGCTTCATGACCCACTTCGGCGCGATCTCGCGCGGCGTGATCGACCTGCGCGACCTGATCTTCTTCGCGTCGCTGATCGGTGTCTTCCTGTTCATGAACGCGATCGTCATCGAGCTGAAGAAGGCGGACTAGAGCCATGCAGAATCGAATGTTGCTCTCCGTCGGCGGCCTCGCGATCGGCGGACTGTTGCTGGTCGGCGTCAATCTGCTCGCCGGCAGCGCGGTCAACGGCGCGCGCCTCGACCTGACCGAGAACCAGCTGTTCACGCTCTCCCCGGGCACGCTCGGCATCCTCGACAAGATCGAGGAGCCGGTGACGCTCAAGTTCTACCGCTCGCGCAAGGAAGCCGAGAAGTACGTCGGTCCCTTCGCGCGGCGCATCGAGGAGTTGCTGCGCGAGTACCAGTCCGCGTCGCACGGCAAGCTGGCCCTCGAGGTGCTCGATCCCGTGCCGTTCTCCGAAGTCGAGGAGCAGGCCATCCAAGCGGGCCTCAAGGCGCTCTCGACCTCGCCGGGCGAGCAGATCTACCTGGGCGTCGCGGGCTCCAACACCGTCGGGGACTCGAAGGCGATCGCCTTCCTGCACCCCACGCGCGAGGCCTTCCTCGAGTACGACCTGTCGAAGCTCGTGTTCGACCTGGCGCACCCGCAGAAGATGGTCGTGGGCCTGGTCTCGAGCCTGCCGATCGAGGGTCAAGCCGACCCCTTCAACATGCGCCGCGACGCGCCGCAACCCTGGGCCGTGGTCGATCAGATCCGCGAGTTCTACGAGCTGCGCTCGATCCCGCCGAGCGCGACCTCGATCGACAAGGACGTCGAGCTGCTGTTCGTCGTGCACCCGAAGAACGTGCAGCCCGGCCTGAGCTACGCCATCGACCAGTTCGTGTTGCGCGGCGGCCGCGCCATGGTCTTCACCGACCCCTACTGCCAGGCCGACCAACCGCCGAGCGATCCGCAGAATCCGCTCAGTGCCATGATGGCGCCGCGCAACTCGGAGCTGCCGGCCCTGTTCGACGCCTGGGGCATTTCGATGCCCAAGGACAAGCTCGCCACCGACCGCAAGTTCGCCACGCCGGTCAGTTGGCAGAACCGCGGCCGCTACGAGCAAGTGCCCTTCACGGCCTGGCCGATGATCCCGCGCGACGGGCTGATCGAAGGCGAGGTCTCGACCAGCGAGCTCAAGACCCTGGCCTTCCGCTATCCGGGCTTCCTGGAGGTCAAGGACGGCGCGACGACCCAGTTCACGCCGCTGATCCAGACCTCCGAGGAGTCGATGGAGGTGCCGGTGAGCTCGATCCAGTTCTCACCCGATCCGCCCAAGCTCTTGGCCGAGTTCTTCCCCAGCCAGAAGAAGATGACGCTCGCCGCGCGCATCACCGGCAAGGTCAAGTCGGCCTTCCCCGGCGGCAAGCCCGCGCCCGCGCCAACCAACGGCGAGGAGCCTCCGGCCGAGCCCGCGGCCGAGCACTTGGCCGAATCGCAGGGCGAGATCAACGTCGTGGTCGTGGCCGACGCCGACATGCTCGAGGACTCGTCCTGGGTGCAGATCCAGAACTTCCTCGGACAACGCATCCCGATGAAGCTGGCCGACAACGGCGACTTCGTGATCAACACGATCGACTTCATGCGCGGCTCGACCGACCTGGTCAGCCTGCGCGCACGCGGCGTGTCGGCCTATCCCTTCACGGTGGTCGACGAGATCCGGCGCGTGGCGGAACAGAACTACCGCGCCGAGGAGCAGCGCCTGATCGACGAGCAGGACAAGACCGAGCGCGAGCTCAACGACTTGCTCTCGAAGTCCGGCGAGAACGCCGAGCAGGTGCTGATGAGCGCCGAAGTGCAGGGCAAGATCGAGGGGCTGCGCGACACGCTCGCCAGCACCAAGAAGCGCCTGCGCGAGGTGCGCTTCAACCTCAACAACGACGTCGAGTCGCTGGGGACCAAGCTCAAGGTGCTCAACATCGCCGTCGTGCCGCTGTGCGTGATCGCGCTGGCGCTGATCACGTTCATCTATCGACTCAACCGTCGCCGCACCGCGTGAGGGCAGCATGAACCAGAAGACCTTCGGCATCTTGGCGGTCGTCACCGGCGTGGTGCTCGCCGCTGGCGTATTCGTGTCGCAGCGGGGCGAGTCCGGCGCGGCCACGGCCAACCCGACGCTCGGCAAGCGTCTGTTCCCCGAGCTCGGCGCGCGCCTCAACGACGTCGCCAAGCTGACCGTCGTCTCCAAGGACGCGACCATCAACCTCGAGAAGAACGGCGCGAGCTGGGGCGTCGCGGACAAGGGCGGTTATCCGGTCGACTTCGGCAAGGTCAAGCAATTGGCCGTGGCCGTGTCCGAGATGGAGCTCTTGGCGCAGATGACCGCCAACCCCGCGAGCCACGCCAAGCTCGGCGTCGAGGAACCGACGGCGGCCGAGGCGAGCTCACGGCGCGTGACGCTCAAGGACGCGTCGGGCGCGGTGCTCGCCGACCTGATCGTCGGCAAGCCCAAGCCGCACGAGGGCTTCGGCGGTCGGGGCTCGCTGTTCGTGCGCAAGGAAGGCGAGAGCCAGGCCTGGGAGGTTTCGGGCCAGCTCAGCGTCGCCGGCAGCGTCAACGATTGGCTCAGCCGCGAGATCGGCAAGCTCGAGGGCACGCGCGTCAAGCGCGTCTTCGTGCAGCATGCCGACGGCAACACGCTGGCGGTGAGCAAGGGCAGCGCGACCGACAAGGACTTCAGCGTCGAGAATCTCCCCGAGGGCGCCGAGTTGCAGTGGCCGGGTGTAGCCGGCGGCATCGGCAGCGCACTGCAATACTTGTCGCTCGACGACGTGCAGAAGAGCGAGGGCTTCGACCTGGCGGGCGCGACCAGCGCGACCTTCGAGTGCTTCGACGGCTTGGTGGTCACGGCGCGCTCGATCGAGCGGGACTCCAAGACCTGGGTCGCGCTCTCGGCCAAGATCGACGAGAGCTTGCGCGCGGCGGCGCCCGGACCGCAGGCCCCGCCGCCCGCGGAGGGTGAGCCTGCGCCCGAGACGCCCAAGGAACCGGAGCTCAAAGCGCTCGAGGACGTGAAGAAGGAAGCGGACGAGCTCAACGCCAAGTGGAGCGCGTGGGTCTACGCGGTTCCGGGCTACAGCGCGGCCAACTTGCGCAAGAAGCTGACCGACCTGCTCAAGGCTCCCGAGCCGGTCGCGCCGCCGGATGGCAGCGCGCCCAGCGATGGCCTCACGCCGCCGGACGAAGACGCCACGCACGGCGCGGACGATGGACACGGCCACGGCACGTCGACGCCAGCGGGCGATGCTCCCGCGCCCGTTCCCACGGACCCGCCGGCGGACAAGCCCAGCGACGGCTGAAGACCGGCGCCTGCGAACCTCGCGCACCGCACCACGGCGCGCAGCGAGCACCCGCTCCTGCGCGCCGTTGCTCTGCCCGCGGGGCGCGCGTCAACCCTTCTTCCGCGGTCCGAGCAACGTCTCGACGCGCGCGACTTGCTCCTCGGTGCCGGTGACGGCGACCACATCGCCGGTTTGCAGCACGTGCTCGGCCGTCGGCGAGGCCCAGCCCTGCTCACCGCGCGCGATGCACACCACCGTCGCGCCGCTGCGCGCATGCACGTCGACCTCGGCCAGCGTGCGACCGACGGCCTCGCTGCGCGAGCTGACGCGCACCGAGTGGAGCGTGCCCAACCCCGGCAGCACCTGCGACACCGCGTCCAGTCCCCCGCGGCCCTGGCGCACCAGCGACTCGAGCACCACCTGCGAGCCCGCGCGGAAATGGCCGTCGAGATCGGCGACGCGCTTGCGGAACGCACGCACCACGACGAACAGCGTGACCAGGGCGGCCGCGAGAGCCAGCGCGACTCCAGCGCGCGCGGGAACGAACGGTTGAACGGCGGCGAGCACGGGAACGCCCAGTCCCAGCAGCGTGGCGAGTTGCACCGCGGCGTACAGCGTTCGGCGCGGCGCGAGCGCCATGTCCGCGGCGCCGGAACCGGCGCTCGGCAGCGCCTGCTCGGAGAGCACCGCCGCGAGCCGCCGCGAGCCGCGCAGGATGCCGACACAGAACGGCGCGCTGCACACCAGCGCGGCACCGACGAGCAAGCCCTGCGCGACCACGGCCTCGAGCTCGAAGGCCTCGATCAACCAATGCTCGAGCGGAGCCATCCACAGCGACACGCCGACGATCACGGCGATGATCAGCAGCGCGTCGAGCCCGAGCCAAGCCAGGATGCGCCGAATCTCGGCGCGCCGGCCCTCGACCTTGCGTCGCCCGAGGGACTCGATCCAGGTCGCGTGCAGCGTCTCGAACACCGCGACACGCGGCGAGACGCGGTGCTCGAGCGCCGCGGCGACGCGTTCGGATCGGTTGAGCCACAGGGGCTCGAGCACGACCGTGATCACGCACACCGCGGCGGCGATCGAGTGCAGCTCGGCACCCCGCTCGCCAGCGCCACGGCCGACTTCCGCGACCAGGAAACCGTACTCGCCGACGGGCAGGAGCCACAGCGCGCTGCGCACGCTCTTGCCCAGACCGTGACCCGCGAGCACACCGCCGACCGACAACCCGCCGATCTTGCCGACCACGATCACCAGCGTGAGCACGATGGCCAACGGCAAGTGCTCGAGCACCACCGCCGGGTCGATCATCATCCCCACCGCGACGAAGAAGATCGCCGCGAAGATGTCGCGCACCGGGCGCACCATGGGCTCGAGGATGCGCGCGTGTCCGGCCTCGGCGGCCAGCGTGCCGGCGCAGAACGCGCCGAGCGCGATCGAGTAGCCGGCGCGCTCGGCGAGCAGCGCGAATCCGAAGCACACGCCGACCGCCGCGAGCAGCGTCACTTCGCGATTGCCGGTCGCCATCACCCAGCGCAAGAGCCGCGGCACGATCACCAGGCCACCCGCGACCAGCGCCGCCAGGAACGCACCGAGCTTGAGCGACGAAACCACGAACTCGCCCGCCGTCAGCCCCACGCCGCTCATCAGCGCCGTGAGCAGCGCGAGCAGCAGCATCGAGACCAAGTCCTCGACCACCAGGATCCCGAACACGAACTCGCGGATGCGCGGGTCCGCGCTGCGCTCGCCGAGCAGCTTGGCGACCACCATCGTGCTGGCGATGGCCACGATCGCACCGATGCAAGCACTCTCCTCGGTGCCGAAGCCGAACAGCCGCGCACTGGAAAACCCCAGCCAGAACAACAGCGCGGTCTCGAGCGCGACGATGAACACCGCGGCGGCGCCCAAGTCGATC
Organism: Planctomycetota bacterium; assembly: GCA_020853575.1. Lineage (GTDB taxonomy): Bacteria > Planctomycetota > UBA1135 > UBA1135 > F1-120-MAGs118. The sequence continues at coordinate 96,909 of JADYYP010000035.1, forward strand.
AACTTGCGCAGGCTGAATTCGAGCCCGATCGAGAACATCAGCAGCGTGACGCCCAGTTCGGCGAGCGTGCCGACCGACTGCACGTCGGCGAACAGAGGCAGGGGCACGTGCGGACCGATCACCAACCCCGCGAGCAGGTAGCCCAGCACGACCGGTTGCCGCAGCCGCTGGAACACGACCGCGACGACCGCGGCCGTGACCAGCACCAACGCCAGGTCCTTCAGGAAGCCATCGAACTCGACCATCGCGCGCCCAGGCTACTTGGGGCTGCTCGCGCGCGGGCCGCGCTCTTTCTTGAAGATCAGGAGGTGGTTGAAGCCGCGCAGGAAGAAGTTCCCTTCCTCGGCCGCGCGGTGGTAAGTGGGTCGCTCGAGCGTGCGATTGCCGCGCACGACGCATACGTGGTCGATCGGGCGGAAGCGCTCGGCGAGCTGCGCGTAGAGGCGCGCGCCGAGCCCGACGAAGCCGCGCTTCTTGTCGAAGGTGTCGGAGACGTAGAGCGCGAGGTAGCGCCGATCGCGCAGCACGCGCTCGACCTCGCCGAAGACGCCTTCCAGGGCCTCGAAGTAGCTGCCGTCGAAGGCGTCGAGCTTGCCGATGCAGTCCGGCGCCTCGGAGTAGTCCAGGTGCGTCGAGTACGGCGGATCCATGAACACGAAATCCGCCACGCCGTCCTCCAACGGCAACTTGCGCGCGTCGGCGCGGAAGATGTCCTTGCGCGTCGGGGCGACGTCGTAGCCCAGCGCGCGCCGCCCCATGTCGCGCGCGACGTCGAGCGTCGTGCCGCCTCCGCAGAACGGGTCGACCACCAGATCTTGCTCACGCGTGTAGCGTTCGAGCACGTTCCAGATCACGTAGGTCGGCGTCGCGCCCTTGAAGCGCGGATCGCCCTGCGGCTCCTCGGCGTGTTGTTGGGACGGGTAGTACCACAGCGTCGTGGTCTGCAACTTGAGCGCGGGCTTCTTCATGCGATGTCGACTGGGCGCGGAGCTTAGCCGTCGCTAGCGTGCCAGCCCATGTCCGAGCCCTTCGAGGTCGCGATCGCCCATCCACACCTGGACTCCGTGGGCGCGCTGCTCGACGAGCCGCTCGGCACGGCGCGCGCCAGCGCGATCCTCTTGGCGCACGGCGCCGGAATCGACATGCAGCATCCGTGGATGGCGAGCTTGGCGGCCGCGCTCGCCGCGCGCGGTTTCCGCGTGATGCGCTTCCGCTACCCGTACATGGAGCGCGCCAGCCGCGAGGGAAAACCGATGCCCCCCGACCGCACCGCGGTCCTCGAGGACGCGCACGCGGCGGTGTTCGAGGCCTTCGCGCGGCGCACGCGAGCGCGCCGGCGGTTGCTCGCCGGCAAGTCGCTCGGCGGGCGTATCGCGACGCACCTGGCGGCCAAGGGCTGCGACGCGCACGGGCTGGTGGTGCTCGGCTTTCCGTTGCATCCGCCGCGCGCGCCGGAAAAGCAGCGCAGCGAGCACTTCCCGGCCATCGTCCAGCCCGGGCTCTTCCTCCACGGCACGCGCGACGAGTTCGCCACGCCCGATGAGATGCGCGCCGCGCTCACGCGCTACGCCGGGCGCTCGACGCTGTCGATCGTCGAGGGTGGCAACCACTCGTTCGAGCTTCCCGCGGCGCGCCGAGTGGCGCTCCCCGAGGTGCTCGCAGACCTCGCCGGACGGATCGCGGAGTGGGACGAGAGCACCTGGCCCGAGTGATCGAGTTGGAGCTCGAAGTACCAAGAGGGCCGCGTCCGGTGGGCGATCGTCACGGCGCCAAGAGGACGGTGGCGCGGGGAGACGGTGGCGCGGCTGGACGGTAGCTCAGGGAAGCGTGGCGCCAGGAGACAACCGCGCCGGCACCCGTCTCAGGAACCGGAGACGCGCGGAGTCTCGCGCAGCGGCGCCGCGGCCACCCGCCCGACCGCGGCGTGACCGGGTCGCAGGGCTTCGGAGGTCGGAACCGGCGCTGGACGGGACTCGGCGCGGGCCTTGGCGGTCTCGTATTCGCCCGCCAGGAACCAAGCGACGCTGCCGGCGACGCCGAGGCACACCACGATCACGAGCGCGAGCAGTTTGCGTTGGTTCATGAGGGGCGCCGGGCGGGGGCGCGCGCGGCGGTACTGCGGATCTACACGCACGCGCGGCGGCCGGTTACGACACAGACGGCGGAAGTGTTGGAGAGTCGTCAAAGAACTCGGGATTTCCGGCCTCGAGCGGCCCGCGGTGACGAGTTCCGCCCGCGCGGACGCACAGCGTCTACCATGGTGACGATCCCCAAGTCCGAAGGCCCGACGAGAATCCCCTGATGTCCCCGCTCGTCCTCATCCTCCGCTCGCTGGCCCTGGCGGGCGGCGCGCTCCAAGCCCTGGGCGCGCCGCAGTGCACCTCGTTCGAAGCGGCGTTCGGACGCCTGCCCGGAGCCGAGCTCGCCGCCAATTTCACGCCGCTGCCGAGCTTCGCGGCCTTCGACGCCGGCCAAGGACCGCGAGTCTATGTGTGCGGGCGTCTCGACACCCTGGGGGGCGTCTCGGTGGGCGGGCTCGCGAGCTGGGACGGAGCGACGTGGTCCCCGGTGTTCCAAAGCGCTGCTCCAGGGTTCCAACCCAACCTGGCTTCGGGGTTGCCCACCGCGCTGGAAACGTGGGACGACGGCAGCGGCCCGGCGCTCTTCGTGGGCGGCTACTTCAACGGTGTGCAGGGGCTCCCCGTGGCGCGCATCGCACGCTGGGACGGCTCGAGCTGGAGCGCGCTCGGCGCGGGACTCACCAACAGCGTGCCCGCCGCGACGCCGCACGTCGAAACGCTGCTCGGCATCGGCGGCGAGCTGTACGTCGGGGGCTGGTTCGGCAACGCAGGCGGTGCCACGGCCAACCATGTCGCGCGCTGGAATGGCGCCGCGTGGTCGCCCTTGGCGAGCGGCGTCAACGGCACGGTCTACGCGCTCGCTCGGCACGACGATGGAACGGGCGGCGGTCCGCGCCTGTACGTCGGCGGGAGGTTCAGCGCGGCCTCGGGCACGCCGACGCAGAATCTCGCCGTTTGGGACGGCGCGTCGTGGAGCGCGCTGAACCTGGGCTTGCCCCAGAGCGAGGTCCGCGAGCTGGCCTCCTTCGACGATGGCAGCGGACCCGCGCTGTACGTCTATGCCAACGCATTCGTGTCGGGAGCCTTCGACGGCATCAAGCGCTGGCGGCAAGGAATCGTGAGCGACGTCACGCCGCCGAGCTTCGAGTGGATGGACGGCTGGGCCGTGGTCGACCTGGGCGCGGGACCGGCTTTGCACGCCTCCCTCGCACGTCTGGGGCCGCCGACCAATCGCTACCGCTTCACGCTCGAGCGCCTGGACGGTTCGGCCTGGACCGAGCTCGTCGCCGCGAACGAACGCATCACCGCGCTCAAAGCGATCGACTTGGGCCAAGCTCCGTCGCTGTACGTCGGTGGCGGGTTCCAGGTCTTCGGTGACACACACGCGATCGGCCTCGCGCGCTTCGACGGCGCGGCCACCCACGCACTGCCGAGCGGCGCCGGAATCGGTGGAACGGTCGAGTCCATCGCGGTCCACGACGACGGCACCGGAGCCGCGGTGTACTGCGACTCCGCGGGTCCGCTTTCCGAGGCCGTGCTGCGCTGGGACGCGCCCGTGTGGCGGCCGGTGGGAGCTCCGTCCAACGGCGAGATCCACGCGCTCGTTTCCCACGACGCGGGTCAAGGTCCGCGACTGTTCGCGGCTGGCAACTTCACAGCGTTCGGCACCACGCCGATCGGCGATGGCATCGCCGAGTTCGACGGCTCGGGCTGGCGCGAGCTCGCGCCTTCAGCTGCGAACTCCGCCCTGCACACCTGGGTGCTGCGCTCCTGGAACGGCCCGAGCGGACCGCTGCTCATCGCGGGCGGTGAGTTCCTCTCGCTCGGTGGCGCGCCGCTGTCGCGCATCGCGGCCTGGGACGGCGCGAATTGGAGCTCACTCGCCGGCGGCGCCAACGAGCAAGTGTTCGCCTTGGCGGAGTCCAACGGAGACTTGATCGCAGGCGGAGCCTTCACCTCGATCGGCGGCGTGGCCGCGACGCGCATCGCACGCTGGGATGGAGCCCAGTGGCACGCGCTCGGCGCCGGTTTCGACAATGCGGTCTGGTCGTTGGCGGTGTTCGACGACGGCTCCGGCGAGTCGCTCTACGCCGGAGGAGAATTCATGCAGTCCGGCGGCATTCCGGTGAAGCACGTCGCGCGCTGGGACGGCTCGCAGTGGAGCGCGGTCGGAGCCGGATTCGACTTCAGCGTCAGCGCGCTCGAGGTGTTCGACTTCGGAGCGGGTCCGCGGCTCGTCGCGGGTGGACCGTTCGGCGCAAGCGGCACGACACCGATGCACTTCGCGGCCACATGGGACGGCGCCAGTTGGAGTGAGCTCGACAGCACGCTCGACAACGAGGTGCGCAGCGTTCGACGCGTGCCGCTCGCGAGTGGCGAGGAAGCGCTGTGGCTCGGCGGCGCGTTTCGCCGCGCGGGAGGCGTGGCGTCGCAGCACGTCGCCGAGTTGCGGCGCTCATTCCCCTGTGCGCCGACGGTCTATTGCACGGCCCAGCAGAACAGCGCCGGCTGCGTGCCGGCGATCTCCGCGACCGGCACCCCGAGCGCCGCGCAAAGCACGTTTCGCGTGCGCGCCACCAACGTCCTCGCCAACAAGAACGGCTTCCTGTTCTGGGGGCTCGCGGCGAGCGCGACGCCGTTCCACGGCGGCTTCAAGTGCGTGCGCTCGCCGACGCGGCGCACACCGTTCCAGAATTCCGGTGGCAATCCTCCTCCCGAAGACTGCAGCGGGAGCTTCGCGCAGTTCTTCGGCAGCGCCTACCTCGCCGCCTGGGGACTGACTCCAGGTACGCGCCTGTACTGCCAATACTGGTCGCGCGATCCGCTCGCGCCGAGCACGACGAACCTGAGCGACGCGCTCAGCGTGCTGATCGCGCCGTGAGCGCGCGGCGCACCTCGCTCAACGGTTGAGCCAGCGCTCGAACGGCTCGGTGCTGTAGTCGCGTCCGAGGAAATCGCGCGTCAACTCGTTCGCATCCTTGGTGCCGCCGGCGGCCAGGATCGTCTCGCGGTAGTGCTGCGCGACGCCGCGCTCCATCAAGTTTGGCTGGAAGCGGCTGAACAGGTCCTTGGCGATCACCAGCGACCACATGTAGGTGTAGTAGATCGCCGAGTAGCCGTGCAGGTGGCCGAACGAGGCCTGGAAGTACGTGCCCTCCTCGTGCGGGAACGGCAACAACTTGCGCTTGAGCTCGATCATGCGCGCGGTCGTGTCCAGTCCCTTGGGATCACGGTCGTAATAGTCGAGCGCGAGCGCCGCGTAGAACATCTGCCCCCCGACGTGCAACCCCTTGCCGTACTCGTCGGCCTCGCGCATGCGTTGCACCAGCTCGGCGGGAATCGGCTCACCCGTTTGGTGGTGGCGCGCGAAACGCTGCAGCACACCGGTGTCCCAAGCCCACTCCTCGTACATCTGGCTCGGGGCCTCGACGAAGTCCCACTCCGTCGCGATCCCCGCGAACGCCATGTAGCGCTGCCTCCCGGAGAACAGGTGGTGCATCAAGTGCCCGAACTCGTGGAAGAAGGTCTCCACGTCGCGGTGCAACATCAGGCCCGAGTCACTCTCCGTGGGAGCGGCGAAGTTGCACACCAGAGCGGCCTGCGGGAGCCCGCGGTCGACGCCCAGGGTCAGATCGAACATCGCCGCGTGCTTGTACTTGTTCGGCCGCGGGTGCATGTCGAGGTACAGGCGCGCGGCGAGTTGCCCGCGGTCGATCACGTCGAAGCACTCGACCGCGACGTGCCACACCGGCTCGCTCGTGTTGCGCCGGAACTCGATGCCGTAGAGCGCCGCAGTGGTCGCCAGCACTCCGTCGCGCACGTTGCGGTAGGCGAAGTACGGCCGCACGCTGGTGGAGTCGAAGTGGAAGCGCCGCGCCTTGATGCGCTCGACCAGATACGCGCGCTCCCAGTCGTGCACGAGCGTCGCCGCCGGGTCGCTCTCGCGCTTGAGCGCCAGCATGTCGTCGGTCTCGGCGTGCAGCCGCGCGCGCGCCGCGTCGGCGACGCGGTCGATGAACGCCTTGGCGTTGGCCGCGCTCTTGACCATCTTGTCCTCGGTCACGTAGTCGGCCCACGAACGGTAGCCCAAGAGCTGTGCGAGCTCGTGGCGCTTCTCGATCAGGCGCTGCAGCACCGCGAGGTTCTTCGGTGCCGCGCGCTGGTTGTACTCGCGCCACAGCGCACGCCGCAGGTCGCCCCGCTCGGCGTAGGACATGAACGGCAAGTAGTCCGGGGGGTCGGTGGTGATCACCACTTCGCCGCGATCGTTCGGCGGATGCGCCGCGACGTAGTCGGCGGGCAAGCCGGCGAGCGCGCTCGCTCCCTCGGTGAGCGTGATGCTGCGCGTGTCCGAGGCGATGTTGACGTCGAATTCCTGGCCGATGCGCACCAGCTCGTCGGACAGCTCGCGAATGCGCTGGCGCGTGGGCTCGTCGCGGTCGACACCGCTGCGCCGGAAGTCGCGGAGCGCGTTGGCCAGGAGCCGCGCCTCGAGCGCACTCGGCGCGCGAGCGGGATCGAGCTTGGCCAGCCGCTCGTACACGCCGCGGTGGATCGACAGTTCGGTGCCGAAGGCCGCGAGCTCTTGGATCACGCGGTTGGCCGTCTCGCGCAGCTGGCCGTCGGGGTGCACCTGGCTCGCCAGGCCCGCGCGCCCGCGCACCCGATCGAGCGGTCGACCGATGGCGTCGAAAGCCCCGATCACCACCTCGAACGACGCATCGCCAGGCAACGCGAGCAAGCGCGCGAGCGCGGCGCGCGCCTCGTCGAGAGCGGTGCGGGACTCGGCTTCGAACGTAGCGGGGGCGAGGTCGGCGGTCAGCATGGCGCGAAACGTAGCACCCACGCCAGCGGCGCTCCACCACCAGCGCCGCGCACGACACGTGAGGACTCGCGCGCGACGGAGCGCTCGCGTGTGCCGCTCGCGCAGGTCGCGGAACCCCGCGCTGGCCATGGGATCCGCATTCGTGCCACAACCGCGGACGCGACGCGACGCGACGCGAACCGGCGATCCCCACGGGCGAGAGGCCCGCGGCAGCGTACCCTTGAGGCCAGCTCGCGCTCTCGATGAAGAACGAAGCTCGCATCGCGCTCAGCTTGTCGATGCTCGCCGCGGCAGTGCTCGCGCTCGTCGTGTGGAGCGTGCGTCCACTCGCGAGCGCACCAGCCCGGGCTCCCGAGCCGCCGCAGCCGTCGGCGGCGCGCGAGCCACTCGCGCCAGCGGAACACTGGGAGGCGGCCCCGGGAGCGACGACACCGTCGGCGCGCATCGAAGTCGCGGCGCCCGACCTCGACTGGACCCTGCTGGGGCGCGTCGTCGACCACGAGGGCCGGCCGGTGCGCGAGTTCGGCGTGCGCGCGCAACGGCGAGCGGAGCTCGGACAGGTGCTCGAAGAACGCCTGTGGGACGTCGCCGAACACTCGAACGGAGAGTTCGCGCTGGAGAACCTCGCTCCCGGTGCGTGGCTCGTCTCGCCCTTCGCGCCGCGCTGCGTCCTGCTGATGCCGCGGCGCTTCTTCGAGCCCGAGTCGCGTCGACTGGAGTATCGCTTGATGCCCTGGGGCCGGGTGAGCGGATCGGTATTCGCCCCCACCGGCGCGCCGCTTCCCTACGCGCGCCTGTTCGTCGAGCAAGCGGTGGTCGCTCAGGCCGACGAGCTCGGTCGCTTCGAGTTCGCGCGGGCGCCGGGCCAAGTATCGCTGCGCGCGGAGTCTGCGGAATTCTGCTCCGGTCCCGAGCTGGCCCTCGAGATCACTCGGGAACGCGAGCTCGAGGGTCTGGCGCTGATGCTCGGTTGGCCGACGGAGCTGCGCGTGCGCCTGCGCGGCGCGAGCGGAGCGCCGTTGGAAGGCTGGACCGTGGCCCTCACCTCGCTCCAAGAGCGCGCGGCGCTCGGAAGTTCGGCGCGCACGGACCGTTTCGGACTGGCGATCGCTCGCGTGACTCTGCGGGGAGCGCTGGAGTGTTCCATCCTCGATCCGCGCGGAACGCCGTTCGGCACGTGCACCGTCGATGCGGAGTGCGGTGAGCAGCTCTCTCTGGAGCTGTCCCACCCACCCGGACCTCCAGTCCGCGTTCGCGGGCACGTCGACCAGGCCGCGCTCTCTCCTTCGAGCGAGCTCGTCGGCCCGTTTGCGAAGGTGCGCTTCGAGCGCGGCTCGATTCCGCTGCATTCACGCGCGCAAGGCACGCGCGCCGAGGTCGTGGTGAGCGCTCGCTGCCTCGAACCCGGTCGGTGCGTTCATCGAGAGCTTCGCGCCGAGCTCGCCGAGGGCCGTTTCGAGATCGAGCTTCCCGGCGCCGGCAACTGGGAGTTCTCCATGCAGGACCAGGGCGCCTTCGGAGCCGTGCCCTTCGAGCGCGTCCAAGTGGACGTGCCCGCGGTCGAGGCCTTCGAGTTCGATTGGCGCGACTAGCGTCGACACGCGCGCCATGCGCACATGGCTCCCCCGCAGCCGCGCCAGAGGTCGATTCGAGTTCGGTCAAAGAGCGCAGCGCGCGTCCGCCAGCCCCGCGGATCGCTACATTGGAAGTTCCTTTTTCTCCACGGAGCAGCTCCATGCAACCCAAGCACATCCTCGCGGCCGCGATCGCCCTGTCCGCGGTTTCGTCGGCCCAGCAACTGCAAGTGATCTTCTGCGAGATCCCCTCCAGCGCGAAGTCGGTCGTGCCCGGCGCGCTCGACAATCTCACCGGCCTGCCCGAAGCCACCAATTTCCGCGCGCTCGAGGACCTGTTCGTCAGCCCCGACGGCACGCGCTGGATGATCAAGGCACGCACGCAGCAAGGCAGCGACGAGGAGAACATCATGCTGCTCGGCTCCGGCACCACCGGCGCGATGTTCGCGCAGGAAGGCCAAGCGGTCCCCGGTGGTGTCGCGGGCGAGCTCGTCGACTTCTTCGGCTCCGGCGTCGGGCGCTTCAACTCGGCCAACCAGTTCGCGTACTCGCTGCGCGCGCGCGGCGGTTCGAGCGCGACGTTCCAGAAGGTCGTGGTGTGGGATGGAGTGAGCTCGAGCATCCCGACGCAGATGGGCGATCTCTACACGGGCCTCGTCGACGACGCGCCCGCGATCTCCGGCGACGAAACCGTGGGCAACTCGATCGGCTCGATCCACCTGCTCGACGATGGCCGCGTGGGAGCCCAGGACTCGACCATCGGGATGATCCACACCAGCAACCGCCCCGCGATCTTCTACGACCGCGCGGCGTTCCATCAGGCCGACGTGACGACGATCACCAACTTGGCCGGCAGCGGCACGCTGGTCTGCGACGGTGTCTCGGCGAACTCGTTCTACAGCTCGGTCGACGGGCTGCACTGGATCGCAACCATGGACATCGATCCCGGCACGTCCACGAACAACGCTCTGGTGTACGACGGTCGAGTGGTGGTCGAGAACAACCAGATCATCCCCGGCACGTCGATCACTTGCGGCTCGATCTTCGCCTCCGAGATCACGGCCAATGGCACCTGGTTCGCTCGCGGTCGCGACAACAGCGGAACGGCGGCCAGCGCTCCGGACTGGGCCCTGCGCAACGGAGTCTTGCTGGCCAAGACCGGCGACGTGATCTCGGGCTCGGAGACCTATGGCGACACGTTCGGGGCACTGACGGGCAACGCGCTCGGCGACTGGGCCATGGTGACCAACACCAGCGAGCCGCTCGCCAATCGCAACGAGGTGATCGTGGTCAACGGTCAGGTCGTCGCGCGCGAAGGCGACCCGGTCGACGTCGACGGCAACGGGTTGTTCGACGACAACGCCTTCCTCGGGCGCGCCACGTCGACCCTCAGTTGCTTCCAGGCCAACGACTTGGCCCTGACCGACGGCAACAAGCTCTACTTCTTCGCGACGCTCAACGACGGAGCGGGCAACGACCTGGGATCGAACCCCGTGTTCGTCACGCCCGACGTGTTCATCGTCGTGGACCTCGGACCGAGCTGCGGCAGCGGCGTGGCGTACTGCACGGCGGGAACGACCACCAACGGTTGCGTGCCGTCGATCTCGGGCAACGGCACGGCGAGCGGCTCCGCGGCGTCGGGCTTCACGATCGACATCCAGGGTGTCGAGGGCGGCAAGACCGGCCTGATTTTCTACGGCGTCAACGGCGCGCACGCCGCGCAGTGGGGCGGCGGGTCGAGCTTCCTGTGCGTCAAGTCGCCCACGATGCGCACGCCGGCGCAGAACACCGCTGGCACTCCCGGAGCCTGCGACGGTGTGATCGCGCTCGATTGGAACGCGTTCATCTTCGCCCACCCCGGCGCGCTCGGCACGCCCTTCACCGGCGGTGAGACCGTCTGGGCCCAGGGCTGGTTCCGCGATCCGCCGGCCGCCAAGACCACCAACCTTTCCGACGGCTTGCGCTTCACGGTTTGCCCTTGAGCGAACCTGGACGCGATCTGCGCGGGGTAGCGCTCGACTCCGAGTCGGGCGCTGCCCCGCCGCTCGTTCCCCAGCCCGGCGACGCGCACCCCGGAGGTCAGTTGCCCGCGTCGTGCGCCCGCTCGACGCGGAGCCCAACGCCGCAGTCGCGCTCGAGACGAGCGCTGGGCTAGGCTGTTCTGGCGCCGTGCGAACCGCACGGCGGGAGGGCCGGAACGTGACCGTCGCATCGGCAAGCAAGAGTCGGCTGTGGGGCGCGCGCATTCCACGCGCGACGCTCTCGTGCGTGGGGCTCCCCTATGCCGCAGCGCTGCTCGGTTGCCTACTGGTGCGCCCCGAAGTCGGCTCGCTCGTCGCCCCACGGCTCGGTCCATGGGGTGGCGAGGCCTATGGGCACTCCGACTGCACGATGGCGGCGGCGCTGCCAGCGACATCCGCGGCCGTCGTCGGCCTGCTGGCCGTGGCGAGCGCGACGAGTTGGTTCCTTCGGGCCGCTGCGTCGAAGGTCGCGCGGGCTTGGAGCCGCGCGCTGCTCGCGCTCGCAGCGACGGGTTGGTTCGCGCTCGCGTGGCTGTCGGCGGTGAACTCGACGAGTTGACGCAGCGCGGTCTCGCGCTCGCTGACGGCCGAGCGGCGCTGCGTTAGAGTCTTGCGCCCCATGCCGACCCAAGCGCTGCCGACTCTCGAGTTCGTCGCCCGCAACTACCGCAACTTCAACGCTCGCGCGTCGCGCGACGCGCTGTACGCGTACTGGGACCACGTGCGCGGCGGCGGGAAGATGTTCTGGGCCGTCGCCGGCGCGATGTCGTCGGCACAGCTCGGCATCAGCCTCGCGCCCGCGATCCGCAAGGGCCTGATCCACGGCTTGTCGGTCACCGGCGCGAACCTGGAGGAGAGCCTGTTCCGGCTCGTCGCGCACTCGGGCTACAAGGACTTCCCCGACTACCGCTACTTCACCAAGCGCGACGACACGAAGATCCTCGAGGACCGCATGCGGCGTGTCACCGACACCAGCATCCCCGAGGACGAGGCTTTCCGCGCGGTCGAGAAGTTCCTGGTGCCGATGTGGCTCGAGGCGACCAAGAAGGGTGAGCGCCGCTTCTGGCACGAGTACTTCTACGAGCTCGTGCTGCGCTTGCCCAAGAAGCTCTTCGAGGGCGATCCCGACGAGTGCTGGCTGCTCGCGGCGGCCGAGGCGAAGCTCCCGATCGTCGTGCCGGGCCACGAGGACTCGACCTTCGGCAACATCTTCGCTTCGCACGTCAAGAGCGGCGAATGCGACGCGCGCATCGTCAAGTCGGGCATCGAGTACATGGCCGCGCTGTACGACCAGTACGCCGTGCTCTCGAAGGGCAAGGGTGTCGGCTTCTTCCAGATCGGCGGCGGCATCGCCGGCGACTTCCCGATCTGCGTCGTGCCGTCGATCAAGTACGACCTGCAGCAGCCCGTGAAGCCTTGGGCCTACTTCTGCCAGATCTCGGACTCGACCACGTCCTACGGCTCGTACTCGGGCGCGACTCCCAACGAGAAGATCACCTGGGACAAGCTCACCGAGGACACGCCGATGTTCGTGATCGAGTCGGACGCGACGATCGTCGCGCCGCTGATGCTGCAGGCGTTGCTCGAGGCGCAGGCTGATCCCAAGGGCGCCGACGCGATCATCAAGCGCTCGCGCAAGCTCACGGGCCAAGCTCGCGCGCATCGCTGAGGGCTGGTAGCACCTCGAAGGCATGCGCCTTCGGAGTCACGCTCGGGCAGGAGTGCGAGCGTGGCGCGGCGCGCTAGTGCGGCGCCAAACCCTCGGCCCAGGCGAGCGGCAGCCAGAACGAGGCGTCGGGGCGTTCGGCCCAACGCTCGAATTGCGCCAGGCCCGCGTCGATGCGCTGCGGCTCGAGGTGCGCTTCGATCTGCGCCCGCGCGCCGAGCAAGATCTCGCGGCAATTGTCGATCACGACGCGCCAATCCTCGGATCCGGCGCAACTGCCGAAGAACACCCAGGTGCAGCGCGCGGGCCGCGCGCCGCACGCGTGCAAGAGCCGCGGCAGGCGCCGACCGATCAGCGGATCGTTGCCGTGAGCTCGATAGGTCTCGACGTAGGCCGCCCACAAGGCCTCGAGCTCCGCCGCCGGCGGGTCGAGCCGCAGCAGGTCGTGATCGTCGTCGCACAGCACCACGCGTCCTCCGGGCCTGACCGCGCGCACCATCTGCGCGACGACCCGCGCCGGATCGTCGACGTGCTCGAGCACGAAACGCGCCCAGGCAATGTCGAACGTGCCCCACTCGTGAGCGCGCAGCGGGAGCTCGTACGCGTCGCCGCGGCGCACCTCGACGCGCGGATGCGCGTGGGCTCGGCTGGCGAGCACTTGACGCTCGTCGCGCTCGATGCCCAGCACGCTCACCCCCGCGCGCGCCGCGGCCATCTCGCGCGAGAAACGCGCCAGCCCGCAGCCGACGTCGAGCACGCGCTCGCCTCCGCGCAGCGCGAGTTCCGCGAGGCACCGTCGATTCAGGATGTCGTTCATCAGGCCCAGGCGCCGCTGCTCTCGCGGATCGGAGCCGTGCAGGTAGTGCGAGCGCTTTTCCATCGACGTGGCGTGGGGCGCAGCCGTGCGCTGGTTGCGCTCGCGCGGCTCAGCGCGAGTGCTCGGCCGCGTACGCGAGCAAGCGCTCGAACTGCGCGTGGAAGTCGTGCGTGCCGCCGCACAACGGGCTCTTGAAGTACGGCGCCGTGTGCGGCATCTCGCCGAACTCGCCGTGGCGCGCGGCGAACTCGGCCCAGCGCACCAGGTCGAGCACCAACGGCGCCGCCAGCGCGGAGTCGCTCCCCTGCCAGGTGAACTGCAGCGACATGCGCGCGCCGAGGAAACCCTCGAAGTGGATGTAGTCGAAGGCCGTCTTCCAGTCGCGCAGGCTGGGCACGAAGTCGATGCCGACCTTGGTGTGCGCCTCGGGATCACCGAGCAAGGAACGCAGCGCGTCGTCCTTGCTGCGCAGCTTCGACTCCTTGTGCAGCGGGTCGGCGAGCGTCTCGCCATCGCGGTTGCCGAGCATGTTGTAGCCCTGCCACGCGAGCACCTTGAGCCGGCGCGCGACGAACAGCGGCGCGAGCACGGTCTTGACCAGGGTCTCTCCGGTCTTGCCGTCGCTGCCGCAGTGCGGCACGCGCTTGCTGCGCGCCAGCTCGCGCAGCGCGGGCAGGGTCGAGCCCAGGCTCGGCGTGAAGTTGACGAACGGCCGTCCGCTGGCCAACGCGGCGTAGGCGTAGACCACGGACGCGGGTTGGGCCTCGCCGGCGTCGAGCGCGAGCTCGAAGGCGTCCAACGAGCGCCAGGCCGCACGGGGCTCGCGGTAGGCCTCGGTGCTCGCCATGTGCACGACCACCACGCGATCGAGCGCTTCCTCGCGCTGGAACTCGTCGAGGTCGCGCGTCAGCACCGCGATCTGCTCGCGCGGAGCCAGTGCGCCGCGCCCGGCGGCCTCCGGGTGCAAGTCGGCCAGACCGACATCGGCCGCATCGAGCACTCCCGGTCGAATGTGCGCCTCGTAGCGCGCGGCGTCGGCGGAAGTCGCCGTCACGAGATCCGGGGGCAAGATGTTGTGGCGCACGAGCTCGCCCGCCGACTGCGTCAGCGGTCGCGTGCACACGTCGTGTCCGCCGAAGTGCAGGCTCTCCAGCGGCGCCAGATCGAGGCTCGAGAAAGGCTCGGTCTCGGTGGCGAGACCGGTCGGCTCGAGCAAGCCTTGGCGCAGTCCGGCCAGGCCGTACACGACGCAGGTGGCCACCGATCCGCGGGCTCCGACGAGCCACACTCCGACGCGGCGTTGCGCGGCCTCGCCGCTCGAAGGTCTGTGATGCTTGCTCATGGCCGACTCGTGTTCCCGCGGCGCGCTTCGAGCCAGCCCGAGACCACGTCGTCGTACTCGCGGGGCCACCAGCGTCCGGCGGTCGTACCCGCCTCGCGGCGGAGCTCGGCCCCCGGATGGGTCGGCGGTGCATCGACTGTGGTCGCGGGCGTCGCGGGCTCGCGCGCGGAGCCCTCCATTGTGCTCGTTTCCACGCCACTTTTCAGGCCCGAGTCACCCGCCTTCGCCTGGGATCCGTTCCCCTGCGCCGGCCGCGGCCGCGCGGCCTTGCTCGCGCCCAGGCCGGCCAGGGCGGCCTCGACGCTGTCGCGCGCCGCCTCCAGGAGTGCGCGGCGGTCGAGCTCGTCCGCGGTCGCGGACTCCGGCTCCACGCGCTTGGCGAGCTCATCGGCGAGCAGCGCGTCGGCGCGCTCCAGTGCCCCGCGCAGCTCTTCCGGCCGCGGTGAGCGCGCACCTTCGGTGGTCAGCGATCCGGCCGCCACTTCGAGCTCGCGCGCAGTCTCCTCCGCCGCTCCAGCGGCACGCGCGGCGCGCGCCACGGACAGTGCGGCGCGCGCGACCAGCGCCTGCGATGCAGCTGGGAGCGCGGTGGAGTGCTCGCGCACGACGAGCAAGCCCGCCAGGGCCGCCAGTGGCGCCGCGAGCAAGGCCAGCTGAGCGCGGTGCGCCGCGCGCGCGACGGCGTCGGCGGGCAGTCGCGCCAGGACGCGCGCCGCGAGCAAAGCGCGCAGGGGATGCTCGCGCTCGGCAGCGTCGAAGGCCGTCCACAGCGCCCCGGCCTGACCGAGACGCTCGTCGGCGCGCTGCGCGGCCTGCGCCAAGCTGCGGCGGTGATCGAACCACCAGGTCGCCGCGCACAGAGCCCCCACCAGGAGCTCGAGGAACAGCGCGCTCGCGGCGCCCGCGTCCGCCGCCGAGGCCTCGATCGCACAGGCGACGAACAGTGCAGCCGTCGCGCCCAGAACACCCGCTTCGAGAGCCCGCGCCCTCCGCGTGCGGGCCAGTGCGGCCTCGACCACCGGCACGAGCGAGCCCGTCGCGTTCATCGATCGCGCGGCTCCTCGGGAGCCGCTTCCACCGTCGGCAGGAGGGACTCGAGCTCCGGCGGCAGGCCCTCGAACTTGTGCCGCGAGAAGAACATCTCCACGCGCGCTCCGCGCTCGGGCACGAGCCAAGCGTTGAGCATCCAAATGCCCTGGTTCACACAGTCGGGCAGCGCTCCCGTCAACAGCGTGTAGCCGTCGCGGAAGAACGCCACGTTGATCAGGTTCTGGTAGACCTCGGCCGCGAACACTTCGGCCGCTTGCTTGTCGCGCCCGTTCGGCACCATGCGCGAGCCCAGGTAGACCCACGTGTGACGCTTCATCGCTTGGCCGGTCGAGAGATTGCGCAAGACGTCCTCGACGCGGAAGAAGTAGGTCTCGCCGTCGCGCTTCCAGCCGACATACAGGAAGAAGCCCTCGCCGCTGGGCAGCGCGATTTCATAGGGACTCGCGCCCTCGCGCAGCTCGACCTCGCTGGGCTGCTGGTCCTTGGGCTTCCAGTTCGCGTTGGTGCCAGGCGTCACGCCGAGCGCCAGCATCGCCACGTTGAGCACGCTGGGCGCGACCGGCGTCATGAAGGCCGATTCGTGCGCCGCTCCCGCCGGACCGACCAAGAGGTACTCGAGCAAGTCGTCGCGCACCAACACGTCGACCGGCACCGCGAACCACCCGCGCACCGGATCGAGCACCAGCTTGTGCTCGGCCAGCTGCGCGATCAGGGCGCGCTCCTCGGCCGTGGCTTGGCGCTCGGGGCCTGGCCCTTGCGGCTGCAGGGAAAACGACAGGAACGCGGCGAGGAGAAGGGTGCGCAGCATGGGTGAGGTCGAGCGAGGGAGCTTAGCGCCCTGCGCGGCCGCGTCAGAGGGCGACGCCGAGAACGCGGCGGGCGCGGGCTGGTTCAGGGCCAGACGCGCCGCGCCGCGACTGGAGCGGAGTCTCGCGCGCCGGCGACCTCCCGCCCGATCCGGCCTCGGGTAGGATTTCGCAATCCCCGTGAAGCCCGACGACGCATTGTCCACCCAAGAGCTCGCCCTGCGCGCGCGCCACGCGCCGGCGGAGGGTTTCGCGGGGCTCTACGCGCGCTGCGCGCCGGCGCTCTTGGTGTGGGCACGCATCCACCTGCCCGACGGCCTGCGGGCACGGCTGGATCCCGAGGACGTGCTGCAGGAGACGCTCGCGCGCGCCTGGCGCCAGTTCGAGACGTTCGACCCCGCGCGAGCGGCGTTTCGCGCCTGGATCTTCGGCATCGCGCGCCACGTGCTGTTCGAGTCGTTGCACCGTCTGAGCGCGGCGCCCGCGAACGCGCAGCAGTGCGCGACCGGCGCTTGGTCGCGGCTCCCCGACGAAGCGACGAGCCTGACGCGCGCCCTGGCGCGCCGCGAGGCCTTGGCGTCCTTCTCGCGACGCGTCGCGGCCTTGCCGCGCGAGGACCAACGGCTCCTCTTGTACCGCGGACTCGAGGAGCGCTCGCACGAGGAGATCGCGCAGTTGCTGACCACCTCCCCCGCGGCCGCCGCCAAACGCTGGCAACGCCTGCGCGCGCAACTCGTGGCCGAGATCGGCGGCGACGACTTCTTGGCGGCTTGAGAGCGCTTCTCAGCGCACGTCGCGGGCGGCGCGCAGGCCCCAAGCCGGCGCGGACAGCGCCGGGGGCACGCCCGCGCGGAACGCCACGCGGCAGTCCTCGGGATGACCCGAGTACGAGCCGCCGCGTTGCACGCGCGCCACTTCCACACCGGCGAAGAACCCGTCTCCCGGGCGCGGACTCACCGCGGCCAAGTCTTCCCAGGTGTCCAGGCACCACTCGCCGATGTTGCCGAGCACGTCGTGCAACCCGAAGGCGTTCGGCGCGAAGCTCCCGACCGGCGCGTGGCCCACGAACCCGTCGTCGAGCGCGTCGCTGAAGCGCCAACTCGCACCGCCGTCGTGCTCGCGCGCGAAGCGGTCGGCGAGATTGGCGTAGCCCTGCAGCGACTCGGCGTTGTCGCCGGTGAAGTACACGCTGGTGGTTCCGGCGCGCGCCGCGTACTCCCAGCGCGCCTCGCTGCACAGGCTGAGGTCCAGCTCGCGCAGCACGCGCTCGGCCTCGTTCCAACTCACGGTGTCGACCGGATGTCGCAACGGATCGCTCTCCGACACCAGGCGCGACGGCGCCTGGTAGAGCGACGGATTGGAACCGACGTGGCGCGACCACTGCCCCTGCGTCAGCTCGTGCTTGCCGATGAAGAAGGGCTCGAGCGCGACGTGCACCAGCGGTCCGTCCCAGCGCGCGACGTGGGGATCGACGTTGGGCGAGCCGAGCGGGTGCGCTCCGTCCGGCGCGATGCAGCCCAGATCGAACTCGCCCGGTGGCACGAGCACCAGCACGATCGCGCTCGCACCGCTGAGCTCGAGCTCACCAGTCCGCGGGTCACGGCGCGGCACCAGGCCGCTCTCGAAGTGCGCGAATTCCTCGAGCTTGGAGCGCGGATCGGGCCCGAGTGGCACGAGCCCGACCTGAGGCGCGAGCTGGAAGCCGTGGAAGCGCGGGTCGATGGCGACCGCGGCTCGCGCGGAGTCCCAGGCGGCGGCGCAGTCGTCCACCGTGAGCCGCCGAATCGACGTGGCGAGCTCGCGGCGCTCGGCGACCCTCGGCCGCAGCCGTTGGAGCTCGTCGAGCGACGAGAACAGCTTGGCGAGCTGCGCGCCGAACCACTCGCGCGCGTTCGCATTGCGCTGGGGATCCTCGTCCAGGTCGGTGCGCTCCGCCAGCGCATCCCGCGCGCGCTCGTGCTGCACTCGACGGGCGCACAGCTCATCGACCCGCAGGAGCCAGCCGTCCATCGCGGCCACGTTCTCCGCGCGGGCCGGCCACAGCGAGCGCTCGCGCTCGATCAGCTCCGTCGCCAGCGTCTGGTCCGAGAGGCGCGCGACGTCGCGCACCAGCATGTCGCGCCGCGACAGTGCCTCGCGCGTGCGCGTCAGCAAGGTGGACGTGACTCCCAGAGCCACGGCCAACACGGCGAACAACGCGACCAAGCTCGCGGCGAGCTTGGGATTGCGCTGTGTCCAGCGCCGGAGCTTCAGCGCCGCGCTCGCCGGGCGCGCGCGGATCGGCTCGCGCTCGCGGACGCGCCGCAAGTCCTCGGCGAAATCAGCGGCGGTTGGGTAACGGCGCTGCACGTCGCGCTCGAGGGCCGTGGCGAGCACCGTCGCCAGATCGCGCGGGAGTGCCGGCTCGAATTCGCGCGCGTCGGGCGCGTCGGCGTCGAGCACGCGGCGCACCAACGCGTCGCGCGTGGGCGCTTCGAACGGCCGGCGTCCGGTCAACGCCTCGAACGCGGTCACTCCGAGGGACCACACGTCCGCGCGCCGATCGACGCGCGCCGCGCCCTCGCGCAGCTGCTCCGGCGCCATGTAGGCCGGCGTCCCGATGGCGTCGCCGGTCAACGTCAAGGGCAGGCCCTCCTCGTCCGCCCGCGCGATGCCGAAGTCGAGGATCACCGGCTCACCCTGCGGCGTGACCATCACGTTCGCGGGCTTGATGTCGCGGTGGACCACGCCCGCCTCGTGCGCGAAGTGCAGCGCGCGCGCGATGCGCTCGAGCAGCGCGAGACGCGTGTCCAGCTGCGCTCCGAAGGCGTGCTCTCCGGGTGAGCGCTGCGCAAGCTGCGCCGCCAGCGTGTCGCCGTCGATCCAGCGCATCGCGATCCACGCGCAGCGCTCGTCCGCGCCGCAGTCGAGCACGCCGCAGATGCCAGGGTGCTCGAGCTTCGAGGCCACGCGCGCCTCGCGCTCGAAGCGCGGTGCGATCGAGTCGAAGAGCGGCGAGCGCTGGACCACCTTGAGCGCGACACGCCGGCCGAGCCGCGGGTCCAGGGCGAGCCACACGGCGCCTTGCGCGCCGCGCCCGACCTCGCGCAGCAGGCGGTAGTGGCCGAGGCTGTCGGGAGTCAGCCGCGCGGAGTCGCGCGCTCCGCGTGCGTCGCTCGCGCGCGCCGCATGGAAGGCCGCTTCGATCAGCTCCGCGTGACCCGGAAACAACGCGCAATACTGGTCGAGGCTGCGCTCGCGACCGGCTTGGACGTCGGCCAAGCGCAGCGCGAGGAACTCGAGCTCGATGGCGTTCGAAAGGGGCTCCACTGCCCCTCGATTGTCGCGCACGGAGTCGGCGCCGGCACGCCACAGCCCGGTTCCGCGGCACGCTTCGCGACCGCCCGCGAAAGCGCTTCGCGCGCGCGGTGCTTTTTTCGGCGATTGCGTGTCCAACGAGGCGCGCTGCCCCCAAAGACCGGCGCCGGGGCGCGCCTACGTGCCTCGGCGATCCAACCCTCGCCAGGAGTTCCATTCCATGTCTCGACCCTCCCTTTGGCCCGTGCTCGCCGCCCTCGCGTCGGCCGCCTGGGCCCCTTGCGCACAGGCGCAGACCTTCATCAGCGGCGCGCTGTCCGATTCGACCACCGGGCCTCTGGGATCCGGCGTGTACGTCACGACCGGGAACATCAGCGTGCCCGCGGGCCAGACGCTGACCATCGCCGCGGGCGCGATCGTCAAGTTCCAAAACGGCTACCTCTTCAGCGTCGATGGGACGCTGAAGGTCAACGGCAACGCCGGCAACAAGGTGATCTTCACCGACATCCGCGACGACTCGGCCGGCGGCGACACCAACGCCAACGGCGCTTCCAGCGGAGGCGCCGGGTGGTGGTACGGATTGCTGATGAACGACGGCTCGGACGCGAGCACGCTGGCGCACTTCGAGGTGCGCTACGCGGGCTACGGCTACTACGGCGGATTGCACATGAGCCAGAGCAGCGCGAGCTTCTCGAATGGACTGGTGCGCAACGGCTTGAGCGGCGGCGCGTACCTCGGCAACAACTCGTTCCCGACGATCAGCGCGTGCTCGTTCCAGTCCAACGGCGGCATCGCCATCGACGGCGTCGACGTCGATGCGCTCCCGGGCTTCGCGAACAACACCGCGACGAGCAACGGCCTCAACGGCGTGCGCGTCACGTCGGGCGGAGTGTCGACCAACGCCACGCTCTCGCCCGCGAACGGCATCAACGGGGCGGTGTACTTCGATTCGACCCTCGGCATCCCCGCCGGCAAGACGCTGACCATCCAAGCCGGCACGGTGCTCAAGTTCCAGAACGGCCAGTACGTCAACGTCGACGGCACGCTGCTGGTCAACGGCTCGAGCGGCAACAAGGTGATCTTCACCGACTTCCGGGACGATTCGGCCGGCGGCGACACCAACAGCGACGGCGCTTCCAGCGGAAGTGCGGGCTGGTGGTACGGCCTGCTGATGAACGACGGCTCGGACGCCAGCGTGCTCTCGAGCTTCGAGGTGCGCTACGCGGGCTACGGCTACTACGGCGGACTGCACTTGAACCTGTGCGACGCGACCTTCTCGGGCGGCATCGTGCGCAACGGCTACAGCAGCGGCGCGTACCTCGGCAACAACTCGTTCCCGAGCATCAGCGCGTGCTCGTTCCAGTCGAACGCCGGTCGCGCGATCGACGGCGTGCCGCTCGCGGCGCTGCCCGACCTGCTCAACAACACCGCGACGAGCAACGGATCGAACCAGGTGCGCGTGGTCAGCGCCACCGTCGCGGCTCCGCTGACTCTCGGGCCGGCGAACGGCATCAACGGTGCGGTCTTCCTCGACGCCACACTGGTGGTTCCCGCGGCCCAGACCCTGACCTTGCAAGCGGGACTGGTGCTGAAGATCCAAACCGGCCAGTGGGTCAATGTCGACGGCACCCTGATCGCTCAGGGCGCATCGAACAACCCGGTGGTGTTCACCGACTACCGCGACGACTCGGTCGGCGGAGACACCAATGGCGACGGCGCCTCGGGTGGCTCGGCGGGCTGGTGGTGGGGGCTGTACTTCAACGGCACGTCGGACTCGAGCGCGCTCGACTACTTCGAGGTGCGCTACGCCGGCTATGGCTACGGCGCCGGCGTCAACATCACCGACAGCGATCTCAAGCTGACTCGCGGCGTGGTCCGCAACTGCTTCTCGGCGGGCATCGACCTCAGCGGTTC
The DNA here is from genome assembly GCA_020853575.1 of Planctomycetota bacterium. Classification (GTDB taxonomy): domain Bacteria; phylum Planctomycetota; class UBA1135; order UBA1135; genus F1-120-MAGs118. Next base: position 118,302 of record JADYYP010000035.1, read on the forward strand.
GAGCGCGCGCCCGCTGATCAATCGCTGCTTGATCCAGCAGAACGGTGCTTCGGCGATCGCGCGCGCGTCGATGGCGGCGGTCCCGTTCATCACGCGCAATACGGCGACGGGCAACGCCTACAACCACTTGCTCGTCACGAACGGCACGGTCAGCGGCAACCTCTACATCGACGGCAACGCCGGCGTGAACGACGTGGTCGTGATGCAGACGACGCTCAACGTCCCGACCGGCGCGCACCTCACGCTCGGACCGGGAGCGTCGTTCAAGATCGTCAGCGGCCAGTACGTCAACGTCGACGGCACGCTCGACGTGATCGGGAGCGAGTCGGACCCGGTCGTCTTCACCGACTATCGCGACGATTCGATCGGCGGTGACAGCAACGGCGACGGGAGCTCCACCGGCGCGCCCGGCTGGTGGTACGGACTGCTGATCAGCTCCAACGCGACGAGCAACGGCATCGACCACCTGCGCGTGCGCTACGGCGGCTATGGCTACTACGCGGCGATCACCAACGCCTCGCCGGCGGTGGGCTTCGACCACGTACGCGTCGAGCACTCCTTCGCCTACGGCTTCCAGCTCGACAACGCCGCGCGCGCACGCTTCCTCGCGACCGTCGGCTGCGCCAGCGGGATCCTGCTCAACGGCGGCAACTTCACGCTCGAGCACGCGACGGTTCCGGGAGGCGACCGCGGCATCCGCGACAACGGTCCGTTCCTCGGCAACGTCGTGGACTCGATCGCTTGGGGGTGCAACTTCAATTACGACAACTTCGCCGCGGGCCAGGTGCGCTACTCGTGCGGCCTCGCCACGGGTACCGGCAACATCAATGTCGATCCGCGCTTCGTCGCGCCGGCGACCGGCGACTTGCGTTTGCAAGCCAGCTCGCCGTGCATCGACAGCGGCGACACGCTCTCGCCGCTCGACGCCGACGGATCGCGCTCGGACATGGGCGCGTACCCCACTCTCGGCGCCAATGCTCCCCAGGTCTACTGCACGGGCAAGGCGAACAGCGCCGGATGCACTCCGTTCCTCGCGCCTTTCGGCTTCGCCTCGGCCTCCAGCCCGGAGAGTTTCCTGGTGCGTGCCTTCAACGTCGTCAACCAGAAGAACGGCCTGTTCTTCTACGGCCTCTCGGGGCGCCAGAGCGCTCCGTTCCAAGGCGGCACGAAGTGCGTCGCGAACCCGGTCCATCGCCTCGGACTGCAGCCCTCGGGTGGCAACCTCGGCGTGAACGACTGCTCCGGCATCTACGTGCAGGACTTCAACGCACTGATCCAGGGCAACGTCGATCCGCTGCTCGTGGCGGGCGCGCAGGTCAACGTGCAGTGCTGGTACCGCGATCCGAGCGTGCCGAGCAACACGGGCCTCTCCAACGGCCTCGAATTCCACATCACGCCCTGACCCGTGCACGAGCCTTGGCGAGGCTCCCCGCTCCGCTCCCGGCCGCGCTCGCAAGCGTCCGGGGGCGGAGCTCTCGATTCACACCCGCCGGCGCTCCGCGGACGACGGCGCATCCAACGTCCAGGGCGCTCGAATCCTCAGCGCTCCACGAGCACTCAGTGCTTCGCGAGCAGGCTCTCGCGCGTGACTCCGACGCGCTCGAGGTCGGTCTTGACGAGCTCGAAGACGGCATCGGCGTAGCGCCGGATCTCGAACTGCGCGTCGGGCTCGAGGCGTTGCTCGAGGAAGTGGATCACGCCCTGCAGCGACACGGTCCAGTAGGCCTGGCTGTAGAGATTCTGCGGCAACAGCATGCGCGCGATCTCCTTGGCCACGCCGCGCTGGATGCGCTCGCCGTAGAGCTCGAAAGCGCGTTCGCACTCCGCCAGCATGCGCGCGCGCTCGCCCGCGTGGTCGAACGCGGGCGGTAGATCGACCGACGCCTGCTTGTTGCCGTGGGGCGGATTGGCGCGCATCACCTGTGGCACGTAGAACTCGGGCGCCCACTGCACGTAGCGCCCGGAGATCTCGTTCCACGAGCAACCCTTGTCGGTGTCGAACAAGACGTCGAAGACCTCGAGCGAAACGCTCTGACCCTCGACCTCGTACTCGCGCCATCCGCTGCCGACCTGGTACTTGAACGCCTGGCGGAAGACGAACAGCGGCGCCTTCCAATGGAAGGTGTAGAAGCTGTGGCGGTAGGGCGAGGTGTGCCCGTGGTTCCACAGGAAGCCTGCGAGCTTGCGATCGTTCTCGTCGAAGCCGCTCTTCTGCTTCTGGTAGCTGATGCGCGCCGCGTTGACGACCTTGAGCGCGTGGTCTTGCTGCATGCGGTCGACGCAGGCGACGAAGCCGAGTCCGTCGTCGAGCGTCGCGATCGCACCCGAGGGGAGTTGGAGGCTGGTGGCGGCCATGGGGATGTGCCGCGGAGTGTACTCACTTGCCTTCGCGCGCCGCGAGCGCGGCGTCGAGCTTCCGTTGCGCGCCCTGGGCCGCGCTCGAAGCTCCGCATGCGCGCGCCGCGAGCTCGGCGTGCGAGCGCGCCGCGAGCACGTCACCGGCGTCCAGGTCGCGCCAAGCGAGCGCCTGCTCGAGCGCGCTCTCCAGCCGCGCCAGTCCGTCCTCCCCGCGCGCCGGGTCGAAGCCACCGAAGGCGCGTTCGAAGGCCGCGACAGGTCCGCGCAGGGCGCGACGCTCGTCGAGCAGCTCGCGGGCGATGCACGCGAAGCTCGACCAATCGCGCAGCGTCTCGCAGGTGTGCAACAGGCGCTGGCGTGACTCGAACACGCGCATCCAACGGTCGTCGCTCTCGCCCTCACCCTCGAGGCCGATCAGCGCCAGTCGGTCGAGCTCGCGAGCGGCCAAGTGGTCGCCCTCCGCCGACGCGCGTTCGGCGAGCGCCGCGGCCAAGCGCGCGTCGAGCGTCCACCACGCGCCATTGCGCGCGAGCGCCGCGAGCATGCTCCGCGAACGTGCCAGTGTCGCACCCAGGGTCAGCTCGACGCGCCAAGCGAATTCCGCGTTGCTCTGCGGATCACCGCGAAAGCGTGCCTCGAGCTGCCCGCGCGCGGCATCCAAAGGCGCGTCGAGCCAGCCCGCGACGAGCGCGTCGTCCAGGGCCTCCGCGGAGGCCAAGGCCGTGAGCAGCGCCTCGCGCTCGACCTCGTGCCGCGTGCGGGCCTCCTCGCTCCCCAGATCGGCGTGCGCCAGCGCCGCCGCGCGCTCGCGCAAGTGCTCCACGGCGCGCGGCCAGTCCTTGCGGCCGAGCGCCAGCGTGGCGTGCGAGCGCAGCTCGAGATTGCGCGACTGCGAGGCCGCGATCAGGGCCTCGACATCCGGCGGAGAGTGCGCGGCGAGCACGTCGACCGCCAGTTGACGCAGAGCATCGTTGGCGCGCTCGTCGAGCATGAGCCGCCGCACGAAGGCCTGCCCGCGCGCAGTGTTCGAGGCCGCGGCGGCCCGCAGCGCGCGGCTTTTGAGCTCCGAATCGCAGCTCGCGAAATCGCGTTCGAGCCCCGCGACGGCGTCCTCGCGCCCCAGCGGAGCGAGCATCAGCTCGGCCTCGATGCGCAGGCGGCTGGGAACCTCGGGCGCGAGCCATGCGTCGAGCTCGGCGCGACCTTCGAGCGACTGCCCCAGCGACCACACGCACAGCTTCCCGATCTCGACGTCGCGCCGTCCGACACGTCTCAGCGCATCGAGCTGAGCCGCGACGTCGGCGCCCGCGCTCTGCACGTGCACCGCGCGCACCAGCGCACTTGCCCGGCGCTCGAGCTCCAAGACGACCTGGTCCGCGCCGTCGAGCTCCGCGAGCACCTCCTGCAGCTCGCGGCGCGCGATCCGCGCCAGCTCCGCGTCGGGCGCGAAGGCCGCGAGCAGCTCCAGGGCTTGCGCCGTGTGCTCGCGCTCGTCGAGCAGCGCGATCAAGTCCGCTCGAAAGGGCGTCGGCGCTTCGTCGCGCGGCAGTTCCTCGAGCGCGGCGATGCGGCGCGGAGCGTCGAATCCCACCCAACGGCGATGCAGTTCCGCGAGCCATGGCGCGACCGGCGCGTCGCACAGCCCTTCGAAAGCCACGTCGACCACCCGCGGGTCGGAGTCGGCGAGCGCGCGCACCAGCAGCTCACCGGTCTCGCGTGCTTCGAGCTCGACGTGCTCGGCCGCCAGCACGGCGGCGATCTCCAGCCGCAGCGCCTCGTCGACGCGCGGGTCGAGCCACGGCGCGACACGCGCCACGTCCCAGCGTTCGACGCGCCCGCGCACCAGCGACCAACAGACCGCGCGCTCGTCGGCCTCCAAGGCGGAGTCGAGCGCCAGCTCGAGCAGAGTGAACGGCTCGAGGGCCTCGCCGGCCCCACGCAGGGCCTCGAGTCGTTCCGCGCCGCCGTGCAACTCAGCGCGAGCGAACAGCGCCCGTCCGAGCTGCTCGCCGTGCGTCCGCGCCGCGCGCGCTGCTTCGAGGAACGTGCCCTCGAGCCGCGCGGGACCCGGCCATGCTTCCACGATCGCGGCGCTGTCGCCGACGCCGTGGTAGCGCATGCGCAGCGCCTCGAGCACCGCGCGCGGCGTGCGTTGCGTGGTCTCGCGCGCCAGATCGTCGAGCAGGGCCTCGCTCGGATGCGCCCATGCCAGCCGCTGGAGGAACTCGAGCACCGCGGCGGGCCCCAATCCGAGCTCGATGCGCCACAGGGCCACGAGCGTTTGCGGCGCAGCCTCGCCGCGCCGGAAGATCTCGACGCGCGCCGCCTGCGCCACGCGCTCGTCGCGGTCCAGCGCCAGCCGCAGCAGCGACTGCCCGGCGTGCTCTTGCGCACCCAGCGCCCCCACCAATGCGATGCGCACGCTCGGCAGCCGGTGCTCGACCAGCGGCATCCACCACGACTCCGCGCCAAGCGGATCGGGTGGCTCGCTCGGATCGCCGAAGCACTGTGTGAAGCGCATTCCGAGGTGAGCGGCGCCCACGAGCTCGAGCGCCGCCACCAGCTCTCGCGGATCGAGCTCGAGCGCGCCCAGCGGCACGCTGCGACCCGCGACGCGGACGGCGTCCTCGCTTCCATCGACGACCCCGACGCGCAGGCCGCGCGCGACGGCCTCGAAGAGCTCGGCGCGTTCGAGAAAGCGCTGTGGCGCAGCGATCTCGGGCTCGAACGCCGCGCGCCGCGCCGTTCCATCGAGCGCCCATTCGCGCACGCGCCACTCGCGCTGCACGAAGTCGGCCGCGTCGCGCGCGCGAACGTCCTGCGCGCCCGCGTGCGGCGCGCAGCTCAGGAGGAGAGCCGCCGCTGCGCCTGCGCGAGCCATTGGATCAAGTCCGAGGCGATCACGGCGCGTCGACCGAGATGCGCCGCCGCGAGATCGCCGGCGAGCCCGTGCGCGCGCACCGCTGCGCAGGCCGCGTCCAACGGGGTCCAGTGCGGGTGCTGGCCGGTGCCACACAACGCCAAGTAGGCGCCGACGATGCCCGCGAGCACGTCGCCCGCGCCGGCCGTCGCCATGCCCGGGTTGCCGGTGTCGTTCACGTACACCTGTCGACCGTCGGTGACGACCGTGTGCTGGCCCTTGAGGCACACGATCGCGCCGCTGAGCTCGGCCAATTCGCGGGCAGCGCGCTCGCGGCCTTGCGGGTCGCCGGGGATCGCTCGACGGAGCAAGCGCGCGGCCTCACCGGGATGCGGCGTGATCACGGTTGGCCCCACGCGCTGCGAGAGCGCGTCCGGCGCGCCTTCGAGCGCGTTGAGCGCATCGGCGTCGGCCACCAGCGGTACGCGACTCTCGCGACCGTTCAGCACGCGCAACCACAACTGCGCGTCGTTCTGCAGCCCGAGCCCGCAGCCGGCGACGATCGAGTGGAAGCCGCGCTCGGCGATCGCGAACGGCAAATCGCGCGGGTGCGGCACGCGCAGCAGGATCGCTTCGGGCGCGGCGATCGGCAGCGCGCGGGCGACGGCCTCGCAGGTGTCGAGCACCGTGACCAGCCCGGCTCCGGCGCGCTGCGCGGCGCGCGCGACGAGCAGCGCGGCGCCCGGCATCAGCTCGCTCCCACACACGACGAGCACGCGGCCCGCGTCGCCCTTGTGCGCGTCGGGCGCGAGCTCTGGAACCGCCAACGAGCGTTCGACCTCGCCCACCTCGTCTCCGTTCAGGCCGTGACCTCGAGGCGGCCGATGTCGAGCCCCGCCCAGTTCTTGATGCCGCCGGCGCGCCACTCGTCGAGACCCGCGGCCTCGTGGCGTCCGAGGAAGCCGAAGCGCACGAGCAGATCGACCACCACCGCGTTCATCGCGCGGTAACCGCCGTCGTCGATCTTCACCGCCAATCCGCGGTCCGCGCCGCGGATGCCGACCACGTAGACGGCCTCGGTGCCGAGCTTGGGGAACAGCCGGCCGCCGCTGGCGCGCAGCAGATCGGAGCACAAGCTGTGCTTGGTCGAGCCCACGAGGTCGGGGAAGGCCGCCGCGGCGCGCGTCATGCGCTCGCAAGCGCGGCGCCGCGGATCGGGGAGCCCACTGGGATTGGCCACGCGCGCGAGCGCCGTCGCCAGTCGCGCGAGCGGCAAGTAGAACGTCGGCGCGCTGCACCCGTCGGTCGCGACGTCGAGCTCGCCCGGCAACGCTCCGCTCATCTCCTCGACCGCGCGCCGCACCGCCTGCTGCGAGGCGCAGTTCGGATCGAGGTAGCTCGCCAGATCGACGCCCATGTGCGCGGCGAGCGCCAGGAAGCCGGTGTGCTTGCCCGAACAGTTGTTGTGGACTGGCGTGGGCTTCTCGCCGCGGATCAGCAGCGCGCGGCGCGCGTCGGCGTCGACCGGCGTCTGCGGACCGCACTTGAGGTGCTGCACCCCGAGCCCGAGCCGCGCGAGCATGCCGTGCACGCGCCGCACGTGGATTTCCTCGGCGTGGTGCGACGCCAGCGTGAGCGCGACCTCGTCATCGGTGAACTGGAAGCGCTCGGCGGCGCCGCTCTCGAGCAGCGGAAGCGCCTGCAGCGACTTGGTCGCGCTGCGCGGAAAGACCGGGTGATTCCAATCGCCGACGCCGTCGATCACCGCTCCCGAAGCGTCGACCAACACCCAAGCGCCGCGGTGCTGCGATTCGACGTGGCGTCCGCGCCAGACACGGGCCAGGACGGGTTGGTCGGGCCACAGCGGAGGAGCGAGGGAGGTCTCGGCGCAAGAGTGAGGGCGGTTCATCGCGGGAACTTCGAGCCCGAGCATTCTACGCGGCACGGAACGCATCCGGTGTCGCACTTGGGCGTGCTCGCATAGAATTCGCGCCGTGATCCCCTTCGAACGCGAACCCGGCGAGCATCGAGAGCCGCACCACGGTCGCGGTGAGCGCTGGCGGCCGCGCGACGCCGTCGATCCGGCGTTGCGCAGCGCTGGCGAGCCGCGCGTCGCGCGCGCGCACTCGCGCTTGGAAGCCTGGGCGAGCTGGCTCGTCGCGCCGCTGTTCCTGGCGGCGATCGCCGCCGGATTGTTGCTGATCACGCGCGGCCCCGACCAACTGTTCGCGCTCGCCTTCGGGTTGGTCCTGATGCTCGGCTCGAGCTGGATCGTGGCCTGTTCCCTGTTCCCCGCGCGCGCCGACCGCACCTGCCCGCGCTGCGGCGACGAGGCGCTCGTGCGGCTGGATCCGCAGTCCGCGCGCGGTGTGCGTTGCTCGGCGTGCTCGTGGCGCGATCCGAGCGTGAGCTCGTTCCTGCTCGCCGAGGACGACGGCGCCGATCTCGAGCAGATCGCGCTGCGCGAACGCGCGCATCCGCGGCGCTTCTGAGGCGGCGAATGGCGCTCCCTTGATCGGCGACGGCGAGTGCGCGACGCTTGAGCGGACACCAATCCCATGAGCAGCGTCCCCGAACCGAAGATGGTCGAGATCGTGCTCGCGCGCATCGTGCTGCGCGACAGCGAGCACGGACAGCACCTGTACCTGCTCGAGCGCGGCGGCAAGCGCGGCTTCCCGATGGTGATCGGCCGTGTCGAGGCCGAGGAGATCCAGCGCATCGTCTCCGGCACGCCCGCCAAGCGCCCGATGACGCACCAGCTCGCGGCTTCGATGGTCGAGGCCCTCGGCGGTCGCATCGTGCGCGCCGACATCGTCGACATGCAGGAGATGACCTTCCTGGCGCAGTTGGTGCTCGCCACCGCCGACGGACACACCACCGCGGTGCTCGACGCGCGCCCTTCGGACGCCATCGCGCTGGCGCTGCGCGCGGGAGCGCCGCTGCGCGTGGCCGAGTTCGTCCTCGAGGAAGTGCGCACCGACCGCGCGGGGCCCGATCCCCTGCCCGAGAGCGAACCGCCCGAGACGACTTGATCGCGGCCGCGGATCGGTGCTCGCGCCGGAGCCCACGCCCGCGCACAATGGCCGCGGAGGCCAAGCGAATGAGCAAGCGCAAGTCGGGTGCGGCCGCGAAGCAGGCCTCGAATCGGGTGCGAGCGGCGTCCAAGGCGCGCCCCAACCCGCGCGCCGCGCGGGCCCCCGCCAAGCCCACTCCCGCGAGTTCCCGGCTCGTTCCCAAGACGGCGCGCGCCGCGCCCTCGCCCAGGCGCTCGACCAAGCCTGCCAACTCGACGACCGGGGCGCGCAACGCCAGCGATGAGGCCGTGTCGCGCGCCACGCGCCGCACCTGGAGCGAGTGGTTCACGATCCTCGACCGCGCCAAGGCCAGCGCGCTCGACCACAAGGGCATCGTCGCCATCGCCGCACGCAACGGAGCCGGCGCGTGGTGGCAACAGATGGTCGCCGTCGAATACGAGCAGGCCCGCGGGCTGCGCAAAAAGCACGAGAAACCCAGCGGTTTCCAGATCAGCCGAAGCGTCACGGTCGCGGTGCCCGCGGCGCGCGCCTACGCGGCCTGGAGCGATCCACGAGCGCGCGCCAAGTGGCTCAGCGAGCCGATCGTGGTGCGCACCGCCACTCCGGCGAAATCGCTGCGCATGACTTGGAGCGACGGCAAGACGAACGTCGAGACCTACTTCTGGTCGCGCGCCCCGCGCAAATGCCAGGTGACCGTGCAGCACAACAAGCTGCCCGACGAGCGCGCGGCCGAGTCGATGAAGGCCTTCTGGTTGTCGGCCCTGACGCGTTTCGCGCGCTCGCTCGAGGCCTGAGCGCCGCGCGTCCGCCGGCGGGGCGCGCCCGGCGGCGCGGCTCCGCTCACGGGCAGACTTCGAAGGTCAGCCCATTGGAGAGGATCGTGGTCTTGGTGCTCGGCGGATCGCGCATCCACAGTTGCGCGTCGAAGCGCGCGCCCGCGGTGCGCGGACTGCCGAGAGCGCCCGGATTCGCCGCCATGAAGGCGTTCCAATCCATGGAGAACGAACCGCTGCAACCGCTCGCGCCCCCGGAGTTCTGCACGTTCATGCGCTGCGTCGGGGTCTTCACGCACAGGAAGCTCGGTCCGCTCGCGCCCCATGCCACCGGCGTGAAATTGGGATCGGAGACCGCGTAGAAAAAGAGCCCCGTGCGAAGCGCGTCGACGCCGCTCGCTGTCAGGGTGAAGCCCGATGAGGCACTGACGCTGGCGCTGCCCGTCGCTTGGATCGAGATCGCGCAGCCGTTGCTCGAGTTGGCCACGGTGCAGTAGCTCACCGGACTCGGGCACGACCCGGAGAAGGCCAGCCCGCCCCAGGCGCCCGCTTGGTACTGGAACGCGACGTTCAGCGTGCTCACCGAGACCTTGTAGAGATCTCCAGCGGCCGTGATGCACCACAACGCGCCGTTGGCGTCGAAGGCCAAGTCCTGCACGAAGATCGGCAGATTGAGATCCCCCAGGTGCGTGGCCGCGCCCGTGGCGAGCTGGATGCGGAACAGGCCCGTTCCGCCGATGTCGACGCCGTAGCAAGCACCGCTGCGGTCGATCGCGATCGAGGTCAGCTGATCGAGCGTCGCGCCGGTGATCGCGGGTCCGGCGAGCGCCGCGCCCGTCGTGGTGTCGAGCGTGTACAGCTGGTTGTCGCGCGACGCGTACACCACGCCGCTGAGCGGATGCACCTCGACGCAGCGGAAATTCCAGTTCTGTCCGGTGTTGCCAACGATCGTCCCCGCGCCGCTGGCCGGATCGATCTTGAAGGTGCGGTCCGAGTTGCCGTCGTTGTAGCCGTCGATCGACCACAGCCACGTGCCGTCGAAGGCCAGGCCGCCGAAGAGCGCCTCCTCGTTGGTGACCGCGACCGAGCTCAGCACCGTGCCGGTGGCCGGATCCACCGTCAGGAGCTGCGGATTGGTCGAACGCGACGTGGCGTAGATGAACTCCTGCGCCGCGGCACTGCTCCCCACCACGAACACCAACGCCAGGCCCACCGTCCAACTCTTCATCGTGATCCTCCAGCGCTCGCTCCGAGCGCATCTCGACCGTCCGCATCCTACTGCGACGCTCCCTCCCGCGGGCCGTCATCCGCCGCTAACATCGCGCCCACGGAGGCGTGGCAGAGTGGCCGATCGCAGCGGTTTTGAAAACCGCCAGGGGGCAACTCCTCGAGGGTTCGAATCCTTCCGCCTCCGCCAACTGCGCGGCGTCTTGGGGGCTGCGGACAGGTCGCGCTGAGCGCGCTTGAAAGGCCAGCGGCGGGCCGCTGGGATGGGCGGCGCGTGGAACCGTTCGAGCAAGCGGCGCTGGGCTTCGTGACCTTGCTGTTGCTGCCGTTCCTGGGCGTGCTCGGGCTGTTGCGCAAGCGCGCGTTGCCTTGGCTCGGCGGGGCGACGGCGGCGTGGGCGCTGGCGGGAGGGGTGTACGGGCTGGGGCTCGCCGCGGACGATCCGTCGCGTGCTCCGTTCCTGCGTGCGTGGCGCGTCGGATTGGCGCTGGGGCTCGCGTTTTTCGCGGTGGCCTGGATCGTTCGCCGGCCGCGCGTCGCGCGCGGATTGAAATGGGCCTTCGCGCTGAGCTCGATCGCGGTGTTCGCGCGCGCTCTATATCTCTACCTGCACGCCTACGCCTAGGGCCGACGAAGCGCACGCGCTTGCTATCGTGCGCGCGAGCGCCCGCGCGACGCGCGAGCGACGCCCCGACCTTCCGAACACTCGAGGAGTTCCCTTGGCACAATCCCAATCCTCACGTCGCGATGTCCTGCGCGGTGCCGCGGCGTTGGCCGCCGCGGGCTCGATGGGTTCGCTCTCGCGGGCGGTCGCGCAAGCCTCCGGCAAGGAGCCGCAGAAGCTCGAGCGCCGGCGCTTCGGTTCCACCGACATGCACGTTGGCGTGCTGGGCTTCGGTGGCGCGGAAATCGGCTTCGAGAAGGCCGAGCCCGCGACCGTCGAGCGCCTGCTGAACGCCGCCCTCGACGCCGGCCTCAATCTGATCGACACCGCCGAGTGCTATCTCGAGTCCGAGGTGCTGATCGGCAATGCGATCGCGCAGCGCCGCAGGGACTTTTACTTGTTCACCAAGTGCGGCCACACGTCCGAGCCGCCGGCGCAAGGTCCGGATTGGTCGAAGACCGGCGTGCTGCGCTCGATCGAACGCAGCCTGAAGCGCCTCAAGACCGACGTGATCGACTTGGTGCACCTGCATTCGTGCTCGCTCGAAGAGCTGAAGAAGGGCGAGTGCATCGCAGGGCTCGAGCAGGCCAAGAAGGACGGCAAGGCGCGCTACGTCGGCTACAGCGGCGACTCCGCCGCGGCGCGTTGGGCGATTCTGAGCGGGCACTTCGACTCGCTCCAGACCTCGATCAACATCTGCGACCAGGAGTGCCTGGAACTGACGCTGCCGCTGGCTCGCGAGCGCAAGCTGGGCGTGGTCGCGAAGCGCCCGATCGCCAACGCGGCCTGGCGCTACGACGCGCAGCCCGACAACGGCTACCACGTCGAGTACTGGAAGCGCTTGGCCGAGCTCGACTACGAGTTCGCGCGCGGCGAGCGCCGCGCCGACGCGGGGCCCGACGGAGCCGCCGGCGTCGCGCTGCGCTTCACGGCGATGCAAGCCGGCGTGCACGTGCTGATCGTCGGAACCACCAAGCCCGAACGCTGGGCGCAGAACGCCGCGCTGCTCTCGGCGGGCCCACTCTCCGCGGAGCTCGAAAGCTCGATCCGCGCGCGCTGGAAGGAGCGCGCCAAGCCCGAGTGGATCGGCCAAACCTGATGCGCGCGCTCGCGGGGAGCCGCGAGCTTCAGCGCGCGGCGGCCGCGTTGAGCGCTTGATTGCGCGCGTGGTCGGTGTAATTGGCCGGGTTCGACATGCCGGTCGTGTGGCACCAGCCGACGACGTGCCCCATGTTGTTCGCGCCCGGCAGCTGGCAGCGGAACTGCTCGACCGTGCCGTCCTCCGGATCGGTCAAGAGCAGGCCCGTGAAGAAGTTGCAGGCCGAGCCCGAGTTCGAGGTGCTCCAGTAGTACACCTGCGAGCGAGCCCAGGTGGGGATGCCGGACAGCCAAGTCGCCGCTCCCGCTGGCGTCATGTTGTTGTTCGTGCCGCAGGCGAACGAACCCAGCGACGCGAGCGGTGTGCCCTGGTAGGGCGACGCCACGCTCTGGATGCGACGCGGCCCCTCGGCGCGGTCGAGACCGCTCGTGTAGTACGTGAACAGGTGCAACGCGGCAGGTCCGCCCTGGCTGTGGCCGACGACGCCGAAGGACGCGAGCGCGGCCTGCTGCGCGCGCTGATCGAGCAACTGCGCGAACTGATCGTGCGAGCGATTGGCGTTGGGGTCGAGGAACTCCAACTTGGGCTGCGCGAAGTCGACCGCCGGCCAGATCGAGCCGCTCGAGCAGTAGCCGTGCACGAGCATCAGCGCACGCGTGTAGGCGACACCGGGGAGCTCCCCCCGTTCGCCACGGGTCCGCCGAGCAGTGACAGCGGCGCGCCGGGCCCCATCAGCATCTGCGGGTTCACTCCCACGCTCTCCTGGAGTTCGAACGGCGGCGCGTCGAGCACCACGGAAGCGAGAGCCGCGAGCACGACCTCGCTGTCGGGGTCCTGCACGCGCACCTGGCGCAGCTCGAGCTCGCCGGTGACCCGCGCCGCGTCGAGCCAGCGCATGTCCAGCGTGAGCGCGAGACTCCAGCCGTTCGCGCCCACGCGCGGCTCCTGGATGCGCGACAACCAACACACCGGGAGCTCGCGCCCCGCGCTCGTGCGACCCCACACCTCGGCTGAGACGTGCAGCCGTTCCGCGGGTCCGAGAGGATAGGCATCGAGCGCGAGCTCGAGCGTGCGATCGGGGCCTGCGACCGCGCGCGCACTCCCGGCCAGCATCAGGCGCGGCGCTTCGATCTCGAACGCCAGTGGCGCACTGCGCGCGAAGGCGCGGCCGGCGCGCGTCACACCGCTCAACTCTGCGCGAGCGCGCACCGCTCCGGAGAGCTCCACCGGCAGCCACGCCCCGAAACCCCCGTCGTCGGGCGCGCCGTCGTCGTGCAAGCCGTCGTCGAACATCGCGAAGTCGCGCGCGGCGCCGTCGAGCTCGAGCGTCAGCCGCGCGGTTTCGACGCGCCCGAGATCGCGGCCCGCGGCACGGGCGACGACCGCGATCGGCTCGCCCGCGACCGTTTGGAGCGTTGCCACATGGGCCTCGGCGCGCAGCTCGCTCTCGGTGCTCACCAAGAGCCAGCCCGGCTCGCGCACCAGGCTCTGCTCGGACTCCACGCGCACGGTCCAGCGCCCCGCCCGAACGCCACGCAAGTCGCGGCGGTCGACGATCCAACCCGGGAGTTGCTCTCCGGCGAATCCGACGCGCCGCTCCAGCGCAAACGACTCGTCGAGGTCGCGCAACGCTGCGCCTTCGGGTCCGCCGAGCACGCGCCAACGCGTCGCGTCGGGAGCGAGCATCAACAAAGTCAACGTCCCGTCGCGCTCGACCGGGAAGCTCGCTTGGGCGACGTCGACTCCGCTCGGGTCACGCGTGAACACGAGTGGCGCGAGCCACCCACCGCAGACGCTCGGCGCGCTCGCCGGGTCGGGCAAGCGCAGGCGGCCGCTCTCGAGATCGCTCGGCGGAGCCGCGACCTGGCGCGGCGTCGAAACCTGCGCCGCGAGCCCTTGCGCGCTCAATCCCAACCCGCTCGATCCCAGCGCGCACCACGCGGCCAACCAAGTACTGCGACTGCCCATCGACTGCACCTCCGATGCGAGCCCACGGTAAGCGCGTGCGACGATTCGCGGAACCGCCGAACGCGCAATCCGACGCATGGGCGCCCGAATGCCGGCGAGCACGCCGACGCGTTCGTGCGCGCACGCAGGGCCCCCGGGGAGATCGCGGTCTCGACGTCGGACGCCCTGCGGGCGACGGCGCATCGAGCATTCGGAGAACCCGTGTCCTCAGTTCTCCGCGAGCTCTCAGCTCGGGCGCGAATCGGCGCGGGCGTCCACGGGCGCCGCAATCGAGCCGGGCGTTCGTTCGACGAGCGACGGTTGCGCGTTCAGGCGCACCCACGACAGCACGTCACCCGCGGGCAGCGGTCGAGCGAACAGGAAGCCTTGGCCTTGCGTGCAACCGAGCTCGCGCAGCACATGGACTTGCTCGAGCCGCTCCACGCCTTCGGCGATCACGCGCAGACGCAGCGCATCCCCCACGGCGACGATCGCGCGCGCGATCGCTCGGTCGTAGTCGTCCTGGCCGAGGTGCGCGACGAAGGTTCGATCGATCTTGAGCCGGTGGAGCGGAAACCGCCGGAGGTACTGCAAGTTCGAATAGCCCGTGCCGAAGTCGTCGAGCGCGATCTCGACGCCGTGGCGCACGAGCTCGTCGACACGGCACGGGACCTCTTCCGATTCCCCACTGAGCATGCTCTCGGTGATCTCGAGCTCGAGCGCGTCGGGCTCGAGACGCGCGGCGCGCAGCGCGCCGAGCACGGTCTCGACCAGGTCCTCACGCGCCAGTTGCGCCGCCGAGAGATTGACCGCGACGCGCACCGGCGCCAACCCGGCGTCGCGCCAGGCGCGCAATTGCCGGCAGGCCTCGCGCAGGACCCACGATCCGATGGGCACGATCAGTCCGCAGCGTTCGGCGATCGCCACGAACTTCGACGGCGGGACGAGCCCCACGCCCGGCCGCTGCCAGCGCACCAGCGCCTCGAGTCCCACCAGCGCTCCGCTGGCGAGCTCCACCTGCGGCTGGTAGTGCAGCTCCAGCTCGCCGCGTTCGAGCGCGAAGCGCAAGGCGCACTCGACGTCGAGTTGCTCGTTGACCGCCTCGCTCAGCGCGGGCTGGAAGAACTCGCAGGCATCGCGCGCTCGGGATTTGGCGCGCGAAAGCGCCGCGGCGGCGTGGCGTAGGAGCGTGTCGAAATCGTCGCCATCGCGCAGCGCGCAGCTGATGCCGACCGAGCCCGTCACGGCGATCTCGCGCGTCCCCACGTGCAAAGGCACGCGCAACGCTGCGCGCAGGTCGGCGGCGATCGCCAGCACGCGCTCCTGCACCGCGGTCGACAGCCACACCGCGAACTCGTCGCCGTCGACCCGCGCCACGATGCTCCCCGTCGGTACCGCGGCGGCGATGCGCCGCGCAACCTCGAACAACACCTGGTCCCCCTGTCCGTGACCCAGCGACTCGTTGACCGAGCCGAACTCATCCAGGCCGATGTGCAGCAGCGCGAAGCCATCCTCCCGCGTCGCGCGCGCACCGAGCGCCGCGTCGGCCCGCACCCGCAGCAACGCTCGATTGGGCAGGCCGGTCAGAGAGTCGAACCACGCCAGCTCTTGGATGCGTGCCTCGGCGCGGCGCCGCTCGGTCAGATCGGAGGCGATCGCGATGTAGTGTCGCAGCGCGCCCTCGCGCGAGCGCACGGCGGTGATCGAGGTCCACTGTGGATGCAGGCTGCCGTCCTTGGCGCGGTCGACCAGCTCGCCTTGCCAGTGGCCGTGCTCGCGCAGCGCCGCCCACAGCGAGGCGTAGAATTCCGCGTCGTGGCGTCCGGAGCGGATCACGCTCGGGGTCTGGCCACGAACCTCGTCCTCGCGATAGCCGAACAGCCGGGTGAAGGCCGGGTTGACGGCGAGGATGCGCGCGCGCTCGTCGGTGAGCACGATCGACTCGCGGCTGCGCTCGAACACCACCGCGGCCAGCTCGAGCTGGTGCTCGGCCTGCTTGCGCGCGGTGAATTCGGAGCACAGTCCTCCGAGCCGCAGCGCGCGGCCCTCGATGTCGTGCACCACCGCGGTGCGCGAGTGGATCCAGCGCTCGCTCCCGTCCGGCCTGACGATGCGGTACTCGCAGTCGCTGCGCCCCAGCCGCAGGAGCTCTCGGTTCTCGCTCCGCACGCGCTCGCGATCCTCGGGGTGGATCACGTCGAGCCACAGCCCGGGGTCCTGGTAGAGTTCGCGTTGCGTGCGGCCGTAGACCTCCTCGACACGCGCGTTGACATAGAGCAGCTTCGAACCGTCGAGCGTCGACGACCATGCGACGTCGCTGACCGAGTGCAGGAGGTGACGGAAGCGCTCCTCGCTCTCCGCCAGCGCCGAGTCGGTGGCGGCACGGGACGCGTCCGCCCGCAGACGATCGAGCGTGAACGAGAAGTCGACGGCAATTTCCTCGAGCAGCGAGCGGACGTCGGTGTCGAACCAAGCAGGCTCGTCGGAGTAGACCAACAGCACGCCGATCACCTCACCGTGCTCGCGCAGTGGAAGCACCGCCGCCGAGCGACGCTCGCTCGCAGCCAGATCCGGAGCTTCCGCGAGCAGGTCTCCGATCACGTGCGAACAGCCGTCGCTCCACTCGCGCGGCAGCGGGCCGGCCGCGCCGTCCGGCACGCTCCCGGATCCGGCGCTGCGCTCCATCCGTTCGCGCCGCGCATCCCACAGCCGCACCTCGGCCCCGCGCAAGCCGCCAGCCTCCACCACCAAGCCGCACAGCTCGGGAAACGCCTGCGAGCGTTCGCGCAGGCGCACCATCGTTTGCGAGGTGCGAAAACTCGCCGCGTACAGGCTCGAGAGCCGAGCCAGCCGGCGCGCGGTCTCGCGCTCCGATGTCACGTCGTGAGCGATCACGAAACGCGCAGGGCGTCCGGCAAACTGCAGCGCGTGTGACGTGACCTCGACGTCGAACGTGCTGCCGTCGCGCCGCAGATGGCGCCAGTCGCCGGAGCGATGGGCCGACTCCGCGGCGGTGCTGAGGTGCTCACGCAGGCGCGCCACGTCTGCCGGCGGCCGAATGTCCGCCACGGTCATGCGCAGCAACTCCTCGCGCGACCAGCCGTACTGGCGCGCGCACGCAGCGTTGACCTCGAGGAACTCCAGCGTGTCGGCAGCGAACACGAACATCGGCTCCGGGCTGGCCAGCACGAGCTCGCGGTATTGGCGCGTGTTCTCGCGCAAGTGTTGGTCGCGGCGCACGACACGGCGCTCGTAGGAACGCACCAGCGCGTAGAGCAGCGCCGCGGTCACCAGCACGAAGCCCAGGCCCTTCCAGTGTTGCAGCGCGGCCAACGTCTCGCTGTCGCGGCTCAGTTTCTCGACCCAATCGTCGGACGAGGCGATCCACGCGCCAGCCAAGACGGCGTAGGCGAGCGCGATCTGCAGAGAGGGCGAGCGCAGCGGACGGAAGCGGTTCATCGAGGGCAATGGCAAGGCCGCGAGCTCCACACGATCGAGCGCCGGGCCCCTTCGGGACACTGGGCGGCAGTGCGCAGATCTGAAACGTCATTGCGCTTCCGAGCCCTGATCGAGGCCCCAGGCGGCTCAGACCAGGTTCGCGCTCCGCAATCAAGGTCCGCCGTGGCGGGCACACGTCCGAGGGTACGCACTCGCCGTGTTCGAACTACGCAGCTCGCTCGGGACCGGGTGGCGCAGCGCTGCGCGAGAGTTCGCGCTGCACCTTGCTTGCGCCAGTGCGCCGAAGGGTTCGGCGACGCTGGCGCGACACGCTGCGCCAGACCCACTCCCCATGATCCTCCGCGACCTCGTCATCGGTATGGCCGGCTCGGGCGGCGACGGCATCGTCAGCGCCGGCGAATCCTTGATCCAAGCGTGCGCCCTCGAGGGCTACCACGCGCTCATGACCAAGAGCTTCGGCTCGCAGATCCGCGGCGGCGAGTCGAGTTGCCGCGTGCGGCTCGCGGTCGAGCCGGTGCTCAACCCCGGCGGCGCGATCGACGTCGCGGTCGCGCTCAACTGGGAGGACTTCCTCAAGTTCGGCGCGGAGCTGCCGGTCTCGGGCAACACGATCGTGATCTACGACTCGAACACCGGCGTCGAGCCCGACAAGCTGCCGTTGGTCGGCGTGCGGCCGGCCGAGGTCTTCGCGGTGCCGATCGAGAAGCTGGCGCGCGACACGGCCAAGACCGAAAAGGCCAAGAACACCGTGGTGCTCGGCCTGCTCGCGGGCTGGTTCGGCATCGCGCGCGCGTCGATCCTGGCCGGGATCCACAAGAAGCTCGCCAAGAAGGGTGCCGAGTTGCTCGAGGCCAACGAGCGCGCCTTCAAGGCTGGCATCGAATACGCGCAAGCGCACCCGTTCCGCGAGGCACGCGAGATGGCACGGCCCGAGAAGGCGCGCGCCAAGCTGCTGCTCGACGGCAACGACATGTGCGCCGCGGCGGCGCTGTTCTCGGGCTGCAAGTTCTTCGGCGGCTACCCGATCACGCCCTCGACCGAGATCATGCAGATGTTCACGCGCGACGTGTGGAAGTACGGCGGAGCCGTGCTGCAGGCCGAGGACGAGATCGCCGGCATCGGCGCCGCGCTGGGTGCGTCCTTCGGCGGCGTCAAGTCCATGACCGCCACCTCGGGGCCGGGCATGTCGCTCAAGAGCGAGATCCTGGGGCTGGCGACGATCAGCGAGTTGCCGCTGGTGATCGTCAACGTGCAGCGCGGGGGGCCGTCGACCGGCCTGCCGACGAAGTCCGAGCAGTCCGACTTGTTCCAAGCGGTGTTCAGCGCGCACGGCGACGTGCTGCGCCCGGTGCTCGCGCCGACCTGTGTCAGTGACACCTTCGCCGTCACCGTCGAGGCCTTCAACATCGCCGAGACCTACCAAACGCCGGTGATCGTGCTCTCGGACCAGGAGATCGCGCAGCGCAAGGAACTGATCGACGTCATCGACACCTCGAAGTTCGTCATCGTCGAGCGCCGTCGGCCGAACGACTCCGAGCTCGAGAACTACGCGCGCTTCCGCATCGACGAGAGTTGCGTCAGCCCGCTCTCCCACCCCGGCATGAAAGGCGGCAACTACTTGGGCGCGGGCATCGAGCACACCGAGCACGGCGATCCGACCGCCAGCGGCACGATGCACGCCAAGATGAACGAGAAGCGTTTCAAGAAGCTCGATCCGCTGCGCGCGCGGCGCGACCTGTTCAGCATCGAGGGCGATCCCAAGGCACCGCTGGCGCTGATCGCGTGGGGCTCGATCGCGGGTGTGTGCCGCGAAGCACTGCGGCTCGCCAAGGCCGAAGGGCTCGCGGTGAAGCTGCTCGTGCCGCAGCTGCTCTATCCGGTGGCCGACGAGATCTACGCCGGCTTCTTCCGCGGCGTGCAGGCCGGCTTGGTGGTCGAGCAGTCCCATCAAGGCCAGCTCTATCGCATCCTGCGCATGCAGCTCGACGTGCCGCGCGGAGTGCGCTCGTTCTGCCGCTCGGGCGCCAACCCGTTCCAACCCGCCGAAGTGCTCGCGCAGCTGCGCGAGCGCGCGCTCGAGCTCCAGCGGCGCGTCGAAGACAACCTGCTGCAGCCCCAGGAGTGAGCACCATGACCTCGACCCTCGCAGAGCAACCCAAGTTCTCGCCCAAGGACTTCAAGAGCGACCTCAAGCCGATCTGGTGCCCTGGATGCGGCGATTTCGGCGTCGTGCAGGCGATCTATCGCGCGCTGGCGGCGATCGGCCGTCCGGCGCACGAGATCGCATTCGTGTCCGGCATCGGATGCTCGTCGCGCATACCGGGCTACACCACCGCCTACGGCTTCAACAGCGTGCACGGACGAGCGCTGCCGATCGCGCAGGGCCTCAAGCTGGCGCGACCGGAGCTCTTGGTGCTCGCGGCCGGCGGCGACGGGGACGGCTTCTCGATCGGTGGCGGCCACGTGCCGCACACCATCCGCCGCAACCCGGACATCACCTACATCGTGATGGACAACCAGATCTACGGGCTGACCAAGGGGCAGCTCTCGCCGACCAGCCCCAAGGGCCTGAAGACCGTGACCAGCGGCATGGGCAGCCTCGAGAATCCGGTCAACCCGCTGATGTACGTGCTGTCCTACGGAGCGTCCTTCGTCGCGCAAGGCACGCCAGCCGACCTGCCCGGATTGGCGGCGATGATCGAGGAGGCCATCCGTTTCCCGGGCTTCGCCTTCGTCAACGTGCAGTCGCCCTGCGTGACCTACGGCGAGGAAGGCCAGCAGATCAAGGCCCACAAGGCCGCGATGAAAGCGCTCGACAGCGTCAAGCACGATCCGACCAACTTGCTCGCGGCGCTGGAGCGCGCCCAGAGCTACGGCCACGAGCTTTGGACCGGCGTCTTCTATCGCAATCCGAATCCGCCGCCGACCTACGAAGCGCTGGTGCGCGAGCGCCAGGAAGCGCTCTCCAAGAACGCTTCGCCGCGCGAGCGCATCCTCGACCAGTTCCTCCAGAAGTGAGCGAAGCACCATGGACTCCACACGCGGCATCGACTTCGGGCGACTGACACTCAAGGACGCCTTGGACCTCGCGATCCTGGTCGAAGAGGAGGCCAAGGAGCGCTACGAGGAATTCGTCGAACAGATGGAGACGCACCGCACGCCCGACGCGGCGCGCTTCTTCCGCTTCATGGCGGCCAACGAAGAGAAGCACCGCGGTGAGCTCGCCGCGCGGCGCACGCAGCTCTTCAAAGGTGCGCCGAGCGTCGTGACGCGCGCGATGCTGTTCGACATCGAGGCTCCCGAGTACGACGAGGCGCGCGTGTTCATGAGCGTGCGCGCGGCGCTCGAGGCGGCGCTGCGATCGGAACGGAAGGCGCACGCGTTTTTCGTGCAAGTGCTGCCGCGCGTCACGGACCCCGACGTGCGGGCGCTGTTCAAGGAGCTATGCGAGGAGGAACTGGCCCACGGCGCGATGGTCGAGCGCGAGCTCGCGAAGTTGCCGCCGGACTCGGGCTTCAAGGCCGAGGATTTCGCCGACGACCCGGTCGCTCAGTGAGAGCCCGGCCGCTCAGGCCGTTTGACAGCTCACCGCGGGCGTGGCTCGAAGCGCGAGCCGCGCCCGCGGTGTCGTGAGGGACGCACTCCGTCGGTCGTGCCGCGCAAACTCGCGTGCGGGCCACGATTGCTCCCGCCGTGCGCTCGGCGAGTCGCGCGGCTCGGCCCTGTGCGGCGCCCGTGTGCCCCCCCTGGCGTATCGCCGCCCGCCCCGGCCGACCTAGGCTCGGGCGTTCTCGTCGTTTCTCTTCGATCTCGCAACGGGCGGAGTTCCAGATGGACAAGCAGCAAGCTCCCAAGACAGCGCGTCTGATCCTCGGCGACAAGCAAATCGACCTGCCGGTGATGGTGGGCACCGAAAACGAACTTGCGATCGACATCCGCAAGTTGCGCTCGGAAACCGGAGCGATCACCTTCGATCCGGGCATGGTCAACACCGGCTCGTGCGAGAGCCGCATCACCTTCCTCGACGGGGAGAAGGGCATCCTGCGCTACGCCGGCTATCCGATCGAGCAGCTGGCGGAGAAGTCGAGCTTCACCGAGGTCGCCTGGCTGTTGCTCAAGGGCGAGCTGCCCATGGCCGACGAGCTCGCCAGCTTCGAGCGCGAGATCTCGCGGCACACGATGGTGCACGAGGACTTCAGGCGCTTTTTCTCGGTGTTCCCCAAGGCAGGCCACCCGATGGCGATCTGCGCGGCGGCGATCGGCGCGCTCTCGACGTTCTACGGCGACGTGCGCTTCGACTCGAGCGAGGAAGAGCGCTGGAAGGCCGCGGTGCGGCTGTTGGCCAAGATGCCGACGATCGCGTCCTACTCGTACAAGCACCACCTCGGCCAGCCGTTCATGTACCCGCGCAACGAGCTGGACTACACCGCCAACGTGTTGCACATGATGTTCGCGACTCCGTGCGAGCCGTTCGCCGTCGACCCGGTGATCGTCAAGGCGCTCGACCTGCTCTTGATCCTGCACGCGGACCACGAGCAGAACTGCTCGACCAGCACGGTGCGCACGGTCGCGAGCGCGCAGTCGAACCTGTTCGCCAGCGTTTCGGCCGGCATCTCCGCGCTGTGGGGCCCGCTGCACGGCGGCGCGAATCAGAAGGTGATCGAGATGCTGATCTCGATCCGCGAAGGCAAGACCACCGCCAAGAAGTTCATGGAGCTCGCCAAGTCCAAGGACTCCGGCGTGCGCCTGATGGGCTTCGGCCATCGGGTGTACAAGAACTACGACCCGCGCGCGCGCATCCTCAAGCAGGCCTGCCACGACGTGCTGGCGCGCACCGGCGCCAATCCGCTGCTCGAGATCGCCATGGAGCTCGAGGGCATCGCGCTTTCGGATCAGTACTTCGTCGAGCGCAAGCTGTACCCCAACGTCGACTTCTACAGCGGCATCATCTACCAGGCGCTGGGCATCCCGATCGACATGTTCACGGTGTTCTTCGCGCTCGGGCGCCTGCCCGGTTGGATCGCGCAGTGGATGGAGTTCCACGACGATCCCAACGCCAAGATCCTGCGTCCGCGTCAGATCTACATGGGCTCGAACCAACGCGACTACCTGCCGCGGCAAAAGCGCGTGAGTGCCGCGAAGAAGCCGGCACTGGCCGCGACACGCTGACGAGTTGCAGCTCGCGATCGGAGCGGGCTCGCCGGACTCCGGCGAGCCCGTTCGCCATTCGTGCCCGAACGCGCTCGGCGCGCCGCGTGTGTTCGTCCGAGAGCGCGCGCTGCCGGCGGTCTTCCATGGGCGGAGGTCGCACCCGAGGACGGCTCTTTCCCGCCGGCGAGGGCAGCGGCGACGGTAACTCGATCGACGTGCTCGGTAGTTCGGTCGCGGAGCGAGCAGGCGAGACGCTGGCAGGCCGTCTCGACGCGCATCAAGCAGTCAGTCCGCCAGGAAAGTGCGACACCATGCGCAGGTTGGTCAGGCATTGCTCGTGGCTGGGGTTGGTGATTCCGACAGGTGTTGCGATCGGGCAGGTGCCGCTGCACTCGATCGAGGGCGCGACGGCGAGCGCTCGCATCGGCACGTGGCTCGACGCGCTACCGGACGTGGACGGTGACGGCCGGCTGGACGTGATCGCTGCGGGCCCGCTGGAGCTTTCGCTGCTCTCGAGCGCGTCCGGCAACTCGCTCTGGACGCAAACGACCAGTTGGACCGGAGGCAGCTCGATCGCCGCGCTCGCGGGAGTGCCGGATGTCGACGGGGACGGCCGCGGAGACGTGCTCGTCGCGGCGCCGACGAGCCCGACGGTCCTCGGCCAGACGGGCGAGGTGCGGGTCCTGTCCGGTGCGACCGGAGCGCTGATCCGCAGCCACGTCGGGAGCGGCAATCAGCGCTTCCTGGGCGCATCGATCGCTGGGCTGCGCGACATCGACGGCGATGGATTGGGTGACTACCTGATCGCGAGCCGCGCCATCGATGCGATCGGCCACGTGGAGCTGCGTTCCGGCGTCGACGGGCACTTGGTCTACTCGCTGGCGACCGGTGCGTCGCTCGAGCAGTTCAGCTCGAACGTGGCCAACATCGGTGACATCGACGGCGACGCACGGGACGACTTCGCCGTGGCGCGCGAGAGCGGCGCGGTGACCCTGCACAGCGGCGCCAACGGATCGGTGTTGCGCTCGATCCCCTACGCGGAATTCGGCGCCAAGCTGGTCGCGGGAGTCGGCGACGTCGATGCCGACGGCGTGGGCGACGTGGTCGTGCAACTCGCCGTGGCGCGCGTGTTCTCCGGTCGTTCCGGCTCGCTGTTGCTCGAGATCGCGGAGACCGGTACCGAAGTGCGCGCCGCTGGCGACACCGACGCCGACGGACACGCGGACCTCGTGCTCGGCGGCTTCAGCGGCTTCGCCACGCCGTACGCGCGCGTCGTATCCGGCGCGGACGGTTCCGAAGTGCAGCTGTTCCGCGGTCACCGCGAGCCACTGCAACCGCCCGATGCCCCGCTGATGCGTGCGTGCTCACTCGGTGATCTCGACGGCGACGGGCGCGCTGATCTGGCGCTCGCACAGCCGAGTTGGGGCGCCGGGCTGGACAACCTGGCCTCCGGAAAGGTGTGGCTCTACCAGGGTTCGAGCCCGAGCCCGATCGGAACGGCGTACGCCTTCGGCGACGGCAGCGGAGCGCCGTGCCCGTGCGGCAACGTCGCGCCCAATGTCGGCGGCGGCTGCTCCAACTCCCGAGGCGTGGGCGCCACGCTGCGCGCTTTTGGATCGACGTCAATCGCCAGCGACGCCTTCGCGCTCGATGTCCGCGGAGTGCCGGGGTTCTTCACGACCTGCACGCTCGCGTGGGGCATGCAAGCCGCGGGCGGACTCCAAGGCCTGGTCTCCGGGGACGGTCGACGCGCCATCGCCGGAGGCGTGCGTCGCTTCCAGCGCTCCGTCGTCGATCTCGATGGCTTCTACACCTCGGGTATCGAGCTCGCGGCTTTCGGCCCGTGGAGCGCCGGACAAACGGTCTACTTCCAAGCGCTCTACCGCGACGCGACGGGGCCCTGCGGCAGCGGCTTCAATCTCACGAACGGCGTGGCGCTGACGTTCACCCCGTGAGCCGCGCCGCGCGCGCGCTCGAGACCAGCGGTCGTTTGTGAGCAACCGCGAGCTGGACCGCGCGCCGAAACGGGCCGTGAATCGGCCAGCGCGCCTGGCGTGTGCGGGGCAATCCCCTACCATGCCCGGCGCGATGGCCGGTTTCTTCGACTCCTACGACCGCCGGCGTGCCATGCGGCGCGCGACGTTCGAGTTGTGGCTGCTCAACCTGCTGGCCGCCGTGTGGCAAGGCCAGGCCTACTTCGAGCATGCGCCCGAGGGCCTGGGATTGGGCGTCCACGTGTTTCTCGAGCTCGCGCTCCTGACCCAGCTCGCCGCACTTTCGCTGCCCATCGCAGGCCTCGGCGTGCTGCTCGCGCAACTGCGGGTCGGTTCGCGCAGCGCCGCGCTGTTGACCGCCGTGCCGTGGACCGCGTTCCAACTGCTGATCTTGACCGACGTGCGCGTCTACAACCTGTTCCGCTACCACCTCAACGGCTGGGTGTGGACGGTGGTGACGACCGAGGGTGTCGAGGATTCGATCCAGTTCGACGCCTGGTTCTGGGTGCGCATCGGAGCGCTGCTCGCGGGCGTGTTCGCCTTCCAATTCGGGTATCAGCGCTGGCGCGTGCGCGCCCTCGATGGGCACGCCGCTCGCGGACACTGGGTGCGGCCGGCGTACGTGTTCGGAGCGGCGCTCTTGCCGGCGCTCCTGATCGAAAAGTCGCTCTACGCGCACGCCGACCTGGTGCGCGATCGCGAGATCCCCTCGCTGGCTCGATTGGTGCCGTTCTACCCGCGTTTCACGGTCAAGCGTGTCGCGCAGAATTGGTTCGGGTACGACCTCGCGGAGCGCGAGCGCGTCGACGTCGCCGGAGAGGGTCTGCTGTTGCGCTATCCGCTCGAGCGCCCGCGCATCTCCGCCGACGGTCCGCGTTGGAACGTGATGATCCTGACCGTCGAGTCGCTGCGCGCCGACATGCTCGCGCCGGACACGATGCCCAACACCTGGGCCTTCAGCCGCGAAGGCCGGCGTTTCCTCGATCATTCCAGCGGGGGCAGTACCTCGCGCTACGGCACGTTTTCGTTGGTCTACGGACTGCACGGCTCGTACTTCGCGCCGGTCTACGCGGAGAACGCGTCTCCGACCTTGGTCGATGCGCTGCTCGAGCTGGGCTACGACTTCCGCATCTTCGGCACGGCGTCGATGAGCTTCCCCGAGATGCGCTCGACCGCCTGGGTGCGCGTCGAGGAGCACGTGGCCGACAAGCTCAAGCAAGGTCCGGGAGAGAGCCGCGACGCCGAGCTCGTGCGGCGCATGCAGGCCTGGCTCGGCGAACGCGCGGCGCGCAGCGACGACGCGCCGTTCTTCTGCTTCGCTTTCCTCGACGCGCCGCACTCGCGCTACAACGTCGTCGAATCACGCGCGCCCTTCGTGCCCTACGCCAAGGACCTGGACTACCTCGAGCTCTCGGAGGCCGAAGCCGACGCCAACGCGCAATTGGTGTTCAACCGCTACAAGAACTCGGTCTACGACGTCGACCACAGCCTGGGGTTGATCCTCGAGAGCCTGCGCGCGAGTGGCGAGCTCGAGCGCACCTTGGTGTTCATCACCGGCGACCACGGGGAGGAGTTCCGCGAGCACGGTTTCTGGGGCCACACGAGCAACTACACGCGCACGCAGGTGCTCGTGCCGATGGTCGTGCGCGGTCCGAATGTCGTGAGCGGAGACGAGCAGCGCCCGACGGCGCACGTCGACGTCGCACCGACGGTCTTGGAGGCGCTCGGCGCCGATCCGGCGCAACGCGCGGCCTGGACCGTCGGCGAGAGCCTGTTCGCGCCGCTCGAGACGCGCCACCGGATCCTCGCCGGATGGGACACGGTGGCCGCGTGGTCGGACGATGCCGTGCTGGTGCTTCCGCTCGATCCCTACAAGGGCTCCGCCGAGGTCTACGACTTCGACTGGCGGCCGGTCGCCGATCCCGAGGCCGCGTTGCGCGCCGCAGCGCCGGTGCTGCGCGAGCTCTCCGAGGCCTGCCGGCGCTTCTTGCGCTGATGGCCAGCCCGGCTCAGGGCTGCGCGCCGAGCTCGATCCAGCGGCGCAACACAGCGATTTCCTGCGGACTGGGCTGCGCGGATTTCTTGGGTGGCATGTGGTCCTCGTCGTCGAGCGCCAGCTCGATGCGCCGCAGCAGCTCGCTCTCAGCGGGCTTCCCGCGGACGACCACGGTGCCGTACTCACCGGGCTCGAACCAGGCAGACTCGAAGCGATCGAGACGCAGGTCACCCTTCTGCTTCTTCTCGCCGTGGCACTCGGTGCAGCGAGCGTTGAGCACCGGCAACGCGTCGCGATTGAAGCTCGCTCCGCTGGGGGCGCTCTCGAGCTCGATCACGCTCGCCGGCTGGCTCGGTCGCTCGAAGGCCGCGAGGTAGTACCCCTCGCCGTACACCAGCGAACCGCCGAGATGGCCAGTGACCGCGACCAGCAACGCCGCGGGCCACGCGAAGAACTTTCGAGCGAAGGCGCTCGAAGCGCCCACGGCGGCGAGACACGCGAGCACGGCGCAAGCCACTCCCGTCCAGCGGTGCAAGCGCAGGAGCTGCTCCGTGCTCTGCCCCAGCGGTTCGCGGTCCGCGTGGATCCAACCGAGCGCAGCCGCCGCCAGCGCGGCCGGCGCGGCGAGTCGCAGCAGGGTGCGAACGGTCGCGGCGCGGGCCTCGCTCGGCCAGCGTCGCTCGAGCACGTCGAGCAGCGCCGCGAGCATCGACAGGGCCAACGGGAAGTGCACTGCCGCCATGTGCAGCCGCCCGAGCAGCGTCAGCCAAGCGTCGCGATTGAATTCCATGGGGTGCTGAGCGTGCCGTCGCCGGCGCGCGGGCGCCAGTCCGCGCCCACGCGAGAGCTCGACGAGCGCGTGGCCCGCGTGCTAGCGACGCGCCGCGAGCCTCGTCAGCGCAGGCCCGCGACGCGTGGAAGCGCACCCCCGCTCGCGCTCACTTCGACGTCACCTTGACCTTCGAAGGCGCCTTGGGCTCGAGCTTGGGGATGCGGATTTCGAGCACGCCCTTCTGGAGCTTGGCCACGACCGCGTCGGGGTCGAGGTTGAGCCCCTCGGGTAATGTCAGCGCGCGTTGGAAGGCGCCGTATTGCGATTCCACGGCGTAGTAGCGCTTGTCCTGCTTCTCCTCTTCCCACTTGCGCTCGCCGGAGATCACCAACTGACCGCCGACGATCTGCACCTCGATGTCCTTCTCCTCCATGCCGGGGAGCTCGATGCTGGCGCTGAACTCGTTCGGGCTGTCGGCCAGATTGACGACCGGCAGCGGCGCGCGGCGGAAGAGCTCGGGCAGCTTCTGGCCGCGCGTCTTGAAGAACTCATCGAACAACGGCTCGAGATCACCGTTCCAGAGCGTCAGCGGATCGCGCGATTTCCACAGGGTCGGCTGCATGACAACACCTCGTGAGCTTGGCACCGCACCCGCGCGGTGCGCTCTACGAGTGGGACGGATCGCCGTGGGTCACGAGTGCTCGCTGGAGGTACGTGCGAGCGACGATCGCCGTAGCGGCGCGCTACCACCCGCCCCGCCAACGGGGTAGTCGATCGGCGAAGCGCCGCCGAAACGACGCACTCCGCGCCCTCGAAGGCGCGGAGTGCGTGGATCGGAACCCTGAGCTCGGCCGCCGCGGGGCGCTCAGGTTTGCATCAAGCCCTCGCGGATCGCCAGGCGCGCCAGCTCGGCCGTGGAATGGCAGTCGAGCTTGCGTTGCAGGTTCTCGCGGTGCTTCTTGGCCGTGCCGAGGCTGATCGCGAGCTCGCGCGCGACGTCCTTGTTGCTCTTGCCGAGCGCCAGCAATTGGAACACCTCGCGCTCGCGCGCCGTCAAGGTCGACAACCGGCTCGAGCCTCCGGGCTCGATCGGCTCGCCGCGGCGCATGCGCGCCACCAGACCGCCAGCGACCTTCGGCGAGAGATAGGGCCGCCCCTCGAACACGGTCTCGATGCCCAGCACCAGCTCGCTGGGATCGGAATCCTTGGAGAGGTAGCCGTCGGCGCCGGCGCGCATCGCCTGGTCGACGAAGGACTCGCCCTCGTGGTGCGTCAGCATCAGGATGCGCACCTTGGGATGTGCATCGCGGATCGGCCGGATGGCGTCGAGGCCCGAGAGGCCCGGCATCGAGATGTCGAGCAACACCACGTCGGGCAGCACCAAGGCGATACGGTCGATCGCCGTGCGCGCGTCCCCGCTGTCGCCGACCACGGAGATCTTCTCGTGGGTCGCGAGCAAGCTCTTGAACGCGGCGCGCAAGATGTTCTGGTCGTCGACCAGAAACACTTTGATCTTGGTACCGAGCTTTTGGTGCGGCGTGTCGATCATGGGGATCTCTAGTGCAGCGCGGGCAGACGGATCTCGAATCGCGCGCCGCCCAGTGAGCTGGTGAGCGCGTCGATCGTTCCACCGTGTTCCTCGATGACCTTGCGACAGAAGGCGAGGCCGAGTCCGGTGCCCTTGGGTTTGGTGGTCGAGAAGGGTTTGAAGAGCGTGGCCTTGAGGCTCTCGGAGATGCCGGGACCGTTGTCCTCGACGACCAGCAGCGTGCCGCTGGTCCCGATGCGCCGCGCGGAAAGCACGATGCGAGCTCGATCCGGGCAGGCCTCCAAGGCGTTCTTGAGCATGTTGGTCAGCACCTCGTCGAGGAGCTGACGATCGCCGCGGAACTTGAACGGCGTTTCGACGTCGACGCGCACGTCGGCGCCGCGCTTGACGATCTCCGGTCGCAGGGCGCGCACGCTGAGGTCGATCAACTCGCGCGCGTCGATTTCGGCGACCCGCAGGTCGAGCGGCTTGGTGAACGACAGCGTCCGCCGCATCAGGGCTTCCAGGCGCTGCATGCGCGCGACCAGATCCTCCAGCACCACGCGCTCGTCTTCGCCGAGTTGCTTCGAGACCGCGCGCAGGGCGACGTTGACCGCCGTGATCGGGTTCTTGATCTCGTGGGCCAGCATCGCCGCCGACTCGCCGATCGTCGCCAACGCGCGCAGCATCGCGGTCTCGGCGCGCTGAGCGCGCTTGAGCTCGGTGATGTTGCGTCCCTCGGGGATCAGGAGCGCCACACGACCGTTGGCGTCGCGCACGGGGTTGAGCGAGAAGTCGACCGACAACAGCTCGCCATCCCGGCCGCGGTGCACCGTCTCGAAGCGCACGAACTTGCCCTCGGCGGCCTCGGAGATGGCCAGCCGAACGCGCTCGCGCTCCGCGTCGGACACGCTCCACCAGGGGGTCTCCCAGAACTTCATGCCGACGACATCGGCACGCGCGGCCCCCACCGCGTCCAGGGCCGTCTGGTTGATCTCGAGCACGGCTCCATCGGTCTCGAGCAGGCCCATGAACTGATAGGAGCGGTCGAAGATCGCCCGGAAACGCCGCTCGCTCTCGCCCAGCGCGTGCTCGGCGACGCGGCGCTGGGTCACGTCGCGGAAGCTACCGATGAACAGCGGCGTCCCGCCGGGCATGTCCGCGCGCCCGACCGACAGCTCGCAGGTCAGTGTGCGGCCGTCCTTGTGGAGCACCTCGAACTCGCGCGTGCGGTTGAGGATGTTCGTGACCCCCGTGCGGCGGTAGTTGGCCAGGTACACGTCGTGCTGGGAGTGGTGCGGCTCCGGCATCAGGGCCTTGATGTTGCGCCCGCACAGCTCCTCGGGGCTGTAGCCGAACACCGTGCGCACCGACTCGCTGGCCGTGACCACGGTGCCTTGGATGTCGATCGCGATGGTCGGGTCGAGCACGGCGCCCAGCAAGGCGCGGTACAAGATCTCGTGGTGCGTGGCGTCGACGTGCGCCCCGGTTGGGGGTCGCCCCCCGGGCCGAGCTTTGAGAGGGCGTTCATCCGCGTGCGTCAAGGGCTTGTTCTCCGAAGCGCCTGGCGAGCGAGCCGCTCGGCCGGAGTCATGGGCTCCGGTTTCGGCGTCGAACGGCTCCTGGGGAGGCGCGGCGAACATATCACATGAGCGCACTGCAGCGCTGAGTTGCACTCTAGGAACGACCTACGCATGCGCTCTGGGACGATGTGCGTAGCAGTCCAACCAAATCGCCGTACCGGTGCGACAGGCTTCATCGGGGACCTTGAGCGGAGACTTCGCACGCGGACATCAGCACTCGGGGCGCGAGCACCGCAGATGCGTGCGCGTGCTCCGCTGCGCGCCCCAGCAATCGAGACGCGATTACGCCCTTGGTCCCGGACGATCGGGAGTGCGCAGGGTGATAGTGAAACCCCATGAAGATCCTGTGCGCAGTCGACTTCTCCGAGGCCTCGCGAAGTGCGGCGCGCGCAGCGGCGATCCTGACGCGCGCGCTGGGCGCCGAGTTGTGCATCGTCCACGGCGCGCACCTCCCCGGCGTCGCGAGCGGCACCGCCGCAGTGCAGCCACAGCTCGCTCCGGACGAATTGCAACGCCGGCGCGTTCTCCTGGAGACGCTGGCGAGCCAACTGGGCGTCCCCGCAGCTCAGGTGCTGCGCGACGGATTGCCCGACGAGGTAGTGCTGGCAACGGCGCGTGAGCTCCGGGCCGACCTGATCGTGATCGGCGCGATCGGCGATCGAGCGCACGGCGAATGGAGCCTGGGGAGCGTCGCGCTGCGCGTGATCAAGGGCGCGCACGTACCGGTATTCGTGGTGCGCGAGGAGGCGAGCTTGGAACGCTGGGCCTTGGGTCGAGGCGCGCTGCGCGTGATGGTCGGAGACTCCGGGCGACGTGAGTCGCGCCCCGCGCTCGAGTGGCTCGCGCAGCTCGAGCGCGGTGGTCCGCTCGAAGTCTCGATCGGGCACGTCTACGTGCCGGGCGAGGAGCGCCGCGTCTCGGCGATCGAGCAGCACGAGCGCGCGCTCAGCGCGGAGCTCGCGCGTTGGTTCGAATCCGAGCGCGAGCTCGCGGCGCCGCGGGTGCGCGTGCTCGGCGGTTTCGGCCGCGTGGCGGAGCATCTGCTCGACTTGGCGGCCGCCGATGGCGCCGAGCTCCTGATCGTCGGCTCGCAGCATCGCCGCGGATGGAACCGCTGGGTGCACGGCTCGGTGTCGCTCGACATCGTGGCCTCGGCGCGGCGCAACTGCGTGGCCGTGCCGATCGAGGAGCGACCGCCGCTGGCCCTGGAAGCGCCCCACGTCCGGCGCGTGCTGGTGCCGGTGGATTTCTCTCCGCTCTCGGAGCGCGCGGTGCGCTGGGCACTGGCGCTGGTTCCCGACCAAGGCACGTTGCACCTGGTGCACGTCGTGGCGCCTTTCGTCGCGGCAGCCACCGAATTCGGCACCTACGTCCCGCTGCCGGCCCCCACGCCCGAGGAACGCCAGCGCGAACGCTCCGAGCTCGACCGACGCATGCGCGCCCTCGTGCCCGACACCGCGCGCGCGCGCGGAGTCGAGCTGAGCGTCGAAGTGCTCGAGGGTTTCGACCCCGCGTCTCAGATCGCGGCCGCCGCCCAACGTGCTCACGCGGACTTGGTGTGCCTCTCGACCCACGGTCGCTCGGGCCTGTCGCGCGCCCTGCTGGGCTCGGTCGCGCACGGCGTCGTGCGGCACTCGAGCGTGCCTGTCCTGATCGTGCCCCCGACCGAAAGGAGTCGGCCATGAACGTCCCGCAACGCATCGTCGTCGGCCTCGACCTCGACCCCAAGGGCTGCATTCCGACGCAAGGCAGCACCGCCGCAGCCGAGACCGCGCTGTGGCTGGCGCGCACGACGAGCGCGCACGTGACGCTGCTGCATTCGGTTGCCCGCGACGAGTACTACGACCCGGTGACGAGTGAGCTCGTGCCGGTGTGCGACACGCTGACGCCACAGGCGCGCCTGGCGGTGGCCGAGATCATCGCGCGCTTCCGCAAGGAGAACGCGCAGTGTGAGACCATCGACAGCGCGGAGCGACCGTCGCTGGCCTTGACGCGCGAGGTGCAACGCCAACACGCTCAGCTCGTGATCCTCGGCAAGCACGACGGCCGCGAGTCCGATGCCACGCGCATTGGGCCGATCGCGATGCGCGTCCTGCGCGAGTGCCCGACGCCCGTGTGGGTGGTCGTGCCGGGGCGTGCGACGATCCCCAAGCGCATCCTGGCCGCCACCGACTTGACGCAAGTGGGCGATGAAGCCGTGCGCTGGGCAGCGGCGATCGCCGACGTCGCGCGCGCCGAGTTGCACGTGGTCCACATCCATCCCCCGACACTGCATTCGCGGCGCGCTGACAGCGACTCGCATCTGCGCAAGCTGCGCGAGACCGCCGTCGCCGGGCTCAGCCCACAGCAGCGCGAGAAGGCGCAGGTCCATGTTCGCGAGGCTGCTCCCGCGCAAGGGCTGCTGACCATGGTCGAGGAGCTCGACAGCGATTTGGTCGTGCTCGGCGCATTCTCGCACCCGCGGAATCCGCCGCACCAAGTGGGCACGACGGCCGAGCGGCTCTTCGCGAGGCTCGAAACCTCTGTGTTCGTGGTCAAGCCCAACTGACCAGCACGCAGCGACACACGCGCCGCTCGCGAGCCCAGGCCCGCGAGCGGCGCGTGTTTTCGAGCTCCGTGCTCGAGCTACTGGAAGTACGTCGTGGCGAAGGCCGCGCTGGCCGAGAAGCGGCCGCCGGAGCCCGGATCGCGCACGAACCACTGTCCGAAGAGCTCGGTGCCCGCGAGCAGCGGGTCGCTCTGCAGCACCACCGGGAACGACTGCCAGCCGTTACCGGGGCCGAAGCCGATCTGCGGGCCGACGCGGAAGATGCGCGCTGCGCTGCTCATCGCGAGGTAATTGGTCGCTTCGCCGAACGGCGCCCCGCCAGGATTCGAAGCGGCGTCCAAGATCAGACCGGAGAAGCCGCCGCCGAGTCCGTGCTCGACACCGACGGTGAACGTCGCGTTTCCCACCAGCGCCGGCGAGAGCGCCACCATGCGCGGAGCGAAGCCGCCACTGCCCAAGGTCGGTGCGCCGAACAAGGTCGGCATGCGACCGGAGTCGACGTACAGCGTCGGATGCTCGAACGGACCCTGGGCCTGCGCGACACGCGGATCGGTCAGCGGTCGCTTGAGGAACGCGACCAGTGCCGCCCGTTGCTGCGGGCTCAACCCCAGGGGCCGGATCAGGGGGTTCTTGTTGGGTGCGTTGAAGTCGCCACCGCGGTTGTAGAAGTCGACCACGTCCTCGAGCGTGGCCATCGAGCCGGTGTGGAAGTAGGGCGCGCGCAGCTCGACGTTGCGCAGGCTCGGAACCCGCATGCGCCCGAGGTCACCGGGGTTGCCGGTGACGCTGAAGCGACCGGGGTCCTCGTTCGACGGCCGAACGCCGACGTATTGGAACGACTGGTTGGTGAACAGGTTGCCCGCGTGGCACACGGCACAGCCGGTTTGCGGTGAGGTGAAGACGGCCTGCCCTTGGAGCTCGAGCTGCGTCAGAGCATTCGGATTGCCGCCGAAGAAGGCGTCGATCGGCGCCTGGTTGGAGAACAGCGTGCGCTCGTAGGCCGCGATGGCCATCGCGATCCGCGGCGCGTTGACTTGGTTGGTGCCGAAGACCTCCAGGAAGATCTGCGGGTAGCTGCGGCCGTTGACGAAGGCGCTCCAACTGGCGGGCACGTTGGTGGCGAGCGCCAAGGGACGCGACTCGACCACGCGCTGGATCACCTCGGGCCAGGTGCGGCCCAAGTGCCCCATCTCCACCGAGCTCGTGATCGGTCCGACGGCCTGGCTCTCGAGCGCCGCGCCCTGTTGCAGCACGACCTGGTTGGTCTGCGGATCGACGAACGTCCCGCCCGCGCGGCCATCCCAGAACAGCACCGGGGCGTACGCGGCGTTGACCGCGGAAGGCGACTTGCGCGGTGTCACCTGCGGCGAGAGCCCGAACACCGGGCTGCGCTGATAGCGCGCGTTGGCATTGCTCTGCACCACGCCAGGCGACCCGTGCGCATCGTCGGGCGTACCGAAAAGTCCGTCGAAACCCGGGTGGATGTTCCCGGAGAGTCCAAAGGCCGAGCGCGGGTCGGAACCGCCGCGCTCTGGGATGTGGCACGTCGCGCACGCCATGGTCTTGGTCGACGAGAGCTGCTCGTCCCAGAACAGCAGCGCGCCCAGGCTGACCTTGGCGGCCGTCGTCGGATTGGCGGGCGGCGGCGGCGGAGGCGGACCGAGCGGCGGCGGCGGGTTCTGCGCGAGCGCGCTCGCTCCCAAGAAGAGCGGGGTCAAGAACGCGATGGAGAGAGATGCGTTGCGTTGCATGAGGGCTTGTCCAAAGAGGGTCACAGACTGCGTTGGCTGGGGTGAGCGGAACCGGGAGCCGCGTCAGGAGCGCGCGGATTCCGGGGAGCGATGCGCGGCGGGCGCGGAGCGATCGGCGCCTGCGGCGGCGGAGCGATGCGCCCGAACAGCGGCGGCAACTGCGGGCGCGCGCGCGGTGCAAAAGGCGGCGGGCGCGGACCTCCGCGAGGCGCGAACTCGGGCGGCCGCGGCGGCGGGCCTCGTCGACCCGGGCCGCGCGCTGCGGCGCCCGGCAAGTCTGGCTGCACGCGCGGCGCGAGCTCTTCCCGTGGAGCTCGAGGTGCGAGCTCGCGCCTAGCTCCGCAGGTCGGGCACAGGTCGACCTGTTGACCGGAGCGCCGGCCGGGTTGCGGCGCGGAGTCGCTGCGCTGGGCAACGGCCAGGGATGCCAGGAAAAGGCCGAGCGAGGTCACGCAGGTGAGGAGTAACTTCATCGCGGTAGTGGACGCGGCGTGGACCGCGCCAAGGCCCAGAGCTTCGTCCGCGGGCCTTGCGCGATTCTGAAGCTCGAGAAAAAAACGCGACCTTCGTGGAGTGCACGCCTTCAGGATTGCGCAAGGTTCTCCGACGACGTTCGCAAGCGCCCGACGGCGCCTCCGTGTGACGCACAAGATCCTCCTGGTCGAAGACGACGAGCAGCTCGGCGCGCAAATCGTGGCGCACCTGAGCGAGGCAGGCTTCGCGATCCAGTGGTTGCAGCGCGGCGATCTCGCGCTCGCCGTGACGCCGCGCGAGTACGAGCTGGTGATCCTCGACCTGATGCTCCCCGGCGCGTTCGGGCTCGACGTTCTCAAGTACTTGCGCTCGCATTCGGATTTGCCGGTGCTGGTTCTGTCCGCGAAGAACGACACCGCCGTGAAGGTGCGCGCGCTCGAGCTCGGCGCCGACGACTACGTCACCAAGCCCTTCTGGCCCGAGGAGCTGATCGCTCGCGTCAGCGCGCGGCTGCGGCGGCCGGGGCTGGAGCGCGGAGGCGCGATCGAGCTCCAGGGGCTGCGCATCGACGTGGCGGCGCGCACTGTCAGCGTCGACGGCTTGGCCGTCGAACTCACGCGCGTCGAGTTCGAGCTGTTGCTGGCGCTGGCGCGCAGGCCCAATCAAGCGATCGCGCGCGCCTGGCTGGCGGAGCACGTGCTCGACCCCGAGCGCGACGGCAGCGAGCGCACGCTCGACGTGCATGCCTCGCGATTGCGCAAGAAGCTCGGAGCGAAGGGCGCGCTGGTCGCGACCGTGTGGGGCGTCGGCTATCGACTGCAGACCGGAGAGCGCGCGTGAAGCTGCGCGCCCGACTGGCGATCGCCGTGCTCGCGGCGGCGGTGCCCGTGGTCATCGGGTTGGGCGTCGTGCGCGCGCGCGTCGAGTGGAGCACCGCCGAGGATGGACTGGCGGAGTTCGCTCGCGACAAGATGGTCCTCGGCGGACGCGAGGCCTGCGAGAATGCGCCCGAGGTGTTTCCATTTCGCCCCGGGTCACGCGGCCCGAGCGGGCCCTTCGCGCGCGGTGGCGCACGTTTGCCCCGTGATCCACTGGCCGTGCCGCAGGTCCCGCCGCGGGCGCTGCTCGAGGACAGCCCTCCGCCCGCGGAGCTGCGCAACGAGCTGTGGGCTTACGGTCCGGACTTCGTCTCGCGCAATCGCGAGGCCCCGGAATTCCCGAGCGAATTGCGCGCGGCG
The DNA here is from genome assembly GCA_020853575.1 of Planctomycetota bacterium. Classification (GTDB taxonomy): domain Bacteria; phylum Planctomycetota; class UBA1135; order UBA1135; genus F1-120-MAGs118. Next base: position 154,759 of record JADYYP010000035.1, read on the forward strand.
CTCGAGGACGGCGCGGAGCAGGCGAGCATCGATTGGATGCTCCCCAACCGCAGTGGCATCGCCGTCGCCGTGCGCATGCCCTGGACGGACGGGCCGTGCGCCGTGGTCTTGGTGCGCCGTGCGGTGGTCGGGCCCCAAGGCGCGGTGCGCGACCTGGTGATCGGCTCCGCCGCGCTGTGCTTGGTGTTGATGGGCGCCGTGTTCCTGGCGGCCGGTCCGATCGTCGAGCGCGTGCGCCGCTTGACCTCGCAAGTGCGCGACTCGGCGGCGGCCAAGTACGCGACGCAAGTGGAGGTCGGAGGCGACGACGAGGTCACCGAGCTCGCCGCGGCGTTCAACACAGCCGCGAGCGAGGTCAAGCTCAATCTCGACGGGCTCGAAGCGCGCGAATCCGCGCTGCGCCGCTTCGTCGAGAACACCACGCACGACGTGATGCTGCCTCTGACCGTGCTCCAAGGGCACTTGACCGTGCTTCGAAGGCGCGTCGAGGCCGGAGCGAGCGAGGACCGGCAAGTGGTGCTCGATGCGCTGCAAGAGGCGCACTACATGGCCTCGCTGATCCAGAACCTCTCCGCGGCTTCGCGTTTGGAGAGCGATCCGCGCGGCATCGAGTCGCACGAAGTCGACCTGACGGCCTTGGTGGAGCGGGCCGTCGCCCGCCACGCACCGATCGCACGCGCGCGGGAAATCGCACTCGAGCACGCCGTGCCGCCCGCGCCGACGCGCGCGAAGGGCGACGTCACCCTGCTCGAACAAGCGGTGTCGAACCTGATCCACAACGCGGTGCGCTACGTCGAGCCGGGAGGGCACGTCGCGGTGGTGCTCGACTCCAAGGGCCAGGGCTTCTCGCTGCGCGTGCTCGACGATGGCCCTGGAATTCCGCCGGAATTGAAGTCGCGCGTGTTCGAGCGCGCCTTCCGCGCCGATGGGGCGCGCTCACGCCATCCCGGCGGCATGGGCCTGGGGCTGTCGATCGCCAAGGACGTGTGCGAGCGCCATGGCTTCACGCTCGAGTTGCGGACCTCGGAGGCAGGTGGCGCGGAGTTCGAGATCCGCGGAACGAAATCGAGCGCGTGACGTCGCCCGGCAGCGGAGCGGGCGTGGCGAGCGCCCGCGCGGCGAGCCGTGTCGTGTCGCGGCGAGGGCGCGGCCGAGGGACCGGCTAGAGGTGCGCGGCGACGCAGCGCGCGACGTCGAGGCTCGAGATGATCCCGACCAGTTTCGTGTCGTCGGTGACCATCACGCGGTGGATGTGCTCCTTGACCATCACCGCACACACGTCCTTGAGCGATGCGTCCGGACCGACGCAGATCACCTCGTTGGTCATCAGGTCGGCCACCGTGCCGCTGCGCAGCACCTCGGGGCTGTAGTCCTCCATGCTGAACACGACGTCTTCGTCGTAGGAGCCGTCGTCGTCGGGCGAGGATTCCCCCAGCGCATACTCGCCGCGGCGTGTCGAGACCAGTCCGTCGCGCATGTTCTCGGGCTTCGCGATGTCGAACGCCGACAGCACGCCGACCAACTTGCCGGCGCGGTCGACGACCGGCGCGCCGCTGATGTGCAACTCGGAGAAGGATGTGACCGCGTCTTCGATGGTCATCGTCGGCTCGAGCTTGAAGACGCTGCGCTTCATGATGTCGCGCGCCTTCACCTTGCTCAGAGTTTGAATGTTGTGGCTCATGGTTTTTCGCCTCCTGGCGACGAATGGAAACTAGTCGCGGCCCGCGGAGCGCCGCGCGGGCCAGAGCGACGTACCCCTGCGGGGAACCAATGCGTAGCGACGTGCTGTGCCTTCGCGCCGACAATGGACGAGCGCGCGCACCACCGCGTCGAGCAATCGTTTCGGCGAGAGACCACGTCGCGCAACATGCGGCGCGTCCGCGCTGCGCAGCGCGCTCAGCTCCGCGTCTGTCGCACGATGCAGTCGATCACGGCGCCGCTGGTGTCCTCGGGCGACGAGCGGCCGCTCGCGTGCTCGACCACTTGGTCCGGGGAGAACTCGTCGGGCTCGCGAAACGAGGACTTGGCCTGCACGTAGACGCCCCAATCCGCGTCGGACGTTTCGTCCAACTCGAGCGGCCTGGCCTGCATCCGTGCGCGCACCAGCTCCTCCTCGGCACGCGCGTGGACCACGACCAGCGGACATCCGAGCTCGCGCGCGAGATCGCGGAACGGAGCGCGCCGCTCCGGCGAAGGGAACATGGCGTCGACGACCACCGTACGTCCGTGACCGAGGGCTCGCCGAGCATCCTCGACGAGCGTCGTGTACGTGCGGTTCTTGATCTCGGGCGCGTACAGCCCAGCGTCGTAGCGCTCGCGCCTGTGCTCGTGCAGCGGAATCTGAGCGAGCAGCTTGCGTCGCACGTCGCTCGAGAGCTGCAGGGCCTCGAACGGTCGCGCGACGTGCCTTGCGATCCACGACTTACCGCTGGCCGGCAGGCCGCAGGTCAGGATCAACGCGGCGGGCAGCTCCCAACTCGCTGCGAGTTGGAGATAGCGCTGCGCCTCTCGGCAGAGCTCGGCCCGCGGCGCGAGCTCTTCGACTTGCAGCGCACGGATCGTCGCGACCTTGGCGCGAACCAGGGCGCGGTACGACTTGTAGAACGGGAGCACGTTCGCGAGCTCCACGTCGCCGCTGAGCGTGGCGTACTCGCGGGCGAGCACGCCCGAGAAGCCGCGGTAGCCGCGCAGGTCGAGGTCCATGGCCAGGAAAGCCAGATCACAGGCTACGTCCGCGCAGCGGAAGCGTGCGCTGAACTCGATGCAGTCGTAGGCCACGATGCCCTCGGGCAGCACGCAGATGTTGCCAGCATGCAGGTCGCCGTGCCCATCGCGCACGCGACCTTGCGCGGCTCGGCGCTCGAACAGCGGTCGCAGCTCGCGCAGTGCCGCCTCCGTGCGCGCGTCGAGGAACCCCCACAGCACCTCGGACAAGACCGCGAGCCCGTTCGGCCGGACGTGCTCGCGCAGCGCCTCCAGATTCTCTCGCGCGTTGCGCTCGATCGCGCTCGCCGATCCGAATGCCGACACCTCGAGGCCGTGCGCGCTGCCTTCGTGGAAGCGCGCGAGCAGCTCGGCGATGCGCCGGACGAGTTGGTTGTCGACTTCGCCGCGCTCGAGCACGTCCGAGAGCATCCCGCGCTCCGGCAGACGCTGCATTTCCACGGCCCAGTCGATCGTGGCGCCCTCGCCATCGGCCGCGACACGCCCACGCGCGTCACGGCGGATCGGCACGACGCGCAGGTACACGTTTGGTGCGAGCCTGCGGTTGAGCCGCAGCTCCTCCTCGCAGAAATGGCGGCGTCGATCGAGATCGCTCGCGTCCAAGAACGGCAGGCGCACGGGCTTCTTCAGCTTGTACACGCGCTCACCGACGAAGTAGAGCCTCGAGATGTGCGTCTCGAGCGTCGTCACGCGGTCCGCGACGCACGGCCAGGCCTCGGGGCGGGTGAGCGGGTCGCCAACACCAGCGCCGTCCATCGCACCCTACCTGCGCGCGTCGACGTAGGCCTTGATGCGCGTCTCGTAGGCTGGGGTCTTCAAGCCCACGCTCTTGGCCTCCGCGAGCGCCGCGTCCCAAGCGAGGCCCTGGTCGAGCGTGCGGTACGCGAGCCACACCGCGCCCACGCGGTTGGAGGAAGCACAATGGAGCAAGGTCGGCTCCTGGGCGTCCCGCAGCAACCCGCGCAGTTGATCGAGGGCGGCGTCGCTGAGCTCCTCGGGCTTGGAAAAGGGCACGTTGACGGCGTCCAGCCCCAGTTCCTTGATCACGGCGGCTTGGTCGAAGTCCTTGAGCTCGTCGGGCTTGCGGAGATTGATCACGTGGCGCACACCGCGCTCGCGCAGCAACGCGAAGTCGGCCGCCGACGGCTGGCTCGCGAGCCAAATCGGGCCGCAGGCGTGCAGCTTCTCGATGGTGCCGCACTGCACGCTCTCGAGCGTCACGGCAGTGGGAGTCGGAGCGGTCGTGGACGCGGCGCAGGAGCCGAGCACCAGGGAAGTGACAACGCACAGCAGAGAGGCGAGGAGCTTCATGGGCACCATCTCACCAGCGCCACGCGCCGGAAAAAAGGGAAGAGCAGGAGCGAGGCCGCGACTGGTATGCGTGATCGACGCCGCCCCCTACCCGTGGGCAGCCGTCTGGCGCGCGTGCGAAACGGATTTCGCTCTGGGCGCGGTGCCTTGCTCCTGCTCCTCGTCTCCGAAGAGACGGATCGCATCGGTTCCCAACCCGACCACCGCGCCCGCAGCCGAAGCCAGCGAGATCGCGGCCAGGAAAGTGAGTGCGCCACCGGCTTGCACGAACACGGCAGCACCGAAACCGAGGGTCGCTGCGGCGAACACCATGAAAGTCGCCGGACCCCCCAGTCCCTCACCCGGTCGGATCGAGATCCCACGCGAGTCCATGGCCTCAACGCTACGCCAGCTCGCACGGCCGTGGCATGACACGCTGTACGTAGCTCGCTCGCCGCGGAGTGCGCACTTACACTTGGGCCATGCTCCTCGCGCTCGTTGCCTCATGGATCGTGCTCGCGCAAGCCAATCCGCCGCCGGCTCCCAAGGCCGACCCGCTGCTCGCGCAACAGCTGCTCGCCGCCGGTCGCACGCGCGACGCCGAGGCCATGTACGAGCAGCTGGTCCAACTCGCGCCGAGCGACGGCTCGCTGTGGAACGCTCTCGGCGGGGCGCGCTTCGCCCAGAAGGACTACCTGGACGCGATCCCGGCATTCCGGCGCGCGCACGAGCTCTTGCCCAGCAATCTCACGGTGCTCGACAACCTGGGTTGCAGCTACTTCAACGCACAGCAGCTCGACGCCGCGCGCGAGACCTTCCAGAAGAGCGTGGAGGTCGCGCCGAGCGCGCCGCGCTCTCACACGTTCCTCGGACGCATCGCGGCCTTACGCGGCGATGCGAGCACGGCGGAGAGCGAGTTCCAACTCGCCGTGGGCTCGCCGCAGGTGGATTCGCTCGCCCCCTTCCACTACGGCCTGCACTTGTTCCAAGAACGACGGCTGGAGGACGCGGCTCGCGCCTTCGAGTACGCGTTACGGCTCGACCCGGAGTTCGCCAGCGCTCACATGAACTTGGGACTGGTGCTGCAACGGCGCGGCGACATGGCGCGGGCCGAATTCCACATGGCACGCTTTCGCGAGCTGACCGAGCCGGTCCTCGCCGAGGATCGGCGACGCATACGGGTGGGTGCGTTGTTGCGCGACGTGCAGCGCGAATTCGAAGCGGCCAATCTCGACGCCGCGCTCGGCCTCGCGCTCGACGCCGCGCGCGAAGCTCCCGAGGCTCCCGTGGTGCACAGCACTCTGGCGCGGCTCTACCAACTCAAGGGCCGCCACGACGACGCGCAACGCGAACTCGAGCTCGCCCGAAAACTCACTTCGGAACCAAGGAAACAGTGATCCGGCGCGCGCTCTCCCTGTTGCTCTTCGCTTCGGCCTGCGGCACGCAAGAGGAGCCCACGACCAAGTCACGCGCGAATGCGGCGGCCGGCTCGGCACCCACTCCGCCGGCGGAGTTCGTGGCGTTTCACGAACGGCGCGCGGCCGCGGGGATCGAATTCGAGCACCGCGCGGGCAGCACGTCGCGCAAGCTCTTGCTCGAGAGCATGGGAGGCGGCCTGACGGTGTTGGACTTCGACGGCGACGGAGCGCCGGATGTGTACTGCGTGGATTCGGGAGCGCTGCCGGAGCGCAACGAGGTGCAGGCTCCCGGCGGGAACCGACTCTTCAAGAACCTCGGAGATGGACGCTTCCGCGACGTCAGCAACGGCTCCGGCGCGCAGGGGCGCGGCTACATGATGGGCGCGATCGCCGGCGACTACGACAACGACGGCGACCAGGACCTGTACGTCACCGCGTGCGGCTCGAACACGTTGCTGCGCAACGACGGCGCTGGGAAGTTCACGGACGTCACGCGCGCCGCGGGCTGTGACGATCCGCGCTGGAGCACGGGTGCCGCGTTCCTCGACTACGACCGCGACGGAGACCTCGACCTGTTCGTGCAGAACTACTTGGTCTACGACATCGCCAAGCAGCGCCCGTACTTCGATGGGCAGGTGCAGGTTTCCCCTCCACCAGATCTGTTCGATCCCGAGTCCAACGCGCTCTTCCGCAATCGTGGTGACGGCACGTTCGAGGACGTGTCGGAGGCCAGTGGCATCGGGGCGCACCGCGCCAAGGGGCTGGGCGTCGTCACCGGCGACTTCGACGACGACGGCGACGTCGACGTGTTTTGCGCCAACGATGTCAGCCCGAACTTCCTGTTCGCCAACCGAGGCGACGGGACCTTCAAGGAGGTCGGCGCGCTCTCCGGAACCGCCTACAGCGCCGAGGGCCGGGAGGAGTCGGGCATGGGCACCGACGCGGCGGATTTCGACAACGATGGGCTGGCGGACATCGTCGTCACCAACTTCTCCGCCGAGCCGAACTCCCTGTACCGCAACGAAGGCAAGCTCTCGTTCACCGAGACCTCCTCGCGTTCGGGGACCTGGGAGAGCTCGATGCCGCGCCTGGGCTTCGGCGTGCGGCTGGCCGACCTCGACAACGACGGCGCGCGCGATCTGGTGGTCGCCAACGGCCACATCTACGACAACGCCGAGCGCGTGCTGTCGGGCACGACGTACCGCCAACCACCGCTGCTCTACCGTGGCCTGGGCAACGGGCGCTTCAACGAGGTTTCCGCGGCGCAACCGGCGGAGTTCCGCGAGCCGCGCGTGGCTCGCGCGCTGGCCACCGCCGATCTCGACGGCGACGGCGATCTCGAGCTTCTACTCGGAATCCTCGACGGTGCTCCGCTGGTCTTCGACAACCTCGGCGGCAATCGCAATGCCTGGGTCTCGGTGCGCTGCGTCGGAACGGGACGCGATTCGACCGCGCTCGGTGCGCGCGTCGTCATCGAGTGCGGAGGCAAGCGTCAGTTCTCCGAGGTGCGCAGCGGCGCGAGCTACCTCTCGCAGAGCGATCTGCGCCAGTTCTTCGGGCTCGGAGCGAGCGAGCGCATCGAACGCATCGTCGTGCGTTGGCCCGATGGCCGCGAAGAGGAGGCGCGCGACCTCCCGGCGCGCGCGCACTACGTGTTCGAAGAGGGCCGCGGAATCCGGCGCTGAGCGCGCGCTCAGACGTCGCGCGCCCAGCTCGGCCGCTCGAGGTCACGGCGCCAATAGAAGATCAGCGGGTAACTGCCGCTGATCTCCATCTGCAACGGGAGATACTCGGATTGGAAGCGCGGGTGCGTGACCAGGGTTTTCTCCCAGGCACTGGCGACCAAGGTGCGCGAGCCGTCGGCGCTCGGATGCACCCAGCCATTGCCGATGACGATGATCTCGGGCCGTTGCGCGAGCACCCAATCGGCGTCGTAACGCGTGTGGCCCTTGATCGTGATCTCGGGATCGGGAGCTGCGTTGGCGATCGCAGTGTTGGTCAAGCCGAGGAGGTCGACGATCGGCAAGCGCGAAACCCAGCCGAACGCACCGATCGGCGCCAACGCCACCTTGGTGTCCGGCGCGACGCGCAGCGCGAGCTCGCGCCCCATCGCCTCCCAGCGCCGCTCGCTGTCCTCGTGTACCGCGCGCAACTCGGAGCGCAGTCCTTGACCGACCTGATTCCAGGCGAGCGCCGCGAGCGCGGCGGCCCAGCACAGGAGTCGCGGAGGGCCGAGCGCGAGCAGTCCCTCGCTGCCGATCCACGCCACCAACGGGAAGATCGGAACGAGGAAGCGCGCGTGTGGCATGAAGTCTCCGCCGACGTAGATCACGTACCCCGTGAATGTGACCGCGCCGACGCAGGCCCCTCGCAGTGGAGCGCTCGGATGGCGCGCGACGCGCGCGAGCGCCACCAATCCGAGTGCGAGCCCCACGAGCAAGCCGCTCGATCCGCTGGCCGCGCGCACGTACTCCAGCCCGAGCGCGAGGTCGTCTGCGAGCGCCAGCTTCTTGACCGAGTAGGTGATCGGCACGAGCCGTCCGTAGTAGGACAGGCGAAACGCTTGCCAGGCGGCGAGCGGCGCCAGCGCGAGCGCGGCAGCTGTCCAACGCTTGCGCCGCAGTTCCGAGGCGACGTACGGCAACGCCAGCAAGATGGCTTCATTGCGCACCAACGCCGCCAGCCCGAAGGCCAGCGCCGCCGTCGTGCTCGCCTTGTGGTCGCGCAGCGAACGATCCCAGGCGTCGAAGGCCCAGGCCACGAGCGCCGCCAGGAGCACCGTGCCCAGCCCGATGATCGAGTGCCACGCGAGCGCTGGGCTCGCCGCCACGAGCCAGGCCGGAAAGGCCCACACATCGCGCTCGTGCCGGCGCAGCCACAAGCGAGCGACGAACCAACTCGTCAGCCCTGCTGCGGCGATGGAGACCGCGACGCTGAACAGCGCGGGCTCGAGCCCCAACTTCAGCGCTCCCGCGACGGCGAGCATCCAGCCCGGCGCCGAGAAGCCCTCGACACGTTCGCCCGGGTTGAATACGAGCCCATGCCCCTCGACCAAGTTGCGCGCGTAGCGGTAGGTGATGTAGTCGTCGTCGCACGGCCCGTGGCCCAGGTAGCTCGCAGCGTGCAGGGCAGCAGCGAGCGCGACCAGCCACGGGACACATCGGCGCAGCATCGTGCGCAGCCTACGCCGTTTTCGCTCAGGGCAGAAGGTGCTCGTCGCGGACGCGCTGCACGCACCGCGCAGCGACCGCGCGCCGCCCTTCGACACTGAAGTGGATGCCGTCCTCGAGGAAGTAGCGCGCGCGCTGCGGGTCGGCGCGAAGCTCGAGCTCGAGGTCGCACAGCGCCACGTCGAGCTCGCTCGCGAGCTCGCGCACGACCCCGTTGTACTCCGCGTGCACGCGCAGCGCTTGCTCCTTGGTCGCCACGAAGCCGCGCGCGACCAGGTACTCGGGCACGGCCAAATCGTGGGTGCTCGGCGCGGTCACGAGCAGCGTGCGCGCACCGCAGGCAGTCGCGAGCTCGACGATCCGCCGCAGATTCTCCCGGTAGAGTTCGAGCGGCACCCGCGGGCGTTCGAGCGCCGGCGCCGCGCCGCGCGCCGTGAGCTTGCGCACGAGTTGCAGCGTGCGCGAGGCTCTGTACAAGCCCTCGAATCGCAAGTCGACGTGCTTGTCGGCGTCGATCGCCCCGCGCGCCAGCCAGTGGTCGTTCCAACCGAAGAACACGACCACCAAGTCCGGATCGAGCTCGGAGAGATGGCGCTCGGCCAGCACGCGCCCTTGGTGCGACGAATAGCCCGAGAGCGCCAGATTGACCTCGTCGAGCGCACCCGCTTTGGCGCTCGCCAAGAGCGACGTGGCGACCTCGGGCCACGCCTCCGGATAGCCTTGCTGGGAGCACGAATCGCCGAGATACACGATGCGGCTGGTCCCCGCGGGCTTGGGAATGCGCGGCTCGGGCCCGAACAAGCCCCACGAATTGACCAACTCGCCATCGGGCGGGAGCTTCCAGAAGAGCTCGGGGTCCAACTCGAACTCTGCGAACTCCTCGGCGCTGGGATAGCCGAACTGGATGCCGGAGACGTGACGAAAGCCAGCGCTGCGCAAGCCCAGCTCCGGAACGACGAACAGCGCATTGCACGCGCCCAACAGCAGCGCGGGTCCGCTCCGACCGCGCGCGATGGCGAAGAACGCGAGCGCGGCAGCCGCGACGAGCACGAGCGCGAGGCCCGCATAAGCCGCGCTGGTGAACGCCATGCGCACCGCGAGCAACACCGAGAGCGCGAACGACGCGCCCACGAGCGCTCGCGCGAAACGCGCGCCGTCAGTCCCCGAGCTCATACACCATGCCGCTGCGCAGCACGTGCATCTCGATGCCGCGCGCCGCGCTGCGCTGGCCCGGCTCGCTGCGCTCGACGGCCGCGCGACGCGCGTCGTAGACGACCACGCCGCCCTCGCCCAGCACCTCGGCACGCCCGTCGACGACGATGAACGCCGTGCGTTCGTCGATCCCGACGCCGATGAGCTCGGGGTGGTCGAGCACGGCGCCCAGCAGCCGGTTGTTGCGCTGCCGCGCGAGGAAGTGCTGGTCGACGATCGCTCCGGGCAACAAACCCAGGCCCTGCGAGACGAGCGTGGCCCCGGCCGCGATCTTCTTGAGCTCGTCCGTGCCCTTGTCGGTGCCTTCGCCGGTGATCATCACCGCGCTCATCACGGCAGCGCCCGCGCTGGTGCCCCCGCACACGACGCCGCGGCTCGCGCGCCGGCTAATGGTCTCGATCAAATCGGCTTGGCGCAGTGCTTCCATCAAGAGCTTCTGATCGCCGCCGCCGAACCAGATCAAGTCAGCGCGTTCGAGCTCTGCCAGAGCGCGCTCACGGTCGGACAGGTCGTCGAGGTTGACCGCCTCGGACGCGCCGGCGTCCTTCCACATCTGCGTCGATTCGACTCCGCGTTGCTCGCTCTCCGAGGCCTGCGGCAAGACGACCACGTAGCTCTCGCGACCGCGCGCGAGCTCGAGAGCACGCGCGACGATGGGCGGCGTCGTGCCGCCGCCGCCGACGATCACCAGCTCGGTGCGCACGGGCGGCACCGTGGAGGTCGTGACGCAGCTCGAGAAGGCGAGCGCGAGCGCCGGGATGCAATGCGAGGTCTTCATGCTTGACGAACTCCAATGGTGGAATCGGCGACGCCGTGCCGATAGGGATCGCGCAGGCCCACGGGGCGATTGCGAAAGCGCTTGTAGCTCCACAGATACTGGCTCGGTGCGCTGCGGATCAGCGCTTCGAGCTCGCGGTTCATCGCGCGGACCGCGACTTCGGTGTCTGGCGAACGCAGGTCGTCCCCGCGGGCCACGACGTAGTGCATGCGGAAGCCCGCCGACAGCGGCAGGCGCTCGCACCACACCAGGAACAGCGGACAAGGGTGCTTCTGCAGCAGCTTCGCCACCAAGGTGGTGGTGTTGGCTGGAACGCCGAAGAACGGCACGAAGATGCCGGAGCCGCGCCCCGGGTCCTGGTCGGGCAACACGCCGACGACCTCGCGCGCGCGCAGCGCTCGATGCAGCGCGCGCACCCCGCCGACATCCGCGGGTACGAGCCGCGCGCCACAGCGCTCGCGCCCTTGCGTGTAGAACGCCTCCATCTCGCGGATGCGCGGCGCCTTGTACAGCGCGGTCAGAGGCATGCGCGAGCCGGTGAACAAGCCCGCGAGCTCCCACGCGCCCAGATGCGGCGTCAAGAGCAGCGCCCCGTGCTCGCGGCGCGCGGCGTCGAGCGCTTCCAAGCCGCGCGCTTCGCGCACCAACTCGAGCACGCGCGCGCCGGGCCAACACCACAGCGCGGCGAGCTCCGCCATCGTGCAACCGGTTTCGAGCAAGCTCGCGCGCTCGAGCTCCGCGCGTGCCGCGGCATCCAACTCGGGAAAGCACGCAGCCAAGTTGACGCGCGTCGCCAGGCGCTCGCGAGTCGGCCAGCTCGCCAACACCCGCCCCGCCGCCCGCCCAAACGCGTGCAACGTCGCGAGCGAGCCGCGCGCGGCCGTGCGCAGCGCGAACTGCCCCAGGGCCGCGCGCAACGGTGCCGAGTAGCTGTGGTCCTTGGCGGGCTTCGCTGCGCGCGTTTGCGCCGGCGGCTCGGCGGCATCGGGCGGAAGACTCGGTTCGGTGCTCACGGGCGCGGGTGGCCACGGTAGTGCGCGCTCGCCGCAGCGGCAACCGCGCCGAGCTCAGCGCTCCGAGCACTGCTCGCGAAATGCGAAGGCCGCCGGGCTCGCGCCCGACGGCCTCTGTGGAAGCGAAGGCCCGCGCTGCGACGGCGCGGACGTGTCCGCGGCCTACGGTTGAACCGTGAAGTACACGGCGTTCGACAGCGCGCTGAGCGCTCCGTCGCGATAGAAGAACTGGCAGTACAGCGTGTCCCCTGCGCCGAGCAACGGATCGACCTGCAGGTCGATCCAGCCATTGAAGTCGGAGCTCAGCTGGCCCGTGCAGCTCGTTCCGCTCGAGTTGCCGCCGGAGTTCTGCGTGGGCAAGCGCACGATCGGCGCTTCGACGCACAGGAATCCGTTCCAGTACGGCAGCGTGCCGCCGTGGCGGCCGTAGAACAGGAAACCAGGCTTCTGGTTGACCACGTTGGTAGCGCGGATGGTGAACGCGGCCGAGCTCGACACGCTGGGCGAGCCGGTGGTCGAGATCGTCGCCTGGCATCCGGCCGAGTTCGTCGCGGCCGTGCAGTAGCTGGTGATCGGCAGCGGCGTGCCGCTCCAGGCGCGCGCACGCCCGAGGTCGAAGCTCGAGCCGACGTCGAAGGTCGGCCAGCCGACCACGAAGTCGTCGAGTCCATCGCCGTTGACGTCGCCGCCGCCGGCGACCGCGTGGCCGAGTTGCTCGTCCACGACACTGCCGTAGACGCTGAACAGCGCCGCACCGGTTCGGCCCGACCAGACGCGTGCCATGCCGCCGTTGCCGACGGTCTGGTCCTTGTACTTCGCGCCTCCGACGACATCGGCCCAGCCGTCGCCGTCGACGTCGCCGGCCCAAGCGCAGGAACGGCCGAGCTCGTCGGCGCTCGCGGTGCCCTTGAAGTTGTAGAGCAGGCCCCAGGTGCGTCCCGAGTAGACGAAGACCGAACCCGAGTTGCCGCCGTTGTAGTCCGCGAAGGGCGAGCCGATCACCACGTCCGGATAGCCGTCGTTGTCGACGTCGCCGCCGCCGTCCACGCACACACCGAAGTACTCGCCCGAAGTGGTGCCGTCGAAGGTGCGCAGGGTCGCTCCGGTCTTGCCGGAGAACACCCAGGCGCGGCCCGAGTCCTGGCCGACATAGCTCGATTGCGGCGCGCCGACGATCACGTCGTCCCAGCCGTCTTGGTTGATGTCGCCCGCGCCCGACACGCTGTAACCGAACACCGCCACGCCCTGCGGCGCGTTGTGAGTGCGGATCACGGCGCCGGTCACGCCATTGAACAAGCGCGCCTCGCCGACGTTCGAAGTGACCGAGGCCTTTCCATAGGGTGCTCCGACGATCAGGTCCGCGCGCCCGTCGCCGGTGACGTCTCCGGCGCCATCGACGGACTGGCCGAACCAGTCGTTGGCCTCGTCGCCGTACCAGGTGTGGAGCACCGCACCGGTGCGACCGGAGAAGACGCGCGCCATGCCGCAGTTGAGCTTTCCGCCGAAATCCGCCAGCGGAGCGCCGGCGATGACGTCGCCGTAGCCGTCGCCGTCGACGTCGCCCGCGCGAGCCACGGACTCGCCCAGGCGATCGCCGGCGGCTGCGCCGTGGAAGGTGAACAGAATCTGACCGGTGGCCCCACTGATGACGCGCACGGCGCCGGACGACGTGCCGTTGCCGTCGGCGTAGGGCGCGCCGACAGCGATGTCGGCCTGACCATCCATGTCGATGTCACCGACGACGGCGACACTGTCTCCCAGCTGGTCTCCGGCGGATGCGCCGGTGGTGGTTTGGAGCGTCGTCTGCGCAAGCACCTGCGCCGACAGCACGGCCGACAAAATCGAACTCGAGACGACCCAACGGTGGGTGACCTTGGTTTGCATGAGCTTCTTCCCCTGCCCCTTCGCTCGGCGAAGGTTTCTTCTCTCGATGACGGATGTTCCCCTCACGCACTCGGCCGAGGCTGCGCCGCAACTCCCCGCGGACAGCGTCTTCGGACGACGGTGATCACTCTTCGGTTCGCTCGAATGCACCCCTCGTGCGCTTCGAGCGACAGGCCCCTTCGGCATCCGAGCGCAGCGAGCTTGAACGATCGGCTCTCGAAATCCGAGTTGCGTCGCGACAGGTTCTAGTGGAGCCCGCGGGGGCTGCCAACGACCCGCTTGGAAATCCCAATTCGATGAAGGAACGGTTAGACGTGGCCTCGAGAAAAGCGCTGGAGTGTGGGAACAAGTCGAGCTCCAGGGCACGTCTCAGGGGGTTCGCGACGCGCCTTCCCGCGCGCGCCAGCGGCTCAGCCAGCGCCGGTCGCGCGCCCGCTTCCACCACAGCATGGCGCGGGAGCGATGAGCCCAGGACCCGTAGAGCGCCACGCCGCTTCCGTCGCCCAGGTCGAGGATCTGCAGCGTGCGCTCGGGCCACACGCAGTGCACGGGGGCGCGGCCGTCGATCACTCGCCGCAAGTTCTCGAACAGCACGTGGCCCTCGCGCTGCGCGTGCACCGCGTTCTTCTGCGGCCATGTACCGCGTCGCGTCGCGCAGTCACCCACGGCGAAAACGCGTGGATCCTTGACCGACTGCAGCGTGGTGTCGACGAGCACGGCGCCGCGCTCGTCGAGCAACAGGCCCGAAGACTGGTTGAGACGACTGGGGGCGGCCCCAGAGGCGTTGATCAAGAGGTCGAAGCGCACGACGCTCTGATCGTCGAGCTGCAACGCATCCCCTTGCGCACCGACGACGCGTCGGCCGAGGATCAGCGCCACCCCGCGTGCCAGCAGCGCACTTTCCAAGAGCTTCCCTGCGCGCGTTCCGGCGAACAAGCGCGGTGCCGCGTCGACCAACACCACGGCCGTCTGCTCGCGGCAGGCCTTGACGTTGGCGGCGATCTCACAGCCCGCCGCTCCCCCACCGAGCACCACGACGAGCTTGGGCGCATCGCGCGCGAGCAAACGCTCGCGCACTCCGGCGAGACGCGAGAACGGGCGCGCGGGTATCACACGCTCGCGTTCGAGCCCCGGAATGAACTCGCGCCGCGGCGACGCTCCCAGGTCGAGCGACAGCCAGTCGTAGGCGAGCTTGGATCCGCTCTCCAAGTACACCGTGCGCTCAGCGGTCGCCAGTCGCGTCGCGCGCTCGGCACACACGATCACGCCGGCGCGGCGCGCGATCGACGTGACGTCGATTCGGCCATGGCCGGCGCCATAGCTGCCTCCGAGCTCGCCGGTCGCCGTGCCGCAATAAAACAGCGCGTCGGGCGCCACGAGGGCGACCTCGACACCGTGCTCGGTGAACGCTCGCGCGCGAGAGATGGTCTCGAGATGCGCGTGACCGGCACCGACCAACACCAAACGCCGCGTCACGTCAGCGCGACTCCGCGGCGGCGAGGTCGTCCAGCGCCAGAAAACGCGTGCATTCGTCGACCAGCGTCTCGAGAACGGCGCGCTGCGCATGGAACGCCGCGCGCGGATCGCGGAGCAGGCGCCAGCGTGCATCGCAAACGCTCGCGCGATACGTGTTTCCGAGCTCGCGCGGAATGCGGAAGATTCCGCTCTCGGTCCACAGCCCGAGTTCCTCCCAACCCGCGACGGCGCGCGCTCGGCTCGGCGACGGCGCCAGCAAGTTGCCGCCGTTGCTCCAGCGCGCGCGCAAAGAGCGATCTGCGCCCAAGGATTCGAGCAGCGTCGCCGGAACGTCGACGTGCGCCGTGGGCCACGTCTCCACGCCGGGAGCGACGCCGGGGCCGCGCATCACGAACGGGACGGCCACCTGCGCCGCGGTGAAGTTGCCGGTGTGCCCCCAATAGCCGTTCTCGGCGAACTCCTCGCCATGGTCGCCGGTGACGATGACCAGGGTGGAATCGAGCGCGCCGCTGCGCTCGAGCGCGTCGAGCAGCCGCCCCGCGACGCGATCGGCGTGCTGCACCGCGTTGCGATAACGGTTGCGCACGAGCTCGACCAATTGCGCGTCGCGCGAGCCTGCCATCTCGAGGTAGTCGATCTCCGCCGCATAGGGCGTGAACGACGCGTGCTCTTCGGGGAAGTCGTACTTCTGGTGCGCGGAATCGAGCAACACGAAGGCGAAGAACGGACGCTGGCGATCGCGCTCGCCCCACCACTGGATGCACGCGTCCGCGACCAGCTCGTCGCGCTCGGACGGCCGGCGCTCGCCGAAATCGTCGCAGACGTGCTCGAGGATCCCGGCCCACGCCGTGCGGCGGAACTCGGGGTAGTCCATCGACGCGCTGGAGTACACGCGCGGCTCGTAGCCGGAACCGGTCAAGACGTCGAGCAACACCGGCGAGCGCTGCGCCTCGAGCGTCGGCCACCAATAGGAGCCGTGCAGGCCGTAGAGCAGCGAGAAGATGCCGAAGCGCGTGCCGTTTCCGCCGCTCAGATGGTCGTCGAAGCGCCGCGCGCCTTGCGCGAAGCGCCACAGGTGCGGAGTGACCTGCTCGTCGAGCATGTCGCGGCGCCAGGAGTCGATCACCAAGATCAAGATGTTGGGGCGCGGGCCGCCGGCGGCGAGCGCCGGCACCTCGAGCGGATAGGCGAGGCGCGCGCCCTCACGCCCCAGAGCGAAACGCGGCAAGCTCGCGTTCCCGTCGAGCGCGGGCTCGGCCAGCATCTCGCTGACCGACAAGCGCGGGTACAGCGGCAGCGCGCGACTGACCGACTCGATCGACGCGTCGTGCTCGAGATCGGCCTTGGCGTAGATGCTCTTCTCGACACCGATGGCGACCAGCACCAAGCCCGCGCCACCCCAGGCCCAGCGGCCCAGGCGCGGCACGCTGGCCCAGCGCGGCCAAGGCGCGTGCAGAAGGCGCCACAGGAGCCACTGCGCGAGCGCGATCAACGCTCCCAAGCTGAAGGCGAAGATCCAGATCCGCGGGCCGAGCCGGTAGCTGTCCTCGGAGCCCTTGCTGGTGATCAGGTTCCAGGCCGCGCTGTTGAAGTGGTAGCGGAACAGGCCCCACACGCGCGTGTCGATCACCAGCGCGATCTGGAACAACATCCAGATCACGGCCTGCGCGAGCTCGCGAGTTGGCGGACGCACGCCGAGCCGCGCCAGCGACCACACCAGGGCCAGCGGAACGAGCGACATGGTCGCGATCGTCGACACCAGGCCGAGGTGCGCGAAGACCCACAGGCGCGGAGAGGCCTCGAGCCCGAGGCCCTCGAGGTACGACAGCCCGATGATCGCGCCGAGCGCGACGTTGGCGAGCCACAGGAGCAGGGTGGCGTTGCGGCGAGCGTCCAAGGCTCGAGCACGCTAGCGCGCTCGAGGACGACCTGGAACCAAACATTCCGTCACCTCGCGCGGTGGTCACGGGACTCGCTCACCGATACAATCGCCGCCCGCCGGAGAGGTGGCTGAGTGGCCTAAAGCGCCGGCTTGCTAAGCCGGTGTACGGGTTTCCCGTACCGCGGGTTCGACTCCCGCCCTCTCCGCCAACCGCCTTTTCGCGAGCCAGGAAAGCTCTCCACAGCGACGATGCGCCGCGCCCCGCTGCCCCGAACTCGTGCGTTGCCGGCGCGCGCGCGCCCGAGCCGGATCGACCCGGTCGACGCGCTGCTGCTTGGCTGTGCGCTGCTCGCGGGTTGTAGGACCGTCCGCGAGTTGCGCGTCACGTCCGAGCCCAGCCAGGCCGAGGTACGCCTCGACGGCGTGCGCGTCGGCATGACGCCTTGCTACGTGCCGTTCGAGCACTACGGCACGCGGCGGCTGACGCTGTACCTCGCGGGCTACCGCACGTATTCCGAGCGCATCGCGCTCGAGGCGCCGTGGTACGCCACGTTTCCTCTCGACGTCGTCACCGAGGTGCTGGTGCCCGTGGGGTGGCGCGACGAGCGCCGCGTCCACATCGAATTGAGGTCGGGCAGCACGGTGCTGCTCGAACCGGACTTGCCGTCGGTGTTGCGCCGCGCCGAGGACTTGCGGCACGCAGGCCCCCAAGGTCCGGTTCAGGCCGGCGCGACGCCGCCGTGAACCTAGGTCCGCAGCGTGAGTGGCGCGACCGCAGCGTCACGGTCATGGGACTGGGGCTGCAGGGCGGCGGTGTCGAGGTCGTGCGCTTCCTCGCCGCGCGCGGCGCGCGCGTGACCGTGACGGACCAACGTTCGGAGGCGCTCCTGGCGGAGTCCTTGCGCGCCATCGCGGATCTCGACGTGCGCACAGTGCTCGGTCAGCATCGGGTCGAGGACTTCTCCACGGCCGAGGTCGTCGTGGCCAATCCGGCGGTGGCCCCCTCGCATCCACTGCTGGCGGCGGCGCGCGCCGCCGGTGCATGGGTCACCAGCGAGATGGCGCTGTTCCTGGATGCCTGTCCGGCGCGTGTCGTGGCGATCACGGGCACGCAGGGCAAGAGCTCGACCACCCACGCCACGGCGCGCCTGCTCGAGGAGTGCGGTCACCGCGTGCACTTGGGAGGAAACATCGGGCGCGCGCTGCTCGGCGAGGTCGAGCTCATGCGCGCGGACGACATCGCGGTGGTCGAGATCTCGTCCTATCAGCTCGAAGCGCTGCCTCAGCCTTGCGGAAGTGTCGCGCGCGTCGAAGCCGTGGCCTGCGTCAACGTGCTCGCGGACCACCTCGAGCGACACGGGAGCGTCGAGAACTACGATGCTGCCAAGCGACGCATCCTGGAGCTCGCGCACGAGCGGACGACGGTCGTGCTCTCGGGCGAAGACCCGCGCGTGAGCCAGTGGCGCGTGGAACGTGGACGCGAGCTGCGCTTCGGCGTCGCCCCGGGGCGGAGCACCGGGCTGCACATCGCCGATGGGGAGTTCCGAGTCGCGGGCACCCCCCTGGGCCGCGTCGAGGATCTGCGGCTCCCCGGCGCCTTCCAGCGCGCCAACATGCTCGCGGCCTTGGGCCTCTCCTGGTCCATGGGCGCCGAGCCCGCGGCCTTGGCAACTGCAGTCGCGCGCGTCTCCGGCCTCGAGCATCGTCTCCAAGACCTCGGGCTGTTCGCGGGCCACCGCGTGTGGGACAACGCCATCTCCACCACGCCAGACTCGACGATCTCGGCGCTCGAAGCGCTCAGCGCGCCTCTGACCTTGGTGTGCGGCGGGCAAGCCAAGAACCTGCCGCTGGAGGAGCTCGCAGGCGTCGCGGCTCGCCGCGCACGGCACATCGTGACCTTCGGTGGGTCTGCCGAGCTCCTGTGCGAGCGCTTCCGCGCCGCGGGGGCCCGCGCCCAGGCCGCGCCGGACGTCGAGCGCGCCGTGGCCGCGGCGTTCGCCGCGATGGAGCCTGGCGAGGAGCTCCTGTTCTCGCCGGCGTGCGCGAGCTTCGACGCGTATCGCAACTTCGGCGACCGAGCGCGCGCCTTCCGCGCGGCGTTGCCACGCGCCTAGCGCTGCCGCACAGGTGCTGAAGCCGCCGCCAGCGCATACTGACGCCATGGACGCTGTACGAACCGACGAGTTCCTCGCGCGCTTGCGCCCCCATGCTCGCCGCGCCTTCGAGAACGCGGGTGAGCTCGCGCTGCAGTGGCACGCCGACGAAGTCGGACCGGAGCACCTCCTGATCACGCTGATGGACGACGCCGAGTGCGCGGCGCACCGCGTGGCGTTGCACGCGTTCGCCGACCCCGAGGTCATCGGCGACGAAGCGCGCGCGCTCGCCGCCGGCATCGCGATCAGTGGCTCGGCCCGCACCCTGCCCTTCTCCACGCGCGGCGTCCGAGCGCTGCGCGCAGCGCGGGCTCGCGCGGCCGCGCGACGCGATGGCGCGGTCGAGGTTGCGCACCTGCTGCTCGCGGCGTTCGGCGAGCTCGACCTCGACCTGCGCGAGGCCTTCGAGGACGCGGGCTGGAATCCCGCGACGATCGAGGAGCTCCTGGGTGCGGGCGGGCGCGCCGACGTGCCACCGACCGGCGCGCTGTTCCAGTTCTTCTCCGACGACGCCAAACGACTGCTCTCGAGCGCCGCGAAGCTGGCTCGCTCGAGCACGGCGCCGTCCATTTCGGCCGCGCATCTGTTCCTGGCGGCACTGCAAGCAAACGCCCAACTCGAACGCGCCAGTGGAATGCCGGCCTCGCGGGCGCGCATCGCCCTCCGCGGACGCAGCGCGGACCACGAGCGTGTCGCCGGCGGCCCTCTCGAGCTCGACGACAGCATGCTGGGCTACTTGAACGGCTTGCCTCAGTCCTCCGACACCCTGGAGCTCTTGGCGCGCTTCCACGGCGACGCGACGGCGGGTTTGGCGCAGGTGCTCGCTCGCCACAAGCTGTCGCGCGCGCTGATCGAGCGTGCGCGAAGCGCGTTTTCAGACCCCGACTGAAGGCATGGGGTCGACGCGGCGCCGCGCGGGCCTTATAGGTGGTGCTTCCGGGACGGGCCCGGCTTCAACCGCATGCTCTGCCAAGTCTGCAAGCAGAACGACGCTTCTGTCCACGTCACCGAGGTCAACCAGGTGTTCCACCCCGACCCGCAGGGCGGGAAGGAGATCGCCAAGCTGAGCGCGCAGGAGCGCCATCTGTGCGAGGCTTGCGCACAGGCCGCCAAGCTGCCCCACCAACCGGCGGGAGGCGTGGCCGAGATCTGGAAGCTGCTCCAAGCCTCGCAGCAAAAGCGCCAGAAGCGTGAAACGGCGGGTCTGACGTGCCCCGAGTGCGGCATGACCTTGCGCGACTTCCGCCAACGCGGGCGTTTGGGCTGCGCCAAGGACTACGAGGTCTTCGGTGCGCAGCTGCGCGATCTGCTGGAACGCATCCACGGCGCGACGCAGCACGTCGGGCGTCGGCCGGGCGGTGACGACGAGGATCAGCGCCGCGTGCAGCGCATCCTCGAGTTGCGCGCGGCGCTGGACGCCGCGATCCGCGACGAGGCCTACGAGGCCGCGGCGAAGCTGCGCGACGAGCTCAAGTCACTCCAGGCGTGAAGCGCCGGCGTCGCCGCCAAAGCGGCGCGCTCGCGATCCTCGCTGCACTTCCGCGCCTTCGGAGACGCTGGGCGCATGACTTGAGCGTTTCGCACGCTGCCGCCGAGCAAGGCGGCGCCGGGCGCAGCGGTTCGCGCTGCAAAAAATTGCTCTGGCGCACTGCGGAACGTCATCATGGCGCCTTGCTCGGCCTCGCACGCGCCGCCGAAACCGCCAACGCGCCTGCGTTGGAGTCAACCCGGCTGCCCTTGAAGGTCGACAAGCAGACCCTAAGCACTCGGCCGTTTCGCCGCGCTCGCGAAACGCCCCCGGACGGACAGCGGTCCGCACCCGGTCCCCATTCGACCAGACACAGCG
This sequence comes from Planctomycetota bacterium, assembly GCA_020853575.1. Lineage (GTDB taxonomy): Bacteria > Planctomycetota > UBA1135 > UBA1135 > F1-120-MAGs118. Next base: position 175,605 of record JADYYP010000035.1, read on the forward strand.
CACGGAGACGAGACACCCCATGTTCGACCGCTTCACCGACCGCGCCAAGAAGGTGATGAACCTCGCCCGTCAGGAGGCTCAACGGTTCAACCACGAGTACCTGGGAACCGAGCACATCTTGCTCGGCCTGGTGCAGGAAGGCTCCGGAGTCGCCGCCAACGTTCTGAAGAACATGGGCATCGACCTGACCAAGATCCGCGCCGAGGTCGAGAAGATCGTCAAGACCGGGCCCTCGATGGTCACGATGGGGCAATTGCCCTTCACGCCGCGCGCCAAGAAGGTGCTCGAGCTGTCGATGGAAGAGGCCTCCAACCTCGGCCACAACTACATCGGGACCGAGCACCTCCTGCTGGGACTGATCAAGGAGAACGAGGGCATCGCCGCGCAGGTGCTGATGAACCTGGGCGTGAAGCTCGAGGACGTGCGCGAGGAGGTGCTCGAGTTCCTGGGCGCCGACACCCAGGAGGAGGAAGAGGAAGACGCCTCGCAGGGTGAAGGCGGAGGACAAAGCGGCAGCGCCCAAGCCGGCAATGGCGGAGGCGGAGGCGGCGCCCAGGGCGGCAAGTCCAAGACCCCGGCACTCGACGCCTTCGGCCGCGATCTGACCGAGCTCGCGCGCCAGGGCAAGCTGGACGCGGTCATCGGCCGCGAGTTGGAGATCGAGCGCGTGGTCCAAATCCTCTCGCGCCGCACCAAGAACAACCCGGTGCTCCTGGGAGAGCCCGGCGTGGGCAAGACGGCCATCGTCGAAGGGCTGGCGCAGAGGATCATCGACGGCGAGGTACCCGAGCTCCTGCGCGGCAAGCGCATGGTGGTGCTCGACCTGGCGCTGATGGTCGCGGGCACCAAGTACCGCGGGCAGTTCGAGGAGCGCATCAAGGCCGTGATGACCGAGGTGCGCCGCGTGAAGGACGTGATCCTGTTCATCGACGAGTTGCACACGCTGGTCGGCGCCGGTGGCGCCGAGGGCGCGATCGACGCCTCGAACGTGCTCAAGCCGGCGCTCTCGCGCGGCGAGATCCAGTGCATCGGCGCGACGACGCTCGACGAATACCGCAAGCACATCGAGAAGGACGGCGCCCTGGAGCGGCGCTTCCAGTCGGTCGTGGTCGAGCCCCCGAGCCCCAGCCAAGCGGTCGAGATCCTGAAGGGTCTGCGCGATCGCTACGAAGCCCACCACCGCGTCAAGTACGAGGACGCCGCGCTGGAGCTGGCCGTCGAGCTCTCGACGCGCTACATCACCAACCGCTTCCTGCCGGACAAGGCCATCGACGTGATGGACGAGGCCGGCGCGCGTGTGCGCATCAAGTCGATGACGCCGCCGCCGGACCTGAAGGCCATCAACACCGAGATCGAAGCGCTCGATCGCGCCAAGGACGAAGCGGTGACGGCGCAGGACTTCGAGAAGGCCGCGCAACTGCGCGACCAGGCCTACCAGCTGCGCAAGAAGAAGGAAGAGACGCAGAAGACCTGGAAGGAGCAGCAGGCCGCCAAGGAAGAGACCGGTCGCGTCGATCCCGACGTGATCGCCGAGACCGTGTCCAAGATGACCGGCATCCCGCTGACGCGCCTGGAGAAGGCCGAAGCCGAACGCTTGCTCGCGATGGAAGGCGAGCTGGCGCGCGTGGTGATCCACCAGGACGATGCCATCAAGGCCATCGCTCGCGCCGTGCGCCGTTCGCGCTCGGGCCTGAAGGACCCGCGCCGTCCGATGGGCTCGTTCGTGTTCCTCGGCCCCTCGGGCGTGGGCAAGACGTTCCTCTGCAAGCAGCTGGCGAAGTTCATGTTCGGCAGCGAAGAGGCCGTGATCACCATGGACATGAGCGAGTACATGGAGAAGCACAACGCCTCGCGCTTGGTCGGCGCGCCCCCGGGCTACGTCGGCTACGAGGAGGGTGGCCAGCTCACGGAGAAAGTGCGCCGCCGCCCGTACTCGGTGGTGTTGCTCGACGAGATCGAGAAGGCGCACCCCGACGTGTTCAACATGCTGCTCCAGATCATGGAGGAAGGTCGACTGACCGATTCGTTCGGGCGCCACGTCGACTTCAAGAACGTGATCTTGATCATGACCTCGAACCTGGGGTCCGCGCAGATGAAGGCCGGGGCTTCGCTGGGCTTCGGCAAGATCGACGCCGGACACTCGAACGAAGACCGCATGAAGAAGATGAAGTCGGACGTGATGTTCGAGGTCGAACGGCACTTCCGGCCCGAGTTCCTCAACCGCGTCGACGAGCTGATCATCTTCAACCCGCTCAACAACGACGACCTGCGGCGCATCGTCGCGCTCCAGCTCGAAGAGGTGCACAAGCGCCTCGAGCAGAAGGGCATCAAGTTGGTGCTCGACGAAAAGGCCACCGAGTTCTTGATCAAGCAGGGCTTCAACGAAGACTACGGCGCGCGTCCCTTGCGCCGTGCGATCGAGCGCTTCGTCGAGGACCCGCTGGCCGAGCAACTCCTGCGCAGCGAGGGCCAGGCGGGAGTCGAGATCAAGGTGACGCCCGACGAGAAGAACGAAGCGCTCGTGTTCACGACGGTGGTCGTGCCGCGCAGCGAGGAAGTCGGCGCGAGCAGCTAGCGCGCGTGGCTCCAGATCCGCGGGCCGTGCTCGAGTCCATCGAGCGCGGCCCGCAGTCGTTCGTTCGGCGCTACAGTGAGCGCGTGCTCGAGCATCGGGAGTACTGCGAACGGGTGCCGCGCCGCGAGCTGGGCGCCGAGATCGACGCGCTCTGGTCGCTCGACAGCGCCGGGGGAGCACGCGAGCAGATCATCGTCCCCGACGGCTGCGTCGACGTGATCTTCGATCTGGGTGGCTCCCGGCCGCACGCGTTCGTCGTGGGCACGATGACGCGCGCCGAGCGGGTGGCGAGCGACCAGCCCATGCACCTCGTCGCCGTGCGCTTCAAGCCCGGCGTGGCCGCGGGCTGGCTCGGTCTGCCACTCGAAGAATTGACCGATCGCGAGCTGGACCTGGCGCAAGTGTGGCCTGACTCCCACCGGCTCGTCGAGCGACTGGTCCGAGCGCCGGACGCCGCGCGCGCGCTCGAGCTCGCTCTCGTGGAGCGCCTCGCGTTCCGGACCGCACCCGACCCCTGGCTGCGGGCGGTGGTGCGCGAGGTGTGCGCCGTGGCACCGGCGCGCGGCCTCGACGCACTGGCGCGAGAGTTCGGTGCGACGCGCCAGCACTTGACCCGCCGTTTCCGGCGCGAGGTCGGAATCGGCCCTAAAATGCTGGCGCGCGTCGCTCGCATGCGTCGCGCGCTGGCCGCGGTCGAAAGCGCGCCGCGCGCGCCACTCGCAGAAATCGCTCTGGCCTGCGGCTATGTCGACCAGGCGCACCTGTCGAACGAGCTGCGCGCGCTCACCGGCCACTCTCCGCGCGAGTTGCGCGAGCTAGGTTCCAAATCTCCAAGCCCGTCCGTGCTCGGCGTGCTTCCCTGAGCGCCATGAAGAAACTCACTCCGGTCCTGATCGTCGATTCCGTCGAGGCGCAACTGCCTTTCTGGTGCGAGCGCCTGGAATTCCAGGTCGTCGCCAGCGTGCCCCACGAGAAGGCCCTGGGCTTCGCGATCTTGGTGCAAGGTGGCGTCGAGCTGATGCTGCAGTCGCGCGCCAGCGTCGCGGTCGACAACCCGGCCGCCTTGGAGCGCCCAAGCCACAGCACGCTGTTCTTCGAGGTCGAGGACCTCGACCGCGTGCGCCGAGCGCTGGCCGGCCTGCCGCTGGTTTTCGACGAGCGTGAGACGCCCTATGGAGCGCGGGAGAGCTGCGTGCGCGATCCCGCGGGAAACACGCTCGTGTTCGCGCACTTCGCCAACGCGACCTAGCGCCACGGCCACCGCGCCGAACAAGCTCTGCCCATGGGAAACGAGAGCACGATCCGCATCGAGTCCGAGAGGGCGATCGACAGGGTGGCGCTGTCCGCGCTGCTCATCGGGGCCTTCGAGGGCGCCGCGGAAGCGCGGCTCGTCGACGAGTTGCGGCGTCAGGCGGCCTTGACGCTGTCGCTGGTCGCTCGAGTCGACGGCCAACTCGTGGGGTACGTGGCGTTGTCGCCGGTGACCCTGGAGCCCAATGTTGGCGGACTGCGCGGTGTGGGTCTCGCTCCCCTCGCGGTCCTCAGCGCGCAACGCAAGCGAGGGCTCGGCGCGCGCCTGGTCGAGGCCGCGCTGGCGCGCGCGCGCGCGCTCGGGTTCGACTTCGCGGTGGTGCTGGGCGACCCCGCGTACTACGGGCGCTTGGGGTTCACTCGCGCGGACACCCGCGGCTTGGCCTGCGTGTTCAGCGCACCACCCGGAGCCTTTCAGGTCCTCGAGCTGCGCGCCGGAGCGCTCGACGGAGCGCGCGGACTGGTCCGCTACCACCGGGCTTTCGACGTGTTCGCGTGAGGCGCCCCGTCAGCCAACCACGTCGCGCGCGTAGAGTCCGACACCGAAACCACCGCTGACCGAGAGCACGGCACCGGTGATGTACGCGGCCCGCGGCGAGCACAGGAATGCGATCGCCTCGGCCACCTCGCTCGCGTTGCCCGCGCGCGCGACCGCAGTGTTGGCCAAGATGCGCTGGCGGAATTGAGGGTCGACGGACTCGGAGATGCGCTCGGTCGCGATCAGTCCGGGCTCGACCAAGTTGCAGGTGATGCCGTGGCGCGCGGTCTCGGCCGCCACGCTCTTGGCGAAGCCGAGCAGCGCCGCCTTGGCCGTCGAGTACGCCACCTGCCCGTCGGCGCCGTGGGTTGCGGCGATGGTGCCGACGGCCACGATGCGTCCGAAACCGCGGGCCTTCATGCCCGGCAGGAGCCGAGCGGTGATGCGCAACGGCGCGCGCACGATCACATCCAGCACTTCGTCGACCGCGGCGGGTTCGACGTGCTCCAGCGGAGCGTAGGCGGCGAACGCGGCCGCGTTGTGCACCAGCACGTCGACCTGAGGAACCTCGCGCTCCAGCCGCGGGAGCCAATCCGGATCCCGCAGGTCGCCGACGAACGCCCGCACGCTTCCCGCGCTCGCGCGCACGAGCTCGCAGGTCTCCGCCAGGCGTCGTTCGTCGCGGCCCGCGGCGACGACCTGTGCACCGAGCGCCGCGAGTGCCTGGCACGTCGCGCGCCCGATGCCCCGCGATGCGCCGGTCACCAGCGCGATTCGCCCCGCGAGCTCGTCCGAGCCATTCATGCCGCGTCAGTGTACGCCGCCCTCGACGTCGCTCCAGCGGGCGCGTCGTGCGCGCGTCAACGCCCGCCGTGAATGTGCGGGGTCAATTCGACCCTGGCGCGCTTGTAGAGCTCGTTGCGGAACGCCGCCAGATCACCCTGGGCGACACGCTGGTCGAGCAACTCGCGCAGCAACTCCTCGCGCACTTCCTCGAACGGCACCGCGCGTGTGGAGAGCACCTCGAAGATCCCAAAGCCCTTGCCGGTGGCCAGCACGGGCGTGTGTTCACCCGGCGCGAGCTCCATCACCGCCGCCGAAAGCTCCGTGGGCCATTCGTCCGGTCGGAAGCGATGCGCCAGCGCGCCACCGCGCGCCTTCGACTCGGCGTCGCTGCTGTAGCTGCGAGCCAGCGTCGCGAAATCCTCGCCGTCGGCGAGCCGGCGTGCGATCTCCAGCGCTTTGGCGCGCGCGCGCTCGTACTGCTGCGCGATCTCCTCCTCGAGCGCCTCGCGCGTCATGTCCGCGCGCAACGCGGGCGGCTCGGCGTCGACGGCGATCATGCGCGCCTCGATCCACTTGCCCTCGCGTCCATAGATCGCTTGCCAATGCGCCACGAGCTCGGCCTCCCCGACCTTGCGCTCGGCCCTGATGATCTTCTCGCACAGGACGTCGATGCGCAGGCGACGCTCCCATTCGCGGCGCCAGCCAGCCTCGTCGCGCCCGCGCTGCCGCATGAAGGTCAGCCAGGCATCGCGGCTGCCCTTGTAGCTCTGGTCGATCATCCAGCTCTGGAATTTCTGGATGCGCGCCTCGACGTCGGCCGGAGTGGCCTCGATGCCGAGCTCGCGCGCGCGGCGCTCGACGCACCAGTGCTCGACGAAATCGCGCGCGCAGTGCTCGCCGCGACCGCGCAGCAACCACGAAGCGAACTGCGCGCGCGGAACGGGCTCGCCGTTGACTCGCAGACCGATCACGGCACCGCCCTGCTCGACATCGCCGCCGCCCTCGAACATGCTCGGCAGCAGTTCGAGCTGCAGATTCTCGGTGATCCGATTCCAAGTCGCCCCGACCTCGAAGGACTCGGGCCCGAGCTCGATCAAGCGTCGCTCGATCTCGGCGCGCACCGCGGCCAGCGGCGTCTCGAGCACGCTCTCGACACGCACCACCCAATAGCCGCCCTTGGCGTACAAGGGCGTCGAGATCGCTCCCGCGCCCAACGCCAGGATCGACTGCACGAAGTGCTCGTTCCAACCGGGCGGCCGGAACTTGGCGTCGATGCGTCCGCCCGCGGCGCGCGAGGTCGGATCGTCGGAGACCTCGCGCGCGAGCTGCGCGAAGTCCGCGCCGCCGATGGCGCGCTCGCGCACCGCCAGCGCCTTGGACAATCCGCTCGCGAACGTTCGCCGCCGCGCGGCATCGTAGACCTCCTTGGGCTGGTTCTCGGGCGTCTCGACCTCGACGGCGATCAAGATCGCCGACAGCCCGTACTCCTTGCCCTGCGGGCCGTAGAACAGCTCCCAATCGCGCGTGATCAACTCCTCGGGGACGACACGCCCGCGGCGCGTGAGCTCGGTTGCGAGCATCCAGGGCTCGAGCTCGACCTGGCGGTAACTCCGGTGGCCACCCTCGCTCCAACCCGTGCGAGCGAGCTCGTCGAGCCACTCGTCGCGGCGGCCGGAGAACGCGCCCTTGACGCGCTCCGCGATCTCGGAGTCGATCTGGCCGTCCAGCGCGCCGGTGGCGAGCGCGACCCCCGCTTCGCGCGCCGCGCGGCGCACTACATGTTGCTCACCGAACGAGCGCGCCATGCGCGACGCGAACAAGTCGATCATCCAGCGTCCGTACTCGTCGGCCGAGATGGCGACGCCATCGATCGTCATCACGGCGCCGTCTTGCGCGCGCGACACGCTCGCGGGCGCCGAAACCGCGGGTGTCGCCAGCGTGGTCAGGGCCAGCCATGCGCTCGCGAACCAAGCTCTGCAGTCCATCGACGGCATCGTACCGGAGGCGGCGCGCTGCGCGCCCGGTGTCGTCGACCTCGTTTCCGTGGAGCGCACCACGCCTTACGATGAGCATCCTCGGAGGTTCCGTGATGCTGCTGCTCTCCCTGACGCTCGCCGCCGCGCTGTATGCGCCGCAACAGCCCGCTCCGCCGCCTGACCCGCTGAAGGTCAAGGCCGCGGTCGCGGAGCTCGCCCGGGCCTTCGAGAAGGGGCTCGCGTCCGAATGCGTCGCGGCCATCCAAAACGCGACGCCCTTGATCGACGCGAGCGTCATCGAGGGCATCGCGCGCGGGCTGAAGAGCGGCGACAAGCTCGTCGTGAGTGCCGCGCTCGAGGCGCTGCGAGCCATGCCGCACGCCAAGTCGTCCAGCGCGCTGGTGGGAGTCTTCGAGCGCGACAAGAAGCTGCGCAAGGACCCGGAGCTCGCGGTCAAGCTGGTCAAGGCCATCGGCCAACACCAATTCGCCTCCACGCGCGAAGTACTGGCCGCGGGCGGCGTCAACGACGATGCGGGGCCGGTGATCGAGGCGCGCATCCTCGCGATCGCCAATGTGCGTTCCGTCGAGTCGGTGGAGACGTTGATCGCCATGATGCGCACCGCCGGGCGAGAGAAGATCGCGCCCTACCTGCCGACGTTTCGCGTGGCCTTGATGCGCTTGGTCGGCGAGGACGCCGGCCACACCCAAGAGGCCTGGATGAGTTGGTGGGGCGAGCACAAGAAGGGGCTCGAGGTGAGCGCGCAGGCCGCTCCGATGCCGCGCGAGCAGCAGCTGCGCTGGGATTCCTTCTGGGGCAACGAGATCGATCAGGGCCGCTCGAAGAAACGCGGTGAGCGCGGCAACGACGGGGTCGGCGGCAAGTGAGCGACGAGGTCGACGCCGAGCTCGCGCGCGCGGCGCGGCTCTTCGACGCTGCGCAGTACCACGAGGCACATGAGCTGCTCGACGCTCTGTGGGACGCAGCCTCGCAGCGCGACTCGGACTTCTTCAAGGGGCTGATCCAAGCCTGCATCGCGCTGCACCACTTCGCCCTCGGCAACACCGCCGGCGCGCGCAAGCTCTACGCCGGTCATCGACAGTATCTCGGAGCCTATCTGCCGGCGCACCGCGGGCTCGACGTCGCGGCGTTCCTGCAGTCGATGCAATCGTGTTTCGCCGCGCTGCTGCGAGCGCGCGACGGCGCTGAACCCCAGCTCGATCCGGCGCTTCGCCCGCGCATGGAATTCCTCGATTCCGCGTGACCGCTCGCGGCGTTCGAGCGTCGTGACCGAGGTGAGCAGATCGTGCATCCACTTGGTCCCGCGCTCGCGCGCCTGGCCCGCCAAGCTCGACCAGATCGAAGCCCCCCCTTCCGAACTGTGGTGCGTCGGGTCCCTTGCGCTCCTCGAGCGCGAGCCGAAGGTGGCGTTGATCGGCACACGCGCACCGACGCCCTACGGCCAGGCGCAGGCACGCGCGTTCGCAACGCGCCTGGCCAGCGCTGGCGTGGTGATCGTCAGCGGACTGGCGCGTGGCATCGACTCGGAGGCGCACGAGGCCGCGCTGGACTGCCAGGGTGCGACGATCGCCGTGCTCGGAAGCGGCGTCGATCGTCCTTGGCCCGCGGGCCCGCTGGCTGAACGCATGACCGTCGCCGGGCTGTTGGTCTCCGAGTACGCGCCGGGCACTCCCCCGCGCAGGCACCACTTTCCGGAACGCAATCGCCTGATCTCGGGTTTGTGCGAGGCGGTGATCGTGATCGAAGCCGCGTATGCCTCGGGCTCGTTGATCACGGCGCGCTGGGCGGCGGACCAGGGCCGCACGGTGTTCGCGTTGCCGGGGCGTGTCGACCACCCGATGGCGCGTGGGTGCCATCGACTTCTGCGCGAGGGGGCAAGCCTCGTCGAGGATCCCGAGGAAGTGCTCGTCGAATTGGGCCTCGCGCCGAGCGTGCCCCTCGAAGAAGCCGGAGCGAAACGTGCTGCTGGAGAGCTCGCTGCTGGAGAGCTCGCTGCTGGGGATCGTGCTGCTGGGGATCGTGCTGCTGGGGATCGTGCTGCTGGGGATCGTGC
>JADYYP010000036.1 GCA_020853575.1 Planctomycetota bacterium
ATCACGTGGCTCGCACGATTCCTCGGAGCCGGCGCGAGCGAACTCGATGCTCGATCGACCTTGAACTCGGAACTCATCGAGCCGGGCGCGCGCCATGAATCGATGGCTTTCTCAACGGGCTGCTAGCGCCCGTCGCTCGCTCCCGGCACGAGGAAGCTCGGAAGCGAACGCCCAGCCCGCAGCAGCGTGTCCGCGTCCTGCCCTTGGATGGCCTCCGCCGGCAGCGACACCGCGAAGCGCGTGTCCTTCGCGATCCCGAGCTCTTGGCCCGCGTTGCCGCCGACCAACGCCTTGCCGTTCCAAGCCACGCGGATGCGCCAGGCGCCCGTGGCGAGCCCGCCGATCTCGAGCGCCTCGTCCGCCGGAACGATCACTTCCTCGCGCGGCCGGCCAGCGATCGTGACCACCACCGGCAAGCCCTGGTGGCGGCCCAGGAAGTCGAGCGCCAGCGTCGCTCGGCCGTCCTCGATCGGGGCCACGGTCAGGAGCACTTGGCTGTCCTTCGAGGTGACCGCGCGCCCGCCCCACAGCTTTCCGTCGGCGCTCTCGGCCCACAGGTAGCGGACGTCGCCGAACTTGGACCAGGAGGACAGCGAGAACTCGCCGTTGAAGTTGGTGCGCGCTTCGCTCGCCGCCGGCGGCAGCGTGGGGATGATCTCCTCCTCGAGCAAGCGCGGCATCGCCGACAGATACTGCAGTGTCGCGCCGGTGCGGTCGGGCGCCTCGCACACCACGCGCGCGTTCTCGACGCGCAGCCCCTTCTCGTCCTGCACGATGCCCTGGAACGCGGGAGCCGCTTGGAAGCGCACCTCGTGGCGCTCGACCTGGCCGGATTGCAGGAACACGGTTGCGACCTCGGGATCGGCGAGCGCTCCGTCGTGGTACACGCGCGCGCTGACGCGCATGCCGGGCAAGTCGTCGATGCGCAGCGTCGTGCCCGGGCGAACGCGCACCGGACTGACCCGGTGCCAGGGGTACGAGCGCATCGTGTTGGTCACCTCTGGCAGCAGGATCACCACCGCGTCCTCGCGGCCGCCGACGCGCGGGCCCAGCGTCAGCTCGAGCGTCGCCGCTGGATACATCGTGTAGACGTAGCGCCCCTTCTCGATCACCCGTCCGGCGGCGACCGCGACGCGCGAGCTGAGCGTCGCGAACCCGGCCTTGCGCAGGATCAGCTGCACCGCATCCCCACCGGTCGCGGCGGGAAAATAGAACAACCCCTCGGCATCGCTGCGCGCGTGTTGGCCGTCGAGCTCGACGTCGACACCCTCGAGCCCCTTGCTCTCGCGGTCGAACACCTGACCGTAGACCTGGCCCGGCATGTCGTAGGAGATGTTCAGCTCCTCCGCTTGCCCCGCGCGCAACCGCACCTCGCGCATGGCTTCGACGCCCGGTCCCTCGACGTGCACTTCGGCCAGGCCGGGGTAGAGATCGAGCGCGCCGAACTCGCCGCGCTCGTTGCAGGTGAGCACACGCCCGGCGTTCGCGCCGCCGGTGAAGGTGAGCTTGCCCGCGATGCCGCTCTCGCCGCGCGTCAAGCGCCCGCGCAGTCGAGCTTGCGCTCCGCTGCCCATCGGCGGCGCGTCCTTGGCGCGCGGGACGTGCAACCCGCGCAGGAGCTCGAGCTCGACCTTGACCGGCCAGGCGACGCTGGTCTCGACCGTGCGCTCGCCGGTGGCGGAGAGCGCCGCGCCCTGGTTGGAGCGCGGGGCCGAAAGCGTCTCGAGCGGGGCGGCCGCGGGCTCCACTCGCGCCAGATCGCCGGGCGCCTCGGCCGCGACCAAGCTCGGCTCGCGCGTCGCCGGACGGCTCGACAGCCAATACACGGCTCCCATGGCGGCGCACAGGGCGCCTGCCAGCGCCGCGAGCAACGTGGTGTTTTGTTTGGCCATCGACGGGTCCGCGAGGCGCACAGGATAGCGGCCTGCGGGCGCGTTCCGGAGCAACGCGCGATGTGCGCCTCTATTCCCGCGGAAGGCCGCGGTTTCGCCGGCGCTTGCCGCGGCTGGCGTGCTCCGTATCCTGTTTGCCCTCCAAGTCTCGCTGGGCGCGTTGCACGACGCATCCCGAGCATTCCCAGAGCGCCATCCATGAAGACCTACAGAGTCGTCGAGCTGCTCGGCGACGGCATCAGCGCCGAGTTGTCGAGAAGCGTCCACGCGATCGCCGGGGCCCTGCCCTGCCGCCTGGAGTTCACCGCCGTCGACCTGTCGGCCGAGGCGCGCGCGCTGCGCGGCGCTGCGGTGTACGACGAAGCCGAAACGCTGATGCGTCAGACCAAGGTCGCGCTGAAGTACCCGACCACCACCACCAGCGAGGACGGCAGCCCCAACAAGATCCTGCGCGAGCGCTGCCAGTTCTCGGTGATCCACCGACCGGTGATGACCATCCCGGGCATCGAGACCAACTTCGCGAAGTCGATCGACATCGACGTGGTGCGCATCGGAACCGGCGGGACCTACGAGGACGCGGGGCGCCGCATCGGGCCGGACACCGCGGTCAGCCTGCGCGTGATCGAGCGCTTGCCCTCGCGTCACGCGGCGCGTTTCGCCTTCAAGCTCGCGATGGTGCGCCGCTCGGGCGTCGTGTCGAGCTCGAAGTACACCATCCAGAAGCAGACCGACGGCTTGTTCGAGGAAGTGTGCGGCAACGTCGCGCTCGACTACCCGGGCATCGCCTACCGCCGCGAGCTGTTCGATTCGATGCTGGCCAGCATCATCATGCGCCCGGAGCGCTACGCCGTGATCGTCACCCCCAACGAATACGGCGACTTCCTCTCGGACATGCTGTGCGGCTTGATCGGCTCGGTCGGCCTCGGCGACAGCTCGAGCTACGCCTTCGCGGACTCCGGCGTGATCACCATGGCGATGTTCGACCCCGCGGGTGGCACGGCCCCGGACATCGCCGGCAAGAACGTGTGCAACCCGACGGCCGCGTTGCTGGCTTTGGCCTCGCTCCTGCGCCACGTCGGCGAGCTCGACTCCGCCAAGGCGTTGCGCAGCGCGCTGCTCGACGCCATCGCGCAAGGCGAAAAGACCGGCGACATCGGCGGCAAGCTGAAGTGCGACGAATTCACCGCGGCCGTCGGCCGGCGCTTGCAGGCGCAGCTCGGCACGGCCTGAGGCTCGCGAGGCGCTGAGGGCACGCGTTGCTGAAGCGCTGGGTGCACCGTCACCCGCGGCGCGCCGGGCGCCGAGACCGTGAGATGCTCACGATCTCGGAGCGCGCGAGCAGCGTCCGGCACGATTCGCGCGGCGGCTGGCCGTGGCGTCCGCGAGGGAGCGCCGCGGGCAGCCGGCAGAGGTCCGGGCCGCGCGCCTCGCGTTCGGGGTGGCTGCGATCGTCCGCGAGCGCGATCCCCGAGCTCGCTCGCCCGCCGGCCGAGCGGCGGAACGAGGTCCCGATCCGCGCGGACTCGAGCGCTCGGCGCGTGGGCACGCTGTTCGCCCTGGCCGCGCCCGAGTCCTCCGCCGGACCGTCGCGCGCGCGCGCGCAGCGGCCCGCGCTCGCCCTGGCTTGTCGGAAAGGAAGCGACGATGAAGAAATGGATCCTGCGCTTGGCGTTCTCGTTCGCCGTGGTGTTGCTCGCGCTGCAGCTCGTTCCCTATGGCCGCAACCACACCAATCCACCGGTGAGCGCGGAGCCGCGGTGGGACTCGCCCCGCACCCGCGAGCTCGCCGCGCGCGCCTGCTTCGACTGCCACAGCCACGAGACGCGCTGGCCTTGGTACACCAACGTCGCGCCGATCAGCTGGTTGGCGCAGCGCGACGTCGACGAGGGACGAGAGGCATTCAACGTCTCGGCCTGGGACGGTCCCCACGGCGAGGCCGACGAAGCCGCGGAGGTCGTGGCCGAGGGCGAGATGCCGCCGTGGTTCTATCTGCCGGCGCACCCCGACGCGCGACTGTCCGAGACCGAGCGCGACGAGCTGATCCGCGGCCTGACGGCGACCTTCGGCGGTGAGGCTCGAACCGGCGAGCGCGGCTCGAGCGAGCTCGGCGAGAACGGTGAGGACGAAGAGGACGACGACTAGCGCCCGAGCGCGCCGAGGTCCGACGCCGCGAGACTCTCGAACTCGACATGCACACTCGCCGTGTTCCTCCAGAAAGCTCTGCGGTCGATCTGACGTGCGGGGTAGAGTACCGCCCCATCGCAGCCGAGCCTCCCTCCGTGGACGCCTCACTCCCTTCGATCGAAGTCGATGCACCGCCGAGCGCGGTGCGCTCCGATTCCGTGCCATTGCACGCACTGGCGCACGAGCATCCTCGGAGAGCTTCGAACGGCGGCACGGACTCGCAGCGTGCGAACTTGACGAGGACAGACCATGCCTGACTCCGTCGACAGCGCGGTCCAATTCACCGCGACGACTCCGGACGTCCCGCCACCGAGTGCCGCGCTTCGCCGCGGCCGCGAACACTATTTCCCCCAGGCCAGCGACGCCGAGTGGAACGACTGGCGCTGGCAGTTCAAGAACCGCATCACCACGCTCGACGAGCTCGAGCGACACCTGGCGATCCCCGAGGCCGAGCGCAAGATGCGCGCGGAGGTGCTCAGCGACTTCCGCATGGGCATCACGCCCTACTACCTCTCGCTGATCGACGCCGACGATCCCGCCGATCCGATCCTGCGCCAGGTCGTGCCGTTGGCGGACGAGTTCTACTTCCGCGCCGTGGGCGAGGAGGACCCGCTGGGCGAGGAGAAGTACTCGCCGGTGCCGGGCATCACGCACCGCTACCCCGATCGCGTGCTGATGGTGATCTCGAACAACTGCGCGATCTACTGCCGCTACTGCACGCGCAAGCGCACGATGTACGAGGGTGCGACGCCCGACGTCGAGATCGATGCCATGGTCGACTACATCGCGCGCACACCCCAGGTGCGCGACGTGGTGGTCTCGGGTGGCGACCCGCTCAACTACTCGAACCAGAAGCTCGAGTCGATCCTCGCGAAGCTGCGCGCCATCCCGCACCTGGAGATCATCCGCATCGGCAGCCGCGTGCCGGTGGCGCTCCCGCAGCGCATCGACGACGAGCTCGTCGCCATGCTGCAGCGCTATCACCCGCTGTGGATCAACGTGCACTTCAATCACCCGCGCGAGCTGACGCCCGACGCCGCGCGCGCCTGCGACAAGCTGCTGCGCGCCGGCATCCCGCTCAACAACCAGGCGGTGCTGCTCAAGGGCGTCAACGACTCGGTCGAGACCATCAAGAGCCTGTGCCACGGCTTGATGAAGATGCGCGTGCGCCCCTACTACCTCTACCAATGCGACCCGGTGCGCGGCGCGGAGCACTTCCGCACTCCGATCGCCAAGGGCATCGAGATCATCGAGGGCCTGCGCGGTCACACCAGCGGACTGTGCGTGCCGACCTACGTCGTCGACGCGCCCGGCGGAGGCGGCAAGATCCCGGTGCAGCCCGATTACCTGTTGCGCTACGACGAGCGCGCGGGACGCGCGGTGCTGCGCAACTTCCAGGACAAGATCTACGAGTACCTGGAGCCGGGCTACCTGCGCGACGTGATCTCGCCCTCGCGTCGCACCCCGCCCAAGTCCGCGTCCAAGCCGCACTCCAACGGCGTCGCCGCGCACCCCAAGGCCGCATCGAACGGCAAGCACGAGCCGCACTCCGACAAGGTCGTCGGCAAGAGCCGCTGGGTGCACAAGGGTGCGAGCCCCAAGCGCCCCAAGAAAAGCTAGCGACCGCACGCGATGAACATCGGCATCGCCTTCGACTTGAAGGCGGACTTCCTGTCGCAGAAGCCCGCGGACGCACCGGACGATCTGTTCGAGGAATACGACTCGGTCGGCACCGTCGACGCCATCCAGCGCGCGCTCGAAAGCCGCGGTCACACCGTCTCGCGTCTGGGCGGAGGCCGGCGCTTCCTGGCGCGCATGCTCGAGGCAGCGCCGGCGCTGGTGTTCAACATCTCCGAGGGCCACGGCTCGCGCTCGCGCGAGGCGCACGTGCCCGCGGTGTGCGAGATGCTCGGAGTGCCGTGCACGCACTCCGACCCGCTGACGATGGCGGTGACGCTCGACAAGGCCATGGCCAAGCGCGTGGTCGCCAGCGCGGGCGTGCCCACGCCACGTTTCGTGGTGCTCGAGGAGCTGCGCGACATGGAGCGCGTCGAACTCCCCTTTCCGCTGTTCGCCAAACCCCTGTTCGAAGGCTCGAGCATGGGCATCCGCAAGCGCTCGCGCATCGAGGATCGCGCGCAGCTCCGCGAGCGCGCCGGCCAACTGCTCCACGACTACGCGGAGCCGGTGCTGATCGAGGAGTTCTGCGGCGGCGCGGAGTTCACCGTGGGCTTGCTCGGCAACGGCGAGCGCTCGCGCGTGATCGCCGCGATGGAGGTCGAGCCGCTGCTGGTGCCGCGCACGGAGTTCGTGTACTCGCTCGAGGTCAAGCGCAACCCCGATTGGGCCGACGAGATCGCCTACAACGTCCCGCCCAAGCGCCCGCGCGCCGAGGTCGAGCGCATCGAGAAGGTCGCGCTCGACGCCTATCGCGCGCTGGGCTGCCGCGACATCGCGCGCATCGACGTGCGCTGCGATACGGCGGGCGACCCCAAGTTCATCGAGTGCAACCCGCTGCCGGGCATCGCGCCGGGTTGGAGCGACCTCGCGATCCTGTGGGAGCGCATCGGCAAGAGCTACGACGAGCTGGTGCTCGCGGTGCTCGACGAAGCCTGCGCGCGCGCGCGCCTTCCATGACGCGCGTCACGGTCCTCTACAACGACGACTCTCGCTTGGCGCATGGCTCGCCCGAGGACGCGATCGCCGTGCAGGCCGTGATCGAGTGC
The DNA here is from genome assembly GCA_020853575.1 of Planctomycetota bacterium. Classification (GTDB taxonomy): domain Bacteria; phylum Planctomycetota; class UBA1135; order UBA1135; genus F1-120-MAGs118. The sequence continues at coordinate 6,803 of JADYYP010000036.1, forward strand.
GCCAAGGCCGTGGCCTCCTCGCTGGTCGAGCGTGGCTACGACGTCGAGCTCGAGGGCCTGCGCGGCACGCCCCGCGACGCGCTGCGCGTGCTCGAGGGCTTGCGCACCGACGTCGTGTTCAATTTGGTGGAGGCGCTGGGCGGTGATTCGCGCCTCGAGCAAGCGGCGGCGTGGTCCTACGAGCTGTGCGGCTTGCGCTACACCGGCTCCGGCCCGCGCGCGATGGCGCTGTGCATGGAAAAGCCGCTGACCAAGGCGCTGCTCACCGCGCGAGGACTGCCGGTGCCGCGCGGCGCGACCTTCGAGCGCGGCGACGAGCCCGTGGGCGCGCTGCGCTTCCCGCTGGTCGTCAAGCCGTCGCGCGAGGACGCCAGCCACGGCATCTCGAGCGACTCGCTGGTGCGCGACGAGCCCGCGCTGCGGCGCCAGGCGCGCCACGTGATCGAGACCTACGCGCAGGCGGCGCTGGTCGAGGAGTACATCGAGGCGCGCGAGATCAACGTCGCGTTGCTCCACGGCCCGGCAGGGCTCGAGCTGCTGCCGCTGTCCGAGATCGACTACTCGGGATTCGGTGCCGGCGAGGCGCGGCTGGTGACCTATGCCGGCAAGTGGATCGAAAGCAGCCGCGATTGGGCCCTCACGCAGGTGATCCCGGCGCGCGCGCTCCAGCCCGCGCAACGCGAGCGGATCGAGCACGTCGCGCGCGCCACGTTCGAGGCGCTGGGGCTGTGCGACTACGGGCGTGTCGACCTGCGCCTCGATACCGCGGGCGAGCCCTACGTGATCGACGTCAACCCCAACCCCGACATCTCGCCGGGCGCGGGTTTCCAGCTGGCCGCGGCCCGCGCCGGGATCTCGCATGCCGACATCGTGCAGCGCATCGTCGAGAGCGCTCTGGGGAGGTCCCGTGCATCTGCGTGAACTGCGCGCGAGCGACCGCGAGGTGCTCGCCACCCTGATCCGCGGCAGCGCTGCGTTCCGCGAGGACGAGATCGAGGTCGCGCTCGAGCTGATCGACGCCGGGCTCGACTCGCGCTCGGGCTACCTGTTCGTGGTCGCGGCCGACGAGCACGAGCGCGCGCTCGGCTACGCGTGCTACGGCCTGACGCCGCTCACCGATGGCGTGTACGACCTGTACTGGATCGTGGTCGATGCCGCTCGGCAGCGTTCGGGCGTCGGCCGCCAATTGCTCGAAGCGGTGAAGCGCGACGCGCGCGCACGCCACGGCCGCTGCGTGATCATCGAGACCTCGGGCAAGCCCAGCTACGCATCCCAGCGCGCGTTCTACGAGCGCTGCGGCTGCGAAATGCTCGCGCGCTATCCCGATTTCTACCGCGTCGGAGACGACAAGCTCGTGTACATGGTGCGCTTGTGAAAGAACTGCCTCAGATCGAGATCGAGAACGCGTCCAAGGCGACCTTCGACTGTGTGTTCCCGACGTGCGGCGGCGCCTGCTGCAAGCAGGGCCGGCCACCGGTCGAGCCCGGCGAACGCGAGCGCATCGCGCGCCACCTGAAGAAGTTCTTGCCGCACATGCGCGAGAAGGCGCGCAAGCTGGTCGAGCGCTCGGGCTTCGTCACCAAGCGCGTGAAGTCGGGTCAGCCGATGATGGCCGTCTCCGAGGGCTGGTGCGTGTTCGAAAACCAGGGCTGCGTGCTGCACAAGGTCGGCGCGCTCGAGGGCGATCGTTTCAAGTACAAGCCCTGGTATTGCGCCGTGTTCCCGCTCGAGCGCGAAGCCAAGGGCAAGTGGTACGTGCGGCAGTGGAAGGTCAAGGGCGAGGGCTGGGACCTGTTCTGCCTGAACCCCAAGGAATCGAAGAAGAAGGCGCTCGAGAGCTGTGCCGGTGAGCTCGAGTTCGCGCGACGATTCGACGGCGGCCGCGAGGGCTGGCGCAAGAGCGAGGTCGACCTGGTGTGAGTCGGACGGTCAGCGCGCGAGCCTAGCGTGGAGCTCCCGTGTGCGCCTCAGCACGGGAGCAGGCCGAGTTGCTCCGGGAGGCGAGCGCGGGCGGCGGAACTCGCGGGCGCGCTCGCGATCACATCGCGAACAGCCGCGTGAGACCGAAGGAGCTCAGCGAGGCGAGCGCCAGCGTCACGACCAGCGCTGCCCAGGCGAAGGCGCGCTCGCGCAGCGCGAACCAGGTCATCCCCGCGAGATAGGCGGCGACGGCCAGGATCGCGAGCGGGGCGCGCAGCGCGTCCGCCACTCGCGCGAAGGTCGAGGCGTCGAGCACGCGCGCCAGCGCGGCGCATGCGAGCTCGGCGGGAACGAACCCGGGCAGCATCCACAGCGACTGCGACCAGCGCAGACTGCACTCCGGGCAGTCGCCGACGTGGCCGGCGACGATCAGCGGGACCGCGTGCGGCACGTACAGCGCGAGCGCCAGCGCCAAGCCCACGCCCCAAGCCCGCCTGCCCGTCAGTTGCTCGCGTCTCATGGTCGATCCTCGCCCCCAGAACATCTTTCCTCTTTCGGGGGCCGCCGTGTACCTGGGCGCCGAAGAACCGCCCCACGATCCAGCACGCCCTCGCGGGGCGACGATCACGACCAGCGCGGAGAGTGCGCCGGCTTCGCCTCGCACCACACCCATGCTCGACCGCCTACGCGAACAACACAGCGAGATCCTGGCGCTCGCCCGCACGCTGGCGGACCTCGCGCGCCTCATTCCGACGGCAGGTCACGGCTTGCGCCTGCGCGCGGCGCTCGACCGCTGGGCCGCGCTGCTGGGCGAGCATCTCGCGCTCGAGGACCAGCGGCTCTACCCCCAGTTGCTGGCCAGCGCCGATCCGCTGGTGAGCTCCAGCGCGCGTCGCTTCTCGGCGGAAATGGGTGGACTGGCGAGTGCCTTCGCGGTGTTCGACGAGCGCTGGCGTGACGCCTCCGCAATCGAGCGCGAGGCCGCGAGCTTCCGCGGTGACCTCGACTCGGTCACCGAGGCCCTGACCCAGCGCATCCTGGCCGAGGAGAACTTGCTGTACCTGCTCCAAGGTCGGGCGGGTGCGCGCGCCGGCTGAGATCGAGCGCGCGGCGACGGGCTGACGCGGCGGAGCGCGCGGCAGGAACGCGTACACTGCGTCGTCCAACTGCCCGTGAGCGAGTCCCGAGCCATCGAAACCAACCGCGTGCCCGCCGATGTCTGGCTGGGCACGGCTCTGCAGGTGCTCGGCCGCTTCTGGGGCGCGGGCTGCACCTTCGCGATCCTGTATCTCGCGGCCCGCGCTCTGGGCGCCGCTGAGTTCGGCCGCTTCACGTTCTATCTCGCGATGTTCGTGTGGCTCGACAGCCTGGCGAACATGGGCACCGGGCAGGTCGCCGTGCAGCGCACCGCGGCACACCCCGAGCGCATCGCGAGCGTGCTGGCCGCCACGCGCAAGATCCGCCTGCGCGCGGGACTGGTCGGTGTCCTGCTCACCGCTGGCGTCACGCTGTGGACGCGCGAGCCGGACGCCGCCTGGATCGTGCTGGCGTCGCTGTACCCCGTGACGCACGTGCTCGAGCTCTCCGCGACCGTCTTCCGCAATCGCATCGACTGGGTCGTGCCCGTGCGCATGCGCTCGATCGCGAGCGGCCTGAGCCTGCTCAACGTGGTCGCGCTGTACGCCTTCGACGTCGAGCGCCCGGCGCTGTACCTGATCGCCGTCGCCGCGGGCAGTGCGGTCGCGAACGTGCTGTTGCACCGCGCGGCCCTGCCGCACTTGCCGCGCGAGACACCCGCCGGGCCGCCGGAGCGCGGTGTGTTCGAGGAGGCGCTGCCGCTGGGGATCTCCGCGCTGTGCGCGCAGACCTACTTCTACGTCGACAACCTGTTCATCCACGAGTTTCGCGGCGAAGAGGAGCTGGGCCACTACAACGTCGCGGTGCGCGCGATGTCGTGGACCATCATGCTCGCGCAGTACACCTCGCTGACCGTGCTACCGTGGTTGCGACGTCGCCAGGTCGCCGGAGAGCTCGGCCCCGCGCTGGCCAAGCTGACCACGCCACTGTTCGCGCTCGCGGGCCTGGCTTGCGGGCTGCTGTGGCCCTGGACGAGCGAGTTGCTCGAGCTCTTCAAGAGCGGCTTCGGCGCGGCCGGCGCCAGCCTGCGCTGGCTGCTCGGTGCCACGGTCGCGATCTACGCCGGCTCGATCCTGTTGACCGCGGTGGTCGCGCTTGGCCGCAACATGGCCATGCTGTGGATCGCTCTCGGCGGTGTGGTGCTCAACGTCGCGGCCAATTTCTGGGCGGTGCCCGCGCTGGGGATCGAGGGCGCCGGGATGACGACCTTCGCGACCGAGGCCTTCGTGGCGCTGGCCGCGGCGTTCACGCTGTGGCGCGAGGGGATTCCGCTGGGGCCCGCGTGGCGCTGGCTCGGCGGCCCGCTCTTGTTCGCGCTCGGCGCGTGGTGCTCGAGCGTGTTCCACGCTGCGTGACGCGCCCATGGGAGTCCTTCGACGCCCCGGCCCACGACGCGCGGCAGGCTTGAACCGGCGAGCACGGCAACTCACGCTGCGCGTCTCGCGCGACGCGTGAGCGAACCCAACGATGCGCATCGGACTCGACTATCGACCGGCCCTGCAGAATCGCGAAGGCATCGGGCGCTACGCGCGCGAGCTGGTGCGCGGCTTCGTCGAGCTCGGCCTCGACAGCGAGCTCGGCCTCTTCGGCTACACGTTGGCCGCGATGCGTTTTTCGCGCGAAGAGCTAGGCCTGGCGCGCTCCAAGGCCGAGCTGCTGCGCTTGCGGCTGCCGTCGAAGTGGTTGCCGGGTTTGCTGCGCACGCTCGGCAAGGGTGTCGACGATCTGGTCGGCGGCGCCGACGTGTACCACCACACGCAGCCCAACGTCCTGCCCGTGCGGCGCGCCGCCGAGGTGGCCACGATCTTCGATTGCATCTTCATGTTGCCGGACTCGGGCTACCTCGACGCGGACGTCGCCGAGCGCATGACCGCGGCTGCGCGCGAGCAGGTGCGGCGCGCCAAGCGCATCCTGGTGCCCAGCCAGTACGTCGGGGCCGAAGTCGTGATGGCGCTGGGAGCGCACCCCGCGCGCGTGGCGGTCACCGAGCTCGGATGCGACCACATCGCGAGGTCTCTGCCGCCGGAGGGCTTCGGCCGTGCTCGAGAGCCGTACGTGCTCACCGTCGCGCGCGTCGATCCACGCAAGAACCACCTGCGCATGCTGCGCGCCTTCGAGCTGCTCGTGCGCGAGGGTTTGCCGCAGCGCTGGATCGTCGCCGGGCCGCGCGGGCACGCCTGGGAGGAGTTCGCCACCGCGCTCGAGCGCTCACCGGCCAAGGCGCGCGTGCAGTGGATCGTCGACGCGCCCGAAGCGGAGCTCCCGCGGCTCTACGCGCAGGCGGATTGCTTCCTGTTCGCCAGTCTGAACGAGGGCTTCGGCCTGCCCCCGCTGGAGGCCATGGCCTGTGGCGCGCCGGTGGTGTCGAGCTGCGTGACCTCACTGCCGGAAGTCTGCGGCGACGCGGCCTTCTTGGTCGAGCCCACCGACGTCGAACGCATCTTCGAGGCCACGCGGCGCGTGTTGGTCGAGCCCGAGCTCGCGGCCGAGCTGCGCGCGCGCGGTCGAGCCCAAGCGCGCAAGTTCACCTGGCGCGAATGCGCCAAGCACACGCTGCTCGCCTACCGCAAGGCCCTCGAGCCCCAGACCGAGAGCCCGAAGTTGCGCCACACGCTCTGAGGCCGGCGACGCGCCGCAGCGCACACCGCCCGGCTCACTCCTCGCGCAACCGGGCGCGCACCGCGGCTTCGTCGATCTCGCCCTCGCTCCACTGCGTGCGGCCCTCCATGCCGCCCGCGATGGTGACCACCTGACCGCTGGTGTGGCGCGAGACCGTCGGCGACGAAAGCACCGCGATCGCGCGAGCGATGTCGACCGCGCGAGCGAGTTGGCGCAACGGCATCGTGCGGCAGGCGCTGGCGATCGCACCGGGGCGCTCGAGCTCTTCGCGCACCATGTGCGTCACGGTCCAGCCCGGCTCGACCATGTTCACGCGACCGTACGGATCGAGCCGCGGGATCTCGTTCTTGAGCGAGGTCACGAGCCCGTGCAGCCCGGCCTTGGCCGCTGCGTAATCGGCGTGGCCGCGCTCGCCGAAACGTCCCGCGGTCGAGCCCACGAAGCACAGCGAGGCGCCGTGGCCGTCACCGCGCGGTCCGGTGCGCTCGAGCGCCGCCAGGAATGCGCGCGCGGTCCACAACGCGCCGAGCAAGTTGACCTCCAGCGTCGAGCGGATGCGCTGCTCACTGGCGAGTTGCAGAGGCTCGTCGGGGCGCGGCCAACGGCCGGCATTCGCCACGCAGACGTCGATGCGACCGAACACCGTGAGCGCGCTCTCCAGCGCCGCCGCGAGTTGAGCTGGCTGCGTGACGTCGGCGCGCACGCACAGGGCGCGATCGGACCACGCGCGCCCAGCGACGTAGCGCTCGAGCTCGTCGAAGTGCTCGCATCCCAGCGCCACCAGATTGGCGCCCTCGCCGGCGAAGGTCTCGAGCAGCGCGCGCCCGATCCCGCCGGAAGCGCCGGTGATCAGCGCGGTCTTGTGGGCCAGGCCGAGGTCCATCGCCAGAAGGTACGCCGTCGCACGCGCGGGGAACAGCGCTGCGCGCGCGGCGGTTCAGTCGCCCGTGCTCTGCAGGTAGACGCGGAAGGCCTGGTCGAGCTCCTCGGCCGTCCCGTAACCCAGCGCCTTCCAGCCCTGCGAGCCCAGCGCGCCCAGGTACTGCGCGCGCACGTACTCGGCGAGCTTCGCGCGCCGCTCCGGAGGAGACTTGTACTTCAGGAAGAACACCAGCGCGGCGGACTGTTGGTAGAAGACGTTGACCTCGGCGGGGCGCAACACCCAGGCGGTGTCGGTCAGGCCCGGCACGTCGAACAACGGCTCTTTCCCGAGCTTTTGGAACTGCGCCTGCGTCAGCTCGAGCAACTTGGCGAAGGGCATCAGGTGCCCATTGCCGTGCGCCGCCTTGGTGACGTAGGCGCACGCCGGATCTTGCGGCCGCAGGCCTCCGCGGGCGCGGATCTTGGCGACGACGTCGTCTTGCACGAAGGTCGCGAAGCCCTCGACGATCCAATAGCCGGGCATCGAGCTCGACTGCGGCTTGCGTTCCGTCGCGGGCCCCAGCCAGGCCACGTCCAAGTAGTGGTGCGTGAGCTCGTGCGCGACCGTCGAGAACAGCCCGCGTCCGAGCAAGTCCTTGCCTTCGTCGCCACGCGGCACGAAGAAGCGCGAGACCTTCTCCCCCGGCGAGTAGTAGCCCAGCGTGAAATCCGGCGCGCGCTCCGCCATGTACTCCTGCTTGTCGTAGAGCAAGCGCACGATCAGCGGATCGGACGGTGCGCCTTCCTCGGGCGGCACGATTCCGTGCAAGAGCCGCATCGCCTCCTCGGCCGCGTCGAGACAGCCACCGATGATCTCCGGCGACTGGTCGCGCGAGCAGAGCAGCACGTGGGGCGACTGCACCACGACCACGCCCTTGTCCCACGGCGCGCTCTGCACGTGCTTCCAGATCGGATCGCTCTTCGGCACGAACGCCGCATTCGACGGCAGCAGCTGTGGCACCCAGGTCTTCCAGCGCGCGGCAGCGTCGGAAGCATCACGCCAAGGAAAAGCCTCGGGAATCAGCTCCACCAGCGCTGCGTCGGCGGATCCTTCCGCCGGCGCGAGCTTCTCGCCGTCGAGCAACAGCATCGAGGCCGTCAGCGCGAGCTGGTGTTCGCCGCACCACTGGGCAGCCGCGGTGAACGCGGCGCGCGAGGCCTTGCGCAACTCCGCCTCCTTGGCGAGCGGAGCCTTGCGCTGTGATTCCTTGTTCGAATTCTCGTTGGGCTTGGTCTTGGCGAGCAGCGCTTCGAGCTCGGTCAGCTTGCTCCTCTCGAGCCCGCAGGCCTTGGCCTCGCCGAGCAAGCGCTGCGCGTCTTCCACCAAGCGCTGCTTCATGAACTGCTGGAAGCCCTCGACCAGGCGCGCGCGATGGTCGACGTCGAGCGCGGCGCGCCACGCGCGGTGCACCGCGAGCTCGGGGCCGACCAGCTCGACCGAGTCTTCGCGCTCGACCAGCGCGACCTCGCTCTCGCCCAGCTCGGCGACCAAGCCGCCCTGCTCGTCCTCGATGCGCCAGCCGCGCTCCACGCGCGTCGCACGGCCCAGCACGCGCGAGCCGTCGGCCTTGACCACGCCGTCACCCGATCCCGGCGGCGCCACGGCGGACGCGCTCAGCGCGGGGTTCTTCTGCGAGGCCTTGGGACCGAGGAACACCAGCGAGCCCTTGCCGTCGACGAGCACCAAGCGCTGGTCGGCGGCCGGGTACGCGCGGCGATCGGCGCTCCAGCGCTTGCCCGCCCAGAGTTCCTTGCCGTTCTTGAGGTCGATCGCTCGGCCGGCGGTGTAGGCCACGTCGCGCGCCAAGGTGATCAGGCCGCGCGGAGCTGGAGTGGCCGGAGAAACCGTGGCCACGCTGCCGCTGGACTCCATGCGCATCAAGGCGCCCGCGGAATCGAATCCGAAGGCCGCGCCCGCGATCGCGCCGACGGGGCCGACGAACGGAGCGGGCAAGACCACGGTCTGGGCGCCCTCGACCACGAGCTGCGAGGAAAGTCCGCGCGAGACGAGCCACGCGCCCGCGCCACCGACCGGTTGCAGGCGCACGATCTGCGCATCACTCGGGAGCTCGTCGGGGCCCGCGCCGAGGTCCACGTCGGCCGAGCCGAGCACCTTGAGCTTGATCGAATCGAGCTCGTCGAGCTCGACCACGCGCAAGCTCCACTTCCCGCCGCTCGCGAGCAGCGTCGCGCGCGCCGCGGGGCCGAAGGCCGAGGGTGGCCGCAGAGCCGAAGGTCCGCGCGGGACCTCGAACGAGGTGCGCACCGCGGCCTTGTCGACGGTCGCGATCGTGACGCTCGTCGGCGCCGCGGCGAACAGCAGATTACCCCACACGCGTGGTGCTTCTCCGCCGGCCATCGCCAGCCGGGCTCCGGCCGTCCAGCTCTTGCCCTCGCGTTGGAAATCGAAGAAACCGATGTCGCTCTGCGTGACCGCGCCGACGCGCCAATTCCAGGTGAACAACGCACTCGGCACGTCGCCCGTGACCGGCGTGCTCTTCACCAGCTTGCGCGTCGCGACCTCGTAGGCGCGCAGCTGCGTGCCCTCCGACTTGATCAGCACGAACACGATGCCGTCCCAGATCACCGGCTCACCGAGGATCGTTCCGAGATCGAGCTTGCCCAGCTCCTCGGGTGCGCTGCGCACGGCCTCGACGTCGACGAAGCTCGTGCCGAGCGCGTTGCCCCAGGCTTGACTCCACGAGCGCGGCGAAACGTCGACGCGGCCTTGGGCGGACGCGGAGCAGGCGAGGACCAGGACGGCGAGAGAACGAGCGACCAGCATGGTCGCAGACCTTAGCGCGCTGCGCTGCGCACGTCGACGCGCGTGCTGTAGAGCGTGTTGCTGTCCCCCATGTCCGACACCTCGGCGGAAACCAAGCCGTTGACGCCGACGCCCTCGCGCGTTTCCGACGCGATCGGCATTCCATCGACGCGCAGCGTGCCGCGCGGCATGTCGCGCGTGATCCGCACCGGGAGCGTGAGCGCGCCGTGCACGTTGGAGAGCAACGCCTCCTGCCCATCGTCGAGGCCCAAGGCCCCGGCGTCTTCGGGGTGCATGTGGACGAAGTGCGCTCCGCGGCGGCGCACGTGGCGCGGACTGTGGGCGAAGGTCGAGTTGTGCGTGTGCACGCTCGGCGCGCACACCAGCCAGAACTCGCCGCGCGTGCCGGCACCGTCGTCGGGAACGTAGCTCGCCATCGCCGGCTGACCGAGCGCGTGCGCGGCCTGACTCACGAGCTCGACCTTGCCGCTCTTGGTGCCCTGTCCCGCGCAACCCGGCGGCGTCACCTTGACGGGATCGCCGCGGCGCAACGCGGCCACGGAGCTCGCGCTCCAGTGCACCGTCGAGGCGCGCACGAACTCCTCGGCAACACTCTCGCTCGTCGCATCCCAGGTCTCGCGCGGCAACTCGAGAGCGCGCGCGATCGCGGCGAATGCGTCTACGTTGCAGCGCGGCCCATCCGGCGGATTGCACGCGCGCCGCGCCCACTGCAGGCGTCGATGGCCGTAGCTGCGGTAGACGTCGGTGTGCTCGGGGAACATCGTCGCCGGCAGCACGACATCGGCCAACTGCGCAGTGTCCGTGAGGAACTGCTCGTGTACGACCGTGAACACGTCGGGGCGCGCGAGTCCGGCGCGGACCAGACGCGACTCCGGACACACCACCGCCGGATTGTGGCCCCACACGAACACGGCGCCGAAACGACCGCTCGCGAGCTCGCGCCCGGTCTTGACTTGCTGGATCACGTCGCGCCGGGCGTCCGCGGGCCGCAAGTCGGGTCGCTCGATCACGTCGTTCGCGAGCTGGAAACAACCGGCGCTCTCGTAGTGGATCTGCTCCGGCTTGCCGAGCACGCTCGCGAGCGAGCACACCGCGCGCATCGACATCGCGCCATTGCGGCGCCGTCCGAAACCGACTCCGGTCTTGATCAGGAAGCGCGGCGAGCGCCCGAGCAGGTCCGCCAGCGCCTCGATCTCGTGCGCCGCGATTCCCGTGGTCGCGCTGGTCCAAGCGAGGTCGTGGGCGCTCAGGACGTGCGCCTCGAATGCCGCTCCGCCGACGCAGCGCTCTGCGAGGAACGCGCGGTTGACGTAGCCGCGCTCGAAACACAGGCGCATCAACCCCAAGGCGAGCGCCGCATCCGTGCCAGGCTTCAGCAACAGCCCACGGCCGCCCCAAGCCTCGAGCGCACGAAAGGTGTCCGTGCGGTAGATGTCGAGCGCCAACACCGGCACACCGCGCTTGCACATGCGCTGCACGGCCGGCTGCAAGTGCTGCACGGTGCGCACCATGTCACAGCCCCACAGCACCAGCGCGCTGTGCTCCTCCAGCGCCTCGAGGTCCGCGCCGTAGACCTCGCCGAGCACGCACTCGTAACCAGCGGTCGTCGAGTTGTCGCACAGCCCGCCATCGGTCGTCGTCGCTCCCAATGCGTGCATCGCCCGCATCGGGAAAAAGCGCTGCACGCGCCCCATCGTGCCCGCATAGGACGAAGCCAGGATCCTGTGCCCGGCGCCGCGCAGCGGGGCGATGCGCTCCGCGATGCGCGCGAGCGCGCGCTCCCAGGTCGCGGGCTCGAGCCGGCCGTCGGGCTTCGTTCCGACGCGCACGAGCGGCGTCCGCAAACGCTCGGGCGCGTCCAGCAACGCGCCGTAGATCGCGGTCTTGCCGCACAGAACGCCCTTCGAATAGCCGTGCGCCGGATTGCCGCGCAAACTCACGAAGCGCCCGTGCGCATCGCTCTCGACGAGCATGCCGCACGCGTCCGCGCAGTCGAGCGGACAAGTCACTTGGGTCGCCGCCATGCTGCGTCAAGGTAGCAGGCCCGCGGCCGGACGAGCGGCTCCGTGCGGCGCGAGTCTCGGAAAGCGTCTCACGACAAGCAGCGTGCGAAGCGCGCTCGGGCGCAGCTACGCTAGCGAGGTGAGCCCGCCTCGCATTGGCTTCGACGTCTCGCCGCTGCATCTGCCCCATCCGCCGGGCGTGGTGCGTGCGACGCGGGGCATGGTCGAGGCGCTCGAACGCCGCGGACGCATCGAGGTCGTGCGGCTGGTCCCCCAAGGGCCACTGCGCGCATGGCGTCACTCACGCCTTCCGCAGCTCGTCGCCAGCGAGCGCTTGCTCGGCTTGCATTCGCCCGTCAGCGCCTTCCCGCGCTCAGGTCCGGGCCGCCGCGTGCAGACCATCCACGAGTTGCCGTGGAAGCACGGCGTGGAAGAGAACGCCGACCTCAAGCACCGTTTCTGGGCCGCGTGGGGACCGCTGCGCGCCGACCGCGTGTTGGTTCCGAGCGAGCACGTCGCGCGCGATGTGCGCTCCAGACTGCTCCCAGGAGCGCGCAAGGTGCGCGTCGTCCCGTGGGGCGTCGGCGCGCCCTTCGGCGATATGCCGAATCCGGGTACGGTCGACGAGGTGGTGCTGGGCAAGTACCGGCTCGGCCAAGATCCACTCGCGCTGTGCCCGGGCGCCGTGCGCGCCAAGAAGAACCTCGCGGCCGTCTTGCGCGGACTCGCGCGCGCGCGAGAGAGCGGCGGTCCGCGCATCCAACTCGTCGTCACCGGCGAGCACAGCGCCGACCTGCGCCGCGACCTCGGCCTGGTGGCGCGACTGGGATTGTCCGACAGCGTGTCGACCCCCGGCGTGATCGACGAGCGCGACTGGCCCGCGCTGATGCGGCTCGCGAGCGCGGTTCCGGTGCTGTCGCGCTCGGAGGGCTTCGCCTTTCCGGTGCTCGAGGCGCTCGCCTGCGGTGTGCCGGTGATCGTTCCGCCGGACAGCGCGCAGTCCGAGCTCGCCGGAGCGTGCGCGCTGGTCGTCGATCCCGACGACCCGGAAGCCGTGGCGCGGGCTCTGGTGCACGCGGTGAGCGAGCGCGAGTCGCTGCGCGCGGCGGCCGTGGAGCGCGCGGCGCAGTTCTCGTGGGAGCGCTGTGCGGAACGCGTCGAGGCGCTGTGGCAGGAGCTCGCGTGAAACCGCTGCGCGTGCTGGTGTGCGGCAGCGTGCTCTCGCAGGGCATCGGCGGAGTTCGCCGACACAACGCGGAGATCTTGCCGCGCGCGGCGCGGATCCTCGAGCGCCACGGTGGTGCGCTCACCGTCCTCGCGGGCCGTGCGGGCATCGCATTCGAGCTCCCGCGCTCGATCGCGGTGCTCCCCAGCGATGTCCCGCCGCGCCCGGTGCTCGCACGAGCTTGGCGTGAATCGGCGGCGCTCGAAGCCTGCCTGAGGAGCGCACGTTCGCAGGGTTCATCGTTCGATGTCGTGCACACGGCGCACTTGCCTGCGCCTCGCGGATTGAGCGCGCCGTTCACGCTGCTGCTGCACGACCTCAAGAGCGTCCTCGCGGGCGATGCGTCATCGCTGCGCCGCGCGGTCGGTCGCCGAGTGCTGCGCGACGCGGCCGAGCGCGCGGCACGCATCGCCTGCGTCTCCCGAACCCTAGCCACCGAGCTCGAGCGCTATGCGCCGAATGCCGCGGGCCGCGTCGGCGTCGTACCCAACGGTTGCGACCACCTGCCGCTGGTGCCGCGCGTCCCCGACGCGGCGGGCTTCCTGCTGTGCGTCGGCCGGATCGAGCCGCGCAAGAACGTCGAGTTGCTCGTGCGTGCGCTGGCGCTCGCTCCGGATCTGCCCGAGGTCCACTTGGCGGGCGACGCCCAGCGCGAACACCTCGAGCGGATCCTGGCGCTGGCACGGGAGCTCGGGGTCGACGGGCGCATCCGCGTGCTGGGCGTGTGCGACGACGCGCGCCTCGCGCAGTCGTATGGCTCGTGCGCGTGCGTCGTATTGCCGTCGCTGCGCGAGGGATTCGACATCCCGCTGGCCGAGGCGCTGCGAGCGGGCGCGCCGATCGCAGCTTCAGATCTGGACGTGCACCGCGAAGTCGTCGCTGGCCGTGCCGAGCTTTTCGATCCGCGCTCGCCACAGGACTGCGTGCGCGCGATCCGCGCGGCGCTCGCCGCCGCCGCTCGCGCCGCGGACCCCGCGGGCCCGCGCCCGCTCGGCGCCACGACTTGGGACGAAGCCGCGCTGGCGTTGGTCGCGCTCTGGCGCAGCGCGGCGTCTGTGCCGAGCACGTGACGGAGCGCAGCCCGACTACTTGCGGCGCAACAGCGCGCCCGCGGCACCGAGCAACAGCGCCGCGCGCTCATCGGTCTTCTTGAACGAGCCTTGCAGGCGGTCGATTTCGTCGAGCGCGCCGTGAAGCGCCAGCCCCAGTCCGATCGCGGTCAACACCTCGGGGCGCTCGTCCTTCGGCCCGACGTCCGCGATCCGCAGGGCCTCGACCGCGTTCCCGCCGTTGGCCAAGATCTCGGCCGCCTTGCGCCGCGCGGCTTGCGCCTCGTTGGCGCTCTGCGCGCCGCGCAAGAAGGTCAGCGCGCGCATCAGCAGCCGCGCGCGGTCCTCGGGCAGTTCGGCGAACGCCGCGCTGCGAGCGACGCGCACCGAGGCATCGACGCCGACCCACACCTCGGTGATGCGCTCGAGAAGCGCCTCCGCGCCGGAGGCGTCGCCGCGCTGGAGGTGCGCACTCACCAGGGCGGCCCAGCCTGAGCTGCGCCCGTGCTTCTCGGGAATCGTGGCCACGATTTCCTCGGCGCGTGCGAACTCGCCCTTCTCCGCGAGCGTTTCGGCGATCTGCGTGAGCGCGACGGCCTGCGTCTCGGGCTTGCCGATGGCGCGCGCCAAAGCGAGTCCCCCGTCGAGATCGCCCGACTGGACCTTGGCGAGCGCGAGATCGACGCGCACGTCGTCGCGGTAGGGCTGCAGCTTGATGCCCGCGGCGTACTGCTCCAGCGCCGCGTCGACTCCGCGCTTGGCGCGCTCGTGCACCAGCGCCTTCCTGGCCGCGGCCTGGGCCTCCGGATCTTGGATCTGCGCCGCGAGCGCCTCCGCGCCGGTCGCGTCACCGTTCTCACACAGGCGCTCGACGACGCGCGATCGTGCTAGGTCCGCGAAGTACGCGTCCGCGATGCCGGCCACGGTCGCGACGGCTCCCGCGTGGTCGCCGACCAAGGCCTGCAACGGCCCGAGCTCGATCCGCAGGTCCTGCGCCATGCGCGGATCGTCGACGATCTCGAGCACGCGCCCCAAAGCGTCGATCATCGGGCGCAGCGCCTCGCGCGGCTTGCCCTTGGGCAACTCGTGGGCGAACTCGCGGCACAACTCGACCATCCAGGGCACGAGCCCGAGTTGCATGCCGACGTTGAAGGTCGCGACCAAAGCGCGCAGGGTCGCTGCGACGTCGTCCCCGTGCAGCCGGGCGTCCGCGATGCGCGCGAGCAACGTGGCGCGCTCGCGCGGATCCTCGCTGGCTTCCGCCATGGCTGCGACGGCCGCGAGGCACTTCTCCGCGGCGCCGCGCGGATCCTCCGGCGTCAGGCCGAGCGGTGGTGAGCTGGGCGCCGCGCTCGCCTGCGCCGCTTCGTCTTTGCGACCAAACAACTTGGAGAGGAAACTCATGGTGCGAAGGCGCGACACGCGCCCGAATTCCAGGGCCGAGCGCGAGTGGGCGCAGGATTCGAACGCATGCCGAGCGGCTTGTCGCGCACTTTCTCGCGCCTTTCGTTGAGCGCGCGCAGCCGCACGGTCACTTCGACTGCTCGTCGCTCGCCCCACCGTCCGCCGGCTGCGCAGCGGGTCCGTCGAGCGCTTCGTCGCGCGCTTCGCCCCCGCTCAAGCGCTGCTTCAGGAACGCGGTGCCCGAGAACGCCAGCCACGCGAGCGCCGCCATCACCGCGATCGCCAACAGCCCGAGCAGCCACTTCACCGGCGCCGAGAGTTGCGCCATGTCGGCGTGCGCCAGCCCGCGCGTGTTCTCGATCTTGCTGAACTGCAGGATGCGCTCGCCCGCGCGTTCCTTGGAGCGCGAGATCGCGCCGCCCGCGGACGCTGGCGCGGGACCGAAGCCCGTGTCGAGCAGCGTGTTCTTGAACTGCGGCGGAGGCGCGGGCGGGACGCGCGGCGAGACCTGGGTCAACACCAGGTGCGGATCGACGGGAGCCCGCAGCGCATCGCGTTGAGCGGCGGGCGCCGAATCGGCCTGCGGCGCGGGCCGCGGAGCGGGCGCGTGCGAAGGGCCGGGTTGCGGAGCATCCTCCAGGGAGAGCTCGTCCGCGCCCTCGAGCGTCAGCTCTTCGACTGCGGGCGGCTGCGCGGCGACCACGGGCGCGCGGGCGGGCCTCGGAGCCGCGCTCGCGGGCTCGGGGTCGGCACTGCGGAAGCGCAGCAAGATCTCGCCCAGCTGGAACTCGAGTTGGTCCTCTAGCTCGAGCTTCTCGACGCGCCGCTTGTCGTGCACGAGTCCGTTGCGCGAACCGTCGTCGACGATCGTCCACCGACCCTCGCTGCACTCGAAGTGCGCGTGGTGGCGCGAGATCGACGCGTGCTTGAGCGCGATGGCGCACTCCGGCGTCCGACCGACGACGGCGCCGGGCTTGACCATGAACGACTTGCCGACTTCGGGGCCGGACAGCACGAACAGTTGCGGCACTAGCGTGACTCCCTTGCTGCGCCGCTCGCGGCGCGCTCGCGGTCCCATTCCGCGGCCCGGCGCTCGAACTTGCGTTCGAAGTCGCTGGCGCGCATCTGCAGCTTGAAGGCCACGCGTCCGGCGATCGCGAGCACCGGGATCGAATGTCCAAAGCGTTCGACGAGCCGCGGGTCGCTGTCGATGTCGATCTCCTCGAGCGAGAACGCGCGCGCGACGTGCGCGCGGCCGAGCTCGGCCTTGAGGAGCTCGCACAAGTGGCACGCGCGGCGCGTGTACAAGGTCAACGGAACGGGCTGCGGGCGCGGGCCGAGCCAACGGTCGAGGAGCGACGACACACCTCGAAGATAGCGCCGGTCCTCGCGGGAGGGAAAGCGCCGGCGCGGAGCGCGGCCAGAGGTGCATTGCGCTGGAGCGCGCCGGCGCCAGACTGTGCGCACGCCGATGGCCGATTCCAGCGACAACACGCGTGTTTCGACCGAGCCGCTCGCCGTCGAAGTGCACGGGCTGCGCCAGAGCTACGAGCGCGGCCTGTTCCGGCGCAGCATCGAGGTGCTCCACGGGATCGACCTCGCGCTGCGCGCCGGGGAGTTCGTCGGACTGGTCGGCCCCAACGGTTCGGGCAAGAGCACGCTGATGCGCGTCTTGGCTGCCGTCGACGAGCCCTCGGCGGGATCGGCGCGCGTGTTCGGACGCGCCCCCGACCACGCGCAGGCGCGGCGCGCGACCGGCTTCTGTCCGGAAGACTCGCCGTTTCCGCGCGAGCTCTCCGCGGCCCAGGTGCTCGACGTGCTCGGTTCGCTCTACGGCCTCGCCCGAGCGCAGCGGCGCGAGCGCGCCGCGGAGCTGCTGGACCTGGTCGGGCTCAGCGCCAGCGCCAAGCGACCGCTCGCCAGCTACTCCCGCGGGATGCTGAGACGCTTCGGGCTCGCGCAAGCGCTGCTGCACCAACCGAAGTTGCTGCTGCTCGACGAGCCGACCGCCGGGCTCGACGCGCTCGGCTTCGAGGTGTTCGAGCGCCTGCTGGAATCCGAGCGCGCGCGCGGCACGACCGCAATCGTCTCCTCGCACCTGCTCAGCGATCTGCAGCGCCGCTGCGAGCGCCTGGTCGTGCTGGTCGAGGGTCGGATCGAAGCGCAAGGCACGGCTCTGGAGCTCGTCGGCGACCTGGGTGAGCGCGCGCGCTTCGAGCTCTCGGTCTCAGGGCTAGCGCCGCGCGAGCTCGAGCTCGTGCAGCGCGAGATCGAACGCCTGGGCGGTCAGTCCCACGGCGTGCAGCCGGCACAGTTCAACTTGTTCGAGCTCTATCGGCGCGGCCGAGCGCGCGCTGCACCGTGAGCCTGACGTTCGCCCTTCTCGCAGTGCGCCGCACGCTCGCGCGAGGCGTGTGGCTCGGCGCAGCGACGCTCGCCGTCCTCGTCGTCGCCACGCAGCGCCGCGGCGGCACGCTGCTGGAGAGCGCGCTCGACGCCGAGGCGACCACGCGCGTCGGAGCGTGGACGGCGTTCGCGCTCAGCGTGTGGCCCTGGCTCGCGTGGCGCGCGGCGAGCCTCATCCCGATGTGGCGCGAGAGCGAGCTCGAATTCGTCGCGGGCGTGCCCGCGAGCCGCGCGCGACTCGTGTTGTCCAGTTGGTTCGGCGTGTGGCTGGCGATGTGCGCGAGCGTGTTGCTCGCCGCCGGCGCCGCCGAGGCGACCGCGCCACGCTCGAGCGAAGTGCTCGCGCGGGTCGGCGAGATCGCGCTGCCGCACAACATCGTGTTGGGCGGAGCCGAGCCGGTGGTGTGGCGCAGCGAGCTTCCGGAACGTGCCGCCGCGGAACGCCTGCGACTACACCTCGAGTTCGTTCCGCTCTCGAACTACGCCGACGTCGAGTGGAGCGTCGCGCGCGCGGGCCGCACCACGCGCGCCTTGGTGCGCGTCTCGTCGCACTCCGAGCTCGAGCTGCCGTTTCCCGACGGTTCGGGTGAGGCCGAGTTCCGACTCTCGCGCGCGGCGGGCGAGGGACTGGTGATGTGCGGCGCTCGACCGCTCGAGTTGCTCGCCCGCGGCAAGAGCTCGCGCTGGTGCTCCATCGTCCTCGCCGCGCACGCGGCGCTCGCGGGTGCCGTGTGTGGCGCGCTGGCGCTGGGACTGGGCGCCTGGATGCGCGCCAGCCTGGCCTTCGGGCTCGCGGCCGCGGCGCAGGTTGCGTTGGCGTTCGCCGAGCCGGAGTGGGCGCGCCAAATCGCGCCCTGGAGCGCGCTGCCCGCCGCGTTCGAAGCCTGCGGCCGCGGACTCGTGCCCCAAGCCCCGGGTTTGGCCGAGTGCGCCGCGAGCTTCGCCTGGACGGCGGCGGGCCTGGCGCTGGCCAGCGCCGGGATCCGACGCTGGAGGAGGCCCGCGTGAGCCGTCGACGCTGGCACACCTGGGGCTGGATCGGCGTCTTCGCGCTGGCCGCGTCAGCGGTGTGGATCGAGAGCGCCACCAGCGCTCCGGACTCTAGCAGCGTGACCCAGCGGCTGCTCGGCCCGCTGGCGCGCCCGCTGGCGAGCGCGCAGTGGGTGCGCGTCGACCTGGCGCTGCGCGCCGGTCGCACGGACCTGGCCCTGGCGCGCGCGGAGACCGCGATCGAGCTCGATCCAGGACTTTCGCTGGGCTGGATCTCGCTGGCGCGCCACATGGCGTTCGAGCTGGCCTCGCCCGAGACCGAGCTCGACCCACAGCGCCGATTGACCTGGAGGCGCGCAGCCCTGGCGCTGGCGGCGCGCGGCGAGCGCACGGCTTCCGACCCCGGACTGCTCGCGTTCTGGCAGGGCCTGATCCTGTTCCACGCCGCGCAAGTCGACCCCGAGTTGCCCTGGCCGGGCGGGCGGCCCGCGGTGCTCCAGGCCGCGGTCGCGCACTTCGAGCGCGCGGCGAAGCTCGGCGATCCTGACGCGCCGGACGCCGCGCGCGCGGCGCGCTCCCTGCTCCGCGAGCGTTGAACGCGCCGCGGCGGCCTCGATTCGAAGATCGCTGTCCACTCGGCGCCAGCCCGCGCACTTGGGGGTGGGTGCGATCGCCGGCCTGCGGACCACGACCCACGGGGTCGAGCGCAGGCCGGCGGTTCTTTGCGCGCGCCACCGCCCGCTCGCGCCACCGCCCGCTCGCGCCACCGCCCGCTCACGACCCGGCGCACACCCCACAGCGCCCCGTGCCGCGCAACCACCGAGCGCGAGCTCCAACGCCGACTTGGCGCACCGTTCGCCGCGCGTGCGAGCTACTATTCCGCGCCCGCATGCTGCTGTTGCTCGAGGGAATCCGCGCCTTCATCGAACAGTACGTCGATCGGTTCAATTACCTCGGACCGTTCGTCGTGCTGCTCCTGTGCGGCGTCGGGCTGCCGATCCCCGAGGAAGCGACGCTGATCACCTGCGGCGTGCTGCTGCACCGCGGCGAGGTCGAGTTCCTACCGATCACGATCGTCTGCTCGTGCGCCATCCTGCTCGGAGACACGGTGCCCTACGTGCTCGGCCGCGTGTACGGCATGCGCGCACTGCAGGTGCGCTGGGTGCGCCGCGTGTTGCACCCCGAGCGCTTCGCGCGCATCGAGGCGCGCTTCGAGAAGTACGGCGACTGGGCCACGTTCTTCCTGCGCTTCCTGCCGGGAGCACGCATCGCGGGCTACTTCGTGGTCGGCACGATGCGCATGGGCTACGCGCGCTTCATGCTGATCGATGCGCTCGGGGTGTTGATCTCGGTGCCGACCTCGATCTGGGCGGCCAAGAAGGCCAAGGAGAAGCTCGAGGAGCTCGGAGGCGCCGACAACGGGATCTGGCATCTGGCGCTAATGATCGCGGCCGTGGTCGCGATCGGGCTCGTCGCCAAGCTGGTGCGGCGCAAGTCGCCCCCGCCGGCCGCGCCGGATCCGACGCGCGAGCCGACCGCGGGACCCGACAGCCACTGAACGAGCGCGCGGCTCCGCCCCGGGGGGGGAGGGCGCGCGCCGCGCCCAGGCGCGACCGGCGGCCACGGCCCGGCCGAGAGTCCCTGAGAGCTGTCGGGGCAAGGCGAGGAAGGACGCGGGTGCGCCGCCCCTCCTGGTCGCGCGGTCGGGGAAGATTGACCCCTGGCTGGCGCTCGCTAAGCTCTCTGCCCCATTTCTTCGGCGGACGCGCTCTGACCTCGACGCACAGTCCCGGATCGCGCGCGCCGCTTGCCAGCCCCCGTCCCCGCAGCCCTCGGAATCGGCTCCGCGCCGCTCCGCGCTGCTTCCCCAAGCCCCCGAAATTTTAGGATGGATCTCAACTTCCTCCTCGTGTCCGGCGCTTGCGCCGTGGCCGCCTTGCTCTTCGCGCTCTTCATGTTCAGCAAGATCATGAAGAAGGACCCCGGCGACGCGAAGATGCAGGAGATCTCGCGCCGCGTGCAGGTCGGCGCCAACGCCTTCCTCGCCGCCGAATACAAGTGGCTGGCGGTGTTCGTGCTGATCGTCGCGGCCATCATGGTGTTCGCGGGCCATGCGGCGGATCTCGGACCCAAGGCGGCGGGTGCGTTCGTGTGCGGCGCGATGGCGTCGGCCTTGGCCGGCTACTTCGGGATGTACACCTCGACGCGCGCGGCGGTGCGCACCACGCAGGCCGCCCGCACCAGCCTGGGGGATGCGCTGGGCGTGGCCTTCGGCTCGGGCTCGGTGATGGGCATGACGGTGGTCGGGCTGGCCCTTTCGGGCCTGTGCCTGTTCACCTACTTCTACACCGACAACCTGACGAACATCACCGAGAGCGCGCTCAACAGCGTGCTCGGGTTCAGCTTCGGCGCGAGCTCGATCGCGCTCTTCGCGCGCGTCGGCGGCGGCATCTACACCAAGGCGGCCGACGTCGGCGGTGACCTGGTGGGCAAGATCGAAGCGGGCATCCCCGAGGACGACCCGCGCAATCCCGCCGTGATCGCCGACAACGTCGGTGACAACGTGGGCGACGTCGCCGGAATGGGCGCGGACCTGTTCGAGTCCTACGCGGGCTCGATCGTCGCCGCCATGTCCTTGGGCTTCTTCGCCTACCGCGCCGACCCCAACATGCCGTCGATGGTCGTGCTGCCGCTGGCGGTCTCCGCGCTGGGCATCCTGTGCTCGATCATCGGCTCCTTCGCGGTCAAGGCCAAGGACGAGAGCCAACTGCAATCGGCCCTGTTCCGCGGGCTGGTCGTGGCGTCGCTGTTCGTCGCGGGCGCGACCTACTGGCTGTGCAACCACGCCTTCAAGCTGCCGGCCGGCGTCGATGGCATGAACATCTTCTGGGCCACGATCTCCGGTCTGGCCGCGGGCGTGATCATCGGCAAGATCACCGACTACTACACCTCGGGCAGCTTCAAGCCGGTGCAGAACATCGCCGCGCAGTCGCAGACCGGCCCGGCGACCAACATCATCCACGGTCTGGCCACGGGCTTCGAGTCGGTCGCGCTGCCGGTGCTCTTCGTGTGCGCCGCGATCTGGGTCTCGTTCCACTTCGGTGGGATCTACGGCGTGGCGATGTCGGCGGTCGGCATGCTCTCGACGCTGGGCATCTCGCTGGCGGTCGACGCCTATGGTCCTGTGGCGGACAACGCCGGCGGCCTGGCGGAGATGGCTGGACTGCCCAAGGAAGTGCGCCACCGCACCGACTCGCTCGACGCGTGCGGCAACACCACCGCGGCCATCGGCAAGGGCTTCGCGATCGGCTCGGCGGCCCTGACCGCGCTGGCCTTGTTCAGCGCGTTCTGCACCAAGGCGGGCGAGTTGCTCAAGGCCTCGGGAAGCGGCGCGGACATGCTCGCGCCGGACGGCACGGTGTTGCTCGACATCAACTCGGTCAATGTGACCATCGGCCTGTTGATCGGCGGATTCCTGCCGTTCCTGTTCAGCGCCATGACCATGCGCGCCGTCGGCAACGCGGCCAACAAGATGGTCGAGGAAGTGCGCCGGCAGTTCCGCGAGATCAAGGGCCTGATGGAGGGCAAGGCGGAGCCGGATACCCAGCGCTGCGTCGCGATCGCCACCGAGGGCGCGATCAAGCAGATGATCGTCCCCGGCATCATGGCCGTCGCGGCACCCCTGGTGCTCGGCAAGCTGCTCGGCGTGCAGGCGCTGGGCGGCATGCTCGCGGGAGCCCTGGTGAGCTCGGTGATGCTCGCGATCTTCATGTCCAACGCCGGTGGCGCCTGGGACAACGCGAAGAAGCACATCGAAGCCGGTGCGTTCGGCGGCAAGGGTGGCCCGGTGCACAAGGCGGCGGTCGTCGGCGACACGGTCGGCGATCCCTTCAAGGACACCTCTGGGCCGTCGCTCAACATCTTGATCAAGTTGATGACCGTCGTCGGCGTGATCTTCCTGCCCTGGTTCATCTGAGCCGGCCCTCGGGCGCTAAACTCTCGGCGCGGAGCTCGACGCTCCGCGCCGCTTTCATTTCCCACGCACATCGTTTCCCATCGAGAGGTTGCATCATCGAAGCGCTGGAGCTCGCCGCCGTCGCGGCCCACCTCGCCGACCAGAAGAAAGGCGTCGACATCAAGGTGCTGGCGCTCGAGGACACCACGCGCGTCGCCGACTACCTGGTGATCGCGAGCGGCAATTCGCGCCCGCAGGTGCGCGCGATGTACGAGGAGATCCACGCTCGCACCAAGGCCGCCGGCGTGCGCCATGCGCGCGCCGAGGGATTCGAGCTCGGGTGGTGGATCCTGCTCGATTTCGGCGACGTCGTGGTGCACCTGATGCAGCCCGAGTCGCGCGAATACTACGACCTCGAGGGCCTGAACGCCGATGCCAAGGAAGTCGAGTGGCGCAAGGTCGCCTTGCCGAGCTTGCCCGCGCCGCGCGCGCGCCGGACGCGCGAATCCGGCGGCGACGCTCGCGCCGCGGCCGGAGAATGAGTACACCGCTCGGGCGCGGCGAGCAGCGAGCCCGCGCAGGGAGCAGAACGCGTCGTGGAATGGCTGGAGTGGAGCGACGAGGCGTTTGCCACGGCCCGCAAGCGCGGTGCGCCGGTGCTGCTCTACCTCAAGGCCTCGTGGTGCCGCTGGTGCCGTGAGCTCGAGACGCGCGTGTTCGACGACCCGCGCGTGGTGGCCACGCTCGCCAGCCAATTCGTCGCGGTGCGAGTGGACAAGGACCGCCGCCCGGACATCGACGCGCGCTATTCGCGGGGAGGTTGGCCGACCATCGCCTATCTCGACGAAAGCGGCGAGCTGATCGCGCGCGACAGCTTTCTCGAGGCCGATGAGCTGCTGGCGCGACTCGACCTCGTCGCAGGCTACTGGGCCGACAACAAGGAACGTGTTCGACGGCGCTTGACGGAAGCCTCCGACGCGTGCGCGGCGCCGGCGCGGGCGCGTGGCGAGCTCTCGCACCAGATCCTCGACGACGTCGCGCATTCGCTGCTGGAGACCGCCGATCCCGTGCACGGCGGTTGGGGCGCGCAGCACAAGTTCCCCCACCCCGAGGGACTGGACTACGCGCTCTTGCGCTGGTCGCAGACCGGTGACGAAGCGATGCGCAAGCTCGTGCTGCGCACCTTGCGCAACATGCAGGCGGGCGAGATCCACGACCGAGTCGAAGGCGGCTTCTACCGCTACGCGACCGCCGCGGACTGGAGCGGTCCGCACCACGAGAAGGTGCTCGACAGCAATGCGCAGCGGCTGTACGCCTACCTCGAGGGCTACCAAGCGCTGGGCGAAGCGAGTTTCCGCGAGACCGCCGAGGGCATCCTGCGCTGGATGGACGAGACGCTCCTCGACCACGAAACAGGCGCCTACCGCGGCAGCCAGGACGCGAGCGCGGCCTATGCGCACCTCGCGACTCGCGAAGCACGTCGCGCGCACGGTGCACCGGCCTGCGATCCGACGATCTTCACCAATTGGAACGCGCTCGCGGCCTCGAGCCTGTTCAAGGCCAGCGCCGTGCTCGATCGACCCGAGCTCGCCGAGCGCGCGCGCGGCGTGCTCGAGTTCCTGTTCGACGAGCTCTACGACGAGCGCGTCGGAATGCACCACTACTGGGATGGCACGTACCACCTCCCGGGCATGCTGACGGACCAGGCGCACACCCTGCGCGCGTTGATCGACTCGGTGCAGTTCTCCGGGTGCACGCGCAGCCTCGAACGCGCCGAGCACTTGGCGGAGATCGCCGCGCGCACGCTGGCCAGCGACGACGGCGGCTTCTGGGACATGCGCCACGATCCCGCGGCCCACGGCTCGCTGCGGCGCCGCACGCGCTCGATCCTCGAGAACTCGATCCAAGCCGAAGCGCTCCTGCGCCTGTCGTTCTTCACGCGCGAGTTGCGCTGGCAAGCGCTGGCGCGCGAGACGCTGGCGAGCTTCGCGTCCGACTACAAACGCCACGGACATCTGGTCGCGGGCTACGCGCGCGCGGTCGACCTGTACCTTCACCCGCCGGTCCACGTGACCATCGTCGGCCCCGCCGAACGCGACGACACGCGCCACTTGCGCCGCGCCGCGCTCGCGCCCTACGTCGCGAGCCGCGTCGTGCAAGTGATCGACCCCTTGGTCGAGCGCGGCCGCCTCGAGCGTCTGGGATTGCCCTACGAGGGCGGAGCGTCGCGAGCCTATGTCAGCCGCGGCCGCGAGAGCTACGCCGAGACCAGCGATCCGCTGCGGCTGCCAGCGCTGATGACACGCATCGAGCGCGGCGCCTAGGCCGGGCCGGCCACGAAGGTGAGCTCGCGGACGCGCTCGAACGCAGCGCGCGCGGCCGCCTCGCCCCACTCGAGCTCGAGCCGCGGCGCGAGCACGCGTTCCTCGCGCAGGAAGTGGTGCTCGAGCAAGTGCTTGAAAGTCGCCTGGCGCTCGATGCGCGCCAGGATCGACGCGGCGCTCGGCGCGAGTCCCTGCGCGCTCGCAACATCGCCCTCGACGCGCCGCAAGAGTTGCTCGACGCGCTCGTGCTCGGCCTCGAACACCTGAGCGGAGTCACGGCGCTCGCACTCGAACGTCGCGTAGCCGCGGAGCAGCTCCGCATGCTCCGCGAGCGCGTGCGCGCGCAGATGGCGCGCGAAACTCGCCAGACGCGCCGCCGCCAGCTGGGCCTCGCGCTCGATCCAGGCATGCTGTTGGAGCTCGAACTCCTCCAGCAAGCGAGCGTGCATCGCGCACAAGACCTGGGATGCGCGCTCCATGGTCACGTGGCGTGGGCCGGCTCGCCCAGCGTGTTGCGCGCCATGCCGTACCAGGCCAGCAGTCCGCCGGCGAGCGCGATCGGCAGCATCGGCCAGAAGGCCAGCCCTCCGGCGCGATCGAACAGTGGGGCGACCAGCGCCACGGCGCTGGCGTGAGCCGCGATGTTGACCGAGGTGTACACGCTCTGGGCCGTCGCCGAGAGCTCCACTGGAATGCGGCGCGACATGTAGGTCATCGCAGCCAGATGAGTTGCGGCGAAGGACAACGCGTGCATCCACTGCGTCGCCACGAGCCACGAGATGTCGGTCTTGGTGGCGAGCACCGACCAGCGCACGACCGACCCCAGCACCGCCAGCCCCAGCAGCGTCTTGTCGCGCAACGGCAAGCGGCCACTGCCGACGCCGGCGAACAGCAGGATCTCGGCCACCACGCCTTCGGCCCACAACCACCCGATGTGCGTCGTCGAATGCCCGGCCGCCTTCCAGTGCAGCGTCGAGAACGCGTAGTAGGTCGCGTGCGCGGCTTGCAGGATGGCCGCGCCGCTGAGCACGAACAGCACCGAGCGGTACTGGAGCAACTCACGGAACGGCGGGTGCTCCGACTGCCGCTTCTGGACCTCCGTGTGCGGGAGGAGCAGCGCCGCCACGCAGGTCGCGGCCAGGAAGACCAAGGTCAGCGGAAAGGCGCGCTCGGCATGCTCCCCATCCAGCAGCCGGCCGGTGAGCACGGTGACGATCAGGAACGCCAACGAGCCGAACCAACGCACGCTGGCGTAGTTGAATGCGTGCCGCCGGGCCTCGAACAGGATCATGTTCTCGCCCAGCGGGATCACCGGCGCGTGCAGCACTCCGAGCAGCACGGTTACCGCGAGCAGCGCCTCGAAGCCGCGCACGAACGCGAACGGCACGAAGGCCACGGTCGCCGCCAGCGCCAGGGCCAGGATCCACGCGCGACGCTTGCCGCTCTGATCGACGAAGTGCGCCCAGATCGGCACGGCGAGGCCGCGCGACCAAGCCCAGGCCGAGACCAACCAGCCGATCTCGACGCTCGACATCCCGCGCGCCTCGAGCCAGGCCGGCCAGAAAGGAACGAAGACCCCGAGCATCGCCACGCTGGTGGCGAAGAACAGCGTCATCCGAAAGGCCGGCGAGCGCATGCGAAGCCGAGCAGGATGCGGCATGCGGCGCCCGCTGGCAACGGGTCGGCGGACCCGATCGAGAGTGCGCCGCAACCGAGCACGCGCTCGACTCGCAGACGGCGACGGAATCACGCTCTCGACGCCGGGCGCCATGCGGGCGACGGCGCGTCCGACATGCTCAGAGCCCGCGAATCCCGCGCTTCACGAGCACTCAGCGTCCCTTGAACAGCGGCAACAGGGTGGGCTCGAGCTTCCTGTAGAGCGCCGAGGTGGCGCGCACGTCGCGCAGGCAGTACTCGCCGATGTCATCGATGCGTCCCTCGCGGTACGCGCGCCCGACCTGGCTGCCGTCGATCGAGCCCTTGGGGCTCTCGATGTCGAAGCGCCGGCACCAGTAGTCGAGCTTGTAGCGCTCGATCGCGCCGTGAAAGGTCAGCACGTCCGAGAGATCGCAGTGGTCCGAGATGTCGTAGCGATAGGGCACCAGTTGGCGCGTCGGCCGAACCCCCAGTTGCGCGGAGCGCAGCATCAAGATCGGGCCGTCGTATCCGCGACCGTTGAACGTCACCAGCCGCGCCTTGGGCTTGTCGGAGGGCGCGGCGATCTCCCAGAACTTCGCCAGCAGCTCGGTCTCGCTGCCGCGGAACAGGCGCGCCTTGGCGACCTTCTCGTAGTCCGATTCGCCGCCCTTGCCTTCGAGCAGCAGATAACCAGCGTCTTTCTCGACCGCCCACATGCCGATCGCGATCACGCGCCCCAGGCACGGGTAGAGCGCCGTGCGTTCGGGCACCGCGTCGCGGTCGCTGTCGTTGCGCGCGCGGTTGAGCAGGTAGCCGCGGGTGATCTCGTCGACCTCTTCCCAGGGAAGCCCCGCGACCTCGATGTCGAAGACGATCGTCGCCATGCGCGCAGTCTAGCGCGAGCGCGTGACGAACACGGAGGGTCAACCCGTCGGCAGCCGGTAGACCTCGAGCGTGTTGCCCATGCAGTGCGCGCTGAAAATGTGCACGAAAAGCGGCACCGCGTCGAAGCGCTGCGAATAGCGGATGTTGACCTGGCCGCGCCCCGCGCTGCCATCCCCCACCGGCACCGCACGGAACACGCATTCGGCGTTGTGCTCCAGGTCGCGCTCGAGCCGCTGCCAGATCTCGCTGCCCATCTTCTCCGTGGCACCGGTGATCACCACGTAGCGCACGCCCAGCTCGACCAGCCGTCCGTACACGTCGTCGCCATACTCCGCGCGCGTCTCGCGCTGCGTGCCGGGCTGCACCAGGAAGAAGCGCGGGCCGAGCTTGAGCGCATCGGGAATCTGCTTCTGCAAAGTGCGCCAATACAGGTTGTCCGCGCCGCCCCCCGAGACGCGCATGGCCTCGTCGTCGTAGAACAGCGGCAAATCGACGTACGGAAAGGCGTGGATGCGCTCGCCAGGCTGCACGTTGTCGCGGATCCAGTGCGCGACCTGCGACGAAGCATCGGGAGCCGCGCGCACCGCGGTCAACTTCCAGGCGGCCGCCGCGGGAAACGCGAGCGCTGCGCAGGCCAGCCCCACGCGCGCGGTCCGCGACGGAACGCGGGCGACCAGTCGTGCGCCGGCCCAGGCCGCGAACACCGCGTAGAACGGCAGCAAGGGCATGGTGAAGCGCTCGAACACGACCTTGGCGTTGTAGGCGCACAGCACGAGCAGATAGGGCGCGACGAAGCCCAGGACGACGAGCAGATCGAGCCGCCGCTCCGGCGGGCTCGCGACACTCTTGCGGAAGCGGTCGAACACGACCATCCCGAGCCCCACCGACATCAAGAGCAGCAGCGTCGGGTCGTAGTGCCACAGGGTCGACAGCACCGTCGCGCCGCCGGTGAAGTCGAAGCCCGACAGGAACACCGGGTGACCGGCGAGGTCGAGCGACTTGTCCGGGCCGTGGTCGACCTCGACGTGGCGCTCGATGAAGTGGAAGGGGTAGAAGAAACGCACGGCCGCCGCCAACACGACCAAGGTCGCGACCACGCCGAAGGCGACGAGCCTGCGGTCGGCGCGACGCCCTTCCGTGCTGCGTCCTCGACCGACGAGCAACGCGACCACGACCACGCCCGCGGATCCCAGCGCGAACGCTCCGCTCTGCAAGGTGCAGGCGGCGAGCGCGGCGGCAAGTGTGGCCACGGCCCAAGTCCAAGCGCTCGGTCGCCGGCGCAGCAACAATGCCGCCGCGACCGCGAGCGCGACGGTACCGCTCACCGGCCCGTGGGGCTTTTCCTGCTGCGAGAACGAGACGTGCAGCAAGCTCGTCGCCGTCAGGGCGGCGGCGAACAACGCCGGCCGCGTTCCCATGAAGCAGCGCGCGACCCAGTAACTGCCGAGTACCGCCAGGAGCGACAGCAACACCGATGCGCGGCGCGCGACGATCCACGAACGCGATTGGCGCGCGAGCGTCGCCTCGAGATCGAGCGCTCGCGTCTGCGGCTCGAACGAATCGTCGGGAAAGAGCGTCGCGACCCGCGCCGTGACCTGCGGGTAGTAGCCCCAGAATTCGGCGTCGCGCAGCGAGACGTCGCCCGTGCGCATCTCCTTCACCTGCGTGTAGAGCACCATGCCGTCGCGGTAGGTCACGTGCGGCAAGCCGAAATCGAGCCCGCGC
This sequence comes from Planctomycetota bacterium, assembly GCA_020853575.1. Classification (GTDB taxonomy): domain Bacteria; phylum Planctomycetota; class UBA1135; order UBA1135; genus F1-120-MAGs118. Next base: position 35,789 of record JADYYP010000036.1, read on the forward strand.
AGGCGCAGGCCGAGCGCGGCCGCCACCAGCGCCGCGAGCGCGAGCCAAGTCACCACGGACGAACGCTGATCGGTCGGCATGGAAGCGCTTCAGACTATCCGCGCGCCGTGGCGCTTGCCCAGTCGAGTTGCGGTCTTGGCGCGCGCTCTCGGAGTCACTTGGACGCTTCCGAACGAGGAGTGTCGAGCGCGTAGACCTCGAGCGTCGTCCCCACCGAAACCTCACGGAACAGCCGCCACCAAGCCGGCTCCTGGTCCAACGTCATCGCGTAGCGGATCCACACGCGACCGTTCCGCCCTGCCCCCTCGAAGGGCGACGCGCGGAACACACGCGTGCATTCCGCGCTCAACTGCTCGCGCAGCTTGACCAGCACCTTCTGTCGGTAGCGCTCGCCGAGCGCCTGGATCACGACGAAGCGCGCGCCACGCGCACGCAGACGACCGAGTGGGTCTTGGCCGAGCTCTGCGAGCTCTTGCTTCGCATTTCCCGGCGGAATGACGGTGAACGCCGGCCCGAGCTTCAGCTGGCGTGCGATGCGCGTTTGGTAGCCCATCCACGTGAGCACGACCTCGTCGTCCCCCAGCTCCGCGACGGCCGCCTCGGAGTAGAACAGCGGCAAGTCCACGTACGGGTAGACGTACACCTTGTCCTCGGGCCGCGCGTTCTCGCGAATCCACTGGGCGACCTGGGCCTGCGTGTCCGGGTGCGCGCGCACGCGCCCCATGCGCCAACTCGCAGCCGCTGGCTCGACCAGCGCCAGAGCGGCGACCGCGAGCGCGATGGGCTTGGATGCGCGCGCCACGAGCGCTGCGGCGCCGTAGGCCGCCAGCGCCGCGAGGAACGGCACCAAGGGCATCAGGAAACGATCGAAGGCATCCTCGTACACGCACAACATCACCGAGTACGGCACGACGAAGCCGCACATCACCAGCAAGTCGCGCCGGCGCTCGACATCCGCGCCGACGCGTCGCAGACGACGCACGGCGAACACGACGAGCCCGATCGCGCTCAGCGCGAGCAGCACCGGCTCGAACAGATACAGCGTGACGAACATGTTCCTCGCGCCGGCGAAATTGAACTTCGCGAAGTCGACCGGATGTCCACCGAGACTCATGCCGGACTCGACCACCGCGCGCTCGACGTGCTCGTCGAAATGGAACGGGTAGAAGATGCGCACCGTGCCGCCGAGTACGACCGCGGTCGCGACGAGACCGATCGCGACGAGCCTGCGACGCGACACGTGGCCTTCGCGGTTCAGCTCCGATCCGCGCAGCAGCAGCGCGACCGCGACCCCCGCGGAGCCGAGCGCGAAAAAGCCACTTTGCAGCGTGGCGATCGCGAGCGCCGCGCTCACCGTCGCCAGCGTCCACCACGCGACGCACGGCCGGCGCCGCAGCTCGACCGCCGCCAACACGGCCCAGGGCACGAGTGCACTGATCGGTCCGTGGGGCTTCTCCTGTTGGCCGAACGAGATGTGGAAGATGCTCATCGTCACCAGTGCAGCGGCGAACACGGCCCACGCGCTGGACACGAAACGCCGCGCGACGAAGAAGGCCGCGGGAACCGCCAGCAGCGAGGCCAGCACCGAGACCTGGCGCGCCGTCAGCCAGGGTTCCGAGGCGCGGGCGAGATGCGCGCTCAGGTCGAGAGGCTCGCTCAACGCTGCGTCGTAGTCACCGACACAAGTGGCGACGACGCGCGACAACAGGTGCGGGTAATACCCCCAGAATTCGTTCGCTCCAGGGTCTGCGGCCGCGCCACGGAGCAACTCGACTTGCGTCGAGAGCACCATTCCGTCGCGATAGGTCTGCTGAGGAAGACCCCAGCCGACGCCCGGCCAGCGAAGGGCGAAGCCCGCTAGCAGCAATGCCACCAGAGCGCAGCTCGCTCCGACTCGGGAGAGGCTCGAGCTGCTCATCGCCGCGGATGATAGCGCAGGCCCGGCGTGCGCGCGGGGTTCGCCGTCGGTCGTTGGTCTTGCGCGCCTCAGCGCACGCGCACCACGCACGCTCGCGCGCGTCGCTGCAGCAAGAGCTGCGCGAGCAGCGCCAGCGGGATCCAGCCTGCTCCGGAGAGCACCGAGCGCCACGAGCTGGGGGGACCGGCGATGACCGCCGCGCATCCCCCGCCGCCGCCGGAGTCGTCCTCGGCCTGGTAGGTGAACGCCGCCGCGATCGCGGAGGCCTGCCCCGTCGTAGGTGCGCTGACGACGATCGAGACCGCGCCCGAGGAGTGGGCCGGAGAGCGCACCGTGATGGTGTTGGAGTCGATCCAAGTCACGCTGTTCCCGGGAGTGCCTCCGCTTCCGGTCCTCGGGTCTGCGCCGAAGATCACCGCGACATCCGCGGGAAAGCCAGCGCCCGAGATCGTGACCAACGTGCCTCCAGACTTGGCCCCGGATGACGGCGAGATGTCGCCGACCGTCGGATCGGCCTGGTCGACGTACGAAAACGCCGCGCTGGCCAGGTCTCCGTCGCCGTCTTCGACCTCCAGGACGAGTCCCGCCCCGAGTGTGCCGGCCTCGGTGACCACGTACAGCGTCGACGAGTCCTGCAAGGTGACGTTGGGCTGCGCCACGCCGTCGATCCGCACGCTCATCGGGTCCGAGAAGCCCGAGCCGGTGATCGCGATCAGAGTGCCGCCCATGTCGGACCCGACCGCCGGGTACACGAGATCGATCGTCGGCGCCGAGGGGATCGTGAAGGCCGAGCCGGCGCGCCCTTCGACGCCACTCTCGTCGATCACGACCACGTCGAACGTCCCGACCTCCTCGGTCGAACGCGTCGTGAGCGTGATCGTCGTGTCGTCAACCACCGTGCAACCGCTCGTGTCACCGTCCTCGTACAGCTGGTCGCCGATCACCACGCGCGCTCCAGCGCGAAAGCCGCTGCCCGTGATCGTCAACGCATCTCCACCCGCGGTGTGACCGACGGCCGGAGTGACCAGCGTGACCGTTGGGTCGTCGGGCGTGATCTCGAGCGCGCCAACGAGGATGCTGACGTCGCCGTCGTCGACGCTGAGATCGACGTGCCCCGGTTCGGCGTTCGCCGGCACGCTGACCGTGAACAGCACCTGCGTCGAGCCGATCCACGAGACAGGCGAGACTCCGACGAGCGGATCGCTGGACTCGAGGATGCACCCGGCACCCAATCCGACGCCGTGCAAGCTCACCATCGTCGACTGCCCCGCGCGCACTCGAACTGGGAAGTCGTCGTAGTTGCGCCCCAGCGCCAAGTTGGCGTCCGCGCCGACGAGCAGCGTGCCGTAGGCCGCGGTGCTGCCGGCGGTGACCGTGACCGCGCTGCCCACGATCGGCTGGAAGTTGGTCGACACACTGTGCCCCGAAGTCAGGTTGAGGCTCGAGACCGGTGAGTCCAGCGGCACCGCGTACAGCGTGTAGTCCCCGCTCTCCAGCCCGCGGACCACGAACGTCCCGTTCGACTCGGCCAGCGCGCTGGCGACCGCGCGGCCTGCGTCGTCGCGCGCGACGACGAATGCTCCCGCGACAGCGGAGTTGTCCGACGAGCGCCGCACCGTGCCGCTGATCGAGCCGAAGCTCGTGCTCGAGTAGGTCGAGCGCAGGCCGATCGCGTCGTCCAAGGCCAAGCTGCGGTGCAGCGAGACGTCGGTCGAGACGTAGGGATACATCGTCGCGCCGGCGGAACCGGAGTGGTCGAGGCCGAGCAGGTGCCCGAGCTCGTGCGTGGCGACGTCGGCCACGTCGAAGGCCCCCGGCTCGTCGGAGGTCGTGAACGAGAAGCCCGTGCCATTGAACAGCACGTCGGCGTCGCTGATTCGGCCGTTGGAGAAGAACGACACCGGCGTGATCGCCACCGTTCCCGAGCCGATCGGGAAGTAGCCCGACGAGTTGGTCTCGTCGAACAACATCGTGTGCAGTGTGCTCGACGACCAGTCGACACGCGCCCGCGCGTTCGACGAGCTGTCCTCGATGAGTTGAGCGTTCGTGCCGGCGACGTCGTTCCACTCGTCGATCGCCATGCGCAGCGCGGGAACGTGACCAGCGTTCGGGATGTCGTCGGACCCCTGGTCTTGGATCACGATCGAGATCGATCCCGGGCTCTGCCAGTAGAGCTCGGTGCCGTTGCTCGGGTTGTGCAGGCGCACGTGACTCACGGCGCTGCCCGCGAGAGCCAGCGCGGCCACTGTGCTCGCGACTCTCCGCAGCTCCACGCTCACCGTCCCTCCGCCTTGGCCGCCAGCGCGGCTCGCACGCGCTGCACGACGGCCTCGTAGGACACGACGTTCGGAACCGGAGCGGGCGCCGCGGTGCGCGTGCGCGGATCGAGCAGGGAGAGATCGACAGCGGAGCGCAGCAAGCCGAGTTCTCCGGCCGCGTCTCGCACCAGGGCGAACTTGCCCTGCGCCAGCCCGACGGGCATGCGCAAACCGTTGGCGCTCGCCTCGGTCAAGAACAGCAGCACGTCCTCGCCGACGCGCACGCTGGGCATGCCGGCGATGACAGTGCCGGATCCGTCGGGCAGCGTGCCACCGGGCAGCTCGAACGTGCGCGTGCCCAAGGGCTGTCCCGCGAACGTGCGTTCGACGCTGACGATGTACTCGGTGCGCACCAGCCCGCGCTCGTCGCGCAGAGCGCGTGCGGCGAGCACGCGGCCTTCGAAGATCGACTCGGCGTTGAGCGCGAGGTCCTCGATCTCCATGCGCAGAGCGGTTCCGGCCTCGAGTTCACGGAGCAACGGAATTCGCGCGAACCAGCAGATCGACGAACACGCCGCGAGCGCGGCTGCGCACAAGACACGCATCATCGTGGGGACCGATGGGTTGGGGTGGGAACGAGTCCGCGCTGGGGATTGCGCAGGCTGCCGGCTCATCGTCCCGCGCGCACTCCGCTCTTGATGCGCGCGAGACGAAATCGACCCGACCGCCAGCACCACGGCGATCGGCCAACTCTGCTCCGCGGCCATCCACCCATCCGCACGCGCGGAACGTCGTCATCGAGTCCCTGAGTGAAAGCCGTCTCGGCCCGCGCCCAACCCTCAGGCGATGCCGCCGCGGCGAGAGGTCCGCTCCCGGAGTGAACGCCCCTGCTGACGGGGCGCGTCGACGACGGCGCGAGTGCGTTGGCCACTCGCTCACCCCGACAGGACGCGCGCGGGCGCAAGAAGCGGACGTCTCGGGCCCCGCCGGGAAGGAACTCTCGATCGTGCAAGTTGTGCCGCGACCGTGCGGCACGCGGCCAACTTGAGAACAGCTTTCCAACGATCGCCTGAACAGCGGTGCCCAACCTGCGGATGCCAAGCGTCTCGACCGCCGCGGAGAGCTCCGAAGCTCGCCGTCCTCGCGCTCCTTGCCACGACGCAACCAAGCACACGAGGCTGACCCCCTCTCGGGCAGTCAGCCTCGGCAACAACTCAAGTCCGACGGAATCCGTCAACGGCGCTTGACCGGTCCCTCCATATCAGGGGCAGATGCGGAACTGCGCTGCGTTCGACAGACCTGTCGCGAAGCCCAGCGGATCCGCGGGATCGCGGTACCACCACTGCGCGAACACGTCCGCGCCTTGGACGAGCGCGGGATCGCCGCCGCCCTGGATCAGCGCGTTGAAATCGAGCGACAACACGCCGCTGCAGTCGCTGCCGCTCGGGTTTCCGCCGGCGCTCTGTGCCGCGGTGCGGCGCACCGGATTGGCGACACACTTGTAGCCACCTTGGAAGGGGCTCGCGGCGCCGGCGAAGCCGTAGAACAGGAGCCCGTTTTTCTGGCTGATGACCTGCGACGCGCTGAGCGTGAACGGCGATCCCGAGCTCGCGCTGGCGTTGCCGTTGGTCGCCATCAGCGGTGTGCAACCGAGGCTGTTCTGCTTGGCGCTGCAGTAGGTCGAGGCCCCGGGGCACGTGATCACGCCGGGGCCCAGCTCGACCAGCGCGAATTCGTCGATGTTCCAGCCGCCGAAGCTCACACCGGCGTCGGATTGCAGACTGAACTCGACCTGCACGCTGGCGTTGTGCGCCGCGATCGCGCTGATGTCGAGGTCGACGGCAACCCAACTGGTGTCGATGGTGTCGCCGCTCGAGGGATTGACCCACACCTGTGTGCCGTTGACCTTGATCCGAGCCTGGTCGTACTGGCTCGATTCCACGGTCAGCCAGCGGCGGAACAGCAGGTGCACGTTGCCCGCGCTCGAGCAGTCGATCTGGCTCGAACGCAGGTAGTTGCTGACGTTGTTCGCGTACGAGCCGTTCCAGCCGGTACCCCCGAGGTCGTTGCCCCACACGCGCGTGCCGGCGAACGCGGCATTGGGGTCGCCCAGCTTGCCCATCGGCACTCCGCGCTGCCAATCGTCCTGCGTCGCGACTTGCGCGTGCGTCCATCCATTGTCCGTGGCTTCCTCGAAGCCCGTCGAATAGATCAGCGTGCGTGTTCCGACGAAGAAGTCGAAGGGCCGTGCGCCCAAGTCGGCGCCGTTGGGCGCGATCTCGTGCGCGTTCTGATCGTCGAAGGCGTCGATGTAGTACTCGATCGAGAGCGGGGAGCCGAGCGCGGGGATCGCCGCGCTCCAACTCGAGCCGGCGCCGGTCATCGCCAGGCTGGTCCACGAGCCCGCGCCCTGCACGCGGTAGTTGAGCGTCGCGCCCAGCACGTTGGATCCGTAGTAGCTCGTGACGGAGGCTTGCACGAGATACGGCCCACTGGCATCGGTGGTGTCGGCCAGCTCCGTGTGCGTCAGCGCGAGGTCCGCGGGCTCGGCCAAGGTCGCCGCGCACGCCAGCACACCCTGGCAGATCATCTGCGCTAGATCGAAATCGGTCGTCGCCGTCGGGTAGACGTCGTTCACCGTGTGGATCTGCGTGTAGTACTGCGTCAGGTCCTCGAAGAAGAACACGGCCGGGAAACCGGCCGAGGTGTACGAGGCATGGTCGGACGATCCTGCGGTCAACACGCCCGAGGTCGAAGCCCAGTTCGGCACGTACTGCGGACAAATCTGCTGGCACAGCGCGGTCAACGTGGCCGAGGTCGAGTTGGTCGCGAAGTCGCAGTCTCGCGTGTCGCTCGCGGCACGGTACGAGATCATGTCCATGTTGAGCATGCCTACGACCTGCTTGCCTTGGCTGGCCATCGCGTTGGCATTGGCCGCCGAGCCCAGCAGCCCGTACTCCTCGCCCGAGAACCACACCAGTCGCAGCGAGTTGGCGAACGGCGGCGCGCTGGCCAGGATGCGAGCGATCTCGAGCACCGCGCACGACCCGCTGGTGTTGTCGTCGGCGCCCGGCGCGACTGCATTGACGCCCAGCGAGTAGTTGCGCGTGTCGAAGTGCGCTCCGACGACGACGTACTTGTTGGGTGCGCCGATGCCTGGAATGTCGACGACGATGTTCGTTCCGTGCGTCGGATCCCAGCTCTCGCTCGACGGCGCGTATCCGTAGGACTGGAGCTGGGCGATCAACTGCGCCTTGGCCGCGTTGAAGTTGGCCAAGTTCTTCGAGTCGCGGTTGGTGTACGACGACGAGTAACTCTGGTCCCAGGACTGGATGTTGGTCTTCGAGACTTGGTTGACCAGCGTCTGGATGCGCGGATCGACAGCCATCATGAACTGCGGCGCGCCACCAGCGAGTTGCGTACTGGCGAGTTGCACGGCGCCGAGTTCGACCGGTGCCGGCGCGCGCGTCGCGGAACGCGAGATCGCTGTGTGACCAGAATGACACGTTCGGCCTGGACGCAGCGACTCGGGGAGTTCGCCGAGATCGTGCGGCACGGCGACCACCGCCTGGCGTCCGCGGCGGTGCAGGATCGATCCCGCGCGGTCGATGTCACGCCGCACGTCGACATCGTCGAGATCGACCAGGAACAGGTTGTCCTGCGGGCCGAGCTCGTCCAGCGTGTCGACCGTCCAACCACGCGCGCGCAGCGCGGCGATCGCGCCGGAGTCCAGCTCTCCGACCAAGAAGTCGCCCGCGTCGTGCCAGACCCGCGCCGTGTGCAGCAGGGTGTCGCGCAGGTCGAGGTCACCAGCGTGCTCGACGACCACCGCGTGCAGTCGCGGCGACTCCAGTTGCTGAGCTTGCGCTGCGAATACGGGGATCGATGCGGCCCAAGTAGACAGGCAGGCGAGGAGCATTGCGATTCTCCAGCGAGGGGGACCGTGAAGCGGACGCGCTCGCGTCCGGACTCTCGAGTGCGACGTGCGAGGCTAGCACTGCGTTCCACCGCGTTCGGACGATGCGACATAGTTTCGCGGGCCCTGCGAACTTGGTCGCGGGGACGCCTGCAGCAAGCGCGCGGATCGGCGACCTGGTGTTGCATGGGTGCACTGAGACCGCGCGTTGTTCGGAGCCGTGCGAGTGCTGCGAGCAATCTCCGCCAAGTGCTCAAGGAACACCCCTTTCGGCGCCCGAAACTAGCGGGCGCGCTTGCGCGTTCGCCGGCGGTCGGAGCCCGACCTGGCGCGGCCAACGATGGTGCGTATCCCCCCCGAAGCGTGAACCGATGAGCCTCGAGACCGCACAGAACCTGATCCAGAACCACTTCGAGTTGCCGACCCTGCCGCAGGTCGTCGCGCGGATCAACGCGCTCGTCGACGACCCGGACGTTGGCGTGCGCGAGATCGGTGCGGCCGTCGCCGAGGACGCGCCGATCGCGGCCAAGGTGCTGAAGATCGCCAACTCGGCCTACTTCGGCTTGCGCGAGAAAGTGGTCTCGACCGAGCACGCCACCGCCGTGCTCGGGATCCGCATGTTGCGCACGGTGGCCATGCAGGCGTCGGTCATCAAGCGCTACGAGCACCTGCGCGGAGCCGACGACTTCAACTTCGAAGAGCTCTGGCGTCACTCGATCCTGACCGGTCAGGTGTGCGCGGCGCTGGCTGCACGTTGCCGCGCTCGCATCGCGCTGGCACCCGAGGAATTCCATGTCGTCGGTCTGTTGCACGACATGGGGAAGATCCTGCTGCTCGAGAGCCGCCCGGCCGAGTTCCTGGCGGTCGTGGCCGAGTCGCGCGCGAGCGGTCGGCCACTGCACGTGGCGGAGATGGCAGCGTTCGCCTTCCACCACGGTCACATCGGCGCGCTGATCGCACGTCAGTGGGGCTTGCCCAGCCTGCTCTCGGACGCGATCCAGTACCACCACGGGCCGCGCGAGGCCGTGATGGCCGATCCCGCCGTGGCACTGGTGGCCATCGTCAATCTCATGGTGCACGAGGTCGAGTCGGGCCAAGCCGACGAGGCCCAGGCGCTGTTCGACGCCAACGTTTGCACCCTGCTGGGCCTGCGAGCCGAGGATGCCGTCGAAATCGCGCGCGCCGCCGAGGTGTGGCGCCAGCAGATCCAAGTGTGAGCGCGCCGCACGCGCTGGTCCGGGCTAGATTTCCAGCGGATCGAAGCGCGATGAGCCCCGAACGCAAGCTGGAACGTCTGTGCCGCCGCCACCGTGTACCGCTGAGCATCGGTCAGCGGTTGCTGCCCCTGGTGGAGCGCGCAGCGCGAGCCGATTCCGAGTTGCGCCGCCGGCTACTCGACGTCGTCGAGGCAACTCTGGCGCGCGACGCGGAAGAACTTTCCCATGCGGAGCACCTCGACGAACGCTGCTTGATCGCTGTGGCGTCGAAGCTCCACCGCTGGTCGCCGGGCGACGCCCCGCCGCGGATCTAGCGAGAACGTCGAGGTTGTCGCAACGCCTGGAGCTCAGAACGCAACTGCGCGAGCTCGTCGCGCAGCGCCTGGAGCTCACTCGACAATTCACGCAGCTCGGCACGGAGTTCCTGCTGCGCGGTGGCATCCGGGGTCGCGGAGCCGGGCAGCCTATCCAGCATCAGTAGTCTCCGGCGCGGGGCGACGTCGATGGGCCCCTGCGGCCCGCGCCGCGCGCTCTCGGAGTGCAGCCCACCGAGTCCCTGCATCGGGGATTGGCCCTCGGATCTGCTCCCAGGGCGCGGAAGCGGCGAGCCGACGTTTCCGCCCGGCGGCGCGCCGAGCAGCGCCTCGATGTCGCGCTCGACGGTGACGACGATCGTGCGTGCGCTGGAGATCTGCTTCATTTCGGCGACCAGCGTCTCGTAGCCAGCCAACTCGTGGGAGTCGATGGCCACGATCGAATCCCGACCGAGCACACCGGCGCGCGCCGCGGGTGAGCCGCGCACGACCTCGGCGATCTGCAATCCGCTGCGTGGCTCGCGCGAAGGGGCGTTCAGCGAAACACCCAGCGCGAAGCGCCCGTCCGTGGTGCGACTGGCTGGGTCGAGCGCGAGCTCGAGATCACGTCGCACGCGCAGACGCACGCGGACTCCGGGCGCGCACCTGTCGACGGATGCGACCAACTCGTCGAAGGTGTCGGTCGGCCGCGAGTCGAGGCTGAGGATGCGATCGCCCGCGCGCAGGCCGGCACGCTCGGCGGCGCTGTCCTGGGCCACGGAGTTGACGCACACCCCCGCGCCCGAATCGTCGACGACGCCAACCCCCAGACGCGCACGCGGCAGCGCTCCCTGCACGGTGGTAGCGACTCCGACTTCGTCCTCTCGCTCCTGAGGCACGGCGACCCACCGCAGCACTCTCGCGGTCGGGAGTGAGTCTTGGCTGGCCGCCGTCGCCGACCGCGCGAGCAGCGCGTGTTGCCCGGTGATGTGCGACGGAAGCACGCGAGGAGCGGGCCCAGGCTCCGCCGTTTGAGCCAGAACCAGAACGGACTGCAGCGCGAACGAGAGCATGGTGACCTCCGGTGAGAGTCCCGAGTCTACGCAGAGCTACCGCGGTCGTTGGGCCGCATCGGAGGTTTGACTGCACCAACACAGCGGGCGCGCCTGCTCTCGAGAGAGCCAGCGCGCCCGGAATCGTGCAGAGCGGTCTTCAGCGAATTACTTGCGACGGCCGCCGCCGGCCTTCTTCTCCGCGCTCATCTTGACTTCGACCGGCTCGACCTTGCCATCGGCGCCGACCTTGATCGTCGCTTCGGCCTTGCCGAGCTTCTCGTGCCAGAACTTCGCCTTGTGCTCGCCGGCGGGCAGGCCGTCGATCTTGAAGGAACCGTCGGCGCCGGTGACCGCGAAGAACGGGGTGTTGGCGACGATCAGATACGAGTTCATCCAGGGGTGGATGTCGCACTTGATCTCGATGCGGTCTTCCTTGTCGAGCTTCTGCGACTCGGCCTTGCCGGGCTGGATGGTCTTGTTGATCGAGTCGTTCTTGCCCGCGAAGGTGTGGACGTTGTGCCCGACCGAATCCGAGTTGCGGAACTCGACGGTCGAACCCACCGGGATGACCATGACGTGCGGCTCGAAGCGGCAGGTCTTCTGATCGAGATCGATCGGCTTCTCGGGCACTTTGATCGTCGCCCCGGCCACTTCGATGGTGACCACGACGTTGGCGATGCCGCCCTTCTCGCCGATCAGCAGGCTCTGATCGGTGGTGTCGACCTTGCCGCAGCCTTCGGCCTTGGCGGGTTCGATGTTGAGCGGCTTGACTTCGGGCTTCTCGCCGTCGAACACGACCTTGCCGAGGTCGGCGAGCGAGACCGTTCCGGTCGCGGTGGCGCGCACGGGCTCAGTGGGCAGGGTGAACGCGGCCGTGGCCAGGAGGCCAGCGGCGATCGAGAGCGCGGTGAGAGTCTTCATGGAGTTTGTTCGGTTCTTGGAGGTGTGCTGGATGGACTGCTGAGTCGCGAGTTTCGGCGCTAGGTACTCAGTTGCGCGAGGTCATGTAAATACGGTCGAAGTTGTAGAGCCACTCGAGTACGACTCGCACTTGAGCCTCATTCGACGAGTTCGGGTACTGTTCCTGATAGGCGGGCGGGTTGGCCGCGAAGTTCGCGGGCATCGATGTGCCGGGGTAGACGACGGCGGGGTTCACCAACCAGTCGCGCACCCAATCCTCGCGCAACCGCTCGCGCACTCGATTCAGATCCGGCGCCCACGCGATCGGATCCGCCTGGGGCGGCTGGCCCACTCGGAAGTGGCACTGGAAGCAATTGACTCCCTTGACCGCCACCGCTTCACCGAGCGCTAGGTGAGTGGGCTCCGCAGCCCTGCGCCCCTGCAGGTAGGCCGCCGAACGAGTCGCCTGGGCTTCGAAGGTCGGATTCACGGAAGCGCGCGCCTGGAAAGCGCTGGCCTGGGCGTACGCGAGCAGCTTGCCGAAGTTGGCCCGCGTCGCCATCTGGACGCCGTTCTCGATCTCCACCAGCGCCCGCGGATCGACGCCCGCGGCCTGGCCGAGCTCGGCTACGGTCCACTTCTTCGAGAGCCGCAACGCGCGCGCGAAATTGGCGGGCCACTCCTTCGCCGACTTGTAGGCGAAGTAGTCGGCGATCGCCTCGGCCTCCCCCGCTGCGTAGTGGAACGAAGGCATGCGCACGCGCAGCTGCTCGCGCAGCGGCACGACGTCGTGCAAGAACCCGAAGAACCAGTCCTTCTGCAGCTTTCCGCCCTCGTCCCACAGCACCGGCGGAGCGAAGGTCCAGCGGATCTTGTCGAAGGGCTCCTTGGAGTGGTCGCGCAGCTTGCCGTCGGCATCGAACACCCCGAACTCGTCGCCGCTGGCACCGGAAACGTAGCTGAAGGCTTCGTCACCTTCCTTCGTCGGGTCGCACAGCTCCAAGCCGTAGTAGTAGTAGTCGGTGATCGTGCGCACGAGGTCGCCGCCGCGCGGCGCCCCCAACGCGGTGATCTTGTCCAGCGGGACGAAGATCTTGTCCCCCACGGTCTTGCCGATGTCCGGCTCGGGCCGCAGCACGCGCAGCGTGACCTCGGTCGCCTCGAATTTCTCGGCGTCGGCCTTGAGCGCCGCCAGCGAGTGCGCGCTGGGCACCTTCTGGTCCTCGCTGAGAGACTGGAGCTCCGCCGCGACGGTGCGCGACACACCGCCCTCGTCGACGAACGTGACGGTGCCTGGATCGACCATGTGGCAGCCCATGCAGTTCTTCTGACGCACGGCGCGCTGTCCCGCATCGAGTGCCAACTTGTCCTGTGACGGGACCATCTTGGCGCGCTGCACCTCGTCGTCGACCAAGCCGACCACGAAAGTGGCGATCGCATGCACCTGCTCGTCGGTGAAGCCGAAGTACGGCATGCGCAGCTTCTCCGTCGGGTTGAGCACCTTCTTGGCATCGAAGGAGCGCGGCGCATGCAGTTTCTGGGTGAGCCAACCCTCGCGGTAGTTCGGGTCGAGCCCGAATTCGTGCGTCGCGAAGTTGAAGGCCAACTTGTCGACCGTCTTCGAGCCCCAATTCGAGAGCTCGGTACCGATCGGCATCATCTCGGTCATGCCCTTGATCTCGTGGCAGCTGTAGCAACCGTAGTTGCCGACGAGCTTCTCTCCGACGGCGATCTTGAGCCGTCGCAGGTCGCTCCACTCACCCTCGAGGCGCGCCTCGACGGCCGCGCGGCCGTCGCGCGCGAAGAACCAACGCGCCTGCTCGCCGAGCACCTCGTGCATCTGCGCATCGGGCATCGCGATCAACTTCGGATCCCAGCCCTTGGGCACGTCCTTGAAATAACCGTCGGGGTCCTCGGTCATGTAGGCGGTGATGTCGGCCGCCTCTTGATCGCTCAACCGCAGGTTGGGCATGCGCGTGTCGGCCCAGTAGCTCGCCGGGTCCTTGATCCAGTGGAACAACCACTCCGGCGTGACCTTGGTGGCGACGCCGCGCAGATTCGGACCGTGCTGGTTCTCGACGCGCGCCTGGAGCGCGAGGTCGTTGGCGACCTTGTCGCTCTCGCCGAAGGGCGCCATGTTGTGGCAGGCGAAGCAGCCGGAAAGCCGCATCACTTCGCGCCCGCGGTGCGCGTCGCCTTGAACCGGGATCGCGGACAGCGCGTTCTTCGGAGCCCTGTCGGTCAGGAACTCCGCGATGGCCGCGATCGCCGCGTCATCCCACTCGCGCCCCTCGATGTCGCGGCCCGCGCCGTACTTCGACTTCACCACGGTCTCGCCCGGCGCATAGTTCTCCAAGTGGAAGAACTGCGGCATCCAGGTCGTCGGCCGGAAGCTCTTGGGATCGGTGATCCAGGAGCTGATGAACTCCGGCGAGAGCTTGGCCTGCAGGTTCAGCAGCGACGGCCCCGTGCGTCGCTTGGTGGGGAACCAATCGATCTTGTGGCACGAATTGCAACCGTAGCGCTCGACCAACTGGTAGCCCTGGGAGACCACCGGCGCGTCGGCCGAGATCAGCTCCATCGAAGTCTTGTGACACTGCACACAGGACGCTTCGGTGAAGTCCTTGGCCAGCATCGGGTAGTCCCAGTGATGCTGCTTGTGCCAATGGTGTTCGCGGTTCCACTCGTCGGCTTGGGCCTTGTCGGCCGGTCGGTGGTCGGCGCGCACGAAGTCCAAGGCCTCGCCCGAGCCGCGGTGACAAATCGTGCAACCGAAGTCCTTGAGCGGGTGCGGTGACTTCGAGGACAGGTACAGGTCGAGCCGCGGGTGCGAAGTGAAGGGCTGCGGGTCGAGCTCGAATCCCTGACGGTCCGCACCGAGGTGACACGTGTGGCACATGTCGATGCGCTTCTTCTTCGTGAAGTTCAGCTCGAAGGTCAGGTTGTCGAGCACGACCTTGTTGACCTTCAGGTTGGGCTTGACGAAGTCGAGTCCCGGTGCATCTCGGATCACGTCCGCCACGCGCTCCGGCCCGGTCATTTCGCCAGGGTCGAGCTGCGCGAGCCGCTTGCGGACTTGCGCGAGATCGCGCGTACCGGCCGAGAGCGACTTGCGCGCGGCGTCCAGGTCGCGCGTGAGTGAGTTGAACGCGTCCTCCGCCGCCGCCTTCTTGGCCTCCAGTTCCTGCTGGATGCCAGCGGTGTCGTTCATCTCCTTTTCGATCGCCTCCAGCGACTCGCGGCCGTGACCGGGATCGCCGCGCTTGAGGCGCTCCTCCTCGACGATGTAGCGCTCCCAGTTGAAGGCACTCTTGCGCTTCTTGGCGATCTCGATCGCGTTCCACAGCTCGCCCTTGGCGAGGCGCAACGTCTCCTTGGCGGCGGCCAGCGCGCTGGTCTGACCGTCGACGGTGCGTTGCGCGTTGTCCACCTGCGCGACCAACTCACGCTCGCGCTCCAGCGCCCCGGCGGCCGTGAGCACTTGCTCCTCCGCACGCACCTTGGCCAGCTCGATCTCGCGGAACTGCCGCTGATAGGCCTTCCACGGGCGCTGCCAATCGTCGATCAGCATCCAAACCGTGGCCACGAGAATGGCCACGCTCGAGAACAGGAACCACTTGTTCAGCGCCGAGACGCTGTAGTGGGTATCACCGCGATCCGCCATGGAGAGTGTCGTCCGAAAGCGTGAGGTAGATCAGACCAGCGTGCGTGTGGAGTGGAGCGCGACTGCGCTCACACGTTGAAGAAGAACTCGGGCATCCCGATGAAGTACTTCAGGTTCACCGTCCAGCGCAGACCCATCTTGATGGGGATGAGCACGAACCACAGGAACAGGTGCATGAAGACGTTGAACCGGACCATGCCCATCTCCGCGACCATCTTCTTCATCAGCGTCTTGCCGACCAACGGCGGCAACACGAGGAAGTAGCCCAGGAGCGCGATGATGCCAGGTGCTTCGCGCACCAGCGGCTCGTCGGGTCGCGGCTTGCCGAGCAGCTCGACCCAGAAGTAGGTCGAGAGGTCGACGTTGACCATCGGTTCCAGCTTGTGCAGGTCCCAGAACTCGAAGGGGCCGAAGAACGACCAGTTGGGGCCGCGCAAGAAGGTCCCGAGGATCACGAACGACACCCAGAACAGCACGAAGCCCACCCAGAAGAAGACCACCGCGAAGGGGCGCTCGTCGAAGGTGTAGTAGCCGTTGCCCTTGGGATTGGTGTCGAGGTACGGGATCGCGCACAAGCCGACGATGATGAAGCTCGGCAAGAGCACGCCGGCGATCCAGGGGTCGAAGTACACCAGCAGTTCCTGCAAGCCGAGGAAGTACCACGGTGCCTTCGACGGATTGGGCGTGCGCGCGGTGGCCGCCGGCTCCTCGATCGGCGCGGTGATCATGATCGACCACACCAAGAGCGCCGCGGTGAACAGCACCAAGCAGATCAGCTCGATGTACACCAGGTCCGGCCAGGTGAAGACCTTCTGCTTGGAGAGCTCGCCCTCCAAGGTGGGCTCACCGCGCTTGGTGCGCTCGTCGTTGATCACCGCTCGGCGCAGCGACAACCACGAAAAGAAGATCACCGTCGCGAACAGGATGATGATCGGAACGTTGTCGGGCTTGGTGATGATCGCGTTGAAGTTCGGGTCCTGGAACGCGAACACGAACAGTCCCGTCGCCAAGGCGAAGAAGACCGTGATCACCCACACCTTGCTGAAGAACTTGCGGAAGTAGAAGACCGCCGCGATCGCGAGGATGCTCGAGACCGAATAGCGCGTCGGCTCCGTCAGCCAGTTCGCAAAGTTCTTGATCCCAGCCGCCAGCGGGCCGTCGTTGACGGCGCCGCCACCGCCGGAGAGGAGCGTCGCGAGTGCGAAGTTCATGGTGATCCTAGAGCGGGCCGGAGATGCCGCCGTCCTTGCGCACACGCCAGAAGTGCACGGCCATCAGAGTCGCCGCGATCAGCGGGAACCCGACGCAGTGCAACACGTAGAAGCGCAGCAATGCGCCCTCACCGACGAAGCGTCCCGAGAGCAGGCCGAACCGCACGTCGTCGCCAGCGTGGATGAAGTCGATGCCGCCGAAGCTCAAGAGTGCTGCGCCCGGCCCCTCGTGACCGAGGAACGGAGTGGCGCGCGCCATGTTCGTGCCGACCGTGATGGCCCACACGGCGAGTTGGTCCCAGGGCAGCAAGTAGCCCGTGAACGAAAGGAGCAGCGTGAGCACCAACAGGATCACGCCGACGTTCCAATTGAACTCGCGCGGTGGTTTGTAGGAACCGGTCAGGAAGACGCGGTACATGTGCAACCACACCGTGATCACCATCAAGTGCGCGCCCCAGCGGTGCATCTCGCGCATCACGCCGATCGGCACGTGCTCGCGCAGAGCGAAGATGTCCTCGTAGGCCTTCTCCGCCGTCGGGCGGTAGTAGAACATCAACAGCAAGCCGGTCAGCGTCAGGATCAGGAACAGGAAGAACGTCAGCCCTCCCATGCACCAGGTGTAGCTGAGCCGGATGCCGCTGCGCCGCACCTTGACTGGATGCAAGTGCAGGAAGACGTTCGAAAGCACCGCGAGCGTTCGATTGCGCGGCGTGTCCGGGTAGCCGTGGCGGAAGATCGACTTCCAAACCTGCGACTCGCGGACGTAGTTCAAGAGCTTCTGCATGCTGGGGGCTACCTGAGGACTTCAGGCGGCGGACGAGAGCCAGGGACCTGCGGGGGAATTGCGGGGAGCGATCGACTGCTCGAGAGCTCCGGCGCCGGGTGCTGCCCGGCGCGAGAGCGGCCCGGTGCTGTGCGGCTAGGCGTAGGGCAGGTAGGCGCCGTCGAGCGACCACTGCCCCTTCTCCTCTTGGAACTTGGTGTTCTTGTCGATCTGGATCTGGCCATCTTCGGCCAGCGTGATCTTGTAGCGCTCCAGCGGCCGCGGCGCCGGGCCTTCGACGTTCACTCCGGAGCGCACGAACCCCGAGCCGTGGCAGGGGCATTTGAACTTCTCGTCGGCTTGCAGCCAGTTGGGCGTGCAACCCAGGTGCGTGCAGACCGTGGAGAGCGCGTAGAAGCCACCCGGTTCGCGCACGATCCACACCCCGTACGCCGCCTTGAAGCGCTCGTCGACGGCGCCCACGGCGAATTCGGACGGTGGACCCGCCTTGAACTCTTGGGGCGGCTCGTAGAGCACGTTGGGCATCAGGAAGCGCAACATCGCTCCCCCGCCCGCGGCACTGGCTGCCGCGAAGGCCGCCCAGCTCGCGCCGAGCACGGAGAACATCCCGCGGCGCGAGATGTCGCCGCGCAGAGGCGCGGTCTTGAGCGGCGGCGCGGACGCGGGTTCCTGAGCAGCGTTTTGGGGCTTGTCGTCGGCCACGTGAGTGCGGAGGTCCTCGGAGAAGTTCAGCTGGCGTCCGCGGGGAGGAACCGCGGACTCAACGGATCGAAGCCGCGGGGCTCGCGTCGCGCCGCGAGCGTTGGGACGCGCCCCCGCTCGTGCCGACCTTGCCGACCCGCGGATAGAGAGACCGAGAGAATGGGGACTTCGAAGCGGGAAGGCAAGCCCTGGGCAGCGCCAAAAGTGGCCCCGACCGCGGCCGAGCTCGAGGCGCCCGAGGAACGGCGCGTGGCTCCGGGTTGCGCCGAGACACTCCGCGCCCCACGCCGCTCGCGCGCGCAGCAAGTCCAAAGCGCTGTCTCAGCTCAACGCGGATTCACCGCGCGCATCGCGGCCTCGCGCACGATCGGGTCCTCGTCCTGCTCCGCGACCTCGCGCAAGCGCTCGCGCAGCTCCGGCCGGTCAAGGCGCGCCAGGGCCTGAACCGCCTTGGTCCGGCTGTCGCGCACGTACTGCGGCATCTCGTACTTCTTGGGGGCGCTGGCGCGGACCTTGACGTAGGTCTGCGGATCGACGAGCTCCAGCAGCACCGCCGCGCCCGACGCGTCCCCCAGGTGCGAGAGCGACACCGCCGCCTGGCCGCGCAGCTCCAGCGAAGGGTCGTCGAGCAAGCCGCGCAGCGCGTCGATCGAAGCAGCACCAGGCAGCTGCTGGAGTACGCCGGCCGTGAACAACCGCACGTAGGGGTCTTCGTCCTTCAGGAAGGGCAAGATCAACTCGACCACGCTGGGATCGTCGAGCCAGGTCAGCCCCAGCATCGCGTACAGCCGCATCTGCCCGTCGTGGTCCTTGGGATCGATGCCGGAGACCAGGGCGCGCAGCTTGAACACCACGCCGTCGTACTCCGGATTGGCGGCCGTCACCCTGGGCAACGCCAGGATCGAGGCCAGCTTGTCCTTGGCGCCGGGATAGCGGTAAAGCGCGGCGAATTGCGCCAGCGCCAGGCGCTTGTAGCCCTCGAGCGGATCGTCGCCGATGTCCTGCCAGGCGAGCTCGAGCTTGTCCGCGAAATCCTCTGGCACGCTCCACGGCTCGGGCTTGCCAGCGACCTGAGCGCTGCGGTTTTCAACCGCCTGCGCGACCAGACTCATCGCCGCTTGCTTGCTCTCGTTCGTCCCGCCGTGCGACAAGCGCCGCAGGTTCTCCTCGAGCCCGACGTCATCGCCCGTGACCGCGCCGAAGAACACGAACACGAGCACCAACACGCCGACCACGAGGAACGGCACGACCACCAGCGGCACGAGCAAGTTCTTGTAGGGCGAATCCGGAGCCGGCCCGCCCGCGGGCTGTGCGGGATCGGGGTCGGGAACGTCGATCGTGCGCTCGCTCAAGGGAAACCTAGCTCTTCTTCACGGGGACATCGGACAGGCGCGCGGCGCGCGGCAGCTCACCCACCAGTGGACGCGCGTACTCGAGGAACGCCGCCGACACGTCGTTCGTCCCGCGCAGGAGGGTGCTCTCCATCGGGCGCGTGTCGTGGGCCACCAGCTTCAGCTCCGTGCGCTCGTAGCGCACGCGGTACGGGGCGTTGGACTCGCGCAGGATCGAGATCGAGCCGGTCGGCGCGTCGCTCTGCGTCGCCAACCGCACCGCCACCCGACCGATCTCGCGCGCTTCCATGGCATCGACCGCCGAGGCCGCGCCGAAGTACGAGCGCTGGGCGTAGCCAAACGTGTCGGCGCGCACACGCAGCTTGGCCCCCAAGCGCGCTTTCAGCACTTGAGAGAGCTGATCACCGAGCGCGCCCGAGCCGGACAACTGCAAATTGCCGTGGGAATCGACCTCCTTCGACTCCGCGATCAGCTTCCCGGCGGCGTCGTGGACACCTTCGGAAATCGCGACGATGCAACGGCCGAGCTCGCGCTGGACGCGCTCGACATCGGCCACGAACCCGTCGACCGAGAAGTTCGTCTCGGGCACGTAGATCAGGTGCGGGCCATCGTCGGTGAACTGACGCGCGAGCGCGCTGGCGGCAGTCAGCCAGCCTGCATTGCGCCCCATCACGACGTTGAGCTTGACGCCCGGCAAGCTGCGCACGTCGACGTTGTCTCCGAGGAACGAGCAGGCCACGTAACGCGCAGCGGAGCCGTAGCCGGGGCAGTGGTCGGTCACGCGCAGGTCGTTGTCGATCGTCTTGGGGACGTGGAACAAGCGCAGGTCGTAGCTCGACTGGCCGGCGATCTCGCTCAGGATGTGCGCCGTCTCGGCCGAGTCGTTGCCGCCGATGTAGAACACGTAGCGCACGTCGTAGCGCTTGAACACCGCGAGCGCCTTCTCACATTCCTCGCGCGTCGGTTTCTTGCGCACCGAGCGCAACGCCGCGCCCGGAGTCATGGCCACGGCTTCGAGCGTCGCCTCGCTCTCCGCTCCGAGGTCGATGAGCTGCTCCTCGAGCACGCCCTTGATGCCGTGCAGGGCGCCGTAGACGTTGCGGATCACGCCGGAAGAACGCGCGGCCTCCACGACCCCGACCAGCGATTGATTGATGACGTGGGTCGGTCCTCCGGACTGCCCGATCAACGCGTTGCCAACGGGTGCTTTCACGTCTGTATCCTTCCGTGCGTTCCAGACTTTGGGGGCGACGACCCTAGCGCCGGCGGCATGTCGCTCCAAGCCGTCGCCTGTCGTAGCCGGTGCGCTTGCAGTCGTCGCCTCCGTTGCTATGCTTCCCGCCCCTCGGGTGCCCCCACCCGAGACGGCGCGCCCGGTTCGACCCGCAACTGCCTGTGCCTGGCGCCGCCCCCAAGACGCGATCCAAGGTGCCCTCGTGGCGGAATTGGCAGACGCACCAGCTTGAGGTGCTGGCGGGTAACACCGTGGTGGTTCGAATCCACTCGAGGGCACCACTTCCAATGCGCGCGAGCGCTCGAAGGCAGGTGTGGTGCCAGCGCTCTACACGTTCGAACCACCACGTCGTGGCCGCGCAGCTGAAGCTGCGCCGGGGTCCCCTGCGAACGACGCCATGGCGTCGTTCGCCGCCGGCGCCGCGCGCCGGCACCGGGGCTTACCGGTTCGAATCCACTCGGACGGCACCACTTCCACTGCGCGCGAGCGGTCGACGGCAGGTGTGGCGCCAGCGCTCTACACGTTCGAACCACCACGCCGTGGCCGCGCAGCTGAAGCTGCGCCGAACGCTTCCGCGACGGCCGTCGGGGCCCCAATGAGACCGCGTTGCGCACCCCGAAGCGGGTCTGGACGATCGACCACCTGGCGGATCTGGCGGCGCTGGGTTCTGCTGGACGGATGGTCCGAGTACGCCGACTGCTGGGCATAGCGGTAGGCGCGCCCATCCTCGCGGTGCTCGCGGCGGAGCTGACCCTGCGCGTCGCCGCACCGACGCGTTTCGGCGATCCGGACGACGGCACGGTGCGAGCAGCGGCCTCGTGGAAGCAACTGCTCCATCGCGCATCCGAGCGCCCGGGCTTGCACTACGAGCTGCAACCCAACGCAACCGGCCAATCGCGCGGCGTGACGATCACCACCAACTCGCTCGGCATGCGGGACGACGAGCTCAAGCCGGAGGACACACCGGGCCTGATGCGCATCGCGCTGATCGGCGATTCGATGGTCTTCGGTGTCGGAGTCGAGCACGGCGACACGCTTCCCGCGCAGCTCGAACGCAGGTTGTCGTCGGCTTGGCCCGAGCGCGCGGTCGACGTGCTCAACTTCGGTGTCAGCGGGTACTCGACGCTCGATGAGCTGGCCGTGCTGCGCGAGCGCGCATTGCCGCTGGCCCCGCGCTGCGTCGTCTTGGCCTACTGCCTCAACGATCCCGAGGTCGAGCCGTTGCAACCGCTGCCCGCGCACTTCACGCCCAAGCCCTGGTGGAACTCGTGGCACCTGGGGCATCTCGTGAAGACCAAGCTGCGGGGACGGGCGGTGGCGCGCTACGGCGGAGGCGACTACTGGCGCGCGTTGCACGCAGCCGACGGACCCTACTGGCCCATCGTCGCGCGCGCGCTCGACGCCTTTCGGGACGAGTGCGCGTCGAATCACGTGCCGGTGCTGTTCGTGATCCAGCCGATGAACCTCGGGCGCGATCCATGGAGCTCCTATCGCTACCGCGACACACACGCGTTCCTCGCCGAGCAGGCGCGAGCACGCGGCTTCGAGGTGCTCGACCTATTGGACACGTTCGTGGCCCACGGCGACGAGACCTTGACCATCGCGGGTGACGATCCGCACTACAACGCGCGCGGCGAGAGCTTGGTCGCGCGAGCCGTCGCCGACTGGCTCGTCGCACGGCGATCTTGATGCGCTCGGAGAGCGTGATTTCATCGCGCTCTCGACGTCGGGATCCCAACGGGCGAGGGCGCAGTCGATGTCGTGAGAGCTCGTATCCTCACTTCATCACGAGCTCTCGCCGCTCACTTGGCGTCGAGCGGGACGATCGCCGACAACGCCAGGTCGAAGTACTTGGGGTCGAGTTGGATGGTCAGGAGCGCCGCGGAGCACATCTCGAGGTACTTGATCTGTCGCTCGAAGGCTGCCTTGAGCGCTGGCACCTGCTCGCGGATCAGTGTCTGCTCGCGTGCGTCGAGCAGCGGCTGCACGATCTCGTCGAGTTGACGCTGGGTGTCCGCGTCCAGCTGACCGCGGCGTTTCCCCGGGAACTGTTCGCGCAGTACGCGGTCTTCCTCGCGCGCGCGCTCGAGGTTCCAGTCGACCGTGGTTTCGATGCGCGAGCGGATCTCGTCGAGAGCGTTGTAGTCGGCGAAGGCTCGCAGCGTTTTGGCCGTCGCGCGCGGGTTGAACCAGATGAAGGCGTTGGACGCCTGCAAGCCCTCGTTGACCAGCTGCGTGAACTCCGGTCGATCCGAGAGCCGCTCGACGCGCGCCTCGGGGTTGCCACGGTTGAGCAAGTCGGAGACGAGCGCGTAGGAGTTGGAGAGGAAGTACAGCTCGTTGTCGCGCGCGACGGCGATGTGCCCGGTGCCGTCGATGAAGGGCGACCAATACTCCCAGGCCTCGAATCCGCCCGCGAGATTGTGGATGAAGACGCCGCCCTTGCCGCTGCGTCCCTTGAGACCGAACTTGCCCTGGTTGTCGCTGACCAGCTTCTGAAGCTGTGCGATGCGCTCGTGGGCCTTGGCCGTGCCGACGGTCCAGAACACGAAGGTCATCGCGGGTACGGGCACGTCGTTGTGCGGCGGGTCGTTCTCCGCGGACGAGACCGGGTAGTCGTTGTCGCGCGCGATCAACCCGATGCGGCCCTTGAACAGCGTCTCGAGTTCCTTGATGAACGCGGGCGTGCCGTTGTATTGACCGGTCGAGCGCAGCGTGTCGTCGAGCAGTTGGCGCTGCGCGGGCTCGAGCGAGGAGTAGAGCTCGGTCAAGAACTCTCCGATGTCGACCTCCAAGTGCGCGACCAGGTGCGCGTCGGGGCGCGCGATGCGCGCGAGGTCCTTCACGATGCCCTTCGAGTCGCGACCGCGCTGTCGGTACAGGGTCTTCTGGAACGCGGTCATCGTTTCGCTCGAGAGCTCGCCGTGCGCGTCGACCATCACTCCACGGTCGAAGCCCACCGTGCCCGCCAGCGACCGCAGCAGACCGAGTTGAAAGGCGCGCGCGACGAAGGCCATGCCCGGCGAGTCGGCCTGCGGATCGGGGAAGCGACCGCTGATCCGGAGCTTCTCCGCGGCGGTGCGCCAGTCGACGTAGAGCTCCAGGTCGTCGCCCTCGACCGTGCGGTGCGCCTGCGCGATGTGGTCGTTGAAGTTCGCCGACAGTCCGAACGACTCCTGGCCGGCGCGCGCATACAGCTCGCGCGCCTTGGCCGCGAGATCCCGCGAGGTCCCGACCACGACGACATCGAGCACGCGCGTCACGTGCAAGGGGCGCGGGAGCTGCGCACCAGTGATGCTCGCGATGCCGTCACCAGAGCTCACGCTCAGACCGCGTGCATCGAGCCCGACGAGACCGGGGAAGTCGAGCGCGGCCACGGCCAGCTTGCCCATCCACGACACGCGTCCGAGCACCGCCCAGTCACTGTCCTCGACGCGCGCCCCGCGGAAATACCCGGCGAGCGCCAGCTCGCGTCCACCGAAGGCCTTGAGCGGATCGATGCCCAGCGCGGCGACCTCGCGCTCGATCTGCGCCAGCGCGGCCTCGATGCCGTACTGCTCGTCGAGCTGCTTGTACTCGGGCGAATCGACCCAGGTGCGCCAGCCGCTGGTCTTGTCCAGTTGATCCTGGATCGCCAGCCGCGGAAGCGCGGCGAAGTCCGCGCGCAGGTCGCTCTTGGCCAGGTAGAAGTCGACGTCGCGCGGGATCAGCGTGGCGATGTCCGCGTCGTAGTCGGCCTCGGTCGGGCTGAACACGAACGTCGAGAACGCGAAATAGCCCGCGAACACGAGGACCAAGAGGCTGATCAGGACGATGCGGGCAAGTCGTGTGCGAAGGCGCATGGGTCGTGGATGTGCCGCAGAGTGCCCGGCGCCGGCGGCCGAGTCCAGCGCGCGGCCATGTCTCGATACGCGGCGCGGGCTTCGACGCCGCGCTTGCCGGGGACTTCCCGCCGGCGCGACGGACCAGCCGCAGCGCTCGCTTGACCTGCCGCGGGCTTTCGATGATCGTCTCTGTCCGCCCGCCCTACGCCCAGGCACCCGCCCCCACGCCACGATGTCCCTGTCCCACCGCGCCAGCGCGATCACGCTCTCGGTCACGCTGGCCCTCGACGCCCGCGCCAAAGCCCTCGCCGACCAAGGCCACGACATCATCAACATGTCGGTCGGCGAGCCCGACTTCGCAGCCCCCAAGGTGGTCCAGGACGCGGCCTGCCGACGGGTGCAGTCGGGCGACGTCAAGTACACGCCGGCGGCGGGCATGCGCTCGCTGCGCAAGGCCATCGGCGAGCACGTCGGCGCGATCCGCGGCACCGCGCCCTACGCGATCGACGAAGTCACCGTGTGCCACAGCACGAAGCATGCGCTCTCCGGCGCAGTGCTCTCGATCGTCGATCCGGGCGACGAAGTGCTGCTGTTCTTGCCCGCTTGGGTGAGCTACGTCGAGATCGTGCGCATCGCCGGTGGCGTGCCGGTGGCGGTTCCCTCGCGCGCCGATTGCGGTCCGGATTTCAGCGCGATCGAGCGCGCCATCACGTCCAAGACCAAGGCGGTGCTGCTCAACAGTCCGAGCAATCCCACGGGTTACGTGTGGAGCGCCGACGAGGTGCGCCGCCTGGCCGAGCTGTGCGAGCGCAAGAAGCTGTGGATCCTGAGCGACGAGATCTACCGCCGCCTGGTCTACGAGGGTGAGCCCAACCTGAGTCCGGCCAGCCTCGGTCCCGCGATCCGCGCGCGCACGATCATCCTCGACGGCGCCTCGAAGTCCTACGCCATGACCGGCTACCGCATCGGATTCGTCGCCGCGCCCAAGGAAGTCGCCGCAGGTGTCGAGCGCTTGCACTCGCACCTGACCGGCGCGCCCAACACGATCAGCCAGGACGCATACCAGGCCGCGCTGGTCGGCTCGGAACCGCTCGAGGTGGCGCAGATGTGCGCCGAGTTCGACCGACGTCGCCGCTGGTTGATCGACGCCTTGCGCGGCATGGGGCTCGCCGTCCCCTGGCCGCGCGGTGCGTTCTACGCCTTCCCCGACGTGCGCGCGTACCTCGACGAGCGCGGCACGCGCGGCTTCTGCGAGGACGTCTTGGAGCAGCAAGACCTGGCGCTGGTCCCGGGCACGGCCTTCGGCGTCGACACGCACGTGCGCCTCTCGTACGCGCTGTCGCTCGACAAGATCAAGCTCGCGGCCGAGCGCCTGGGGAAGTTCCTCCAGGCGCACCCCACGCGCGCAGCCGCGGCGAGCGCCACCCGCTAGGGGTTTCGCTCGCGAGTGCGCTCAGCGCGCGGCGGTCTCGGGTGACTTGGGCGAGCTCAAGAGCACGCGCTGCAACCCGAAATCCGCGTCGAACAGGCGCACGTCGGTGTCGTCCTCGACCACGAAGCGGCCGTCGGCGAGCGCGGTCATCCACGGCCAGCTCTCGAACGGCGTGTCGAGCTCGCGGTCGCGCAGCACGTCGATGACGACCAAGCGCGGACCGACGGTCGCGGCCAGATAGCGGCCCTCGTCGCCGCTGATCCAAATGGCCTTGGCGACCATCCACGGTCCGTGCAAGAGCGAGCCGGACTGCGCATCCACGACGCGCGCGCGCTGCTCGTTGCCCTGTTCGACGAGCAGCAGCTTGAAGCCGTCCTCCGAGGCGCTCCAGGTGATCACCGGCGCATCGGAGCGCAGGACTTCGCGGCGCGCGCCACTGGCGACGTCGCAGCGGAAGATCTGGGTCTCGTTCGCCGCGCGCACCGAGTAAAACACGATCCCGGGCGCCGCGACGACCTGGAACTGCGACTCGCCTTGGGTGCTGATCTCGATCTTGCGGCGCGCGTCGCGCCACTGGACCGTGCGCACGAGCTTGCGTTCGCCGGCCTTCTTCTCCTCGACGGTGGCCCACGAGGCCGGCGCACCGCGCAACTCGCCGCGCATCTCCTCGCGGTCGCGCGTCGAGCGCACGACGTCGCCGCTGTCGACGTCGATCCAGCGCAACTCGGGAACCCCCAGCTCGCGGTCGACGACCTGCAGGCGCAGATGGCTCTGGGCATCCCAGCCCAAGGTCCTGCTGCCGTTGGAGACGATCGACTCGATCTCGCGCGCGTCGCCGCCGCCCAACGGGACGATCCAGGCGCGGACGTCGCTGTCCGCGGCATGCGCTCCCGTGACCGCCAGCCAGCGTTGGTCGGGTGAGAGCTGCGCCTCGAGGCGGAACTTCGGCGCGGCGCCCGATTCAGAGGTGGTCGGAAGGGCGAAACCGAGGGTAGGGACGCAGAGCAGTGCGGCGAGCGCCGCACGCCCATTGGGGGTTCGGTGGTGCATGGTCTTCTCCACCGCCCGTTTCGGGCCGCGCTGGCGCGCTTCTTGAGCGAATGCGATGTCCTAGCTAGCCGCGCGTCGCGGGGTCGTAGCGATTGACCGCGCCGGGGAACTCGGCGCAGGCGATCTCCCCCACCTTCTTGAGCAGCGCCGGGTCGTCGGTGTCGGCGAACACGTAGAACTTCCACAGGTCGCGATAGGCGCGTTCCAGGTCCTCGAGCCGCGGTACGTGCGCACCGTGTTCGGCGAGCGGCCGCAGCGTCGCGTCTCCCGGCCAACGCACGTGCGTCAAGGCCTCCTTGAGCTGCATCTTGCGCGCGGGGCAGACCACCATGATCTCGACCTCGCGCCCGGTGGCGAAGCGCACCAGGTCCTGCACGCGTTCCTCGACCGCCGTGCGCGCGGCGTGGCCCTCGAGCGCGAAGTAGCGCTGGACCAGCTCGGCCTGTGCCGCTTCGTTGTGTTGCCGCGGGAACACGCAGGCGCGCTTGGGGAGCCTCCGCGCCTGGTAGCGCTGCACCAGCGAGCCGATGCGACGCGCTGTCGCGGGCCGCGCGCGTGCTCCGGCGCGCTCGAGCAAGGCCAGCATCGACGCGTCGGTGGTGTCGTAGAAATCGGCCTCGCCCAGCACGCGCTCCGCCAGCGCGAGCTCGACCGCACGCGCGATCAGGGCGCCGGCCGCGACCTTCGCATGATGGAAGTAGACGCGCTCGGAGAAGTAGTAGCGCGCCTCGAGCATGCGCACGATCTCCGAGAGGATGTCCTCGCGCAACACGTTGTGCTTGGCGAGATCGATGTAGACGTTGCCACTCGAACGGTCGACCTTGAAGTGCGACACCAGCCGCGGGTCGATGCCGATCTTGAGCCCGGTGAAGTACGCGTCGCGCTGCAGGTAGTCGAGGATGTCCGAACAGATCGTGTCGGAGTTGATCTGGCGCCAATAGGGCGGAACGCGCACGGGAGCGGCGTCGCTGGTAGACAGGATCGCGAGCACGTCGCGCACCAGCCCGAGCTCGCCGAGCGTGCGCCCGAGCTCGGTCGAAGCGTCGAGCATGCGCTCGAAGCGGTAGGGCGAGTCGTGGCGGTGCAGCAACCCGGCTTGGTCCTCGACGTGATGGCCGTACGGGATGTGCGTGACGTCGTGCACCAGCGCGGCGATGCGGATCACGCGCGTCTCCTCGGCGGAGATGGCCAGGTGCTCCCGCGGACGCTCCGCGGCCGCGCGGTTGATGGCGTCGATGATCTGCTGCGAGAGGTGCAGCGTGCCGATCGAATGCTCGAAGCGCGAGTGGCGCGCACCCGGGAACACCAGGTCCGCGGAGCCCAGCTGCTTGATGCCGCGCAGGCGCTGCATCTCGCGCGTGTCGAGCACGGAAAGTTCCTCGTGCGTCAGGTAGACGTCCCCGTGCACCGGATCGCGCACGACACTGAAGCGCTTCTTTTTCTCCACAGTTCGCTCTTTCGCGGCGCCGATCCTAGCGACGCCGGGTGCTGGGGACGCACCCGCGAATCCGACCATGTGGGCAACCTGCGTAGCTCTGTGGGCAATGACGACTGCGCGGCTCGTGCGCGAAGAGGCGCCGGTCGCCGCGCCGCCCGTCACGTGCCGCTTGTTGTGCGAGCGCGTCCAGATCGGGTCGGGCGAGAGCTTCCTCATCGCCCTGCGCGTCGACGTGCCGCCGTCCGCTCGCGTCTCGTGGGAGAACCCCGGAGCCGCGGGGCGCGCACTCCACGCCGAGCTGAGCGCGCCCAAGGGCTTCCAGGTGTCGCCCGCGCTGTTCCCGGCGCCCAGCGTGTTCACCGACGAGGCCGGTGAGCGCAGCTTCGGCTACGAAACGCGCACGATGCTGTTCTTCCGCGTCGAGGCGCCCGCGGAGCTGGCGCAGGGAACTCGCGTCGAGTTCAAGGCACGCTTGGACTGGTCCACGGTCGGCGCGCAGGCGTCGGCGGGCCAGGCCGAGGAGCGACTCGAGCTCGCAACCTACCCCGCGCGCGACACCGGCCCCCGCGAGGGCTCGAGTGAGATCGCCCACTTCGCGGCGCGCCTGCCGCAACCCTTCGCCGAGCTCCAGGGGGCGGCCCACGAGTGGTCGCGCACCTGGGAGGACACCGGCGAGGGAGCGGGCTTCCGCCTGGACGTGTTGGTCGTCGACGCCAGCGAGCTCGACTTCTATCCGCTCGCCGCCAACGGGCTCGACTGGGCAGGGAGCTCGACGCAAGCACGCGGCAAGAACCGTGAGCTGCAGCTCGATTTCGTCTCGGACCCTTCGGTCGAGGCGACGCGCGAAGCGCGCGGCGTCGTGCGCACCGTGCGCAACGGGGTCGAACAGTTCTGGTTGCTGCGCACGAGCTGCGCGCTGCCGAGCGTGGAGCGTGCGCCGGCTCCCAAGAAGCCGCTCAAGAAACAGCGCGATCCGCGCCCACGCGAGACGGGCACGGACCGCGGCACCGAGCGCCGAAACTGAGCGCGGCGTGGCCCACCGCGCCGCGTCCCGACTCACTCCTGGCGGATCGAGCCGGCGCCGGAAACCTGCTTGGACAGCTTGGGACTGCCGCGGTAGCGCACGTCACCCGCGCCGCTGATGCTGGCCTCGAGCGTCTCGCTGGCGTTCACGTGCACGTCGCCGGCGCCGGAGACCGAGACCGAAGCGACCCGCGCCGCGAGATCCTGGAGCTCGAGATCGCCAGCGCCGCTGACCGCCACCGTCAGCTGGTCGACGGCTCCTCGAGCGCACAGATCGCCAGCCCCGGAGACTTCGAGGCGCAGAGCGGCTCCGCTCGCGCCCTCGATGGCCACGTCGCCCGCGCCCTCGAGCAGGAACGCGTCGAGCGTCTGGGCCGCGACCACCACGCACGGCTGGTTCTTGAAGCGATAGCGGCCTTCGAGCATGCCGATCTCGAGCACGCCGTCCTCGACCACGGTGGTCAACTTGTCGACCAGGTTGTCGTCGCAGGTCACCTGCACGCCGCGCTCCGCTCCGATGCGCACGCGGACATCGGCGCCCCCGCGCAATCGAATCGCGTGGAACTCCGGCACCTCCCGCGCCTGAGTTTGGGCAACGCCCGAACCGCGGAGGACCTCGCCTCGGGCGTCGTCGGACCACGCGGCGTGGGTGTGCAACTCACCCTCGTCGCCGACGACGATGATGCACGAAGAAACGCCGAGCGCGAGCGCGGCACAGACCGGGAGCAGAGCTAGGTACTTCATCGTTTCCTTGATTGGCTTCCCCATGGAACAGGCCGCGCCGCGAGCAGTCCGCGGCGCCGAGCGCCGCTCCCTACAGTGTGCTCCGCGCGAGGTTAGCGGAAGCGTCGAAGTTCGCGCCGGAATCGCCCTCGGAGGCGCTCAGCGGCGCAGCGAGTGCACCAGCGGCCGCGGACCCTGCTGATCGCGCTCGAAGTCGGCCTTCGAAGCGAGCGCGCGCCAACCTTCCGCGATCAGGATCTGCCCGCAGATCCCGCCCAGCGTGTTTCCGGGGCCCGGCAGGACCAGAGCATCGGGCGCGTGCTCGCGCAACGCGACTCGAACCGAGAGCGTGAAATCGTAGGGCTCGACGACCTGCGCGCCGAAGGTGTAGTCGGCCAGCGCCGCGACATCCGTCGACCACGGTGTGAAACGCACGCCTCGGCCGTCGATCAAGGTCGTGCGCGGCGCGCGGAACTCCAGGCGCGCCAGCTTCGTCCGCGCCTCCTCGGAGGCGGCACTCACGAAGGGCGTGTGGTAGGCGCCGTGCTGGATCAGGCGGAAGGGATAGGTGTTCGCGCCGAGCTTGACCTGGGGCAACGCGCGCAGCAGGTGCGCGATCCCCTGCTCCGTTCCGGCGAGCACAGCGAAGCCGCCGAGCGCGATCGAAGGCAGTGCCTGGCCAGCGGACGAAACCAACGCCTCATGGACCACGCGCGCCAGCTCCGGATCGCGGCGCCACTGCGCATCGACCAGCGGGTAGAGCACCTGACCGCCGACGCCATGCCGCTCCTGCAAGAGCGACATCTCCTGCACGAGTCGGAAGCCGTCGTCGAAAGACAGCGCGCCGCCCACGGCGAGCGCGGTGTACCAGCCCATCGAGTTGCCGGCGACGCACACGCACTCGTCGTTGGCCTGCGCCGCGCGTGCGTCGAGCATGGTCACCAACCAGATCAAGGGCGAGACGTTCGACGGCTTGAGATGCAGTGCCGCGCTGAAGCGCTCGGCGCTGTCGAGCTCGCTCAACGGCACCAGGCCGTAGTCCGCGCGCAATTCGTCCGCGCGCCGCACCCACGGCTCGTCGGCGTCGAGCGTGCGCATCGTCTTCTCGGTGTACGAGCCGCGCCCGGCGCACAGGATCGCGATGCGCTTCATGCGAGCCTCCGCGCCGCGGCGACGATCTCCTCGTCCTGCATCAGCACCACGCTGGTGGCCGAACCCAACGGGACATAGGTATCGGCGGCGCGCACCGACCCGAGCTTGCCGCGGTAGCCGCGCTCCGCCAAGTCCGCGACGACCGCGTCCGCGATCCCGCCGCCCGTCGCGCGGCACTCGTCGGCGACGAGCACCGCGCCGCACTCGCTGGCGTGGCGCGCGATGGCCTCGAAGGGCAGCGGGTTCAGCCAGCGCACGTCGAGCACGCGCACCCGCAGGCCGTGGCGCTGCTCGAGCATTCGCGCCGCGCGCAGCGAGAGCCGCAGCCCGTTGGCGTAGCTCACGATCAGCAGCTCGCACGGGCCTTCGCCGTACACACCGACGTCACCGGGCAGCAACAGCTCCGCGCGCGGCGGTGGATAGTCGAACAGCCACAGATTGTCGCCGTCGGCGTGCAGATCGCGTTCGTGGTACAGCGCGATCGGTTCCAGGAACACCACGACGCGCTTGCAGGCCTTGGCCGTCGCGATCGCCCCACGCAGCATGCGCACGGCGTCGTCGCCGCGCGCCGGCACCGCCAACATCAGACCCGGGATGTCGCGCAGCGCACCGATCGAGTTGTCGTTGTGGAAGTGCCCGCCGAAGCCCTTTTGGTACGCCAGGCCCTGCACGCGCACCACCATCGGGTTGGAGAACTGCCCGTTGGAGAAGTAGTGCAGCGAGCACGCCTCGCCGCGCAATTGGTCGAGCGCGTTGTGGATGTAGGCGAGGTACTGGATCTCCGGCAGCGGCAAGAGACCGATGTGCGCCGCGCCCTGCGCCAGCCCGAGGATCGAGGTCTCGTCGAGCAACGTGTCGAAGGCCCGCGCCAGGCCGAACTTCTTCTGCAACTCGGCGGTCACGCCGTAGACGCCGCCCTTCTTGCCACTGTCCTCGCCGAACAGGAGCAGCTCCGGCCGCCGCAGGAACTCGTCGTGCAGACAGGCGTTGACGTGAGCCGCGAGCGTCTTCTTCGTCGCACTGGATTGCTCCTCGGGCAGCTTGCCGAAGTGCCCGCGGCGCACGGAGTCGTCGACCTGTGCACGGGCCGCGGCGCGGACCGCGACTTCGTCGTACGGCGCGAGCGGGGCCACGACCTGCTCGCGCGTGGTGAGCCTCGGTCGCCGCGTGGCCTCCTCACCCGCGGCGTTCACGCGCTCGCGCGTGTCGCGCACCAGCGCGCGCAGGGTCGCGGGCGTCGCCGCGCCACACTCGACCAGGCGTCGGGCATTGCGAAACACGGGGTCGAGCCGTTCGACGGCCTCGATTTCCTCGAGCGAGTGGTAGGTCGTCTCGACGTCGGAACCGGCGTGGCCCCAGAGTCGAACGGTCTCCAAGTGCAGGAACACGGGACGGCGCGTGCCGCGGCAGGCCTCGATCGCCTCGCGCACGGAGTCGTACACGGCGTCGAGCTCACCCGCGGCGCGCACGTAGCGCAGGTGAGGCTGGTGCGAGAAAGTCTCGGCGATCCAGTCGCGCGGCGTGGGCACCGAAATCCCGATGCCGTTGTCCTCGCACACGAAGAGGATCGGGCACGGACTCCCCTGGCGCGTCGCGTAACGCGCGAAGCTGAAGCCTGCGAGTGCGGTGCAGTGGTTCGCGGAGGCGTCGCCGAAGGTGCAAGCGACGATCGCGTCGCCGGGAAGCTCGTGCGCGATGCCCAGGCGCCGTGCGCGCGCCAACGCCACGGCCAGGCCGACGGCCTTGGGTAGGTGCGACGCGATCGTGCTCGTCTGCGGCGGCACCCACAGCTTGCGGCTGCCCCACACCTTGTGGCGTCCTCCGCTCGCGGGATCCTCCGCGGAGGCCACCAGCGAGAGCAACGTGTCGAACACCGGCGTCGCGCCTGCGTCGTGCCGCGCGCGCGCTTGCATCAAGCCACCGGAGCGATAGTGCAGGAAGCACGGGTCGTCGGGGCGCAGCAGCGCGCCGAGCAGCGCGTTGTTCTCGTGGCCGGCGCTGCTGATCGTGTAGAAGCTGCGGTTGGACTTCTTGAGCTCGCGCGCGGCGACGTCGAGCGCGCGCGAGGCGACTTGGTCCTCGAACACGGCCAGCGCGACGCGCGCGGTCAGTGAACTCCCGGGGCTGAGCGGCTCATCGGGTTCGAGGAGCCGCGGCGCCGCCTGCGCGCTCTCGAGCCAGCGGTCGAGGTTGTGCTCGACCGCGGCGACACGGTTGGTGCTCATGGGGGGCGCAGAGGATAGCGCCCGAGGCAAGCGAGGCGAGCGCGGCGAGCGTGGTCCCTGGGTTCCCTGGAGAAAGTCCGTAGCGCCTGGCCCGAAACCGCCTTCGAGCTGCGCGGTGGGCTGCGAGCAGCGCGCGGTCCCCCACAACCGAGCAACCTCCCACCATGCCGACTCCCTCGCTCCGCACTCGCCGCAGGCTGTTCCAAACGCTCGCACTGCTCGCCTTGGTCGCGTGCGAGGAGGGCTCGTGCGACTACGGCGGCAAGTCGGCGCCGCCCGCCCAGCCGCAGAAGTCCGTGACCTACGCGGAACGCTCCATGCGCACCTGGGCCGGTGTCCCGGTCACGTCCAACACGCCCACGGCACACAACTTCACGCCTTCGGGTTTCGCGGCGCTGACCGCCCTGCCCACCGGCCTGGCCCTCGATCCGCTGAGCGGCGCGATCTCGGGCACGCCCCAGGTGCCGCAAGCGGTCGCCGAGTACCCGATCGAGGTCGCGGAGGATGGGGTCGCGCGGGTCACCGCGCGGGTCGAGATCGAGGTCCTCGAGGCCGTGGCGCCGAGCGGGCTGAGCTACGCGCCCCAGCGGGGCGTCACGACCCAGGGCGGCACATTGCCGGCGATGCAGCCCTCGTTCAGCGGTGTCGTCGAGAGCTTCAGCGTCTCTCCGGCGCTGCCGGCGGGCCTGGTCCTCGATCCCCAAAGCGGCGTGATCGGCGGTGTCGCGAGCGGAGCCGCGGGCGTCACGCAGCACGTCGTGACGGCGAGCAACCCGCTGGGGCAAGCCCAGGCGCCGATCGAGA
The DNA here is from genome assembly GCA_020853575.1 of Planctomycetota bacterium. Lineage (GTDB taxonomy): Bacteria > Planctomycetota > UBA1135 > UBA1135 > F1-120-MAGs118. The sequence continues at coordinate 69,964 of JADYYP010000036.1, forward strand.
TCGAAGTCACTCCCGCGCTCCGCGTGCAGGGCCTGTTGGCGGCATCGAATGCCGCGCTGGGCGTCGACGTTTACGGCCGGCGGGGTCCCAACTTGAGCCCGATCGACGCGCTCGACTGCGGAGGGCTCGCCGCGATCGCGACCGTGGCCACTCCCGACGCGCGCTTCGTGTTCGTCGCCTGCTCCGACGGCGGGCTGTACCGCGCGAGCTACGACGCGCGCACCGGCCGCACGGGCGAGCTCGCGTTGGTCGGCGGCTCACTCGGCGCGCGCCATCTGCTGGTGACCCTCGACTCACGGGCGCTGCTCGCGATCGGCGACGCTGCCGTCTCGCGCTACGAGTTGGCGAGCGATGGCAACGTGTGCTGCGCGACGAGCGTGCCGGTCGCCGGTCCGCCGACGGCCGTGCTGTTGGCGAGCAACGAGCGCCTGGTAGTGGCCACGAGCTCACCGGGGTCGCTGACCGTGTACGCGACCGAGCCCGCGCTCGCACAGGTCGGCGCGACGCTGACTCTGGGCCCCAGTGTCTCGGTCGCGAGTTTGGCGAACTTCGAAGCGGGGCGCGTGTTCCACGCAGCGACGAGCACCTACGACGTGTCGACCAGCACGCAGAGTGGTGCGGCGCGCGTGTTCCGCCTCTCGAGCGCGAGTGAGATGGCCAACGGCGCCGCGGCGATCGTCCAGACGCAGTCGCTCGCGCGCGGAGCGGAGCTCACCGATGTCCTCGAGTACGCAACGGGCGGCGTGATCGGGCGGGTGATGTTCACGGACGGCTCCCAAGGACGCCTGCACGTGTTCCAGGTGCTCGACGACGACGGCCGTCTGGTGTCGAGCGCTGTGCAGTCGCTGCCCCTCGGCGGTCGACCGATCGCCCTCGAGCACGGCGTGCTCGAGGGCACGCTCGTCGTGCTCGACGAAACGCGCGAGGAGCTCACCAGCTACTCCTACGTCGTCACCGCATTGCTCGAGCTCGCACGCGTCAAGACGCGCAGCCTACCGAAGTCGCTCTGCCCGCTCCTCGGCGAAGGCCACGAGCTGCGCGCCGAGCACGCCTTCGTCACGAGCGCGAGCGACTCGACCCTGACCGCGCTGCGCTCCGACCCGAACGTCACGGGCGGGCTGCTCGCCGCGGCGCAAGCCGTGTCGACGGGGTTGCATCCGGTGGACGTCGCGGCCAGCGAGGACGGTCCGTTCGTGTACACCGCCGACCACGACGCGGCGAGCGTGAGCGCATTCGCGTTCGACGAAGCCTCGCTGCAGCTGACGCCGATCGAGAGCGAAGCACTCGCGCCCGGCTCGCAGCCGATCTCGCTGGCGCTGACTCCCGCCGGGCGACTCTTGATCGCGCTCGACCGCGCGGGACGCGCCCAGGTCTTTCGCGTCGCGGCCACGGATGGCTCGCTGAGTCCGCTCGCTTCGCTGGCGCTCGCCGGGAGCGCGGACCGCGGAATCGTGCGCATCGACGCGCTCGCCCGATTCGCCTATTTCGCGTTCCCCGCCGCCGGGAGCGTGCACGTGGCGACGATCCACCCGACGAACGGGAGCCTGCAGTTGCGCGCGACGCTGGGCGCGCTCCTCGAGCCCGCGGACGTGTGGCTCGGGGCCGATGGACGCTTCGCGTACGTGCTCGACAAGGCGAGCGCCAGCGTCCAGCCCTTCGCCATCGATCCGCTCGACGGCCGCTTGACCTCCAGCGGCGCCGCGCTCCCTCTCGGCGGCGCGCCGATGCGCATCACCGGCTCCGCGGGCATCGAGATGCTGCTCACCGGCACCAAGCGTGCCTTGCTCGCCTTCGACGCGCAGACCGAGCGCGCGCTCGCCATCGACCGCACGCTCGCGAACGGAGCGATCACCGCCAACGCCTTCGCCCCCGCGCTGCTCGAGCCCGGAGCCACCGCGCTGCTCGCGATCGACGCCGCGAATTTCCGGCCGGTGCTGCTCTCGACGAGCGACGACGGCTCCAATGCTCGCTTGACGTCGTGGATCGAGGTCGGGACGAGCTACGACTGGACGCCGGTGGCCACGCTGCCGATCGGTCGCGCTCCGCACGCCCTGGCGAAGCGCGCCAGCGCCCCTTGAGGACGCGGGCGTGTCCTCACGCTCCCACGCCGCGTTGCGCGAGTTGCGCCAGCGCCCGCGCGAGCTGCACGCGCGAGTTGGTCTCGCTGATGCCTCGCCGCGCCGCGATCTCGCGGTGCGTGAGCCCGTCGACCAGCTTGAGCGAGATCAACTCCTGCGTAGGAATCGAGAGCGAAGCGAAGGCCGCCTGGAAGCGCTCGAGCTCTTCGTGGAGCGCCGCGAGCTGACTGGGAGAGTCGAACGACTCGAGCCCGGCGAGCACCTCGGGATCGCGCGTCTCCCGCGCCGGATCGCGCTTGTCCGCGCTCCCATGGCGGGCGCGCTCGACCAACTTGATCACCGCCGCGCGGAACAGCCATTGGCGGAACTGTGGCTCGCCCTGGAACGCAAACCGTCCGTCGCGCACGCGCGCCAGCACTTCGCGGCACACCGACTGCGCCAGGTCGGCCGCGGACTCGCGTTGACGCAGCCAACGTGCCGAGCGGCGCTCGAGGTACTCGACGAGATCGGGCAAGTAGCGCACGAGCAGGTGCTCGACCGCGCCGGCGTCGCCGGTGCTGGCACTGCGGATCCAAGTCTCGGCGGGATCGTTCATCTCGGACGCCAAACGCGCCACGCGATTGTAGTCGCCAAGCGCGCGCGCCAGCTCACACGGCCCGCGGAGCACCTGCGCGGACCAGCTTTCGAGCCAGTCTGTCGACGCGCGGCCGCGCGTGCGAAGATGCTCGCCCACGATGGCGCCTGAGCACAGCGAAAGCGAGGATCGGGAAGACGCGCTCGACGCCGTCGCGCTCTTGATGCAAGGCTGCCTGGCGCAGCCGGAGGATGAGCAACGCGCGGAGCTCGAGCGCCTGGCACGCGCACACCCCGAGCATGCCGACGAGTTGCGCAAACGCTTCGCCTTCCTGGCCGCCGCCGGCCTCGAGCCCGCCGAAGTCGTCGACTTGGCCATCGGAGCGCGCTTCGGAGACTTCGAGCCGCTGGAGCGCATCGCCTCGGGCGGAATGGGCGTGGTGTACCGCGCACGCCAAATTTCCTTGGAGCGCGAAGTGGCCCTCAAGCTGGTGCGACCGGAGTTGCTGTGGTTCGACGGCTCTCGCGCGCGCTTCCGCCGCGAGACCGCGACGATCGCACGTCTCGAGCACCCCGGGATCGTGCCCGTGTTCGCCGCGGGCGAGGAGCGCGGTGTCCCCTACCTCGCGATGCAGTTGGTCGACGGGCGCACGCTGGCCGCGGCACTGGCGAGTGTTCAGGGGCGCGCGCCCGAGAGCTTGAGCGCCGCCGACTTGCTCGGGCTGGCGGACGACGCGGCGCTCCCGGCGGGCTTCGAGCGCGAGTGGGTGCGCGCCGTCGCCGGCGTGTTGCGCGATGTCGCTCGCGCGCTCGCGCACGCCCACGCGCGCGGCGTCGTCCATCGTGACGTCAAGCCCTCGAACATCCTGCTCGGGCGCGATGGACGCGCGCGGCTGATCGACTTCGGGCTGACGAGTTCGGAAGGCACCGAACCCTCGACGCGCTCGGGCTCCCACATCGGCACGCTGCACTACATGGCGCCGGAGCGCCTGCGCGGCGCGCGCGGACTGGACGTGCGCTCGGACGTCTACTCCTGCGGAGTCACGCTGTACGAGTTGCTCGCGCTCCAAGCGCCCTATCGAGCCGCGACACGCTCCGAGCTGGAGAGCGTCGTGCTCGACGGGCGCGTCGACGCACTCAGGCCGCGCAACCGCCGCGTCGACGCCGATCTCGAGCGCGTGTGCTTGCAGGCATTCGACAGCGACCCCGCGCGACGCTACGCGACGGCCGACGAGCTGGCCGACGATCTCGAGCGCTGGCTGAGCGGCGAGCCCGTGAGTGCGCGCGCGCCGCGCCGCATCGAGCTCGCTCGGCGTTGGATCCTGCGTCACCGCGCCCTCAGCGCGTCGCTGGCGCTCGCGCTGCTGTGCGCCGTGGGCGTGCCGCTCGTGTTTGCTGCGCAGCAAGCGCGCCACGCGCGCGACCTGCAGCGCTCGCTCGACGGCGAGCGCGCCGCGTTGGCGGATCTGCGAGTCTCGGGCGAGATCGTCACGCGCGTGCTGCGCGAAGCCTCGCCGGCGCATTCCGACGGTCACGACGTCACGCTCTACGAGAGCCTGGGGAGCATGGCCGAGTTGGCGCGCCAGGGTGAGGACGCGCCGCGTGCACGCGCGCAACTCCTCTCGATGATCGGCCAGATCTACCTCGCGCGCAGCGACTACGCGCGCGCCGAGGAGTTGCTCGCACTGGCCGAGGAGCGGCTGCGGACGCAGGGTTTCGAGCTCGGCCGCGAGCGCGTGATCGCGCTGGAGAAGCTGGGCCAGGTCCACAAGGGGCGCGGCGAGCTCGAGCAGGCTCGCGCGCGTTTTCGCGAGGCCGCCGCGGTCGCGCTGCGCGCGCAGCTCGACGATCGCAACTGGGCCGAGGAGATGAGCGCCAACGAAGCGGCGACCTACATCGGGAACGACAACGCGCGCGCTGCACAGCTGCTGCGCGAGTCGCTGGCCACGTTCGAGCCGCGGGCGGACGACGCCGACGATCGCGAGTGGCTCAAGCGCAACCGACTGCGCTTGGCGCAACTCGAGGGCGCGCTCGGAAACGCCCAGGCCGGCTTGGTTCTGCTCGACGAGGTGCGCGGCGAATTGCAGCGCCGCGGCCAAGCCTCGGCGCGCGACACCCTGGAGCTCGCGGCCGCCGAGAGTGACCTCGCGATGAACGCCGGGGACTTCGCACGAGCCGAGCGCGTGCTGCGCGAGGCCCTCGAGCTCGCGCGGCGGGCCGTGGGGCAGCGCAGCAGCACCGCCGCGAGCCTGGAGTTCCAGCTGGGACGCGCGTGCTTCGAGCTCGGGAGACGCGACGAAGCCCGCGAGCTCATGACCGACGCGCTCGCGCTTCGGCGCGAGCTCAGCGGAGTCGACTCGCCCGCGGCACGCCAACTCGAGTCGGCAGTCGAACGCTACTTCCAGGGCTCTTCGGGGCGCTGACGGGCGCCGAGGGCCGGGCGTCCTAGGTCGGATGCGAGCGCGCGCTCGCGCGGTAGCGGAACAGCGCGTGCACGAGCTCGCCGACGCCCACCACGGGCGCTCCGCGGCGTCGATTCTCGACCGCGATCTCGAACAGCAGGCTCCATTGTCGGAACAGCACGCCCCAGGCGCCGAGCAGCGGAAAAGCCGGGTCGTAGATGTGCGTCGCCTCGCTGGTCGCGCCGTTGAGCTCGATCACCTTGAAGTGCTCGCCGCGCTGCAGATCGGCCGCCGAACGCGCGCGCACGTCGTAGCGACCGAAGTAGAAGCCCTCGAAACCGCGCGAAATGCGCTCGAACGCCGCTTCGAGCTCGGGAGTGACGAGGGAGCATCCGTCCAGGAAGATCGTGCCGCGGCAATGGTTGCCGATCTCGACCAGTTGCACGTCCTCGCCCAAGCGCGGCACGTGGGCGAGCCGCTCCGCGTTCTTCTCGAGGTACAGCTTGGCCATGCACACCGCGCGCGCGTCGGCCAAGATCAGCTCCTCGAGAGTGCGCCGGCCGTCGCCGCGCACCTTGGGAAACACCTTGCGCGTGATCGAGAACACGTGGCCCTGCGGCTCACTCGGACGGCGGTAGTAGAATACGCCGAACTCCTCGCCCGGCGCGTACTCCTGCACCAAGCAGTCGACGCGAATGCGTTCGAGGTACTCGCGCACCTCGCTGACGTTGCGCACGACCGCGACGCCCGAGCCGCGCTGGCCGGCGTTGGGCTTGAGCACCACGGGATAGTCGAGACCCGTGACGGCCAGGAACTCGCTCACGGTCGCGACGCGCCGCTCGAGATCGAGAGCCGCGGGCAGGGCGCGCGAGCGCACCAGGAACTCCGGGGTCGACTCCAGATGGCGCAGGATGTCGAGCTTCGACTCTCCGATGAAGCCTCCCGCGGGCACGCCGGGATTGACGGCCGTGAACACCGACAGGCTGCGGTGCTTGCACGCCAGCCACGCGACGTATGCGAGCACCGGCGGATAGAACATCCACGGCGGCCAGAACTCCCAGCGCGTCATGCGCCGCCAGCGCGACACGATCATGCGTCGCCCGCGCCAAGTGAACGCCGGCACGATGAACTTGAGCGCGACAAAGTAGAGCGCCAGCGCACCCGCCAGCAGCACCAGGCCCCAGGTCTCGTAGAGCTCGATCCAGGGCAGGATCTCGCGCCCGAGCCACATCGCGCCCAGCCCGAGCAGCGGCGCCCAGATCGCGACCGCGAGCAAGGCGTAGCCCGAAAAGCGCCAGAATCCGACCTCGAGCAGTCCGGCCGCGAAATACGTCGGCAGGCGCGTGCCGGGAACGAAGCGACCGAGCAGGATCACCACCGAGCCCTTCGACTTGAACCACTGCGCCGATTGCTGCACGCCCTCCTCGTGCACGAACCAGCGCAGCGGAGCGCGCGCCAGCGCCGGCTTGCCGATGAACTTCCCGGCCAAGTACAGCCCGAGGTCTCCGAGCCAGATGCCCAGTGCAGCGGCTCCGATGGCGTCCAGGCCGGAGATGCGACCGGTGGCCGCCGCCAGCCCCGCGGCGACGCACGTCAGATCCTCACTGACGAACGTGCCCAGCACGATCGCGACCCATGCCGCCCACACCGGCATGTCGACGATGCGCTCGACGATGCTGTCGACCCACTCCACGGCGGCTGCTCGGGATGCGCGCGCGGCGCGGGCTCAGCTCCGCTGGCGCGGGAGCTCGAGACGTTCCGCCGCAAGCCCCTCGCAGGGCGCGCCCGGCGTGTAGTGCAACTCGACTCGCTCCGCGTCGACCGCAATGCGCGTGAAGCTCTGCGTGGCCGCGTCGTCGCGGTGCATGCAGGGGCTCAAGGCTCCGCGTTCCGGGCCGTGACTACGGTGGAAGAGCTCCAACAGCCCGCTGTCGATGCCCCCGTGGCGCGCTTGGAGCTCGCTGAACAGCTCGCGCCGCGCGCGCGTCGCGCCGTTGGGGTCGAGCGACGACGAGCAGATCGGCGGATGTCCGTCGAAGCGCTGGTCGAGCGCGAGCTCCTGGCCGTCCCAGCTCGCGACCAACGCCGGCGCCGCGGGCTCCACCGCGACCAGCGTGAACGAACGAAAGCGCTCGAGGTGACGCTTGCGCAGGCGCACCTCGACCTCGCGCACGTTCTTGGCGTCCAGCACGCTCTCGACCAGCTCGCCGCGCGTGGTCCACGGGCGCTCGCCCTGGTCGCCGCGCAGAAAACCGTTGAGCAGGGCCACCGCCAGGCCGAACTCGTTCACGCCGATCCACGTGCCGCCGCCCGCGGTGTCGGTCGGAGCGATCCAACGCCGACCCGCGCGCTCGTGCACGAAGGGCGCCTTGGCCTTGGCTCGCGTGCGCTGCTCGTCACGGTTGAAGAACAACTCGAATCCGGTGCCGTGGCGCACCCAGGTCAACGTGCACACGCCTTGGTCCCCTGCTCGTACTTCAAGGTCGACGGAGCGACGCCGAACTCGGCGCCGGGTTCGACGCCGCGCGCGCGCAAGATCAGCGCGATCACGGCGTAGTGGTGAACGGTGTGCGAGACCAGGAACTGCAGCTCGCGCGCCAAGGTGGATCGGCTCTCGAAGCGTTCGCCCGGCTCGCCGCAGTCGACCACGACGTCCAGCGCTCGCTCGGGGTCGGCTCCCAGCAGACACTCGAACGCGTCGCGCAAGCTCGCGATCTTGTCGAGCGCGTACGGGCGCTCGGTTTCGGTGCGCGGATCGCGCTCGCGGCGGTCGTAGTCGATCCGCGCCTCGCGCCAGCCCGCGAGGAAGCACTCGTAGTGGTCGAGCACGTGCCGGAAATGCGCGCCGATCCCGCCGCGCAAGCCGCCTGGCGGGGGCGCGGAGTAGAGCTCGTCAGCGAGGCGACGGATCAGCTCGTGGCCCTGGCTCAGGAAGGCCAGATTGCCCGCGACGAGTTGGTCGATCGAGCGCTTGGGCATCCGGCGGGTCATGGTACAGGCCGGAAGCGTGACTTCACGAGCGCCTGGAGCTTTTCCGCCAGTCGTTTGCGGTCGGTGTCGCACACCGGCTCCGGCGCGAACTCGACGCGCGCTTCGATGCCGTCGAGCAGCACCATCTCGCGCACGTGGGGCACGAATTCCATGTCGCCCCACCAGCACACCTTCAGCGAGGCCGGCGGGTCTCCGGCCGCGGTGTTGTAGGAGATGCTCGCGACGCGCACGGCCAGTCCGCGCTCCGCGGCGGGCGCGAGTAGCGACGGACGAAAGGCGAGCACCTCGGCTCCGCGGGTGCTGGTGCCCTCGGGGAACAGCACCACGCCGAGGCCGCGCTCGATCGCGCCAGCGATGGCGTCGTTGACCGCGGGCAGCTCGCGCTTGCGCTCGCGCACCAAGAACACCGTGTCGAACTGCCGGGCCAAGGCGCCGATCACCGGCCAGCGCGCGATCTCGGCCTTGGATACGAACGCGGTCGAGAGGCAGCTCCCGAGCACGGGGATGTCCAAGTAGCTCAAGTGGTTGGAGACCACCAAGGCACCCGCGCTGGGCGGCTCCCCCACGACCGTGACGCGGATCGCGAAGGCCCTGCACAGCGCGGCGCACCAGCGGCGCATCACCGCGCGGCGCCAGCGAGCGCGCGCCGCCGGGCTGGCGAACAACACGGCGTGCCCCGCGAGCCACGTGCTGTAGAGCGCGAGCGTGACCAAACCCGCGCGCAGCAGTCGAAACTGACCTCGGAGCATCTTCATCGAGGCGTTTCAGGAGTGCGCCGCGTCGCGCCGTGGGCGTGGGCGTGGGCCGCGCTCGAGCCTGACCTCGCCCGCTGCCGCTTCCACGGAAATGCGCTCGCCGTTCACGTCTGCTCGCGCGGCCGGCGCGGGAAGAACATGCGGTAGGTGTGCGGCTCGAGGTCTTGGATGTCGAGCAGCGCCAGGTAGTCGACCGTCTTGAACTGCCGATCGAGCGCCGGAGACCCGAGGATCTTGGCGCCCAGCTTGAGATAGCTCGCGAACAGCGGCGGGAGCTTGACCGAAGTGTCGAGCTCGGCCTCGAAGTCGGGCGGGTAGCACTCGAACGCCGGCAAGGTGCGCACCGCGAGCTCGCGCCGCACGAAACCGCCCTGCGCCAGGAACTCGTGCGTCGCCTTGGCGAGGTGCGGATCCTGGGTGGTCAGCGAGCAGCATCCGAACAAGTAGCGCTTGTGGTTCCACGACAAGTACGCGGCGAGCCCGCGCCACAGGTGTTGGAGCACACGTCCGTTGCGGTGGTCCTTGGCGACGCAGGCGCGACCGGTCTCGACCGCCGCGTCGAGCAGCCAGTCGGGCAACTGCGACAGGTCGTATTCGGTGGCCGTGTACCAGCCCACCGGCGAGCTCGCCGCCATCGCGCGCGTCTGCACTCGATAGGTGCCGACGACCACGCCGCTCTTGGTGTCGCGCACCATCAAGTGGTGGCAGGTCAAGTCGAACTCGTCCTGGTCGAGGCCGGTGACGAAGCTCGCGTCGAGGCCCTCGCTGAGCTCGAGGTTGAAGACCTCGAAGCGCAGGCGCTGGATGGCGAGCAGGTCCTCGCGCGTGCGCGCGAAACGCGTCACGTAGTTGCCTCCGGCGATTTCGCCGTCCGGCAGCGAGGTCAGGTGCTTCGGATAGGTCGGATCGACGAGACGGGTGGTTGTCGACTGGAGAGTGTCCAAGTGCGTGATCCTGGTGCTGCGCCGGCCCACAGCGAGTGAAGCCCGGAAGAGCCTAGCGGGAGCCAGCGGGTGATCAATGCCGGCGCATGCGGCCGAGCCGAGCCGCAGTTGGAGCATGCGCGCTCGAAGGGGTCGCGATGCCAGCATCAAGAACCGCGCAGATCCCGCGGATCTCGGCTGGAGCGTCCAAGAGCGCGCCGGAGACCGGCCACCACGTGACGCAAGCGCCCTCGCCGCGACGTTCGCGGAGCGCGTAGACTTGAGCGACCCATGCGCGGCCCGTCGATCGCCCGAGTGAGCTTGGCCCTGGCCTGCATGCTGGGCTTCACTCGATGCAGCGAGCCCGCCGCACGCCCCAACGTGGTGATCATCGCGCTCGACACCCTGCGCCCCGACCACTTGGGCTGCTATGGCGCGCAGCGCGACACCAGCCCCAACCTCGACGCCTGGGCGGCGCGCTCGGTGGTCTTCGAGAACGCGCAGTCGGCCGCGCCCTGGACCGCGCCGTCGCTGCTCTCGCTGATGACTTCGCTGTATCCGAGCGTGCACGGCGTGGCCAGCTTTCCCGAGCCCGGCGCGATGAACGAGCGCGTGACGACGCTGGCGGAAGTGCTCAAGGCCCAGGGCTACGCGACCGCGGCCTTCACCGACGGTGGCTACGCCAAGCCGCAGTTCGGCCTGGGACAGGGCTTCGACATCTTCCCGCTCAACGAAGGAGACTTGGCCTCGCACGCCTCCAATCTCCAACACCCCAGTCGGCTCGCTCCCAACATCGACCGCACGCTGCGCTGGATCGACGAGTTCGCGGACGGCCCGTTCTTCCTGTTCTTCCACACCTACGAGGTGCACGGTCCCTACGCGCCGCCCGAAGCGGACATCCGCCACTTCCGCCCGGACTACGACGACGCGGCCGAGCACCGCGAGCTCGAGCGCGTGATCGTGAAGTGGCTCGGGGAGCGCGAAATCGACGCCGCCGGGCTGCGGCTGGTGTTGCGGCACACGGAGCACTGCGGCGCGGGCCTCGGACCGGAGAAGGAAGGCCTGCCGGCCAAGATGGCCGAGCTCGGTGTGACCAGTCTCGAGCCCGAGCGCATGCAGTTCTGGCGCGACCTGTACGACGCGGAGATCCGCCATACCGATCGCGAGCTCGCGCGGCTGCTCGAGCGCCTCGAGCGACCCGACCTGCGCGACGACACGCTCGTCGTGTTCGTCAGCGACCACGGCGAGGGATTCGGCGAGCACGGCTTGTCGGGTCACGGCAGCGCGCTGCACGACGAGGCCCTGCGCGTGCTGCTGATGGTCCACAAGCGCGACCTCGGCGCGCGGCGCGTGCGCGACGTGGTGCGCTCCGTCGACGTGATGCCGACCATCCTGGACGTGGTCGGAGTCCCGCGTGGCGCGCTCGCGCTCCAGGGCCGCAGCCTCGCGCCGCTGCTCGCTGGCCGCGCACTGGCGCTCGAGCCCGCATTCAGCCACGCGCTGTCGCGCAATGGCCAAGAGAGCCGCTTGTGGTCGGTGCGCGAGGGCCGTTGGCGCTTGGTGTGGGATGATCAGCGCTCGAGCGGCGCGCTCTACGACCTCGAGAGCGATCCGCTGGAGCTCGCCGACCGCTCTTCCGATCAACGCGAGATCGCCGAACGCATGCTGGGCCTGCTGCGCGCGCAGCGCGACCTCGATGCGCTGTTCCGCGAGCGCGCGGCCGGTCCTCCGCAACCCTACCGCTTCTCCGCGCAAGAGCTGGCGGAGTTGAAGCACCTGGGTTACGTCGACGGACCACCGGCGCTGAGCGGCGACAAGCCGCTGGGCTTGGCTCGCCCACAGCTCGGTCCCTGAGCACTCGAGCGCACGATTCGAACGTGCGCGTCGCCGGCGCTGGCCGCGAGCTCGATCGTGGCGCGCCCGAAGCGCGACTGCGGCAGGTCCCTACAGGTAGCCCAGGCGCTTGAGCTCCGCGATTTGCTCGGCGCTCAAGCCCTCGAGCGACGGCAGCGCTCCGCCGAGCGCGCCGAGTTGGCCCAGCCGGTAGCGCAGCGCTCCCGTGAGCTCGGGGTGCTCGCTGGAGCGGTCCTCGAGCTCCTCCGGATCGCGCGCCAGGTCGTACAACTCGTGGCGGCCGGTCGACGGCCGGTGGATGTACTTCCAGTCCTTCACGCGCAGGGCGTACATCTCGGGATCGCGCGCCAGGCGGTCCTCGGCGGCGTGACGCACCTCGGAGTACACCTCGCGCGGCGCGTCCTCGCGCGCTCCGCGCAAGAGCGGCGCGAGCGAGCTGCCGTCGAGGCGCTCGCGCGGCGCCGGCAAGTCGAGCAGCTCGGCCAAGGTCGGCAGCAGATCGACCAATCGCCCGCGGCCGTCGACCACGCGGCCGCGCGGGACTCCGGGACCGGCCATGATCAACGGCACGTGCAGCTGTTCCTGGTAGAGGATGCCGTGCGTCCAGAAGTCGTGCTCGCCGAAGGCCTCGCCGTGATCCGCGGTGACCACGATCAGGGTGTTGTCGAGCTCCCCCTGGGCCTCGAGTCGCGCCAGCACGCGCGCGATCTGCTCGTCCATGAAGCGCAGCTCGGCGTCGTACAGCTCGACGCGGTTGCTCGGCGTGCCCAGCGCCGGAATGCGCTGCTCCGGACCCGAGCGCGCGAGCTTGGGCGGCAGCGGGAACGAGACGTGTTGCTCCAGCCATGCGCGCGGCGGCACGAACGACGGATCGTGCGCGTCGAAGTAGTGCACGAACAGCGCGAACGGCTCGCGCGGCCGTTGCTCGAGCCACTCCAGCACCAACTCGGTGGTGTCGTCGGCCGGGCGCTGCGCCGCGTCGCTCGGCTTGTCGACGTGGTAGCGCTCGAGCGTCGCGCTCAGATCGTCGTGGTAGCTCTCGAAGCCGCGCGCCAGGCCGTACTGCGCCCCCATCGGCTTGGCGCTGACGAAACCGACCGTGCGCCGTCCGCTGCGCGTGAGCAGCTCGGGAAGGCTGGCGACATCGCTCGCCATCGACTGCCGCCCGACGACGAACAAGCTGCGCACGCCGTGGCGATAGGGATGGGCGCCGGAGAGCAAGGTGCTCGCCGACACCGGCGTGAGCGAGGACTGCGAGTAGATCTCGCTGAAGCGCGCTCCACGGTCGGCGAGTGCGTCGATCGTGGGCGTGGTCGCGCGCTCGTAGCCGTAGCTCGAGAGGTGATCCGCGCGGGTGGTGTCGAGCAGGATCACCAGCAGATTGGGTGGGCGCGGTTCCTCGGCACATCCGGCGAGCAGCCCGACGCAGATCGACGCGATCACCACTCGCCAGCACATCGGCGTCGAGTATAGCCGCGGCTGCGCCGTGGTCCTCGTGGCGCCGAGCGCGTAGGCTCTGCCGCCCGTGTCGGCCCGCACTGCATCGATGCGCCGCGACGCGCTCCTGGCGCTGTGCTTGTTCGCGCTCGGGCTGCTCGTGTCGCACTGGACGCGCGAGCGCTCCTTCGAAGGGCGGCTGAACAGCGACGAGCCCGAGTGGATCGCGATTTCGATCCTGCACTGGCGACAACTGGCGCTGGGCGAGCCGCCGGCGGGAGCCGAGCTCGACACGGTCGACTCACGACGCGAGTCCGAGTGGGCGCAGGGCGTGCAACGCACGACGTTCGGGTACATGAACCCGTGCCTGCCGAAGCTGCTGTGGGGCGCCGTGCTCCACGCGCGCGGTTTCCGTGAAGCCTCGCCGCTCGCCTTCCAGACCTTCAATCGAGCGCAACCCAACGCGGGCAAGGCCGCCCAACAAGCACTGCTGCCCGCCGAGGGCACGGCGCGAGCCGTGGTCGTGAGCGCCTCGGTCGCCAGCGCGGTGCTGCTGTTCTTCGTCGCGCGCGGGTTGGCGCGTGGCCTTGCCGGTTGGTGCGCTGCGACGCTGGCCTACGGCTCGTGGTTCGCGACCCCGCTCGTGCAAAACACCGCGGGCTATCTGCGCACCGATCACTTCATGCTGCCCATGTGCCTCGCCGGGCTGCTGTTGGCGCTCGCGCGACCGAAGGTGACTTGGGGCTGGGGCGCGGCGCTCGGCCTGCTGTGCGGCTTGGCCGTGTCGAGCAAGCTCAATGGCGGCTTGCTGTGCCTGGCAACCGCCGCTTGGGCGCTCTTGGCGCTGGCCCGCGATCGCACCCGAGCGCGGCACGTCCTGGGATCCGTGGCGCTCGCCGCCGCGGTGAGCTGGATCGTGTTCGTCGCCTTGAATCCGCGCTTGTGGGATGGAGCGTTGGACGGCGTGCGCGACATCCTCGCGCGCTGGGACAAGTTGCTCGTGTACTTCCAGGACGAGCTCGCGCCGCGCACCAACGTCGCCGTGGCGCGCACGCTCCCCGAGCGCGCAGCGCTCTTCGCGCGCGCACTCCCCCGCAGTGTCCCGGGCGGTGGCGTAGGCGTCGCCCTCGCGGCACTGGGCGCTGTGGTCCTCGGCGTGCGCTCGTGCCGTGGCAGCGAGGTCGACCGCGCGCGTGCGGCGGCCGTGTTCGTCGCGGTGTTCATCGCGGGCACGCTCGCTTGGCTGCCGATCGACTGGGAGCGCTTCTATCTGACGGCGACTCCGGCGCTGATCCTGCTCGCCGTGCTGCCTTTCGGCGCCCTGGTCGAACGCCTCGCGACGAGCGCACCGAACAGCTGATCCGGCCGCGGTCCCCGGGTCAGCGCAACTGAGTGCGCAGCGCGAACTCGGCCGGAGGTACTCCGGCGGCGAGCGACTGGACCAGCGTGAACCCGCTGCTCGAGTCGTACTCGATGCGCGCCAGAGTCCCGTTCGCCCGCGTCGCGAACAAGCGCGCACCGCTGGCATCGACCCGCACCGCCTGCAGCGCAGTGCCGACCAGCGAATAGCCGGTGAAGCTAAGCGCGCCACTGGCGGCGTCGAGCGTGTAGGCTCTCAGCGCAGAACCGCCCGCGCCCGCGACGAACACGTGCTCACCGAAGGCATCGATCGCGAGCGTCGTCGGGCCCAACCCGAGCGCATTCACGCCGCCCGGCAAGAGCTCGAGCGCACCGTCGGCCGCGTCGATCGCATACACCACGACGGTCGCAGTCCCCGACTCCAGGCAGACCAGATGCGTGCCCGCGTCGTTGATCGCCAAGCGGGTCGGCGCGTCACCCGTGACCGTCGAAGGCCAGGCGGCGAGCTCGCCCGTCGCCCAATCGACCTCGAGCACGTCGATCAAGTCGGCCGCGCTGCACGGCAGGTACAAGAATCGACCGTTGGGATGCAGCGCGAGCGCACGCGGGCCGTCGGAAACCTCGATCGGGGCCAGCGCTGTCAACGCACCGGTCGCGCTGTCGATCGAATAGGGCTGGATGGTCGCCGGAGCCCCGTCGCGCACCTCGTAGGCGTAGCGGCCCGCGGCGTCGATGTGCACCGAGCGCGAGGTCGAGAGCGTCGAGCCCGAGGAATCCAGCGACAAGGCGCCGCTGGCATCGATGACGAAGCGCGCTGGCGTCGTGTCCGACGACACCACCAGCGCCAGGTCCAACGTCGGGTGCGCTTCGATCCAGTGCAGCGCGGTGCTCGAGGCCGCGACGAACGCGGGCGTGAGGGCGGTCAGAGCGCCGCTCCCGTCCACACCGAATTGGTAGATGCGGCCGTCGGCGCTGCCGACGTAGGCGCTCTCGATCGCCACCTGGAACGCGGAAGTCGCCGGCTGGAATGCCAGCGCGCGGCTGTTGACGCGGCCGACCACGAGCTCGCACTGCGCCTCGTGCAACACCCCATCGCCGCCCGGCACGAAACCGAACCAGCCCACACCCTCGACCAGCGCTAGCAGGTTCGAACCCGAGGGCTCGAGCACCACACGGCTGGCGGGGCGCGTGAGCGTGGTCGTCGGTATGGCCAAGGGCACGAGCGCGCCGCCAGGCGTCCAGTCGAAGGCGTCGATCGCACCTTGGAAGGCGTGCGCGACGTACACCTGCTCGCCGCTCGGCGCGCAGGCAACCTGCGACGGTGACGTGCCACCGGGGGTCGCGAACGGACTGCCGGCGACCGGCGCGAGCGCGCCGCTCGCGGGGTGGATCGAATACACGTGGAGTTCAGCGGCCGCGTCGGTACCGACGACCAGGTACGCACCGTTGGGAGACACGGCCAACGACGTGGGAGGAACGCTGAGGTCGACGCTGCTGCTCGCGAGCAAACGGCCACTTCCCGACTCGATCGAATACGACGACACGCCCGGTTCGAGAGCGTGCGCGACGAACACGAAGCGTCCGAGCGGGTCGACGGCGAGCGCGGCGGGCTCGTCGCCCGTGCTGACCGTCGCTGGCGCCAGCGGCGTGAGCGCGCCGCTTAGGGAATCGATCGCGTACTGCGCGACGAGCCCCGCATTGGTCGCGGCATACAGGTGCGTGCTCGCGGGGTGGACACCGAGCGCGACGGCGGGCATCTCGCCCGTGGACACGACCAGCCCGGCGTCGACCAAGCCTGCGCTGTCGGCCTCGGTACGGAAGGCGCGGACAGCCGCGTAGTCGCCCTCGGCCACGAACACGAAACGCCCATCGGGGCTGACGACGAGCTCGCCGGAAGCGGCATCGACGGTCAAGGCGGTGCCGTGGGAGCGCAGCAAGCCAGTGTCACGGTCGAACGAGTAGGTCGAGAGCACCGGCTCGGCGTCGTTGAGCAGGTAGGCGGCGCGAGCTACCGGTCGGTCGACCGTGATCGAGAGCGCGACCTGCGTGCTGGCGCCGAGGCAGTTGCGCGCGCGGATGGTGACGCTCGAATTCGTGCCCGCCAGCGCGTGCGGCGGCTTGCCCGACAGCTCACCGGTGAGCGGATCGAGGGCGATGCCGGCGGGCAGCGCACCCGAAACGACGCTCCAATCGCCGGCGGTTCCCGAGGCCAGCTCCGGCGCGTAGCGACTGGTCACGCCAAAGGCGAAGGGGATCGACGCCGCGCCGTAGTCGAGGCCAGCGAGGTTGACCGCGACGACCTCGACGACGATGTCCGTCGAGGCCGAACCCGCGCTGTTCGAGGCCGTCACGGTGTGCGTGGTCGAGGACGCCAACGAGGTCGGAGCGCCTTGGATCACACCGCTGCTCGGATCGATGACCAATCCGCTGGGCAGTGGCGGCGCAACCTCGAAGTGCGTCGCATGCCCCGCGTTCAGCGCCGGGACATTGGCGACGATCGGCGCGCACACCTCGTACACCACGGAGCCGGCGCTGTAGCTAAGGCCCGCGGGCGGGTTGGCCCCAGCTCCACCGCCACCACCGCCGCACGCGACGAGCGCGCAGGCAGTCGAGAACAGCACGGCGGAGCAGCGGACGGACATGGACACGCTCGAGAACGGAGGCCGAAGATGCGGTGCGAGCACCGGGATGGGCGCGAAGGGCGCGGCGCTCCACGACGCCAAACGCCTCGCCGGGCGCCCCCTCGGAGCCCAAGACTGATTCATTTGTACGCGATCGACCGCGCTTTTCAGCAGCTTGAGGCGGATTACGGAGAGTCTTCTGACCAACTCGTTAGACGCCTCCGCCGTCGGCGCGCGGGCCCGAGGGAGATCCTCGTCCGACGGCGCGGAACGAAATGCACGGTCCTCGGACCTGGGCGCACCCCGAGAGGGCCGGGACTCGCTCGGCGGGTCAGGCCCGCGACGAATGGGCTCCGAGCGGGCCGGAACCGATCGGAGCGAAGCCCGCCCGCGCGGCCTTCGCAGGGCTCAGACGTGGGCCGAGGCGCGCGAGCGCAGCTCCGCGCACACCATGTCCCCGACTTCCTGCGTGTTGTGGGCTCCGGTGTGCACGCCCTTGAGGCGCTTGGTGCGCAACAAGTCCGCAACCACGGTTTCGATCGACTGCGCGGCGGACTTCTCGCCCAGGTAGTCGAGCATCATCGCTCCCGCGAGGATCGCGGCGACCGGGCTGGAGACGTTCTTGCCGGCATATTTGGGCGCCGAGCCGTGGATCGGCTCGAACAGCGAGACATGGCCCGGGTTCAGGTTCCCGGAAGCCGCGATGCCCATGCCGCCCTGCACCATCGCGCCCAGGTCCGTGATGATGTCGCCGAACAGGTTGGTGGTGACCGCCACGTCGAACCACTCGGGGTTCTTGACCATCCACATGCAGGCGGCATCGATGTAAGCGTGGTCGGTCTTGACGTCGGGGTATTCCCTGGAGACGTCGGCGAACACGCGCGTCCACAGATCCTGCGCACGTACCGCGTTGGCCTTGTCGATCAGCGTCAGCTGCTTGCGCGCGCGCCCGCGCGCGAGGTCGAAGGCATAGCGGATCACGCGCTCGACTCCGTGGCGCGTGTACACCATCGTCTGCACGGCCACTTCGGTGGCGTGTCCCTTGTGGGTGAATCCGTGCGAGCCCGAGTAGGCGTCCTCGGTGTTCTCGCGCACGATCACCATGTCGACGTGCTCCGGACGCTTGTCCTTGAGCGGGCACAGGGACTCGTCGAACAGCTTGATCGGCCGCAGATTGACGTACAGGTCGAGGTCGAAGCGGCACTTGGCGATGATGCCGTACTCGATCAGGCCCACCGGCACGCGCGGGTCACCGATCGCGCCCAGGTAGATCGCCTGCTTCTGCTTGACCTCGTTGAAGGCCGCCTCGGGGAAGATCTCCTTGGTCGCGAGGTAGTGCTCGGTGCCGAAGGGATACTCGGTGCGGCGCACGCGGAAACCGAAGATCTCGGCCGCCGCATCGACGACTTTCAGCGCCTCGCGCGTGACCTCGGGACCGATGCCGTCGCCGGCGATGACTGCGATGTTGTACTCGGACATGGGGAGCGACTCAGCGAAGGTGCTAGCTCTTTTTCGGCGCTGGTTGACGGAACATTCCCGGCTTGTAACTCGCGACGCGGCCTTCGATGGCGCTCGCGGCGACGGTCAGCGGAGAGGCGAGATACAGCTTGCCCGGACCGCTGCGCCCGACGAAGTTGCGGTTGATCGCGCTGACCGTGATTTGCTCGGGGTTGGAGGACACACCCGGACCGCAACCGATGCAGGCACCGCAGCCGGGGTTGATGACTTCTACGCCGGCGCGTTGGAACAGCTCGAGGTAGCCGCGCGCCCGGGCGTAGTCTCGGACGCCCTCGCTCCCGAACTGGAGGTACATCCTCACTCCCGGCGCGACCTTTCGACCGCTGTCGAGCGCGTCGCGCACGACGCGCGCGTACATGTCCATGTCGTGCTCCTTGCCGGCGGTGCAGGAGCCTGCGTAGGCGATGTCGATCTTGACCGCACCGAGGGCGTCGACCGCTGCGCCATAGGTCGGGTCCGCGGGCTTGGCGACCATCGGCCGCAGCGCCGCGAGGTCGATCGTGTGCACCCCGCCGTGGTAGTGGGCGCCGGCATCGGGCGCCACGAAGCGCGCGCGGATCTCGGACTCGCTCATGTGCGGCCGGCGCTTCTCCAACCACCTGAAGGTCAACTCGTCGGCCTCGCAGATGCCCGATCGCGCGGAGCACTCGGTGGCCATGTTGCACAGGGTGGCGCGCTCGTCCATCGAGAGCGACGCCAAGCCCGGCCCACCGAATTCCATCACGCGGTCGAGCGTGTCCTCGCGCACTGCGAAGGTCGCGAGGATGTGCAGGATCACGTCCTTGGCGGTGCAGTTTTCGGCGAGCTTGCCCGTCAGCTCGAAGCGGATCGACTCGGGCACCTTGACGAAGGTGAATCCGGCGTAGATCAGCCCCGCGTACTCGGTCGCGCCGACACCCCAGGTGAGCGCGTTGTTGCCACCGCCCATGCAGGTGTGGCTGTCCGTGGCCTGGATGAAGTCGCCGGGATCGACGAAATGCTCGCGCGCCACCTGGTGGCAGATGCCGGGGCTGACGCCGTCGCGCGCCGAGTAGTCGCGCACGCCGGTGTGCAGTTGGAACTCGCGCTGCAACTTGCGCAGGGTCTCGATCTGCGCTTCGTAGGGCCGCATGCGCGGGACGCCGGTCGCGTACAGCAAGTGGTCCTCGAACACGGCGAACTTGGCCGGGTTGACCACGCGGTAGTTCTCGCCGTACTCCTGCTGCAGGAAGTAGTGCACCTGAGCGGTGGTGAACTCGTGGCTGTAGCCGCCGTCGACGTTGACCAGGCACGCGTCACCGGGCTTGACGCAGCTGTCGCGCTCACCTCCGACCAAGTGCGTGGCGATGACCTTCTCGGCCATGGTCATCGGACGCTGCGCGTTCTTGGGCGGCGCGACGGTGATCTGACCGAGCTTGTATTTCGCGCCGAACTCGAACAGTCCGCCGGCCTCGAGCATGGCCCGCGTCACCGCGTCGTATTTCGCGGTGAACTCCTCGAGCGGCAGTTCCTCGCCGCGCTCGAGTCGCGCGAGTTGCTCGTAGTCCCCCATCAACTGGCCCAAGTTGATGTTGTTGCGGGCGTGGATCGGGGCGAAGGAGTGCGCGATCACCAGACCGATGCCCGACCATTTCTCGGCCTGCGGTGCGGTCTCGCGCGACGACCCAGTGCCCTTGCGTTGCCCGCTGACGATGACCTCGAAGCCGCCGTCGCAGAGCGCGCGAGCCACGAACACGCGCTGGTTGTGCGCGTCCATCAAGCCCGCGTAGGCGTCGAGCGCGATGTCCTCGGGCTTGTGCCGAAAGCACACCCAAGCGGGCGTCATGGCGTCGGTGTTGATGTCGTCGAGCAAGTCCGACGGCTTGACCTGCGCCATCTTGAAGCTCGCTTCGCCGCGCAACTGGGCGCGGATCTGCTCCACGTCCTTGAACAGATAGAGCACGCGTTTCGCCGGACTGAGCCGGACCACGCGCCGCCCGTCGGGGCGCGTGTGGATCACGGGATTGCCCATCGCTCAGGCCCTCGGGTTGCGCACGAGCATCGCGATGCCCTGGCCACCGCCGATGCACGCCGAGGCGATGCCGAAGCGCTTCTGCGAGCGCCGCAATTCGTACATCAAGGTCAGCACCAGACGCGTGCCCGTCGCTCCCAACGGATGCCCCAGACTGATCGCACCGCCGTTGACGTTGCAACGCTCGCGGTCGAGGCCGAGTTCCTTCTCGCAGGCCAAATACTGCGCGCTGAAGGCCTCGTTGATCTCGATGCGGTCCACGTCGGAGAGCTTGACCTTGGCGCGCTCGAGGCAGGCGCGGATCGCCGGCACGGGACCGATGCCCATCTCGCGCGGATCGACGCCGACGACCGCCCAGGCGACGATCTGGCCCCACACGTCGAGCTTGTCCGCTGCCGCGCGGTCCGCGGTGGTCACGACCACCGCCGCCGCTCCGTCGACGATGCCGCTGGCGTTGCCCGCGGTCACCGTGCCGTCCTTGCCGAACGCCGCGCGCAGCTTGGAGAGCGCCTCGAGGCTGGTGTCGGGCTTGATGTGGTCGTCGGTGTCGACGAGTTCCTCGCCCTTGCGCCCCTTGATCGCGACCGGCTCGATTTCCTCGGCGAAGCGCCGCTCTTTCACCGCCGCGGCGCCGAGCTGATGGCTGCGCAGCGCGTAGCGATCCTGCTCGTCGCGCGAGATCGACAGGCGCTTGGCGAGATTCTCGGCGGTCTGCGCCATGAACAGGTCCGCGAGCGGGTCCTTGAGACTGCCGAAGAGCATGTCGACGAGCTGCGGCTGCACGCCGAACGGAATGCCGGCGCGCGTGCCGTACATGCAGAACGGCGCTTGCGACATGTTCTCCATGCCGCCCGCGAGCGCCAGCTTGGACTCGTCGAGCAGCAGCATCTGAGCCGCGTTGACGATCGACTGGATGCCCGAGCCGCACAGGCGGTTGACGGTCAGGCCTCCGGCCGCTTGTGGCGCGCCGGCGCGCAGACCGACGTGGCGCGCGCCGTAGATCGCGTCGGCGCTGGTCTGCAGCGCGTTGCCGATCACGACGTGGTCGACCGCGTCCGAGGGCACCTTGGCCCGCTGCAGCGCGTGCTTGCAGGCGTGGGCCGCGAGCTCGATCGCGCTCGTGTCCTTGAACTTGCCGTAGCCCGGCGTTCCGACGTATTCGCACATCGGGGTGCGTGCACCGCCGACGATGACCAGTTCCTTGCTCATGGAGAATCCATCCTCACAACGCGGGTGCGCGAGCTCGGCCGTCGAGCCGCTCTCGGAACCCTCGATCCCCAAACGTCCCCTGGTGAACGATTCCGGGCGCTCTAGGCGCCCTTGAAGTTGGCCTTGCGCTTCTCGAGGAAGGCCGCCATGCCTTCGCGCATGTCCTCGGTGGTCGAGGCCAGCCCGAACATGTCGGACTCGATCACCTCGCCCTCCTGCTGGCTCATGTTCAGGCCGCGTCGGATCGTCTCCATCGCCAGCCGCAGCGCGACCGGCCCCTTGGAGAGGATGCCGCGCATCAGCTTGAGCGTGCCGTCGCGCAATTCCGCGGGCTCGAACAGGCGATTGATCACGCCGACGCGCCAGGCTTCCTCGGCGCTGAACATCTCGCCCGTGAGCACCCACTCACGCGCCACGCCCGGACCGGCGATGCGCGCCAGGCGCTGCGTGCCGCCGTAGCCCGGGATGATGCCCAACGAAACCTCGGGCAAGCCGAGCTTGGCGCTCTTCGACGCCGTGCGCAGCGTGCACGCCAGCGCGAGCTCGCATCCACCGCCCAGTGCGAAGCCATTGACCATCGCGATCGAGGGCTTGCCCAGCACCTCGAGGCGCGCGAACACCTGCTGGCCGAAATAGGCCACGTCCTTGGCTTCGAGCGCTTTCATCTTGGCCAGCTCGTTGATGTCGGCGCCGGCCACGAAGGCCTTGTCGCCGGCGCCGGTGAGCACGACGCCCTTGACCGCCGCGTCGTCGCGCAGCGCATCGAAGCACGTCGCCAATTCGCGCAGCGTCAGCGCGTTGAGCGCGTTGAGCACCTTGGGGCGATTGAGCGTGACGAGCGCGATCCCGTCGACGTTTTCGAGCAGCAGATTCTCGAAGCTCATTGGGCCTTCGCCTGCGGCCCCGGCCGCTGGATGCTGACCTTCTCGATCTTGACCGGCTTCACCGGCTTGGAGTTCTCGCCGCCGCGGATGGTGGGCGCGGTCGCGATCTTGTCGAGCGTCTCGGCGCCAGCGCTCAACTTGCCGAAGGCGGTGTACTGCCGGTCGAGGAAGCGCGCGTCGCCGTGGCAGATGAAGAACTGCGAGCCGGCCGAGTTGGGGTCGCTCGAGCGCGCCATCGAGAGCACGCCCTTGGTGTGCGGCGTGTCGTTGAATTCCGCCTTGATCTTGTAGCCGGGCCCGCCCATGCCGCTGCCCTCGGGGCAACCGCCTTGGATCATGAAGCCCGGGATCGTGCGGTGGAACACGGTGCCGTCGTAGAAGCCCTTTTCGGCGAGCTTCACGAAGTTCTCGACGTGACCGGGGGCCTTGTCGGGAAAGAACTCCAGCGTCATCGGACCCGCGCTGGTTTCGAGCACGGCGGTGACGCCGCTGAGCGGATGCTGCTTGTCGGCCATGGTGGCGAATCCTCGGTGTTCACTTGTCTTTGGTCGGGCCAGGCAGCGAGCCGCCGGGGCCGGTCGCGGTTTGGCTGGGCTTGGGGTCGACCCAACTCGGTAGCTTCACCACCAGCGCGCGCTCGATCTTCTGCGGGCTCGTGGGACGATCGTTGGGACCGCGCGTGGCGATGATCTTGTCGACGACGTCGAGACCGAGCACGGTCTCACCGAAGGCCGAATACTGACCGTCGAGGTGCGGCGCGGCGCCGTGCATGATGAAGAACTGGCACGAGGCCGAGTTCGGATCGGACGTGCGCGCGGCCGAGAGCACGCCGCGCAGGTGCTTGACCGCCGGGTTGAACTCGGCCTTGAGCTGGCGCGGGCCGTTGCCCGAGCCACTGCCCGTCGGGTCGCCACCTTGGATCATGAACTGCGGGATCACGCGGTGGAACGTGGTGCCGTCGTAGAACTTCGTGTAGGCCAGATCGAAGTAGTTGCGCGAGTGCTCGGGCGCGATGTGCGGCCACAGACGCACCAAGATGTCGCCGCGGTTGGTCTGCAGCAGCACCATGTACTTGGAGAGCTCGTCCAAGGGCATGGTCATGAAGTTCAAGTCGGCCGGCGCGCCCTCGATCGACTTGACCGTCACCGCAGGCGTGTCGACCACTTCGCTGGCATAGCCCAGCTTGAACTCGGCGCCGCTCTGCAAGTAGGTCCCGAGGTCCACACTGCCCGTGAGCGTGAAACCCGGCGGCAAGTTGAGCGTGCCTTGATCCTCGCGCTTGGCCAGCGCCTTGCCGTCGACGGTGAACGCCGAGGGCGTGAGCAGCCAGCTCGAGACCACCGTGCCGTCCTTGGGCGCGGTGATTTCGATCGCGACTTTGAAGGGTTGCCCAGCGACGAACATGCTGGGCGCGTTCCAACGAACCTCGGGACCGCCGACGGGCGCGGCGACCAAGGTCGACAGCGAAGCCAGGAGCGAGAGCATCATACGCGCTTGTCACCTTCCCACTTGTAGAAGCCTTGACCCGTCTTGCGGCCGAGCTTGCCCTGCTTGACGAGGTCGCGCAGCAGCGTCGGCACCGCGAACGACGGGTCGTTCGGATAACGCTTGGTCCAGCCTTCGACGATGAACAACGTCGTGTCCAGTCCGACGTAGTCGGTCAGCTCGATCGGCCCCATCGGATAGCCGCAGCCGAGCTTCATCGCGGTGTCGATGTCCTGGGCGCTGGCATCGCCGCGCTCGAGCATCTTCATCGCCTCGGCCATGTACGGAACGAGCAGTCGGTTGACCACGAAGCCCGGAGTGTCCTTGCACGACACGGCGGTCTTGCCACAGGCCTCGCCGAACGCGCGCGCTTGAGCGAACACGTCGTCCTCGGTCTTCGCGGTGCGCACGACCTCGACCAGCTTCATCAGTTGCACGGGATTGAAGAAGTGCAGTCCGACGAAGCGCTCGGGACGCCCCGAGGCCTGCGCCATGTCGGTGATGGGGAACGAGCTCGTGTTCGAGGCGAAGATCGTCGACGGCTTGCACAGCGCGCCGAGCTCCTTGAAGAGCTGCTTCTTGACGTCGAGGTTCTCGACGATCGCTTCGATCACCAGGTCGCAATCGGCGAGCGTCTTGCGGTCGGTCGAGCCCACGATGCGCGCGCGCGTCTCGCTGGCCTTGGCCTGTGCCGCTTCGGCAGTGGCTTTGCCGTCCTTGACGGACTTCTCGGCCAACTTGGCCAGGCTCTTGTCGATGCGCGCGAGCCCGCCGTCGAGGAACTTCTGCTCCGCCTCGACCGCGACGACTTGGAAGCCGCCCTGGGCAGCCACTTGGACGATGCCGTGCCCCATCAGGCCACAGCCGACGACGCCGACTTTCTGGATGGTCATGAGCTCTACTCTTCTCAGGTTCGTTCGAACGCCGTCGCCAGTCCGAGCCCACCGCTGATGCACAGCGTGGCCAACCCGTTCTGCGCGCCGCGGCGCTTCATCTCGTGCAACAGCGTCACCACGATGCGCGTGCCGGTGCACCCGATCGGGTGGCCCAGGCTGATCGCACCGCCGTTGACGTTGACTCGCTCCATCGGCAGCTCGAGCTCGCGGTGGCACGCCAGCACCTGCGCGGCGAAAGCCTCGTTGAGCTCGATCAAGTCGTAGTCGCCGACGCGCAGCCCGTTCTTGAGCTCGAGCTTGCGCACGGCGGGAACCGGGCCGATGCCCATCACCTCCGGCGGGACGCCGGCCTCGGTGGCGAAGCCCAGCGTGGCCAGCGGCTCGAGCCCGAGTTGCTCGGCGCGCGTCGCGGTCATGACGAGCAAGGCCGCGGCGCCATCGGTGATGCCACTGGCGTTGCCTGCCGTGACCGTACCCGACTTGGCATCGAACACCGGCGGCAGCTTCGACAGATCCGCGAGGGTTGCGTTGTCACGCGCGTGCTCGTCGTGCTCGAAGCGCGTCGTTCCCTTCTTGGTCGCGATCTCGATTCCGACCAACTCGTCGACGAAGCGACCGGCCGCGCGCGCCGCCTGCGACTTGAGCTGGCTGTGGAGCGCGAACTCGTCCTGCGCGGCGCGCGAGATGCCCAGGTCGCGCGCGAGCTTCTCCGCCGTCTCGCCCATCACCATTTTCGACAGCGGACACACGAAGCCGTCCTTGTACATCCCGTCGACCACCGGTTGGTGCCCCAAGCGATAGCCTTTGCGGAAGTCCGGCAACATGAACGGCAGGCGGCTCATCGACTCGGTGCCGCCGGCGATGGCGACCTCGTAGCGTCCCAGGCGAATGCCGTCGGCGACGAGATTGAGCGCTTTGAGGCCCGAGCCGCAGGCCATGTTGACGGTCCAGGCCGGCACCTCCACTGGGACTCCCGCGCGCACGGCGATCTGGCGCCCGACGTTGGGACCGCCGCCGGCCTGCCGGCCGTTTCCGATCACCACCTCGCCCACGCTCGCCGGATCGATCGCAGAACGCGCGAGCAGCGCGGAGACGACCGCGGTCCCCAAGTCGGCCGCCGAGTGATCCGCCAGGCTGCCCAGGAACTTCCCGATCGGCGTGCGCACGGCGTGGGTGATCACCACGGCCGGACCTTGCGGGCGCGAAGCCTTGGACAAAGGGTGCCTCCTCGGCGGACGGATGGGACGGGGACGGCGGAACCCGTGGGTCAGGCCCCGCTGAGACCGATTCCGAGCGCGGTCTCCTGGGCAGTCGCGCAGGGTCCGCGTCGAATTCGAGGGGCAGCCACAATAGGAGGGTGGCCGCAAGGGCGCAAGAACGGCCCCCGAGAGGATCGCCCGATACGCAGGACACCGGAGCCTTCGTAGGTCGCACTACGCCGAAGGACGCTGCGCACTGCGCCCCGGTCGTCATGGAGTCAGGGCGCGCTGGCCCGGATCGTCTCGGGCTCTGGATCATTCGCCGGGAGCTCCGGCGCCACCCACAACCCACC
Organism: Planctomycetota bacterium; assembly: GCA_020853575.1. Lineage (GTDB taxonomy): Bacteria > Planctomycetota > UBA1135 > UBA1135 > F1-120-MAGs118. Next base: position 96,491 of record JADYYP010000036.1, read on the forward strand.
TACCTCGCATGAAGAGCACTCAAAACACTCTGCTGTTTGGCCCTCGCGTCCGCTGCCCTCGTTCCCTGCGCCGTGTCCTGCATGGCGACAGCGCCGGCGGCCCAGGCCCCCGCCGCGAGCTGGCGCGATCGACTGATCGAGCCGGTGACCGCGCCGACGACCTTCGAGAGCCCGGTGATCGACACCCAGGTTCGCCCGATCTTCATCCGCCACGAGATCCCCTCCGACGCGGCCACGGGCAAGGGCCGCGCGACGGTGATCGCGGTTCAAGCCCGCGTCGCAGTCACCGAGGACCTGGCGATCATCGCCGTCAAGGACGGCTGGATCGACCTGCGGACCCAGGCCTTCCCGGACGACACCGGGTATGCCGACGTCGCAGCCGGCGTGAAGTACTCGTTCTTCAAGGACGCGCAGGCCGGCACGCTGGTCACCGGCGGCCTGGTGTACGAGACCGACATGGGCAACGGCGAGGTCTTCCAGGGCAACGGCGACGGCGTGATCCGCCCGTTCGTCAGCGCCGGCCACGCCATGGGCAAGTTCAACTTCCTGGGCGAGCTGGCCTACAACTGGGTGCTCGACGACAAGAACGAGAGCACCTCCTACGACTGGCACTTGCACTGCTCCTACGACTGGATGAAGTGCGTCGTCCCGCTGGTCGAGATCAACGGCATCGAGTGGACCGACGGCGGCGAGGGCCTGGCGATCGACGACGAAGGTGGCGATCTGATCAACCTCGGCTCGCAGAACGTCGACGGCTCGGTGGTCAGCGGCGCGATCGGCGCGCGCTTCCCCTACTCGGCGAACCTCAGCTTCGGTCTGGGCTACGAATGGCCGTTGTCGACGCGTGGTGACCTGCTCGACGAGCGCATCACGTTCGACGCGGTGTGGAGCTTCTGAGCCCACGCACGGACGGATCCTCGAGCCAGGGCGGCGAGTCTGCGGCCACGCGACTCGCCGCCCTGGCCCTTTCGAGCGGCGCGTGCGGACGCGATACTGGCGCTCGCCGCCTTGGACACGCATCCGAATCAACTCCTGCGCGCGGAGCCTGAGCCTCCGCCCGCAGAACGCGAGCTCGCCACCTTTGCCTCGCTGCTCGCCGACGAGTCGCCGGTGGTCCATGGCGCCGTGTGCGCCGAGTTGGAGCGCCGCGGTCGCGCAGCGCTTCCGTTGCTGCGCAAGATCGCCGTGCGGGGCGATGCCCGCGCCCGATCACGCGCCCGCACATTGCTGGTGCGCGCCGGCCGCGAGCGCATCGCACGGCGCATGATCGCCTTCGCGCTCTCGGACTACGCCGACCTCGAACGCGGGCTGCTGCTGATGAGTCGCTTCGAGGAGCCCGGGCTCGATCTGCGGCCCTACGTGCTGGCCATCGATGCCATGGCGGCGGAGGTCCTGCGGCGCGTGGACGCGCGGCGTGGGCTCGACGGCCGCGCCAAGGTGCTCACCGAGTACCTCGGCCGCGAGTTGGGCTACCGGGGTGACAGCGACGACTACCACCACCCCGACAACGTGTATCTGCACCGCGCGATCGTGCGCAAGCGCGGGCTGCCCCTGACGCTGACAGCGATCTACCTTTTGGTCGCGCGCCGCGCCAAGATCCGCGCTTCGGCGGTGGCACTGCCGGGCCATGTGGTGCTGCGTGTCTACGAAGAGGACGGGCGCTCGACCATCATCGATCCGTTCGACGCCGGAAGCGTGCTCAGCGAGCGCGACTGTCTCGAGTACCTCGCGCAACACGGCCTGCCGTTCCAACCGCGCTGGTTCGACGACACCGCCGAGGTCCCACTGTGGACGCGCCACGTCCACAACCTGCGCAAGTCCTATCGACGGCGTGGGCTCGAGCGAGAAGTGCGCTGGCTGGACCTGTTGATCGTCGCGCTCGAGCGTCGCACGAGTGCCTGATGCAGCCCTGCGACGCGACGTACTCCGGTCACGGTTCGTCCCCGGGGGCCATCGTCCCGATGTTCCCGTTGCCCGGCGTATTCCTGTTCCCCGGGACGATCATGCCGCTGCACATCTTCGAGCCGCGCTACCGGCAGATGATCGAGGACTCACTCGACGGTCCCGGGCGCATCGTGATGGCAACCGTGCTCGAGGGACAGGACGGAGATCTGCGCGGCTCGCCGCCGGTGCACCACATCGGAGGGCTGGGCGAAATCGTGCGCCACGAGCGTTTGCCCGACGGGCGCTTCTTGATCCTGCTCGCGGGCCTGACGCGCGTCTTGCTGCGCGAGGTGCCCTCCGATCGCCTCTACCGCCGCGTCGAGGCCATTGCGTTGCGCGAGATCGCCGCCACACCGGCGCGCGAGGCCGAGTTGCGCCCGCAACTCTTGCGCGCCATCGCGCAACGCTCCAAGGAGCCGGTCGAGATCCCCAACGACATGCCGCTCGGCCAGATCGCGGATCTGTTGCTCACACGGCTCGGCCTCGAGCCCAGCCGCATGCAGGAGCTCTTCTCGCTGACCAAGGTCGACGACCGTTCTCGCAGCGCGCTCGAGGAGCACGCGCGCCGCGCGCGCGGCAATCGCGATTGACGTGAGCGTCGTGCACGCGGGCCGCGGACGATTTGGGTCCGTGTGCGTCGCAAGGGCCACAGAGACCGTCCCGCACGGAACCACCGGGCGACGGATCGCGCACGCACCTCGGCGTTCTCGTGGTCGCACGCGACTCGATCGCGGACTCTCGCGGCTACTGAGCCATCGCGTGCATCGGCGTTCGAGGTCGGGCCGAGAGTTTGGCCCCGCGTGAGAGCGCGGGAGTCGACCGACACCACGGCGACGCCATGTGCATCGTCGAGCCACGCGGCACGCTCAAGAGCTTTGCGTCAGTCCTGTTGGAACTCCTCGCACAACCTCGAGCGAGCCAGCGCCCGCGACCCAACGCTGAGCTGTGAGCGAACCGCACGTCCGCGCGCCGAGTTGTAAGCGGCCAGCCCCAGTTCGCGGGAAGGTCGCCGGGGCGCGGTCGACCCCGCAGCCCGTTGAAGCTCCGCACGGCCTTTGTGCACGCGCACGCGACGGGCGTGAAGTTGGTGACTCGATGTCGATCGATCAAAAAGAGCGGGTCGATCGGTGCTCGCCGGAGCCGCGTTCCAGGTCATGAGGAGCAACACCGCTGCCTGTTCCGCGAGGCGAGTGGGTTCGCGATCACGCGGCGAACACGCGAGCGTTGCCAACGGCAGCAGCGACGCACCCGGGCACTCGAGTCCGGCCCGCCGACGAGCGACTCACGCTGCCCCGGGCCCGCCGCCCTGGCGCGGCGCGCTTCGACTCGCGCCGAATTCGAATCGAACCGAGTCGATTGCGTACGGCTCGAATGCTCGCCATGCTCTGCGCGCTACGCTCGAGAAACGTGCTTTCGGAGAGGAGACTGCCATGTCCGATGTAGGTAGCAAGAAGGTCGCGGCCGGAATCTGCGGGATCCTCCTCGGAGGACTCGGGGTCCACAAGTTCATCCTTGGCTACACCAAGGAGGGCATCATCCAGATCGTGGTGAGCATCGCGACTTGCGGTGTCGGCAGCCTGATCGGCTTCGTCGAAGGCATCATGTACTTGATCAAGTCGGACGCCGAGTTCGAGGAGACCTACGTCAAGAACAAGAAGGGCTGGTTCTAGCGGCGCGCACGCGACGCTGGGAGTCCCTGACGCACGTGCGTCAGCGCAGAATCGCGGTCACCGGCGCGTGGTCGCTCGGTTTCTCGCCGCCGCGGTAGCGCGTTTCGATCACCACGTCCTCGCAGCTGCCCAGGGCCGGCGCGCTCAGCAGCATGTGGTCGATGCGCAACCCCAGCCCACGCTCGAAACCGCGTGTGCGGAAGTCCCACCAGGTGAACTTCCCCGGCTCGGCGTGGAAGTGCCGGAAGGCATCGACCAAGCCTGGACGCATGACACGGGCCAACGCGTCGCGCTCCGGCGTCGAGCACAGGATCTTCTCGCGCCAAGCCTCGGGATCGTGCACGTCGCGATCGTCGAAGGTGACGTTGAAGTCGCCTGCGACCACGAGCTTCTCACGCATGTCGAAGCTCGCCACGTAGTCCGCGAGCCGCGCCATCCAGTCCAGCTTGTAGGCGAACTTCTCGCTGCCCACGGACTCGCCGTTGACGACATAGCAGTTGATCACCAGCAGGTCGTCGATCTGTGCCGCGATCACGCGACGTTGCGCGTCGGGGCCTTCACCCGGCAGCCCGCGGCGCACGTCTTCGATGCGACGCTTGGAGAGGATCGCCACGCCGTTGTAGGTCTTCTGGCCAAAGGTCTCGATCGAGTACCCCAAGTCGGCGATCGGCTCGGCCGGGAACTGCTCGTCGAGACACTTGATCTCCTGCAACAGCGCCACGTCCGGCCGCTCCTGTTCGAGCCAATCGAGCACGCGCGGCAAGCGCGCGCGCACGGAATTCACGTTCCAGGTCGAGATCTTCATCGGGCCGCGAGCGTGACTCCGTGCGCGAGGGCCGTCAACGCGCTCTCAAGGCAGAATCGTGAACTCGATCGCGTCGGAAAGCGCCAAATTGTCGGGTTGGGAGAAGCCCGGATCGCGCACGAAGAGTTGCGCGTCGACGCGCGCGCCCACGGCCAATGCGGGATCCGCGCCGGAGCGCAGGAACGCGCCGAAGTCGTAGTCGACTCGACCGGTGCAGTCCGTGGTGCCGTGAGTCCGCACTCCCTGCGCCCGACGCACCGGCGCTGCGATGCACAGCGTGCCGCCCGCGAACGGGATGTTCGCGCGCCCCGCGAGCGAGTAGTTCCACAGCGCGGCACGGCGTGGCGCGAGCAGGTAGGCCGTCAGCAGGAACGGTGTCGGCGCGCTGATGCTCGGAGTGCCGCTGGTCAGCGTGACCGACTCGCAGAACTGCGAGCTGGCCTTGCGGTGGCAGTAGAACCGCGGACCACCGGGCTGAGGGAGAGACGGCGCGAACTCGCCGCCGGCCATGAGGAACTCGTTGCCGAACGGGCTCGTCAGGCGATTGGGAAGGTACGCGTTGGTGGCGAAGTCGAAGATCGGGAAGTCGAAGTACGAGTCTTCGATGAAGTACGCGCGACCGCCGCCGACGGCCAACCCGTCGACGTCGTAGACCTGCGCCATCGGAGCGACCTGCAGCGGATTCGCCATGTTGGTCGGATCGAGCTCGTACAGGCCCGGCGCATGGCCCGAAAGCGGCACCTCGACGTAGCTGTAGAGCTTTCCCGTGGCGGGATCCGCGGCCAGCGAATCGCCCGAAACCCACAGCGGCGCCGCGGTCTGCGTCATCAAGCCGCTGGTGAGGTCGACCCTGGAAACCGTGACCGCGCTCGAGTTGCCGGTGACATACAGCACTCCGTTGGCGTAGGCCATGCCGCCGATCACGGGCAGACCTCCGCTGGCGGTGTGCATCGTGCAGATCTGAACCGGCGCTGAGCTCGACGCGTAATTCCACTGGAACAGGCGGTTGTCGAAACCGCAGAAGAACAGGCGACCTCCGCTGTCATCGACGGCCAGGGCCGCGACTTGAGCCTGCAACAACTCGGTGCGATCCCCGCTCGCCACGTCGATGTGCCAGATGCGGGCCAGTCCGCCTCCCGAGGGATCGAGCGCTCCGACGACGACTTGCGCGCCGGCCGGAAGTGCCGCGCAACCCAGGAAAACGAAGGAGTTCAGAACGTGCTTCATGCTTCGACTGCCTTTCGAACCCGGCCCCTGCCTAAGTGTGCGTCCGTGGCTGCGGGAGGTCGACGGCGCGGCCACCTTGAATCTGCGCTGCCGCGGAGCTGGGACTGCCGGAAGCCGGCGTAGCGCGATGGCCGACGAGGGTCACGCGCGCTGGGGTCGCGCTCCCGCTGAGCGCAGATGGGATTTCGAAGCAAGCCCGCGATTGCCTACCATGGCCCGGTGAATTCCCCCAAAGGTCGATTCGGTAGCCGCCGCAGCTCAGCGGGCCGAGGTGGTGCTCCCGCAAAGTCTGGCTCCGCGCGCGCACTGGCGCCCAGCACCGAGGTGCCGGACATCGGAGCCTTTCGCGATTGGCCGTTGGTGCCCGCCGTCCAGGACGCGATCGCGGCCATGGGGATCACTTCGCCCACTCCCATCCAGCGCCTGGCGATCGGTCCGGTGCTCGAGGGACGCGACGTGATCGCCAAGGCCGAGACCGGAACGGGCAAGACGCTGGCCTTCGGCGCGCCGATGATGTCGAAGATCGACGCCAGTCGGGCCAGCGTGCTGGGGCTGGTGCTGTGCCCCACGCGCGAGCTCGCCCAGCAGGTCGCGAGCGTGCTCGAGAAGCTCGGCGAATCGCGCGGCATCAAGGTGGCGCTGATCGTCGGCGGCGAGCCGATGGGGCCGCAAATCGACGCGCTCAAGCGCGGCGCGCAGATCGTGGTCGGCACTCCTGGGCGCGTGATCGACCTCTACGGCCAGCGCTTCCTGGCCTTCCCGTGGACCGAGTTCGTGGCACTCGACGAAGCCGATCAGATGCTCGAGATCGGTTTCATCGACGACGTGCGCAAGATCCTCTCCTACACGCCGGAAGAGCGGCAAACGATGCTGTTTTCGGCCACGTTCCCCGACGAGGTCCTGCGCCTGGCGCGCGAGGCGACGCGCAATCCCGTCGAGGTCGCCACCGCTGCCGGACACGCGACGGTCAAGACCATTCACCAGTCGTGGATGGAGTGCGCGCGCGCCGACCGAGCGCTGGCCCTGACGCGGCTGATCGAGCAGAGCACGGCGGACGATGTGTTTCTGGTGTTCTGCGACCGGCGCACAGAAGTCGATCAGTTGATGCGCCAGCTCGAGCGCTTGCCGTTCTCGGTCAAGGCACTGCACGGCGGATTCGATCAAGCCTCGCGCTTCCGCGTGATGAGTGCCTTCCGCACCGGTGAGGTCAAGGCGCTCGTCGCCACCGACGTCGCCTCGCGCGGGCTCGACGTGCACTTGGTGTCGCACGTCGTGAACTACTCCGTGCCTCAGGATGCCGAGGATTACACCCACCGCATCGGGCGCACCGGTCGCGCGGGCCGAGAGGGAACGGCGATCACGCTCGTCACGCCCGAGCAGGTCGGCCGCTGGCGCTTGATCTTGCGCCAAACCAAGTGGGACGTCGTGGAAACTGCGCTGCCCGAGCGCAGCGGCCGCGGTCGGCCCGCCCCACGTGTCGCCGCGCGCTCGCCGCATGCAGCCGACGGCGCGGCGGCTGTGGCGCGAGAGCTCCGAGCGCCGCCGCAACGCGACGAGCCGCGCCGACGCTCCATGCGCGCGGAGCAGCAACCCGCGGGCGATTCGCCGCGGCCGGTGGCGCACGCCGAGCGGCGCCCCCACGCTCCCGCGGCTGCGCGTGGCGGCCATCGCGGCACTCGCGGCGGGCCCCAGGCCGCGGATCCGGCGACGGCCGAGGGAGCCCCGCGCACGCCGAGGTTCGATGCACCGCGCGCCCCGCAGACTGCGGATGCCGCGCCCGCGCGTCGCCCGCACGCAGCCACGCCGCCGAGCGAGCGCCCGAGCGCCGCGCCGCGCGCTCGACCCGCTGCGGCCCCCGAGCACGAGCGCCCGCGGCGGGAGATGTCCACGCGCGAGCGCCTGCGACTGGAACGCGAAGGTCGCGCGCCGCACTCGCCGCCGCCCAAAGCCCAAGCACCGTCGCCGAGAGCTCCGCGCACGAAGCGCCCGCCGCGACCGTCGCCTCCGCCGCGTTGAGGCCTCACGAACAAGAGGACACGAGCTCTCAAGCCATTGGATGCACCGTCGCCCCGCGGGCGCGTGTGAGCGTTCAGCGGGCTCGCGATCGTTCCCTTCCCCTCGAACTCCGCTCGCCCCACCCATGCTCGAACTCGCCTTGCTCGCGCTGCCCACGCTGACCCCGTCCGCTCGCCCGCAGGACAGCGATCCCTCGCCCGCGCCGTCCGCCGAGAGCCAAGGCCAGGACGGCGAAGCGCCTGAGCATTCACCGCTCGACGAGCTCGACTGGAAGTTCGGGCCGGGCGAGGGTGACCTCGCCAGCTGGGCGCGCGTGCAGATCCCCGAGGGCTGGCGCTTCGTCGGGCCGCGCGACACGCGCAAGCTGATGGAGATGATGCAGAACCCGGTGACCATGACCGAAACCGGGTTCCTCTCGCCGCCCGAGATGCAGTGGTTCGCGGTGTTCGAGTTCGACGAGTCGGGTTACGTCGAGGATTCCGACAAGGATGAGCTCGACGCGGACGAGATGCTCGAGTCGCTCAAGGAGGGCACGGAGGCCGGCAACGAAGCGCGCCGCGAGCGCGGCTGGGCGACGCTCGAAGTGCTCGACTGGGAAGTCCCACCGCACTACGACGAGATCACGCACAATCTCGAATGGGCAACGCGTGCGCGTTCGAGCGACGGTGGTCTGGTCATCAACCACAACACGCGACTGCTGGGACGGCGCGGTGTGATGTCGGTGACGTTGGTGGTCGACCCCGAAGGCCTCGCCGCGGCGTTGCCGGAGTTCAAGCAAGCGCTCGGTGGATACTCGTTCAAGGAAGGCCAGCGCTACACCGAGTTCGCGTCCGGCGACAAGGTCGCCGAGTACGGATTGACAGCGCTGGTCGCCGGCGGCGCGGGAGTGGTCGCCGCGAAGAGCGGATTGCTCGGGAAACTCTGGAAGCTGATCCTGCCTGCAGTTCTCGCGGTCGGCGCGTTCTTCAAGAAGCTCTTCGGGGGCGGCAAGAAGGAAACCGCGCGCACCCGCGAATGATCAGCGACACCGAGCAGCTGTTCCTCGTCCTGCTCGCGCTGTACCTGTTCGATTGCGTGCGCTGGGTCGAGCGCGGAGTGCTGGGACTGCGCAGCTACGTCGGAGGGCGCTTCCGCGTGACCGTCGCCTCGCGCGCGATCGGAAACGTGCGCGCCGGACTGGTTTGGAACCACCCGCTGCCACCGCTGGGGACGCTGCTCAGCGCCGCGAGCTGGCCGCTGGGAGTGTCGCCCGACGGCGTGTGCACCCTCGAGCGCTGCGAACTCGACCGCGGCGCGCGCGCCGTGTTCGTGCCGCGGGCGCGGGCGTGGCAAGGGATCCGTGAGTTCGCACGCAGCGGCTGCGCGATCGAGATCGACGGCGAGGAGTTCGGCCGGGCGACGAGCGAGAGCGAAGCCCGGCGCTTCGTCGATTGGCTGGCGCATGTGCAGGCTTTGCCGCGCGAGCAGCGCGCCGCGGCGATCGACGCGGCGCTGGCCGAGAGCCTCACGCCCGGCCGCGCGCGCGCACGCGCGGACGAATTCGAGACCCGCGCCCGCGTGCTGCGCACGCTGTGCTGCGTCTTGTTCGCGTTCCTGTTCGTTGGCTTGCCCTGGACAGTCGAGCATTTCGGACTCGAACGCACGTGGCCCTGGCTCCTGGGCGTGATGCTCGTCTTGCACGGTGCGATTCTGGCGGTCTTCACGCGCCTGCACGGTCGCACCACGCCCGGGTTCGCCAGCGCGATGGCGCAGCTCGCGCTGTCCCCACCCCAGGCGGTGCGCGCGGTCGATCTGGCCTCGCGAACGGTGCTCGCGGGCCTGCATCCGTTGGCCGTTCTCGAACTGCTGCCAGAACGCGAGCGCGCGCCGCTGCGCCGCGCCGTGTGCGTCGACGCCTTCCACCCGCGCGAGCCCGCCGACGGCAGCGACGCGCTCGCCCTGCGTTGCGGCGCGCAGTACCGCGAGCTGCTGCAACGCGCGCTCACGACTCGACTGGCGCTCGACGGCACCGACCTCGCCAGGGTGCTCACCGCGCCGGAGCTCGACGACCCCGCCCGGCGCTCGTGGTGCCCGCGCTGCGAGCTGCAATTCGACATCGAGAGCGCGGTGTGCGGCGACTGCAGCACGCGCGCGGTGCCTCGGACCGAGCGCGCGGTCGTGTAGGATCTGCGTGCCCCAGCGTGGGCGCGAGACATTCCGTGGGCGGATCCAATCCCTACATCCAATCGTCGAAGTACGCCCTGCCCCAGCAGGCCTACGAGATCACCTTCTTGCCGATGAACAAGGTGGTGCGCGTCGAGCCCGCCGACTTGCCCTACTCGCGCGACGGCGCCAAGGGCTCGCTGCTCGAGATCGCGCTGGGCCACGGCGTCGAAATCGATCACGCCTGTGGTGGAGTGTGCGCCTGCTCGACGTGCCACGTGATCGTGCGCGAAGGCTTGGAGTCGTGCAACGAGGCCAGCGACGACGAGCTCGACCAACTCGACAACGCGCGCGGGCTCTCGCCCAAATCGCGCTTGGCGTGCCAGACAGTGCCCAACGGATCGCGACACGTGGTGGTCGAGATCCCCAGCTGGAATCGCAATCTCGTCCGCGAAGAGCACCACTAGCGCGCCTCCGACGGACACGCCGCCTTCGACCATGCTCTACGACATGCAAGTCCTGTTGGCTCAGCCGCGCGGCTTCTGCGCCGGAGTCGACCGCGCGATCGAAATCGTCGAGCGCGCGCTCGAGCTCTACGGCGCGCCGGTGTTCGTGCTGCACGAGATCGTCCACAACCGCTACGTGGTCGACGACCTCTCGCGCCGCGGAGTGAAGTTCGTCGACTCGCTCGACGCGGTTCCGGAAGGAGCAGTCACCATCTTCAGCGCCCACGGAGTCGCCGAGGAAGTCGTGCAACGCGGAGTGGCTCGCAAGCTGCGCGTGATCGACGCGACCTGCCCGCTGGTCACCAAGGTGCACCTGCAGGCTCAGCTCTATCGCAAGGACGGGCGCGAGGTGGTGCTGATCGGTCACCCGGGGCACCCGGAGGTGGAAGGCACGCGCGGACGGATCGACGGTCCGGTGCACGTGCTCTCGACCGTCGAGGAGGTCGAGCGGCTCGCGGTCGGCGATCCCGACAAGCTGGCCTACGTGACGCAGACCACGCTCTCGGTCGACGACACGCGCGAGGTGATCGACGCGCTCGTGCGGCGCTTCCCCAAGATCAAGGGCCCCGAGCTGAAGGACATCTGCTACGCCACGCAAAACCGCCAGAACGCGGTCAAGGAGATGAGCGCGGAGATCGAGCTGTTGCTGGTCGTCGGCTCGCAGAACAGCTCCAACTCGAACCGTCTACGCGAGCTCGGTGCGCGCAAGCACATCCCCTCGCACCTGATCGATGGCGCCGATCAGATCGAGAGCGCCTGGTTCCGGCCCGGCATGCGCATCGGTGTCACCGCGGGCGCGAGCGCCCCGGAATCCCTCGTGCAGCAAGTCGTCGCCCGGCTGCGCGAACTCGGCGTCAGTGAAGTCCGCGAAATGCAGGGCGAGCGGGAGTCGATCACCTTCCGTCTGCCCGACTCACTGCAACCCTCGAAGCCGCTGGGCGCGTGAACGCTGCGAGGTCGCTCGCTGGGACGTGACGGGCGCAGCGCGTCCGCGCGACCAGCCCCGCTCGAAGCCGCGTCCGAGGCACACGAGGGAAGTCGAGCCGCGAGCACCGCCAGGCGCACGCGAACCGGCGCCGCCATTTCGTTCCGTCCCGCGCATTCCCGCCTGCCCGACGAGCCGCGCCGCGGAAGACTGGAGCTGGTCGTCGCCTCTTTGTCCGCGATGTCGAGCCTTCGAGCGACCCGATGGCGCTCACCAGCGATCGGCGTCGATCAAGCGCTCGATCGCCTGCTCCTCACCCTCGAGCGGCCAGCACTCGAGTCCGACCGGACCGGCGTAGCCGATCGCGGCCAGTTCCTTGAACACGCGGTTGTAGTGGATCTCGCCGGTGCCGGGCTCGTTGCGCCCGGGATGATCCGCCACCTGCACGTACCCGATCCACTCGCGACCCTCGCGCAGGTGACCGCACAGGTCGCCTTCGCTGATGTGCATGTGGTACAGGTCCCAGTTGAGCTTCACCGCCGGCGAGCCCACCGCTTGGCAAATCGCGAGCGCGGGCGCCGAACCGTACAAGCAGTGCCCTTTGTGGTCGACGCGCACATTCATCGGCTCGAGGATCAACGTCACGCCGTGGTCCTGTGCGATCGGGGCGCACAGCTTCAGCGCCTTGATCACCTCGGCGTGCATCTCCGCTTGGCTCACGCCAGGGCGATCGTTGCCGGCGACCACGGTCATGCGCGTGCAGCGCAGCCGCTGCGCGACCTTGCACGACTCCCGGATTTCCTCGACGACCTTGGCGTGGTTGGCCGCGTCGTTCATGCCGGGCGTGAAACCCCAGGCCGTGAACTGCGCGATCTCCACGCCGTGATCCTTCGAGGCCTTCTCGATCGCGGCCAGGTCCTTGCCGCGCCAGGGCCAGAATTCGAGGTCGCGGAAACCGTGCTCGGCCGCGACGCGAATGCGCTCGACGAAGGGCACGCCGCTCCACCAGATCTCGCCGTTGATCGCGAAGCGCGTCTTGAGCTTCGCGACCGCGCTGGCGCGGCTCGCAGGTGCATCTTGAGCGCGTGAGCGAGGAGCGGCGAGCAGGGCTGCGCTGCCGGCGAGGAGGGCCCGTCGATGGATGGATTGCACGCGATCGCTCCGTTTCAAAGGTCGGCGAGGTACTCGATCAGATCGCGCAGCTCCCTGCGCGTGAGGTTCTTCGAGACGTCTTGCGGCATGGCCGAGAGATCGGGCTTGCGCAGCTCGACTTCGTCGACCGCGACCTCGACGAGCTCGTCCTGCGAGGTGCGCAGCACGATCGTCTCGGCCGTTTGCGACTGCACGACGCCCGCGACCGTCGCGCCGCGCTCGAGGAACAGCACCGTGCCCTCGAAACCCTTGGCGATCGTTCGATTGGGATCGGCGATCGACGCCGCGAGGTCGATGCGCGACAGTCGCTTGCCAACGCCGACGAGGTCCGGGCCCACCTGACCACCCTCGCCCCACTCGATGCGGTGACAGCGCAGGCACTCAGTCTGCGACTTCTCGCGCAAGACGCGCTTGCCGCGCTCGCGATCGCCGCCGTAGAGCGCATCCGCGAAGGGCGCGAGCGCGGGATCGATGGCGCGCAGCTCGTGCAGCGCCGCCAGCGCGGACTGAACGGCCGCTGAGGAGCGCTGCTCGGCCGCCTCGACCAGGTCGAGCGCTACCTCGCGCGGAAGGAGGCCGGCCCTGTGCTTGGCCAGCTCCGCGGCCAACAGCGAGTCGATGCGCGGGTCGGCGAGTGGCGCCAGAGTCGAGTACGCGACACGACGTTCGTCCGTCGAACCGTGCAGCGCCGCCAGCTCGAGCAACGCGAAGGCGCGCTCCGGTGCCAGTCCGCTGATCGCGCGCAAGGCCACGGCGCGCACCTCGGGCGAGGCGTCGTTCACCAGCGCTTCGAGCACGGGCGCGAGCTCGCGCGGCGCGATCTTGCGAGCTGCGCGAACCGCCGCAGAACGAGTCGACGGCTCCTTGGACGCGTCGAGCGCGCAGGCCACCAGCGCGGGACCGACGAGCGCGGCATCGCAGCGTTCCGCGAGATCGATCCAGGCTTCGACGACGCGCTTGGGTGCGCGCTCGATGCCGCCGGTGCGCAATCCCTCGACCAGCGCGGGCAGGTAGGGTGCGTCGCGCTCAGCGAGCGGCCACCACTCGCCGGTGAATCCGTCGCGTCCAGGAGGCAAGCTCCAGTCCGCGAGCAAACGGAGCGCTTCGATGCGCTGCAACTCGTCCTGTCCAGAACGAGCGGCGAACTCGGCCAGCGCTTCGGCCTGGCGCTGGCCGCCGAGCCTGAAGTTCGCGTTCAACACGCGCCGCACGAGTGCGGTGCCGGAGAGCTCCGGTCGCGCGATCAACTCGGCTAGCGCCGGAAGCGCGCCGACGATCTGCTCGTCGTAGATCGCACGCGCAGCCTCGAGCACGACGCGCGGATCGCGATCGTCCAAGAACTCGGCGACGCGCGAATCGCGCAAGCGCCGCAAGGCGACGGCAGCGGCGACGCGCACGTGGGGCGACGGATGCGACTTGGTGTCGGAGAGCGCTGTCGACCTCGTCGAGCCGCCGGGGTTCGCGGCCGTTCCCTGGGCGCCGGTTCGCACCAGCACGCGTACGAGCGCGCAGCGCAGCGCCGGATCGGACTCGCCGATTCGATCGAGCATCGAGCAAGCGCGCCCGAGTACCTCGGGCATCTCGGCGTCGAGCGGAGTGATCGAAACCGCCAGCGCCTCGGCGGCAGCCCGCTGCACCTTCGGCGACGGATCCTCGAGGCCCGCGAGCAGCGGCGCGATGTTCGAGACTCGACTGGGAGACCACTGTCCGCGGCGGTGGAAGTCGCCCATCACGCGCAACGCCGCCGCGCGCAGGTCCGGATCGCTGTCTTCCGCGACGCGCTCGACGTCCCGCACTCCGAGTTGTCCCAGGCCCCAGATCGCATGCAAGCGGGCGAGCTTGGTCGCGGTCGGGTCCTGCGCGAGCCGCAACAGCAACTGTTTCTTGCCGCGCGCGACGAGCTCGAACTGCGCCGCGAAGCGCACGCGCATGTCGTCGCTGACGAGCGCGCCGCGCACGAACGCGTCGTCGAGCTTCGCCCAGTCCGAGCGCAGCAGCTTGTAGGTGTCGAACGGACCCGCGGCCGGAGCCGCGGCGCGGCCCTCGAGGCGATAGATGCGGCCCTTGCCGGTCTTGTTCCAACCCTCGACCCAGTCGGAGAACCACAACGCGCCGTCGGGACCGAAGTCGCAGTCGGTGGCGAGCGTGCCCCACAGGAACTTCTCGAGTTGCTCGAGCTCGAAGCTCGCTCCCTTGGGCTTGACGGTGAAGGTCTGGATGCCGGAGTAGCTCGGCCCGCCGCGGAAATCGCAGACGAAGAAGTGGTTCCGGTACTGGCCACCCAGCGCGCTGCCCGGGTTGTAGGTCAAGCCGCTCGGCCCATCGCAGATGTTCGCGAGCGGCGGGACGACGTACGCGGCTTGGCCCTCGAAGTGCGGCTTCCACAGGCCTTCGTCGTTCCACGGTCCGCGCAGGTTGGGCTCCGTGAGCCACTGGTACGCCTGGCGCCAACCGGCATCCATGCCTTCGATCACGTGCACCAGCCGCGCCTGGTCTCCGCCGTCGGAGTTGTTGTCGACGGTCCACAACTCGCCCAGCTCGTCGAACACGAGCTCCTGCGGATTGCGCAGGCCGGTGGCGAAGATCTCGAGCTCAGAACCGTCGAGATTGCAGCGCAGCACCGCGCCACTGAACGGATTCTCGAGCCGCGAGCCGTCGGCCCGCGGCACGCTCAGCCCGCGGTCCCCGCAACTGAAATACAGTTTGCCGTCGGGACCGATGCGCAGTCCGTGCAGATCGTGGCCGATCAACGCGAAGCGCACGCCGTAGCCGGTGCTCAGGAGCTGCTTCACGTCCGCGACGTGGTCGCCGTCGGTGTCCGCAAGGTCCCACAGGCTCGGCATGCAGGTGAAGTAGACATGCCCCTTGTGCTCGAGCACTCCGGCGGCGATGCCGTCGGCAGTCGTCCCGAAGTGCTCGGCGAAGACGCTGTCGGCGTCGGCGCGTCCGTCACCGTCGGTGTCGGCGATCCAGCGCAAGCGCTCGCGGTCCTTGGTGTACTTCTCCTCGAAGGTCGCACCGACGCGCCTGGCCAGATACGCGACGCGCTCCTCGACCGTGCGCGACGCGAGGTCGTCGTCGAGCCAGTCCATGTGGTCGCGGATGTCGTCGACACCGCTCTTGATGCGAAACGTCTCGGCGACGAACACCTCGCCCGCGTTCGAAACGTACATCGCGACCGGGTGGGCGAGCTGTGGCTCCGCGGCCCACAACTTGACCCGGAATCCCTCGGGCACCTGGAAGCTCGCGATGCGTCGCTCGGCGTCGTCGGAGGCCGGTGCGACGTACGGCTGGTAGTCGCTCTGCAGCGCGATCACGAGCGTCGCGAGCATCTAGGCCAGCTCCGCGCGCACCTTCTCGAGCAGCGCCTTCGTCAGGCGAATGCCCTCGAACTCGCTGTGCTTCTCGCCCTCGTACTCGATGCCCACGTGCTCGTGGTAGCCGGCCTGCGTCACGATGCGCAGCATGCGGTGATAGTCGGTGTGGACTTCCTCGCCGCGCTCGTCGAACTCGTGGCTCTTGGCCGACACCGCCTTGGCGAAGGGCATCATCTCGGCGATGCCCTGATAGCGATCGTAGGTCTTGCCGCCGCCGAGGTTGAAGTTGCCGAAATCGGGCAGCGTGCCGACGCGCGGATCCGCGGCGAGCTTCATCACCCCGGCGAGCCACTCGCCGTTCGACGACCAGCCGCCGTGGTTCTCGACGATCACCGCGATCTTCTTGTCATTGCCGTAGTTGGCGAGTTGCACGAGCGAGTCGGCTGCGCGCCGCTGCATCTCGCCCGGATCTCCGGATCCCGCCGCGTTCACGCGGATCGCCATGCAGCCCAGCAGCGCGGCGCAATCGACCCAGCGCTGGTGGTTCAGAACCGCCTTGCGCCGTTCCGCGTCGTCGGCATGCGCCAGCTCGCCTTCGCCGTCGATCATGATCAGGCGATTGGCCACGCCCGCGTCGCGGCAGCGCGCCAGCAACTCGCCCAAGTAGCGTTCATCACGCGCCTTGTCCTTGAAGAACGAGTTCACGTACTCGACCACCCCGATGTCGTAGTCGCGCCGCGCCACGCTCGGGAAGTCGAGGTTGGTCATCTGGTTGCCGTACAAGGCTCGGTGCAGCGACCACTCGGCCAGCGAGATCTCGAACGGACTGCGCGCGGCGCTTCCGAGCCCTGAGCACCCCAGCGCGGACAACGCTCCGAGACCGGCGGTGACGGTGAGGAATTCGCGACGTGTCGTGTTCATGCGCTCCGTTCTCCAGCGAGTTCGATCGACGATGTGCTTCTGATACCAGCGCGCTGAGCGAGCGACCAGGGGCTGGCGCGCGGAGTTGCACCGCTGCGTCGCAAGCGCAGCGGGCATTCGCGCGGTGAAACGCTGTCAGCGCCCCGCGCCAGAGCCGCTCTCGAGCGCAGCCTTCAGGCGCGCCAGCGAAGCCTCGAGCGCGTGCTCGTGCGCACTGTGCGTGACCCCCGACATGCTGGCCGCGAGCAACCCAGCGACGAATCCCTGGCCCAGCTCGAGGTCTTCCGTCCAAGTCACGCGCGTCGTCGCACCCAGTGGCTCGAGCCGCAGCCGCCCCGCGACGACGTAGTCCGCCCCCGGGCGCGCGATCCGCACGTGGGTCGCGAATCCGCCGTCCGAGGAGCCCACGACGAATCCGTCGTGATGCCGGGCCTCGAAGGTGATCTCCAGCGGATCGCAGCGTTGGATCTCGAGTCGGCCTCTGCCCGCGAGCACGCGTTGCTCCTCGCGCGCACCGACGCCGATGTGGATCGCGACCGACGGACGATCGCGCCACTCGAGCGTCGCGCCGACCCCGCGCTCCGGCCCGGTGTACACGCGCTCGACGTCGGAGTGACGGTCGCGCGACCAGGCGGACCACTCCGGCCAGCGCGCGGGCGCGGCGAGCAGTTCGAGGAGCTCGTCGGGGGTCGCTGCGATCTCGAGCGCGGACTCGGAGTGCAGCGTACGCGGCACGCGCGAGACCCAGGCCGCGAGCGCCGTGAGCGCGATCGCGCCCAGCACCGCCAGAACTCCCAGCATCACGAGCAACCACTTGGCCCACTTCGGCATGCGCGTCTCCCTCGTCGGCCGAGGATAGCCGGTGCGTCACCGAATGCGGCGACCCTAGCCGCGCGCTTCGCGGATCAAGCTCTCGGCGTAGTCAATCCCAGCGGGAGTCCGCGAGCCGTGCCAGGAGAGCAACTCACCATCGGCGATCACGAAACGCTCGCGCGGCAGGCCACTCGCGCGCGCGAGCTCGTCCGCGTGCTCGGATTCGAAGGGGAACGGCTCGGTGCACAGGAACACGCGCTGCGGATCCGCCGCGGTCAACTCCGCGACCTGGATTTCCGGGTAGCGCGCCTCGTGCGCGCCGAACACGTTGACGCCGCCCGCGAGCCGGAACATGGCGTCGACGAACGTGTCACGGTTCACGCTCATGTAGGGCTTGCGCCAGATCAAGTAGGCCCAGCGCACCTCGGACAGTCCGCGCGCGGTGTCGCGCACGCGCCGAGAGCGCTGCTCGATGTCGCGCGCGATGCGCTCGGCTTCGCGGCGTCGCTCGAGCGCCGCGCCGATCTCGCGCACCATTTCGGCGGTGTCCTGCACATCGCGCGGGAACGTCGACAGCACGCGCACGCCTGCGCGCGCCAGAGCCTCGGCGTCCTCGCGCCGATTCTCCTCGTTGTTCATCAGCACCACGTCCGGAGCGAGCTCCGCGATGCGCGCGACCTTGGGGTTCTTCGTGCCCCCGAGCTTCTCGATCGCATCGACCGCGGGACGCGGATGCACGCACCATTCGGTCACGCCGACCAGCTCGTCCCCGCGTTCGAGAGCGAAGACGAGCTCGGTCAGGCTCGGGCACAGCGAGACGATGCGCATGGGGCCAACGCTCGGCACCGCCGGGGGCCGCTCAGCCGTCCTGCTTGCCTTCCATCTGCTCGATGAAGGCGTCGGCCTCGGCGATCGACTTCTCCATGTCGCGGATCAGCACGCCGACGTCGCTCTCGATCGTGCTCAGTTGCCCCTGCAGCGAGGCGATCGCTTGCGCATTGAGGTTGTGCTTGAGGAACAACACGTGATCGTGGAATGCGACCAGCACCGGCTTCATCTTGGACTCGGCGGCGCGCATCGCGCCCACCAATTGCCGGCAGCGGCTGCGTGTGTCGGTCAGCAGTCGCTCGCTCTTGGAGCGGTACTCGAGATTCTGGATCTCCTGGATCTCGTCGTCCCACTCCTCGAACAAGTCGGCCGAGACGTCCTCGATGGCCTCGATGCGCTCGCCGACCTCTTCCGCGGCGTCGGCCGAATCGTCGTAGTGGTCGTTGAGCTTCTCGTACAGTCCCGCCAGCTCGCCTCCCTGGAAGCCGGTCGTCGCCTTGAAGGCCTCGAGCGCCGACGAAAACTCCTGCTTGGCGTCGTCCTGCGCGTCGCGCGCCTCCTCGACGCGCTCGACCAGGATGTCGCGTTTGTGCGATCCGAAGGTCTCGCGCACGCCGTAGTACATCGAGCTGCACGACGAGGCGCAGACCAGGCTGGCGAGCGACAAAACGATGGCGGAGAGCCGGGGCTTCATGGATGTGCTCTTGAAGGGTCGGGGGACGCGCATGATATCGCCGCACTTTCGGCGGCGCACTGCGAGCGATACAGCACGGTGCTCGAATCCGCAGCTCACGATTCCGTTGGTCGTGCTCGCGAATGCGAGGCGAAGCCCCCGGACGCGGGCGACCCGCGCTAGGCTGCGCGCCGTGCATCGCACTCTCCTCGCGCTCGCGTGCCTGGCCGCTGGCGATGTCGCACGCGCGCACGAGCTGTTCGCGATCTCGTACTCGACCGGCGAGTACTTCGCGCTGCGCTCGTTCGATGCCGCGCTGACGCCCTTGGGCTCGATCGGACCCTCGCATGTGGCGGGGATGGAGTTCGCGCCCGACGGGACGTTGTGGGCGCTGCGCGATGGACACGTGCCGACCATCGTGCGCCTCGATGCCGCGAGCGGTGCCGCGCTGGCGACGATTTCCGTCGGGCTCGCGCTGGTCCACGAGGGCGGCCTGGCGTTTTCGCCGCAGGGTATCGCGTTCGCGGCCAGCGAGGCCAACGGCGGGGTGCCCCAACTGTTCCGGCTCGACACGTCGAATGGGCTGGCGACGATCGTGGGCTCGTTGGGCGCCGGACGCGACATCAGTGGACTGGCCTTTCGCGACGACGGACGACTGCTCGCGCTCGACAGCACGTCCCAGAGCCTGTTGGTGCTCGACGCCACCAGCGCCGCAGTGCTCTCCACGGCTCCGGTGGTGACGACGCTGGGAAGCGTGTGCGGCATGACCGCGCGCGGCTCCCTGGGCTACTTCACGACTGCCTCCCAAAGCGCTTCCGTCCCCGGCAGCTCGGTGCTGGTGCGCTTCGACACCTACAGCCTGGTACAGACCGTCGTGGGCGCGCTGCCGGCGCTCTCCGGCGAGGGCCTGAGTGGGCTCGCGTGGCGTGTCGACTCGGCGACCAGCGCCTACTGCACCGCGGGTACGAGCTCGTCGGGCTGCAACGCCTCACTCTCCGCGAGTGGCGCCGCGAGCACCTCGCTGCCCAGCGGGTTCACGCTGCTCGCATCCAACGTCGAGGGTCAGCGCAGCGCTCTGTTCTTCTACGGGATGCTGGGGCGCGCCGCGCTTCCGTGGTCGAGCGGGAGCACGGCGGTCCTGTGCGCGAGACCTCCGTTGCAGCGCACGCCCGCGCAGTCGAGCGCTGGGAGCCCGTTCGCTTGCGACGGCGCGCTCGCGCTCGACTGGAATGCGTTCCGCGCCGCTCACCCGAGTGCGCTCGGCGCGCCGTTCGTCGCGGGCTCCGTGTTCGACGCGCAGGCCTGGTACCGCGACCCGCCGAGCCCCAAGACGACCTCGCTGTCGAACGCGTTGGAGTTCGTGCTCGAGCCGTGACGCGGGAGCACTCGGCCGCTTCAGTCCGGCGGATGCAGCTCGAAAGCGCCGTCGGGGATCTCGACATCGAGCTCGGGGCGATAGAACGTCGTGGTCTCGATGGTGACGCGCGACTCGAGCGCCAGCTCGCGTTCGACGTCCGCCTCGAGGCCGCTCGCCCAACCCGCGCCCTCCGTCTCGGGCGCGAATCGCTGTTCGCGCTCGGCGGTCGCCAGCCGGCTGGAATACGCGCGCAGCAAGAGTCCGCGCTCGACATCGATCCACCACAGACCCGCGAAGCCGAAACTGGCGCTCGCCAGGCGCCAGGCCGGCCGGCCGTCGATCTCGTCGCGCGCGGCGAGCTCGAAGGCGTCGGGCGCGCGGCCGAAGGGCACTCCCGAGCTCAATCCAAGCATCTGAGGCGCCGTGTGCGACGCCTCGGCGGAGGGCGAGCGCCAGTCCGCCAGCACGTGCTCGATCGATGGCGTGAGTTCCAGTCGGCGCGAGCTGCCATCGCGCTGCGCCGCCCAGGCGTGAACGCCGCGCGCATCGCGCCACAGCGCACGATGCTCCCAGCCTTCCGTCTCACGCCCCGAGCGCGCGCGCCGGAACTCGAACAAGAAGCGGTGCGGCCGCACGAACGCTGTCTGGAACGGAACGCGCACCCCGAGCTCGCGGGCAGAGCTCGCGCCGCGATACGTGCGGTGCACCTCGCCTCGGTCGCGGTACGTCGAGCAAGCGGCGTAGACCCGCGCGCAGCGCGCGACGACCTCGGCCGCGCTCGGCGTCAAGCGTGCGCCTCGACACGAACCGTCTTGAAGCGCTTGCCGTCGCGCTCGATGCGCGCGAAGGCGCTGTCGAGGTCGTGGTAGAAGAGTCCGAGCCAACCTCGCTCGCAGGCGTGCGCGATCCACTTCGAGCGCTGTTCGAACGAGCGCGCGACGTCGATGTCGTAGGCCATGATGTACGGCGGCTGGACGTGGTGCGTCGTCGGCACGACGTCGGACCAGAAGATCGCACCCTGCTCGCGGTCCTCGTCGAGCGTGATCACGGCCACGCCATCGCTGTGCCCACCGAGCACGTGCGCGCGCAGGCCAGGGACGATGTCGGCGACACCCTCGTAGGCCGTGAGCAAGCCGGCGCGCACCAACGGCTCGACGTCCTCGCGCCGATAGCTGGCGCGCCGAACGTGGTCGGGGTTGAGCGCGTTCTCGATCTCGACCTTCGGCAGGTAGTGACGCGCCGCGGGGAACAGCGCGCTGAGCACGCCGTCGCGCTCGACCACCGCCGCCCCGAAGTGGTCCCAGTGCGCGTGCGACGCGACCACGTGCGTGACCGTTTCGGGCGCGACACCCGCCGCACGCAGCGACTGCTCCAGCGTGGTGCCGGACTCGATGCCGTAGATCGAGCGTCGCTTGGCATCCCAGCGCTGACCGATGCCGACCTCGATCACGGCCTTGACCGCGCCGCGTTCCGCGAGGAACGGCCGCGAGGCCAGCAAGATGCGGTTGTCGGCGTCGGGCGGCGTCAACGCGCGCCACATCGTCGCCGGCACCACCCCCCACATCGCGCCCCCGTCGAGCCGCAGGAAACCGTCGCTGAGCGCGGTGATGCGCCAGTCGCCGACCGAGTGGCTCTGGCGTTGGTAGATCGGGGCCGTGCGCGGCGCAGCAGCGGTGCTCATCCCGCCATCCGATCGGCAGCGCGCGGTCCCGTCAAGCTCGGCGCGACCTCGAGCAGTGCTTGTTTTGGCACGACTGCGCTGCTCGACGTACGGGCAATCAAGCCCGCGCTACGCAGCACCGAAAGCACAAGCGCCCCCCAAAGCGTTCGCCCGCTCTCACTCCGAGCCGCCGCCGCATGCACGACAGTCCGCTTTGGGACCATGGCGCGTTCGTCGCCATCGAGTTCGCCGTGACCGCCCTCGTGGCGCGTCGCTGGCGCGAGTTGGGCATGCCGCGTCTGCGGCTCGCGTACCTGATCGTGTTCCAGGCATCGATCGCCGCTGCCGGCGGCGCCGCGATCCACTTCGCGGAGCGCGCCGAGCGCCAGCGAATGCAGAGCTCGGTCGAGGGCTTCGGCCCGGTGTACGCCGAGGAAATGGAGCACCTCGGGCACGCGCGCATCACGGCCCAGACTCCCCCCGACGATCCGCTCTACTTGGGCCTGATCGATGCGCAGAAGCGCTGGCTTTCCGCCAACGAGCGCGTGGCCGACGTGTACAGCTTCCACCGCGGCGAGGACGGGCGAATTCGGCTGTGGGTCGACGCCGAGACCGACTACGACCGCGATGGGCGCTACTCTGGCGACAACGAACAACGCACGCCGATCGGTGAGCCCTTCGACGAGGACGCGGTCACGGCCGAGCTGTCGGCGGCTTTCGACGGCTGGGCGGGATTCGACCCGGCGATCGTCCAAGACCGCTGGGGCACGTGGGTCAGCGCGTACTATCCGCTGCACGACGAGCGGGGTCGCGTCGAGTCCGTGCTCGGCGTCGACTTCCCGGCCGCGGCTTGGCTGGATGCCATGGCGGCGGCGCGTCACACGTGGTTGGCGATCTCGGTCGCCCTGCTGTGCGCGCTCCTCGCGGTCACCCTGTGGATCGCCGACCACAGCGCGCGCCTGCTGCGACTGTCCCAGAGCGCGAGCCGCGCGAAGTCGGAGTTCCTGGCGAACATGAGCCACGAGATCCGCACGCCGCTCAACGGCATCGTGGGCATGACGGACCTGCTCGCCGATTCGCAGCTCACTCCAGAGCAGCGCGAGTTCGCGGAGGTCACGCGGCGTACCGCTCGGCACGTCCTGACGCTGATCAACGACATCCTCGACGTGTCGAAGATCGAGGCCGGCAAGGTGCAGCTCGAGAGCGTCCCCTACTCGGTGCGCGAGCTGGTGCGCGAAGTCGAGAGCATCGTGCGACCTCTGGCGGCCTCGAAGGCGCTGACCTTGACGATGCGGGTCGGCCCTTCCGTGCCCGAGTGCGCACTCGGGGATCCCACGCGACTGCGGCAGGTGCTGATCAATCTCGCCGGGAACGCGGTCAAGTTCACGGACCAGGGCACGGTCGAGCTCGAAGTCGAGCGAACGACTGGAAGTACCGGTGAGCGTCTGCTGTTCAGCGTGCGCGACACCGGCGTGGGCATCGCGCGCGAGCAACTCGGCGCGGTCTTCGAGAAATTCACGCAGGGCGACGCGAGCATGACGCGACGTTTCGGTGGCACTGGCCTGGGCTTGTCGATCGCGCGCGAGCTCGTCCAGCTGATGCGAGGCTCGATCGAGGTCGAGAGCGAGCTCGGCCAGGGCAGCACGTTCCTGGTCGACCTGCCGCTCACCGCCGTTGCGCCGACGACCGCACCCGCGAACGCGCCAGCCGCCGATTCGCTCGCGCCCCGGCCCGGACTGCGCGTCCTGGTGGCCGAGGACAACGCCGTGAACTGGCGTCTGATGGAGGTCGCGCTCAAGCGTCTGGGTTGCGTGGTGACACGCGCCGCGGACGGAGCGCAAGCCCTGTCGCTGACGCTCGAGCACGAGTTCGATCTGGTCCTGATGGACTGCCAGATGCCGCAACTGGACGGGCTCTCCGCAACCGAACGCATCCGCGCCCGCGGCGACGCTCGCTCACGCCTGTCGATCGTAGCCCTGACCGCCAACGCGCTCTCCGGCGACCGCGATCGCTGCCTCGACGCCGGCATGGACGGCTACCTGGTCAAGCCCGTGCGGCGCGAGGACCTGTTGCGCGTGCTGCTCGATGCGCAGCGCCGCCAAAGCGCGCGAAACGCGGCCTGACGGGAGTGCGCGGCGCTCGAGCGCAGATCACTTCAGGATGCTGCGCGCGATGATCAAGCGCTGCACCTCGCTGGTGCCCTCGCCGATCACGCACAGCTTGGCGTCGCGCCACATGCGCTCGACCGGGTACTCGCGGCTGTAGCCCATGCCGCCGTAGATCTGGATCGCGTCGTACGTCGCGCGCATTGCGCACTCGGAGGCGAGCAACTTGCCCATCGCCGCCTCCTTCGAGTACGGCTGACCCAGGTCCTTCAAGCGCGCCGCGTGGTACACCAGGTGCCGCGCGGCTTCGATGTCGAGCGCCATGTTGGCGAGCTTGAACTGCACCGCCTGCTGATCGGCGAGCACACCGCCGAAGGCCTCGCGCTCCTTGGCGTACTTGAGCGCGCACTCGTAAGCGCCTTCGGCGATTCCGAGCGACAGCGCGCCGATCGAAATGCGCCCGCCGTCGAGCGTCTTCATGAAGGTCTTGAAGCCCTCGCCGGTCGGCCCGAGCAGGTGGTCCTTGGGGATGCGCGCGTCCTGGAACACCAAGCTGCCCCAGTCCGATCCGCGCATGCCGAGCTTGTGCTCGCCCGGCTCCAGGTGGAAGCCATCGATGCCCTTGGGCACGACGAACGCGCTGATGCCCTTGGCGCCGATGCCGGGCGTCGTCACGGCGGTGACGATGAACGTGCCGGCGTAGTTGGCGTTCGTGCAGAAGCACTTGCGGCCATTGATGCGCCACTGGTCGCCCTCGAGCACCGCGGTGGTCTGTGTCCCGCCCGAATCCGATCCGGCGTTGGGCTCGGTCAGTCCGTAGGCGCCCATGTACTCACCGCGGATCAGCTTGGGCACGTACAAGTCGCGCAGATGTCCGCCGAAGGCGTAGATCGGCCAGGTGCCGAGCGAGACCTGCGCCGCCAGCGTCAGCCCGGTGGAACCGCAGACCTTGGCGATTTCCTCCACCGCCAGGCAATACGAGAGCGTGTCGCCACCCGAGCCGCCGACCTCTTCGCTGAACGGAATGCCGGGCAGACCGAGTTCGACCATCTTCTTCCAGGTCTCGACCGGGAAGCGGTGGTGCTCGTCGATCTCGAAGGCGAGCGGAGCCACCTCGGTGCGCGCGAAGTCGCGCACCATGTCGCGGATCATCGTCTGCTGCTCGGAGAGGTCGAGACCGTGCTTGATTTCGGGCAACGTGATGCTGGCCATGTGAATTCGCTCGTTCCTAGTACTCGATGTTCCAACCGGCGGTGCGACGCGCGCGCTCGGGCTTGATCGGCGTCGGCGACTCGTCGTCGTCGTCCGTCTGTTGGTTGTAGAAGTCCTTCGAGCGGCCGCTGCCGACCCACTCGATCAGCGCCGCGCGCGAGAACTTCCACTCGCGCCCGATCTTGCGCGCCGGGATGTTCTGTGTGTGCAGCACCTTGTTGAAGGTCTTGACGCTGACGCCCAGCAGCAGAGCTGCCTCTTCGATGGTCAGGATGTCCCGTTGAGTCGGAGTGATCTCGCTCATGACTGCTCTCCCTCGGCGCCGCGGCGCTTTTCGACTTCCGCGCGGATCCACTTGGCGATGTCCTCGGTCGGCGTGCCGGGGCCGAAGAGCCGCGCGTAACCCTGGCGATGCAGGGCTTCCATGTCCTCGAGGGGGATGATGCCGCCCCCGGTCAAGAGCACGTGTCCCATGCCACGCTTGTCCAACTCGGCCTTGACGCGCGGAAAAAGCGCCATGTGCGCGCCGGACAGGATCGACAAGCCGACGACATCGACGTCCTCCTGCGCCGCGATCTCGGCGATCGCGTCGGGCGTCTGGTGCAGGCCGGTGTAGATCACTTCCATGCCATGGTCGCGCAACGCGCTGGCAACCGTCTTGGCGCCGCGGTCGTGACCATCGAGGCCGGGCTTGCCGACCAAGACGCGAATCTTCGAGTTGGCTGTCATGTGCATCTCAGAGCTTCTTCCAGAGTGCGGTCAGACCTTGCTTGGCGACCCAGCCCGTTCCCAGGCAGCACAGCCCGACGAACAAGGCCCAGCCGCCGCTGCGGGGGATGCGGATCTCGATCAGGTCGAATCCCAAGCCACGCAAGGTGTAATCGACGCCGACCACCACGGTGACGACCGCCGGTACGATCAGCACCAGCGCCAGCAACTTGAGCGGACCTGTCGAGTTCTTCGCCATCGGCTCGACCTCACAGGATCTTCGGCTCCTTGTAGTGACCGAACTCGGCGCGCAGCACGTCGGCGATCTCGCCCAGCGTGCACTCGGCGTGGGCTGCCGCGACGAAGCGCTCGAGCAGGTTGTCCGTGCCCTTGCACGCATCGCGGATGTCGCCCAGCGCGCGCTTGGCCTTGGACGCGTCGCGTCGGCTGCGCAGCCGCGCCAGTCGTTCGTGCTGCTCGCGCTCGACCGCAGGGTCGATCTTGTGCAGCTCGATCGTCGGGCCCTGCTGGCCCTCGACGTAGCAATTGACACCGACGACCTTCTTGGAGCCGCGCTCGACCGCCGCTTGATAGGCGACCGCCGAGCGATGGATTTCGCGCTGGATGTAGCCCTGTTCCGTGGCGGCGACCACTCCGCCGCGGCGCGCGATCTCTTGGAAATAGCGCTCGGCCTCTTGCTCGAGCCGGTTGGTCTGCGCCTCGACGAAGTACGAGCCGCCCAGCGGGTCGATGACGTGCGCGACCTCGATCTCCTCGGCGATGATCTGCTGCGTGCGCAGCGCGATCTTCACGGCTTTCTCGGTCGGCAGCGAGAGCGTCTCGTCCATCGAGTTGGTGTGCAGCGACTGCGTGCCGCCCAGCACGGCCGCGAGCGCTTCGAACGCCGTGCGCACGATGTTGTTCTCGGGCTGCTGCGCGGTCAGCGATACGCCGGCGGTCTGCGTGTGGAAGCGCACCATCCACGAGCGCGGGTCCTTGGCGCCGAACTCGTCGCGCAGCTTGCGCGCCCAGATGCGCCGCGCGGCGCGGAACTTGGCGATCTCCTCGAAGAAGTCCAGGTGGCTGTCGAAGAAGAAGCTCAAGCGCGGCGCGAACTCGTCGACGTCGAGCCCGGCGGCGATGCCGCGGCGCACGTACTCGAAGCCGTTGGCGAGCGTGAAGGCCAGCTCCTGCGCGGCCGTCGAGCCCGCCTCGCGGATGTGGTAGCCCGAGATCGAGATCGTGTTCCACTGCGGCACACGCCGAGCGCAGTAGCCCATGACGTCGGTGATCATGCGCAACGCCGGCTCGGCCGGAACCAACCAAGCGTGCTGCGCCTGGTACTCCTTGAGGATGTCGTTCTGGACCGTGCCGCGCAGCAGCTTGGGGTCGACGCCCTGGCGTTCACCGCAGGCGATGTAGAACGCCAGCAGGATCGGCGCCGGACCGTTGATCGTCATCGAGGTCGAGACATCCTGCAGCGGGATGCCCGACATCAAGGTCTGCATGTCCTCGAGCGAGCTGATCGCGACGCCGACCTGTCCGACCTCCCCGAAGGCGTGGGCGTGGTCGGAGTCGTAGCCCATCAAGGTCGGGAAGTCGAAGGCCGTGCTCAGGCCGGTCTGACCGTGCGCCAGCAAGAACTTGAAGCGCTCGTTGGTCTGGCGCGCGCTCCCGAAGCCAGCGAACTGACGCATGGTCCACAGGCGGCTGCGGTACATCGTGGGATGCACGCCGCGCGTGAACGGGAAAGCGCCGGGATATCCGAGGTCGCGCTCCGGATCGCACGCCGCGTCCTCGGGTGCATACAGCGGAGCGAGTGCGGCGCCCGAGAGCGTGCTGAACTCGACGCCGCGCTTCTTGGCCTCGTCGAAGGCGCGTTGCCACTCGGCGCGGGCGTCGACCGCGCGGACATTGGAGCGGGAATCGGAGAAGGTCATCGCTGGGCCTCCGTCGGCGTCTTCAAGCAGCTCATGACTTCGGAGAGTAACGTCGCCGCGAGTTCCTGGGGCGAGCGACCGAGCTCCAGCTCGCGTTCGACACGCGCGCTCCAACCCCGCGGCCCCCACAGCTGCTCGGCGAGAAGCTCAGCCAACATGTGGTGCACTTGCTGGACGCGCTTCTTGCGCCGCGCCGACTCGAGTCCCTGTGCAACGACGTGCGCGCGGTGAGCCTCGACCGCCTCGAGCACCTGTTCGACGCCAGCTTGCGTTCCCGCGCTGGCCGCGACCACCGGCACGTTCCAGGCGCGCTTGAGGAAGCGCACGTGCACGGCCTCGTTCAGGTCGTTGAGCAATCGATCCGCGCCGGGCAGGTCCGACTTGTTGACCACCAGCACGTCCGCGACCTCGAGCAGACCAGCCTTCATCGCCTGGATCGAGTCCCCGGCGCCGGGGCACAGCACGACCACGACCGTGTCAGCGGCGTCGAGCACGTCGTACTCCGCCTGACCGACGCCAACGGTCTCGAGCACGAGCGAGTCGAAGCCGAAGGCGTCGAGCACGTCGCACGCGCTCGCCGACGCGCGCGCCAAGCCGCCGTGGCTGCCGCGCGAGGCCATCGAGCGGATGTACACGCCCGGATCGAGCGTGCGGTCGTCCATGCGGATGCGATCGCCGAGCAGCGCGCCGCCGGTGAACGGGCTCGTCGGGTCGACGGCGACGATGCCCACGGTCTTCGAGCGCGAGCGCTCCAGACGCGCCAACTCGTTGACCAGTGTGCTCTTCCCGGCGCCGGGCGGACCGGTGACGCCGATGCGCCAAGCGCGCCCGACCCTGGGCCACAAGGCGACGAACTCAGCGGCGAAACGCGGGTCGGCGTTCTCGGCCCAGGTGATCAGCCGCGCCAGAGCGCTGCGATCGCCGCGGACCAGACGCTCGGCCAGGTTGTGCGCTTGAGCCACGTCGCTCTTCCGCAGATCAGCCGAGGACCGCGCGCGCGATCACGAGCCGCTGGATGTCCGTCGCACCCTCGTAGATCTCGGTGATGCGCGCGTCGCGGAACAGGCGTTCCGCGATGAAGTGGTCGGTGTAGCCTGCGCCGCCGTGGATCTGGAGGCACTCGTCGGCGCAGAAGTTGGCCGATTGGGAGGCGAACAGCTTGGCCTCCGCAGCCTGTCGACCACAGGGCTCGCCACGGTCGCGCAGCCACGCCGCCTTGTGCACCAACATGCGCGCGGCGTCGCTGCGCGTCTGCATGTCGGCGATCTTGTGCTGGATCGCTTGGAAGTGCGCGATGGGCTTGCCGAACTGCTGGCGCACCTTGGCGTAGGCCACGGCGTTTTCGATGCAGGCCTGGGCGATGCCCACCGATTGCGAGGCGATGCCGATGCGCCCGCCGTCGAGGGTGTCCATGGCGATCGGGAAGCCGCGGTCGACTCCGCCGAGCACGTTGGCCGCCGGCACGCGGCAGTTGTCGAATTCGAGCTCGACCGCGGGCGAGCCCCGGATGCCGCACTTGAGCTCCTTCTTGCCCACTTTGAAGCCCGGTGCGTTCGCGGGCACGATGAAGGCGCTGATGCCCTTGGCCTTGGCGACGTCGGGATTGGTGCGCGCGTAGACGATCACCACGCCTGCGAGCGAGCCCGTGGTGACCCAGATCTTGGTGCCGTTCAGCACGAAGTGGTCGCCATCGCGCACGGCGCGCGTCGACAGCGCCGCAGCGTCCGAGCCCGAGCCCGGCTCGGTCAGCGCGTAGGCTCCCAGGATCTCACCGCTGGCGAGCTTCGGCAGCCACTCGCGCTTCTGCGCCTCGCTGCCGTACTTCGTCAGCGGCGAGCACACCAAGCTGTTGTGCACGCTGACCGTCACGCCCGTCGCCGCGCAGGCGCGGTTGAGCTCCTCGAGCACGATCGACAGGGCCAGATTGCCCAGACCCGCGCCACCGTGACTCTCGGGAACGGTCAGGCCCCAGAAGCCCAGCTCGCCGATCTGCTTCCACACCGCATCGTCGATGTGCGCCTCGCGATCGTGCGCGGTCGCGCGCGGCATCAGCTCGCGTTCGGCGAAATCACGCGCGGCGTCGCGCACGAGCGTCAATTCTTCGGAGAGTTCGAACATCGCTTAGTACTCGTAGAAGCCCTTCTTGGTCTTACGCCCGAGCCGACCCGCCGCGACCATGCGCTTGAGCAGCGGGCAGGGACGGTACTTCGGATCTCCGAGACCGTCGTGCAGCACGTTGAGGATGTCGAGGCACACGTCGAGCCCGATCAGGTCGGCCAGTGCCAGCGGGCCCATCGGATGGTTCATGCCCAGCTTCATCACCGTGTCGATGCCTTCCTTGGTCGACACGCCCTCCATCAGGCAGTAGACCGCCTCGTTGATCATCGGCATCAACACGCGGTTGGAGACGAAGCCCGGATAGTCGGCGGCCTCGACCGGCACCTTGCCCAGCGCTTCGGCGCAAGCCATCACCCTGGCGCTGGTCTCGGAGCTGGTCTCCTGGCCACGGATGACCTCGACCAGCTTCATCAGCGGCACCGGGTTCATGAAGTGCATGCCGATCACCTTGTCGGCGCGCTTGGTGGCGGCGGCGATCTTGGTGATCGAAATCGACGAGGTGTTGCTGGAGAGGATGCACTCGGGCGCGGTCAGTGCATCGAGCTCGCCGAACACCTTGCGCTTGACGTCCTCGCGCTCGACCACCGCTTCGACCACGAGTTGCGCCGACTTGGCGCTGCTGAGCGCGCCCGAGGGCGCGATGCGCGCGAAGGCCGCGTCGGCGGCTTCCTTGGTGATCAGCGCTTTCGAGGCGAACTTGTCGAGGCTCGCGCGGATCGCCGCCAGGCCCTTCTCGAGGCCCTTGGCGTCGATGTCGATCAAGCTCACTTGGCTGCCGTGGGCCGCGAAGGTCTGCGCGATGCCGTTGCCCATCGTGCCGGCACCGATGACTGCGACGTGCTCGAAGAATGCCATGGCCTAGAGCGCCTCCACCGCCATCGAGACCGCATTTCCACCGCCCAGGCACAGCGAGGCCATGCCGGTCTTCGCTTTGCGCTGCGCCATCGCGTGCAGCAGCGTGGTCAGCACGCGACAGCCGCTGGCACCGATCGGATGACCGAGCGCGACCGCGCCGCCGTTGACGTTGACGCGCTGGGGATCGAGCTCGAGCACGCGCATCAGCGCCAGGGCCGCCACGGAGAAGGCCTCGTTGATCTCGTGCAGCTCGAAATCGGCCGGCTTGCGGCCGACCTTCGCGGCCACGCCGCGGATCGAATGCTCGGGCGCCATCATCACCCACTCCGGAGCGCACCCGCCGGTGCCGTAGGCGACCACGCGCGCTTGCGGCCGAACTCCCAGGGCGCGGGCGCGCTCCGCGCTCATGACCACGATGGCCGAGGCACCGTCGTTGATCGAGGAGGCATTGGCCGCAGTCACCGTGCCGCCGTCGGGCTTGAAGGCCGGCTTGAGCTTGGCGATGCCCTCGGGAGTCGTGTCGCCCTTGATGCCCTCGTCGAGCGTGAACTGCAGCGCGTCCCCCTTCTTCTGCGGGATCGCCACGGCGAACTTCTCCGCCTCGAAGCGCCCGGCCGCCGTCGCTTCCGCAGCGCGCCGATGGCTCTGTGCCGCGAACGCGTCCTGCATGGCGCGCGTGATCTCGTATTTCTCGGCGACCTTCTCGCCGGTGATGCCCATGTGGAAGTCGTTGTAGATGTCCCACAGCCCGTCCCAGACCATGGAGTCGATCAGCTTGCCGTGGCCCAAGCGAACGCCGGCGCGCGCCTCGGGGAGCAGGTAGGGCGCGTTGGTCATGCTCTCCATGCCGCCCGCGACGATCACCTCGGCGTCGCCGGCGCGGATGGCCTGCGCGGCGAGCATCACGGCCTTCAGACCCGAGCCGCAGACCTTGTTCACGGTGAAGGCCCCCACCGAATCGGGGATGCCAGCCTTGCGCGAGGCCTGGCGCGCGGGGTTCTGACCGAGCCCCGCCTGCAGCACGTTGCCCATGATGACCTCCTGGACGGCGTCGGCGGGCACACCGGCCCGGCGCAGCGCTTCGCGGATGGCGAAGGCCCCCAGGTCGGGGGCTCGGAAGCCCTGTAGCGAGCCTTGGAACTTGGCGATCGGGGTGCGGCAAGCGCCGGCGAGGACGACGTCCTTCACGGGTGAACTCCTTGGGGGCCGGACAGACGAAGGGGCGGAAGAGAATACGGTGCGGTCCGAGTTCCCACCACCTTCCACGGAACGTCCCTGCTCACTCCATCCGCCGGAGGTCGCAGGCGCGCGCCAACGGTTCCTTGCATCGTGACACGGCGCCCGCGATCCGCGAGACTCCTAGGGGTCGTTCGGAGCCAACGTGGAGGACCTGGAACTCGTCCGCGGACTGAGAGAGCGCCGCGAAGAGGCGGTCCGTGTGTATTTGGAGCGCTACCGAACGCTCTTCCAACATTGCATCGGCAACTTCGAGCAGGACCCGACCGCGCGCGACGACCTGTTCCAGGACTTGACCTGGCACGCACTCGAGCGCCTGCGCCAGGATTCGTTCGACCCCGCTCGCGGCAGCTTTGGCACCTGGCTGTACCGCGTCGCGTGGTGCCGCTGCGTGGACCTCAAGCGTCAGGAAAACGCACGGCGGCGCGTCAGGCTCGCCGCGCAGGGCGAGGAGTTGCCCGAGGAAGTCGATCCGGGCGCCTTCCCCGCCGACGCCGCAGGAGAGCGCGAGATCGGCGCTGCCGTGCGCAGTGCGCTCGCAGGGCTCGAGGGTGAAGACCGCGCGTTACTCGAGCTGCGCATCGTCGACGAACGCACGCTGATCGAGATCGCGGCCGAGCTCGCCATCACGGTCGAACAGGCGAAATATCGTTTCAAACGCGCGATGGCCGCACTGCGCAAGGAACTCCTGGCGCGCATGCCCAGACAGGAACTCGCCGAATGAGCGTCGCGGATGCGAGAAAGATGGCCCGCGCGCGGGCCGGGCAACGGAAACGGGGCCGACGATGACGACCTTCGACGCAGGCCAGGGTCCGGCGCTCCCCCCGCGCTGCGCTCGGCCCGATCTGATGGCGGCGCTGCCTTCGTTCGCGGAGAGCAGCCCGGAGCGTCGTCGCGAGCTCGCCGAGCACGCTGCGCGCTGCCGCGAGTGCGGAGCGCAACTGGCGCACCTGGAGCGCGCGCAGGCATGGATCGAGCAGCGTCTGACGCCCAAGGTCGCGCCGGTGTGTCCGTCGGCCGAAGACCTGTACGACTACGGCCGCGGACCCGGCGCGCGACGCATGTCGGAGCCCGAGCGCATGTCGATCCGCGCCCACGTCTCCACCTGCCCGGAGTGCTCGAGTCTCGTCGACACGTTGGCGCACCGACCGCCGGTGCCGGTGGTGATCGAGGAGCCTGCCACCCGGCTCGCCGCGGACCGCCGCCGGCGCCTGCGGCTGTTGGTGCCGCTGGCCGCGGCCGCGGCCGTCGCAGCAGCGCTCCTGTGGCGCGGCGCGGGCAAGACCACGCCGGACAACGCCTCTGACGTGCACGCCCACGCGCGCATCCGTTTCCCGGCCGACCCGCCGCTGCGCGGTCAAGCTCCGAGTGACCTGTGGTACCCGCGCGACCGCGTGCTGCGTTCCAGCCAAGCGCTGTGGAGCAAGCTGCAGTTCGAGCTCGCGCCGCACGAGCGCGCGAGCAAGTACCGGGTCGTGCTGTACCGCAACGATGGCAGCGCCTTCGACTCCGGGCGCGAGCTCGTCCGGCTGGAGAGCACGAGCCCCCTGTTCGACAGCGGCTCCATCGCCTTCGAGCTCCCCGCCGGTCACTACACCTGGGAAGCCTGGATCGAAGTCGACGGTCTCGATCTGGCGCTCGGCCGCCGAGACTTCGAGTGCGTGGTCGACGACGGCCTGGTGCGCGAGCTCGCCGAGCGCGAAAGGGCCGCCGAGCCGGCGCGCAGCGAAGCGCTGCTCCATCTGCTGCACGACGCGGGCTTCGTCGGCGACGCGCGTGCCTTCGCGCGCACGCTGCCGGCGACGCCCGAACGCGACCAGTACCTTGCGCGGCGCCCCGTGCGCTGAGCTCGTGAAGCCGTTGCTCATCGAGCTTTCGAGCCGCTGCGCTCGCAGCGTGCACGGATGGTGGCGGCTCTGGCGGTGCTCGGCGGGGAATTCGGGCGACACTGTTGGCGTCATGCCGACGCGAGCCGAACGCCTCGAGCGCGCCCTGAAGCTGAGCCTGAGCGCGATCGCGCTGTGCGCGCTGGGCGCGTTCGCGCGAGCCTCGGACGACTACGACGCGGAGATCCGCGTGTTCATCGCGGAACTCCGCGCGTGGCGCGGCGGCTCGGATGAAGCAGCCGCGCGCGTCGATGCGAGTGCGGCACGCCTGTGCGACGAGTTCGCGCGTTGCGACGTGTCCCGTGTGGTCGACTTCTATCGCGCCCTGACGCCCGCAGCGCGAGTCCAGGGCCTGATGGACGAAGAACGCTTCGTCGCGCTCTGGCAGCGCGTGCGAGACGCGGGCACGAGCGGAATCGTCGGCGATGCCTGGCGTGAGCAACGCATCGAGATCGAGCGCGAGTTGCGCACGCTGGCGGCGGACGCGAGCGCGCGCCCGGACTTCGTTCCAGCGGCCCAAGCGTGGTCGCTCTGCGCGCGGCTCGGGTTGCAGCGTCTGGAACAGGCGACCGTGGCGGACGCGACGGCCTTCGCGGAGCTCCTCGAGCGCACCCTCGACGATGCTCAGCGCGCCGCGACCGCGTTCGAGCGAGCGGGCCAGCTGACGCCGCGCATCGAGGCGCTGTGGCTGCTGGGGCGTGTGGCGGCGTGCCGCGGCCAGGAGTCAGCTGCGCGCGCGCAGTTCGAGCAGTGCCTGCGGCTCGCTGCGGCCGTGCGCCGCGACGACCTGCGCGAGAGCGCGCTCCAAGGGCTGCTGTCGCTGGCGCGCGCCGCGGGCGACGCGCGCGAGCAAGACCGGCGACTCGAGGAACTCGCCCGCTTCCGCGAACCGTCGACGCACTGGCCGCTGGCGCGCGATTGGGCTGCGCGACTGCTCGAGCAGGATTTCGCCGAGGAGAGCGTGGCCTTCCTCGAGCGCAACGCGCCGCCGACGGAGGCGCACGTGCTCGACCACGTCGAATGGGAACTCCTGATCGGCAATGCACAGCTGCGGCGCGGAGCTCTCGACGAGGCGCGGCTGCACTTCGAGCGCTTGGCGGAGGCCGCTCCCTCGGAGCTCGCGGTGCTCTCGCTCGCCACCTTGGCGTTGCGCGAGGAGCGCACCTTCGAGGTGCTGGCGCTGCTCCAGGACAGCGATGCGGCCGCGACCTTCTCGCCGCTGGGGCGCGAGCGCGCGCGCGCGTTGCTGGGAGAGGCCCTGCACGCCATCGGAGACGACGACGGCGCCGCGGAGCACCTGCAGGCAGCGTTCGATTCCGCGCTGGAGATCGACCGCATGCGCGCACTGGAGCGCCGAGACGCGGTTGCCGGAACCGCGGCGGGAATCATCGGCGAGCGACTGGGCCTGCACACGGTGGCGCTGCTCGCGGACACGCGTGCACGGCAACGCCGGCCGCTCGACGCGGTGTGCGCGATCGAGGAGGCGCAAGCGCGCTCCCTGCGTCGGTCGACCTCGCCCGCGGTGCCGGGGGTGACTCCCGCGAGTGTGCGGGCCTGGGCGAGCGCATACGAGTTGGGATTGGTCACATGGGTGGTTGGCGCGGACTTCACCGTCGCCGCCCACGTCGCGCCCGATGGCACGGCGCGCTGCGTCCGCGTCGAGCATGGCCGGGTGGATCTCGAGGAAGCCGTGCGCAGGCTGCGCGAGTCGGTCCTGGCGCGCGGGGCGGAGGAGCGACTCGCCGCTCTAGCGCTCGACCTCGCGCGGAGCCTGTTTCCGCCACAGATTTCCGCTTCGCTCGCGAGCTGCGCGCGCGGAGCGCCGCAGTGGCCGCGCTTGCTGATCCTGGCCCACGGGCCGTGTGAAGCGCTGCCTTTCGAGGTGCTCGACTGGAGCGCGATCGTCGGGACCGACGAGCTCGCTCTCGTCGCCTCGCCTGGGCTGGACGCTGCGCTTCCGAGCCCATCGAGGATCGAGTGGGCGGACTTGCAGTGGACGCTGTGCGGCGCACCGCTCGACGCCGCGCAGCGCGAGCTGTTGCCGGGAGCGCGCGAGGAACTCGCGCTGTTGCGGGAGTTGCACGGCGCTACCGCGAGCGCCACCGGAGCGGACTTCCGTCATGTCGAGTTGCTGCAGGCGCTGCGCAGCGGAAGAGCGTTGCACATCGCGACGCACTTGAGCGCCGAGTGCGACGTCGCGGGCTCGTTCGGCGGCGCCAGCCTGGTCACCAGCGAGCCGCAGCCCGTGTGCGCCGAGGAGATCGCCGCGGTGCGGTCCGATCTGCCCCTGGTGGTGCTCGCCGCCTGCTGGAGCGGCGGAGGTGCGTTCGTCGACGCCGAAGGCCTGTTCGGCCTGTCGCGAGCATTCCTGGCCGGCGGGGCGCGCAACCTGATCGCGACCCAGTGGCCGATCGAGGATTCCAGCGCCGCGGCCTTCGGTGCAGAGTTCCATCGCGCGCTCGAGCGCGGGCTCGGACCGGCGCGCGCGGCCGCGCTGGCTCGCCAACGCCTGCGCGAAGCCGGAACGCGCGCCGCGGACTTCGCGGCCTTCCGCGCCCTGGGCCGCGACTGACCGCCGGCGCAGTCTCGTCACTTCGAAACTTTTTCCGGAATCGAGCGCTCGAACCCTCAAGCGCTCGCGCGGGGGCCTCCGATAGACCGCGCACCGACGCATTCGACTGCTCGCCGTCGGCCCCAAGGAGTCCCCGCCCATGTTGACGACGCCGACCGTCGCCGCCGCGCTCATCTCGCCCTTCGTCCCGGCCCCCGAGATCGATCTTGCGCTGCGCGTCACAACCCACGAAATCGTCGCGGTCAATCCCACGGATCGCCCGGAGATCCTGTTCGTGTTCGACGCACATTCGACGCCGCGTGGCGCGCTGGTGGTTCCGGCGCGCGGCCAAGCACGCTGGAGCGTGCTCCCCGGCGGCCTGCGCGGACTCGAGTTCGTCGTGGCGACGCGCAACGACCTGGGCACGGCGTGCACGTTCAAGTGGACTTTCGAGGCCTTCGCCGCGCTCGCCGACGACTTCGTGTGGATCGACGTCGACCGTGGACGCGCTCACGCCTGGAAACGCACACAACAGGGCTTCGCGCCGCTCGCACCGGAGCTCCTCGGCGGGAGCGTGCCTCCGCCGAACTTCCTGTGCGCCCCGTCGAACGCCGCACACGTGCCCGTGATCACGCCGCACAAGGGCAGCGCCGGCGAGGTCCCGCCGCGCCTCGAGCGCCAACCACTGCCGCCGATCTGAGAGAACCCGATCTCGAGAGAGAGATCGAGAGAGACGGAAGGTGGCCGGTGCTCCAAAGCCGGCCACCGGCCGTTTTGGAGCGCGCGCCGACGTTACCCGCGCGGCTCACGCGACCAGCGCGCGTACAGCTCGCTGCGTTGGTCACGTTCGACGGGAACGCGCCGGCGCAGGTCGCGCGCGAGCGCGAGGTCGAGCTCGGCCTCGATCAGACCGTTTTCTCCGCGGCCCTCGGCGAGCACCCTCCCGTGCGGATCGACGAGCAGCGAGTTGCCGGGAAATTCGAGCGTCAGCTCGCGGCGGCCGATGACATCGACGCCCGTGCGATTGCAGGCTACGACGAAGCACTGGTTCTGAGCTGCCAGTCCTGCGGCGAGCGCGCGCCAATTCGCGGCTCGCGCGACAGGCCATTGAGCGCTGATGCACACCAGATCCGCCGCCGCGCGAAACGCCAGACGCGTGAGCTCGGGAAAGCGCAGGTCGTAGCACACCAGCCCGCTGACGCGCGCGCCTCGCAGCTCGACGCACGCGGGCGGCCGGTCGCCGGCGCTGAAACTCTCGTTCTCGGCCGTCGGCGAGAAGAGGTGCAGCTTGTCGTACGCGGAGCGACACTCGCCCGCGTCGAACAGCCGCCAGCGGTTCGCCGGAAGCCCGCGCTCGACGCCGCCAAAGGCGGAACCACACACGCTGACTCCCAACCGCGCGCCGGCTTGCGCCACGCGCGTCCAAGCGTCGTCGTCGGCCGCGACCAGTGCCGCCAGATCCGACTCCGGGCCGGGGAACGACGAGGGCCACATCTCGGGCAAGACCACGAGCGCGATCCCGCGCTCCGCAGCGCGCTCGAGCTCGTTCAGCACGACCTCGGTGTTGGACGCGGTCGCGCCGCGGCGCACGTCGAACTGCAGGGCCGCAACGAGCATCGTGCCAGTCTTAGCGACCGAGCGCTGTCCGCGGAAGCACGTCGCTGCGCGCTTTACTCCCCCCACGCGCGCCGTCACCATCGCCCTGCACCCACCCATGGAACTCTCGGCCCTGCAGGATCTCGAGCGAGCGCTATGGCCGTTCGCCGCGCTCGCTGTCGGGCGCTCCGTGCTGGCGCTCTTGCCGGCGGGCCGCATCGGATCCCATGCGAAGCACGAGCTCGCGTTCACCGTCGTCGTCAGTTCCGCGCTCGGCAGCGCCGCGCTAGCGCTCGCGATGCGCGTTGGAGAGGCCCTTGGCATGCCTTGGGTCGCTTGGTGGACCTGCTCCGTCGTGCCCGTGCTGGCGCTCGCGCTCCGCGCGTCGGGCCCGGCCGCGTTTGCACCCGGAAGCGACTGCAAGCAACCTGAGCCGTCGGCCCCAGTCCGCGTCGCTCGGGGCGCGGGCTGGCTCGCGGCGCTGTCCCCCTTGTGGTGGGCCTGCGCGGACGAATCGCGTTGGTTGAACGCGTTCGCGGCGAGCGCTGTTTACATCGCCGGGTTGCGCGGCTCACGCGCGGCGCGCCGCGCAGAGTTCGCGTCGACGCTCGTTGCGGCGGCGCTCGCCGGGTGCGTCGCGTGGTTCCCGACGCACACGGTCGTCGGCGGCGTGGCGCGCGTCGCCGTGGCCCTCGGTGCGGCGTGCTCGATCCTGTGGCTGCGGCGCGCGGATCGCCGCGCTCGAGCACTGGCGCTGGTGGCATGGTCGTGCACGGCCTGGGTCGCGCCCGCGATTGGACTCGCCGGCGGGCTCGCGCTGCTCGTCGGCACGCATCCGCGCGAGCGTCGCTCGACGCTCGTGGCAGCCCTGGTGGCGGCGCTGGCATGCGCGCTCCCCATGGCCGCAACCCGATGCGCCGAAGAGACCGCCATCGCCGCGGCAACGCGCGGCTCGACCGAGGCGCTTTCGCCTTGGCTGGTGAGCTGCGCCGGCGCGTGGACGCTTGCCGCGTCGGTCGCGTGGTTGCTCGGATTCCGCGCGCGGGTGGACGCTGCGCGCGGGCCCGAGCCGCTCGAGCCAAGTCTCGAGTCGAAGTTCCTGGGCTGGACTCTAGCCGGCGCCTGCGCCTTGCACGCTCTGGCTGAGCGCGCACCGCTGCAGGCGCTGCGCACGGATTCGACCGATGGCTGGAGCGGGCTGCTGATGTTGCTCGCCCCGCTGAGCGCGGCCCTGGTCTCGCTCGGCCTCCCGAGGGCGGAGCGCCCGTGAATTTCAGCGAGCCCTTTCCGCTCGATCGGGATTCGATCGAGCGCGCGCTCAACGCCATGGAGGCCGGCATTCCGTACCGCGAGGCCTACGAGCAGCTGTTGCTCGAGGTCGACGACGCCACGGCCGACCGCACGATGCAATTGCAGCGCGAATCGCGCGGCGCGTGGTTGCTGCTGTTGCGCGGCCCGTGCACGAGCGGAGCGCGAGCGCTGTTCATCGGCAACGCGCTCTCGGGCGCGCACGTGCCGCTCGCGCACCACGGCTACGAGCTCACGCTGCTCGACCGCAACGCGCTGCGCTTGCGTTTCGCGACGCTGCGCAACGCGGCTCTGGTCCCCGGGCAACAGACGCGCACCGTGTGCGGCGACGGAGCAGCGCGCCTGCCGTTCGCGGATCGGGAGTTCGAGCTGGTGGTGGCCGAGGATGGCCTGCCCGATCCCGCGCGCGGCTGGGGGCACGACCTCGAGGAGTTGCGACGCATCTGCGGCGGAGAGTTGCTCTTGGTCGCCGACAACCGCTTCGCCTACAAGCGCTCGACCGGCAGGCGCGGCGTGTTCGATGTGCCATCGCCAGGGCGCTATGCGAGCTCGATCCTGACACGGCGCAGCGAGCGCTCGCTGGCCGGCTACCGCGCGCTGGCCCAGGCGCCGGGCTTCGAACGCCCGCGTTCATTCGCGCTCTACCCGGACGCGCGCGAGTTCACTTTCGTCGTGGGTTTGGACGGGCCGGAGTTGCGTTTGGAGCTCGGCCCCAAGGAGCGCCGCAACCGCTGGAAGATCCTGGCCCAGCGCTTCGGGCTGTTCCCTTGGCTCGCGCCCTCGTTCGCGCTGGCGAGCTCGCGCACCGAGTGGCGCGAGACTCCGACTCGTGTCGAACGCATCCTGAGCGGGCTCGCGCGAACGCTCGGGGAGCCCGTGCCGCGCGTCGAGCACTTGGTCGCCACCCGCGGCAACTCCGCGGTGCTGCTCACGCGCGGCGAGTCGTCGGAAGCTGCGGCCGGTTCGTGGTGCGTCCACGTCGGGCTGAGCGCCGCTCAGCGCAACCAAATGCAGACCCATATGCAGTTCCTGAGACGCCTCGCGAACTCGGCAGAGCGCTGCCCCGTGCCGGAACCGCTCGTCGAGGCGTTCTTCGACGGCGTGTACGTCACCTGCGAGCGGCGCATCGCCGGCTGGACGGCCCCGCAGCTGACGGGCGAGCTGCAGGCAACCGCGCGCACGCTGTCCGACCTGTCCCGGATCCTCTCCGGTTTGGTGGTCGAGCGCGACGTGCGGCTCGACGAGGCGCTGTTCGAGGAGCTTCTCGGCTCGCGCTTCGATCTGGTCCGACGGCATGCGCGCGTCCCATCGACCGAGCACACACTCGACGAGTTGCGCCGCACGACGCGGCGGCGCGTGCTCGGCCGGCGGTTGCCTCTGGTGATCCAGCACGCGGACCTGCGCAGCAAGCACGTACAGGTCCGCCCCGACGGCTCGGTGCTGGCCATTCTCGACTGGGGTTCGGCCCGCCCGCGCGATCTGCCCTACTACGATCTATTCCACTACCTCGCGCATGAGCGCAAACAGGCCCAGGGCCTGACACCGAGGCAAATGTGGATGCAGGCGCGTTCGCAGGCGCAACGCCGCCCCGACGAGCAGACAGCTATCGACGACTA
Source organism: Planctomycetota bacterium (assembly GCA_020853575.1). Taxonomy (GTDB): domain Bacteria; phylum Planctomycetota; class UBA1135; order UBA1135; genus F1-120-MAGs118. Next base: position 137,578 of record JADYYP010000036.1, read on the forward strand.
CTGCGCCGCGGTCGGACTCGACGGCGAAATGCGCGAAGTCCTGGAAGAGCTGTACCCCGTGCTGGTCTCCGCGATGGTCGAAGCCCATTGGGATTTCAGCCGGCCCCGCTGGCTGCAGCGACAATTCGAGCTGTGAACGCGCCGTGGACTACTCACGTCGCCCCGGAGCCTGCGTCTATCCGCTGAACCGCGCTTACGCAGACGTCGAGCGCAGTTCCTCGTGTTTTGCGAGTTCGGACGGCACTCGAATTCTCCTATGAGGCCCTGTTCCGCGGCCGGTGGCCGCCCCTCGGCCGCCCTCGACCTGAAAATTGTGCCGCGATCGGCGACGGTCGGGGTGCAGTTCGAGTCGGGGGGGTCGAAATAACGACACCGTCATCTTCCCAGGCCGCGGACTCTGGGATACTCTCTGCCCTAGAGCCTCAGCTCGCATCCCTGGGGCGTCTACCCCTCCCCCCCCACCCGTACACGTTCCCCTCGAACTTTCCTCATCGGAGCCATCATGTTCACTTCCAATCTCTCCAAGCGCGCTCTTCTCGCGTGCTCGACCTTCATCTTGACCCAGGCTGCCCTGGCGCAGGGGCCTGAGGCGGCACCCGTGTGCGTTTTCGGCGGTCCCTACGACGCCGAGTGCACGGGCGCGTCCACCGCGGTTCCGGTCGACGGCACGGGTTCATTCGACCCCGATGGCACCCAGATCACGACGCAGTGGTTCGAAGAGTGCCCCTTCGGCTTCGTCGACGACCCGACATCGCTGCAGGCCAACTACGTCATCGACATGACCGGACAGTGCTACCGCCAGTGCTACTTGGTGCTGCGCGTCACCTCCGGCAATCAGTTGACGGTCTGCGGTGACTGGGTGCGCGTCAGCGACACGACCGCGCCGGCGCTGAGCGTCCCGACGGACGTCACGGGCGTGTGGGGCATCCCCACCGACCCGGGCTCGACGGGCTTCGCGACCGCCTCGGACATGTGCGATCCGGTTCCGACCGTGTCCTACTTCGACACCATCATTCCGCAGCAGGGCCCCGGCCACGAGCAGACGATCGTCCGCACCTGGACCGCGCTCGACCGCTGTGGTTTCAGCTCGTCGGCGGACCAGGTCATCACCCTGACCAGCCCCTCGGCCGGCAGCAACTTCAACCTCGAGATGAACATCGCGACCTGCACCGACGTGCTCGATCGCGCCGCCGCCAGCACGCGTTTGACGTTCACGGTGCTCGGCCGCTCGAACCTCGCGGTCGCGCAGATCAACCGCGCGTCCGTCCGTCTCAGCCGTCAGGCCGAGCCGCTGACCTTCATCACGCCGCCGAACCCGAACAAGTACTCCGCGCAGGAGATCGGCGTGTTCGCCGCGCTCCAGTTCGGTGACTGCAATCCGCAGGGCGTCGACGGCAAGAAGGACCTGCGCTTCGAGTTCAGCTACAACGACCTGATCAACACGCTGAACCTCGCGGGCGAGCCCGCCGGCACCGTGGTTCCGGTGCAGGTCTTCGGCACGCGTACCAACGGCACGCCGTGGATCGCTTACGGCCAGATCGAGCTCCAGTAGTCTCGACCGCTCACGCACGACAGGGCCCCGCCGATCGCTGATCGGCGGGGCCCGTTTCGTTCTCGGCCACATCCTCGATCGACGCTTCCGCGGCCCGCTGGTTTCGGTCCGGCGGATCCGCTCGGGGCTCCCGGAGATCTCGGCCACTCGCTGGGGTGCTGTGCGCATCGACGCGCCGCAATTGCGCGCGTCAGGAGACACAAACGAATTTCCTAGGGAGCAGCCACAGAGAGCCTCGCGGGCTGTGCAACTCGCGAGCGCGCTGGACGCTGCGCCGGGAACGATCGCGGGACGTCGCTGCCCTCTCGCTATAAGGGCCGACGAACTTCCGTCGAAACAAGGAGCGCCATGGGAATCCTCCTGACCTGGTTGGGTGGCGTCGTCGTCCTCGCAGCGGTCTTCGTCGCGCTCGCGTACTTGAGACGTCCCTACTGGGGCTGGGTCCTCGGCGGAGCCTACGTGCTCGGCATGTGGTGGCTCTCCGGCCCCAGCGTGCCGGTCTTGTTCTGGATCGTCGTCGGGATCTTCGCTTTCGCCGCGCTGCTCGGCGGCGTGGTGCCGCTGCGCCGCGCCCTGGTCACGGCGCCGGCGATGCCGGCGATCTCCTCGATCCTTCCGAAGATGAGCGACACCGAGCGCGCCGCGCTCGAAGCCGGCACCGTGTGGTGGGATCGCGAGCTGTTCGGAGGCGCGCCGCGCTGGGGCCAGTTGCTCGCGTTCCAGTGCCGCGACCTCGACGCGCGCGAGCGTGCCTTCCTGAGCAAGGAGGTCAGCGAGCTGTGTGCGCAGCTCGACGACCACCGCGTGACGCGCGATGGCGACCTGCCTCCCGAGGTCTGGACTGCGATCAAGCGCTCGGGGCTGATGGGCATGATCATCCCGCGCAGCTTTGGAGGGCTGGAGTTCTCGGCCCGCATGCAGTCCGCCGTCGTCGCGCGCCTCAGCTCGCGCTGCGTGACCGCGGCCGTGACGGTGATGGTGCCCAATTCCCTGGGTCCCGCGGAACTGATCCTCCACTACGGTACCGACGCACAGAAGAACCACTGGCTTCCGCGCTTGGCGCGCGGCGAGGAGGTGCCCTGCTTCGCCCTGACCGAGCCCTACGCGGGCTCCGACGCCGCCTCGATGCGCAGCGTGGGCATCGTCTGTCGAGGCACGTTCGACGGCCGCGAGGTGCTCGGCATGCGCCTGACCTGGGACAAGCGCTACATCACGCTGGCACCGGTCGCGACCGTGCTCGGTCTGGCGTTCAAGCTGCGCGATCCAGAGCGTCTGCTCGGCGGTGAGGAAGAACTCGGCATCACCTGCGCGCTGATCCCAACCGCGACGCCGGGGGTCGAGTTCGGCGAGCGGCACGACCCGCTCGACGTGCCCTTCATGAACGGCCCGACACGCGGCAGCGACGTGTTCGTGCCGCTCGAGTTCATCATCGGCGGGCCGAAGATGGCCGGCCGAGGCTGGACCATGCTGATGCAGTGCCTGGCGGCGGGCCGCGGCGTCTCGCTGCCCGCGCTTTCGACGGGGGCAGCCGAGCTCGCCACGCGGGTCGTCGGCGCCCACGCGACAATCCGGGAGCAGTTCGGGCTACCGATCGGCCGTTTCGAAGGCATCGAGGCCAAGCTCGGCCGCATCGCGGGCCTGACCTACACCATCGATGCTGCGCGCAAGCTCACCTTGGGCGCACTCGACGCTGGAGAGAAGCCCGCTGTCGTCACCGCGATCATGAAGGCCTACACGACCGAGGCGATGCGCGTGGTCGTGAACGACGCGATGGATGTCGTCGGTGGCGGGGGCATCTGCCGCGGCCCGCGCAACACGCTCGCGCATGCGTACCAATCGCTGCCGATCGGAATCACCGTCGAGGGCGCCAACGTGCTGACGCGTTCGATGATCGTCTTCGGACAAGGTGCGATCCGCTGCCACCCGTGGGTGCAGGAGGAGCTCGCCGCCGCCGACGCGCGCGACCTGGTGCGCTTCGACCGCGCCTTCTGGGGGCACGTGGGGTTGGTGTTCACCAACGCCGCGCGCGCGCTCTTGCTCGGACTCTCCGACGGTGCGCTCGCCGACGCTCCGGTGCGCGGCGCCGCAGCGCCCTACTTCCAGAAACTCTCGCGCTACAGCGCGGCTTTCGGAATCGCCGCCGACACCGCCATGGGCACGCTCGGCGCGAGCCTCAAGCGCAAGGAGAACCTGAGCGGCCGTTTGGCCGACGCGCTCGCGTGGCTCTACATCGGCTCCGCGGTGCTCAAGCGCTTCGTCGACGAAGGCCAACCCGACAGTCGGCGCGCCGCGTTCCTGTGGTCGATGGACAACGCCGTTTTCGAGATCGAACGAGCGCTCACGGGCTTGTTCGACAATCTCCCGCTGCGCTGGGTCGCGCTCGGCCTGCGTTGGTGCGTGTTCCCGTTGGGCGCCCGGGCGAAACCGCCCAGCGATCGGCGCACGAGCGAGGTCGCGCGCGGCATCCTCGACGACGGAGCGCTGCGGCTGGCTCTGACCGAGACGATCTACGTCCCGGATGGTGGCGAGCTCGGCCTGGGCTTCCTCGAGGCGACGCTCGACAAGGTGATGGCGGCCAAGGACGCGCGCGAAAAGCTCAAGGAGGCGCAGCGGCGCAAGGTGCTCCCGCGCGGTGCGGTGCTCAGCGTGCTCCAGGCGGCCGTCGAGAAAGGCGTCCTGGGGCCTGACGACGCGCAGCGCATCCGCGACGCGGAGGCTGCGCGCGACGCGGCGGTGCAGGTCGACTCCTTCGAGGGTCGCGAGCTCCTACGCGGGCGCTAGGGCCAGTCGTCGATCCGGGTCGGGGCCGGCGAGTTTCTCCGCAGGAGCTCGCCCGCAACCGTGCGGTGTGTCGGTCCAACGCGGCTCGTGGCGCGCCCGCACACCGCTCTTCGCACCGAGTCTCGCACCCACGGACGCCATTCGACTCGACGTCCCCGCCAAGGGCGCCTTCGAGACCGAGCCGCTCGACACCGTCCCGGCGCGCTCGTCGCAGCTCGGCATGCAGCTGATCTGCATCGAGCTGATCAAGTACCACCGCATCCCAAGGTCGCGCTGAGCCAGTTCCCTGGGCGCGAGCGTGCTCAACTCGGCGGCGCCCAAAGGCCGCCTTCAGCACCAGGTCACCGGAATGCGCATCGACCCGTACTCGGCCAATCGTCGGGGCGCTCGTTTGCGATCGGCGACTAGCCTGACTTGAAAGGTTGTCGGTCAAGATCGGCCCTGGGGCGTGTGCCAGGGCCGTTTTGTTGCTGTCCGTTCCCACTACATCGGTGGCATCTTGAGCGGCGTTCGCAGGCGCTTGGGGAGCC
>JADYYP010000037.1 GCA_020853575.1 Planctomycetota bacterium
ATCACGTGGCTCGCACGATTCCTCGGAGCCGGCGCGAGCGAACTCGATGCTCGATCGACCTTGAACTCGGAACTCATCGAGCCGGGCGCGCGCCATGAATCGATGGCTTTCTCAACGGGCTGCTAGCCCGCTCGACGAACTACGATGGAACTGTAGCGGGGAAGGAGCGCGCAATGGCACCTGGCTCGAAGCACGTATACGTAGATGCCAACGTCTTCGTTGAGTACTTCGAAGCCGCGTCGCCTGAACTCAAGCACTTGGAGCTACTCCAAGCCCTGGTGGAGCGCGACTTCAAGCTCTGGCTTCCTACTCAAACCTGGAGTGAGTTCGCCAAGAACCGGGGTGCAAAGCTCGAGGCCGCATTAGTTCAGCTTGAGAATCAGGCGAAATCCCCGGCCATTCCGGTACTCGTGCGGGAATTTGGGGCTTCAGGAAGTTGTGTGGGTAGCTGATCCATGCGCGGGGTAGAGGTCGAGGCCTCCGCAATGGAAGTAGATGGCGATCTTGAAGCGTTCGCGGTTGCGGAAGCCGCAGGCTTGCGACTTGATCCACTGGATCTTGGCGTTGAGGCGCGACAGAAAGCACGAACGACGCCTTGGCGTCGTTCGTGAAGGATCCCCCAAGCCGCGCGCTTTGCGCGGCGCGGCTGAGCTGGTTCCGCGACCTGCTGCAGTTCAGGGCAGCGTGTCGAACTGCACTGCGTCGGAGAGGTTCGTCGTCCCCGGCGCGGGCGGGTCGCGGAACCAGGCTTGCGCATTCACGCACAGTCCCTCGCTGAAGGGCTGGCCGAGCGCGCCCGGGTGCGTGGAAAGGTAGGTGAGGAAGTCGATCGAGAACGCACCATCGCAGGCTCCCGCGGTTCCGCCGGAGTTTTCCGACGGCGTGCGCTGCACCGGAGCCTTCACGCACAAGTAGCTGGTGCTGCCGAAGGTCCACGCGCTCGCCTTGGGGCCGCTGAGGCCATAGAAGATCAGGCCGAACTTCTGGCCCTCGACGTTTGAGCACGTCAGCGTGAAGCCGCTCGTCGACGACACGCTGGGGGAGCCGGTCGCCGACATGCTGGCGTTGCAGCCGTTGGTCGTGGTGCCGGCGGTGCAGTAGTTCCCAGCGCCCGTCCAGGGCCAGACGAAGTGCGCGACGAAGGCCTCCGTATTGCCGATCGGGTTGAAGCCCGTGCCACACACGCTGAGCACGCCCGCGTTCTCGACGATGCCGGTGCAGTCGCTCAAGAGCCAGCCCGTTGGGATCGAAACGCCGGCGAGCACGAGCACGTCGTGCAGGCGGTAGACGCACAGCCCGTCCCAAATGACGGCTTCTTGGCCAAGGGAACTCGTGCCGAACCCACAGCTCAAGGAACCGTCACGCGTGGTCGCCTGGGCCCTGCACTTGCTCGTACCGCCCAGGAGATCGGGCAGGTCCATCAGACCATCCGCAGCCGTCCACTTGAACGCACTCGCCGGGGAAGTCGTGTAGTTCCCGCCGACGAGGATGCCGTCGTCGCTGACGCCATAGGGAAGGTAGGCGCTTCCCGAGGCGACGACGTGCGGGACTGAGAGCAGTGTTTGATAGCCCGCCGCCACCGATCGCCGAATCAGTCTCATTTGGCCGCCCGCGACGTTGATCTGTCGCCCCGCGTACCACACGCCGTTGCGCGACATGGCGGTGTACATGCTGTGGACGCAATTGACGCCACCGTCGATGGTCCAGCCGGCGCCGGTCCAGCGACTCGAAAAGGGTGTGGGGTTCCCGTTGATCACGCTCACCGCATTCGAGATGCCGGCGGCCTCGCTGCCGTCACCTGAAAGTGAGTACGCGATGCTGAAGAAGTGGCCGCCGGCGCTGTCGCCCAGTGCGGTGAGACCGCCACCTACGGTCCAACGAAATGCCTCGGCAAACGTCGGAACGAAGTCGGGCTGCCACGTGCAGTTCGAAGATGCACTCCAACCCGCCGCGACGCTCCCGTCGTCCGAGATTCCATGCACTTCGCCGCTGTTGGTACCTCCCGGCAGGTCACCGAGATGCACCATGCCGTTCACCGCATCCCACACGAACGGCTCGTAGGGCTCCGCTCCATTGGAAGCCGCCGCCGTGCTCGCGCCGCCGACGTGCGTGCCATCGCCCGAGATGCAGTTCGCGTGGCTGTAGGTCGCGCCACCCGGCAGATCACCGAGCCCCTGGAAGCACGGGGCGTTGGGACAGTTCTGCGCTGCGGCGCTCGCGCAGAGCAGCGCCGCGCTCAGCGCAACGCTCGCCTGCCGCGAGTCCGCCAGCGCCTCACGCTGCGCCAGCGCATGCACCGCGCGCACGGCCAGGCGCGAGAGGGGCAAGTGCCAGGCCGCCAGCAACGCGCGCCTGTGCGACGGGGAATAACCGGGGATGCGATTCCAATGCTCCATGTCGTCAACCTCCAGGACTTCGGCGAGCTCGGGAAGTCCGAAGCTCTGGAGGGAACGAGCGGAAGGTCGGTGCGCGAGCGCCGTGAAATTTCTGCGCCTGCGGGACGACTCGGCCGGGGGCGGCGAGCCGAAGGCCAGTTGGAGCCTCGCGATCAGCGAATTGGACGCCCAAGGACCCAGTTCGAGGCCGCGGATCAGCTCGATGTGGCGTTGGCCCGCCTCCAGGCCGGACCACCAATCCTCGAGCGCCGCGCGGTACCCGGCCGTGGCTCGCTGTCCACGCATTCGTCGCAGGGCATCGCCGTAGCACTCCAGCGCTTGGTCCGTCCGGCCCAAGCGTGACAAGAGGCGTGCGTGGTGCAGCGTCGCCACTGGTGAGCCAGCGGTCGCTCGGAAGAGCTCGAGCGCCTCGGCCTCGCGACCCGTCGCGGCCAGCCAGTCGGCTTGCACGCGCTCGAGTCCACCTAAGGGATCGGGCCATGGCATCGTGCGCGCGGCGTCGAGCAGCCTCTGGGCCACCTCGAAGTCGCCGCAACCCACGGCCGCATCGGCGCAGTAGGTCGTGAGGAACCCGACGTCGGGGAAAGCGGCGCAGGCTTCTCGCAGGCGTGGATAGGCGCGGGCCGGCTCTTCGCGCACGAGCAGGGCGAAGCCCAAGAGCGACGACACCAGGGGATCGGCGTCGCCGCTCGCGTCGCGTTCGCGCTCGAAGTCGTGCCAGCACTCGACGGCGACCGTGGTATCGCCCGCCAGGTAGGCAGCGAGCCCTCGCAGTCGCGTGTCGTCGTGCGTCGCCGGTCTGCCAGCGAGTGCCGCAGCCACGACGTCGCGCTCGCCGCGCAGCGCGTCGTCGAACCAACTCCAGCCCAGGGCCGCGTCGTAGGAGCCCACTGCGCGTTCGAGGGCCGCGCTCCCGACGAGCGGGTCGACTCGCCCGGGCGTCGCGCCAATCGCTTCGATCGCGAACAGCATGTTGGCGTAGGTCGGATCGAGCAGCGCCAGTCGCGCATCGCGCACGTGCTCGTCGACCCAGCGTGGCGCGAGGAACAGATAGACGATTGCAGCGAGGGACAAGGCCAGGGTCAGCGCGGTCCCAGCGACCAACCCGCTCGTCGCAGCGCGGTGGCGGCGTATGAACATCGCCGCCCGTGTCCAGGGGGCGGGGCGCCGCGCGACAATCGGCCGCAGGCTCAAGAGCCGCTCGAGGTCGTCGGCGAACTCGCCCGCGCTGGCGTAACGCTGCTCCGGATCGTTCGCCATGGCCTTGGCGACGATGGTCTCGAGATCGCGCGGCAACCCGGGGTCGCGGGAACGCAGGGGAACCGCGCTGCGGCTCTCGATCAGGGCCAGCATGCCGGTCGGCGTCGACGCGTGCCGAGGGCTGGCTCGGTCGTGCTCGAACGGCAGGCGCAGGGTCAGGGCGTGGTAGAGCGTCACGCCCAGCGCGTACACATCCGAACGGGCGTCCAAGCTCTCGGGCTCGCCGCCGAGTTGCTCGGGCGACGCGTAGGCGACCGTGCCGACGAATTGACCGCGCTGGGTCAGGTCCGCAGCGCTTTCGTGCACCAGACCGAAGTCGGAGAGCAGCGGCGTTGCGTCGCGTCGCAAGAGGACGTTGGAGGGCTTGACGTCGCGGTGCACCAGGCCCGCAGCGTGCAGCGCTTCGAGGGCCCGAGCGAGCGCGATGGCGAGGCGGCACATGAACACCGGATAGGGGGTGTCGTCGCCGCTGGAGGTTCCGCTCAGGAACTCCATGATCTTCGAGGTGCGCCGCCCGCCGCTCGAGCCGGAAGCGAGGTGAGCGATGACCTGCGCCAGCGAGGCTCCGTCGACCCACTCCATGGCGTAGGCGCAGGCCCCGTCGTCGGCGACGACGTCGTAGACCGTCACGATATTGGGATGGCGAACCTGGGCGATCGCATGGGCTTCGGTGAGGAAGCGGCGGCGCGCGCGCTCGGCGAGCATCGCGACTCCGGGAAGCACCTTGAGCGCCACCGCGCGACCGGCGACGGTGTGTTGGCGAGCGAGGTAGACCGCGCCCATGCCTCCGCGGCCGATTTCGCGCACCACCGTGAAGCCACGCACCAGCGGCGGCGCCGAAGGTTGCAGCAGGGTCGCCTCGCGCGCCGTGCGCAGCACCGACTCGACCGCGGAGCGCAGATGGCCACGGCCCACCAGCAGCGCGTCGAGTTCGAGCTCTCCACCGGCCTCGAATTCGGCCACGGCGCGTTCGAACAGTTGGTCGAGGAACAGCTCGTCGTCGGAGGCGGGGCCTTCCAAGGACGGAGACGGGATGGCGCTCATGGACTCGGGCCCAGGGCCCCCTGGAGGCGAAGAGCGGAGTTGGGGCGCGCCAGCGCTCACTTTTCCTGGGACCAGTGTGAAACCCGGGAGCCGAGTTCGGACTTGAGCCGCAGCACGTACAGTTCGGAGCCCTTGCGGAAGCGATGGCGGACCGCGGCCTCGCCGATGGAGAGCTCGGCGGCGATCTGGAGCAGGGGACGTTGCTCGAACAGGCGCAGGCGCACTACCTCGCGCAGTTCTTCCGGCAGGCTCTCGAGCGCGCGCTGCATGGCGTCGGCCTGCTCGCGGTACATCGCCAGCCGGCTCGGTGTGGTCGTGGCGGCCGGAAAACCGTCGTCTCCTCCGGCTGTGGTCGCGCCGTGGGCGCGGGAGCGCTCGAGCGAGATCTGCGCAAAACCGCCGCCGCGCTTGCGGGCCGCGACCAGGTCGGCGAGATCGCGAATGCGCCGCTCGATGATGGTCAGGAGCCACTGTCGAAAGCTCGGCAGCCCGCGCCACTCGAACTCGCCGCGACTGCGCCAGGCTTGCAGCAGCGCCTCTTGAAGCACGTCCTCGGCCGCGTACTGGGCCCGCAGGGTGTGGCCCAGGCGTCGTTCGATCACGAACAACAGGGAGGCCGGGTCGACGGCCTCGATCAAGCGCTGCCACTCGGCGGGCGAGGCGAGATCGGGTGCGTCGGGAAGTTGGGACAAGCGACGATCGCCGTACGCGCGGCGCTGCGAGCCAGGGGAGCAGGAACTGCGGCGAACTCGCCGCGGATGCGAGTGTACCGAGCGGCCCAGGTTGCTGCCGATCGGAGCGCGCCGGTGGAGCGCAGCCGTTGCGCCGTGCCAGCACGCGGGATCAGAGGGACGCCGCGCTGGGCGGGCGCTTCACGGGCAGGTGATGAACTCCAGGGTGCTCGACAGGTGTGTGGTCTTGCTGGCCGGGGGATCGCGGAACCAGGCTTGGACGTCGACGGTGACCCCGGCGGGCATGGGGTTTCCCAGGGCCGCGCCGTGGCCGGCGAGGTAGGCGAGCCAGTCCAGGGAGTGGCTTCCGTCGCACTGACCGGCCTGACCGCCGCTGGAGAGGGTCGGCGTGCGTTGCACCGGCGCGGCCACGCACAATTGGCTCGCGCCCCAGGGGTGCGAGGTGCGGCCACTGAGCCCGTAGAACAGCATGGCGCTGCGGGCACCCTCGAGGGACTGGGCGCTCACGGTGAAGCCGCTGGCGGCATCGATCGACGGAACACCACGGGCGCCCAGGCTCGGCACGCAGCCGCTGGTCGTCGGACCGCTGGGGCAGTACTCGACCCAGGCGCCCGGTCGGGTGGAGATCACCAAGCGCGGAGCCCAGGCGCTCTCGCGACTTTGCAGAGGGCTTGTCGCGGCGCTGGGCGAGCCGGCGAGTAGCACGATCGAGAGCAGGCCGTCGCTGTCGGCGTTGACCCAATCGGTGACGTCGAGGGCGCGGGCTCCGTCGCGCGAGAGGTTGGGCAGCATCACGCTGGCGCCGACCGAGGCGGGGGCGTTGGAGAAGGTCAGGGTGCTCTCGCTCCAACTACTGTCGAACACCAAGCGCGCGGCCAGCGCACCGACGGTTCCGGCGGATTCGGGATCGCGCAGCGAGAGCTTGGCGTGAACCACCGGTCGCTCCAGGGCCGAGAGATCGAACTTGAGGTAGGCGCGCGCGGTCGACGGAGTGCTGGCGACGCGCAGTTGGGGATCGGAGCCGAAGTTGGTCGAGGGCAGCGCCGTGTCCACCGTCGCATCGGCGATCGCGTCGAAGCTCGCCAAGGGCTCGAGCCCCGCGTTGCGCCACCAGGCCTGGGTCGTGGGGTCGTTCGCGAAGAAATTCTGGAGCAGGGCCGCGACCTTGGCCTCGCCCGCGGGTGAAGGGTGGGTGCCGTCGGACTCGAAGTCGGCGGGACACCAGGTCAGTCCGTCGGAGCGCGGCGTGCCGCCGTCGGCCCACAGGTAGGGGCCCCACGGCGTGATGCAGCGCGCGGTGCGTCGCGGGCTCGATCGACGCAAGCTCGAAGCGATCGCACGCCTGGGCGTGGACGAGACTTCTTTTCAGAAGCGGCACGAGTACGTGACCGTGGTCAGCGACTTGCTGCGCAACCGCGTGCTCTACGTGGCGGACGAGCGGACCCACGAATCCCTCGATGGTTTCTGGGCTCTGTTGACACCCGAGCAGCTGCGCAAGATCGAGGCGGTCGCCATTCCTCCGCCGCCCGGTTTCTCTGGACATCTCACTGCGACGCGGTTGCATGACCGCAGGAGGCAACGATGTCAGGGAAGAAGCAGGACCGTGCTGGAGCTTCGTCGGGAGCCCGGAGGGCGAGCGAC
>JADYYP010000038.1 GCA_020853575.1 Planctomycetota bacterium
CGCTCTCCAACGAGCGCACCGCTGCCAAGAACGGCGACACCCCGAACGCAACCTGCCAGTCTCTGCTCGCGACCGAACGCGCAGGAGCTTCGGTCGCCGCCGCCAAGGCCGCACTCGACACCAACGGCTCGTCCGTCACGTCTGCCTGGAACGCGGCCACGAGCTCGTGATCCGGCCATGCGCCGCGGCGAGTTGCTGAAGTGGTGTCCTCGCTTCTTGCGCGTGAGCGCCGCGCTCGCGCTGAGCGGCGCCTTGCTCGCAGCGCAGGACGAAGCGCGCCAGCCGGTCGAGCCGACCGCTTCTTCCGCTCCACCCGCGGCCGCTCCGCAGACACCGAAAGAAGAGCCGCGCTGGGTCTTGTACGACTCCGAGATGGACCTCGTCACCCTGGCCGAGCTGTGCGTTTCTGGCCTGGGCCTGCACCTCGAATACGACCGCGCAAGACTCGAAGGCCGCGTCTCGCTCGACCGCCCCGGCAACTTTTCGCCGCGCGAGCTGTGGGAGGTCTTCAACCGAGAACTCGCCGCCCGTTCTCTCGCTTCGGTCCAGCCACCCGGACACGCGGGCTTCAAGATCGTGCCGCTGGCCGATGCCGCCAGCACCGCGCGCGTCGAGTCGCCTGACCTTCAAGGTGCGCTCGCCGGCTACGTCAAGCTCGTCATCACGCTCGAACACCGCAAGGCCGAAGAGCTGGCCGAAGCGCTCAAGCTCGCGCTCTCCAAGACCGGCGGGCAGCTCACGATCGTGCGCGAGAGCAATGCCCTCGTCGTTTCCGATTTTCGGCCTCACGTCGATCAGGCGCTGCGCGTGCTCGACTTGCTCGACCTGCCTTCTCCTACACCGGTCACCTCCGAAATGCTGCTGCGCGAGATCGCGCCGCTGTCGATGGCCACGCTCCTCGAACGCGTGGTCAACACGCGCAAGGCGATCGGCTCGGCCCTCCAGGGAACGGCGATCGCGCTCCCAGAATCGTCGAGCATGCTGATCGTGGCGCCGGCCAAAGAGGTCGGGTGGTGGCGCGCGACGATCGCAGAGTTCGACCGGCCAGAGCCGGTGACGACGCTGCACTACACGCCGCGACGTTTTGGCCTGGCAGAGACCGCGCGCCTGGTCGAGCAGTCGGTTCACCGCGAAGGCCAGCCGCCCTCGCAGTGGCGCATGGTCGAAGACCGCCTGACCGGGACGCTGATCATCACCGCGACGCCCAGAGTGCACGGAGAAGTCCAGGCGCTCATTTCGCGCCTCAACGACGTCGAAGAGGGACCGCGTCGGCCGCTGCGCGCCTTTTCCATTCGCAACCGTCGCGTGAGCGACGTGCTCGCGCTGCTCGAAGGACTTCTGGACGCCGGCGTGCTCGATGATCCGGCCTCGGCGAGCGCTGAACCGACGAAGTCCGCCGAAGTAGTGCAGGGAGCTACCGCTCCGATCACCAAGCCCGGCGACACGCGGCCGCGCAAGGGAGCAGAAGTGACGCTGGCCGCCGACGAAGCGACGAACCGCATTCTGGCGTTCGGCGAAGCGCGCGTGCTCGACGAGCTGGGGCGCCTGATCGAAGAGGTGGATGTGCGCGAGGCGCAGGTCTTGGTCGAGGCTCTGGTGCTGTCGCTGTCTGAATCGCAGTCGCGCGACCTGGGCGTCGAGCTGCAGAAGATCGGATCGAGGGACGGACGGCTGTGGAACCTCACCAGTCTCTTTGGACTCGGCTCGCCTGCGCCCACGGCGACGTCGATCCCTGCGCAGGTTGCAAGTGGAGCCAGCGCCGTCGTGCTTGACCCCGGCGACTTTTCGGCCGTCGTGCGCGCGCTCGAAACGCTGAACGAGGGCCGCTCGCTGACAATCCCCAAGGTGCTCGTCGCCAACAACGTCCAGGCCACGCTCGACTCGACCCTGCAGACGCCCTACGCATCGACCAACGCCTCGAACACGGTGGCGACCACCAGTTTTGGAGGAACGCTGGACGCCGGGACACGCGTGACAGTCAAGCCGCAAGTCGCGGACGGCGACCAGATCGCGATGGAGTACACGGTGTCGCTGTCGAGTTTTGTGGGCGAGGCGTTGAGCGCAGAACTGCCTCCGCCCCGTCAAGAAAACCGGCTCGCGAGCTCGGCGACGATTCCTGATGGGTTCACGGTCGTCGTTGGAGGACTGGAAGTCGAGACCGAGGGCGAGGCCGAGTCGCGCGTGCCCTTCTTGGGCGCGGTGCCGCTGGTAGGCGAGCTGTTCAAGGACCGCTCGAAGACGCGCACGAAGTCGCGCTTCTTCGTGTTCTTGCGCTGCAGCGTGATGCGCGCGAGTGGGTTCGAAGACCTGAAGTACGAGTCGGGGCGCGCGCTGGAGGCGGCAAGACTCGACGACGGCTGGCCGGTGCTGGAGCCGAGGGTGATCCGATGAAGCGCGCGTTCGCAGTGCTCGTGCTGACGGTGCTCGGTGCGTGCACGTCGGCCCCGGTGGGACCGTACGCGCCGATGGACGAGCGGGCGCGAGACACGAGCCGCGCCGAAGCGCTGAGCCGCGAGGGCGCGGACCTGATCGCGAGCGATCCGGCGCAGGCCGAAGAACTGCTGCGCGAGGCGCTGACCGCAGACCTCTACTTCGGGCCCGCGCACAACAACCTCGGCGTCGTTTTTCTCAATGCCGGCAAGCTCTACGAAGCTGCGAACGAGTTCGAGTGGGCGCGCAAGCTGATGCCGGGCCATCCCGACCCGAGGGTCAACCTCGGCATCTGCCTCGACCGTGCAGGAAGAGTGGACGACGCGATCGAGAGCTTTGACGCCGCGCTGCAGGTGAGCCCGGGGTACTTGCCGGCGATCCAGGGAGCGGCGCTCGCGACGGTGCGCGCGGGGCGCAACGATGAACGGCTCGCCGGGTGGCTCGACCAGATCGTCATGCGCGCGGATGCAGATCGGTGGCGTGACTGGGCGAGCGCGCAGTCAGCCAAGAACGCGCGGTGACTCCAAGGGTCGCGCGATGAAGTACGGCTTCCGAAAGCCGTCGCTCCGCGGCCGAATCGCGGCGCGAACGTCGTGGAAGCGAGCAGTCCGTCAAAGCCTCGGGCTCAAGGCACCGCGTGGTTGGGGTTGGCTCACAAACCCCAAGCGGGCGGCCCACAACCGCGTCGACAACCGCACCACGACGGGGTGCGGCGGCGCACTCCTCATCGCGATCGGGTGCGGCGCGCTCTTCGCAGTCGCGGCAGTCTGAGCGGCCGTTCGACCATCGATGCCCTCGTCCCTTTGATCTCGGCACGCCGAGCGAGCGGCGCGCACCGTAGACGCACGCCATCAACGTCGATCGAAGCTCTCTCGCTGGATCTCCAGATCGAAGAACTCCGGGTCCCACCCGCGCAGCCAGCGGAGGCGGTTTCGCGTTCGCGCGGTATCCGACGCCTTTCCCTGCGCGATCGCAACGCACTCGCGATACTCGCTGATCCCGTTCATGCCCTCCTTGGGGAACGCGCGAGTGCCGGCGATGAGACGGCGCTTGAAGCGATCACGCTCGACGGTCTGCGCTTCGAGCGTGACCGAGTGCTTCCAGCAGCCGCCCAGGTCGTAGACGTAGATCGCCGTGCTGTTCTGCGGATTGCGGAAGAACGCGAGCACAGGGCAAGACTCTGCGACTAGCACACCGGCCGACATGTCGTCGCCATCGGGCTCGATCAACGGCCGACCTTCTTTCGGCCGACCGAAGTAGTAGCTGTGCTCTGAGGCCCACGGACCGGCGGTCTGGATCGCGTCGTGGAGCTCGGCGAAGCTCGCGCCCGTCCCGATCAAGAACGTCCGCGAGATGCGCGGAGAAATCGACATCAGCTCGACGCGGAATCGGAGGTACTTGGGCATGCGTTTCACCCCAAATGCATCGGTGACGATACACCACGGCTGGTGCCCCGAGAACATCCGGCGACCGTCCGCCTGGCTGTGTGACCGACCCCAAGGGGCTCGTCACGCGCAATGAGTACGACGCGGCAGGACGGCGGACCAAGGTGATCGCCAACTACGTCGATGGGACGCCGGGCGGCGGCACGAACGGTGACGAAGACCAGGTGGTGAGCTACGCCTACATCGACGGGCTGCAGGTCTCGATCACGGCCGACCTGCCCAGCGGCGAGACCGACCAGGTGACGACATCCACCTTTGGTACGACGAAGGGAACGGGGCCGTCTCGCGTTGGTCGTGTACGCCGCCCAGTCGGCTCAGTCCGGCGAGAGAAAGATGCGGTTGCCGGGGCGGACGAGCTGCGGGCGCGCGCGATGATGGAGCTCGCGCAGACCGCGCAACTCCGTGACACGAGAAGGTCCTCGCCACCGGCAACCTTATGCGCTCCGCGCGCCGCGAATCACGAGCGCTGACGGAGCCTTTTTTGACGGTGCGAGGCCTGCTCGCCGTTCAGGGCGATTGGACGACCGGCACGGAGTGAGCGATGAAGGGCGTCAAGAAGATGCCGCGACGATGCTCGGCCGCTCGCCACATCAGGGCTTCGGCGCTCGCCGCGCCCCAATACCGGGAACTTCGATTCGGAGTGGTTCGTTTCATGAAGCCTTGAGCAGTGCATCGGATACTAACGACCCGGCGCGGGGAAGCCCTCGCGCACGTCCGCCGTCCCACCTCGAAAGATCGCCCGATGCTTCGACGCGCTCGCACGTCGCTCTGTGCTCGTTCGTTGACGCTGATCCTGCTGGCTGTCTGCAGCGCCCAGTCGCGCGGCCAAGACGCTCCGGTCCTGGACGAGTCGGTGCAGTTCCAAATGCCGCCGATCAACGGCATGCCCAACTGCGACGACCCCGCACTTCGCACCGATGCGGACCAGTCAAGTTGCGGAACGACCGGGGACGGACACGTGCTCGACGCCGGATCCGAGCTCGGCGACTACAACGACACCGGTGATCCCGTCGCGCTCCACAATGGCATGGTCAGCCTGCGCGCCGTCGACATGGTCGTCCCGGGTCGCTGCATCGATTTCGAGCTGACGCGCCGCTACAACTCGAAGTACAGCGGCAAGAACGGTCCGCTCGGCTACGGCTGGAGCCTTGGATACGACATCTGGCTTGAGTTCTCAGGCGGCCTGTCGACGTCGAGCTCTTGCCCCGATGTGCCCTTGCACGTGACCCTTTGGAACGGCAACGGCCGCGGCGACTCCTACGACTTCGACGAGAACACCTGCAGCTTCGTGTCGCCACAGGGACTGTTCACGCAGCTGACGGTTGCGGCTGACGGGACGTTCACGCTGCGCGCGCGCCACGGCAGCGTCACGACCTTCGACACCGTGACCGTGGGATCGACCACGTACGGTCGCCTCGCCTCCATGGTCAGCCGCAACGACAACGCGTTGACCTTCGAGTACTTCGCGACCGGCACGACTCTCGACGGTCGCTCGCGCCTCAAAAAGGTCGTCGACTCGATGGGCCGAGCGTTTCAGTTCGCGTGGTCGAGCAGCCGGCTCGCCAAGGTCACGGACTTCGCGGCACGCGAAGTCAACTACGCCTATGATTCCAGCGGCAACCTCGCCTCGGTCCGCTCGCCGAAGGTTTTGTTCGCCAGCGATGACCACCTCGCGCCGATCGGCCGCATCGAGCGCTTTCGCTACTACGGGGGCACGGACGACGAGCTCAAACACTTGCTCACCGAGGTCGTCCGCCCGAACGAGGGGCAGTACTCGTCGAGCGCTCCGGCGACCGTGGTCTTCACCTACGCGCCCGACGCGACGGGCACTTCGAGCGCTTGGAAAAAGGGCTGGTGCACCTCTCAGCGCTTGGGCGATTCGACGGGCAGCGTCGGTGGCACCATCGAATACGACTACCAGATTGTCAGCTCGGCCCCTGGTACTCCCGATCCCGCTACGACTCGCATCAAGACGACCGTCACGGATCGCAACTCCAACATCACCGAGTACTGGATGAACCAGTACGGCCATTGCCTGCGCATCGTCGAGTACCTCGACGGCTCGAACCAGGCGGTGACCGACATCACCTACGACAACACCCTGGGACTTTCCGAAGGCCTGATCCTGGAGATCGTCTATCCGCGCGACAACAGCAAGACGTTCACATACGTCGCGTCGCCGTCGAATCGTTGGCAGCAGGGCAACATCGACACGATCACGATCCACCCCACGCCGGCTCAGTCCGGCACTCTCTCGATTCAGTACGAGTGGGATCCGATTTTCAACCACCTGATCTCCGTCACGGACGAGCGCGGCCAGACGACCGAGTTCCTCTCCGACTGGATGGAGGGTGGCGACGACGTGAGCCAACCCGCGACCTACATTCTCGACGATGTCGCGGGCGAGCTGGGTATCTCGATCGCGGAAGCCGACACGCTGGTCGGCTCCTTGCTGCGCGGCACGGACCTCAACGGCGATGGCCAGCGCGCCGTGGTGCACGGAAACCTGATTCAGCGCACGGATCCCAATGCGACGTTGAGCTCGCTGGGCGGAGGCGGCCAAGCCGTCGCAGAGGGCAACGCGACCCAGATCTCGGTCACCACATGGACCTACAACCAGTACGGCCAGCGCACGTCGACGACAGACGGCGAGGAGAATGTCACCGTCTATCTCTACTTCCCGACCAGCGACCCCGATGGCGATGGAGTCGCGACCTCTGGAACATTGGACACGACGACGGGTGGCTATCTATGTCAGGTCATCACTGACACGTCCTTGCCCGTGACCGTGCCATACGGCTGGGACGCTACCGGCACTCCGCAGAGCCAGGTTCTCTCGGATCGACTCCACACCAGCGACATCGGTCGGCAGTCCGGTGCTTCTTCGCCGGCGGCTCCGACTCACCAGAAGACCGACTTCCGCTATGTCAAGTTCGGCTATGTGTCGGCCGTCATCGATCCGCGCGGCGTTCGCACCGAGTACTACCGCAACGACGTCGGCGAGATCTACTACATCGTGCGCGCGTCATCCGTCGCGGACGCGGCCACGCGCCTTGGGGGTGTCGACCCCAGCGCCGCGGAGTCGCTGACCGGCCAAGACTTCGCCTACGCCGAACTCATCTGTCACGACTTCAACGGCAACGTGACCGAGCGGCGCGTCCGCAATCTCGGCAACGACGCGGACACTGGCTATCTCTCGGGCTGGATCGAGTCGTACTTCGAGTACGACGTGCTCGACAACCTCACGTTGGAGCGCCACGAGGCGACGGTCGGCGGTGACTTCGCCGAGACCGAGTACGCGTATGACGGCAACGAGAACCTGACCTCGATCACGTACCCGGAGCAGAACTCCGTCGCGTTCGCGTACGACGAGCGGGACTTGTTGCGGACCAAGACACTGGGCGCCGGCACGTCCGACGCATCGACCACCACGCGGGCCTACGACCTCAACGGCAACCTGGTCAGCTTCAAGGACGGTCTCGACCGAGAAACGACGTTCGAGTACGACGACTACGACCGCCGCATCAGGACGATCGACCCGACCGGCACCGACGTGTGGATCAGCTACGACGACGCATCCAATGTCACGTCCGTCGAGCGCTACGGCCTCAACCACGGACCGTCGACAGGAACACAGAACACAGTGCTCCTGGAGTGGACGAGCGTGCAATACGACGAGCGCTCGCGTCCGTTGCGGATCGATCGCCACGGCGCAAGTCTTTCGGACGGCGCACTGGAGTCGGGCAACAACAAGGTGACGACGCGGCTCGACTACGATCGCCTCGGCCGAAGGACGTTCGTCGTGGAGGACGACGTGCAGTTCTACGAGGTGCGCTACGACGGCGCGCATCGTCCCGTGCGCTCGATCGACCCTGCTGGGAATACAGTCGATGTGGCCTACGACGACAACGACAACCCGGTCAAGGTCGTCGAGACCGAGAGATACCCGGACAGCTCGACGAGGACGTTCGAGACGTATCGCGTGTTCGACTCGCTGAACCGCGCCACCTCGTCGACCGACGACGTGGGTCACACGTACCGCTACGAGTACGACTCGCGCGACAACTTGGTCTACACGACCGACCCGAACGGTCCGGTGAACAGTGGCGTGATCAACGGTCGCTCGGTGAACGACGCGGGCAAGGCGCGCTCGTACCAGCACGATCCCTATGGCCGATTGACGAAGGAGACGCTGGTCGGCGGGACCGACACCCAGAACGCCTACAACACGAATGGCTCCGTCGCACTGATGTCGGGCTGGGACCTCAACGGCCGACTGATCAGCCGCACCGACGACAACGGCAACGTCACGTCCTACGAGTACGACGCGCTGAACCGTCGCACGGCCGAAGAACTGGCCGACCTGTCGCGCTACGAGTACGAGTACAACGACGACCACACGCTCGCGGAGCTGACTGACCCCAACGGAACGGTCGTGACGTTCGGCTACGACATGGGCTCGCGCCTAACGACGGTCGACGCCACGGTGCTGCCGGGCTCGTACGTCGTGGGCACGAAGAAGCTGCGCTTTGAGCACGACGGTCTCGGTCGCCGGACGTACTTGCGCGACAGCGTCGATGACGCGCTCGACGCGAACGACTGGAGTGTTGCGCGCACGTACGACGAGCTCGGGCGCGTAATCTCGGAGACCCAGGGTGGCCGAACAGTCGGCTTCCACTGGACGGAAGAGTCCAAGCGTGACCTGGTTACATATCCCTCGGGTATCTCGATTGCGACCAGCTTCGACGCGCTCGACCGCGTGTCAACGATCTCGCAGAGCGGCGTGCCGATCGCGACCTATGCCTATGCCGGTCCGGGCCGGGTGCTCGAACGTGCGAACGGCAACGGCACGAAGGTCCGCTATCACAATGGCTCCTGGGACGACAGCGCCTACTACGACGGTGCACGGCGGCCGACGCGCGTCGACCACGTCGACTCGTCCAACGCGCTGCTGACCGGGTTCGAGCACGCCTACGACCGCGTCGGCAATCGTCTGTTCGAGCGGCGGCTTCACGATGGCTCGAAGGGCGACAACTACCAGTACGACAGTCTGTACCGCCTGGTGACGTTCGAGCGCCGTGTGCCGGCGGTGGACGTCGGTGTGTTGAGCCAGGGAAGCGCCGAGGACTTCCGCAGTTGGACGATCGACGGCGTCCAGAACTGGCGTGAGTTCGTGATCAACGGCACGAACACCTCGACCGGCGTCAACGCCGTGAACCAGTACACCGCGTTCGGAAGTCAGACTCCCTTCTACGACGACAACGGCAATGAGCTCGTCGTTGACGACAGCGCGTCGACCGTGGTGCAGCTGCGCTACGACTTCCTGAATCGCTTACGCACGGTGACGACCGGTACTCCGGCGCAGACCGTGTCGCACGACTACGACGCCGAGGGGCGACGCGTGCGCACGACGGCGACCGCGACGATTGCCGATCTGCCGAGCACTTCGTACTTCGTGTACGCGGGCTGGGAGGAAATCGAGGAGTGGAGCGGACCGGCGGGAAGCGGAAGCTTGCTGCGGCGCTACGTGTCGGGCCGGGCACTGGACGAGCCGGTGCGGCTGGAGAATCTGGGCTTCTACCCGAACGGCGGCACGTACTGGTATCAGCAGACGACGCTGGGAAACGTCGCGGCGATCACGAATGGGAGCGGCTCGGTGGTCGAGCGCTACACCTACGACGCCTACGGCAAGCCGCGCTTCGAGACCGCCGCGAACGTCGACAAGGCGATCACGAAGTCGGAGTTTGGCAA
>JADYYP010000039.1 GCA_020853575.1 Planctomycetota bacterium
GCCGTCGTGTTGTTTCGTGAGCTCGCAGGCCGGCGAGGGTTACTCGCCGCCGAGCAGCTTGTGGGCGGCGCGGCGCACGCGCGCTTCGGAGTCGAGCGCGCCCGAGCGGTAGAGCTCGCGCAACTCGCGCACGCGTTCGGCGCGCGATTCATCGTCGCGCTTGGCTCGCGCGGCAGCTTCCTCGACCAGGCGCTTGGTCTCGTCGGAGATCTCGATGCGGTCGCTGTCCTGCGAGTCGGTATTGGCCTTCTCGGTGCGCTGCTCGAGCTTCGAGCGGTAGTCGGCGCGCGCCTGCGAAACCTCCGCGGCGCGTTCGTCGATGTGGTTGGCCGTGTGGTTCCGGCGCGCGTTCGCGACGCGACCCTTGTACTGCTCGCGGTATTGATCGCGCGCTTCCTTGACCTGCGCAGCGTCCTTCGAAGCGTTGGCGGCAGCGTCCGCGGCAGCCTCCGGCGGCGGCGGCAGCGGCTGGCGAGCTTGGATCGACTCGCGCACCTTCTTGGTCAGGTCGAACTGCATCGCGGCGTTGCGGGCTTCGGCGGCGTTCGGTTTGATGTCCATGGTGTCCCTCCGTTCGCGTTCGAGCGAAAGCGGCGGATTGGTTATCGGCAGTTTTCAGGAGCGCTCGAGCATCCCTTTCGGGCGCCAGGCGTTTTTTCGCTCGCGTCGCGCTCGGGTTTGCCCTCGCGTGGGGGTTCGAAGCGGTTTTCGGTGCCCGCTGGGCGCGCCTGAGCGGAATGTGGTGAAGATCCGAGCCATGGATGCAACTCTTTGCCGCAATGAGAGTTAGGCATGTCGAGCCTTGCCGGAACGGGCTCGCGAGCGCACCATGGGCGGATGCTCGGCAGCTTGGCTTGCATCCTCGCCCGCGTGTGTGACCCCCAGGGTCCCGCGGCTGCGACGGCATCGGGCGAGAACCGCGTCGACTACCTGATCGAGGCGCGCCTGGACGAGCTCGAGAAGCGCCTGACCGGCAAGGCCACGGTGCACTTCGAGAACCACGCGGCGGTCGCCACCCGCGAACTGTGGTTCCACCTGTACTGGAACGCCTTCTCCAACAACCGCTCGACGCACCTGATCGAGTCGCAGGGCAAGCTGCGCGGCGTCGCCATCGACAGCGGCTGGGGTTGGCAGCGCATCACGGCGCTGCGCACGGGCGAGCACGACCTGACGCCCAGCCTGACTTTCGAGCGCCCCGACGACGACAACCCCGACGACCGCTCGGTCTTCAAGGTGATCCTGCCCGACGAGCTCGCGCCGGGCGCAGCGATCGACGTCGAGCTCGAGTGGGAGGCGCAGATTCCGCGCGTGCGCCGCCGCACCGGCTACAAGGACGACTTCCTGTTCGTCTCGCACTGGTTCCCCAAGCTCGGCGTGTTCGAAGGCGAGCGCGGCTGGAATTGCCATCAGTTCCACGCCTCGACCGAGTTCTTCAGCGACTACGGCTTCTACGACGTCACGCTCGACTTGCCGGCGCGCTACGAGGACAAGATCGGCGCGACCGGCGTCGTGGCCGAGCCGCCGCAGCGCAGCGGCAATCGTGTGCGCACGCGCTTCCTCGCACCGGCCGCGGTGGACCGCACGCGCCTCGACGCGACCGGCGAGCTCCCGCGCGTGCACGATTTCGCTTGGACCGCCGATCCGCGCTTCGCGAGCTTCACGCGCACGTTCCACTTCGACGCCTGGCGCGAGCGCTTCGACGTCGAAGTCGCCGCGGTGCAGAGCGTCTTCGGCGCGGACAAGAACCTGCGCCTGCGCAATGTCGACGTCACCGTCCTGATCCACCCCGAGCGCGAGCGCCAGTGGGAACGGCACTTCGAGGCGACCTGCGCGGCGCTGTTCTTCTACGGCCTGTGGTTCGGCGAATATCCCTTCAGCCACATCACGGTGGTCGATCCCGCGTGGGGCGCGGGGGCGGCCGGCGGGATGGAGTACCCGGCGCTGTTCACCGGCGGCACGAGCCTGTGGTCGACGCCCGCGATGCACGAGCCCGAGGGCGTCGTGGTGCACGAGTGCGGCCATCAGTTCTGGCAGGGCCTGGTCGGCAACAACGAGTTCGAATCGGGCTGGCTCGACGAGGGCTTCAACTCGTTCGCCGACTCCGAGGCCCTCGTGCGCGCCTTCGGGCGGTCCCTGGAAGTCACGCGCTACGCGCACGTGCCGTTCCACGGCGTCGCCCCGACCCCCGGACCCGCGAGCGACGGCTTCGCCGGCATCCTCGCGGCGCAGCGCCTGCCCTTGCCGTTCACCGAGCTCAGCTTCAATCCGTTGCGGCGTTCGGGCTTCGTCGATTGGTGGCGCGATCAGCCGTATTTCTCGTTCGTCGAGCACTGGACCGATCCGCGCTGGCACGATCGCGCGCGCTACCTCGGCGATCCCGAACGCGACGCGATCGACACCTTCGGCTGGAAGTACATCGACCAGCGCTCCTACACGACGAACAGCTACCCGCGCACGGCGGTCGCGCTGCGTTCGCTGATCGCCGTCGTCGGACGCGACAAGTTCCTGCTGGGCATGCGGCACTACGCGGAGACTTGGCGTTTCCGCCACCCCGGACCCCAGGACTTCTTCGACACCTTCTGCATCGGAGCCGGCGTCGACGTGCGCTGGTACTTCGACGAGCTGTTCCGCGGCACGGGGACCGCGGACTGGAGTGTCAGTGTCGAGCAGAAGCGCGAGACCGCGCCCAAGGGCGTGTTCCAGCGTGAACCGCTGGGCGAGTTCGCGGCGCTCGAGCCGCGCGCCGACGCGGAGGCCGAGAAGGCGCCGTGGGTGGCGACGATCGCGCTCGTGCGCAAAGGGGAGCTGTGTCTGCCGCTAGAGGTCGAGCTGCGCTTCGACGACGGCTCGCGCGAACGCACGCGCTGGTCGCGCGAGGAGCAGCAGCTCTCCAAGTGGCGCGAGTTGCCCTACCGCGGCGAGAAGAAGCTCGTCGGCGTCGTGCTCGATCCGGAACGCTTGCTGTACCTCGACGTCGACATGACCAACAACGCCTGGTTCGACGAGCGCGACACGCGCGCTCCGCTGCGTTGGTCCGAGCGCGTTTTCCAATACTGGCTGCAGCTCCTGCACTGGCAAGCGGGGATCGGCGGATGAGCGGCTGGCGAGACCCGCGCGACCAGGATCCGAGCGAGCCCGAGCTCCCGCGTTGGATCTTCTTGCACTCGCTGCGCGTCACCATCGGCCGCACGCCGGTGTGGCTCTCCGCGGCGTCGCTGATCGGCGTGCTCGCGCTGGCGCAAGCGCTTCCGTGGTTCGCCTACTACGACAGCGTGATGAGCGCGAGCTTCGAGCGCGGAGCGCTGCTGCGCGAGTTGAGCGAGACCTTCCGCTTCGACACGCGCGACGAGCGCGCACCGCTGGAGGCCTCGACGCGCGCGCTGGGTGCGGTGCTCGCTCTGCTCGCGATGTTGATCGGTGCTTTCAGCGCCGGTGGCTGGCTGCAGGTGTTCCTCGAGCACACGCAAGGTGAGAGCGTGCGGCGCTTCTTCTACGGCGGCGCGCGCTTCTTCTTCCGCTTCGTGCGCGTGCTGCTGTTCACGCTGTTCTGGTTGTGCGTTCTGGGCTGGCTGGTGTACGGCCGGCCGTGGGAGTGGCTGGTGCTGGAGAACGTGTGCGGCTTGGCCAAGCCGGACCTCGAGCTGTTCGAGAGCGAGGGCTCGGTGCGCACCGTCGGGCTCGTCCAAGACGGCGTGTACGCGCTGGGCTTCGGCTGCGTGATGGTGTGGGGTGACTACACGCGCACGCGGCTGGCGGTGCACGGCACGCGCTCGGCGGTCTGGGCCGGCTTGTGCACGATCGCGCTGCTCGTCGTGCATCCGATCCGTTCGCTGCGACCGCTGCTGCTGCTGTCGCTGGTCGAGCTCGGCGTGCTCGCGATCGGCTGGTTCCTGGCCGGCCTGATCGGGCGTTCGATCGATGCGGACTCGAGCCTGTGGCCGGTGCTCGGCCTGGTGGCCGTCGGGTTGGGCGCGCATCTGTGGCGCAGCATCACACGTGGAGCGCGCTACTCGGCCTGCGTGTTGACCACGCGCGACGTGGTGCGCCCCCTGGCGCGCCCCGACCCGTGGAAGCGCTCCGTCGGCGGTCCCGGCGGGCCGCGCTATCCGATCGACGGCGACGAGTACGGCGTGGCGCTCTGAGAACGCGACACCGCGCCGGCGCACGCAGCGCCGACGCGGCGGGGAGTGGGGCGGGCTGACTTGCTACGGCAAGCGCGGGACTTCGACCGGAGTGATCGAGCCGGTGAGCGCCTCTTCCATGAAGGTCACCAGATCCTGCTTCTCTTCGGGCGTCAGCTTGAGCGGGACGATCTTGTTCGAGAGCCACGGATTGGCGATGCCGCCCTTGTCGTAGTGCTCGACGACGTCCATCAGGGTCTTCGCGCTGCCGTCGTGCATGTAAGGCGCGGTCAACGCGATGTTGCGCAACGTCGGAGTGCGGAACGCGCCCTTGTCGGCCTCGATGCCGGTCTTGTCGAAGCGGCCCAGGTCGGGCTTCGGCTGGTCGAATCCAACGCCGAGGTTGTGGAACAGCTCGTCCGTCAGGTCCTCGCCGACATGGCACAAGCTGCAGCTGGCCTTGCCGAAGTACAGCGCGCGCCCGCGTTCGGCGGCCTCGCTCATGCGGTGCGCCTTTTCGCCGTCGAGCGCCTTCTCGACCTTGGCTTTGAACTCGGGCTCGTCGTCGGCTTCGATCTCACGGTCGAAGTAGGGCAGCGCGGCCTCGTAGTAGTCGTTCTTGTTGGCGCCGCTGACGATTCCGCGCTCGAAGGCGGCGATCGCCTTGCCGATGAACTCGGGCGATGCCGCTCCTCCGAAGACCCTCTCGAACTGCACGCGATAGCCGGGGATCGAATTCAGGCGCTGCGCCGCGCCCTCGGTGGTGAAACCCATCTCGATCGGGTTGCCGATCGGACCCACGGCCTGCTCTTCGAGCGTTGCGGCGCGGCCATCCCAGAACTGTGACTTGCCCAGCAGGCGGTTGATCACCGTGGGAGCGCTGCGACCGCCCTTTTGGCCCTTGATGCCGCTCGAGACCGGCAGATTGTCGGTCCAGCCCTTCTGCGGGTCGTGGCAGGTGGCGCACGAGACCGTCTGATCGAGACTCAAGCGCTTGTCGAAATACAGTTGGCGGCCGAGCTCGACCTTGGCCGGCGTCAACGGGTTGTCGAGCGGGATCACGCTGGCGAAGCGGGTCGAGATGCCGAGCGGCTCCGTCGGCACGAAAGCGACATGTGCACCCGGGGCCGCGAGCCGCGCCTCGATCTCGTCGAACGACAACGTGCCGGGTTGGGCGCGGTCGTCGCTCGAGGAGGAGACCAGGCTCTGGCAAGCGACGATGAACAGACCCGCGGACAGAATCGCGGAGAAGGCGGAAGTCGATTTCACGATGGCGACCTCGTCGGAGCAACGGGGATTGGACTCGAGCCAGCGCTTGTAGCGCAGCGTCGCGCGGGGCTGCACTACGCCGAGTTGCGGAACGTCGCGCCGATTGAGCGGTCGAGCGCGCTCTAGAGCTCGACTTCGAGCCGGCGCGAGAGCTTCAGCGAGCGCGGAGCGACGGCGACCGAATAGGCGAGCACCTCGACGCCGCGATGCGCGACCCGACGCAGGGCCGCGGCGTACTCGGGATCGATCTCGTCGGCCGGCCGGAAGCGCGCGACGTCGTCGCGGCTGACGAAATAGAACTGCACGGCACGCTGACCGCGCTCCACGACGCGCGCGAGCTCGCCGAGGTGCTTGAGCCCGCGCTCGGTGCGCGCA
Source organism: Planctomycetota bacterium (assembly GCA_020853575.1). GTDB lineage: Bacteria > Planctomycetota > UBA1135 > UBA1135 > F1-120-MAGs118. The sequence continues at coordinate 5,766 of JADYYP010000039.1, forward strand.
TCGGGGAAAGCCGCGGTGTCGCCGATGGAGTAGGTGGTGTTCTTGATCTCGACGAAGCAGCGCTCGCCCGACGCGCGCTCGAGCAGCAGGTCGATGCGACTGTTCTCGCCGTACGCGACTTCGCGGCGCACCTGGTCGTAGCCCGCGAGCTCGGGAACCATGCGGGCCGAGACCCACTCGAACATCGCGCTATTCGGCAAGGCGGTGTCGACGTTGACCAGGTGGTCGCCGACCTGGATCGCCTGGAACACGTAGCGCAGCTTGCGCTTGTCGTCCTGGGTGTCGCGCAGCACCGCGCGCCGGCCGGGCTCGAGGCAGCCCTTCAAGCTGCCCGTGTTGGGGCAGTGCGCGACCACGACGTTGCCATCGTCGAGCTCGACATCGGCGAAGAAACGCTTGTAGCGGCGCAGGAACTTGCCTTCGAGCGTGGGGAGCGTGATGCGCATGCGTCGTCGTCGTTCGCGCAGCGTTCGCTGCGAATCCTCAGCGCACACCGTACAGATCGAGCAACGCGAGGTACACGCCGTCGCTGGCTCCGCAGGCGCGCTCGTACTCTGCGCGCGCGCTGGAAAACGCACTCGCGGTTGCTTGCGTGTCACTCAGGCGCTGGCGGGCGAGCGCGAGCACGAAACGACAGGCGTGCAGCGCCCATTCCTCGGTGAAGCGATCGGTGGGCGCGTCGAGCACGGGCTCGAGGACCGCGACCGCCTCGTCCAGCTCACCGCGTTGCAGCGCGATGCCGGCGATGACCAGCGCGAGCGTCTCGACCAACGGCGCGGGGCCGCCCTCGCCGTAGGCGAGCTCGTGCGCTTCGTCGACATCGCCGAGGAGCCACATGCACAGCGCGATCTCCGCGGTGACCCGTGGCCCCACCGTGCTGTCTCCGCTCACGGCGAGCGCGCGCACGTCGCGCAGCCGCTCCAATGCGTCACGGAACTCGCCGCAGCGCAGGCGCGCGTCGGCGGCGCGCCACTCGAGGTATTGCGAACGAATGTGGTCGAGGCCGAGCTCGAGGCGCAGCGCGGCCAAGTGCTCGTCGACGCGCCGCAATGCTGCATTGCGGTCGCCCATGCGCAGCTCGAGCTCGCACAGCTTCTTGACCGAGCGCAGCGAATTGGGGTGTGCCGACCCGTGCAGCGCGCGGTTGATCGCGAAGGCCCGTTGCAGCTCGGTGCGCGCTTCGTCGAGTCGGCCCAGGTGGTCGAGGCACTGCGCCACGCTCTCGATGTAGGGCGCGACCTTCGCGCTGTCCGCGCCGTAGATGGCCTCGGCCGTCGCCTGGCACTCCTCGCCGAGCGTGAGAGCTAGCTCCGCATGCCCCAGCTCGCGCAATGCGACGACGTAGAAACTCTGCACTTGCAGCATCTCAACCGCCGGCGCGCTGCGCTCGAATCCGATGCGCAGGAACTCCAGGCAGATCGATTCGAGCTCGCTCCAGCGCGCCTCGACCATGCGAATGAACGCGGCGCCCGAGAGGATGCGCAAGCGCAGTCCGTCGTCGTTCGGGTGGTGTACGGCCTGGAGCTGCAACGCCTCGTCGAGCACGAGGCGCGCGCGCTGGACGTGGTTGAGCATCACAAGCGAGGCCGCGAGCTGCATGCGCGTGCCGATCGCGAGCATCGCCTCGGGGCCGATGCGGCACTCGTACACACGCAGCGCTTCGCTGAGCTGCGGAACGCCTTGATCGCTCGCGCCCTCGAGGCGCCGCGTGGCGCCAGCCAGCGCCAGGGCACCCGCGGTGCGCACGTCGTCGTCGCCGTGCAGCTCGCGGCGCAACACGACCGCACGCTCGGCCAGCTGCGCGGCGCGCTCGTAGGAGCCCAGACCGGAGAACGACTCGGCCATGCGTTCGAGCAAGCGTGCGCGCAAGAGTGGCTGGTCGCCGAGCTCGCTGTCGATGCGGGCGATGCCTTGGCGCAGGAGCTCCTCGGCGGTCGGAGGTTGCCCGTCGACCAACGACGGGTTGGCCGCACCGAAGATGTCGACCAGGAACTTGGTCACGGCCTCGGAGTCGCGCGCCTCGAGCTCCGCGCGTTCACGTTCGGCATCGGCGCTGCGCCGCGAGGCATCCGCGGCCAAGCGCGCCGCCTGTTCCGAGGCGAGCAGTCCCTCGAGCGTGCGGCCGTGGGCGCGCTGCACGAAGTACATCACGGTCGGAACACCGAACACCAGGATGCCTCCCAGCACGAGCGCGACCGTTCCAGTCGGATGCCGCGCGACCCAACGCGCCACGCGCGAGACCGTGCCGGGCGGACGCGCCGTGACCGGCTCACCGACCAACACGCGTTGCAGGTCCTCGACGAACGCCGTCATCGAGGCGTAGCGCCGCCCGCGCTCGCCGTCGATCGCTTTGAGGCACACGTTCTCGAGATCGCGCGAGATGCGGTGGTTGCGCGTGCGCAGGTGTGGTGTCGCGCCGCCGCGGATGGCGGCCTTGACCTCGTCGGCGGTGCGCCCCGAGTAAGGAACCTGCAGCGTCAACAGCTCGCACAAGGTCACGCCCAGCGCGTACACGTCGGTGCGGCCGTCGACTTCGTCGATGCGACCCTCGATCTGCTCGGGTGCCATGTAGAGCGCGGACCCGACCGCGGTCCCGTAGGTCGTCATGCGCACGTCGACGCTGGTGCTCGCCAGGCCGAAATCGAGCAGCACCACGCGTCCCTCGGGCGTGACCGTGATGTTCGAGGGCTTGATGTCGCGGTGCAGCACGCCGCGCGCGTGCGCGTGCGAGAGCGCTTCGGCGATGCGCGCCACGATGCGCACGCAGGCGTTGGTCCAGCTCGAATCGAAGATCAGCCGCGCATCCTCGGTGTCCTCGCTGGCCTCGAAGGCGGCGCCGCCGTGCACCGCCTGTCGCAGGTCCCCGCCGCGCAAGCTCTCCGGCGCGCGCGTCTCGAGCATCGTCAGCACGTCGGCCAAGGTCGCGCCGCGGATCAGCTCCATCGCGAAGTAGGGGATGCCGCGCTCCTCGCCGACGGTGTAGATCGAGACGATCCCGGGATGTTGTAGGCGCGCGACCGACTCCGTCTCGCGCCGGAAACGCTCGCGCGCGCGAGGGAAATACAAATGCTCGGGGCGGATCAACTTGAGCGCGACCGTGCGCGCCAGCTTCTCCTGCAGGGCCTCGTACACCACGCCCATGCCGCCTCCGCCCAGGCGCCGCACCAGCCGGAACTCGCCGAGTTGCTCGGGGAATTCGTCGCTCGACTCGGCGGCGCCCTCGACCAGACCCATCTGCAGCAGCACGCCCATGCGCTCGCGCAGCTCCGCTGCTTGCTGCGGGTGCGCCGCGCAGAGCTGCTCGATCGCGCCGTGATCCCCATGCGCGATGCGCTCCATGCACTCGACCAACAGCGCCGCCACCGGGTCGCCTTGCGAGGCTCGGAGATCGGGGTCGGAAAGCGTCATGCGCGGCGCGCCACGACCCGCGGTCGCAGCATCGCGAGCCCTCAAGTATGTCACGGGCCTCCAATCCGAGCGCCGCCGCCCGCCGCTCTCTCGACCGGATATCCTCGGGTGCGGAAACACCTGCCATGTCGAGCGACGGCGAGCCCCGGAACGACGAGCTGGAGCGCTTGGAGTTCGAGCAGTTGCTCGAGCGCCACCTCCCGACGCTGCGCGCCTACGTGCGCCGCAACCTCGACGCGGCACTCGCGGATCGCGAGTCGACCTCGGACCTGGTGCAGTCGGTGTGTCGCGAAGTGCTCCAGAGTCGCGGCCAATACACCTTCCGCGGAGACGCTGCATTCCAGCGTTGGCTGCTGCAAGTGGCGCTGCACAAGCTGATGGACCGCCGGCGCTTCTGGCGCGCTCGCAAGCGCGAGGGCAAGAAGATCGAGGCCGGTCCTTCGGCCAGTTGGTCGCGCGACGAGCTCGGGAAACTGGCCGTCGCACTCGGCAGCCCGAGCGCGGAAGCGATCCTGCGCGAGGACATCAAGCGCCTCGAGGCGGCGCTGGAGCAGCTCTCGGACTTCGACCGCGAGGTCATTCGCTTGGTGCGCTTGCAGGGCATGAGCCACGCCCAGTTCGCCTCGCAGGCCGGCTGCAGCGAGGCGCAGTCGCGCAAGCGCCTGTTCGAGGCGCTGGCGCGGCTCTCGTTGCTCTTGCGACCGCGTTCGAGCAGCTGACGTTGCGTCGCCGACAGAGTTCGAACCCGCGCCCCAACGCTGGACCGCTATCTTCGGCGACCATGAGAGCACTCGCACCGATCTTGATGTGTGCCGCGGCGTCCCTGGCCTTCGCTCGGGGCTCCGCGGTCGCCGACGAAGCGTCGCTCGAACGCACCGGCGACGGCTTGCCGAAGTGCGGACTCGGCTCGGCCTTCCACGGCGGGCGTCGCGCCGCGTTGCGCCGTGAGCTGGGCGCGGGCGTGGTCGTCGTGCGCGGGCTGCCGGACACGCGCGACTACGTGCCGTTCCGCCAGGACAAGGTCTTCTGGTACCTGACCGGCGTCGAGAGCACGAATGCGTGGCTGGTGATGGACTGCGCGAGCGGGCGCGAGGTGTTGCTGCTTCCCGACCCCAACAAGATGCAGGAGATGTGGGAGGGCGAGCAGTGGGACGCGGGCGACGCGTGGGTCAAGCAGCTCACGGGCTTCGCGGAGGTCTTGCCCGCGCGCGATGCGACGCGCGTGATCGGCGAGATGCTCGCCGATTCGAAGAAGCTGTGGGTCTCGCTGCACCCGAGCTTGGCGTTGTCGGGCGCGGCGGATCGCGCCAAGCCCTACGACCGCGCGCGCGAGAAGGACCCGTTCGACGGGCGCGTCGGGCGCGAGAAGGCCTTCGCGGCCAAGCTCGAGGAGACCTTCGGCGTGAAGCCCAGTGATTTCGCGCCGACGTTGAACGAGCTGCGGCGCGTCAAGACCGTGGAAGAGTTGGCCGCGATGCGCCGCGCGGCGCGCTCGGGCGCGCTGGCGATGATCGAGGCCATGCGCTCGACGCGGCCCGGGATCGGCGAGTGGGAGATCGACTCGCTGATGACTTGGTTCCAGGTCAAGGAGGGCGCCGCGGGACCGGGGTACATGGCGATCGTGGGCTCCGGCGCGAACTCGCTCGTGCTGCACTACGGCGCGAACAACCGGCGCATGCTCGAGGGCGAGGTGCTGCTCGTCGACTACGCGCCCGAGGTCGACCACAGCGTGTGCGACATCACGCGCACCTGGCCGGTCAACGGCAAGTTCTCCGCGCGCCAAGCCGAGCTCTACGACGCCGTGCTCGCGTCGCAGAAGGCCGGCATCGCGGTGGTCAAGCCCGGAGCCAAGTTGGAGGACGTCGAGTCCGCTTGCCGACGGGTGCTCGAGGAGCGCGGCTTCGGCCCGCTGATCCGCCACGGCGCCTGCCACTACATCGGCATGGAAGTCCACGACGTCGGCAACGCTGGCAAGCCCCTGTCGGTCGGCGCGTGCTTCACCATCGAGCCCGGGCTGTACGAGCCGGACAGCTCCATCGGCATTCGCATCGAGGACGTCGTGGTCGTCACCGAGACGGGCTGCGACGTGATTTCCGCCCTGGTGCCCAAGGAGCGCGCCGAGATCGAGGCCTTGATCGCCAGCGAGGGCGTGCTCGACTGGCTGGCCGTGCAGCGCTAGCGCGGTTTTCCTGGCGTCGGCCCGCGCTGACCTGGGCCAGCTCGCGCGACCGTTCGCAGCGCGGACGGCGTTCGCTAAACTCTCCGCCCCCATGGCCAGCCTGAAAGAGTTCCGCGACCGCGCCCAGTCCTTCTTGCGTCACCTCGAGCAGCTCAAGGTGAGTCTTTGACTACGCCACACACGCCAAGAAGCAGGACGAAATCGAAGCAGCCGAGCTCCAGCCGGGCTTCTGGGACAATGCCGAGAAGAGCCAGCGGCTGATGGCCGAGAAGAAGCTCGCGCGCGGCGTGGTCGAGCCCGTGCGCAAGGTCGAGACCGCCCTCGAGGAGATCGAGATCAACTGCCAGTTGGGCGAGGAAGCCGGCGTCAAGGAAGTCGAGGAGGAGCTCGAGCGGCTGTGCGCCGGGATCGAGGCCGAGATCGTCAAGCTCGACTTCCGCGTGATGCTCGGCGGACCGCAGGACGCCTCGAACGCGTTCGTGCAGATCTCCCCCGGAGCGGGCGGTGTCGACGCCTGCGACTGGGCCGGCCTGCTGGTGCGCATGTACTCGCGCTGGGCCGAATCGAAGGGCTATTCCGTCGAGGAGGTCGAGCTCACCGAGGAACCCGAGGGCGGCATCCGCGGCGCGACGATCCGCATCGTCGGTGAGTACGCCTTCGGCTATCTCAAGGCCGAGCGCGGCGTGCACCGCTTGATCCGCATCAGCCCCTTCGACGCCAACGCGCGCCGCCAAACGGCCTTCGCGGGCGTCGACGTCACGCCCGAGCTCGGCGACGACATCAAGGTCGAGCTGCGCGACGAGGAGCTCGAGGTCGAGACCATGCGTTCCGGCGGCGCCGGCGGTCAAAACGTCAACAAGGTCGAGACCGCGGTGCGCATGAAGCACATCCCGACCGGCATCGTGGTGCGTTGCCAGAGCCAGCGGAGCCAGCTCAAGAACCGCGAGCTCGCCAAGCAGATGATCAAGGCCAAGATCCTGGCGCTCAAGGAAGCCGAGCGCGACAAGGAGCTGGCGTCGCTGTACGGCACCAAGGGTGAGATCGCCTTCGGCAGCCAGATCCGCAGCTACACGATGCACCCCTACCAACTGGTGAAGGACGAGCGCACCAACGTCCAGACCGGCAACATCCAGGCGGTGCTCGACGGCGACCTCGACAAATTCATCGAGGAATACCTGCGCCGCAAGGGCGCGGCGGCGAAGTAGCGACGCGCGATCGAGCACGCCAGGCCGCGGCCCGCGAGCCGCGGCTCGCGACGGACGCGGCGCGCGCGCCGGCAGCGATGTAGAGTGCGACGACTCGTGCAACCTTCCCACGTGTCCACCGCGCGCGGCGTCGCGCTCGTCAGCATGCCTTGGCAAGCGCTCGACGCGCCCAGCTTGCAGGTCGGGCTGCTGGCGGCGGTGCTCGAGCGAGCGGGAATCGCGTGTACGTCGCATTCGTTCCACCTGGAGCTGCAGGCCTTCGCCGCGCGGCGCGCGGCGCGCGTGACGGCTCCATTCGGCACCGCCGACTACCGCGAGGTCGCCGATCGCTGGGCGGAGCTCGCCGTCGGTGACTGGGTCTTCACCGTTCCGAGCGTGCGCGCGCCATCGAGCGCCAAGGACCGGGCCTATGCCGAGCTCGTGACCGCTCGCGGCATGTCGAGCGAGCTGCTGTCCAAGCTGCGCGCGCTGCGCGAGTCGATGCCGGAGTTCCTGGCGCAATGCGCGGACGAAGTGCTCGCGGCGCAGCCGGCGGTGGTGGGCTTCACGCTGACCTTCACGCAGACACTGGCGTCGGTGGCGCTCGCGCACGAGCTCGTGCGACGCGACCCGAGCATCGAGATCGTCTTCGGCGGGGCAGCGTGCGCCGGACCCATGGGCCGCGGACTGTTGCGCGCGTTTCCCTGGGTCGACGTGGCCGTGCAAGGCGAAGGCGAAGGCAAAGTCGTCGAGTTGTTCGACGCGTTGCGACGCGGGAAGCCGGCGCCGTCCGCGGAGGGCGTGATCACGCGCGAGGCCGGCTCGGAGCTCGCCACCAGCGAGACGCGGGTCGCGTTGGACGAGCTTCCGACGCCGCAGTTCGACGAGTACTTCGCGCGTCTGGAACGCAGCGGACTCGCCGCCGCGATCTTGCCTCGGCTGCCCTTCGAGTCCTCGCGCGGCTGCTGGTGGGGCGAGCGCGCGCACTGCACCTTCTGCGGTTTGAACGCTCTCGACATGCGCTACCGCTCGAAGAGCGCGACGCGCGCACTGGAGGAGCTGTGCGCGCTCTCGCGGCGCCACCGCGTGCTCGATTTCGTCGCGGTCGACAACATCCTGGACCAGCGCTACTACGAAACGCTGCTGCCGGCCCTGCGCGACTCGGGCCTCGACCTGCGCATCTTCTACGAGCTCAAATCGAACCTGACGCGCGAGCAGGTGCGCCTGCTGCGCGACGCCGGCGTGCGCAAGATCCAGCCGGGCCTCGAGAGCTTGAGCACGCCGATCCTCAAGCTCATGCGCAAGGGCGTGACGGCGCTGCAGAACATCCGCGTGCTGCGCTGGTGCCGCGAGGACGGCATCGACGTCGCTTGGAACCTGATCTTCGGCTTTCCCGGCGAGCCCGTCGCCGAATACGCGCGCATGGCGGATCTGTCGCGCTCGCTGGTGCACCTCGCCGCGCCGCACACCGGGCCGCTGGTGCTCGATCGGTTCAGTCCGTACCACGACCGCCCCGCCGAGTTCGGCATCACGGTCCTCGGCCCGCGCAACTACTACCCGCTCCTCTACGACGCCGACGGACAGACGTTGAGCGAGCTCGCGTACTCGTTCGAGCACGAGACGGGCGGTCCGGATCCGCGTGGCTACACCGAGGAGCTGCGCAGCGTGCTGGCCCAGTGGCGCCGCGACGAGCCGCGCAATCGCCACGCGCTGTACTTCCGCCGTGGACCCGGGTTCACCTCGATCTACGACGCGCGCACCACCGTTCAGGCCGCGCACTACGTGCTCGAGCCCTTCGAGTCCGCGGTGTTCGCCGCGATCGACGATGTCGCCAGCGTCGACGGCGTGCGCGCCCACGTCGCGCGCGAGCTCGGCCGCGCCCCGTCCGAGGCCGACGTGCGCCGCGCCTTGGGCGAATTCGTCGAAGCGCGGCTGGCGGTCGAGGAACACGGCCGCTTCTTGTCTCTGGTTCCGCCGCTCGAGGCCCGCAGCGCGATTCGAGCGACTGGCGCCGAGAGCTAGCCTTGCGCGCCATGCGCAAGCTGTCGCTGCTCCTGTTGGCACTGTTGGTCGCGCTCGCGCTGGTCGTGGCACGCGCCGGCCGCGACAAGCAGGAGCTCGGCGCGGCGCTCGCGGCGCTCCCGAAGAACCGCCAGCTCGCGGCGTACGGCGTGCGCCAGCAAGCGGCGCGCATCGAGTTGCTGGGGACGACGCACGACGTCGAGTTCACCTTCGTGCATCTGCCCGCGAGGCGCGCGGGCTGGGCTCCGCCGCTGGTCTTCGTGCACGGCACGCCGTCGACGCTGTTCAATTGGTCCGCGCTGTTGCTCGAGCCGGGGAGCGAGCCTGCGCTGGCTGGCGACTGCGACGTCTACCTGCTCGACGTGCTTGGGCACGGCCAGACGACGACGACTGCACCGCGCTACACCTTTCAAGCGTGCGCCGACTGGGTGCGCGGGTTCCTTCGCACGCTCGACTTGCGCGGCGTGACTCTGGTGGGACAGTCCTACGGTGGCGAGTTCGCTTGGCGCGCGGCACTCGACGAGCGCGAGCGCATCGCCAAGCTCGTGTTGATCGATTCCTCGGGCTACGCGCGTCCCGACGGGGCCTGGCTCAGCGAGGAGCGCAAGCTGCGCGAGTGGCCCGGCGCACGTTTCGGCTATCTGTTGAACTCGCGCGAGCGCATTCGGCCCGCGCTGCAGCTGCACTTCGAGCGCGAGCTCACCGCGGACCAGCTCGAAGAGTTCTACCTGTGCTGCGACAGCGCGGAGAATTGGCGTGCGATGACCGAGCTCGCGCGCGACGAGAACGGCACGCGTCAGGGCGAGATCTCGAAGCTCGCGCTGCCCACGTTGCTCTTGTTCGGCGAACGCGACCTCGCCTATCCGCCGGAGCGCGTCGGTCGCGCATTCGAGCGCGACATCGCGGGGGCACGTTTGGTCGTCGTCCCCGGTGCCGGCCACTACGTGCACGAGGAGCGCGTCGACGTCGTGCGGCGCGAGCTGCGCGCTTTCCACGGCCTGCCCTGAGCTGCCACTGCCGAGGATCCGCGCGCCGCGCGCAGAGTCCGCGGAGTCATAGCTCTCGCGCCCGGCGCGCCGCCGCTGGCGTCAACCAACAGGATTGCCGGTCGGGTTGGAGCGCTCACGCCGCGCGCAGTCGTGAGTAGCGTGCTCTTTTCCGGCCACTTGGCGCGCGCCCCCGGACTTGAGTGGATTCCCCGAAAAACGTCGAACGGCTTTCGCGGACCGGCGCTGGACCATTCGCTCGGAGCCTGATCGGTGCGCCGCGAACCCACGGAGGTCGCGCACGCTTCGGTCCGGTCGAGGGTTGGCGCGGTGTCGGTGAAATTCGACCTCGCGGTGTGTTCAGGGGTGTGCCGGAAGGCGTACGGGGCGTCAGGACCTCGGCGTGCCGGCGCAGCTCCGCTCGGGATGGATCAGGAAACCAGAACGGAAGAAGTTTCATGCAGATCGACAGCAAGCAGTGGAAGTCGGCCGTGGCGTTCGCCGCCGTGGCCCTGTGCGCCGCGGCCAGCGCCCAAGCGCAGAGCCTGGTGCTCACCAATACAAACGTCATCGCGACCGACAACGACCCGGCGCCGGGCACGACCTCGGTTTTCGGCGGCAGCAGCGCTCTCGATCACGGCGTGATCGATGACGCCGGTGGTGTCTTGTTCCGCGGTCGCCTCACGGGCGGCTCCGCGAGCACACTCAACGAGCGCGGACTGTTCTACGGCTCGACGCGCGCCAGCCTGCAACTCGTGGTGCGTTCCGGCGACGTCGCACCCGGTCTCGCGCCGCTCACGCTGAACACCTTGACCGCCCAGGGTCTCGGCAGCTCACCGCGCATCGCCCGCAACGGACTGATGCTCTGGGGCAGCTCGCTCTCGACGGGCGTATCGACCGACGACTCGGCCCTGTTCGTCGGAACCCCGGGCAACTTCGTGTTGCTGGCGCGCGAAGGTTCTCCGGCCGCGGGTACCGCTGGCGCGGTTTACTCCAGCGGGCTCAACGGCCTCAGCCACCAGCCGACCGGCCTCAACCGCAATGGTCGCGTGTTGTTCCAATCGAGCCTGTCCGGCGGCGACGTCGTGGCCAGCCCGTCGAACAACGCCGCGTGGTACACGGGCTCGACCGCGGGCCTCGAGATCGTGCAGCGCAAGGGCGACGTGGTGCTCGGCGGCGCGATCATCAGCGCCCTGGGCTTCGTCAGCCAGATGAACGACTCGGGCCAAGTGCTGCACGACGAGACGTTGTCGACGACGCTCGGCACGTCGCCGGCGACGGCGGCCAACGACAAGACCCTGTGGATCTACACCCCGGGTGTCGGCAACACGTTGCTCGTGCGCGAAGGCGACGCGGCGCCCGGCACCATCGGCGCGACCTTCAACGTTTCCTCGAACTCGTGGTTCGTGAACGTCGGCGCGAACTGCTTCAACAGCTCGGGCGAGGCGCTGATGGTGGCGAGCATGATGGGCGGTGATGTCGTCGGCACGACCAACGACACCGCGATCTTCAAGCTCGCGGCCTCCGGCAACACCATGGTGATCCGCAAGGGCGATCCCGCGCCGGGCCTGACGAATGGCGAGACCATCGCCCTGTTCCACACGACCTACAACGCGCTCAACAACGCTGGCGTGGTGGCGTTCAAGGGCACGGTCGCTGGCCCGCTGGTGACGACGTCGAACGACGAAGTCGTCTACGCCGGGACTCCGGGCAATCTGCAGTTGGTCGCGCGTGAAGGCGACGCCGCGGTGGGCACGGTCGGCGCGACTGTGGCCGCGTTCCTGGCCCAGGGCTCGTTCCACGTGAACGAGATCGGCCAGGTGTCGTTCCAAGCCGATCTCACCGGCGGAGACACGGTCGTCGGCGTCAACGACGGCGCGCTCTTCGCTTGGGATCCGAGCACCGGCATTCATCTCGTCGCGCGCGAGGGCGACAGCGTCGAGGTGCAACCCGGCGTGTTCAAGAGCTTCTTCACCTACGGCAACATCCAGTTCAACAACGGCGACGCCAACCCGCTCGGTTGGAACCGCAACGGCCTGATGGTGCTGCGCCTGAACTTCAACGACAGCACGTCGGCGCTGCTCACCGTGCAGGTCCCGACCACGCCGAATCCGCAGAGCTACTGCACTGCGGGCACGACGACCAATGGTTGCAACGCGCTGATCACGGCCAACGCCAACCCGACGGTCGGGCACTCCGCTCCGTGCACGGTGAGCGTCGCGGGAGTCGAAGGGCAGAAGACCGGACTGATCTTCTACGGCCTGACCCGTCACACCGGCTCGTGGTGCTCCTCGGGCTCGAGCTTCCTGTGCGTCAAGTCGCCGACCATGCGAACCCCGGCCCAGAACACAGCCGGCACCGCCGGCGCCTGCGACGGGACGATCACGCTCGACTGGAATGCCTTCCAGCTCGCCAACATCGGCGCGCTCGGCCAACCCTTCGGTGCCGGCGACGTGGTCGACCTGCAGGCCTGGTTCCGCGATCCGCCTGCGTGCAAGACGACCAACACGTCGAACGCCGTCGAGCTGACCTACCTGCCGTGAGCGGTGCGAGCGCGGCCCAACGCCGCGGCTCGCCCAGTCCTTCCGCTGGAGGTGCCTGATCCCTCCATGCGGAGCGAACGACACTCCTGATCTGTCGAACGAAAGGCGTGGCGCGCAAGCGCTGCGCCTTTCGCCTCATGTGCGCGAGCTCGCGGGGAGCCGTGTACTCCGCGCGGTTTGAACGCCGCTCGGCGCGCGCGTAATCTGTCGCCGAGTTTCTTTGGTCGTGCAGTGATTTCCTTTCATGCCCGGGTGGGCAGGAAGAGCTCGATGGACAACCGCATCGTTCGTGCGCTGATCAGCGTCTCCGACAAGACCGGCCTGGAGAACTTCGCTCGGCAGCTTAGCGCTTGGAAAGTCGAAATCCTCTCGACTGGGGGCACGTACAAGGCGCTGAAGAGCGCTGGAATCGCCGTGCGCGAGGTCTCCGACTACACCGGCTTCCCGGAGATGATGCACGGCCGCGTGAAGACGCTGCACCCCAAGGTTCACGGCGGGATTCTCGCCTTGCGCGACGACGCAACGCACTTGGCGGCGATGAAGGAGCACGCGATCGAAGGCATCGATCTGGTCGTGATCAACCTCTATCCCTTCGAGGCCACGGTCGCCAAAGAGGGCGTGACGCGCGCCGAGGCCATCGAGCAGATCGACATCGGTGGACCGTCGATGGTGCGCTCGGCGGCCAAGAACCACCGTTTCGTCGGCATCGTCGTCGATCCCGCGGACTACGGCAGCGTGCTCGACGAGATGCAGAAGACCGGCGGAGGTCTGGGGGAAGGCTTGAAGCGCTCTCTGGCGCTCAAGGCCTTTCAGACCACGTCACGCTACGACGCCGCGATCGCGAGCTGGCTCTTCGCCCAGGAACTCGCCGAGGGCCGCACCGCGGATCCGTACCCGGGGATCGCCAGCCTGGTCGGCAAGAAGGCCATGACCCTGCGCTACGGCGAGAATCCACACCAGACGGCCGCGTTCTACACGCAAGCGGACGTGCGCGAGCCGAGCATCGCGACGGCCGAGGTGCAGAATGGCAAGCAGCTCTCGTTCAACAACCTGGTCGACCTCGACAGTGGACTGGCGTTGGCCAAGGAGTTCGATGCGCCCTTCGTGGCCGTGCTCAAGCACAACAACCCCTGCGGCGCCGCGGCCGGACGCACGATCTGCGAGGCGCTCGAGAAGGCCTGGGCCGGCGATCCGGTTTCGGCGTTTGGCTCGGTGCTCGCGTTCACTCGGCCACTCGATCTCGCCAGCGCCGAATTCCTGGTCTCGGGCAACCGCTTCGTCGAGGCCATCGTCGCGCCGAGTTTCGACGCCGACGCCTTCGCCTTGTTGACCCAGAAGCCGAAGTGGGGCAAGAGCGTGCGCTTGCTCGCCTGCGGACCGTTTTCGCCGGCGACGCGCAACACGCGCGAGCTGGAGCTCAAGAAGCTCGTCGGCGGTTTCCTGCTCCAGGAACGCGACCTGCGGACCGAAGGCGCGAGCGACGTCAAGGTCGTCACGCAGACACACCCGTCGCCGGCGCAGCTCGAGAGCCTGTACTTCGCGGCGAAGATCTGCAAACACGTCAAGTCGAACGCGATCGTGGTGGTCAGCGGCACGGAGGTGCTCGGCGTCGGCGCGGGACAGATGAGTCGCGTCGACAGCGTGCGACTTGCGATCCACAAGTCCGGCGTGCGCGCGCCGGGTTCGGTGCTCGCCTCCGACGCCTTCTTTCCGTTCCCCGACGGCGTCGAAGCCGCGATCGACGGCGGCGTGACGGCGATCCTCCAACCCGGCGGTTCAGTGCGCGACGAAGACGTCATCGCCACTTGCGACAAACGTCACGTCGCCATGGTCTTCACCGGCCTGCGCCACTTCCGCCATTGATCGCACGCGTTTGGTAGACCCGTGTTGGGCCCCCCCGAGCTCGCGCGGTAGCGCGAGCGCTGGCTGAAGCTGTTCCATGCTTCGTTGCCGGCGCGCCTGAAAGACGAAACGACGCCTTGGCGTCGTTTCGTAGGAACCCCCCGAGCTCGCGCGGACGC
>JADYYP010000040.1 GCA_020853575.1 Planctomycetota bacterium
GCGAGCACGTCCGGGCGGGTGTCCGGCCGCTGCTCGAGCGAGCGCGGCGCAGGCATCGTGATAGAAGCGAGCACGACGCACGTGATCCTCGGCGTGGGGCGCGATCCTGTCAAGTTCATCGGCCGTCAGGCCGGCGAGCTTGGGGCGCGGGGTGTTCGCGCTCAGGTCCCAGGCGGCGCTGGCCCACTCGGCCAGCAGACAGGGCACGCGCTCCCAGCGCGTGGGCGCGCACGTTGCGCACACCAGCGTCGCGTGACCCGCCGTCCGTGAGCGCAGTTGCGCAGGCGCGCGCCCGCAGCTGCAGAGGATCGCGTTGGGCCGCGCCGCCTCTCGTGCGCGCCGACCGTCGACCGCGCACTCCAGCTCGCCCATCGTGCGCTCCACAAACGCATTGTGCTGCGGCACGTGCGGCACGTTGAAGAGCGCGACCACTGCGTTCGCGCGCAGCCACGCCCGCACCTGTTGGCTGCGCCCCGGACCACTGTTGTCGAGCGCGATCACCAGCGGCAGCGTCCCGCGCTCGCGCGCCGCCGTCTCCCACAGCGAGATCAGCTCCTCCGCCGTCGCCGGCGGACCGATCGCGATCGCGCAAGGTGTCGTGGTGCTCGCGGCACCGGAAGGCGCGCGGGCCGCCCGGTGATCTGCACCGAGCGGCCCGCGATGGAATCGAGTCGAGTTCGAGCGACTACTTCTTGTCGCTCTTCTCTTCTTCGGGCATGTCGCTGACGAGCGCGTCGGTGGTGAGCAGGAGGCTCGCGACCGAAGCGGCGTTCTGCAGCGCCGTGCGGATCACCTTGGCCGGGTCGATGACGCCGGCCGCGACCATGTCCTCGTAGCTGTCGTTGGCGGCGTTGTAGCCCCAGGTCGAGCTCTTCTTGCCGCGCACGTTCTGCACGATCACCGCGCCGTCTTGGCCGGCGTTGGCCGCGATCTGGCGCATGGGTGCTTCGAGCGAACGGCGGATGATCATCGCGCCGACCTTCTCGTCGCCCTCGAGCGCGAGCTTCTCGACCACCTCGATGCAGTTGATCAGCGCCACACCGCCGCCGGGGACGATGCCTTCTTCGACGGCCGCGCGCGTGGCGTGCAGCGCATCCTCGACGCGCGCCTTCTTCTCCTTCATCTCGGCTTCGGTCGCCGCGCCGACGTTGATCTGCGCGACACCGCCCGAGAGCTTGGCGAGACGCTCCTGGAGCTTCTCCTTGTCGTAGTCGCTCTTGGTGGTCTCGATCTCGGCCTTGATCTGCGCGATGCGGCCCTGGATCGCGTCCTTGGAACCGACGCCCTCGACGATGGTCGTGTTTTCCTTCTCGACCACGATCTTGCGCGCGGTGCCGAGGTCGCGCAGCGTGACGCTCTCGAGCGTCTTGCCGGTCGCTTCCATGATCGGGTTCGCGCCGGTCAGGACCGCGATGTCCTCGAGCATCGCCTTGCGACGATCGCCGAAGCCCGGAGCCTTGACCGCGACGCACTGGAACGAGCCGCGCAAGCGGTTGACGACCAACGTCGCCAGCGCTTCGCCCTCGACGTCCTCGGCGATGATCACGAGCGCCTTGCCGCTTTGCGCGACCTGCTCGAGCAGCGGGATCATCTCCTTGATCGTCGTCAGCTTCTTCTCGTAGACGAGGATGTAGGGCTTCTCGAACTCGGCCGTCATCGCCTTGGCGTTGGTGACGAAGTGCGGCGAGATGTAGCCCTTGTCGAACTGCATGCCCTCGACCCACTGGACCTCGGTCTTGAGGCTCTTGCCTTCCTCGACCGTGATCACGCCGTCGCGACCGA
This sequence comes from Planctomycetota bacterium, assembly GCA_020853575.1. Lineage (GTDB taxonomy): Bacteria > Planctomycetota > UBA1135 > UBA1135 > F1-120-MAGs118. The sequence goes on from JADYYP010000040.1 coordinate 1,783, forward strand.
CCTTCTCCATGGCCTCGGCGATCATGTCGCCGATTTCCTTGTCGTTGTTCGCGGCCACGGTGCCGACCTGCGCGACATCCTTGGAGCCCGCGACCTTGGTGGAGATCTTCTTGAGGTTCGCCACGCAAGCGTCGACGGCCTTGTCGATGCCGCGCTTGAGCGCCACCGGGTTGGCACCGGCAGTGACGTTCTTCAGGCCCTCCTCGAAGATCGCCTCGGCGAGCACCGTCGCGGTCGTCGTGCCGTCACCAGCGAGATCGCTGGTCTTGGCGGCGACTTCCTTCACGAGCTGCGCGCCCATGTTCTCGTAGGGATTCTCGAGCTCGATCTCCTTCGACACGGTCACGCCGTCCTTGGTGACGGTCGGCGAGCCAAAGGACTTCTGGATGATCACGTTGCGGCCGCGGGGGCCGAGGGTGACCTTGACGGCGCGGGCGAGGCGACGCACACCGTTGCGGATGTGTTCGCGGGCCTCGGCGTCGTAGGTGATTTGCTTGGCGCTCATGAGTGCGGTTTCTTTCGGGGACGAGAGGGCTCAGCCTTCGATGACGCCGAGGATGTCTTCCTCGCGCATGATCAGGTACTCGGTGCCGCCGAACTTGACTTCCGTGCCGGCGTAGGACGTGAACAGGATGCGATCACCGACCTTGACGCTGAAGGTCGAGCGCGAGCCGTCCTCGAGGGTCTTGCCGTTGCCGACCGCGATGATCTTGCCTTCCTTGGGCTTCTCCTTGGCGGTGTCGGGGAGCAGGATGCCGCCGGCGGTCTTCTCTTCGGCTTCGACGCGCTGAACGAGCACGCGGTCGCCGAGCGGACGGATCATTCCGGACTTGGTGGTGGTCTTCGTGGTGGCCATGGCTGTGTGGGTCTTCTCGGATTCGTTGACTTGGCTGAAGGGTCGAGGGACGTTGACGATTGGGGTCCGCGCGAGAGCGACGCCCGTGGCGCGGTGGTCGTGATGTTGGGGGAGCTTTGGATCGAGGGGGGCGTTGGAGTTCGCGGCGCCGCGCTTCACGCGCTGTGGCGCAGAGCGCGCAGCACCTCGCTGCGCAACTCGTCGGGCTGGACCGGCTTGCGCAGGAACGCCCACGCACCCAGGTCGAGCGCCTTGCTCCGCACCATGTCGGTCGCTTCGCCCGAATAGAAGATGCACGGCGGGATGCGTTGGCCGTGCGCGGAGTCGCGCAACGACGTGAACACATCGAGTCCAGTGCAGCCGGGCATGTGGAAGTCGAAAACGAGCAGGTGGAGCTGGGGCAAGCGCGTCCGAGCGATCTCCAGGGCCTCCAGTCCGGTCTCCGCGTGCAGGAACTCGAGCCCGAGGGGGGCCAGCAAGTCCTCGACGCAGGAGCGCACTTCGATGTCGTCGTCGGCGAGCAGAACTCGGCGATGGGTGGTCATCATGGTGTGCGCGGGCCTTCGATTCGTCCGAACGAGCGGCGCGCGCCAACGCAAAGCTTGTGCCTCTGCTCCGAGCGCCCGAGTCCGGCCCTGGAGGGCTGCTGGGGGCCGATGCTGCTGCCAGACTGGCAGAGTTGGGGGCTGGGCCTCCGGTGGTCTGTCAGGTTGACAGGGGGCGGCAAGGGGCCGTCGGCGGCGCTCGGCGCTCGTTCACAGGGCCTGGGCGAGCCAGCTCGACCCCCACGACAGGGAGTTGGCCGACCCGGCCGCGAGCAGGGCCCAGGCGAACCTGCGCGGGGGCCCGATTGCCAGTAGCAGCAGTCCAGCCTCGATCAGAGCGACCGCCAGCTCGGCGGCGGCGAGAGCTCCCAGGCGCGGCTTGCTCGCCAGCACCCAGGCGCACAGCGCGGGATGGGTGAGGAGATTGACAGCGAGTGTGAAGCACAGCGCTCGCGCAACGCTCCAAGTGCGCGGGAGCGCCAGCGCGTACACCGGGAACTCGAGCGCGACGGTCCACACGAATGCGGCCGCGCTGGCGAGCACTCCATCGATCACGCCGGCGCTCCGCGCCACCACGACGCGAGGACGGCGAGCTCGAACCAAGCGTGGAAGGCGACGAGCGACAGATAGGCGGAGCGCACTCCCAGTGGGTTGGCCAGCGCGAGCAGCGGAACCGCGGCGATCGCGATGGCCGCGATCCACGCTTCGCCGGTCGCCGATCCGATCCGACTCGTCGCAGCGCGGTCTCGCGGCGCGAGCCACACCCAGACCGCGTAGTGCACGGCCTGCGTGAAGGCGAACACGAGCACGACTCGCTGCGCCCATGACGCCGAGAGCCCCGGGGCGAACTGCTCGGCCAGGCGAGAGAGCGAAAGCCCAGCGGCGGAGTCCTCGGCCTCCAGCGGCAGCGGCACGAGCATCAAGCAGCCGAGCGCGACTCCGTAGGCCACCAGGGAGAGCCGCGCCTCGCTGCGGCGCCGTGCCCAAGCGAAGTACACGCAGAACGCGAGCAGGTTGTGCGCGTGGGCGAGCACCAACGTCGCCGCGCTGGCGTGCATGCAGGCGAGCGAGCCCACGAGCAGCGCGCTGGCGACCGCGGCAACTCGCGCTCGAATGCGGGTGCGAGCGCCCCACAGTCCGGCGCAAACCGCGGCGATCCCGCAGGCGATGTCGACGCGCGGCCACGGCTCCGCGCCCGCCAGCGCAGCCGCGCGCAGGAGCGTCATCAGCGTCAGTGGAGCGGCGACCGCGGCCAAGACGCGCGGTTCGCGAGCGCTCGACCCGCGTCCCACGAGACAGCGGAAATCGCCGATCACGTGCGGGATGCCGAGCACGATCGGCGCCAGCAGGAGCAGCCACAGGGGCGCGAGCAGCGTGAGCGCGAGCGACACGGCGATCAACGCTGGCGCGATGGTCGACTCAGCGAGCCGTGTGGCGGCGTGCCAAGCGCGCGCGTCAGCGCCGTGCGTCGTCGCCATCGCGCTTGCGCCGCCGCAAGACCAGTGCGACCACGACGATGGCGAGCACGCCCGCCGTGATCAGGGCGACGAAGCCGATCGGGTTTTCAACGGACGTCGGGGGGGGAATGTCTGCGAGGAACATGCTGGGGCTCTCCGTGGGGCGAGCGTACATCCGCTGCGCGAGTCCACCAATGCCGGAACTTGCGCGACGGGCGCGTCCCAACGCCGTGTGTCCCGCGGACCCGAGGCGAATCCCACGCTTTCCCCGCGAGAGCCTCCGTTTGCGCGGCGCACAGCGAAGTGCGCGCGTCGCGAGTGGATCCTCTCGACGCCCTCCGACCGCCGAGCAGGCCTCGACGGCGGTGCACGCCTAAGGGCAGGTCGTGAACTCGAGCGCGTTCGACAAGCTGGTGGTCTTGGGCGCCGGGGGATCGCGGTACCAGCACTGCACGTTGACCTGCTGGCCTGCGGCGAACGGCGCGCCCAGCGCTCCCGGATGACTCGCGAGGAAAGCCAGCCAGTCCAGTTGCAGCGATCCGTCGCAAGCGCCGGACGTTCCGCCGCTCGACGACGCCGGCGTGCGCTGCGTCGGAGACTTCACGCAGGCGAAGCTGGAACCCGCGCCCCAGCCGACCGCGTGAGCGCCGTTCGTCCCGTAGAAGATCAGGCCGAGCTTGGCGCCCTCGACGCCGGTCGCCGTGAGCACGAATCCGTTCGGCGCCGAGAGCGAGGGTGTTCCGCTGGCGCTGACCGAGGCGTTGCAGCCGTTGGTCGAGGTTCCCGCCGTGCAGTAGGTCACGACGTTGCCCGTGCAGCCGCTCGCCACGAAGCTCTTGGTCGTCGACAGGCCGACGTTGCCGTGCTCGTCCGTCGCTCGCACGCGGTACTGGATCGTGCCGGCGATGTCGCCCCGGAACGCACCACGGAACACTTGGCCGCCGCTGTAGAGCATGGGCTCGGAATGCCATGAGCTTCCGCCATTCCACGAGTACTCGACGCGCACGTCGTCGTAGCGCAACACGTCCCACGACACGTTGTCGTAGACGTGCGCGCGGACGATCGAGGCCGTCGGGCCCGCGCCGCGATCGGGGAGCTGCTCGAGCAACGGGACGCGCGGCGCTGTCGTGTCCGGGACCTGCGTCGTGTTGACGTACAGCCGGTTGGGGTAGTTGCTGTTGTTGGTCGCGAGGAAATCGAAATCGCCGTCGAGATCTGTGTCGCACGAATCGCCACCCAGCGACACGTCGTACACCGCGGGCAAGTGCGTCGCGGTCACGTTGGTGTAGAGCCAACCCCCGCTCGCGCCGGTGTTGTTCTGGAGCTGGTTCTGGCCCGAGAAGGCGCACACGTACACGTCGAGGTCGCCGTCACAGTCGTAGTCGAAGAAATCGGCGTCGTTGTCGTCGACGAACGAGTTCGGCGTCGTCTGCAGGAAGCTGAACACCCCGAGTCCGTTGTTGAGCGCAGTCGTGTCGTTGAAATTGGGCGACTGGAAGTTGACGCCGTACAGGTCGAGGTCGTTGTCGTTGTCCAGGTCGCCGAGTTCCTGCTCGTACTTGCCGCTCCCGTTCGCGTAGGCGAGATAGCCCGAGGTTCCGGTGACGTCGCGGAACGCCGTGAACGAGCCGGTGTCGGACAGGCGATTGCGGAAGGTCCGCGGCATCGTGTTGCGCGAGCCCTGGAAGGCGTCGATGTCGAAATCGCCGTCGAGGTCGCCGAGCTCGACTCCCAGTGAAGTGCAGGTCAGGTCCGCTTGGACGCCCGTCGCGTTGAGCGTGTCGTTCTGCTGCACGCCTTGGCACCACAGGGCCGGCGCTCCATTGACCAGTTGATGGTTGCTGAGCTGGTAACCGCTCGGGTTGTACTCCTCGAACAAGCCGCTCCCGTCGTTCAGGAACAAGCGCGAAGGCGTCGCGCCGCTGAACGCTCCGCCATAGGACGAGTGGTAGATGTCCTGGTCGCCGTCGTTGTCGAGGTCGCCCGCGACGGCATCGCAACTCCAGTCGACGAAGCCACCGCTGCCGAGCACGAGCGAGGGGGGCAGCGAGGAGCGGTGCGTGGTGCCGTTGTTGACGCCCAGGAATGTCCAGCGCGTCGAGGTCTGATCCTGGAAGAAGCCCGCGGTCCCGCCCTGCGCGCCGCCCATGTTGACCCACAGCCGGTTCGACTGGCTGGAGAGCGACGAGGTGTTGCAGATCAGGGCGTCGAAATCACCGTCGCCGTCGAAGTCGAACCAATCGAAGTCGCGGCTCTGGTCGAGCACGGCGGGGAAACGCGTGCTCGTTCCGTCGCTGAACGCCCCGACCGTCCCGCTCTGCAGGAATCCCTGGTTGATCCACAGGCTGTTCCGCAGGTTTCCCTGGTCCCCGCCGTGGGCCAGCGCGGCGTCGCGGTCGCCGTCGCCATCGATGTCGGCGAAGTCCGCGTTCTCCGTGTAGCCCACGCTGGCCGGGACGGTCGCCTGGGTGAAGCTCTGCGCGGAGACGAAGGGGGCGAGCGCGAACGCCGCCGACGCCAGGGCAGCGCAACGGAGTGACGCGGGGATACGACGGGCCATGGAGCAATTCTCCCGGGGGTGTTTCTGCCGGAACACGGCCCTCGAGTGTGCCGCAACTCGGGCCAGCGTTGGCTCGAACTTCCGAAAACGCGCTTCGCTCGGCGTCGTGCCGGCGCAATGCAGGTGAACGGAGCCATGTTCGTCGGCGGCGGCCCGCCAGCGCGCCACGCGGCGCTGGGAACGGCCTGGCCCCGGCGCGCCGATCGAGCGCTCGCGCGGAGGACTCGACGGCGCCGCGCCGTCGGTTGCACCCAGGGGCTCGAGGCCCCGATAATCAGCGCGTGGATTCCCTCCCGAAGGTCGTGGCCGCCGAGCGCCCGGTGTTCGACGCCCACGCGGATTCGTTGCAGATGGCGCTCGACTTGGGGTGCGACCTGGGCCAGCGCGGACCGGGGCATCTCGACTTGGTGCGCGCGGAGCAGGGCGGACTCGGAGCATTGGTCTTCGTCTCGTGGTGCGATCCGAAGTGGATCGAGGTCGGCGAGCACGGCGCCCGCGACCGCACGCGGGCGCTGTTGCGCGAGTTCCACCGGCTGGTGGAGCGCCACCCAGGGCGGCTGGCCTTCGCTGGCAATGCCGCGGAGCTCGCGGCCGCCCGTGCCCGCGGTCAGTTGGCCGGGATCCCAGGCATCGAGGGCGGACACTCGATCGAGGGCTCGCTCGACGAGCTCGAGCGCTTCTTCGCGCAGGGCGTGCGCGTGATGACCCTGGTGTGGAACAACCACCTGGCGTGGATTCGCTCGTGCCAAGACGGCGCGGGGGCCGGCGTGCCGGAAGGACTCAACGCGTTCGGTCGCAGCGTCGTGCGGCACATGAACGAGCTCGGCATGGTCGTCGACTTGTCGCACGCGGGCCGCAAGAGCTTCTTCGACGCGCTGGAGTGCTCCTCGCAACCGGTGATCGCCAGCCACTCGGGCTGCATGGCGGTCAACGCGCACCAACGCAACTTGGACGACGAGCAGCTGCGCGCGCTCGCGGACCATGGAGGAGTGGTGGGCATCGTGTTCTGCACGCCGTTCCTCGACGCGCAGGCGCGCGACGAGGATGCGCGTGTGCGCGCGAGCGAGGAATTCAAAGCGCTCAGAGGTGCCAACGACACGGCTACCTTCGTGGCGCAGAGCGAGTACCTGCAGCGCACCGCGCGGCCCCTGCCGCTCGAGCGCGTGCTCGACCACCTGTGCCACGCCGTCGAGGTGGCCGGCATCGATCACGTCGGGCTCGGCTCGGACTACGACGGCATCCAACGCACGCCGCGCGGACTCGAGGACGCGTCCTGCTACCCCGCGCTGGCTCAGGGTCTGCGCAGCCGCGGGTTCGGGCCGGAGGACGTGCTCAAGGTCCTCGGGCGCAACATGGAGCGGGTCTTCGGGCGCGTGACCGGACCGGGCAGCGTGGCTTCGCGAGCCGCGCTCGAAGCGCTGGCCTGACGCGCGCACGGAGCTCAGCAAGCTCTCGCAACGCGCGCCGCGTTGGTGTACACAAACCTGCCGTGAGCGAGAGATCCGCTCGGAGTCGCCTATGAACCGTAGTGATTTCGCCCTTTCGATCGACCGCCGTCAGTTCGTCGCCGGGTCTCTGGCGGGGGCGGGCGCGCTGGCCTTGGGCTCCCAACTCACGTCCTCGAACGCGTCCGCTGCCACGGGCGCACCGCACATCATGACCTCGACACAAACTGCCCCGTTCTCCCTCCCCACGTTGCCCTACGCCGACACCGCGCTCGAGCCGGTGATGAGCGCCAAGACCTTCAGCTTCCACTACGCGAAGCACCACAAGGCCTACGTCGACAACCTCAACGGCCTCGTGAAGGACAATGCCGAGCTCTCGGCGCTGTCGCTCGAAGCGCTGATCAAGAAGGTCGCCGGAGACTCCTCGAAGGCCGGCGTGTTCAACAACGCGGCGCAGGTCTGGAACCACACCTTCTTCTGGAACTCGATGAAGCCCGGCGGCGGCGGCAAGCCGAGCGGTCGTATCGCGGACAAGATCAACGCCTCGTTCGGCGACTTCGACAAGTTCAAGACGGCCTTCAGCGACGCCGCGAAGACGCAGTTCGGCTCCGGTTGGGCGTGGCTCGTCGAAGACGGCGGGAAGCTCGCCGTGGTCAAGACGCCCAATGCCGAAACCCCGATGGCGCAGGGCAAGAAGTGCTTGATCACGCTCGACGTGTGGGAGCACGCCTACTACCTCGACTTCCAAAATCGCCGGCCCGACTACATCGCGGCCTTCCTCGACAAGCTGGTCAATTGGGAGTTCGCCGAGAAGAACCTCGGTTGAGCGCAACGGCCGCGCGGAGCGGCGCGGAGCCAGAGTCGCGAGCAGGGCGGGACCGCGGGGTCTCGCCCTGCGCTCGTTCAGCGCGCCAGGTCCACGACACGCCGGACCCCGCGACGCGTCGCGCGGGCCAGCGCCAAGGTGCCGAGCAAGCCGCAGCATCCGACGAGCGCGATCCAACCGAGCGTTCCGGCATGGTCGAGCACCACCAGGCCCAACGTGGGGCCGCCGACGTTCGCGCTGGCCCAGGCCATCCAGTACACGCCTTGGTAGCGGCCGCGCATGTCGTCTGGCGCAATGTCCGCGACCAGCGCGTTGCACATCGGGAAGAGCACGACCTCGCCAGCGGTCCAGACGCACAAGGCCAAGGTGTGGCCCAGCGGCGTGTCGACCGCGCCGTGCAGCGCGAATCCCAGGCAGAACACCGCCGCGGCCCAGGGCACGACGCGCGCGCGGCCGAGCCTCTCGGCGCGCGGAACGACCCACGGCTGCGTCAGCACGATCAAGACGCCGTTGACGAAGACGATCCGGCCGTAGCGTTCGACGTCGATGCCGTCGGCGCTCATCATCGGTCCGAGCGTCGCCGCGAACTGGATCATCACGGTGCCGATCAGGAAGCCCGCCAGCAGCAACGGTCGCATGCGCGGGTCGCGCAGGGGCGTGAGCAACTCGACGAGCCGGCCTGAGGCCTGCGCGCCCGGTGGCCGTGTCTCTGGAACCCACAGCGCGATCACGCCCGCGGCCGCGAGCATCGTCAATCCGTCACCGACGAACAGCCACACGTAGCCGGCGTGCTTGGCGAGATAGCCCGCGATCAGCGGCGAGGCGGCGAACCCGAGGTTGTACGACCAAGTCAGGTACCCGAAGGCGCGCGCGCGGTCCGCAGGCCCGACGACGTCGCTGATCGTCGCCGCCACGGCGGGGCGGTAGAGCTCGGCAACGGCGCCGAGCAGCAGCGCGAGCGCGGCGAAGGCGGGCAGTGCGTGCACGCTGGCCAGGGCGGCGAGCGCTCCCGCTCCGCCGCACAGGCTCGCGATCATCGTCGGGCGTCGACCCCAGCGGTCGGCGAGTTGTCCACCGAACAAGGCCGAGAGCACCGAGCCCAGACCCCAGGCCGAGAGGATCAGCGCGATGTCGCCCTTCGAGAAGTGCTCCTCGTCCCCCAAGTAGCGCGAGAGGAACGGCAGCACGAAGGCGCCGACCCGGTTGACGAACATGCCGACGATCAGCAGCCAAAAGACGCGCGGCAGTCCGAGGAAGCCCGGTGGGCGGGAGGCGTGCGAGCTCATGGCGACCCCGGAGGGCGCGGCATCCTAGCGAGCGTCGCGAGCGCGCGCTGCGGGACCCAGCGACGGTCGCGCGGCGCGGAAAAAGCGCGCGCCGGGAAGCTCCGAAGCCCTAGCTCGTCGGCTGCGCGTACACTCGACGTCCGTCGTCCAGGATCCCCCGTTCCCCCCGCGGAGTCGTCGCGCATGTCCCACGTCCGTGCCGCTTGCTCTTTCCTTGCAACCGCAGCCGCCCTGTCGCACACCGCGCTCGCCCAGTCGATCCCCGACTCGACGGGCTTGACCGCGCTGCGCCAGCGCTTGGGCGCAGTGAACGTCCCCAGCGGTGTGAGCGTGATCGTCGGCCAGGTCGAAGCCAACGCGCCGGGATGGGCGCCGGATGCGGCGCATCTCGAGTTCGCGGGCAAGAGCTTCACCATGGTCAGCCCCACGCCGACGATCAGCGGCCACGCCACGGCGGTGGGGCAGTACTACTACGGGCTTTCCACCGGGATCGCGCCCGGCATCGCCAGCGTCTTGTGCTGGGAGGCGATCCACTTCTTGGGGACCGGTTTCATCAACGGCACCGGACCGACGCCGCCCAAGATCGCGGCCTTCAAGGTGCTCAACAACTCGTGGATCGGCGCGGTCGGCAACTCGAATTTCTATCTGCGCAAGCTCGACTACGCGATCGACTCTCAGGGTCTGCTCGTCTGCTCGGGCGTCAACAACGGCACCGGGCCGCTCGACGTGCCGCTCTTGAGCCACTCCTACAACGGGCTCGCGGTCGGGCGCAGCGACGGCCAGCACCACGCCGGTCCGACCATGGTCGGCGTCGATGGCGCGGGCCGGATGAAGCCCGAAATCGTCGCTCCCGCGGGCGCCACGAGCTTCTCGACGCCCTTAATTTCGGGCGCGTGCTCCTTGCTCGTCGACACGGCGCGCACGTGGCCGAGCTTGGCCACCAATCCATCCGCCGAGCGCCCCGAGGTGATCAAGGCCGCGCTGCTCGCCGGCGCGACACACCGACCCGGTTGGAGCAACAACCCCGCGACGAGCGGCGCGACTCGCGGCTCGACGTCGACGCCGATGGACGCGTTGTGGGGCTGTGACCAAGTCAACGTCGACAAGAGCCACTGGATCCTCACCGGGGGCGAGCACGCGAGCGACGCCAGTGCCGCGACCGCGAGCACGGTGTCTCCGCAGGGCTGGGAAGAGGTGCAAACCACCTCGGGCGCGAGCCGCTTCTGGCGCTTCAGCGTCGAGTCGGTCAAGCCCTACGTGTCGATCGTCGCCACGTGGAATCGCCACCTCGGCACCACCTACACGACTTTCTCGCTGCCCAACCTCGATCTCGAGCTGTGGTCGATCGACGCGCAAGGCAATCTGAGCGCCTTGGTCGGAACCAGCGCTGGCCAGTTCTTCGCCGGCGGCAACGTGCTGAGCGCGAGCGGCGTCGACAATCTCGAGCATCTCTACGTCTCCGACCTGCAGCCGGGCGAATACGCGCTCGAGTTGCGCCGCTCCAGCGACGTCCACCCGGCGTGGAACGCCGCGGTCGCGTGGGAGTTCGCCTGCGCCGAGCCCGTGGTGTTCGGCGTGGGCAAGACCAACACGCTCGGACAGGAGGCACGCATCGCGACGCGCGGCATTCCTTCCGAGTCCGCGGGCGACTTCCATCTCTCGATCTCGCACGCGATGCCCGGCGCCAACGGCATCGTGTTCTACGGTTCGACGCAGGCTTCGATTCCGTTCCACGGAGGCACGCGCTACGTCGCATCGCCGATCCAGCGCTCGGCGATCCAGACCTGTGGCGCGGCGGGCGAGCTCGACTTCCCGGTGGCGATCGATGCCTCGATGCCGGGCACGACGCGCATCTACCAGTTCTGGTACCGCGACGCGTCGCATCCCGACGGCACCGGCGTGGGCTTGACCAACGCCGTGCGCGTCACCTTCTGTCGCTAGCGTGCGCGCGCGGCCGAGATCCCGCGCATGAGCGAAGCGACGCTGCTCTCCGGCGAGTTGCACTACTGGCGCATCTCGCGCTCCGCATGGGAGCCCGCGCTCGCGTCCGCGCGGGCCCTGGGTGTCGAGTGCATCGCGACCTACGTGCCGTGGTTCCACCACGAGCGCGCGCCGGGGCGCTACGACTTCGCCGAGCTGGTCGAGTTCCTCGAGCTCCTGCGCGCACGCGAGTTTCGCGCCTTGGTGCGGCCAGGTCCGTTCATCTACGCCGAGTGCCGCAACCTCGGGGTGCCGGACCGCGCCGTGCCGTTCGCCAAGCACACGCGCGAGTTTCGCGAGCTCGCGGGTGAGTGGCTCGACGCCGTGCTCTCCGCGCTCGCGCCCTATCTCGGCTCACCGATCGTGCTGCTGCAGGCCGACAACGAGATCGACCCGATGCCGCACGTGCATGGCGAGGACCAGGGCTTCGCGGGTTGGCTCGAGCGGCGCTACGGTTCGCTCGCGGCGCTCAACACGGCCTGGGGCAGCGAGCTCTCGGCCTTCGCCGACGCGCTCCCGATGCTCGTGCCGTTCACCGACGGCCAGCATTACCGCGACAGCCAGCTCTACCGCTACGAGCTCGCCACCGACTACGCGCGCTGGGTCGTCGCGCGCTTCCGAAGCCGCGTGGGGACGTTTCCGCTCGCGCTCAACTCCTGGCCCTTCGTCAACGCGCAGCATTGGCGCGACCTCGCGGACCTGGTGGAGGTCTACGGCATCGACCCGTATCCCGAGAACGAGTGCGCGAGCTCGTACCGCGAGTTGCGCGAGCAACTCCGGCTGCTGCGCGCGGTCACGCGCCGGCCGTTCGTCGCCGAGCTCGGGCTCGGGATCTGGCACGGCGTGCCGTGCGACTTCACGCCCGAGCACTATCGTCTCACCGCGCTGTCGGCGCTGGCCGCGGGCGTGCACGGCTGGAATTGGTACATGCTCGTCGGGCGCGACCACTGGAGCGGAGCGGCGATCGACGCGCACGGTGAGCTCGACCAGCGGCTCGCACTCGCCTTGCGCGAGGCCTGCGCGAGTTTCGAGCTCCTGCGAGATGCACCGCGACCCAGCGTCTCCTGCGGAGTCACGTGGTCGTGGGCGGAGCATCAGACCGCGGCGACCTTGCGCCGGCGCATCGACGATCCGCTGCTCGCGGCGCTGTTCGAGATGGGCATCGAGTACGACTTCGTCGACGTCGATCGAGCGCCGCTGACACCGGCGCCGGAGCTGCTCTTCGTCGCCAGCTCGCTCACCGACGCGCGCGTGCTCGAACGCCACGCTGCCCAAGGCGGAACCGTGGTCTTCTTCCAGCGCCTCGCGCCCGGCTGCGCGGCGCCCGACGGCAGCAGCCACCACGCGCCACAGGCGCTCGAAGTTTCGCTGGGCTTCTCGACCGATGCTCCAGTGTTCGCCTACCGCGACGTGCCGGGAGCTCCGATCACCGCCGTTCAGAAGCCCTGGAGCGAGGATCCCGATCTCGCGCGGCTGCAAGCCTGCGCGGTGGGGCGCCGCTACGTCGTCGGCTACGTCGAGCCGCGTGGCCGAGGCCGCTGGGTGGTCCTCGGATGCGCGCCGAGTGTCCAGGCCGTGCTCGCCGTCCACCGCGCCTTCGGTTTCGAGTTGCCGGCGCGCTCCACGACGCCGGGCGTGCACGTCAGTCGGCGCGGCGCGACCTTGATCGCGGTGAATCCGGGAGCGGCGTGCACGGCGCACATCGAGGTGGGCGCGCGCGCCTTCGAGCTCGAGCTAGCGCGCTGCGGCGCGCGAGTGGTGCGCCTGGACGACTGACCGGCCGTTCGCGAGGGGCGCGCGGCGGGACCGTGCGAGGCTCGTGCTGTGCATCGGGCCTCGGGCGCGTCCCAATCTCGATCCAGCGCGAGCTGCAGCAGGCGGTCGACTCAGGGCAAGCGCGCGCACACCCGAAACAGCGCTGGAACCTGACGCTCCGCATCCACCTCGCATCCCGGCCCACACGATGACTCTCTGTGAACGCTATCGAATCAACGACACCAATCTCGCCGTCCGCCGCGAGTTCCTGCGGCTGACCGCCAAGGACGTTGCGGTCCTCGCCGGACTCAAGGGCTGGGCCCAACGCATCAGTGCCAAGCTCGCGAAGGAGTTCTACGACGTTCAATTCGCGAACTCCTCGACGCGTCGCTTCTTCGAGGCGCATGCGGCAAAGAAGGGGTTGGGCATCGACCAGCTGCGCGTCGCGCTCGAAGCCGCGCAAGCCGGCTACTTCCGCGGCATCTTCGACGCCGCCGCGAGCAACCAGTTCGGAGCGAGCTACTTCGAGGGTCGCCTGCACGTCGGGCAGTTGCACAACGTGATCGACTTGCCGCTGAAGTGGTATCTCGGCAGCTACTCGCTCTATTTCGATCTCGTGCGCAAGTACCTGCGCAACAGCTACCCGCTGCGCTTGGGCCTGCGGGCCCGCGCCGAGCGCGCCATCTTCACGGTGATGAACTACGACATCCAGGCGGTCTGCGACGCCTTCTTCTACGACTACCTGGAGTCGATTGGCCTGGACCTCGACGCGATCGACGTGCCCGACCCGGCGCACGACCTCTCGGAACACTACGGAGACCTCAAGACCGTCGTCCGCACGGCGCTGAGCCAGACCAAGGCGACGGGCGCGCAGCTGGCAGCCTCCAGCCGCGAGATCTCCTCGGCGGCCGAGTCGCTGTCGAGCGCCACGCAGCAGCAAGCCGCGGCCATCGAGGAAACCTCGGCCACGCTCAACGACCTCTCCGGACACGTCCGCGAGAGCAACGAGAAGACGCGCAAGGTGCACGCCCTGGCCGATGACCGCAGCAGCGCCGGCGAGTCGAGCGAAAACCTGGTCTCGGTGATGAAGGAGATCGCCTCGCGCTCGCACAAGATCGCCGACATCATCGGACTGATCGACGACATCGCCTTCCAGACCAACCTACTCGCGCTCAACGCCGCCGTGGAAGCCGCGCGCGCGGGTGAGGCCGGCCGCGGCTTCGCCGTGGTCGCGGAAGAGGTCCGGGGCCTGGCACTGCGTTGCGCGCAGTCGGCGCGCGAGATCAAGGGTCTGATCCAAGACACGGTCTCGAAGGTCGAGAGCGGCTCGCACTTCGTCGACGGCGTCGCCGGGTTGTTGCGCGACGTGGCCGCGGCCTCCGAGCACCAGACCGACGCCATCGGGCAGGTGACCACAGCCGTGTCCGAAATGGACAAGACCACCAACTCGAATGCAGCGCAGGCCGAGGAGCTCTCCGCGACCGCGGAGACGCTCTCGCGCGTCGCGCAGCAGCTGCAGTCGGCCATCGCGGGCTTCAAGGTCGACGGCGATGACGATTCGCTGGCCGCAACGCCGCGCGCCGCGCCGCGTGCTTCCGCCGCTCTGCCGCGAAGCAGGCGCGCGCCCGCGGACGAGTTCAGCGCCGTGTAGAGCGCGACTTTTCCTGCTTTGGGTGCAACCGCGCGCACCCTCCGACGGTCGTGAGGAGCGAGCCCTGGTGCTCGCTCCCGCGCACTTCACGCGAGCTCGTCCGAGGCACGCCGTCTCGATGCGGTGTCAGACTCGCGCGGCGCAGGGGCACCGACCCACGGGGCTTTCCGAGGTGCTCCGATGCAATTCGACTTCAGCCAGATCCACGACATCGATTCCTACGTCTCGATTCCCGAGGGTTCCTATGTGTGTCGGGTCGCGGAGGTGCGCGAGGGACTCGCGCGCGACGGTAGTCCGCGCTGGAGCCTGCGGCTCGAGGTGTCGCGCGGCGAGTACGCCGGTCGGACGGCCGGTTGGGACAGCCTGACCTGGAGCGATCGGGGCATTCGCCGCGTCAAGCACGTGCTCGAATCCTTGGGCATCGACGTGCGCGGGCCGGTCGAGATCGTCCCAGCGGACTTGCTCGGTCGCGAAGCGCAGGCCGTGTTCCAGGCGGAGGAGCGTGAGGACCCTCTCTCGGGCCGGCGCGTGATGCGCCTGCGCGTGCCCTACGCCGGATTCGCTCCGCTGGACGGCTCACCTTCGGTCGACTCGGAACTGGACGCGGCGCTGCGCGAGGCTCCGAGTGCTTCTTCGGGAGGGGCGCCGTCGATGCCTCGGGGGTTGGCGGGGCCTTGGGACGACGCGAGCAGCGAGTCCCCCGGGGGTGGGGCGCTGGGAAACGGCGTGGCGCGCTCGATTGCCGACGATGACGAGGATTGAGACGATGGCTCGCGATGAGTGCTCCCGATCCCCGACGCGCGTTCTCACCCGACGACGCGGCCGACCTGCTGCGCGTGGCTCATGCGGCCGTTCAACTGGCCTATGCACCGTACTCGAAGGTGCGCGTCGGCGCGGCGTTGGTTGGAGCCGACGGGCAGGTCTACACCGGCTGCAACGTCGAGAACGCGAGCTACGGGCTGACGATCTGCGCCGAGCGTTCCGCCGTCTGCCGCGCGGTGGCCGCGGGCGAGCGCAAATTCAAGAGCATCGCCATCGCCACGGATCGGCCGCAGGCCTTGATGCCCTGCGGTGCGTGTCGACAGGTGCTCGCCGAGTTCGGTCTCGAGTTGACCGTGATCGCCCAGGGCCAGCAGAGCGGAATCGTGCAGGTCACCTTGGCCGAGCTCTTGCCACGGGCGTTTTCGCCAGGCGATTTGCGCTGACCATGGCTGCCGAGCGTCCGTCGGGAAGCGGCGTGCGCGAGCGCGCCCGCGCGCTGCGCGAGGAGCTCGCGCGTCACGACCACCTCTACTACGTCGAGGCGCGCCCTGAGATCTCCGACGCCGAGTATGACCGCCTGTTTCGCGAGCTGGTCGAGCTCGAGCGCGCGCACCCCGAGCTCGTCGCACCCGAGAGTCCGACACAGCGCGTGGGCGCGCCCTTGCCCGAGGGGCAGGGCTTCCGCAAGCAGCGCCACAGTGTCCCGATGCTCTCGATCGAGAGCTTGTTCAGCGACGACGAGGTGCGCGAGTTCGAGAAGCGCATTCGACGTTTCCTGGTCCTCGACGATGCGCTCGAGCTCGATTGGGTGGTCGAGCCCAAATTCGACGGGGCCAGCGCAGCGTTGGTCTACGAGAACGGACAGTTGGTGCTCGGTTGCACGCGCGGCGACGGCGAGTTCGGCGAGGACGTCACCGCGAATCTGCGGACCGTGCGCAACGTGCCGTTGCGGCTCCATGGGGGCGTGCGAGAGGTGCCCACGCTGCTGGAGGTGCGCGGCGAGGTGCTGATCGAGCGCGAGAGCTTCGCGCGCTTCAACGAAGAGCGCGCTCGCGAGGGGCGGCCCGAGCTCGCCAATCCGCGCAACGCGGCAGCCGGTGCGCTGCGGCGCAGCGATCCGGCGGAGGTGGCGCGCTATCCGCTGGTGTTCCAGCCCTGGGCCGTGGCGCGCGTCGAAGGCGTCCGCTTCGAGAGCTACTGGGAGGCGCGCGCGGCGCTCGTCGATTGGCATTTCCCGGTGAACCGTTGGGCCGAGCGCGTCCACGGCCTCGAAGCCTGCCTCGCGTACCACCGCAAGCTCGAGCTCGGTCGCGCCGAGTTGCCTTTCGACGTCGATGGCATCGTGGCCAAGCTCGACGCGCTCGAGCTGCGTGAGCGCTTGGGCAGCACCGCGCGCTCGACGAAGTGGCAATACGCGCACAAGTTCCCCGCGCACGAAGCGACCAGCACGCTGCGTGCGATCGAGGTGCAGGTCGGGGCCCTGGGGCGGCTGACACCGCGCGCTCACGTCGACCGGGTCGGGATCGGGGGCGTCGAAGTGCGCCACACGACGCTGCACAACGCCGATCATGTGCACGCGCTCGGCCTGCGCATCGGCGACAGGGTCTTCCTGCACCGCGCGGGCGACGTGATCCCGCAGATCATGGGCGTGGCAGAGCCGGCGCACGGCGACGCTCCCGCAGATTGGGAGCAACGCATTCCGTCCGAGTTGGTGCGCGCTGGCGCGCTGCGCGCCGGTGTGTGCGCGCGCTGGCGCGAGAGCTTTTCGATGCCCTCGACGTGCCCCGATTGCGGCACCGAAGTCGTCGCGGAGGGCAAGTTCCGCCGTTGTCCCAACCTCTATGGCTGCCGGCCGCAGATCGTGGGCCGCACCTTGATGGCCACGCGGCGCGGGGCGCTCGAAATCGATGGCTTGGGCGAGAAGATGGTCGAGCAACTGCACGACGCGGGTCTGCTCCACGATCTCGCCGATCTGTTTCATCTCGAGACCCATCGGGAGCGCCTGGTTGCGCTCGAGCGTTGGGGTGCGAAGACCGTGGCCAATTTGCTGGAGCAGATCGAAGGAGCTCGCCACGCCACCTTCGAGCGCTTCCTCGTGGCCCTCGGCATCCCCGACGTCGGGGCTGCCACGGCGCGCTCGCTCGCGCTGCACTTCGCCACGCTCGATGATCTGCGGGGCGCGAGCCTGGAAGACCTCCAACACGTCGAAAACGTCGGCCCGGAGGTGGCCGCCAGCATCCGCGCCTGGTTCGATCGCAGCGAGAACGCGGCCCTGCTCACGCGCTGTTTCGAAGGCGGCCTGAGGCTGGAGTATCCCAAGCTGCACATCGACACCTCGAGCCCGCTGTTCGACAAGACGGTGGTCTTCACTGGCACGCTGGCGGCGCTCGGTCGGGCGGAGGCGAAGAAGCTGGTGGAGTCCGCCGGCGGCAAAGTGGCATCGTCGATCAGCGCCAAGACCCACTTTCTCGTCCAGGGCGAAGGCGGTGGCTCCAAGCGCGACAAGGCGGCCCAACTCGGCATTCGCGTGCTCGACGAGGCCGAGTTCCTGGCCCTGGTCGGCCGAACGCAGTGAGGCTCTGGGTCGCGGTGAGGACGCCACTGGCGGCCGGGCAAGCCAGGGGGCACACTGGAATCGCGTGGCCGAGGCGCGCGAGACACGAACATGAGCGGGGACGACGACAAGAACGAGAAACCCGAGCCTGAAGCGCAGGGTGAGGGCGCGCCGGCGGGCGGTGCGTTCCAACTCCCCGACGGGTTTTCGAATCAGGACACCGCGGGGCTGGTCAAGCGCGCGCAGGACGGCGACGCACAGGCGCTCAACGACTTGTTCACGCGCTACCACAGCCTGATGGTCGAGATCGCGCGCCGCCGGCTCGGCCCGCGCCTGCGCCTCAAGGAAGATCCCGACGATTTGGCCCAGACGACGTTTCGCGAGGCCACGCGCGACTTCAAGCGCTACGAGTACCGCGGTGAGCAGTCGTTGCTGAAGTGGCTGATCCAAATCCTGCAGAACAAGATCCGCGACAAGGCCGAGTACTACTCGGCGTCGAAGCGCGACTCGTCGCTCGAGACCGCGCTCGAGGCGCCGGTCGACCCCGAGCGCGATTTCGCTCCGCGCATCGAGCCCTCGAACGATGCGCTGTCGGTGACGCGCCACGTGCAGCTCGACGAGCGCTTCGAGCTGTTGCGCAAGGCCTTGGAGCAGCTCAATCCCGAGTACCGCCAAGCGATCGCCCTGGTGTTTTTCGAAGGCCTGTCCTTGCGCGAGGCGGGCAAGCGCATGGGCGGCCGCACGGAGGACGCGCTGCGCATGATGCTGCGGCGCGCCGAAGCCAAGCTGCACGAGATCCTGAAGGGCTCGCTCGGCAAGGACTTCAAGGACACCAACTTCCCGTACTACCGCTGAAGGGGGCCCGCTCGCGCTCGTCCGCGAGCAGCGCGCGCCGCTTCGCTTCGTCCGCCGTGCCGCCGCTGGCCGCACACCGCGAACGCCGCCAGCGGATCCCCGGCGCCCATGCCCGATCCGTGCGCTTTTCCGTCGACGGTGCGACGTCCTTCGAAGCCCGCGCCCGAAACGTCCTCGGGGCGCCCGCCGTCCCGGTCCAACGCGCTGCCCGGGGCACTTGCCACACGCTTTCAGCGCCGCTATCTTCCTCGCCCCACGTCGGGCCGCTAACTCAATCGGCAGAGTGCCATGTTCACAGCGTGGAAGTTACTGGTTCAAATCCAGTGCGGCCCACCACCACTCGCGGCGAGCGCAATCCGCCAGCGAGACCGCGCGCGGGAGCGCCCCAAAGGCCCGCAGCGCGCCCGCCTGCTCGATACGCGACATGCGCGTGCGCTGCGCGGGGCGGACCCAATCGGTGACCGCGTGCTCGATGACCGCGTACTCGGTGGCACGCTCGAGTGACGGTCCGAGCAGAGTCGAAGACTCGAGCACCTCAGGTTTGCCGCGGCCGCGACGAAGCACTGCGCTCCTGCCGTCGCTCACTCACTTGTGCGTCGACGCGCTGGCTCGTCGTTCGCGGACTCGCGCCTGAATCTCGAGCTGCGCTCGAGGCTCGACGCTCAGCCTTCAGCGCGTGTAGCGGAACTCGAGCAACGTGGTGAAGTCGTCGCGCGCGGGCTGCGCACGGTAGACATAGCCTGAGCGCGAGGGCTCGAGTTGGACGTAGAGCTCGCGCGGCTCGCTGTTCGGTGCGAACAAGGTCCACAGGTGGCCGACCGCGGCCGGGCCGTCGGCGATCAGCGCTCCGCGCGCCACGCTGCCGCCGTCGCCGAACTTCCAGAACGCGGCGTCGCCCGAGAAGGGATCGACGCCGTAGACCGTGAAGCCGTGCTCGCGTTGTGGCTCGTTCTCCGCGGTCGCGAGCCAACTCTCGGCGAGCGTGAACCCCTCGCACAGCGTCGACCAGCGCGTTCGGGCGCGCACGCGGACTTCGGCGACGGCTTCCCCGGCTGCATTGAAGTCGCCCCCGACGAGCGGGGCCAAGCGCGCGACGATCTCCCGGGCGCGCTGCGCGTCGCGCGACTTCGCATGGCGTTCTTGGAGTCGCTCGAGCGTCCAACGATTGCCGCGCTCGAAGAACTCGAAGGCCTGACGCGAGTCCTCGTCGTCCCCGTACCCGCAACCGGTTTCGGTGTAGCGCGTGCGCGCGGCACCCAGCGGCTCGAGGCGGATGACGTGCCAGCCCTTCGAGCAGAATTGCTTGACGAACTCCGGCGCGTTGGCTGGCGCGGACGAGCGCAGCGCGAGCATGCGGCCGGGCTCGAAGCTCAAGATCTCGTGGCGAATCGTGTTCGCATCGCCGAGCGTTCCGTTCGGGTCGTAGTGGGTCAGGATCGTGCCTCCGATGCGCAGGTCGATCTTGGCCTGGGCGACGCTCCAGGTTTCGATCAGCCCGCGGTCGGTCGTGAGCCCTTGCCACAGGGCCTCGGCACTGGCCTCGACGACTCCGCTGGTGACCTGGGTGCGGCCCTGGGCGAGCGCGGCTCCCGCGAGCACGAAACAGATCGTCGCGTGCAACAACCAGCGCCTCATTTGCCCTCCTCCGCGCGTTCCTCGAAGCCCGCGGGCAGGCTCGCGACGCGGCGGTAGAGCAGATCGAGCGCAGGTGCTTGGCCCGCGGCGCGCACGCCAGGGCCAGCGTAGATCCGCAGCCGGTGCTCGTCCGGCGGCGCGAGGTCGAACACGCACTCGAGCTCTTCGAATGCACCGTTCGCGTTCGCCGTGCGCCAGTCGAGCAGCAGCTGCGTCGCGCCCTCCGACCTCACGCTGCCGCGCGCCATCGCGCCACCGGGTTCGAACGACCAGAACTCGACCGCGCCGCTCTCGGGATCGATGCCGTAGACCGTGTGCGCGTTGCGCTTCAGGCGGCGCTCGTCGCCCAGCCAACTCTCCTCGAGCAAGAACACGCCACTGACGATCGGAGTGAGCCGCACTCGCGAGCGCGTCACTCCGCCGCCCGCGCGAGCTTGCTCGCTGATCCACTCGCCGCCGACCCACGTGCTCAGCGTCGTCCAGGCGTGCGCGACCTGCG
Source organism: Planctomycetota bacterium (assembly GCA_020853575.1). GTDB lineage: Bacteria > Planctomycetota > UBA1135 > UBA1135 > F1-120-MAGs118. The sequence continues at coordinate 22,449 of JADYYP010000040.1, forward strand.
CGCGCTCGGCGTCGACATCGAACGCTCCGCGAATGGCGTCCAGCATCCAGCGATTGCCGGAGTCCAGGAGCTCGAAGGCGGTCTCGCCGTCTTCACCGTCCGCCGTGCTCGTGCCGCAGATCGAAAGCCGCGCGCGGTGCGGCGCCAGGGGCTCGATCGTGATCACCGTCCAACTTTGCGCGAGCATCTCGCGCACGCGCGGCGCGGCCGAGTGTGGTGCCGTCCCGCGCAGCGAGAGCATCGCACCGGGCTCCAGGGCCATGATCGGGTGCACGACGGTGCGCTCGTCGCCGAGCACGCCCGCGATGTCGTGGTGCGTGCGCAGCGCGCCACCGATCCGCAGGTCGAGGTCGGCCTGAGCCACGCCCCACGCACGCACCACTCCCTGCGGAGTCGCTACAGCGCTCCACACCTCCGCGGCCGCGGCGTGGACGATGGCCGAGTGCCGCACCGAGCGCAGCGCGGCGGGGGATTGCGGCGGCGCGACGCTCTGCGGAGCGGCGAGCGCGGCAGTGGCGCACAGGGTGAGCTGAATCGAGTTCATCGCGGTCGTGGCGCGGATCGGGGAACGCGGCTGGGCGGGCCAAACTACGGGCGTCGCGCCCACCAGTCACCACTTCGCCCTCCGCGGTGCTGGCCAGGGCCGCTCGCGCGGTACCGAAATCAGCGCTCGAGCCGCAGCTCGATCTCCGCCAGCCCGACGCCGTCCTTGGATCCGCGGACGCCCGCGCGCTCCAGGACGCGCACTTCGAGCGACTTGACCACGACGACGCCCGGGGCACTCCAGGTGGTCTTCCGCGCGTCGCCCGGCGCCAGCTCGACCGAGTACGGCGGGTCCTGTCCGTTGAAGCGCACGCTGACGCGCCGGATGCGGCCCGATCGCTCGGCATCGATGCGTGCGAGCTGTGGATGGGTGAACGCGAGCGTGTTGGCGCGCACGGCCTTGGCGAGCGCGATCTGAATCCAGGGCTCGGCGTCGCGGTCGTTGGAGATCCAGCCCAGGGCCAGGGTGCCATCGCAGGCGCGCTGCGCGGGCCAGCCGGCGAGCTCGCTCGAGCACTTGATGCTCAGCTCGGCCTCACGCAGCAAGTTGCGCGCTCCGTCGGAGGCGTAGGTCAGCCACTCTTGATCGAAGGCCTCGCGGATCGTCACCGGCAGTGGCTCGGAGTACAGATCGCGCCATCCCAAGGCGTCGCGGCCATCCGGCGGTGCGGCGACGCGCACACGCGCACGGAGCACGTAAGTCCCGGGCCGGGGCAAGGGGAAACGCGCGGCGAAGCGCTCGTTGCGGACCGCGCTGTCCGGAGTTCCGTTGACGCTGGCGATGGGGAGCTCGTCGACGAGCCCCAAGTCGAAGCTCGTTCCCGCCGCACCGCGCACGTGGACGGCGAGCACGTTGCGTCCCGCCCGCAGTGCGTCCCGCAGATCGATTTCCGGCGCGAGCTTCTCGTAGTCGCTGTCGGCCCCGACCTTGGTGAGCGCGAGCACGCCATTGACCCAGGCCTCGACGATTTCGCCGGATGCCACGGCGTCACGGGCTCGATCGGGGGCCGCCGCGCGCTCCAGCTCGATCCCGCGCCGCTCGATCGCCGCGAAGTCGTTCTTCGTGCGCGCCAGATACAGCGCGTCGAACGAGGCCTGGGAGCCGCCGAAACAGGTCAGCGCCAACCCCGTGACGCGCGCACCTTCGCCGAGGTCCTCGTACAGATCGCGCGTGACCACGGTCCACTTATCGGGCAGGCTCTCGTCGAGCACTTCCGCGGCCCAGTCAGTTGGGTTGCGCCCAGCGACGTAGCGAAACGTCGGGCCTTCCCAGCGCCCATTGCGCGAGAGCTGCAGCATCACTCCGTCTCCGTCGCGCTTGCGCCAGGCGAACTGCAAGTAGCGATACTGGCCGGCGGCGGGCTTCTTGGCGATCTCGAACGACCAGCCGGGGAGCACCGCGCGGTGTCGTTGGAGCGGCGTGACGTCGAGCGCGAGCGTGCCGTGGTATGCGTCACCGCCGACGCTGATCCGGCTGCCGCGATCGGAATCGGAGAGCTCCGCCGCAAACTCACGGCGTTCGTCGAACAGGCACACGAGTGGCTCGCTCGCGGCGACGCGGGCGGTCGCTGGAGCGGTGAAGCGCAACACGAAGCTGGGATCTAGGGCTGCTCCTTCGGCGAGCTCGAACGCGGTGCGCAGCCACAGTTCTCCACCTGTCCACACGCTCGCCGACAGCGTGCCGCGCTCGGGTCCAAAGGCGCCGCGTGCCGGGCGCCAACCGCGATCGTCGAAGTCAGCGTTGATCCAATTCGCGCCGGGGGCCTTGGGCGCGACCTTCCACTCGACTGCCGTGCTGCGTGCATCCGCCACCAGCGGACGATCGGGCAGCAAATAGTCGACGCGCAGCACGCGCAGGGAGCCCTCGGGGTCCTGCGGCCAGCGCAGTTCGCGCAGCGCGCGCTCTCCAAAGCTCGAGATCCACACGTTGAGCGGCGTGTCACCCGCGGCGCGCAACGAGACGTCACGGGAAGCGAGATCGGCTCCCCAGGCGCGCGCACCCGGGGCTGGGCCGCCGCCCGAGCTGGGCGCCGTGGCGCGGTTCAGGAACAACAGCGCGAAGCACGTGTTGGGTTGGCTCGACCAGTCGCCCTCGGGCTTCTGCGCGTCGACCAGGAAGCGCGCACCCTCGCGGTACCAGTCGTGCGAGCCAAAGGTGCTGCGGTGCAGGAGTGCGCCGACGCGCTCGCATCCGTAGAGCCAGTAGTAGACCCACTCTTGGCTGTCGGCCAGCGGATCGGAGGCCGCGCTGAAGTGCCGGGCGAGCCAGGCCAGGCCGCGCTCCCGTGCCGCGCCGCACGCTTTGCGCAGGGGGTCGGACTCGGGCAGCTGCTCTTCGCAGATCGCCAGGATCGTCAGCCCGCCGACGGTGCGGCTCCCCGTGACCGGGAAGCCCGCGCGGTACAGGAATCCGGCTTCGGGCTCGCCCTTCGACGGGCGCTCTTGTTGGGCCAGCGCGAACTCGGCCAGGTTCTGCCAGGCCTTGAGCGGCACGGCGGCGCCGTGCTTCGCGGCCACCCACATCCCGAGCGCGCCGTACTGGCTGTTCGAGATGTCCGCGTCACCGTCGGGGTAGGCGAAGCCACCCTTCTGCGCGTCGATCAAGAACTCCGCGATGCGCTCGATGCGTTCCTCGTCCGCGGACGGGCCGAGCGCTGACAGAGCCAGGGCCTCGAGTCCTGCGGCGTAGGTCTTGTCGGGCAGCTCACAGCGCAGGAAGGCGAGCGCGCGTTGGATCGCGGGATGCGCAGGCGGCACCTTGGACTTGAGCAGCGCGTAAACGCACAGCGCGGTTTGCCCGTTGCGGTACTCGCCGATCGCGTGGCTCCACGAGCCGTCGAGTTCCTGCCGGTCGAGCAAGTGGTCGACCGCGCGATCGATCGCCAGGTTGATGCGCTCCTGAAGTTCGCTCCAACCCTCGCGTTCGCCGCGCAGCCGAACGGGACGCGCCGCGCTGGTCGCGCTCCAGCGCAAGCGCTGCAGCGTGTGCTGCTCGCCGAACGCGAAGCGCATGGTGATCGTGGCACGCCCGCGCAGGTCGCGCTCCAGTTCGAACACCGCGCAGTGCTCGGAGCGTGTTTGCGGATGGACCGCCCAGCCGCTCTCGAGCGCGCCGTCGAAGGCGGCTGCCAGTCCGTGCCCGGCTTGCTCGAAGGACGCTTCGCCGTGCCCGAAGCGCACATCCAACGGCCGCTTTCCCTCGAGGCTGCGGAGCTCGAGCTCGCTGAGCACGAAGTTGCCGTTGGTGCTGCGTCCAGGTCCGGCGCCGCCCGAGCTCGGATCGACGAGCACGTCGAGTCGCAGTCCCGTGACCGGCTGCGAGCCGAGGTCGAACTCGAGCGTGTACACGTCGCGCGCGGGCGCTGCATCGCGCGCGAGCACCTCGTGCTCCTCGACGATCTCGAGCGTCGCGCCTTGCTCGCTCGTGGCGCGCAACGGCGTCAGCGGGCTCCATTCGGACGTCTGCGCCGGTGCACGCATCGCAAGGGCCACCACGGCGAGCAGCGCGAAGCGGGAGGAACAGGCGAGCATCGGGGGCTGTTCCATCCTAGCGCCAGCGACTCTCCGCAGCGCAGCGCCTTGCGCCGTGGTCCGCGTTTCAGCCCGCCTGCTTGAACAGGTCGAGGAAGCGGTCCTCGTACAGCTTGAACAGGCCCTGGCGGTCGAGCTCGGCCTTGAGCTCCAACGCGGTCGAGCGGTCGCTGCGCGCGCGAGCGAACAGGGACTCGATGCGCTCGAGGACTTCCTTCGAAGGCCCGGTCTCGGCGCTCTCGGTGCTTTCCGGCATCTCCAGGATCGGTGCCGCGAGCTGCGCCGCGCGCTGCAACCCCTCGAGGTGCTGCGCGAGTCCGCGCTCGATCTTGCGCGCGTCGGCCAGGATCTCCGTCAAGTCGATCTCGACGCCGGAGAGCGCGGAGAACACGCGCAGCACGGCGGCCGAGGCCTTGGGGTTGGGCACGGGTGCGGCGAAGAACGGGAATTCCCCGAGCAGGCAGATGCTCGGGATGCCGCGCGAGGCCGCGACCGAGATGAACACGCCGTTGAGGCCTGTGATCTCGCCGTCGTCGAGCAGCGTGACGCCATCGCGCAGGAGCTCCGGCAACAAGTCGGCGCTGGTCGCGACCGCGAACACGCGCGGCTCCGCGGTGGGGTGGATCGGTGTGGCCATCGCGGCGAACGTCAACACGCGCTCGACGGCGTACTTTTCGACGATTTCGAGCAGCGCTTGGCTGTAGCGCGCGGCGTCGTGCTCCGGCTGGCGCTCGCACAAGAGCACGATCAAGTCGCGGCCGTCGCCGGGGTTGCGCCAGGCGTAGAACACGCTGCGCGGGAGCCCTCCGGGTTGAACCAAGCCGCCCTTGACCGCCACCGACTGCGCCTCGAAGAACTGCTGCGGGTCGAGCTCGCCGATCGGCTGCGCGCCGAGCTGGCGCGCCAAGTACGTGCCGGCGATCTGCGCAACGCCGCCCATGCCGGGCCAAACAGCGATCAACCAGGGGCTCTTCAGTTCACGTTCCATGGCGCTCTCGTTCGTCTCACGGTCGTCGATGCCGGCGTGCTCGCCGTGGAGCTCCGCGCGGGCCCTACCATAGGACGCCTAGCGCGAGAGTCGATCCGCCGACGTGCGCGTTCGAGCGCCGTCGCTCGCGGTCCGCCGCATTCGAGCGGTAGGTCGGTGATTTGGCGGCGTGCGTGCACGGTCCTCCAACCGACCCGCATCCGAGTGATCGTCACCGGGATCGCCGCCAGGCGTCGGACGATCGCAGGCGACACGCTCAGTTCATGGGAGCCACAGTCGAGTTGCGTGCTCGCTCTCCGCGGTATCGCTTCTCCATCTCGATTTCGCGAGCACCTCCCGCGGCTCGGGAGCCACGCGCCAGGCGTGCCGATGGCGCCGCATCGGAGGAGCTGAAGCTCGCGCGGGAGTTTGCGCCACGAGAGCCTCCGACCCATTCGAGGCCTCCGCACGAACGAACGAAGGACGCCCGCCAGGACGTCCTTCGATTTCCGCCCCCGAGCTCGCGCGGTAGCGCGAGCGCTGGCTGAAGCTGTTCCATGCTTCGTTGCCGGCGCGCCTGAAAGACGAAACGACGCCTTGGCGTCGTTTCGTAGGAACCCCCCGAGCTCGCGCGGACGC
>JADYYP010000041.1 GCA_020853575.1 Planctomycetota bacterium
GCGCGGACCATAGCCAAGGGCACCAGGCCGCGCAACCTTCAGAAAAACTCGTGTACTTTCAGTCTGTTACAGCCGCCCAGCCTGGATGTCGGCGAGCAGCTCGCCTGCGGCGCGGATGCCAGAGGTCAGGGCGCCCTCCATGAAGCCTTGATAGTTGTAGAAGCTGTCGGCGTGCTCGCCGGCGAACTTCATCAGGCCCGCCGGCACCGACTCGAGCCCGCAGATCGACGTGAACTGCCCGGGCAGGTAGCAGGTGTACGAACCGCGCGAGGTCGACTGCCGGAGCCAGTGAGCGAAGTGCGCGCGATAGGCGCCGTCGACGCTGCGGCTCGCGGCGGCCTTCACCCCCGGGTACACGACGTCGAGGTCGCTCAAGAAGGCCTCGACCTGACCCTGGACGACGGCCCCGTCGATCACCTTCGCCGACGGTGAGCCGATGTGACAGGTCGAGCAGCCGGTGATCGGAGCGCCGCCGCCCGGCGGGATCACCACCGGGTACTGCAACGCCTGCCCGCGCGCGCCGCCGCTGTAGTCGGTCAGGATCGCCGTGGGACCGGCCAGGGTGTAGTTGGTCTCCCAGACGTTCTGCACGTTGGCCTGATCCGAATAGACCGAACCGTTGCTCCCGTGGAGCGTCGCCCACGGCCGGCTGTCGAACTGGATCATGGTCTTGGCGTTGTAGCCGTAGCCCAGCTCGGCGATGGCCCGCAGCTGGTCCGGCGACAGCCCCAGGCTCGAGTCGAGCACGATGGTGCGCAGCACCGAGAACGGCAGCGCGATCACCAGCGCGTCGGCCAGCTCTTCCACCGCGGCCCCGCTCAGGGTCAGGGCATACTGCCCGAACGCGTTCTTGCGAATGTGGGTCACGCGCGCGCCGTGGACGATGGGTCCGGGCAGGCGATCGGCGATGGCGGTGGCAATGGCGTCGTTTCCGCCCACCAGGTGGAAGCGCTCGTCGCTGGTCGCGAAGGGGTCGAAGCTCGAGCGGCGATCGAGGTGGAAGAAGAGCAGCATGTTCAGGCAGCTCTGCTCGCTCGGCTCGCGGCCATACTCGGCCACATAGGCCTCTTTCATCGCAGCGGTGGCCAGCGGAAGATCCGGGCCGCGGGTCGCCAGGTACTCCTCGAGGCTGGTGTGGTCGAGCAGCAGATCCGACGCGTTGTGGCTGAAGAAGCTAGGCGCGCTGGAGAGCGATTGCAGATCGGGTCGCATGCGCGCCACCAGCACGCGCATCTGATCGACCACGTCCTCTTCGGACCAGCTCTGACCGAAGAAGCGGTACGCCGTCTCGCCCGGCGCCTTGACCAGGTCTTCCCGCGCAAGCCCGAGCTCCTGGGCGTAACCCAGCATCAGCTTGTGCTGGTTGTCGATCAGCTCGCCGCCGTTCTCGGCGACCTGCGCGCCGAAGCTTCGGTTCGAGTACACGCGCCCGCCGACTCGCGTGGCGTGCGCTTCGTAGATGGTCGCGGTCACGCCCTTCGCACGCAGCGCATCGGCGCAGGCGAGGCCAGCCAGGCCGCCGCCGAGGATCGCGATGCGCGCGTTGGTGGCGTACTTGCCCGCAGCGCGCGCCCCCGGCACCACCCCGAGCATCACGCCGGCACCGGCCGCAGCGCCGCCCAGGAACAGGCGCCGTGAAAGCGCATGCCGCGCTGCGCTCTCGTGCTCGTCGCGAAGCGCCCGAGCGCTCGCGGTCGAGAGCTGCCGCTCTTCAGCGACGCGAGTCAGTCGAAGTGCGCGCCGAAGCCCGTCGAACCTGCGTGATCGTGCCATGGTTTCTCTCCCGTCCTATCCATTACTTACATCAACCTACAACGCTTGTGGGGGTGATTCGTGTGAGCGCACGCGCGACCGCAGCGATCGCGCGGCCGTCGTCGTCAGCGCGCGCGTCACGCTCTGCCCGTTCGGCGCGATGACCTGCCGTTGACGACATCGCGGTGCGCTCGAGCGAGCGCGCGCCGCACGTCGACCGGAAAGCGCGCGCCCGTTGCGCGCGACTCGGGAGGTTCTCGTGACACGTGTGTGTTCGCGCCGTCCACGGCGCGTGGGTGCGGCAGTGTGTTCGTTGGTTGGCGGGATCGCGCTCGTCGCTTCGTCGGGAACGGTGCGAGAGGCGTCGGCGAAGAGTGCCGCCGCAAGAGCCGTCGTGGCTGACGCGCCTGCGAAGCGCGCGCCGGCGGCCAAGCCCGAAGCGCCGCCGCCGCTGCCGGCAGGTCCGGTGGTCCTGAACGACGAACGCGGCACCGCGAACGTGCTCGCCTATCCCGCGCGCCGGGCCGCGCCTGCGCCGCGCGCGCCGGTGGTGATGCTGCACGGCATGTGCGACGAGCCCGAGTGGGAGTGCCCGCACTTCGCCAGCTCGACCACCGACCGCGGCTTCCTGGTGTGCCCGCGGGCGAACCTGCGCTGCGACGGCGGCGGATCGATCTGGTTGGGCGACGCGCGCTTCAAGGCCTCGATCGAGGCCAGCATCGCGCGGGTCGCCGCCGAGTACCCGGCGCACGTCGATGCCGGTGCCAGCCGGACGTTGATCGGCTTCTCGCTGGGCGCGATCCGCGC
>JADYYP010000042.1 GCA_020853575.1 Planctomycetota bacterium
GACGAGCTCGATCGCCGCGTGATCGGCAACTGCGCGGGGCTCCGCTTCCTGGTGCTCGACGAGCTGCACACGTACCGGGGTCGGCAGGGGGCCGACGTGGCCCTGCTCGTGCGCCGCGTGCGCGAGCGTCTCTCGCCCGAGGGCCTCCAGTGCGTCGGCACCTCGGCGACGATGGCTAGCGAGGGTTCCCTGGTGGACAAAGGGCGCGTCGTCGCGCGCGTGGCCTCCAAGCTCTTCTCGATCGAGATCCCCGAGAGCAACGTCATCGTCGAGACGCTCGAGCGCGTGACGGACTCGGCGCAGAGCGCGTCCTCGGTGCAGGCCGCCCTCGGTCCCGCCATCGACGCGGGCCTCGCCTCGAACCTCTCGGACACGGCGCTACGGACACACCCCCTCGCCATCTGGGTCGAGACGCGGCTCGGGGTGTCGTGGTCGGAGATCGACCAGCGCTGGGTGCGCGCGCGCCCGCTCACCGTCGAGGAGGCCGCCCGCGCCCTGAGCACGGACGCGGGTCGCGACGTGTCGGCGTGCCGGTCGGCGCTGCGCTCGCTGCTCCTGATCTCAAGCATCCCCGAGCGTGAACGCGCGGGCTCTCCCGAGGCGAACGCGCGGAGCTTCTTCGCCTTCAAGCTGCACCAGTTCATCTCGGGCGCGGGCCACGCCTACGCCACGCTCGAGGCACCGGGCCAGCGCACCGTGACCGTCGACGGCCAGCAGTTCCTGCCCGGCGAGCCCGACAAGCGCCTCTATCCGGTGCACTTCTGCCGCGACTGCGGGCACGAGTATCACCCGGTCCGCTGCGTCACCGACGGTGGCGACAAGAGCTTCCTCGCGCGAGACATCGACGACGCCGCGCCTGCGCGCCCGGACGACGACGACGAGAGCGCGGCCGATGACGCCGACGACTCGCCGGATCGGGAGATCTTCGGCTTCCTCACGCCGCACGCGCGCGACGCCGACTTCACCTTCGCCGACCGCGACGAGGACTACCCGGAGACCTGGCTCGAGTACGACGCCGCAGGCAATCCCCGTCTCAAGGTCCACTACCGCGGTGCACGGGCGCGGCCTTTGACGGTCGCCCCGAACGGCAAGCTCGGGGCGGGCACCAAGGCCTGGTTCCTCCCTGGCAAGTTCCGCTTCTGCCTGCGCTGCGGGGCCACTCAGGGCGGCGCCGCCCGCGACCGCAACCGGCTCGCGTCCCTCTCGGCCGAGGGGCGAAGCTCGGCGACGACCGTGCTCGTGGGCAGCGCGCTGCGCTGGATGCACGGCGGCGACTCGGGGCTCGCCCCCCACACCCGCAAGCTCATCGGCTTCACCGACAACCGGCAAGACGCGGCCTTGCAGTCGGGCCACTTCAACGACTTCCTCTTCGTCAGCCTGATCCGCGCGGCCTTCCTTGGTGCGCTGGAGCTTGCCGGTGACGAGGGTCTGCGCAGCGACGAGCTCGGGGGCGCGCAGCAGAGGTCACTCGGCTTCGACCGGGGGACTCCGGAGATCCGCTCCGAGTGGCTGCTCGAGCCCGGCCTCAAGGGCTTCAACCTCCAGGAGGCGGAGGGCACGCTGAGGCAGGTCCTGTCGTACCGAGTCTGGTTCGATCAGCGTCGCGGCTGGCGCTACACGAACCCGAACCTCGAGCAGCTCGAGCTGGTCGAGGTCGATTACCTCGGCCTCGACGAGCTGGCGGCCGACGACGAGCTGTTCGCAGACGCGCCCGCGGTGCTGCGCCATGCGTCGCACCGGGTGCGCGTCGCCATCTACCGCGAGCTGCTCGACCACCTTCGCAAGTGGATGGCGATCCGCAGCCAGGTGCTCGAGCCGACGACCATCGAGCAGCTCGTCGCGAAGTCGCACAGCCGGCTGCGCGCGCCGTGGGGCTTCGGCATCGACGAGAAGCCGCGCCGCGCCCGCTGGCTGATGATCTCGCCGCCGTCGCGTCGGGACACGACGCTGCGCGATGAGGACCTCATCGTGCGCGGAGGCTCACGCAGCGCGCTCGGCAAGCTGCTGCGCGCCTCGACCTCGCCGAGCGGGCGCAAGCTCTGGGATGACAGCACCGCGGTGCGGGCCCTGAAGTCCAAGGAGTTCGACGCGCTCATCGAGGCGCTGCTGCGCGCCGCGTCCACGCACGGGCTGATCTCGGAGGAGGTCACGCCGTTCAGCAACCAGACCGGCTGGCGCCTGAACGACGCCTGCGTGCTCTTCAAGAAGGGCACGCCCGCCATCGATCCGAAGCACCCGAACGAGAGCGCGTTCTTCCGCGACTACTACGCGAGCCTCGCGCGCCTCCTGCGCGATCCGGTGCATCCGCTGTTCGGCTTCGAGGCTCGCGAGCACACGGCACAGGTCGACGGGGAGACGCGCGCCGTGCGCGAGAAGCGCTTCCGGTACGGCGCCAAGGAGCGCGAGGAGCTGGCCGCCGACGAGCAGCACCTGCGCGAGCTCGGCGAGGCCAACCGCTTCCTGCCGGTGCTGTTCTGCTCGCCGACCATGGAACTCGGCGTCGACATCTCGGCGCTCAACGCCGTGTATCTGCGCAACGTGCCGCCGACGCCCGCGAACTACGCACAGCGCAGCGGCCGCGCCGGCCGCAGCGGACAGGCCGCGCTCGTCCTCACGTACTGCTCGGCGCAGGGGCCCCACGACCAGTACTTCTTCCGCGATCCGAAGGGCATGGTGCACGGCGAGGTTCGTCCGCCGCTGCTCGATCTCGCGAACCGCGACCTCGTCGAGAGCCACCTCTCGGCGGTCTGGCTCGCGTGCA
>JADYYP010000043.1 GCA_020853575.1 Planctomycetota bacterium
ACAAGTCCGCCTGCTTCTCCGTCGATCGACCCTTCATCGCCATCGCCTGCGCTCCTCGCTGCGCATGCTATTAACCCGCCCTACGCGGGTTGCGGATCAGCGGCGGTTTTTCAACGGGCTGCTAGAGCGGAATGTTCCCGTGCTTGCGCAGCGGGCGCTCTTCGTGCTTGGTCTTGAGGAGCTCGAGCGAGCGGATGAGCATCGGGCGCGTGGTGTGCGGCTCGATGACGTCGTCGAGGAAGCCGCGGGCGGCGGCTTTGTAGGGGTTGTTGAAGGTGGCCTCGTATTCGGCGGTCTTCTCGCGCTCGAAGGCGGCGGGGTCCTTGGCTTTTTCGATCTCGCGGCGGTAGAGGATTTTCGTCGCGCCGGCGGCCCCCATCACGGCCACCGTCGCGGACGGCCAACCGAGGTTGACGTCGCCACGGATGTGCTTGGAGCTCATCACGTCATAAGCGCCACCGTAGGCCTTGCGCGTGATGACCGTGAGCTTGGGCACCGTCGCCTCGCAATAGGCATAAAGCAGCTTCGCGCCATGGCGGATGATGCCGCCGAATTCCTGCACGGTGCCGGGCAGGAAGCCGGGGACGTCCTCGAACGTGACGAGCGGGATGTTGAACGCGTCGCAGAAGCGGATGAAACGCGCGCCCTTGACGCTGGCGTCGATGTCGAGGCAGCCGGCGAGCACGGACGGTTGGTTGGCGACGATTCCGACGACGCGACCGCCCAGGCGCGCGAAGCCGACGAGGATGTTCATCGCGTAGTCGGCGTGCACTTCGGTGAACGAGCCGCGGTCGACCACGCGCTCGATCACTTGGTGCATGTCGTAGGGCTTGGAGGGATCCTCCGGCACGATGCGATCGAGCTCGACGTCCTGGCGATCGTGCGGATCGTCGGTCGGCACGAACGGCGGATCCTCGGCGTTGTTGAGCGGCAAGTAGCCGAACACCTTGCGCAAGAGCGCCAGACAGCTCTTGCCGTCGGTCGAGCGGAAGTGCGCGCAGCCCGACTTGCTGGCGTGCACCTCGCTGCCGCCCAGCTCCTCGCTGGTCACCACCTCGTGCGTCACGCTCTTGACCACGTCCGGACCCGTGATGTGCATGTACGAGGTCTGGTCGACCATGAAGATGAAGTCGGTGATCGCCGGGCTGTACACGGCGCCGCCCGCGCACGGGCCCATCACCGCCGAGAGCTGCGGCACAACGCCCGAGGCGCGCGTGTTGCGCCAGAAGATCTCGGCGTAGCCGCCGAGCGACGCCACGCCCTCTTGGATGCGCGCGCCGCCCGAGTCGTTGAGGCCGATCACCGGCACTCCGACCTTCAGCGCCTGGTCCATGACCTTGCAGATCTTCTCGGCGTGCGTCTCGGACAAGCTCCCGCCGAAGACCGTGAAGTCCTGGCTGAAGACGTACACCGGACGGCCCTCGATCAAGCCGTGGCCGGTGACGACGCCATCGCCGAGCACCAGCTGATCCTGCATGCCGAAGTCGGTGCAGCGGTGGGTCACGAAGCGGTCGAGCTCGACGAACGAGCCCTCGTCGAGCAGTAGGTCGAGCCGCTCGCGGGCGGTGAGCTTGCCCTTCTTGTGCTGCGCGGCGATGCGTTCGGGTCCGCCGCCTTGGAGGGTGAGCTCGCGCATCCGACGGAGGCGCGCCAGGGGAGTTTCTTGGGTCATGGGGCGCGGATCCTACGCGGAACGCGCCGGTCGGTGGTAGCGCGCGAGGTGCGAGCGCCGTGTGCGCGCAGTGCGGATTGTTTGGCGGGTTCCTGGGCTCGATTGCGCCATGCATCTGTGTCGCTGGCTCCCTCCGCGGAGCCGTCGACTGCGCGCACCCACGCACGTCCTTCTCTTGGAGCAATGCACATGTCGTTCGTCCTACCCCGTTCGATCCACCGTTGGACCGCCGCGACGCTGGTCCTCTTGCCCGCGGCCGCGCAGCAGGCCTCGCAACTCTCCGCGCCCGCGCCGACCTCGGTCGCGAGCTCGCGCTCGACTCCCCACGCAGGCTCGCGCCCGGCGTCCGCGCTCGAAACCGCTGACGGCGGCCGCGACGCCGTCAGCGCGGCGCAGCTCGAGTCCGACGCCATCCCGCTCCCCCACCCGGCGGTCTACGCGCCGGGCGCCGAGGGCGACGTGCTGGTCACTCCGGCGAGCGGCGATCCCTTCGTCCTGTCGTTCGCGGCGGGCAGCTACGCACCGCCGACTTCCGAGCGCATCGATCCGCTGCTCCTGCAGGGTGCGAGCTCGCAGCCGCTCGACGGTAGGCCGGCGGTGGAGACCTTCGCGTTCGCGATGTTCTCCAAGCGCATCACGCCCGAGCGCATCCAAGCCCTGGAGGACCTCGGCTGCCGCGTGCTCGAATTCCACCCGCACTATGCGCTGAAGCTCGCGCTCCCCGTCGAGGCGATCGACGGCGTCGGTGCGCTCGACTTCGTGCGCTGGATCGGAGTGCCGCGCACGTGGCAGAAGGTGCAGCCGCGGCTGGCGAGCGAGGTCGCGAGCTGGCCCGCGGGGCGCGCGATCGACGTGTGGGTGGACGTGTTCGAGTCCGACGCGAACGCGGCCAGCCGCAGCGAGCCGTTCGGCTCGGTCGAGTTGGCGCAAGCGGGAGAGCAAGTCCCCGGTCCGGAGAGTGCGCGCTCGCTGCGCTGCATGTCGAACGGCTGGCAGCAGCACGCGCTGCAAGCGGCCGGCGTCGAGGTGCTCGAGTACGTCGACCGCCTGAAGGCCTTCCGCGCGCGCATCCTGCCGCAGGCGCTCGAAGGGCTGGTTGGGCTGGACTTCGTTCAGTTCGTCGAGGTTGCCCTGCCGGCGACGCCGGCCCACGACGAGTCGATGCCCTTGGCACTGCTCGATGCGACGCGCGCGACGCACGATGGAAACGACGCCAGCGTGGCTGCCGTCGGTCAGGTCGACTCCGGCATCGACATCGGCCACAACGCGTTGAACCACCTGTACACGGTCGGCTGGGACTCGACCGGCGAGGGCAGCGCGATCCTCGACAACTGCGGCCACGGCTCGCACGTCGCCGGGACGATCGCCGGCCTGCCCAACGCGGCGCAAGCCGCACTCGAGGGCGCGGCCTCGGGCGTCGGCGCGAATGCCACGCAGCGCCTCTTCAACGTCAAGAAGTTCTCATCCGCGGCGTGCACCTCGAGCGCGGCCTCGCTCTCGAGCCTGTTCGCGCACTTCCGCAGCGACTTCACCGACGGCAGTGGCTTCGTCAGCCCGCGTCCGCACGTGATCAACAACTCCTACGGCCTGGCGGCGACGATCGGCAACCCTTGGATCGGCAGCGAGGCCGATGCGCGCACCATCGATGCGGAGGTCTGGGACCACGGGCAGTTCTACGTGTTCAGCGCGGGCAACGAGGGTGGCACCATCGGCGACGAGTCGATTCGCCTCGAGGGATCGGCCAAGAATGCCTTCACCGTCGGCTCGGTGCGCGACTGGTACTCCGGCACGATCCAGGTCGGTGACACCGATCAGAGCTCGAGCCGCGGTCCGTGCGCGGACGGACGTTTCAAGCCCAACGTCGTCGCTCCCGGCGGCTACATCACCTCGGCGCAGTCGAACACCGCGAACGGCTTCACCAACCGCACGAGCACCAGCCACGCGGCGGCGCACGTCACCGGGCTGGCGGCGCAACTGTGCGATCACTACGCGTTCCTCAAGTACGCGCCGGAGCGCCTGGCCAGCTTGGTGATGGGCACCTCGATGCCCTACGCCGACCAGCGCCTGACGACGCAGGCCAGCGACACGGCCTCGATCGACCACTTGAACGAGTACGGCGCCGGCCGCATCAACGCGGCGGCGGCGCACTGGAGCTGGCTCGACAGCCACGAGCACGCCAACTACTTCGGCGAGCTCACGGCAGCGCAGTCCTCGCACCGCGACTTCGTGGTCGATCCAGGCTGCGTGCGGCTCGTGTTGGTGTTCACCTACCACGAGGACCAATGCTCGGCCGGAGCCGCACAGGCCCTGGTCAACGACTTCGACATGTGGATCGACAGCCCGCTCAACGGCATCGATCCGGCGAACAACACCGGCGAGTACTCGGCGCACCAGAGCGCCGTCGACAACACCGAGATCCGCACCATCGACACGCCGCAGACCGGCACGTGGCGCTACAAGATCTGGCCCGACTCGGCGACCAGCTCGATCCGCTACAGCGTCACGGTCGTGCAGATCTTCGGCGACTCGACGCCCAATGGCACGCTGACGCTGTCGGCGAGCGACACCTTCGTGCAGCCCCAAGACGACGTCGTGATCACCGCGACGGCGGACAGCCCGACCTACTTCGGCGAGGCGCTGTTTTTCGACAGCACCTCGAGCGGGGACACGCTGCAGGCGGCGACGATGACGCTCGAGGACGGTGTCGTGGCCGACATGCTCGGCAACACCTCGAGCGGTCGGGACATCGCCGTCGGGACGATCCTGCCGGACCAGTCGCGCGCGGCTCAGTGGACCACGCGCTGGGCGACCGAGGGCGTCAAGACCTGGTCGGTCGAGGCGCGCTCGGACACCTGGGTCGACGAAACGCAGCAGGTCCAGATCACCGTCGACGGCACGCAACCGTCGCTGCCGACGGGCGTGCACTCGACGACGCACACACCCAACGTGTGGAGCAACGTGACCACGATCCAGTTCGCGTGGACGCCGTCGGTCGACAATCTCTCGGGCTTGGCGGGCTACAGCGCACGGGTTCAAACGGCCGCGACGCTGCCGATCCCGACGCAGAACCTGGGACCGATCTCGACCACGGCAGCCGCCGTGACCAGCGGCTCCTGGTACCTGAACCTGCGCCCGGTGGACAACTGCGGCAACTGGCATTCGGCGTGGGCCTTCACGGGTCCGTTCAAGATCGACGCGACAGCGCCGAGCGGGCCGACGAGTCTCGTGTCGTCGACGCACACGGCGGGCGTGCTGTCCTGCGCGCCGACGGTGAGCGTCAACTGGAGCGCGGCGAGCGACGCGCTCTCGGGGCTGGCGGGCTACGTCGGAATCGTCGACACCAACCCGACGACCGATCCCACGGGCACGCTCAACATCGCGGCCGGCGCCACGAGCTACTCGGCCAACCTGGGCTTCTCGCCCAACGCGCGCTACCTGCACTTGCGCGCCCAAGACAACGCCGGGAACTGGAGCACGACGGCGCACTTCGGGCCGCTCTTGATCCAAGCCAGCCAGGTCTCGACCTACTGCACGGGCAAGACCAACTCGTTGGGCTGCGTGCCTGCGATGGGCTGGACTGGAAGCACCTCGAAGAGCGCCAACAACTTCACCGTCGTGTGCAGCAGCGCGATCAGCCAGAAGAACGGGATCGTGTTCTGGGGCCAAGGCCAGATCGCCGGCCCGTTCCAGGGCGGCACGCTGTGCGTGCAGGCGCCCACGGTGCGCACGCCGATCCAGTCGAGCGGCGGCTCGGCCGCGGGCAACGACTGCTCGGGCTCCTATGCCTTCACCTTCGACACCGCGTACATGAACGCCTGGGGGATCGACCCGGGAGACACGCTCTACGCGCAGTGCTGGATGCGTGACCCGGCGGCGAGCTTCACCACCGGACTCTCGAACGCGGTGCGCTTCACCGTGTGCGAGTGAGTCTCGGGGATCCGCGAGGAGCCCTCCCCCGCGCGAGCGAGGGAGGGCTCCGTGTTTGGGTGGCGCGGCATCGCGGGCCACGTCACGCCGGCGCGGTCGCCGCCTGGCGCAACACACTGTCGGTGCTGCCGACATTGAGCGTCACGACTTGCGGACAGCGCAGGCAGATCTCGCCGCCTTGCTCGAGATACCAGCGGCACGTGGCGCGCACGGTGCACGCGGGCAGACGATCGACGACCGGCGCGAGCGCACGCTTGATGCGCTCGGCCAGGGTGCAGCGCGCTCCGTCGAAGTGGCTACAGCGGCTGGTCTCGCACTTCGCGCTGAAGCGGAAGACCTCGGTCGGAGCCACACCGTCGAGCCCGGCGAGCAGCGCCGGATCGACGTTCGTTTCGGGTGCGAGGTACGCGATGCGCTGGCCCTCACGTTCCTCGGTGACGACACCGAAGACGCGCGCCTCGTCCATGTCCGGCTGAGCGCTCGGACAGGACGCACCTTCGATTCCGGAGGCCATGGCGCGCTCAGAACTGTTGCGGGCCGCCGCCGAGGATGTTGGGCAGCTCGATCTGGTTGCCGAAGCGCTCGATGAAGCCGACCAGGATGTCGTCGCCGATGCGCACGGTCGCCGGCTGGAACGCGTCGCTCTTGGCGTTGATCGACTGCGTGATGGTCTCGGAGACTTTGTGCGCCTGGTCGAGGTCGACGCGCTCGCGCAGCACGCGGCCGACGATCCACCACGGAAGGTGCGCGAAATCCTGCTGGAACAGGTGCGGGTGCAGCTCGAGCTTGTGTTTCGCTCGAGCGAGATCGACGGCCTTGGCAACGGCCTTGGACAGCTCTTCGGGACGGATGCGGCGCGGATCGGCCATGTCGGAAGCTCCATGGGAACGGACATTGGGTGCGAGGGAGCGTCGCGGCGCTCGCCAGCGAATCGGTCCTCCCCCGTCGAAGCCCTCAGCGCGCCAGCTCCCAGTGCGCGACCGCAAATCCGCGCGCGCCGCAGACCTTCTCGGAATTGAGCCGCAGCAGCCCGACACCGCGGACGGCGCGCGCGAGGCGCGCATCCGCTCCACGCCCGGATCAAGGCGTCGCGCCGCGTTCCTCGAGCTTGACCTCGTGCATCCGCCCGGTGGCCACGTCGTAGACGAATCCGAGGATGTCGTCGTGGTGCACGAGGAACGGCGACATGCGCAGGCGCCGCATCGACTGCCGCACGTTGGCGAAGGGATCGCGGAAGGCCTCGAACACGAAGCGCGGCGCGAGCCCGGTCTCGGCCTCGAGCTCGGCGCGCATCTGGTCTTCGCTGATCTTCATCAAGCCACAGTCGGTGTGCTGCACGATCACGATGCCGCGGGTGCCCATGGCGCGCTGCGAGAGCACGAGCGAGCGGATCACGTCGTCGGTGACGACGCCGCCGGCGTTGCGGATGATGTGCGCATCGCCCGGCTGCAGCCCGAGCAGCGCGAACACTGCCATGCGCGAGTCCATGCAGGCCACCACGGCCATTTCGCGCGCCGGGCGCAACGGGCGCATCCCGACGAACTGTGTGCGCACGTAGTCCTCGTTGTGCGAGGCGATCTCGGCTGCGCTCAGCGGTCCCTGGACACGGTGCGTCTGTTCCGTCACGCGCGCATCCTACGCCGCTCGCGCGCCCGCGACGACCGTCGGCGAGCAGCGTTTTGGGCTCGGCGCCGGGCGACGCCGCGGCGCCCCGCGAAAAGCTCTCGATCGGCTGTCCAGCGCGGGCCAGAGCACGCCACTTGGACGCGTCAACTGGCGATCCGAACGCGGAGCGCACCCTCGCCCCAGCGCGCCGCAACCCCCGCTCGCCGCTCTACCCCGAAGGAGACCGATCATGTTCAACATTCTGCGCTCGACCCTGACCACCGCCGTCCTGGCCCTGGGTGCCTGGACCATCACCGCCCCCGGCGCCAGCGCGCAGTGTGGCCCCGACAGCCTCGACGGCGGACCGTGTTGCGCGTCCGCGAGCGTCACCCTGCCGTTGTTCCCGAACATCCCGCAGGAGACCGCCAAGTACATCTGCTACGACTCGTGCCAGCCGTCCCAGGTGCGCAATCTGTGCGCGAGCCTGGGCGTGCCCAAGCCCGTCAAGAAGGGTGGCGCGATCGTCTGCGGGCAGTACGACATCCGCATGCAGTTCCGCGACTGCTCCTCGGGCACCTTGGCCTGGAACGGCTCGGTGCGCGCGGCTTACTCGCGCACCTGGCTCGAGTCGACGGCCGCCGGCCTGGCGCCGATCAACGTGTTCCGCTTCGTGATCAACGGCGACTTCCTGCCCGGCGCCGCACTCGGAACGACGCCCTGTGATCGCCCGGCCTGCCTGAACACTTACTCGCGCATCTACTTCACCGGCTACATCGACTACGCGCTCGACTGCGCGACGAACACCTGGCAAGTGGCCTGGATGCTGGCGCACGAGTGCGACTCGATCCACCACCCCTTCGGCAGCGTGCGCCCGGCGCCCGCGACCGGCCTGCACCCGACGCGCTCGTTCGCGATCGTCGGACCGGGCACCTTCTTCGCGCCCAACAGCGTCGCGCCGATCCAGAGCGACGGCCCGATCATCCAGGGCTCGATGCGCACCAACGACTGGTCGATGGGCAATGCGATCTGCCGCTACCGCGAGCCGGTCAACGGCAACTTCGTCGCGCAGAACCAATTCTGCATGTGCGTGGGCACCGGCGCGCCGCAGTACATCTCGTCGTTCGTCCAAGCGAACTCGATCTGCGGCAGCTCGGTCGGCCCGGCGGCGACGGCCTTCTTGCAGAAGCGCCTGGGTGGCTGGACCAATCCCGCGGTGTTCCCGGGCACCGAGTTCGTGTTGTTCGACTTCGGGCAACTGATGCGCGTCGATGCCTGCACCGGAGTGACGACGATCGAGTGGTACGAGGGCGGCGAGACGATCGGCGGCTTCCCGGCCTTCGACTTCGCCGGTGTCGCGCTCGGCCGCCAATTCGAGGACCTCGGCAGCGCCAACACCTCGCCGACCAACCCCGCGACGCGCATCGGTGCGCCGCACATCAGCAACTCGATGCTCGAGTTCAACCTGCCCTGACGCAGCGCGCTCTCGGATCCACACGCGGCCCGTCGCAGTCGAGACTGCGGCGGGCCGCTGTGTTGTTCCGCGCGGCGCACGCGATCCGGCTCGCGTGTCGCACCGGGCTCAGCGCGGCTCGAGCGTGCGCCCGCGCAGCGCGGGATGCTCGGGCGCGATACGCGTTGCCTGGAACACCGCCTTGGAGTCGACCTTCGGCGTGCGCTCCGAGGCCTTGCCGAAGCTGACCGGAATCTCGCCTCCGAATGGATTGAGGTACTCCCACACCAGCCGACCACTGCGCGTGACCTCGAAGAAGCGGCCTTGCGCGCCGGAGCACACCAGCGTGTTGCCGTTGGGCAGCCTCTGACAGCCCGAGATGAACGCGGAGTAGAAGCTGGTCTGCTCCTCGGCCTCGTAGCTCCACGCGGGCGCGTCGGGACCAAAGGCCGCGTCGCTCAGGCGCTGGAAGCCCAGCTTGGGGTCGAGCGGCAGGATCAGCTCGTCGATCGAGGACCAACTCGCATCGGACTCGCGCTCCTGGCCGTTGTTGAACAACAGCAGACGCCCCGCGCCCTCGAGCCCCGCCGGGATCCACTGCGGATCGTGCTGATAGTGCAGCGCGCGATCGTCGTCCGCGCCGCGCCCGTAGTTCTTCGGATTGCCCCAGCGGTACAGGAGATCGCCGCCGCGGCCGAAGCGACCCCCGCTCGAGCCGCGCGCCTCGGCGCTCGAGGTCGAATGGTCGATCACGAAGATCTCGCACAGATGCGGCGAGCTGGCGACGATCAGGTCGAGCTCCGGGTGATAGTCGATCCCGTTGGTGTGCATCCAGTCGGGCTCGGGCTTGTCGGTGCCATCGGCCGCGTCGTCGTCCTCATCGCCGCCGGTGTAGCCCAGCGCGCGCATCTCGCGTTCGATGCGCTCCTTCTCGGCGATTTGCGCGGCCGTGAGCGGCGCGCGATTTCTGTGGTCGAAATTGATGTCGAGGCGCTCGGGATGGTCGACCACGGAGCCGAAGCCCTTCTTCGTGCGGTCGAAGTCCTGGACGAGGTGGTCCTTCGCGTGCCACTCCCAAACGATCTTCGCGCCGCGCGCGCCGTCGCGTTCGAGCTCGACCAACGCGTCGGGCCACCAGCCCTTGGCGCTGACGTGCTTGGGATCGCGACCGAGCGCAACGGCGTCGGACGGACTGACGTACTCCCAGTGGATCGCGAGGATGTTGCCGTTGGGCAGCACCTCGAGGTCGTGGTGCAGCGAGCGCTGCTCGTCGGAGAGCGTGTAGTCCCAGACCGTCTTGCCATCCCAGTCGAGCTCCAGGATGCGACCGCCGAGCCCACCGCCCGCGAAACGCGGGTTGTCCTGCACGCGAATCGAACGCAGCAGGTGACCGTTGTCGAGCAGGTAGGCCATCGCGGCCGGGGCCAGATCCGTGCGCCATTGGTGGACGACATTGCCGGCCATGTCGATCAGGTAGCTCGCACCCGAAGCCAGCGGCGAGAACAGCGTGTAGCCCGCGAAGGCGTCGAGATCGCGCTGGATCAAGCCGCGCTGCGGCGTGGGCGCGTTCTCGGTCGGCGAGGGCGGGTCTTGGCGGAGCGCGGTGGCGGCGAGGCAGGCGATGAGCATGGTGAAGCGAGTGCGTGGAAGGACGAGCTCCCGCCGGCAGCGCGCGCGTGCGAGGACCGACGGGTGGGTCCGCGCCGCGCACGAGACTCAGGGAGCGGCGTGCGGGTCCTCGACCAGCTCGGTCAAGACGCCGCTCATGCCCTGCGGGTAGACGAACGCGATGCGCGTCCCGTGCGCGCCGGGTCTCGGCTCGGTGTCGATCATGCGCACTCCGGCCTTGGTCAAGGCCTCGATCGCGGCCTCGAGATCGTCGACCCGATACGCGACGTGGTGCAGTCCGCCGCCGTGCTTGGCGAGAAAGCGCGAGACGGGCGAATCGCTCGAGGCCGGCTCGACCAATTCGATGCGCTGCGCTCCCGCGTAGACCACGAGCACGTTGACCTTCTGCTCGGGCACGTACTCCGGTTCACTGGCGCTCAACCCCAGCACGCCCTCGTAGACCTTGCGCGCCTCGGCGATCGACGCGACGACGATCGCGATGTGGTGGACGCCGCGGACCAGCGCAGCCAGGCTCGGATGGGGATTCATGGGACGCCGCGATTGTAGAGCATGCGCGGCGTCCCCGCGCCGAGCGAGTGCCGCGCGCTCCGCGCGCCACGGCCTTTGGGATCACGGCCAGATCGGGATCTCGATCGCGTACGAGAGCGTCACGCGAGTCGAGCTGGCACTGCTCGGCTGGCGCTGCCAGAGTTGGGCGTGGAGCAGTGCACCGGGAGCGACGAGGGTCGCCAGCGTCGCGCTGGGCACGACGAACCAGGAGCTGCCGCTGCACTGCGGGCCAGGCACCCCGCTGGCGAGAGCGAGTGGGCTCGCGCCGATCGGCGCCGCCAGGCACAGCGTTCCGAAACCCAGCGGACGAACGCTCGAGCTCGCGCTCCACAGGAAACGTGTCGCGCGCCCGTCGGCCAAGTGATCGCCGAGCAAGGCCAAGCCCGAGCCCGCGGAGAGGCTCTGGCCCCACGCGTACAGGTCGACGGCGCACGTCCCCGGTTGGACGGGCGGCGAGCAATCGACCCGCACGCGCGGCCACGGTCGCAGAGGGATCAAAGCGCTGCCGGGTGCCTGCGACACGCCCGTCGCGGCGAAGATCTCCGCCAGCCCGTCGCCATCGAGGTCCGCGACGCGCGCGAGCATGCCGTGGGAGACCTCACCGTCCCAGAAGATCTGCATGCCCGTGTGCGCCGACAGCACCTGGGCCGCCGCCGACGAGTAGTGGCAGCAGCCCGAGCGCACCAGGCCGGATCCAACCAACACATCGTCGCGGCCGTCGAGATCGACGTCCCCGGCGGACTCCAGCGAGAGGCCGAACGCGAGCGACCCCAGCGTGCGAATCTCGCGCAACAGCGCCCCACTGCCCAGCGAGTGCACCAGCACGGCACCGGTCACGCCGGGTCCCTCGTAGCCCTGAGGACCGCCCATCGAGAACCAAGGCGCGCCCACGGCGAGATCTGCGACTCCGTCGAGGTCGACGTCGCCGAGCGCCGCCAACGCGACGCCGAAGCCGCTCGAGAGCGGGTAGCTCGCCGGCGCGTCGAGCGAGCTCAACAGCTGGCCGCTCGCCCCCGCGATGATGCGCACGACACCCTTGCCCGCATTCGCTCGCCAGTCGCCAACGGCGAGATCGATCACGCCGTCCAAATCGAGATCGCCGACCTCGACCGCGGCGCACCCGAAGGTCTCGGTGGAACCCGCCGGCGGAGCGAGGCTCGAGAGCACTCCGCCCGTCGCGCCCGAAAGGAAATCCACACCGCCGACCCCGGCGGACACCGTGCGGCCGACCAGCAGCTCGCGCACGCCATCGGAATCCCGGTCGCCGACCGAGGCGATCGACAGCGGCTCTCCGACCAACGCCGCGGACCACAGCGTGCTGCCGTCCGCTCCCGAGAGCGTTAGCACGGCCCCACCGAGGCCGAGCGCCAGATCGTCGTGGCCGTCGAGATCGACGTCGCCCACCGACGCGAGCTCGACCGCCGCACTGGGCGGTACCGGAACGTCGATCCACGCGCTCCCCGTGGCGCCCGAGAAGACGCGCACGCGAGCCGCGAGACCCGAAAGCGCCTGCTCGTACACGGCGTAGTCCCCACGCCCATCTCCGTCCGCATCTCCAGCGGGTGCGACGGCGCGCGGCGCTTCACCGGGGGCGGAAGGCCACACACCAGGGGTCTGGCGCGCGGACGCGGGCAACGAAACGACCAAGGTTGCGAGTGCAAGCGAAGCAAGGAAGCGCATGGCGAGACCTTTGGGTGGCGGAAACGAGGAGTGGGCACGGAGGTAGCGCCGCGCGCGAGAACGCCTACACCCACACGGCAGCGCCACGCGCCTCGCGTCCAGCTCGCGAACGAGGACGAGCACGACCTTGCCGCGTGCGAGCGACCTCACGGCCCGAGCGGACGACGCTCGTCCATGGCTGCCGACGCCGCGCCGCGCTGCGCATCTGGTGCGAGGTCGGCCCTCGAGCGCCCCACGAGCACGCTGCGTCCTGGCCCAGCTCCGCGCAGGCCTCGACGAAGCCCGCGCCTCGCATGTCGGGTTGCTTGACCGGAGTCGCGCGGGGGCCGACAGTGCTGAGCCATGGCGCGCTTCATCCACACCGGCGATTGGCAGCTCGGAATGACGCGCCACTACTTCACGGACGGCGCGCAGGAGCGCTTCTCCCAAGCGCGCTTCGACGCCATCGCGAGGATCGGCGAGCTCGCGCGCGAGCACGCGGCCGAGTTCGTGGTCGTGTGCGGCGACGTGTTCGAGACCAACCAAGTCGATCGACGGACCGTGTCGCGCGCGCTCGACGGTTTGGCGCGCGTGCCAGTGCCGGTGTACCTGCTGCCGGGCAACCACGACCCGCTCGACGCGGGCTCGCTCTACCGCCAGCCGACATTCACGCAGCGCAAGCCCTCGAACGTGCGCGTGCTCGAGACGAGCGAGCCGCTCGAGGTCGCGCCCGGTGTCGAGCTCGTCGGCGCGCCCTGGACCTCCAAGCGACCGCTCGAGGATCTGGTCGCGCGCGCGACGCGCGGGCTCGAGCCCCGGCCCGGACGGCTGCGCATCGTGGTCGCTCACGGCGCGCTCGACGCGCTCTCACCCAACCCGGACGACCCGGCGTTGATCGAGCTCGCCAGCTTCGAACGCGCGCTCGCGGAGCGACGCGCGCACTACCTCGCGCTCGGCGACCGGCACTCGCTGACTTCAGTCGGCTCGACCGGCCGCGTGCGCTACGCCGGCGCGCCGGAGCCCACCGACTTCGACGAAGTCGAGCCCGGGCACGTGCTGCTCGTCGAGCTCGACGACGCCCGCTGCCAAGTCGAGCCGCTGCGCGTCGCGACGTGGGGCTTCGAGCGCCGCGAGTTCCGCCTCGACGGCGACGCCGACCTCGACGCATTCGCGCGAACGCTCGAGGACAATCCGAACAAAGCGCGCACGGTGCTGAAGCTCGATCTCATCGGCACGCTGACGATCCGCCAGAAGGCGCGGCTCGATCAAGCGCTCGAGGACCTCGAGGACAAGTACGCCGCCGTGCCGCTCTCCGAGCGCCGCACCGAGCTCGCCGTCACGCCGAACGACGCGGACTTCGCCGAACTGGCACTCTCTGGCTTCGGCGCCGCGGCTGTCGCGCGCTTGCGCGAACAAGCGGCAACCACCGACGAGCTCGGTCGCACGGCGCGCGCCGCGCTCGCGTTGCTCGTGCGCCTCTCGGAGCGCCGCGCGTGAAGCTCTTGCGCATCACGCTCGAGAACTACCGCGGCATCGAGCGCTGCGAGCTGCGTCCCGCGCAGCAGGGCGTCACGGTCGTGCTCGGCCCCAACGAAGTCGGCAAGTCGAGCCTGCCCCAGGCGCTGCACCTGCTCTTCCAGTACCCGCACGATTCGAAGCACCGCGATGTCGTCGCGACCAAACCCGTGCACCGGGACGTCGGCGCGCGCATCGAGGTCGAGCTCGAAACAGGTCCGTACCACCTCGTCTACGAGAAGCAGTTCCATCGCCAAGCCCGCGCGCAGCTCCAGATCAGCGCGCCGGAACCGGAGAACCTCACCGGGCGCGAGGCGCACGAGCGCGCGCAACAGATCCTCGAAGAGACGCTCGACGAAGCACTGTGGACGGCGCTGTCGGTCGAGCAAGGCAAGGCGCAGGACCAGCCCGCCTTGAAGGACCAGCACTGGCTGTCGCGCGCTTTCGACAAGGCCGCGGGCTCGGCGACGTCCGGTGAGGGCGAGGCCTCGCTGGTCGCGCACGCCGAGGCGGAGTACGGGCAGTACTTCACCGCCACGGGCAAGGAAAAGGAGCCACTGACCGCGCCGACGGCGCGACTCGCCGATCTAGAGCAGGAAGAGGCGCGGCTCCGCGCGTCGCTCGCAGCTCTCGAGCGCGACGTCGAGGACACCGCGCGTTGGAAAACGGCGCTGCAGAGCGACCGCGAGGCGTTCGCGCGAGAGAGCGCCGAGCTGCGCGCGCTCGAGGACGAGCTCGCGGCGCTGCGCAGCTCGCAGGACGTCCTACAGCGCGCTCTGGCCGACGAGAGGAGCGCCGGGAGCGAGCTCCAGCTCGTCGATCGCGATGTCGCTGAGCGCGCGCAGCTCGTCCAGACGCAGCGCGGCGCGCACACCGAGTGCCGCGAGCTCGAGCGTCGCGCGCGCGAGCTGCTTCCCGACCTCGAGCTCGCTCGCGGCCGGCTCGCGGACGCGCGCGCGGCGGCGCAGCGCTCCGCCGAGCTCGCGCGAAGCGCCGGAGATCTCGCACGTTCGCGAGCGGCGGATCACACCTACCTGCGTGACCTGCACGATCTGCAAGACCTCGCAACCCGTCGTGAGCACCTGAACGAGGCCGAGGAACAGCTCGCAAAGGCCCACGCAGTCGAGAGCGTGTCGCGGATCGATGCGGATTCGCTCGCCGAGCTGCGACGACTCGCGCAAGACGTCGCCGTCGCGGAGGGAAAGGCGTCGACGGCCGCCGCGCGCGTGCAAGTGCGCGCGCGACGCGCGCTCGAGCTCGAGGTCGACGGCGCGCGTCGCGAGCTGGAGGCCGACGCGACGCTCGAGCTCCACGCCGACCGAAGCCACTCGATCGCGCTTCCCGATGCGCTCGAGCTCGTGCTGCAGCCTGGAGCCGATGCAGCCGTGCTCGCCGCAGCCGTCGACGCAGCACGCGTCGAGCTGCGCGAGCGCTTGCACGCGCTGCAAGTGAACGATCTCCCGGACGCCGAGCGCGCGTTTGCGCGGCGCACGGACGCGCGCTCGCAGTCGCAGTCGTTGAAGAAGCGCATCGCCGAGCAGTTGCGCGACCTCACGCGCGAGGCGCTCGACGAGAAGCTCGCGCGCTTGCGCGCGGCGACCGACTCGTATCCGACGCGACGCGCGTCGAATGAGCCGTTGCCCGCGTCGACGACGCTCGCCGCCACACTCGCGGCGGAAGCCGAGACAGAGCGCAGGCGGACCGAGGGCGACGCGGCGGAGCGCGAGCGTGAGCTGCGCGGCGCGACCGAGCGTCACGCCGCCGTCGAGAAGGCCCACGCTCAGCGCGCGAACGAGCTCGAGGCGGCCATGCGTCGCGCCGACGAGGCGCGGACGAAGCTCGAGCTCGCTCACGCGCGCGAGAGCGACGAGGCTCTCGCCGGCAAGCTCGCCGCTGCACGCAAGCGCGCGGACGAGGCCCGCGACGCGGCGCGAGCTGCGCGCGTCGACGTCGAGCGACGCGCTCCGTCGACGCTCGAGACGCGCGAGTCGAACAAGCGCCACGCGGTCGAGGGCTTGCGCCGGCGCATCGACGCGCAGCAGACCGAGCTGACCAAGACGCTCACGCGGCTCGAGACGCTGGGTCAGGACGGCCTCGCCGAACGCGCGAAGGAGCTCGAGCGGCACGTCGCGAACACGCGCGACGAGCTCGAGCGCACGCGCGCGCGAGCGGCCGCCGCGCGCTTGCTCTTCGAGACGCTCCGCGAGGAACGCGAGCGCGAACGCCGCGCCTACGTGGCGCCGCTCGAGCAACGCATCGCGAGCCTCGGCCGCATCGTCTACGGCGCGACGTTCCAGGTGACGCTCGAGGACGAGCTCTCGATCCGCTCGCGCACGCTCGAGGGTGTCACGGTGCCGTTCGAGTCGCTGTCGACCGGCGCGAAAGAGCAACTCGGCGTGCTCACGCGACTGGCCTGCGCGCAGATCGTCGCGGACGACGGCGGCGTGCCGCTGATCCTCGACGACGTGCTCGGTCACACCGATCCCGAGCGGCTCGACAAGATGTCCGCCGTGCTGCGCCTCGCAGGCAAGAGCACGCAGCTCTTGCTGCTGACGAGCTCGCCTGAGCGCTATCGCGGCATCGGCGGCGCGCAGTTCATCGAGCTCAACCGTTCAGGTGCTCGGTGACCACTCACCTGCCCGATCCAGCGTTCGCGCGCCGCGCCGGCGTAGCGGCGCCGGCGCCATCGAGACGACGCCCCCGGGCGCTCATCAGGCTGCGGATGACCTCACAGGACGTCCGCAGCCTTATAAACGCCGAAGCGTTTCTCGAGCACGCCGCAGATCTCGCCGAGCGTCGCGTAGCACTCGACCGCCGGCAGGATCGCGTCGAGCAAGTTGGCGGAGCTCGCTGCCGCATGCGCGACGTGCTCCAGCGCCGCGGCCACGCGCGTTGCATCGCGGCGTTCGCGAACGCGCTGGAGATCGGCGAGCACGGCCTCGCGCGCGGCTGGATTGGGCCGGAAAATCTGGGGCGGCGGCTCGGGCATGGTGAATTCGTTCACGCCCACGATCGGGCGCGTCTTGGACTCGACCTCGCGCTGCCAGGCCATCGCGCTCTTGTGGATTTCGCGCTGCACGAAGCCGTCTTCGATCGCGCGCACCGCGCCGCCGCGGCGCTCGACCTCGGCCATCAAGGCCAGCGCGCGCGCCTCGAGCTCGTCGGTCAAGGCTTCGACGTACGGTGAACCGCCGAGAGGGTCGATCACGTCCGCCACGCCCGATTCACTGGCGAGCACTTGCTGAGTGCGCAACGCGAGCCGTGCCGCGCCCTCGCTGGGCAGGGACAGCGCTTCGTCGCGTGAATTGGTGTGCAACGACTGGGTCCCGCCCAAGATCGCCGCGAGCGCTTGAACCGTGACGCGCACGACGTTGTTGTCGGGCTGTTGGCTGGTCAGCATCGAGCCGGCCGTCTGCGTGTGGAAGCGCAGCATCCAGCTCTCCGGATCGCGGGCCTCGAACTCCTCGCGCATGATGCGCGCCCACATGCGGCGCGCCGCGCGGAACTTGGCCACCTCCTCGAACAGATGGTTGTGGGCGTTGAAGAAGAACGACAGGCGGGGCGCGAACTCGTCGACGGCGAGACCCGCGGCGATCGCGGCCCGGACATAGGCGCGCCCGTTGGAGAGCGTGAACGCGACCTCCTGCACCGCGCTCGAGCCCGCCTCGCGGATGTGGTAGCCGGAGATCGAGATCGTGTTCCAGCTCGGCGCGTGGCGCGCGCAGAAGCTCATCAAGTCGGTGACGAGCCGCATCGACGGAGTCGCGGGAAAGCGGTAGTTCCCGCGCGCGGCGTACTCTTTCAGGATGTCGTTCTGCACCGTGCCGCGGATCTTGTCGGGCGCTACGTTCGCCCGCCGACACAACGCGACGTACATGCACAGCAGGATCGACGCCGTGGCGTTGATGGTCATCGAGGTCGAGACCTCACCCAGCGGAATCGAGTCGAAGAGCAACTCCATGTCCGCGAGCGAGTTGACCGGCACTCCGACCAAGCCGACCTCGGGCGCCGCCAGGGGGTGATCCGAGTCGTAGCCGATCTGCGTCGGCAGGTCGAAAGCCGTCGAGAGCCCGGTTTGCCCGCCGGCGAGCAGAACCTTGAAGCGCTGGTTGGTGTCGCGCGCGCTGGAGAAGCCCGCGTATTGCCGCATGGTCCACAGACGGCCGCGATACATCGTCGGACGCACGCCGCGCGTGAACGGAAACTCGCCCGGGAAGCCGCCGTCGGGCGCGCCGCCGTAGAGCGGCTCGAGCGCCAGCCCCGAGGGCGTCGCGAACTGCGCGCGCCGCTCGTTTTTCTTCGACTTGGACCAGACACGCTCTTTCCAGCGCGCTAACTCGGCGGCGTCGCGCTCGTCATGGCATTCGTTCATGGGGCGCGGGATTCTAGCGGAGTGGGCCTCACGCTAGGATTCCGCGCCCAGTTCGAGGCGCAGGCCTCCCCTACAGCCCCAACGATTCCCCACTCGACCACCCATGAAGAAGCTCTTGCCGTTCGTGTTCGTCGGCGCCGCCGCGCTCGGCCTCGCCGCCTGGATGCCCGCATCCTCGACCTCTCGACCGACGCTCACCGCGGCCGACGGTGCGCTGGAGGAGTCGATGGAGCAGATGAACGGCTGCCTGAAGTCCTTGCTCAAGGGCATCAACGCGGAGACCAAGGACAAGGCGCTCGAAACGCTCGCGAAAATGCAGTCCGCGGTGTTGGTGGCCAAGCTCGAGAAGCCCCACGACCTCAAGCCAGAGGAACTGCTCGGCTATCGCAGGATGTTGGTCGACTTGCTCGCGCTCACCTGCCGCGTCGAGGGCGCCGTGCTCGACGGCAAATTCGACGACGCCAACAAGTTGGTCAAGGAAGAGCTGACCAAGCTCAAGAAGGACGGCCACGACAAGTTCCAGAAGGAAGAGAAGCACTGAGCGCAGTGCGTGCTGGACAGCTCCCGCGAGCGGTTCGCGCTTCGAGCGTGGACCGCTCGCGCTGCTTGGGGCGCTGGCCCTCGCGGCCTGCGCGCCTCAGTCTCCGGGCACGCAACGTCCGCGCGTGAAGTGGGCCAGCGCGATCGCCGCCGGCACGACGAGCACGCTCGCGACCAGCATCAGGAGCGCGACGCTCTCCAGTCTCCAGAACAGCAGTTCCTCGGCGATGCGCAGGTAGTCGTTGGTCAGGCCGAACGAGCCGCTGCTCGCGTAGTCAGCGCGCGCGGCTTCGCTGTGCATCAAGCGCCAGCACAGGAACGCGTTGCGCCCGACCAGGAACCAACCGACGGTGCCGTAGAGCGCGCGCTCGAGCCGCGACTTGGTGAAACCACCGTCGAGCGTCTTCCACAGCGCGAGCGTGGCGAACAAGAGCTCGCCGGCATGACCCGCGAAGAGGTGCAGCACTTCCTTGGCCCCCGAAAGCGCGAGCGCCGGATAGCCCACGGCGACCAGCGCGCCGGCGATCCAGCGCGCGGGTCCTTGCAGCCAGCGCCATGCGGCCATGGCCAGCGCCAAGGCGACGAGCAATACCAGCAGCGGGCTCTGCTCGCCGTGCATCGCGGCCGCGTGTCCGTCGAGTGCGATCGCGGGGAAGGCCGGCATCCCGCAGAACCAGGCGAACGCGGCGTGCCCCATCTCGTGCACCAGCGACGCCAGGAACCAGCCCATGTATTCCAGGAGCGGTGTCAGGCCGAACACGGGCCCGGTCAGCGCGCCGAGCGCGAGGAACAGCCATGGCTCGCGCGCCTCACGTGCCGCCGCTGGCGGCGTTGCGCGCTCGGGCCGATGGCCCACGGCGGCGAGGACGCTCACCCGAGGCGCTGGCGCAGCGGGCTCGCGCGTGCGTTCGGCGCGCCGCAACAGCTCGCCGCACAAGCAGCACACGAGCTCGGCGGCTCCATTCGAACGGGAGCAACGCGGGCACACCTGGATCGCAGAGCTGGACACGGGCCGAATATCGGGCGCCGCGGACCCGGGACTTTCACGCTCTCGGTGCGCCGTCGCGCAAGTGCCTCCCGAACACGCGAGCGCCCCAGCGACCACAGCGACCGAGGCCAGCCGCGGTTCGCGACTGGCCTCGGTCTTCGATTCAGCCTCGAGCGCGGCTCGAGCGCGCGCTGAGCGTCACGGTGCCAACGTGAATTGCACCGCGTTGGTGAGGTTGGTGGTCTTCGGGCTCGGCGGATCGCGGTACCAAGCCTGCACTTGGACCACGTCGCCGGGCGCGAACGGAGTGCCGAGCGCGCCCGGGTGCGTCGCCACCCACTCTTGGAAGATCTGCGCGAGCTGACCGTTGCACACGCCCGAAGTGCCGCTCGAGATCATGCTCGACATGCGCTGCGTCGGCGCCTTGACGCACAGGAAGCTCGACGACGAACCCCAGGGTGAGCTGGCCGGCCCACTGACCGAGTAGAAGTACAGGCCGAACTTCGCGCCCTCGACGCCCGCGACGTGCAACAGGAATCCGTTGCCAGTGGGCGGAGCGACGCTCAGGCTGCCGTTGCCCGTGAGCACCGGGACGCAGCCGATGCTGCTCGTGCCCGAAGTGCAGTAACTGACGCTCATGCCGGGCTCGCACTCGTCGAGCGTGCCGTTGGCATTGAGGTCGAAGCTGGTCGTGCTCGCGAGGTCGCACAGGTCGCCGATGCCGTTGGCGTTGCAGTCCGCCTGATCGGGATTGGGCAGCGAGCAGTTGTCGTTGCAGTCCGCCACTCCGTCGCCGTCGCTGTCGGTGTCGGGCACGCCGCAGCCGCACGTACCGGGGCTGGCCTTCAGCGGATCCGCGGGGCATCCGTCGCAGGCGTCCCCGACGAGATCGCCGTCTCCGTCGAGCTGATTGGAGTTGGAGACACTCGGACAGTTGTCGCAGATGTCCCCGCGACCATCGCCGTCGACGTCGAGCTGATTGGAGTTGGCGGCACTCGGGCAGTTGTCACACACGTCGCCGCGCGCATCTCCGTCGCCGTCCAACTGGTTGTTGTTGGACACCGAGGGACAGTTGTCGCACACGTCGCCGCGGCCGTCGTTGTCGATGTCCGCCTGGTTGTTGTTCGCGACCGACGGGCAGTTGTCGCAAACATCGCCGGCGCTGTCGCCGTCGGCGTTGGCCTGGTTCTGATTGGCGACGAAGTCGCAGTTGTCGCAGGCGTCGCCGAGCGTGTCCCCGTCGCTGTTCAGCTGGTTGTTGTTGGAGACCGAAGGACAGTTGTCGCACACGTCGCCGCGGCCGTCGTTGTCGGCGTCCGCCTGGTTGTTGTTCGCGACCGACGGACAGTTGTCGCAGACATCGCCGGCGCTGTCGCCGTCGGCGTTGGCCTGGTTCTGATTGGCGATGAAGTCGCAGTTGTCGCAAGCGTCGCCGAGCGTGTCCCCGTCGCTGTTCAGCTGGTTGTTGTTGGACACCGAGGGACAGTTGTCGCACACGTCGCCACGGCCGTCGCCGTCGGCATCGGCCTGGTTGTTGTTCGCGACCGACGGACAGTTGTCGCAGGCATCGCCGGCGCTGTCGCCGTCGGCGTTCGCTTGGCTCGAGTTCGCGACCGAGGGACAGTTGTCGCAGGCGTCTCCCTGTGCGTCGCCGTCGGCATTGGACTGGCTCGCGTTGGAGACGCTCGGGCAGTTGTCGCACGCGTCTCCATCGCCGTCGCCGTCGCCGTCGGCCTGATTCGCGTTGGCCGTGCTCGGGCAATTGTCGCAAGCGTTGCCGAGACCGTCGCCATCCGAGTCCGCTTGGTTGGCGTTCGACACGCTCGGGCAATTGTCCGTGCAATTGTCGACACCGTCTCCGTCACTGTCGGGACACGGCGCGGTCGAAATCCGCAGCTCGTAGAACTGAGCGTAGTTGAAGCCAATCGGGTCGGCCGAGACGCGCAGGTAATAGTCCGCCGGCGGAAGCTCCTGATCCACACGCTCCGGAATCCCACTTGGATTGGCATTGGAGAACTGGATCACGGTCGTGCCGTCCGCTGCGAGCAACTCCAGACGCAAATTGGCCGCGTGCAGCAGATCGAGTGTCTGCGGAGTCGTCGCGCACGAGCCGTTGTTCGGGTTCTGCGACGAGACTTGGTAGGTGGAGCCGACCGGCTGGAGGTCGACTCGTATGCGCGCGGGCTGCAGCAGCAAGAGCTTGAAGTGGTCGACGTCGTTTATCTTGCTCACCGAATAGAGGCGCGCGTCGACCGGCGAGCTCCCGCTCAGCGGCGCGTAGATCTCTCCCAGGATCACGGAGATGTTGCTGCTGAGCGGCACGGTCCAGTTGCTCGAGCCCGCAACGTCGTTGGGCTCGAGCGCGTCACCGTATTGCGAGTGCACGGCGAGGATGTCGTCGGCGCGCGGACCGTCGAAGGTCAGATCGATGAACGGCTCCATCAGGAAGTCCGCCACGCCCTGGTCGCACGAGTGCATCAGACCGGTGCCGTGGCCGAGCTCGTGCGTCACCACTTGGCGCAGGAAGAGGTGGCTGTTCGCGCTCTGGCCCCAGGCCTCGAAGCTGTCGAGCACCATGTCACCGCCGAGCGAAGGGAACAGGTCGTAGCCGAGCACGTTGCCCCCGGAACCGCCACCCGAGTCGAGCACCTTCATCCCGATGCGGATGTCACCGCGCGTGGGACTGCCCGGGGAACCCCAGGCCGCGCCGTCGTCGGTCACGCCGTTGGTCGAGACGAAGACGAAGTCGATGCCGCTGACCTGCTCCCAGCGGTCGAAGCAGGCCTGGATGCGCTGGACCGCCGTCTGGGCGCCGCCCTGGAACAAGAACTTCGTGTTCATGGTGGCGAAGAACGCGCTGCCCTGCGCGCTCCAGCCGTTGGCGAACTCGTCAGGGATCACCGTGCCGTCGGGAACGAAGCTCCAGCGCACGGTTTGCGGCGTGGCGCTTCCCGATTGACCGTTCCAGGCGGTCGTCCAGTAGGCCTCGGGTGCCGAAGGGATCTGCTCCAGCACGTCGTGCACGTACTCGGAGCTCGAGTCTGGTGAGAAACACACCGCTCCGCCGCCGGGGAGGCCTTGGGCCGTGAGCACGGGCAGCGGCAGCGAAAGGCAGGCGAGCAGGCCAAACACGGGCAAATTGCGCATGGATCGACTCGTGGACAGGGTCACGCGCGCCGCACCGCGATCCGTTCGCGGCCGGCGCTCGAGAACACCCACGCCGAATGACGCGGCCGCTGGCCGGCGAAAATCGAAGCTCCCGAGCATTGGCCGCGGCGGATCTCGGTGCCCCATTGCGTGACTCGCCTCACCCGCGCAGCTGGCGTGGCGCGACACCGCGAGCGCAACAAGGCGCCGGGCCGCGGCCCCCAGCGGGAGACGCGGCCCGGCGTGAACGGCGTGGGCTCAGCGCATCAGGCCAGCTTCACGTACTCGAAGTCGACGCCCTTGTCGTCGATGCCCTTGGCGGGTGCCGCGATCCAGCTCGCGTACTTGCCTTGCTCGTAGACCGGCTTCATCAGGCTCTTGACGAAGGCTCGGTCCTTGGCGCTGGGCAACCACTGGTCGACGTGCTTCTGCCAGGTCGTCTCGTCCAGCAACTCGCCCGTGTCCGGGTGGAAGTGCCCGGCGGAGTAGCAGCCGATCTTGCGGTTGAAGCGGCGGTGCGGGAGCTTGAAGCGCACCGGCGAATCGAAGCGCTCCGCGATGCGGTTCCAGTAGTCGATGCCCTTCTGGTTGTCGCGGATGTACTCGTCGCGCAGCACCTCGTTCATCGCGTTGCGCAGCGGGACCTCCTCGCTCGAGATGCGGCCGTCGACGAAGTTCTCGAACTTGTAGGAGCCCTCGAGCGCCAGGTGATCCGCTTGCTTCTCCTCGTACGCCCGACCCTTGAGGCCCGAGCGGAAGAAGTTGGCCGAGTTCGAGCTGATCTCGGCGCCGTACAGGTCGGTCGAGGAGCTCGCCCAGAAATTGATGTACTTCTGGATCACGTCGATCGGGATCGCGCCGTACTCGCGCACGTCTCGGTCGGGGTGTTCCTTCATCAACTGCAGGGTGCGCTCGATCACGCGGCCCACGCCGGTCTGGCCGACGAACATGTGGTGCGCCTCCTCGGTCAGCATGAAGCGGCAGGTGCGCGACAGCGGATCGAAGCCCGACTCCGCCAGCGCCAGCAGTTGGAACTTGCCGTCGCGGTCGGTGAACATCGTGAAGCAGAAGAAACTCAGCCAGTCTTCGCAGGGCTCGTTGAACGTCCCCAGGATGCGCGGGTGGTCGGGGTTGCCCGAGCGACGGTGCAGCAGCTCTTCGGCCTCCTCGCGGCCGTCTTTGCCGAAGTAGGTGTGGAGCAGGTACACCATGGCCCACAGGTGGCGGCCTTCCTCGACGTTGACCTGGAACAGGTTGCGCAGGTCGTAGAGCGAGGGCGCGGTGTGTCCGAGCAAGCGCTGCTGCTCGACGCTGGCGGGCTCGGTGTCGGCCTGCGTGACGATCAAGCGTCGCAGCCAATTGCGGTACTCACCCGGCACCTGCTGCCAAGCCGGTTGGCCGAAGTGGTCACCGAATCCGACCACGCGACCCTGCTCCGCCGGCGAGAGGAAGATGCCCCAGCGATAGTCGGGCATCTTGACGTAGCCGAAGTGCGCCCAGCCCTCGGCGCCGACGTTGATCGCAGTGCGCAGGTAGACGTCCTTGGTGTTGAAATCCGTCGGACCCATCTGGGCCCACCACTCGAGGTAGTTGGGCTGCCAGGCTTCGAGCGCGCGCTGCAGGCGCTTGTCCCCGGCGAGGTCGACGTTGTTGGGGATCTTCTGCGTGTAATCGATGCCGGTCATGGTCGTGCTCTTCCTGATTCAGGTCCTGGCGACGTCGAAGGCGGGGCGATTGGGTGTTCCGTAGCAGGTGAGCGCACCGCGCTCCCCCACGGCGTTCGGGCGCTGGAAGATCCAGTTCTGCCAGGCGCTCAAGCGCCCGAAGATCTTGGTCTCCATCGTTTCGGGGCCGGCGAAGCGCAAGTTGGCTTCCATGCCGGTCATCGCGTCCGGTGAGAACGAAGCGCGCTCTTCGATCGCGAGCCGCAGCTCGTCGTCCCAGTCGATCGCGTCGGGCATGTAGGTGTCGAGGCCCAGCTCGTGCGCTTGCGCGGCGCCGAAGTGGCCCGCGGTGCCGAGCACCTCGTCGACCTTGGCGGGCGTGCCGAGGAAGCGCGTCTGCAGCCGCGAAAGGCCGTTCGACATGGGGAACAGGCCCGTGTTGGCCGCGGTCACGGCAAAGGTCACCGGACGCGCCTCGTCGTCGAGCACGTAGGTGCGGTCGCACGCGAGCGCCAGCTCGAGCCCGGTGCCGCACCACGTCGTGCCTTCGTCGCAGATCGCGTACAAGCTCTTGGCGGTGTTGTCGAGGCGCTTGAGCACGCGCTTGACCAAGTGGCGCGTCTCGGTCGTGAACCAATTGCCGCCACCGGAGAGCAGCTCGTCCATCTTGCTCCAGGTGGCCGCTGGCCCCTTGGCGCGCAGCAGCACGAGCGCGATGTCCGGCTCGTTGAAGCGCAAGTTGCACAACGCGTCGTCGAGTTCGCGGAACGCGCGCAGGACCCACCATCCACTGCCCTGGGCGAGCGCCTCGGCGGCGTCCTTCGCGCCCGAATCCGGTGCACGGATCGTGAGCTCGACCACGCGCTGCGCGCGGTCGAACTCGAGGGTGACATGCTTGTACCGGCGCGCGTCGGCGCTGGCCTCGCAACGGATCTCGTCGAGTTCGACGCCCTTGCTCGCGCGCTGCGGAACGCTGTCCGCGAGCTTGCGCGCCCATTCCTTGACCGTGTCGTTCCACTTCGAGAGCGACGCGATGCCGTCGACCAAGTTCCACTCGACCGCGCGCTTGCCCTTGATGCCCTCCGCGACCGTGGAGAACGCGTCGCAGTGGTCGCGGCGCAACTTGCGCTTGTCGGTGATGCGCGTCAGGCCGCCTGTGCCCGGCAGCACACCCAAGAGCGGCACTTCGGGGTAGCTCACCGCGCTGTTGCGGTCGTCGGCCAAGAGGATCTTGTCGCAGGCGATCGCGAGCTCGTAACCGCCGCCGGAGGCGGTGCCGTTGAGCGCGGCGAGGAACTTGACCGAGGAGTTCGCGCTCGCGTCCTCGAGGTACAGCCGCGTCTCGTTGGTGTACTTGCAGAAGTTGACTTTGAAGCCGTGGGTGCTCGTGCGCAGCATCACGATGTTCGCGCCAGCGCAGAACACGCGGTCGAGACCGCCGGTGACGACCACGCAGCGCACTTCGGGGTGCTCGAAGCGGATGCGCTGGGTCGCATCGGCGAGCTCGATGTCGACACCGATGTCGTAGCTGTTGAGCTTGAGCTCGTAGCCCTCGCGCTGGCCGAGGTGCTGCTGCACGGCCATCACGAGCGTCGCGATGTCGCCCTCGAAGCTGAGCTTCCAGTGCTGGTAGCGACTGGGGTGCGTCTGGAAGGCGACGGGTTGGGTCGGTGCTGCGTGGGCGGCCACGGGGGTGTTCCGAAGGGGCTGGTGTCGGGCTGGAGTGGGCAGTATACTTCCCACATGGCGTGCGGCCGAGAAGTGTAGTGCGCAGTCCATGGAGCAGCAAGACCTCTTTCATCAGCTCGGGCGCCGCCTGCGTGAGGCGCGGCAGCGCGCCGGTCTGTCCGTGTCGGACTTGGCGCGCCAGGCACGCCTGAGTCGACGCCACGTGACCGAGGCCGAGGCCGGCCGGGCGAATCTGAGCTTGGCGGTGCTGTGGGCCTTGTCGGAGGCGACCGGCGAGCCGCTGCGGCGGCTGTTCGACTTCGATCCGCCGCGGCGCGCGCGGATCGCCCTGGTCGGCCTGCGGGGCTCGGGCAAGTCGAGCGTGGGCCTCAAGTTGGCCCTGGCGCTCGAAGTGCCCTTCGTCGAGCTCGACACGCGCGTCGAGGAGCTCGCCGGCCTGTCCTTGGGCTCGATCTTCGAGCTCCACGGCAGCGCGGGCTTCCGGCGCTTCGAGGCCGAGGCGCTCGAGAAGGTGCTCTCCGAGGGCGAGCACTGCGTGCTGGCCACCAGCGGCTCGATCGTCACCTCGCCCGAGACGTTCGCGCGCCTGAGGTCGACCTGCCACACGGTGTGGCTGCGCGCGGAACCCGAGGACCACATCGCGCGCGTCGCGGCGCAAGGCGATCTGCGCCCGATGCGCGGCCGGCCGAGGGCGATCGAGGAGCTGCGCGCGCTGCTCGAGGCGCGCAAGCCGCTGTACGCGTCGTGCGAGCTCCAGATCCAGACCTCGGGCGCGTCGATCGACGACGTCGTCGCGCGTCTGAGCGAGCACTTCGCTGCGCGTTGACGCTCGCGTGCGCCGGAATTGCTCGCGAGCCGGGTGCTCGGACGTCCAGCGCTCCGCTTCGACGTGCGTTGAATGCTGCGGCATGCCTTTCGTAATTCGCCGCCGTCGTTTCGCGTCCCACCGGGCCCCCTCCCCGCTCTCCACCGCGCATGAAGAAGCTCCTGTTGGCAGGAGGAGTTCTGCTCCTCGCCACGCTCGTTGCCGTGCTGTACGTCTGGCTCGAGGTCCGCGAGCCGAGCCATGCGGTCGCCGAGCAGCGCGAGCGTGAGTCGGCTCCCTCGGGCGCGCCGACCGACGCCGCGACTCCGACGCCGCTCAGCGAACCGACGAGCGCGCCGAACGCCGCCGCGAACCCGGCGCCCGCGGCGCTCCAGGAGGAACAGCGCACCGAGCACGTCTCGCCGCGCATCGATCCGGCGCACGCTGGACGCGTTCCGGGCGCGGTTGCGCTGCCCTTGAGCACGCCCGCCGACGAAGCGCTCGAGCTGCTGGTGTTCGAGGGCGGCTCGGACCCGACGCATCTGGCCGCGGACGCGAGTGAAGACGAGCTCGCGGGCCACGAACGCGCCATCGCACGCGTCGCGCTGGCGGCCAGTGGCCAGTTCGAGATCGAGCTGCCCACCGATCGCCCGCTGATCTGGGTGGCCCTGCGCAGCCGCTATCTGCACGGCGCGAAAGCCGTGCGCATCGCCGACGGAGACCTTCCGGCGCGTCTGGATTTCGCTCCCAAGCTCGGAGCGTGGGTCACGGGGCGCCTGCTGCTGCCTGCGGGCGTCGAACGCGACGCCTTCGACCCCGCCGCCGCGGAGCTGACGCTGATGTTCGACCCGATGCGCTTCGCCGGAGTCGCGGGGGCTTCGGCGGCGCTCGAGCATCTGCGCGAACGCCAGACGCATGCCGATGCGCGGCTGGAGTTCGAGTTCCGTGGCGTGGCTCTCGGCAGCGACTACGACGTGCGCGCGGTGCCCGCGACGCTGGCCGCCTACAAGTCGCCGAAGTTCGTCGTGCTCGCCGGAGCGCACGTCGAGCACCTCGTCGAGCTCGCGCGCGGCGGAATGCTCAGCGGGCGTGTCGTCGACCACGCCGGGAACGCGGTCGCGGGCGCCGAGCTCGAAGCGAGCATCGACCCGCTGGTCTTCGGCCAAGGTGGCTTCGTGGTGCGCGAGGGACAGACCGACGAACACGGCGCGTTCGAGCTCCAGGCGGTGCTCGCGGGGGATGTCGAGCTGAAGGTCACGTCCAAGGGCTACCTGGACAGCAAGCTCAACGCGCAGGTTGCCGAGGGGCGCCCGACGCGGCTCGACGACATCGTGCTCGGGCGCGGCGAGAGCGTCTCCGGCGTGGTGCTGTGGCCCGATGGCAGCCCCGTCGCCGACCTCGAGGTCGAGGCCGACTTCGATCCCGCGGCGCTCGGCGGCATGAGCGCCTTCAACGCGCTCCAAGGAGCGCAGGGCGAAACGCACAGCGACGCGCAGGGGCACTTCGAGATCTCTGGACTCGGCAAGGGGCCCTTCGTGGTCAGCGCCAAGGCCAAGCCGCGCGAGGGACCGGGCAAGGAGCTGCGGGCGCGCGTCGCGGGGGTCAAGCCTGGAACGAGCGGGCTCGAGTTGCGCTTGGCGCCGCCGCTGACGCTCACAGGCCGCGTGGTCTCGGCCGCGGGTGAGCCGCTCGAGGCATTCGAAGTTTCGGCGCAGGAGGATTCCGGAGGCGTGATTCCCGGCCTGGGAGGGCGCACCGAAAGCGAGCGCTTCAGCGCTGCCAACGGCGCCTTCGTGCTCGACGGACTGAGCGCCGGGAAGTGGCGCGTCGATGCGCTGGCGGAGGGCTTCACGCGCTCGGCGGCGGTCGAGGTCGTGCTGCCGCGCGCCGCGGACGCCGGCGAGCTGGTGCTCACGCTCCAACGCGCCGGCTCGGTCAGCGGCGTGGTGCTCGATCGCAATGGCGCGCCGGCCGCGGGCGTCGACGTCCAGCTCAAGGCCAACCTGACCGAGATGATGCAGGCCGCGCGCAGCGGCGCGCGCGCTCCGCGCAACGCCAAGTCGGACGCGGAGGGCAAATTCGTCCTGCGGGAGTTGCCGGCGGGCAACGTCAACCTGGTCGCCAAGGCCGAGGGCTTCGCGGAGAGCGCGCCGGTCTCCGTCGAGGTGCGCCCTGCCGAGGAAACCACGGGAGTGGTGCTCCAGATGCGGCTCGGCGGAACGATCACCGGAGAGGTTTACGCCGAGAACGGCGAGCCCATCGCGGGCGGACAAGTCATGGTGCAGATGTCGGCCGACCCGCTGCTGCAGCGCTTCGCCACGGCGGATGCGCAGGGCCACTTCGTGTTCGAGCACGTGGTCCCCGGGTCCTGGAACGTGATGTACTTCGCGCTCGACGCCATGCAGGCACCGACGAGCGAGGGCGAGGGCGCCGATTTGGCGTCGATGTTCTCCAACATGAAGATGACCAGCGCCACGGTCACCGAGGGCGCGGAGACGCACGTCGTGCTCGGCGCGCCGCCGGCGAATCCGGTGCTGGTCAAGGGTCGCGTGCTCAGCGGCACACAGGGTGTGCCCGGGGTTGTGATCACCTTGTTCGCCGACGGCGCGAAGTCGATGGGCTCGCTGAAGTTCGTCTCCAGCGACGCCGAGGGCCGCTACTCGGTGCGGGTCGACGAGCCCGGACGCTTCGCGGTCTCGGTCCAGAAGCCCGGCGTCGCGGGGCAACAGCAGACCGTTTCGTACTCGCTGGTGGTTCCCGAGGTCGAGGAGTACGAGCACGACTTCGCGCTGCCCGTGGGCGCGATCGCGGGCCGCGTCCTCGGTGAAGACGGCCAACCGGCGAAGGGGGCGCGCGTGAGCCTCTCGACCGACGGGCCGGTGCCGAACGGCGCCCTGCTCGGCGAGCACTTCGCCGAGATCGCGACCGACGACGACGGGCGCTACGAGTTGGTCTGGCTGCGGCCGGGCAGCTACACCGTCGCCGTCGGCGGCGCGCCCTTCGC
Organism: Planctomycetota bacterium; assembly: GCA_020853575.1. Taxonomy (GTDB): domain Bacteria; phylum Planctomycetota; class UBA1135; order UBA1135; genus F1-120-MAGs118. The sequence goes on from JADYYP010000043.1 coordinate 30,216, forward strand.
GGGCATGTTCGGCGGTAGCGCGAGCTCCGGACGCCAGTTGCGCGGCGGTGTCGAGGTCCACGAAGGCCGCAGGACCGAGGGCATCGACTTCAGGCTGCGCAAGCCGGGCAGGATCGAGGGCGTGGTGCGCTCGAGCGCCGGCCAACCCGCAGCCGAAGCCGCGATCTTCTTGCGCGACGCCCAAGGGCGCACGCTCGAGCGCTTCTCGATGGTCGCGACCGACGGCACGGGCAAGTTCACCTACGACGGGCTCGAGCCCGGCGACTACACGGTGCTCGCGCGCACGGACGCCGAGACCTCCGCCGAGAGCCAGCTCGTGCGCGTCAAGGAGGCCAGCACCACCGATGTCGAGCTGGCCCTGGGCGCGGGAACGGTGTTGATCGTGACGCTCTCGGGCGACGACGGGCAGCCGCTCGATTGCTCGGTGGCGGTGCTCGACGAGCAGGGCCGCCAAGTCAACGGCACGCTGTCGCTGACCGAGGTCATGAAGGCCTTCTCGAGTGGCGCGTTCACCTCGAAGGAGCAGCGCGTCGGGCCGCTGCCGCCAGGCAAGTACCGCGTGACCGTGACGACCGCCGACGGGCGCAAGACCACCAAGCCGGTGAACCTGACGGGTCAGGCGGAGCGCAAGCTGAACGTGCGCCTGTAGCCGTGCCGCGCGCCGGTGCGCTGGGGCGGAGTCGCCGCGCTGCAGCGGGTTTTCGGGGTTTCCGCGAACCACCAGCGGTGAGCGCGACGTGAGTTTGACGCCGCGCGGCCCCCAGGCGCGATTCGCTTCAACCCGACCCGCTCACTCCGCGGACGAGCTCGATCGAGTAGCTTCGAGCGAGCCTCGCACGCCCTAGCCCCCCTCACTGCACGATGCGCACCGCTCTCACGCTCCACCGCCATGCCCTGTGGTTGCTCACCGCTCCTCTGCTCGCGGGCCCTGCCTTCGCGCAGTTCTCCCCGCCGGGGACCGTCCCGAGCTACCAATTGCTCGACAGCGACGATTGGATCACCTGGTCGTCCAGCGGTCTGCCGGCACCGGGCGTGTTCCGACGCTCCGTCGCCGGAGATTTCACGTCCGACGGACTGAACGACGTCGTGACCGTGGCCGGAAACGATGCGCTGTTGATGTGGAACCCGGCGCTGTGCGGTTCGCACACCATCCTGGCCAGCTCGATCAACGATGTCGCGGTCGCCAGGGGCACCGGACCCGGCGGCAGCGATCAGCTGGCCAGCGTCGGCGCGCTCGGTCTGCGACTGACGAGCATGGGCGCGAGCCCGATGGCGAGCTGGTCGACGGTCAACGTGGGATCGAACGCCTGGTTCGGCGCGAACGTGCTCGACTGCGCCGAGGCCGACGCGACGCCCGGTCCGGACTTCGTCGGCATCAACGTCGACGCGACGAAGCTGATCACGCGTCTCAACGGCCAGTCGAGCGACATCCTGATCGCGACCGGAGCCTCGCTGGTCGACGTGTGCTTCGTGCAGTGGTTCGGCGACACGCGGCTCGAAGTGGCCGCGCTGACCACGGCGGGGATCGAGATCTGGAATGTCGCGAACCACGGCACGCTGATCACGTCGTTCGCGGGTACCGACGGCGTTTCGCTCGCGCGCGTCCGCCACGCCAGCGGGAGCGACTCGGTCGCCGCCGTCTTCCGTCCGTCCACGGGCCAGCAACTGCGCATCGTCTCGAGCACGCAGCCCTACGACTCGTCGATCACCCTGCCCGGCGGATCGATCCAGTTCCGCACGCTGACCGCCGGCGATCTCGACCTGGACGGGAGCGACGACTTGGTGCTCGAGACCGGCCGTTGGATCAACCCGATCGTCGTGATGAGCGGTAGCGGCACCCTGCACGGATTCGGTCAACCGAGCTCGTGGGCCCCGCAGATCGTCCACAACCAACCGGTGTTGACTTCGATGTTGGCCGGCAACAACGTCTCGCGTCCGGCGCTCGCCGACCTGACCGGTGACCTGGTGCCCGACATCCTGCTGGCCACGAACCAAACCACCAATGTCGCCAACCAAGAGCCGGCGCACCTGCTCCTGACCTCGCTGGGAGAGCTGCCCAATCCACCGGTGATCGCCTGGAATCCGCTCTCCCTGGACATCATGGCGAGCTTCCTCTCGACGCCGACTCCGTCCACGAGTCAGCGCTGGGCCTATGTGCGCCTCGATCGCGGCCAACTGCCGGCGGAGGCAGACGGCGTTCAGATCACCGCTTGGCGCGAGCCTTACTACGCGCAGTCGATCGTCACGCCGCCGGAGCACTACGCCGTGCACGCCTTCGCCGACGCCAATGGCGCCGCGCTCAGCGGCGTGATCGGCATTCCGTTCCAGATCGCCGAGAGCGACGACTGCTTCCTGAACGCGGGCGGCCAGAACTCGGGCATCCACTACGTCCAGATCGTGCCGCTCAAGTACACCCAGAACGGGGGCGCCATCACGGTCGAGCAACGCTGGTCTCCGCGCATCGCCGCGATCTGTGGCAATCCCGGCGATCTGATCGTGATGAAGAACAAGACCACGACCGAGACCTCGGAACCGATGCTCGACGCCTCGGGCCTGAGCATCCCGGCCAACACCGGGCTGCTGTGGACCGGGTGGTGCGGAGGTGGCTCGAGTGGCACCACGCCCGCGCCCGCGATCATCGGCCGCCGGCGCCTGCCCAACTTCGGCAACGGTCAGACGCCGAACAACGGCAACGCACCCAACGTCCCGGCGCCCGCGGCGACGATTCCCTACGTCAACTGACGCCCGTTGGCGCGAACGCGACGGCGCCACACGAACACCACCACGACGCTCGCTGCGGCCAAGGCTGCGGCGAGCGTCCGTGCATTCGTGCGCGACGCTGTTTCGGACTGCGCTGAGGACGCCTCGAAGATCGGTGTCCAGCCGGCGCCGTACAGTGCGAGCGGCGCCCAGCACCACGGATCGGAGGTCTCGCTGGCGGCAGCCAGCTCGCGGCGCGCCTGGAGCAACGCGGCCGCGGGCGCTCGGCCTTCGGTGCGCAGGTAGTGGTGGAAACGGCGAGCGAGCTCGAGCGTCGCGTCCGTTCCGACGTTGACGCGCGATGCGAGCACGGTGTGCGCTCCGCCCTCGAAGCACGCGCCGACGAGATGTGCGGCGGACCCGTCGCCCTTGCGCAGCGGACCGCGCGCCGCCCCGCACGAGAGCAGCTCGACGAGCGGCGGAAGCGCCAGCTGCTCGACCGAATCGCAGCACACGACGCCGTCGTCGCGCGCGCCGGGCGCGAGCAGCAACGATGCCGGGCGCGCGGATCCGGCGCACTCGGTCGCGCCGTAGACCCCGTGCGCGAACAGCGCGAGCACGCGGCTCGGGCCACTCAACGCGGAACGCAGCGCATCGAGCGTCGCGTCGCCGCGCCACAGCGCGACGCTGCGTCGCTCGTCGAAACCGGAGGTCAGCGCTCGCTCGTCGCGCGCGCTCCATTCGATCGGGGCGAGCGACGGAAACTGCGCCCGCACGGCCGGCGAGTGGGTTGGCGCCCCGAGCACGACGAGCTCGCGATCGACCGGCCCCGAGGTCACGCTGGCGCGCGCCGCGAGCCCCAAGCCGAGCGCGGTCGAATCGAGGTACACCAAGCCGTGCGTCAAGCCGAGCCATTGGCCGTCGGGGCGCAGGAGACACTCGAAGGCCGGCGCGCTCGTCAGGTCCGAGCCCACGACCACGCAGGTGCTCCAACGCTCGACGCGCGACCACACGCTCGGCGGCAGGAACTCGGCGAAACCCGCGCGCGCGGCGCCTTCGAGCGCGCGGCGGCGTTGCTCGCGCGCCTGGGGCTCGCGGTCGGGGGGCCGAGCCCAGGCCAGCTCGAGCGCCTGAGCGATGCGGTCGAGCCGATCGCCGCTGGCGAGCGTGTGCAGCGTCACGTCCGCGGCATCGATGCAGAACACGTGCGAGCGATCCATCGCCGGCAGGTAGATCAGCACGCCGCGGTCGGGCGCCGCCAAGACCTCCAGGATCTGCGCGAGCGACGCGCTCCAGCCGGCCTCGCGCGCCAGGGTCGCGAGTCCGTGGGCGCGCAACACGGGCTCGAGCGCGCGTTCGACGCCGGCTCGGGTCGGATCGAGCGCGAGTTGCACGCGAAGCCACTCGGAGAACAGCAGCCTCTGCGTACCCCAATGCAGGAAGCCACGGCCGCCCTTGCGCAGCGCGGTGCGTTTCCAGTGCTCGGAGAAGCGCTCGATTTCGAGCTGCAGATCGTCGGAACAGCGCAGCAGCGCCGGGCGATCGTCGGCGCGAGCCAGGGACAAGGACGCGCGCAAGGCGGCGCGGCGCGCGCTGAGCGCGGCGTCGTCGAGGGCCGCGTGCTCGAGCCGCGCGAGCAGTGTGCTGGCGAGCTCGAGCTCGCCGCGGCGCAGCGCCAAGTCGACGTGGACCAAGTCGGCGTGGACGCGATCGTGTGGCTCGATAGGAAAGCCCGCGGTGACGGCCGCGTCTGCGCGCTCGAGGAGCGCGAGCGCTGCGTCACCGTTCGAGCCCTGGTTGCGCGCGCGCTCCGACTCCGCGGTCGCGAGTCGCACCAGCGCCGCGACGTACGTATCTGGCGCTTCGTCGCGCAGGACGTCGAGGAAACCCTCGGTCAAGATCGCCGCGATCGCGTCGTAGCCCTCGATCGCGAGCAAGATGTTGCAGCGCGCGAGCGCGACCCGCGCCCGCAGATCGACGTCGCCTTCGCACGCCGGTTCGCGCGCGGCGGCGTCGAAGTCCCCGAAGGCACGGTCGATCAAGCCCAACGCGAGATGCGCGGCTCCGCGCACGAGCTGCAGCTCCGCGCGCGAGTTGGAGGCGCTGGGCCACTGGGGGTCGAGCTCGCCCCAAGCCGCGTCGGCGAGCGCGAGCGCACCCTCGACATCGCCGTTGCGCAAGCGCGCCTCGGCCACGGCCGAGCGCACGTAGACGCGCTGCTCCGTGGAGAGCTGAGGCGCGTTTTCGAGGTCTCCGAAGACCTGCTGGGCACGCTCGGCGCGACCGTCCTGGAGCTCGCGCCAGCCGTAGGTCCAGCCCACGGTCATCACGTCGTCCGCGCTGCCGTACTCGCGCGCCAGCGCCCATGCGGCAGCGAAGGCATGCTCGAGATCGCCGCGCTCGGCCGTCGGCGACTCGCACGCAGCGAACAGCGCCGCCGTGCTCTCCGCGAGCAGGCGAGCGCGCTCTTCCGCGGCGGGCGCGGCGTTCTGAGCGAGCACCGCGGGCGGCTTCGCGACGTCCTGTCCGCGCGCCAGCGATGCCAGGAATAGTGCCGCGATCAGTCCGCCCGCGAGCAGCGGCGACGCGAGCTGAGCACGGGCCCCGGCGTCAGTGGATCGACGACCGCGAGGCTCCAATAGAATTCGCGGGGCAGCGAATTCCATTGCACGTCGTCGGGAGTCCATCGCAAGCCGGCCGCGACGAAGCTTAGCGCCGCTTGGCTGCCGTCGAGCGACTCGACACGCACTTCGAAGTGGCCTTGCGGAGGAAGCGCTGCCTCCCACTCGAAGGCCTCGCCACGGTGCACGAGCGCCCCCGGCGCCTTGAGCACGATCGACGGATCGCCGAGCATTCCGCGGTCGCGCTCGGGAGCCGGGCCGCGCAACCACCAACCGAGCGCCGCCGCTCCGCCGAGCACCAACAGCGCGGCCACGGAAGCGGCCCACACTCGCCGGCGCGAGCGCCGGGCGCGGGCAAGCGCGTCGGACGCCGCACGCGCGCGCAGCTCGGACTCGAAGCGCCCCTCGCCTGGGCTCTCGTCGAGCCGCTGCGCCGCCTCGAACATCTCACGCTGCTCGCGGCCCAGCTCGTCCAGGTCGAGGCGCAGGCCGCGCAGCTCCGCGACGCGCTGGCTGCACACCGAGCAGGCCTCGAGCTCTTGACGCAGCGCGTTCGGCAGCTCGTGCGCCCGCCCGGACGCGAGCGGCGCGCACCATTGATCGTGATCGGAGCGGTGCATGGTCATCGCGGTTCGGCCTTGCGCCGCCCTCCCAAGAAAGCGTGGAGCCGTTCCAGACCGCGATAGTAGCGCCCCTTGGCGGTGCTCGCGGCGATGCCCAGGTGTGCCGCGGCTTGCTCGAGCGTGCGGTCCTCGAAGTGGTGCAGGTGGATCACGCGCGCTTCGTCGGGATCGATGCGCTCCAGCGCCGCGCGGACGCGCTCGACGTCGACATCACCGAGCGGGTCGCCGGGAGCGGGGAGCTCCTCGAGCTCCTGGGCGGCGCGGCGTTGGACCCGGCGCGCGGCGTTGAGCAACTCGAAGCGCGCGATGCCGTAGAACCAGGTCTCGAGCGATGACGTGCCGTTGAAGGTCTCCAGCTTGAGCCACACGCGCGCCGCGGTGTCTTGGGCGACGTCTTCGAGCTCCTCGCGGCCCAGCCCGCACCCCAGATGGGAGTTGAGCGCGCACAGCAAGCGCGGGACGATCCGCAGGCGCGCGAGAACGCGCTCGAGGTCGCCCGCGTGGCCAGCGCGCGCCGAGCGCACGAGGAGCAGGTCGGCCGCGGCGTCGGAAGCTGAACCCGCCCCCTCGCCGCGCTGCTGATCATCGAATCCGAGCTCCAACCGTGAACCGCCTCTCGCGGAGAGGATAGTCCAGGCCTTCTCCGGGCGCTGCACGCGTCGCGGTGTGTGCGCGCGGCGGCCGCCCGGCGCCAGCAGCTCGACGCTCCACGGATCGCTGGTCAAGAACATCGCGGCGTGAACGTCGCCGGTCCTCGCCGCGGACCGCGAAAAGCACCAGATCCTCGCCGGGGATCGCAAAACCGCGCGTCGATCGTTGGCGCGGAGGCTCCCCCGCGGCCGGCCATTCATTAGGATCTCGCCATGCTCTCCTCGCTCGAGCACTCGATCAAAGCCGTCCGCCGGCGCGTCTTCACCGCCGCCTGGTTCGAGGCCTTGGCCACCCACCTGGCCCTGGCTCTGTTCGCGGGCGGCACAGCGATCTTGATCGCGCGCGTCGCTCTCCACTGGGATCGGGTTCCGGCGGCCTGGTTCGCGAGCATCGCCGCCGTGGCGCCCGTCAGCGCCTGGTGGCTCGCGCGCCGGCGCATCCCCAGCCGCGAGAGCTGCGCGACATGGCTCGACGTCCGCGGCGGCGCCAGCGGCCTGGTGGTGACCGAGAACGAGCTGGGCTCGTCCGCGTGGAGTGCGCGCGCCGAGGAGCGCCTGCGGCGTTCGCTGGACGTCCTGCCGGATGTCGACCAACTGCGCCTGCTGCGCAATGTCACGCCGGCCGCGGCCTTCGTGGCGCTGGCCCTGTGGATCGAGCCTCCGCAGGTCGAGGTCGGACCGCCGCCGGCGGTGGCCGACGCGGCGATCGAGCGCGTCGAAGAGAAGCTGGCTGCGCTCGAGCAGGTGCTCGAGGTCGAGCCCGAGCTCGCGGCGGAGCTGGACGAGCAGTTGGAGAGCGCCAAGGCGGAGGCCGCCGAGGGACGCCCCGAGAGCACCTTCGAAGCGCTCGACCGCATGGAAGAACGGCTCGAGGACCAAGCGCAGCGCGCCGAGCAGGCGGCGCACCGCGCGCAACACGAGTTGGCCTCGGCGGTCGGTGAACCGAACCTCGAGGACGCGCAAGCGGCGCTCGAGAACGCGCTGGCGGAGATGGCCAAGGCCGGGCTCGAGAAGGATCTGCCGCAGTCGCTGAAGGACGAGCTCGCGCCGGGCACGCTGAGCCTGCCCGAGGGCGTGCAGCTTTCGTCGGCCGAGTTGGCCAAGCTCGCGCAGCAGATGAAGGGCACGCTCGATGGCAAGCTCGGCAAGCTGGCGCAGGGCAAGCTGCTCGACCCCAACGCCGTCGCCAAGCTCGGGCAGCTCTCGCTCGACGATTTCGACGACACGCACGAGTGCGACGAGAACTGCACCAAGCCGGGCGGCACATGAAGCGGTCGGGGCAAGGCCCACGCCGTGAGCGCGGGCGCAGGTCCAGGCAAGAACGGAGTGTCGCGCGGACGTGGCGACGCCGAGCTGAACTTCGGCGACGAGACGCCGGGCCGCACCGATCAATTCGAGGCCAAGCAACTCCCCGACGCGAGCTACCTCGACCCGCAGTCGACGGCCATCGTCGGCATCGGTGGTGCGCGGCCCGAAGCCGAGCCGCGAGCCGAAGGCAGTGGCTCGGTCGAAACCCAAACCTCGGCGGGCAAGAGCGCGTGGAAGCGCCGGCTGGCGCCGCATCACCGCGAAGCGGTGCAAGAGTTCTTCGGAGGCAAGAAGGAAGATCGATGAGCGCAACGGAACGCGCGCTGCTCACCCCAGTCGAGGTCGACACGGCGCGCGCCAGTGCGCAGGCGATCCTCGACGGTCTCGACCGCACGCTGCTGGGCCAGAAGGAGCTCACCAGGCTCGTGCTCACCGGATGCTTGGCGCGCGGGCACGTGTTGCTCGAGGGCCTGCCGGGCTTGGGCAAGACCGAGCTGGTCAAGGCGCTGGCGAATCTGCTCGGCATCGGTTTCCGGCGCCTGCAGTTCACGCCCGACCTGCTGCCCGGCGACGTCACCGGCGGGCACGTGCTCGAGGAAGACGAGCGCGGCCGGCGCAGCTTGGTGTTCCACCCCGGCCCGGTGTTCACCAACGTGCTCCTGGCCGACGAGATCAACCGCGCCAGCCCCAAGACGCAGTCGGCATTGCTCGAAGCGATGGCCGAGCGCCGCGTGACGGTGATCGGCGAGACGCGCAGCTTGCCCGACCCGTTCTACGTGTTGGCCACGCAGAACCCGATCGAGCTCGAGGGCACGTACCCGCTGCCCGAGGCACAGCTCGACCGCTTCTTGTTCAAGCTCGACGTCGGCGCCGTCGACCGCGGCACGCTGGAGGCGATCCTGACCGAACGCCGCGGCGGCCGGCCACCGACCTCGAGCGCGGTGATGGATCTGGAGCGCTTGCAGGCGCTGTTCCGCGCGGTCGACGCCGTGTATCTGCCCAAGGCCGTCGCGAATTGGATCGCGAGGTTGGTCGAGGCCACGCACGCCACGGCGCCGAGCGCGCCGGAGAAGGTGCGCACCTACGTGCGCCATGGCGCGAGCCCGCGTGGCGCGATCGCGATCGGTGAAGCGTCGCGCGCCCACGCGCTGCTCTCGGGCAAGCCCAACGTCGGCTTCGACGACGTGCGCGCGGTCGCCGCTCCGGCGCTCGCGCATCGCCTGGTGCTCGACTACCGCGCGCGGCTCGACGGCATCGGCGGTCGCGAGCTCGTGCGCAGCGTGCTGGAATCCGTCGGCGAAACCGCCGAGGCCGTCCCGACACGATGAAGCGCCTCCGCTCGCTGGTTGCCGTGACGCTGGCCCTGCTCGCGGGACGCGCCGCGCACGCACTCGGGGACCAGACGCAGTTCCTCGCCGACGGGAAGCTCGAGGTGCGCGTGAGCTCGCCCTGGCCGGCGCATCTCAGCCAAGGCGTGGCGCCGATCTTCGTCGACGTGTCGAACCAGGGCGACACTCCGCGTGTCGTGTCGTTGCGCGCGCAGTGCAACGACTGGACGGCGATGCGCACGATCGACTCCACGTTCGAGCTCGCGGCCGGTGAGCGCGCGCACGTCGAGTTGCTCGCGCCCGCCATGGGAGCCTGGGACAACGACTACAGCTTGCAGGTCACGACGCGCGGCTCGTCCAGTTCGGCGAGCTTCGGCAGCGTGTGCTCGGGCGGTGCACCGCAGGGCTACTCGAGCGTGCTGGTCCTGGGCGAGAGCGAGGTGCCCGAGAGCGTGGTCACCAGCTGGATCGAGCGCTGTTCGGACGCGCGCGTCAACACCGGCTACGGCGCGACGGCGCCCAGCACGCCCGACAACGTGCAGATCGGCCACGCCCGCTTCGAGCAAATGCCGCGCTCCGCGTCGGCCTACACGAGCCTCGACCTCGCGGTGCTCGACATCTCGCGCGGCTGGCCGAGCGACAACGCGCTGGGCCCGTTGCTGGCCTGGGTGCGCAACGGCGGCGCACTGCTCGTGAGCGGCCCCGACGCGCCCGAGTTGGCGCGACGCCACGCGCTGTTCGCGGCCTGGCTCGAGCCACGCTTCGTGCGCGAAGAGGACGGTACGTCGCACGCACTGTGCGGTCTCGGTCGGCTGATGCTCGTGAACGAGTCGGAGCTCATGGAGAGCCAGCGCGTGCGCGAGCTGGTGCGTGCCAGCGCCCAACGCGATCTGGGGTTCTGGCCGAGCTACAACGGCGGCTCGCGCAGCGCCGCCGCCGACCCGCGCATCCCCGACGTGGGGCGCGTCCCCTACCGCGTGTTCGCGCTGCTGTTGATCGTGTTCGCGATCCTGATCGGGCCGGTCAACTTCATCTGGGTGCGCCGCCTGCGCAAGCCGGTGATGTTGCTGGTCACCATCCCGGCGCTGGCCATCGGCACCTCGATCGTGCTGCTGGTGTACGGCGTCTTCATCCAGGGGCTCGACGTCAAGACCGCCTCGGTGTCGGTGGCCGTGCTCGACCAGCGCGAGCACCGCTCGGCGTGTGTCGAGAAGCGCATGCTGTTCGCCGGCATGGCGCCGAGCGATGGACTGCGGCCGGGACCGGGCACCGCGGTGCAGGCGCTCTCGAGCAGCGTCACCACTTTCGGAGCGGTGCGCGATCGCCTGAACCTCGACATCGAGCTCACGCCCAACGTGCTGCTCAAGGGCGACTTCCTGCCGACGCGCGCGGTCGTCTTGCAGCTCCTGAGCACCGAGCGCGCGGAGCGCGCGCGACTCGATCTCGACGCGCGCGGCGAGAGCTACGAGGTCACCAACAACCTCGGCGCCGATGTCGAGCGCCTCGTGCTGCGCGATCGCGCCGGGAACTACTTCTGGACCGATGCGCGGCTCGCGGCGGGCGGGCACGGAACGCTGCAGGCGGTGCCGGCCGAATCCGGCGAAGAGCTCGCGCGCACGCTGCTCGCCGAGCCCATGGTGCTCTCGCCGGAGCTCGACTGGACCGCGAGCTTCGCGGCGCAGCGTGAGCGCCTGCCGATCGGCACCTACGTCGCCAGCCTGCGACGCACGCCCTTCAGCGACGACTGTGGTGTCGCGACCAACGAGATCGTCGGCTCGCATCGGTTGTTCGGCGTGCTGCCCCTGGAGCTGGAGGCCTGGCGATGACCAATGCCCTGGAGGTGCGCGGCATCACCAAGCGCTTCGGCCGCTTGACCGCGGTCGACGACGTGTCGTTCACCGTGTTGCCCGGACAGATCATGGGCTTCATCGGCCCCAACGGCGCCGGCAAGACCACCACCATGCGCATCTGCTCGACGCTCGAGATGCCCGACCGCGGCGACGTGCTGGTCGACGGCCAGTCGGTGATCGAGGAACCGCGCTTGGCGCGCCAGCGCATCGGTTTCATGCCCGACTCCTATGGCGCCTACGCCAACACGACGATCGTCGACTACCTCGACTTCTTCGCGCGCGCCTATGGCGTGCGCGGCGAACGGCGGCGGGCGACGCTCGAGCGCGTGATCGAGTTCACCTCGCTCGGCGATCTGCGCGAGAAGGAGATCGATGCGCTCTCCAAGGGCATGAAACAGCGCCTGTGCCTGGCGAAGACGCTGCTGCACGACCCGGCGGTGATGATCCTCGACGAGCCGGCGGCCGGACTCGACCCGCGCGCGCGCGTCGAGTTGCGCGAGCTGGTCAAGGCCCTGGCGCAGATGGGCAAGGCGATCTTGGTGTCGTCGCACATCCTCACCGAGCTCTCGGAGATGTGCACCAGCGTGACCGTGATCGAGCGCGGCAAAGTGCGAGGAACGGGGTCGGTGGCCGACGTCGTGCGCAGCGTGAAGCCGCGCACGCGCATCTACGTGCGCGTCCTGTGCGAGCTCGAGCTCGCCGAACGCACGCTGCTCGAGCGTCCGCGCGTGACCGACGCGCGCCGCGAGCGCGAGGGCCTGACCTTCGACTTCGAGGGCACGAACGAGGAGCTCGCGGCACTCTTGGAGCAGTTGGTCGCGGAAAAGCTCGGGCTGTTCGAGTTCACCCCTGAAGCGCTCAATCTCGAGGACATCTTCCTGACCCTGACCGAGGGCAAGCTGCAATGAGCAACGCCCAGGCCCCGGCGCTCGATCGCCCGCGCTTCGACGACCGGATCAATCCGATCCTGGTCAAGGAAGTGCGCCAGTCGCTGCGCGGCAAGTACTTCAAGGTGCTGTTCTGGCTGACCCTGTGCGTCGGCACCTTGATCGGACTGTCGGTGGTCTCGAACGCGGCGCTCGACGACGACTCCAGCGAGACCGGGCGCATCTTCTTCATGTGCATCTTCGGCGTGCTGGCAGCCGCGGTGCACGGCTTCGTGCCCTTCTCGGCCTACCTCTCGACCAGCGCCGAGTGGGACGAGAACACCTACGACTTGCTGGTGATCTCGAACCTCAAGCCGCGCCAGATCGTGCTCGGCAAGCTGCTCTCCGGACTGATCCAGGCACTGCTGTACTACTCGACCTTCGGGCCGTTCCTGGTGTTCGCGTTCTTGATGAACGGGATCGACCTCTTGAGCGTCGCGGTGATCTTGGTCGGTTCGGGCGCGACCTGCATCGCCTTGACGCTGGTGGGCATCGCGACGGCCAGCCTGACCAGCAACAAGGTCGGTCGCGTCGTGATCATGGCGATCTTCGGCGCGGGCTTGATCGGTGTCTGGGGCATGAGCATGGGCCTGGCCGGCGGGATCACCTTCTCGCCCGAGGACCTGCGCGACGTCGAGGGGCAAGTCGCCGTGGCGGCCTACGTTTCGGCGGCGGCGCTGGTGGGCCTGCTGGCGACGGCCGTGGCCATGGCGCGCTTCGCGCACGAGGAAGAGAACCGCTCGACGCCGTTGCGTGTGCTCTCGGTGCTGTTGGTCAGCGCCGCGGTGGCCTGGAGCGCCTGGATGTTCGGGCAATTCTCCGAGGAGGGCATCGTGTGGGCCTGTCAGGTGATCGCCGCGATCGCCTGCTTCCTGTTGTCGCTGTTCTTCCAGACCGAACCGGAGGAACTCGGCCGGCGCGTCGAGAAGCACATGCCCAAGACCACGCTGCTTTCGCTGGCGATCACGCCGTTCCATCCCGGCGGTGGTCGCGCGGTGCTGTTGTGGTCGCTGCAAGCAGCGATCGCGATCCTCGGCTCGCAGCTCGCGTTGACCTTCGGCACGACCACGGGCAGCGATCGGCTCGACACCTTCTTCGCGGTGGCCTCGGTGTGGACCTACGCGCTGATCTACGCCGGCCTGCCTTCGGGGATCGCATCCTTCTTCGTGCGCGGATCGACCGGCCGCACCTTCGTGCGCCTGGGAATCCTGCTCGCCGTTCCGGCGCTGGCGCTCTTGCCCGTGCTCGCGGGCCTGTTCCTGGGCATCCGCGAGTGGATGGAGTTCGACCACCCGTTCCATCCGTTCTGGGTGCTGATGAAGCTCGGCAACTCCAGCGGACGCTCCGAGCTGCACGTGGTGCTGGTGGGACTGGCGTTCCTCGGCGGATTGACGTTGCTGGTCAACGTGCCGCGCATGTGGCGCGGGGTCCGCGAAGTGGCAACGGTCAATTCGCGCCGGAGCTCGAGCAGTGCCGCGTCCGCGCAGTAGCGCCCTCGAGCTCGCGCAGCGCTGGAAGCTGGCGCTGGACCGCACGCCGCCGCGCGGTCCGGCGGGCGAGCGCCTGGGTCGCGGGACAGGCTCGAGCCTGGAGTTCCAGGATCGCCGCGCGTACTCGGTCGGCGACGACGTGCGGCACGTCGACTGGCGCGCGTTGGCGCGCACCGATCAAGTGCTGGTGCGGCTGTGGCGCGAGGAGGTGTTGGCGCGCGTCGAGATCGTGGTCGACGCCTCGCGCTCGATGGCGATCGCTCCCGAGAAGGAGCAACTCGCCGTGGATCTGACCGCGTTGCTCGCGCGTGCGGCCCTCGAGGCAGGAGCGCAGCCCGCGGTGGTGCGCCTCGATGCGCGACCGCGCTTGGTCGCGCTCGACGAGCTCGACTCCAAGGGATTGGAATTCGACGGTCGCGCTCCGCTCCTGGAGAGCACGCGCGCCGCGAGCAGCTTGTTCCGCAACGGTGCGGTGCAGATCGTGCTCAGCGACTTCCTCTCGCCGCACGACGCGACCGAGCTCGTGCGTCCGCTGGGCGCGCGCGCGGGAGCGCTGGCGCTGGTGCAAGTGCTCACGCCCGACGAGAGCCTGCCGCCGGTCGGCGTGGCGCAGCGGTTGATCGACTGCGAGACCGATGAAGCGCTCGATCTGGTGCTCGATGCGCCGACGGTCGCCGCGTATTGCAAGCGGCTGCAGCGGCTGACGGACGCGCTCGACGTCGAGGCGCGGCGCGCGCGCGGACGGTTCGTGCAGCTCTCGACAGCGCACAGCTTGGAGAGCATCTGCCGCGAGCGCTTGGCGCGCGAGGGCCTGCTCACGCCGAGCAACTGAACGCGCACACCGTGCTTGGTGCGAGCGTGGCGCGAGCGCACACAGGAAGCTCCACGACATCGCGGTCTCGACGTCCGGCGTCCGAGCGCGCGACGGCGCCTCCGAGATCCCGAGGGCTCGTAGCAGCGCTTGTCCGCGAGCGTTCAGCGATCCAACTCGCGGCGCGCCGAGCGGCGCGCTTTGGCGAGCGCGTCGTCCAAACTCGGCGGCGTGGGAGCGACCCGCGGAGCAGCGGGAGTGGTCCGCGGCTCTTCGCCGGCGGTCGGCTCGCTGGCGCCCGTCGGAGCTTCGACGGCGGACGCCTGCGCCTTGGTGGAGCTGGCGCGTCGCCGCACAGGCCGAACGCGGGCCACCAACGCCTCGGCCGAGCGCGTGGCACGCGCCATGGCTCCCGCTGCGCTGCCCCACAATTGCAGGCGGCGCGCGGCGATCTCGAGCATCAGCAGCACCAAAGCCGCGAGCAGCAGCTCGCGACTGACCACACGCCAGATGCGTGCTTCGCGCTCGCCACGAAACAGCGTGCCCAACGGTGGCGCGACCTCGCCCCCGGACTCGCGCGCGATCTGCCGCAGCAAGCGTTCACCGCGCCCGAGGTCGCCTCCGCGCTCGAATTCCGGGCTGTAGGGCAGGGTCAAGGGCGGAAGCGACAACATCTGCCCGCTTCCTAGGTCCACGCTCCCGAGCACCACGCCCTCGCGCGCCAGCTTCGTGCGCGCTTCGTAGCGATGCTCGCCGACGCGCTCCAGCGCCAACGCTTGTGTCGTGCCGTCCGGTCCGGTGACCCGCACCGTCGCGCGCGAAAGATCGGGCGGAGTCGGCGCCTGCGGATCGACCTCGACCGTGATGCGACCCTCGCGTCCGACGCGCGCGGCCGAAGCGAACAGCTCGCGCGGCTCTTCTTGGCCCGCGAGCCAACGCGCGACCGTGACGAAGAAGCTCGAGAAGCCCTCCCATGCGACCAGGCGCGAGCCGAACTCGCCGCCGACCTGGCCGGCATAGGCCGCCGAACGGCCCAGCCCGCGGTGCGCGAAGGCGAAGAGCGGAGCGCGGAACTCGTCCTGCGCGACCACTCCCGCTGTGCCGTCCTCGCGCAACCAGGTCAGGTTGTAGCCGTCGACTTGCGGGAAGCTCTGCAACCCGACGATCTCGCCCAGGCCGAACAGATCGGGCAACACGCTGGTCGCGGCCGGCTCGTCGATGAACGTCGAACGCGCGATCTTCATCGTGTCCTGGGCGAACAAGCGCGGCAGCTCGCTCGCGTCCGTGGTGAAGGAGCACTCGCCCCCTCCCTGCGCGGCGACGCGCCTCAAGAACTCGGCGTCGGGATCTTGAGGCGTGCCGAGCGCCACCACCGAGACGGTGATGCCCATCTCGCGGAAGCGCGCGATCAACTCGGGGCACTGCTCCTGCTCCTCGGAGTCGGCGGCGTCGGCGAACAGGATGATGTGGCGGTTTTTCTGGGCCGCGTTCTCGAGCTGGCGCCCCGCGGCGAGCAATGCCGTGTAGCAGAAGATGCCGCCTCCGCCGACTTCGATGCGCCGCACCTTGGAGGTGATGGGCCCCTTGTCGTCGACCGCGGTGAGCTCCTGCACGACGTGCGGCGCGGAGTCGACCGCGACCACGGCGATCGCGTCCAGCGGCGAGAGCAGATCGATCGCGGCGCACGCGCCGAGATTGGCGAGCTGCATCTTGATCACCCCCGGCGAGGCCTCCATGCCCATCGAGCCCGAGCGGTCCATCGTGATGGCGAGCGCGATGCCGATCTTGCGATTCTCCTGGCGCATCTCCATCGAGACCGGCAAGACCTCGTCGACCGGCGACAGGTACCACCCACCGATGCCGAAGCTCGCGCGCCCGCCGGTCATCAGCAGGCCGCCGCCGCGTTCGAGCACGAACTCGCGCAGCGCTCGCATGCCGTTGGCACCGACGCGATCGGCCGCGACGTTCTCGAGCACCACCGCGCGGAAACCCGTCAACGCCAGGCGCGTCAAGCGCGTGCCCTCGGGTGTCGCGACCGCCACCGGCAGGCCGGCCTTGCGCAGCGACTGCACCAGCGTGTCCACGGCCCCATCGTCGTTCAACACCAGCACCGGTCGTTGGCCCGCGACGCGCAGCGCTCCGACGCCGCTGTCGTTCTCCGGTGTCGCGTCGCCCGCGCCCGCCAGGCGCAGGCGGTACTGGACCACCCCAGCGCTCCCCAACAAGTCGCGAAACACCATCCGATTCGCGCCGGGCTCGAAGCTGCGCCGGCCCTTGGCGATGACCTCGCCGTTGCGCTCGAGCTCGTAGTCGGCCTCGACGCGCGCATCGGCGCGCACCCAAGCGCCGAACTGGAACGGCTCGAACACGCCGATTTCCTCGGGCAAATCGAGGCGTTCGACCGACAGGTCGGGCTCGGCGCCGCGCACCAAGGGGCGCACGTCGATGCGCACGCCGCGCGCGAACGCCGCGCGCGCGACGCCCAGCGCGTCGCGACCGTTTTCCTCGCCATCGCTGACCAGCAGGAGCGCGCCCTCGCGGTCGCTGGGGATCAGGGCCAAGCCGGCCTCGAGCGCGCTGCCGATGTCCGAGCCATCGAGGTCCAACGCACGCTGGAAACCCGCGAAGCGTGCGTCGCGCTGCGGCAACTGCTCGATGCCCACGTTGCCGCCGAACGACACCACGGCCACGCGATCGCCCGCGCGGCGCGCCTCCTCGGCGATCTGAGCGACCTCGAGCACGGTGGCGTCGGAGCCCGAGGGCATCGAGCGCGAGCGATCGACCACCAGCACCAGATCGCGCCCCGCGTCCCCCGTTCGCAAGTACGGCGCGGATGCCGCGAGCACCAGCGCCGCCGCAACCAGCGCGCGCACGCACTGCGTCGGCAACTCGCGGCCGCGCAAGCGCCACCAGGCGAAGGCGACCGGCAGTGCGAGCAGCAGGAACTCAGGATGCTGGAAGCCCATGTGGCACCGCTACGCGGCTCCCGCGATGCGCCGTCCCGCGCGTTGGAGCGCCCACCAGTCGAGCGCGATCAGCACCAGGGCACAGCCGATCAAGGCGAACTCGATCCACGACAACTCGGACTCGATGCGCGCGGTTTCGAGCGCCGAGGGGCGCTGGCCTGGCAGCATGCGACGCAGATCCGACTCGGCCGCATCGACGAACGACAAGGCGAACTCGGCCAAGGCCCGATCGGCGAACGACAAGCGGTACAACCCGGGCTCCTCGAGCCCGTCGACGACCACCTGCTCGAGCGCCGGCACCTCGCGACGCGTCGAGCGCGTGGTCCCGAGCGGTCCCTCGAGTTGGTAGATCGCGGCGGCGTCGTCGGCCGCTGGTTGGGCGCGCTCGAGACCCGGGCGATAGCGCAGGCTCTCACCGACGACCAGGTTGGTGCGCTCCGGGCCGGGCAGCGCCGCGCGGCGCAGCTCGGCCATGTTGGCCAGCAGGATCGGCCAGTCGGGAGAGCGCTGCAGCGACGAGCGCTGCGGATCGAGATTGACGTGCCAGGTGACGCGCTGACCACTGCGCTCCTCGGTGAGCAACGCTTGATTGCCCGCCGAGACGAGCGGCGCGCCGGGCAAGCTCAACGCGGGATCGATGCTCCACACGATGCCCTCCAGCGTCGTGCCCTCGAGCAGTGCGTGGCCGCGCTCACCCAGGAACGGGCCGATCAGGTCCTTGCGCTCCGAGCCCAAGGAGTGAAGCACGAAGCTCCAACTCGCCGCGCCGAGCGCCGCGTCGCGCGCGAGCACCAAGTGTGCGGCAGCAGGTGAGCCGGCATCGATCGAGAGCGGCACCAAACGCAGCCAGGCGTCGATGTTGCGCTCGCCTGGAGCGCTCAACCCCAACACGCGCTCGTCGGCCTCCTCGAGGGCCGAAGCCAGCGCCAGCGCGCGGCTCACCGGAGGCGCGAGCAAGGCGCGGTTGTCGAGCGCCAACGCATCGTCGGGGAGCGCGACCTCGATCACGCCGGAGCCTTCGGGAACCTCGAAGGCGAAGTGCGCGCGCTCACCCGCGGCGATGGCGAGCTCCTTGGTGGCGATCACGCGTTCACCCGCCGTGGCACGCAGCGCGAGCTGCGCGTCGTGGCGCGCGAAGCTCGAGAGCGTCAGGAACACCTTGTCGACTGCTTTACCGTCGCTCCCCAGCTCGCGCGCGCGGGCCACGTGGGTGATCGCGAAATTGTCTGTGGGCGCGCCGAGCGAGACCAGCTCGACCGTGTCGGGCCAGGCCTCGGGCTCGAAGTGATCGCTCACCAGCCAGACCTTGCCGTTGCCGGCGAGCTCCAGGGCCAAGGCCAGGGCCGGCGCGAGGTCGTGGCGCGCGGCCCGCGGTTGCCACGCGTGCAAGCGCTCGCGCGCTTCGGCGGGGAACGCGCCCGGCCCCGCGACCAGCGCCGGTCGAGCTCCGCTGGCGACGATCGTCACCCGCGAGCCCCGCCGCAACGCGTCGATGCGCTCCTCCACGCGCTGCGCGGCCTTGTCGCGCAGGCTGACGCCGTCGATCCGCGCGTTCATCGAGGCCGAGCTGTCCAGCACGACGACCAGATGCTCGGCGCTGCCGCCGGCGCAGGACGCGCGCGGTCCGGCGAACGCCAATGCCAGGGCCAGCGCCGCGAGCACCTCGCTCCAGAACGACACACTGGTCTTGAGCGGCTCGCGCTGGCGTCCCGCGACCGGCTGGCGATCTTCGACGCGCCACAGGAACAGAGCGCTGGTCGCCCGGGGCTCGAAGCGCCGGCGGTAGAGGTGCAACGCGACCACCGCGGGCACGGCCGAGAGCGCGAGCAGTCCGAGCGGGTGCAGGAACATCGTGCGAGGCACGCATTATTCCGGGCCCGGGGCGCGAACACAGCCTCCGTGCGCGGAACTGCGCACGAATCCCTGGGAGCTCGCGGGCCAACTCCCTTTCGACAGCGCCCCGCGCGAAAGCAAGAATGGCGAGGTGAACACGCCTCTCCTGCGCATCGATCGCGACCGGCTGCTCGAACTCGACCTGGCGCTGACACGCGAATGGCTCGAGACCGACGGCCGGGGCGGCTACGCCTCGAGCACGGTCCTGATGTGCCCGACGCGGCGCTACCACGGACTCCTGGTGTCGAGCTTCCCCGGCAGCGACAAGCGCCACGTGTTCCTCTCGCGCTTCGAGGAAAGCGTGCACGCCACGTCGCAAGCGCCGATCGGTCGCGAGGGCGAGAGCTCCTTCCCGCTCTCGATGGCGCGCTATCCGGGCTCGTTCCACCCCCACGGCCACAAGGCGCTCGAGAGCTTCGAGCTCGCGCCCTTCCCGCGTTTCCACTACCGCTTCGGCGACGTGCGCGTGACGCGCTCGATCCAGTCGCTCAAGGGCCAGGCGGCCGTGCTGGTGCGCTACGACGTCGAAGGCGGGGACGAGCCGATCGAGCTGCGGCTGCGCGCGCTCGTGGCCTTCCGCGAGGCAGACGCGCTGACCTTCGAGAACGTCGACTTGCACCCCGAGGTCCACTACCTCGACAACGCGCGGCGCGTGCTGCGCATGCGCCCCTACGACGGGCTGCCGCCGATGACGCTGGCGCTGGCTGCGCCCCACGGTGCGTTCGAGGGCGATCCGGTGTGGTATCGCAATCTCGAATACAAGGTCGATCTCGAGCGCGGATACGCGGGCCGCGAAGACAACTTCAGCCCGGGGCTGTTCCGCGTGCGCCTCGCGCCGGGCGAGAGCGCCATCGTGTGCGCGAGCCTCGAAGACGCGCCCCAGGACCTCGCCGAGCTGTGGACGCGCTGCGAGCGCGAGCGCGACGAGCTGGCGCAGTGCGCGCGGCCCGGTGTTCCGCTCCAGCTCGATCTGGGCGCCGACGACTTCTTGTACCGCACGCGCGACGGTCGCCGCGGCGTCGTCGCCGGCTTCCCCTGGTTCACCGAATGGGGTCGCGACACGTTCATCTCGTTGCCCGGGTTGCTGCTCGCCCGCGGGCGCACGCCGTGGTGCGGCGAGATCCTCTCGGGCGCAGCGCGCTTCCTCAACCGCGGCCTACTGCCGAACGTCTTCGGAGCGCAGCCCGAGACCAGCCACTACGGCTCGGTCGACGCCGCGCTGTGGTACGCGCGCTGCGTGCGCTCCTACGAGCTCGCCGGCGGCGACCCCAGCCTCGTGCAGCGCCGCCTGCGGCCGGCCTTGGCCGAAATCGCCGAGAATTACGCGCGCGGCACGCTGCTCGGCATCACCTGCGACGCGGGCGGGCTGATCCGCGCCGGCGACGGCCGCATCAACCCAACGTGGATGGACGCGGTGGTCGGTGGAGTCGCGGTGACTCCGCGCGACGGCTGCGCGGTCGAGCTCAATGCGCTGTGGTACGCGCTCTTGGCGTATCTCGAGGAGTTGGCGGCGCGCGCGGGCGACACCCGCGAGGCTGCCCAATGGCGCGCGCGCAAGGAGCTCACCGGCCGCAGCTTCCTCGAGCGCTTCTGGCTGGCCGAGCCGCGCTACCTCGCGGACACCTGGAAGGACGGCGTGCTCGATCGCAGCGTGCGGCCCAACATGGTAATCGCGGCCGCGCTCGAGCTCTCGCCGCTGAGCCGCGCGCAACGCGCGGACATCGTGCACCGCGCCGAGCTCGAGTTGCTCACGCCGCGCGGGCTGCGCACGCTCGCGCCCTGCGAGCGCGAGTACCGCGGCCGCTTCCACGGCGGTCCGGAGGAACGCGACCGCGCCTACCACCAAGGCACGGTGTGGCCCTGGCTGACGGGCTTCTATTGCGAGGCCGCCTTGCGCGCGCACGGCGGCGGCGCGGAGGTCGTGGCGCGGCTGCGCGCATACTTGCGCGGCTTCGAGGGCGAGCTCGCCACCCACGGACTCAACCACGTCTCGGAGGTCTACGACGGCGATCCGCCGCACCGGCCGGGCGGTTGCATCGCGCAGGCGTGGAGCACGGCCGAGCTCCTGCGCGCGCACGCGCTGCTCGAGGAGGCGGGTCGCTCTTGAAGGTGCTGATGCTCGGTTGGGAGTTTCCGCCGCACATCACCGGTGGACTCGCCACGGCCTGCGCGGGCCTGTGCGAAGGGCTCGCGAAGAACGCGGTCGAAGTGACCTTCGTCGTGCCGCGCGCCTTCGGCGACGAGGACCAGCGCTTCGCGCGCGTGCTCGGCTGCAACGAGGTCGATGTCGAAGAGGAGCTCGTCGAGCACGTCGAGGTCCCCAGCGTGCGCACCGTCGAGAGCGAGCCGCGTGAGGTGCGCCAGCGCGTGCATCGCCTCGTGCGCCGCGCGAGCGCGACACCGCCCGCGAGCAGCGTGAGCACGGTGCCCGAGTGGCCGATGGCCTCGGCCTATGCGACGGCCGAGGAGTACGTGGCGTGGCTCGCCAGCCTGGCACCGGAACGTCCGGCCAGTCAGGAGGAAACCGAGGCCGTGGTCGAGGTGCGCACCGAGCTCGTGGCCCAGCCGCCGCGCACCGAGCTGTTCGTCGAGCGCGTCGAGCAGCGCCGCAAGGTCTCCAAGCGCTACGCCTTCAATGGCTTCTACGGCCCGGACCTGTTCGGCGAAGTCTCGCGCTACGCGCTGTGCGTGGCGGAGATCGCCGCGCGCGAGGCCTTCGACGTGGTGCACGCGCACGACTGGATGACGTTTCCCGCGGGCGTGGTCGCCGCGCGCAAGTCCGGCAAGCCGCTGGTGGTGCACGTGCACGCCTGCGAGTACGACCGCTCGGGCGACCATCCCGACGAGCGCATCCGCGAGATCGAGCGCATGGGACTGGAAGCCGCGCGGCTGGTGGCTTGTGTCAGCCACTACACCGCCAGCGTGCTGCAGCGGCGCTACGCGGTCGACGAAGGCAAGTTGCGCGTCGTGCACAACGCCGTCACGCGCAAGGAACAGGCGGAGCGCACCGCCGCGCTCAAGCACGTGCCCGAGCCGATCGTGCTGTTCCTGGGCCGCGTCACGTTCCAGAAGGGCCCGGACTACTTCCTCGAGGCTGCGCAGCGCGTGATCGCCGTCGAGCCGCGGGTCAAGTTCGTGATCGCGGGCTCGGGCGACATGCTGCCCAAGATGGTCGAGCGCGCTGCCCGCATGGGGCTCGCGCGCCACGTGCACTTCACCGGGTTCCTCAAGGGCCGCGACGTCGAGAAGATCTACTCGATGGCCGACATCTACGTGATGCCGTCCGTCTCCGAGCCCTTCGGCATCTCGCCGCTCGAGGCCCTGGCGCTGGACGTGCCCGTGATCGTCTCGCGCCAGAGCGGAGTGGCCGAGGTGCTGCGCAACGCGCTCAAGGTCGACTTCTGGGACGTGGCCGAGATCGCCAACAAGATCCTGGCGTTGCTCAAGTACCCGGCGCTGCGCGAGCACGTGCTCGCGGCCGGCCGCGACGAAGTGCGTGCGATGAGCTGGGACGAACGCGGCAAGAAGCTGCGCGAGATCTACTCCGAGCTCGTGCGCTGACGCGTCGCGAGGTGTATCAAGGAGCGCGCATGCGTTCGGTGGTCTTCTACTTCCAGGTGCACCAGCCGATGCGCCTGGCGCACTTCACGTTCTTCGACATCGGAACCAAGAGCTCTTGGTTCGACGACGCCGAGAACGCGCGCATCGCGCGGCGCGTGGCGGAGAAGTGCTACCTGCCGATGAATCGCCAGATGTTGGCCGCGATCCGCGCCAACGAGGGGCGCTTCCGCATCGCCTACTCGGTGACCGGCACGGCGCTCGACCAATTCGAGCGCTGGGCGCCGGAGGTGATCGAGAGCTTCCAGGAGCTCGCCGCCACGGGTTGCGTCGAGTTCCTGGGCGAGACCTCGCACCACTCGCTCGCGGCCCTGGCCTCGCTCGACGAATTCGACGCGCAGGTGATCGCGCAGGCCGAGCGCATCGAGAAGCTCTTCGGCCGGCGCCCGACGACCTTCCGCAACACCGAGCTGGTGATCACCAACCAGATCGCGCGGCGCGCGGAGGAGCTCGGCTTCCAGGCGATCCTGGGCGAAGGCGCCGACCAGTTGCTCGGATGGCGCAGCCCGCACCGCGTGTATCGCCCGGAGGGCTGCGAGAAGATCAAGCTCTTGCTGCGCTCCTACAAGTTCAGCGACGACATCGCCTTCCGCTTCTCGAACAAGGAGTGGCCCGAGTACCCGCTGAGCGCGGCGCGCTTTGCACGCTGGCTCGCCGAGCTCGGCCCCAAGGAGCGCTTCGTCGGCCTGTTCATGGACTACGAGACCTTCGGCGAGCACCAGTGGGAAGAGACCGGCATCTTCCGCTTCATGCGCGAGTTGCCGCGCGCCTGCCTCGACACCGGAGTGCTCGACTTCAAGACGCCGCGCGAGCTCGCTGCCGAGCTCGATCCGGTGGCGCGCCTGGACATCCCGCGCCCGATCTCCTGGGCCGACGCCGAGCGCGACCTGACCGCCTGGTTGGGCAACCAGATGCAGAAGGCCGCGCACGACGCGCTCTACCAACTTCTTCCCGATGTCGTGCGCCTGGCGCGCCAGGGGAACAGCGCGCCGTACGAGAAGTGGAAGTATTTGTCGACCTCCGACCACGTCTACTACATGTGCACGAAGTGGTTTTCCGATGGGGACGTGCACAAGTACTTCAGCCCCTACGCGACGCCCCACGACGCGTTCATCTCGTTCATGAACGTCTTCGACGACCTCGCGCGCAGCGTGCGCGGACCGTCGGACGTCGCGGGCGAGCCCCTCACTGCCAAGTAGCGCCCCGCCACCGTGACGTTCACCCTCTTCGAAGTCAGCTGGGAAGTCTGCAACAAGGTCGGCGGGATCCACACCGTCGTCTCCACCAAGGCCAAGACGCTGGTCCAGCGTTTCGGCGACTCCTACGTCGCGGTCGGGCCATGGCTGCTCGGCAAGCGCGAGTCGAGCGACGTGTTCGAGGAGGAGAAGGGCTTCGAGGGCTTCGCCGAGAGCTGCCGCGAGCTCGGCATCCCCGTGCGCGTCGGGCGCTGGAACATCCCCGGTCGGCCGCGCACGATCCTGGTCGAGTTCACCGGCCTGTACGCCAAGAAGAACGACATCTTGGCCAGCCTGTGGGAGAAGCAGGGCGTCGACTCGCTCACCGGCGGCTGGGACTACGACGAGCCGGTGATCTTCGGTTGGGCCGCCGGCATGGTGGTCGAGCGCTGGTGCCAGGAGATCGCAGCGCGCACGAGCTCGACCGCGGTCGCACAGTTCCACGAGTGGATGACCGGCTCCGGCCTGCTCTACCTGCACGACAAGTGCCCCTCGGTCGGCACGGTCTTCACCACGCATGCGACCATCTTGGGCCGCAGCATCTCGCACGGTGGCGCGGCGCCCGAGGTAGGGCTCGCCGGTCGCACGCCGGCGCAGGCCGCGGCCGATGTCGGCGTGCGCTCCAAGCACTCGATGGAGGCGACCTGCGCCGCGCAGGCCGACGTGTTCACCACCGTCAGCGAGATCACGGCGCGCGAGGCCGAACTGCTGCTCGGCCGCAAGCCCGATCCGCTGCTGCCCAACGGCATCGACTTGGCCGTGGTCGACGAGCTCGCTGGCCCCGTGCTGCGCGACCAAGCGCGCGCCAAGTTGATCGCGCTCTCCGAGCGCTTCCTGGGTGAGCCCGTGGGCGACGCCGCGCTGCTCTTGATCTCGGGGCGCTACGAGTTCCACAACAAGGGCATCGACCTGCTGCTCGAGGCCTTGGCCAAGGTCAACGCGCGCGCCGGCAAGCGCATCGTGCTGGTGTTGGCCGTGCCCGCCGGACAGTCGGGCGTGTGCCCGGCGCTGCGTGAGCGCACCGAGGCGCCCAGCGCGACGCCCTGTGATCCGCTGGGGATCTCGACGCACAACCTGATCGCGCCCGAGAACGACCCGATCCAGAAGGCCGCCGCGCGCTTGGGCTTCGACAACCGCCACGGCGCGCGCGTCAAGCTCGTGCAGGTGCCGATCTACCTGCAAAAAGGCGACGACGCGCTCGACCTGCCCTACGAAGCGGTGCTGCGCGCCGTCGACTTGACGCTGTTCCCCTCGTTCTACGAGCCCTGGGGCTACACGCCCGAGGAGAGCCTGGCCGTCGGCGTGCCGACGGTCTCGACCGACCTGGCGGGTTTCGGTCTGTGGGCCAAGGCCAAGGGCATCGCGGCCGAGGACGGCGTGTGGATCCTCGAGCGCGCCGGTCGCACCGACGAGTTGGCCGCGGAAGAGCTCGCCAAGCTGATCGAACGCTTCGTGGCCGAGGAGCTCGCGCGGCCGGGTGTGGTCGAGACCTGTCGGCGCACGGCGCTCAAGACCGCCTGGTCCGATCTGGTCGAGCACTACTACGCGGCCTTCGCCGTGGCGCGCGCCAAAGCCGCCGTGCGCGCCGAGGAGCAGCCGGTGCCGCGCTTCCGTCCGCGCGTGACGATGCCCGTCGTGCCCGCGCCCGAGGGTCGCAAGCCGCGGCTCCTGCCTTTCGAAGTCTCGGCCACGCTGCCCCGCGAGCTCGCCGG
The DNA here is from genome assembly GCA_020853575.1 of Planctomycetota bacterium. Classification (GTDB taxonomy): domain Bacteria; phylum Planctomycetota; class UBA1135; order UBA1135; genus F1-120-MAGs118. The sequence continues at coordinate 55,947 of JADYYP010000043.1, forward strand.
ACTCGAGCGCTTGGCGCGCAACTTCTATTGGTGCTGGGATCCCGAGGGCGCCACGCTGTTCGAGGAGATCTCGCCCGTGGGTTGGGCCTCGAGCGGCCACAATCCGGTGCTGTTCCTGCGCCTGGTGTTCCCCGAGGATCTCGCGGCCAAGGCACGCGACGCGGGCTTCGTGGCCAAGTTGCTGCGCGTGTTGGCGCGTTTCGAGCGCTACATGTCGACCAAGGCGACGCAGAGCTTCGGCGCCATCGACGCCGAACATCCGGTGGCCTACTTCTGCGCCGAATTCGGCCTGCACGAGTCGCTCAAGATCTACAGCGGCGGCCTGGGCATCCTGGCCGGCGACCATCTCAAGTCCGCCAGCGACATCGGGCTCCCGATGGTCGCGGTCGGGCTGTTCTATCGCGCGGGATATCTGCGCCAGAAACTGGGCGCGGACGGTCAGCAAGTCGCGCTGGAGGCCGACAACGACCCGCGCAATCTGGCGCTCGAGCTGGTGCGCGACGGCGGCGGTGCGCCGCTCGAGGTCTCGCTGCAACTGCCCTCGACGACGCTCGTGCTACGCGCCTGGAAGGTGCGCGTGGGACGCGTCGACCTCTACCTGCTCGACGCCGATCACGAGAAGAACCGCGCCGAGGATCGCGCCATCACCGCGCAGCTCTACGGCGGCGACCACGAGGCACGCCTGCGTCAAGAGCTCGTGCTCGGCCGCGGTGGCGTCAAGTTGCTCGCCGCACTGGCGCTCGAGCCCAGCGTGTTCCACATCAACGAGGGCCACGCCGCCTTCCTGGTGCTGTCGCGCGTCGGCAAGTTGATCCGCGATCAGGGCATGACCTTCGACGAGGCGCGCGAGTTGGTGCGCTCGACGACGGTCTTCACCACGCACACGCCGGTGCCCGCTGGACACGACCGTTTCGGCGAAGACCTGATGCGGCGCTACTTCAGCGACATCGAGAGCTGGCTGGGCGTGACCTGGGAGCGCTTCATGGCACTGGGTCATGCCGAGGAGGACAAGACCTCGTTCAACATGACCTACCTGGCGCTGTCCTTCGCGGGCTTCGCCAACGGCGTGAGCAAGTTGCACGGCGAGGTTTCGAAGGACCTGCTGCGTCCCTACTGGCCGCGGCTCTTGAAGAGCGAGGTTCCGGTGCGCGCCGTCACCAATGGCGTGCACCTGCCGAGTTGGATGCACGCCGACATCCAGCGCTTGCTCGGCGGCGGCGAGGATCCGATCCGCGACGCGCAGGTGGCCGCACGCGCGCGGGATGTCGATCTGCGCGCCTTGTGGGACGTGCGCCGTGAGCTGCGACGGCGCTTGATCGCGCGCGCCAAGGAGAACATCGAACGTTCGTTCGTCGACCGCCACGACAGCCCGAGCCTGCTCGCACGCATGCTCGAGGGGCTCGACGAGAACGCGCTGATGATCGGTTTCGCGCGGCGCTTCGCGCCCTACAAGCGCGCCGACCTGATCTTCCGCGACATGCAGCGGCTGGAGAAGATCATCAACGACCCCGCGCGCCCCGTGCGCATCTTCTTCGCGGGCAAGGCGCACCCGCGCGACGGCGAGGGACAGAAGATCTTGAAGAGCGTGGTCGAGCTGACGCGCGCCTCGAACCTCGCGGGTCGCGTGTTTTTCCTCGAGGACTACGACATCGAGCTCGCGCGCGCGCTGGTGCAGGGCGTCGACGTCTGGCTCAACAACCCGATCCGCACGCTCGAAGCCAGCGGTACCTCGGGCATGAAGGTCTCGGCCAACGGCGGGCTCAACCTCTCGATCTCCGACGGCTGGTGGGTCGAGGGCTACGACGGACGCAACGGATGGAACGTCGGCGAGGGCCGCGTCTGGCCCAATCCAGCGCTGCAGGACGAGATCGACGGACGCAGCATCGTGCAGTTGATCCAAGACGAGGTCGCGCCGCTGTTCTTCCAGCGCGAGAACGACGGCTTGCCGCGCAAGTGGCTGGAGAAGTGCGTCCACAACCTGGCCACGATCCCGCCGGTGTTCTCGACCGACCGCATGGTCAGTGAGTACCGCGATCTGGCCTACGCTCCGATGGCCAGGTTGCGCGCCGAGCTGGTGCGCGACAAGTTCGCGCCCACGCGCGCTTCCGCCGCGGCACGCGCTCGCATCCGCAAGGCCTTCGCCGAGATCAAGATCGTCGACGCCCAGGTCAGCGATCTCTCCGGACTGCGCGTGGGCGACGGCGTCGAAGCGCGTGTGAACGTCGACTTGGCCGGGCTGCGCGCCGACGAAGTCACGGTGGAATTGGTCTTCGGCCACGCCAAGCACGGCACCGAGATCCGCAACCCGATGTACTGCGTGTTGAGCGCGTCGGGCGCACCCAACGGCAACGTGCAGATGTTCCGCGGCTCCCAGACCGTGCTGCGCTCGGGCAACTTCGCCTATGGCTTGCGCGTGCGCTGCAAGGGCAGCGGCCCGATCGACGACGGCTCGAGCGATCTCGTGCTCTGGGCTTGAACGCCGCGCCCCGGCGCTCACTGCAAAACACGCGAGCCTCGCGCGCCCGAAAGCGTGCGAGGCTCGCGTCTTCGATGAACCTATCGTCGTGCGAGCGCCGCTCGCGGTCGCGACCGCTCGGCGCCCGGAAACCACGAGGAACTCAGGGGCTGGACGGCCGGCGCCCGGCGGGCGACGGCGCATCCAAGAGCTCGTGAGCTCGTATCCCCGTGCCCCCGCGAACGCTCAGCGCAGCTCGCTCTTGCGCGCCTCGACTTCCCTGCGCAGATCGCGCAGCGTCGCGCGCAGTGCCTCGACTTCCGAGCGCATCTGCGTGACGACGCCGCGCAGCTCGAGCTCGGGCGAGGGTGTGAAGCCGGTCGCCGCGCGCAGCATCAGCGGCGCCACCTGCGCCCCGGAGTAAATCGTGCGGTCCACGGGAGTGAGTCCGCCGAGCACCGCTCCGCGACCCAAGTAGAACGGGTCCCCCGAGGCGTTGCTGAGCTCGCCGCTCGCGACCTCTGGCGCCGGGGCGACGTCGATCGGCGACTGATCGGACTCTTCCGACTCGTCGTCGAGGTCATCGGCGGCGTCTTCGAGATCCTCGAAGGCGTCCTCGATCGCTTCGTTCGCGTCCTCGAGCTCGTCTTCCCAATCGTCGCCCAGGTCCTCGAAGGCGTCCTCCCAGTCCTGACCGAGCTCCTCGAAGGTATCGCTGAGCTCCTCCCACTGATCCTCGTCGATCACGGCCATCGCACCGTTCTCCAACTGCAGCACGTGCGTGCGCGTCGGATTGCAGTCGGCGTCGTCGTCGTTCCAGGTGTGGACCTCGACCGTTGCGCCGCCGGGTGCGTCGTGCCAGGTCCAGCTCTGCCGGTGAGCTCCGCTGGGCGCGACGAGCACGTTCCCTCGAGCCGCGGGCGAACCCGCCTGACCGCGAGCGCGACCTTCGACTTGCTCGAGACGTGCCTCGAGTTCCGCCACGCGCGCCTCGAGCTCGCGCTCGCGCTGCGAAGCGCCCGCCGGGGCACGCGGAGCGCTGGGTGCGGCCGGAGGAGCGGCGCCGAAGGGAGCCGCGGGAACCGCCGGGGCGGTTGTGCGCGAGCGCGCGTGACCGCGCTGCACGGCGATCGCCCGCTCCGCGTCAGCCAGCGCCCTGAGCTGCGCTTCCCGCGCGTCGCCCATCGCGCGCTCGACGTGCTGGCGCACTTGAGCCAGGTCATCGCGCTGCACGCGCGCAAGTTGCTCGCGGGCCTGTTCCATCGCGCGCCGTGACTGGCCTTCCGCCGCGCGACGAGCGCGTTCCGCTTCGCGTTGCGCTGATTGCAGCTGCCGGCGAGCGTCTTCGAGCGCGCGCTCCTGCGTCCGGCGCGCTTCCGCGAGCCGCGACTCGAGCGTGCGCGTGGCTCGCGCGGGCCCGTCGGCTGAGCTGGGCGGCACCGCGATGGTCACGTCGCGCTTGGTTTTCGCCTTGGCCTTGCGCTGGCCCTCGGTGGGCTGGGTCGCTTCGAGCGCGCCACGCTTCTGGGGCGCGCGCGGCGCCGTCGGCGCGCACGTCGTCGCGCCGGCGCTTGCACCTGCTCCGCCGCACGCACTCTGCCCGGAGCAGCCAATCTGCCCGGAGCACGCGACCGGCCCCGTGCTCTCGCACGTGCCGCGGCCATCGCACTGCACGTGGTCCTGCACCGCAGAGGTCGGGCTCGGCGCAGCGCCGCTGTCGAGCGCAGTGAGCTTCCCGTTCTCGTACTTGAACGCGCGGCGCAGGCCGCCCGTCTGCGCAGGAGCGCTGGGCGCGAGCTCCACATCGACTCGCGCCGGCTCCTCGGCGCCACCGGCGAGCGCCTCCAATTCTGCGGCGCGTTTGCTCATGCGGTCCTGCTGCGGCGCGGCGACGCAGGCCGCGACCTGGACGCCGGACTCACATGCCGTCGGCGCGCAGCTCGCAGCGCTGCAGACATTGCTCGTCGACGAGCACGAACTCTGGGTCGCGACCGCGGTTGCGCCGCCAGCGGCGAGCCCGAGCGCGGCGAGGGAAAGAACGATTCTCATGGCGAGAGATACTCCTAGGGAACTTCTGTCGTCGAGGAAGCGCTCGAAGGATGGGCGGGCGTCTTCGGATGCGTTTCGAGCACGTGGGCCAGCGCGCGCAACTGATCGCGGCGCCGTTCGAGGTTCTGGACGCGCGTTTCGAGCTGCTCCAGGGTGTGTTGCAGGGCGAGATCGGCTTCGGGCGAATCGAGCTCGAGCGACTCCAGCTCGCCGCGCAGGAGCGCGAGCTCCTCGCGCAACAGCCCGACGCTCTCGTCGAGGAGCTCGAGGTCCAACTCGAGCGTGTCGTCTTGGCTGGTCGCTGGAACCGCATCCATCGCCGCCGGCGCTGCTCGCGGCTCGAGCTCGGGCCAGGTCGCGCGGGTCGGTGCGGAAACCGCGTCGGCCGCCTCCGCGGCGGAGCGCTCGGAACCGAGCTCGCCTGTCTGGGTCGCGAGCTCCGCGAGCGCGCCGGCGGGTGCCGAGACCCCGGGCACGACCAACACGAGGCAGGCCAGCGAACCCGCGGCGGACGGCAACACCCAACGCCGCGGCGACTCGTCCGAGGCCGGCGCGTCGTCGTCGAGCAAGCGCTCGATGCGCTGACTCAAGCGACAACGACCGTGACCATCGGCCATCGAAGTCGCCGGCAGTGCGGCCGGAGCTCCGATGATCCAGCCGGCGATGCGCGCCAGACAACTCGCGAGCGCCAGGCGATTCCCCGTGCGCCGCGCGGCCCAGTCGTCGCAGGCGAGCTCGGCCACGTCGTGCAGCTCGGCGCGCGCGACCCGGTTGAGCGGCTGGAAGAAGAACACGCGCTCGATCAGCCAGGCCGCGGAGAGCCACAACGGGTCGCGGCGCATCAGGTGCGCCAGCTCGTGCGCCAGCATGGTCTCTTGCTCTTCGCTCGACAGCTCGTCGAGCGTGCGCGGCGGAACGCAGATCGAATACTGGAAGAAGCCCAGGCTCACCGGAGCGCGCAACTCGGGCGCGACGAACAGGCGCACGCGCCGTCCGTTCGGAAAGGCCGAGGGCAAGAGGCGCTCGAGGGTCGCGCGCAGCTCGCCCCGTTCGAGCTCGACACGGCCTCGCATGTGGCGCGCGAGGCGCAGCCACATCACTCCGAAGCCGGCGAGCACCACGGCCACGAAACCGGCCCAAACCAGCAGGCCGCGCTCGGTCCATTCACGCCAGTGGCGTGCGATGCGCCGCGTCCAAGGGCGCGGGCTGACGAGGCGCTCGACGATGGGCGCGGCCGTCTCGTTCGCGCTGCAGGACAGGTCCGGCGAAGCCGCCTGCAGCGACTCGTCGCGCTCGACGCGCGCCGGCGCCGCGTTGCGCGGCTCGGAACCCCGGCGCCATGCGCCTTCGATTGCCCCACACAGCGTCTGCGCGACGTCCGTGGGGCTCCACGCTGGCGCGAGCTCTTCGCGGGATTCGCCCGAGGAGGCGGGCTCGGACCGAAGCGCGGCCTCGACGCTCTCGGAGCGCAAGGTCCAGTGGAACAGCGGGGTCTCGAGCCGCGCGGCGACCTGCACCAGGCTGGTCACCAAAGCTCCCAGCAGCGCCACGCGCCACACGCGCTCGCGCAGCACGAGCGAGCGCAGCCGGGGCGCGATGAGGCACGCCAAGCCGAGGAGCAGCGTGCTGTGGATCGCGTACGTCAGCACGAACGCGAGCGTGCGCAGGGCCCACTCGCTAGCGGCCATGGCCCTTCTCCGTCTTGCGCCGCGCCTCGATCAGCTTTTGCAGCCGCGCCAGCTCTTCGCGATCGATCTCTTGCTCGGTCAAGAGGTGCGAGACCAGCGCGGCGACGTCACCGTCGAACAGCCGCTCGGTCAGGTCCTCGACCATCGTGCGCCGCACATCGGATTCCGCGACCTCGGGCACGTAGACGAACTGCCGGCCCTCGGAGCGGTGCGACACGACGCCCTTCTTCTCCATCTTCGTGAGCATCGTCGCGATCGTCGTCAACGCGCGGCGGTGCTCGCTGGGCAGCGCCTCGTAGACGCGGTTGACGCTGGCCTCGCCTTCGGCCCACAGCACACGCATGATCGCGCACTGCAGTTCGCCCAAGTGGTGGATCCGATCCTTGTCCTTCATCATTGACCTCGCGGCGGCCGCCTCGCGGCTTCCGACTACCACGGTAGTACGACTAGGGTAGTCGAAGCGCCAGCGTGCGGCTCGAAAAATGGCGTTGGCCTTTTGTACGCGCAGATCGCGCCGACGGAGAGGGCCGCCGCGATTCCTGCCTCGATCGAACCTGCGCCGCGCCCGGCGAGCACCGCCGCGACGTCTGGCTAGCCTGACTTGAAAGGTTTGGATTCTCGTTAAGGGACTTACGGCGGCCGATGGCGCGTGGGCCCTCATTCTCGGACCCGTCGTCGCCGGTCGGCGCGCGAAGGTCGATGTAGTGGGAATGGCT
>JADYYP010000044.1 GCA_020853575.1 Planctomycetota bacterium
CGGCGGTCTTCTTCAGCTCACGGGAGGCAAGCCTGTCTTTCGGACGCGCTCTCCCGGCGCGGCCGAAAGCACGAACGACGCCTTGGCGTCGTTCGTGAAGGATCCCCCGAGCTCGCGCGTGAGCGCGGGCGCTGGCTGAATCTGCTGCCGTGTTTTTCAGCTCAGGGGACCAACGTGAACTCCAAACCGTCCGACAGATTCGTCGTCTTCACAGCCGGCGGATCGCGGTACCACCCCTGCGCATTGACCACCGCTCCCGCGGAGAACGGTGCGCCGAGCGCGCCGGGGTGCGCCGCGATGTAGGCCAACCAGTCCTCGCTGATCGTGCCATCGCACAGGCCGGCCGTGCCGCCCGAGTTCGCCGAACCCATGCGTTGCGTCGGCGTCTTGACGCACAGGAAGCTCGTGCCGCCCGAGCCCCAGTTCGACGACGCGCGGCCGTTGATGCCGTAGAACAACAGTCCCAGCTTCGCGCCTTCGACGTTCGCCACCGAGATCGTGAAGCCCGAGCTCGCCGCGACGCTCGGCGTGCCGCTGCCGCTGATCGCCGGCACGCAGCCGTTGGTCGAAACGCCGGCCGTGCAGTACGTCACGGGGCCGCTGGAGCCGAAGTCGAACACGTTGATGAACTGGCAGCCCGTGCTCGTGTACACGATCGTGTACGTGTTCGTGTTGCGGTCATAGGTGCCCACGTTCGAGGTCGTCGAAACCAGGAGCAGGCCGCTGTCGAGCTCGACCACGCCGCGCAGTGCGGTCGCGAACGGATAGGAGTTGATCTGCGTTCCCGCGGCGTCGTACTCGTAGACCGCGAGCGGCGCCGCGAAGCCGCTCATCAGCGCCGTGTTCGCCGCGGTGATCGAGATCTGCTCGGGCGAGTCGATGCCGGTCGTCCCGTTCGAGGTGTGGAACGTGCCGAGCAGGTTGCCGGCGTAGTCGTAGCGCCCGGTGGTGTTCGTGGACGTGAAGTGGCACACCAGCAACTCGCCGTTGTACTCGGTCACGTCGAACGGACTCGTGCCGGTGTTGGCGACCGTGAACTGACCCAGGCGTGTGCCGGCGGTGTCGAACATCACCACCGTGTCACCCGTCGCGCCGTTGGCCGTGCCGTCGTTGGTCACGTAGACCGTGTTGTTGGCGAAGCAGCCGCCGCGGATATTGGAGAGCATCCCGGTCGCCGGGAAGACCGTCGCGACGTGGGTTCCGTTCTGGTCGAAGCGCACCAGTTGGTTCGAAACCTGGTCGAGCACCCAGATCTCGTTGTTCACCTGGATGGCGTCCTTCGGGGTGCTGAAGTCGAATAGCACGCCGGCGCTGTCGAGGATGAAGTTGGCGTCGAGCACGGCGCCCGTGGAGGCGTCGAACTTGACGATCTTGTCGGCCGTCGAGTCGGGCATCAGGACGAAGCGTTGGGCGAACACCGCGGACGAGGTCGCGATGCACGCAGCTGCAAGTGTGAGGAAACGGGGTTGCATGGCTGGGAGCTCTGGGAACGAGGTCAAGAGAGAGGTTGCGAGGCTTCGTGTGCCGCGCCGAAGGCTCCAGAGTAGCGCGGACTTGCCCGACCGGTGCGCCGACGAAGGGCGGAAATCAGGAACTTGCAATCCGCACGCGGAGTGCGCCGGTCAGTGCTTGGGCGCGTGCTCGTCGAGGTAAGCAAGACCGCGGCGGGCGCCCTCGGACGCGCGCACGGGGTCGACCTCGATGGCCTCGAGGAATTTCGCGCGCGCCTCGTCGAACCGCTGCCGCAGCACCAGGTAGTCGCCGCGAGCCAGCATCAGTTCTCCGTTGCGAGGCTCGCGGGCCTCGCCTTCGGAGAGCACCGGATCGCATTCGTCGAGCTTGCCCTGCTCGATCAGGAGTTTGGCGAGCCGCACGTAGCCGTCCCCGCTCGGATTGAGCTCGAGCACGCGCCGCACGCTGGCTTCGGCGTCCGGCCAGGCCCTCCGTCGCAAGTGGATCACGTAGGACGTCTCCCACGCGTAGGCATCGTTCGGGTTGCTCTTCAACACCGCCGCGACATCGGCGAGCGCGCGCTCGAACTGCCCTTGATCCGCGTAGGCGCGCGCATTGGTGAGCACGGCCCAGGTCATGATCGCGTCCTTGGGGTCGAGCGCGCCCGCGGCCGGCGTGCTCGGAATCGAGCGCGAGTAGCCCAGCTCCGCGAGTCGCTTGGAGTCGTCGGGCGAGAGCGCGCCCTCGGCCTCGCGAGCGAGCGGCGTCAGCTTCGACAGGCGCTCCTTCATCGCCCGCGACAGCGCGAGCGCTTGCGGTTGCGAAGGGGCGAACAGGTTGCGCTGTTCGCCAGCGTCCGAGCTCAAGTCGTAGTACTCGGGCCGCGGCGCGGAGATGAACTTGTCGCGCAAGCGCGTGTAGGAATACAGCGGGGCCCAGCCATGGTTGAAGAGCGTCACCAGGCTCTCGCTGTAGATCGCGCGTTCGGGATCCGCTGGTGTGCCGAGCAGCGCGCGACCGTCGAACGCGAGCTCGCTGTCGATGCCGAGCAGGGCCAACACCGTCGGCGTGACGTCGACAAGACCGGCGATCCTGTTGCGCTCGACCTGTGCGCCCGGGAAGAGCCGCGGATTCGAGAGGATCAGCGGGATCCGCAGGGAGCCTTCGTAGATCAGGCGACTGTGGGTGAACTCGCCGTGCTCTCCGAGTCCCTCGCCATGGTCCGCGGTGAACACGACCAGCGTGCGCTCGAGCCGCGCGGTGCCGAGCGCGTCGAGCAAGCGGCCCAATTGCGCATCGGCGTAGCTGACCTCGGCGAGGTACTGCCGGCGGTGGAACGCGGGATCCATAGGCGCGCGCGGGTCTCGCTCGGAGGCCGCGGGCGCGAACGGCGCCGGGGCTTGGTACGGCGCGTGGGCGTCGAAGTAGTGCGTCCACAAGAAGAACGGGGCCTCGCCCTGCTGTGCGAGCCAGGCCAGTGCGCCGTCGGTGACTCGCTCGGCGCTGCGCTGCACGAAGTGGCCTTCGCCCGCGGCGCTTCCATCGAGGTGCAGGTCGTCGTCGTAGCGCTCGAAGCCCTGGGCCAAGCCATAGCGCTCGTCGAGCACGAAGGCCGCGATCATCGCGCACGTGGCATAGCCCTTCGGGCGCAGGATCTCGGCCAGGGTCGTGCGCTCCGGGGCGAGCTTGAACGTGCCGTTGTTGTGCACGCCGTGGCTCGGCGGCTCGAGCCCGGTGAAGAGTGTGGCGTGCGAGGGAAGCGTCGTCGGGGCGGGCGCGATCGCGCGTTCGTAGCGCACACCGGTCGCCGCGAGTCGATCGACGTTCGGGGTCTTCGCGCGTGGATCGCCATAGCAGCCGACGGCGTCCGCGCGCACCGTGTCGAAGGTCACGACGAGCACGTTGAAGCCGCTCGCGGCGCCGCGCCAGCCCGAGCTCGCCAGCGTCGACCGATCGGAGCTCGAGCTCGCGCGCGAGAGGTCCGTGGTGCTCGGCGGCTGGCTGTCGGAGCAACCGGCGCACAGGACGAGCGCGCAGGCCAGCGCGGTGCTCGTTTCCCGCGCTGAGCGCACGCCTTGCGATCGCGCTCGAGGTGTTCGTGTATGCCGCACATCGTCGAGCGTGCCCGGCGCGACGGCGCGTTGCAAGCCATTGCGCCGCGCTCCCGCGCGCTGTCGGCGCCTCCCAGTGGGAATTCTCTTCGCGCTCGCGGCGCGCGCGAGCGACAGCGCGCGATGCGGATTCGCGCCGCGCGTCGATAGCGCGGCCCGCGGAGTCGCTCCCGGTAGATCGCGCCCCGTTTTCCGCTAGGCTCTCCGCCCCGACGACAGCGATGCAACGACGAACACACCTAGCCCTGTTCCTGCCCGCGCTGACCGCGGTCCCGCTGGCCGCGGGACTCGGCGTCGCGCGCGGGCTGTGGCGTGCACGCGAGGCCGTGCACGAGCAGGGCTACGCGGATCTCGGTTTCGCGCGCGCGACGTTCTTGACCTATCGCGACGCTGCACAGCAGGGGCTCTCCGACGCGCTGCCTTGGGCCTGGTACGCAGCCGGACTTGCCTTCGCCGTGGGCTGCGTGCTGTTCTTGGTGCGCGAGAGCTACGCGCCCGACCGCTGGGTCGCGTTGGTTGCGGCGCGCGCGGCGCGGGCGCGGGTCACGGCGCTGGTGGCGGCTGGCGCGATCCTCTTCTTGTTCGCGCTGGAGCGGGAGAAGTCGTGGGTCGCCGCCAGCGACATCGTGTTCGCATTCGGCCTGGTCGCCGCATTCGCTGGCGTGTTCGAGTGCATCGGCCGCTACGCCAGCTCCGACGCCTCCGCGCAAGATCCGCGACGTCGCGCGACGGTCGCAGCGGCGGTCGTCGCAGTGTTCCTGTTGCTCGTCGCGGGTGCGTGGATCAACCGCGAGTTGCTCGCGCACCCGCGCGATCCGGAGACCTGGCTGTTCGACGGGCTGCTGGTGAGCACGACCGCGGTGGTGTTCGTGGCGCTCCGCCGGCGCGCGCTGGCCGAGTTGCAGAGGCTGCGCTCGAGTCCTTGGTCGCACCCCGCGACCGCCGGAGCGCTGGCCGGGATCGCGCTGACGGCGCTCGCGCTGGCGCTGCCCGCGTTCGAGAGCCAGCGCGGCGCGCCGACGCTGACGGCCAAGCGGCCACTCAACGTGCTCCTGATCGGCATCGACACGTTGCGCGCGGACGCCACCTCGATCTACGGTCCCTCGCTGCGCGGTCGCGATACGACGCCCAACCTGCGCAAGCTGGCAGAGCGTGGCATCGCCTTCGCCAACGCCGTGTCGCAGGCCCCCTGGACCATGCCGTCCTTCGCGTCGATGGTCACGGGGGCGTACCCGCACGAGCACGGGGCTTTCTCGCTCGCTGGCGCGATCCCGGATCGGCGCGTGCTCCTGTCCGAGGTCCTGCGCGAGGCCGGCTATCGCACGAGCGGCGTGGTCAGTCACAGCTATGTCGCCGAGCATCGCGGGTTCGCCCAGGGCTTCGAGCGCTACGACGCGAGCAACGCCCTCGGTCACCGAGCGATCACGTCGAAGTCCGTCACCGACCTGTCGCTCGAGGCGCTCGAGGCGCGCGGCGATCGTCCGTTCTTCCACTTCGCGCACTATTTCGACGCTCACTACGAGTACATGGACCAGCCCGAGTGGACTTGGGCCGACGGCTACCAAGGCTGGCTGCGGCGCGAGCTCGATTACGACAATCTGCTCAAGAACCGCCAGTTGATCGGCCGCGCCGAGAACGAGTGGCTGGTCGATTTGTACGAAGAGGAGATCGCGCACACCGACGCCGAGATCGGCAGGCTGCTGGCGTGGCTCGACGATTCCGGCGTGGCCGACGAGACGTTGGTGATCGTGGTCGCCGACCACGGTGAGGAGTTCCTCGACCACGGCTCGTTCGGACACACGACGACGCTCTACCAAGAGCAAGTGCACGTGCCGCTGATCGTCGCTCCAGCGGGCTGGAGTACCCCGTGCGTGTTCCGCGGCGTGGTCGAGACGCGCGCGATCTTCGGAACGGTGCTCGACGCGTTGGACGTCGACTTCGGCCAAGTGGCGCGAGAGCACAGCTTGCTGCGGCGCGTCGGCCCGGGTTGCGCGGAGCTGGGGGCTTCCGACGCCAAGGCGTTTTCGATCGTGTGGCTGCCGGATTCGCAACTCGAATGGGGCAAGCACATGCGCATCTCGGCGGTGCGCGAGGGGCGCTGGAAGTTGATCCGCGACTTCACGCGCGAGACCACGATGTTGTTCGACCTCGAGGCCGACCCCGGCGAGAAGCACGACCTGGCCGCGGGCGAGCGCGAGAACGCCCAACGACTCGGCTCCGCGTTGGAAGCCTGGACCGCGGAACAGCAGCGGCGCGGGGGCGAGGCGCACACCGTGTCGGTCGACGCAGACGAACTCAAGAAGCTGAAAGAGCTGGGATACCTATGAAGAAACTCGGATCTCGATGGTCGCGGCGCGCGTGGCTGGCCGGTGCGGCCTGCGCGCTCGGCGCGCTGACGCTTTCGGCCGCTCTGCCGCGCGCGCAGCAAGCGGACGTGTCGACCAAGCTGCTCTATCCGCGCACGGTCGTGGTGATTCGGCACGGCGAGAAGGACGTCGAGCCCAAGGACGATCCCAATCTGTCCGAGGCCGGCGCGGCGCGCGCGCAGCGCTTGAGCGCGCTGTTCGCCAAGAGCGGCGTCACGCACATCTTCGCCAGCGAATTCCAGCGCACGCAGCAGAGCGTCGCGCCGTTGTCGGTCGCGACCGGCGTCAACGTGCAGATCGTGCAGGCGCGCCAGCCCGACGCCCTGTTGAGCGCTCTCGATTCGACGCCGCGCAACTCGATTGCCGTCGTCGCGGGGCACTCGAACACGGTGCCGTTGTTGGTCGAACGGCTCACCGGCGGAGCGACCAAGGTCAAGTTGGACGAGAGCGAGTACGACCGCATGTTCGTGATCACGCAGTGGGGGCCCGGCAAGGACGCCCGCGCGATCGAGTTGCGCTACTAGTGAAGGACGCGCGGAGACCGCCCCGATGAGCTCGACCCCCAGAGTGTCCGTCGTCGTCGCCTCCGGCGCCGGCGGTGAGTTCCTGTTCCGCTGCCTGGCCTCGTTGAAGGATCAAGTCGCGCGCGCGGACGGTGAGTGCATCGTCGTCGACCGCATGGGCGAGGGCACGCGCCAGCGCCTGGCGCGGGAGTTCCCCTTCGCACGGGTGATCGCAGCGCCGACCGATCATCGCGCGACGATTCCGGAGCTGCGCCGCATCGGAGCGCAGGCCGCGCGCGGCGCGATCGTGGCCGTGCTCGAGGAGCACTGCACGGCTCCGGCGGGTTGGCTCGAGTGCGTCGTCGCCAGTTTCCGCGCCGACGACGCCGCGATCGGCGGCCCGATCCTCGACAGCTCGTTCCGACGCCTGCGCGATTGGTGCGTGTTCTTCAGCGAGTACCACAACTACATGCCGCCCTGGACCGACGCGGAACGGCTCAACCTGAACGGCGCGAACGTGGCCTACGACCGCGCCAAGTTGATGCGTCACGTCGCGGTGCTCGACACGGGGTACTGGGAGGTCGTGTTGCACCCGCTGCTCGCGAAGGAGGGCCGGTTCCGCGCGGTCAACGCGCTCGGCGCGCACCACACCGGACCCTTCGACTACCGCTACTACCTGCACCAGCGCTACCTCCTGAGTCGCGTGTGGGGCGGGACACAGAAGGACCGCGTGCCGTTCACCAAGCGTCTGGCGCACCTCGTGCTCGGACCGATCTTCCCGTTGTTCCTGTTCTCGAGGGTCAGCTCGCGAGTGCTCGAGAAGCGCCACTACCTCGGGCGCTACGTGATGACGTTGCCGCTGCTCGTGCCCGCGTGGTTCTGCTACACCTGGGGCGAGTGGCTCGGGTATCTGCTCGGACCGGGCGACGCGTTGAAGGAAGTGGAATGAGCGCGCCCAAGGGAATGTCGGTCGTCGTCGGCCTGATCTCCGGAAAGCGCGACGATCTGCGCCGGTGCTTGAAGGCGTTGCACACGCAGAGCCTGGCCTTGCCACTCGAGATCCTCGTGCCTTTCGACGATCCGTGCGCGGACGTCGCCAGCCTGCAGACCGAGTTTCCCGCGGTGAAGTTCGTGCGCGCCGTCGGGCTCGATACCGCCCAGGCGCGAGCGGGGGCCAGCCGCGAGCACCACGACACGTTGCGCACGCTGGGGATCCGGGCCGCGACCGGCGACGTCATCGCGCTCACCGAGGATCACGCGCACACCGCGCGCACTTGGTGCGAGCAGATGGTCGCGGCGCTCGAGCGCCATCCGAACGCCGCGGCGGTCGGCGGCGCCGTTGACTGCGACAGCGAGGCCACGCTGAACTGGGCCGTGTGGTTCTGTGACTTCGGTCGCTACCAGAACCCGCTGCCCGAAGGCCGCGCCGAGTTCGTCAGCGACAGCAACGTCGCGTACCGTCGCAGTGCGCTGGAGCGCGTCGCCGAAACGTGGAAGGACGACTACCACGAGACCGCGGTGCACTGGGCGATGGTGGCGGCCGGCTTCGAGCTGTGCACGACCCCCAAGGTCGTGGTCTGGCAGGCACGCACCGGCCTGACCCTCGGCGCAGCGCTGCGCGAACGCTATGTGTGGGCGCGCTCGTTCGCCGGCACGCGCGCGCGCATGGACGGCGGCGTGAAGCGCTGGATTTGGGCAGCAGCCAGCCCGTTGTTGCCGCTGTTGATGACCTGGCGCGTCGTCAAGACGAGCTCGAGCCGCGGCGCCTACGTCGCGCAGCTCGCGAAGGCGCTGCCGCTGATCGTGCTCCTCCAGACGGTGTGGGCGATCGGTGAGTTCGTGGGCTACGTCACCGCGGATCCGGGTTGAGCTCGCGCCGCGACGCGCGGCGGCTCCGACTCGCGGAAGCGCCGCGCGAACGCGCGCTCGCGGACCGGCTCAAGGCCAAATGCCGAAGTGCACCGCGCGACTCAGGCCGATCGCGCTCGCGCCGCTGAAGCCGGGGTCGCGCGACCAGAATTGAGCATCGACCGTGGTGCCCAGGGAGAGCGCCGGATCGGCTCCGCTGGCGATCCAGGCGTTGAAGTCGAAGGTGTACGTGCCACTGCAGTCGTTGCCTCCGACGCTACCTGCGGAGGACTGCACTCCGGTGCGGTGCAACGGCGGACGCACGCACAGGTGGCCACCGCCGAACGGCGCTTGCTGGCCACCGTTCAGGCCGTACAGGAGCAGTCCCGACTTCTGGTTGTAGACGTTGCTGGCCGTGACGACGAAGCCTGAGCTCGAGGTCGCGCTCGGAGTGCCCGAGAAGCCCGTCAGGGGCGCGCAGCCGAGAGAGTTCGTCTTGCCCAGGCAGCGCACCTCGGCCGTCGGGCCGTTGGCGCCGTTGGCGCGCATCATGAACACGCCTTGGAAGCCGATCGTCGGCAACGCGTACCAAGTCCACATGCCGAGGTAGCTCGGGTCGTAGGTGCCCGGTCCATAGCCGAACGACATCCAGGCCCGGCCGAGTGTCGGCGTGTGCGGATCGAAGCTGGCGGGGCTGAACGAGCCGTCGACGGTCATCACCGCGCCGACGAAGAAGTGGCGCTTCCGGAACTCGTGTGGGTTGAAGGCGATCCGGCATGACCGAACACCGGCGTAGCGGAGCGCCCCGGCGTGGCGCGAAGCGGAGCCGGCCGCGATGTAGCTTGCTGGGATGAGCGACAAC
>JADYYP010000045.1 GCA_020853575.1 Planctomycetota bacterium
ATCAAGTCGCAAGCCTGCGGCTTCCGCAACCGCGAGCGCTTCAAGAACGCGATCTACTTCCACTGCGGAGGGCTCGACCTCTACCCCGCGCATGGCTCAACTACCCACACAACTTCCTGAAGCCCCATAAACGTGTCGTTCTGGAAGTCCCAGTCGACCGCCCAGTAGTCGATGTAGTCCGACCACTTCTTGACCTTGCTGCGCACCTCCTCGGGGATCAGCTCGGTGTTCGGGATGACGAAGTCCTTGAGCGCGACTTGCACGGCGAGCGGCTTCAGGTGCTGGATGTCGGCCTCCAGGAAGGCCAGCTCGAAGAACCGGATGTCGCCCTTCGCGGCGGCCTGCTGCTCCATCACTTCGCGAGGGATTTGCAGCAGCATGAGCTTCACGCCCTTGTGCTTCGCCAATTCTTGAACCGGGCCGCCCTTGCGGACTTCGTTGTTCGGACCGGCGAGCCCCATTTCCCACTCCCAGCCGAGGACGTGCAGCTCGCCCTGCTTGAGCTTCGCGCACTCCTCGACGGCGGTATCGATCTCGGCGAACGTCACGGGCGCGTCGACCGCGCCGATGTGGACCATCGCCTTGCCGGTGCGACCGTGCAGGTGCGCCATACCCGCGACGGGTTGCGCTCCGTAGAGCTTCAGGACGAATGCGAGGTACTCGTAGAGCGAACGTTCTGCGAGTGGCTTGTCCTTCGATTCTCCGAACGTCACGCCTTGCCAGTATTGACGTTCGTACCGGCCCAGATTGAGAACATCGAACGGTCTACATCCGTCGAGGCTCAAGAGGCGCTTGCGCGACACGTGAACTCCCCATCGACCGAGATCGCAACCAATCCAACGTCGACGCAGTCGCTCGGCAACGGCCAGGGTAGTCCCGGAGCCGGAGAAGAAGTCGGCGACCAGATCGCCCTCGTTCGAGGACGCACGAATGATGCGTTCGAGCAGTGACTCGGGCTTCTGGGTCGGGTAGTCCCATCGCTCTGAGCCCATCGGGTTCACGGGGGGGATGTCGTCCCAAACAGAATCGACGATGTCCCCCGGCACTTCATCGAGATAGATCGTGCGTGCGCCTCCTGCCGATGGATTGACGTCGTCTCGGTACAGTCGCCCGTCCTTGTCTTTCTTGAACCGCGCTACGTACTCCTGTCGATGCGGCTTGTACTGGACGTTCCAGGTGTGATCGGCTGACTTCGAGTAGACGAAAATGGTGTCGTGCTTTCTGGGGAAGTTGCGCGCGGTCTTCCGCTTGAAGCCGAAGTAGTGCCAAGCGACCTCGTTCACGAAGCCGTCCTCGCCGAAGACTTCGTCGAGCTGCGCTCGAATCAGGTGACTGACGTGCCAGTCACAGTGGACATAGATAGTTCCCCGCGCCGAGAGCAGGTCGTGCGCTAGTCGCAGTCGATCCGTGATCATCGTGAGGTAGCTGGACGTCCCGCCGCCCCACGTATCGCGGTACGCCTTCTCTTCAATGACGGACTGCTCCTTGAAGACTTCTTCCGACGCTTCTCCAATCGGGGCATCGAACGAGAAGTCCGCCCCTGTCGCGAATGGTGGGTCGATGTAAATGAGATCGACACGGCCAGCGAGCCGTTCGAGCAGCGACCCCATCACCAGCAGGTTATCCCCCCAGATGAGCTTGTTCTTCCAGCCCTTCTCGAAGGTGTCACCCTCCTTCCCCTGGTAGGTGTCGAAGAGCGTCGCGCCCTTGCTCTTGGCGACCTCGCGCGTCGCCCGGCTTGCGTTCACGGTCTCGATGACCTGAAAGGGTAACCTGACGCGCGACACCTCCCTGCGAGTGCCGTCTTCGTTGTACTTGCCGGGCCAGACCAGTTCGGTCTTGGTGATGTCGATCTTTGCCATCGCGCTACTGTTCCGTCTCTTCTTCGGTGTGGCCTTCGTCGTCGGCGCGACCGCCTTCTGCGATCTCCAACCATCCGTGGTCGAACGTGAATGTCTTCGCCTTGCCCGCCGGGTCCTGGATACGCCAGACCATCTCGGAGCCCTCCGTGCCTGCGCGCTCGACGACGTACAGCCAGTAGGCGACTCCGCGCAGCCGCGCGCACTCGAACTGCGCTCGCGAGAGCCCAACGGGTCGGTCCCTCAGCAGTCCGGTCATCGCCTTCACCTCGATCCATCGGCGGGTCGTGCCGTCGGCTGCGAGCTCTTTGAGGTCGTAGCCCGCGTTGTTCTTGCGCGTTCGCCGCAGCGTGGGCTCGCTTGCGAGGACGCGCCGGATCGCCAGCTCTTCCAGCGCGCCACGCTTGGACGAGTCCAGTTCATCGGGGTCGGGCTCGTCGTCGTCGCTGGCATGCACGCCGACGTAGGACACGAACGGTCGACCGCCATCGCCGCCTGGAGTTCGCCGCCCGGGTGACTGTCCACCGCTGTTCCGCTTGATCGGCTCGGTCGTCCCGGATCCGCCGGATGTGCTGCTCTGCGGCCCGCCTTCAGACCCATGCCCGCCCGAGTTCCTGTTCGGGTAGGTGCTACGTCCGTTGCCTTCTGGAGGTGGCGTCGGCTGCCGGTATGCATCGCCGAGGATCTCGCGCAAGTACTCCTCGGTTGTGGTCGAGTCGATCGTGGGCCTCGGGGTCGGGGCCTCTTCCGGAGCGGGCTGTTCGGCGTCGTCCTCTATATCGAAACGTTCGCGTAACTCGGCCTCAGTGGTAACGCCAAGATGCTTCAAGAGCGTAAGCAGCTTGGGATCAAGGCCCGCTTCCTTTGCGAGCAGGTCGACAGCCGGCGGCTTGAACTCGATCTTCGACTGCAGGAACGGGCTCTCCGTCCATGAAGGCTCAATGGATGCGAAGACGACATCGGATGGACGACTTAGCGACCCGCTCGGGTTTGGAATCCACGTGGCATCGTTCAGTCGCCTGATGAACGCGGCGGGGAAGCGCCGGGCGCGTCGTGTGTAGTATTGCCACGAGTACTCCCCGGCGAAGGCGGCCGCTCCGCGTCGCTCGTGCAGCGCGCACATTTCGTCCCACAGCAGGCCGGCCCGTCGGCGGGCTTCTAAAGCAGGTAATGAGGGCAGGAAGGAGAGCAGGCGCTCCAGTCCACGTAAATCAATGTCCTCGACCTGTTCGTACCCCGTGCATCCCGAGCCCCCCGCGGCGATGCGCATCTGAACGCGCTCCAAGTAGTCGAGACGGGTCTCGACCTCGACTGGCTCGACGTTGCGTGCAACGCCACAACCCTCGAGCATGTTGCGGATGTCCTCACCGCGCAGCGCGTCGTTCGAATCGTCGACGAGCATCACTCCGCTGACTCCGGCAAACAGGTCCTTCAGGCGTTGCGTCGCGCTGTACAAGTCGGACGGTTTGACGAGCGCGCGCTCCCCGGAACCCGCGTCGACAGCGACCACGAAGTGGGCATCTCGGAGCCGTTCTCTGAGGTGGTCCTTGCGGCTAGCAAGGGCGTCTGATCGGTAGGCATGGAGGATGCGCTCCAAGTCTTGGGCGTAGGACTCAGGGGGCCCGGATCGTCCGTCGTCCTGGTACTTTGTGAGGACCACCCGAAGCACCTCCTCGATCGCGTCCGGTTCCTTGAGCCCCAACTCTTGAAGGAACGCCCTCGCCTCTTCGTCCTCGCACAACGACTGTCGAACCGTGAGACACTCGCTCGTGGTGATCGTGGGCAGGAAGACCTGGGGTTGCTGATTCGCATAGGCGGGCAGATGGGTGCCGTCTTCCAATCGTATGAGCGGAAGTGAGCGGAGCAGTCCGTACCTCATCAGGTCCGACTGCGTGCGCAGATAGCGGTACAGCGCCGCGATCCAAGGATCGGGCTGAGCTTCGAGGAACGACGTGGTGAGTTTGCGGATGACGGCCTCAGGGCGCTCCTCGAGCACACCGAGTTCCCTCATGAGGTAGTCGCGCAGTTCCGGTGTCCGGTCCTGCGTGACGTCACCCGTCACCCATCCGGTGCCTTCGCCGGTGCCGAAAAGGTCCGCGAGGTGTTGCTGGCTGAACAGAGCGCGCAGCTCTTGTCCGCGGGCAATCCGAGCGCGCCCGGCGTCGAGGTATCCGCCTCCGTGGGCAGGCAGAACACGTTCTTCGCGGAGCACGTTGCGCGTCGCCTCGAAGATCGGAGCGAAGAGCGACCCCCCGGCGAACATCTCTCGATTGAGGGGAAGCGCGGCGAGTGCCTGCGCGGAGAGGGCGTCGACATCACGCAGGTAGCGAACTGCATCGACGACCAGATCAGCCGTCTCCCGAACGAGGCGCTGGTTCCACTCATCCCTCATGTGGACGTTGTCACGGCTCGGTGTCGTTCGATATGGCCCTTGCAGGACGAACCCCAAATGCGTCTCGACGATCGTCGGGAAAGAGACCACCAGCGACGATTTCGTGACGGGTCGCACACCAACGAAACGATCAGTGCCGTCGGCCGCCCACAGGAAGGCGATCTCGACGCGCCCAAGCTGTTTCCCACCCTCGTCGAGGACAGGTCGCTCGAAAATCATCCACGTTTCGTCGACGTTGAGGTCCCGCCCATGTTCCTCCCCGAGCACTTGGACCCTGCGAACGCTCGGAGCGAGCACCTCGGGTTCGCCTCGCATGTAGGTGCCAGATGGCCCATCGACAACCGCCCAGCTCACGCTGTCGATGTGACGGAGGAACAGCAGCGTGCGCGGCCCAAGCTGTCGCAGCCCTGCGGCGATGTCGCCTGCGGCTGTCTCATCGTTCTCCTTGAAGGGCAGTACGAAGACCGTCTCACCTGGACGATCGGAGCAGGGATTGCCCTTTTTCGGCCACACGAAGTTCTCGATGCTGAAATGCTCATCACCGGAGGAGATTGAGGGCCGGTCCGTGAAGGCGTACACCGACTTGAAACCGATGCCGAACCGCCCGATCGAGCCGTGGTCTTTCGTGCTTTCGCCAATGCCACAGATGCCGCGAACGTCCATCTCGGTGAACGGAGCCCCGAAGTGCGAAACGCGCACGTCGTTGTGCGAAAGCTCGAAACGAACCTCTCGCGACTTTGCGGGGGTGCTACGGCGTGCGAGCGCGTCCTCTGCGTTCTGCAGCAGTTCGTAGATGAAGTGCGTTCGATCGGAGTACATCGTTGCGAGGTGAGTGCCAGCGAAGCGAACGCCCTTCGGCCCCCAGTCCCGCTCGTTGTCTCGCCGAATCGCGTCGTAGTCGGAAGCCATCAGCGAACCGCCTCCCGCGAGATCACACCGTCCGCGCTGCACATGCTCCGCAGATCGCACTCCTTGCAGATGGCGGCCTCCGGCGGAGTAGTCACCGCGAACTCCCACGCTTCGATGCGCCGCACCGTTTCGTCGAAGTGACGTCCAGCTTCCTCGACTCGACGTGGGTCGTACGGGAGCACCATGAGCGCGTCTTCCTTGCGCGCCTCCGCCGTCCAGTAGAGGAGGAGCCGATCAACACGCTTGCCGTGTCGGCGCTCCAGAATGTGCGCGTACGTGCAGAGCTGCTGCTCGCAGGCGGCCAGGAGAGCCGGGCTGTCCTTCGGTCGCGGCGACGTCTTGAAGTCGAGCAGCTCCAGCTTCCCGTCGCCACCGAGAAGCAGGTCCACGGTGCCGGTGAGGATATACCCGTCCTTCTCCAACGAGACGTCGACCTCCGTCTGGATCACGCGGCGCATCTCGTCGCGGTTCTGGCGAAAGTAGTTGATGACCTGACGGAAGGCGGACTCTTTCGCCGTCTCGTCGATCGGGCGCACGTCGCTGAGGCAGAGGAACTGGAACGTGCGGTCGAACAGTTCGCGGATGCGAACGTCGTCGAGGGTGTCGATGCCGCCGTCGAGAACGATGCGGTGGACCTCCTCGATCGTCTGGTGAACGAGCAGGCCGAAGAAGATCACGCTCGATCGCGACGGCGTGAAGTCGAACTCGCGGAAGAACTGGTACTGGCGGGGACACGTCTCGTAGATCCGCAGGTCGCCCGTGAAGCTGTACGTCTGCTTCACGCGCATCCGCTCGCGGCTCTCGAAGCGTTGCGCGGCGAGGAGATCGCGCTCGACGTAAGGCCATTGCGGGAGGCCCTGCCAGATCGACGTGAAGTGGTCCTTCGGTTGCTCGTGCGCGGTCAGCACGAGCATCTTCTGCGGACGGGAGAACGCCACGTAATGCAGGCGCATCCGATCGAAGAGCGTCACGCGATCCTCGGGCTCGAACGGCGCGCGCGAGTAGAACGCTCCGAGATCGCGGTCGATCTGCTTCTGGCTGGAGAGCTGCTTGCACAGCGACCCGACCACGACGACCGGAAACTCCAAGCCCTTCGCTTGGTGGATCGTCATCACCTGGACGTGGCCCTTCGGGAAGGGCTGGTCCGGGTCCTCGTACTCGTTGATCCCGCCTTCGAACAGCAAGCGCAGGAAGCTGTTGAACAGGTGAAGCCGCAGGAACTCGCGGTTCTTGTGGGTGACGACCGTGTAGTGGTAGTAGGTCTGGAAGATGTTCAGGAGCTGCGAGAACACCGCGAGGTTCCGAGCGGCGTCCTCGTTGCGCGCGACGCCCAGGAACGGCTCGACCGCGAGCAGGCGATAGAAGTAGTCGGCGGGCCGAAGGTCGAGCGACTCGCCCTCGCGGAGGGAGTTGATCTCCGTCGTCCAACCTTGCAGCAGCAGCGCGAGCGGGTGCGGCGCTGCGAAGCGGCGGCCGAGTTGCACGAGGCCGTCGTCGACATAGGCCGCAAGCTCGGCCACGGATCCCGCGACGCTTCCGCGTCCCTGGCCAAACCAGCCGAAGATGATCGCGAAGCACGCGACGAGATCGCGCACCTCGGGGTTGTCAAAGTACGCCCTGGCGCGCGGGCAGAACGAGGGGATGCCGCGCGCTTCGAGGGCCGAGAGGTACGCACCGCTGTGCTCCTGGCGGACGCTGTGGAGGAGCAGCGCGACTTGGCTGTAGTCCGCGATCACGCCGGAACGCTTGAGGTAGTCGACGAGGTCCGCGAAGCGGCTCGTCTCGTCGCGCTCGTCCTTGCCCCAGATGGCGAACACGGCCGGGTACGCCGGATGCACGGCCTCGGGGTCGGGCGTGATCGTCTTGTCGTAGCGGAACGCTCGTCCGCCACGGTTCGACCAGTTCGCCGAGGCCATCCAGCGGTCGTACCGCTCGACGATCGTGCGGTGCGAGCGGTAGTTGGTCGTCAGGGTGACGACCGCGCAGCCCGGCATCCGCAGCGGGAACTCCAAGATGTTCCGCACGGTCGCACCTCGGAAGCGATAGAGGCTCTGGTCCTCGTCGCCGACGACGCAGAGGTTGCGCGTCTGCTCGGTGAGCCTGAGCAGCAGCCGCTCCTGGATGTGGTTCGTGTCCTGGTACTCGTCCACGAGCACGTAACGGATCTCGCGCGTGACGGACGCGGCCGTCTTCTCGTCCTGGAGGAGGTCATGGACGAGCCACTGCAGGTGCGCGAAGTCGACGCGGTTCGCGGCGAAGAGCGCGCGTCGGTAGGCGATGTGCGCGCGGCCGAGACCTGACAGGAAGGGGTCGGGATCAGCGGCGAGGCGCTCGGGATCGACAAGCTCCTCGGTGATCTTGTCGAAGTAGCGCCGTGCGCCTTCGATGGCGGTCCACCGGGTCGTCCACTTTCCGAGGAACTGGCCGTTGACCTCGGGGCCGATGATCTCCTCGAAGTGGTCGAAGATGAACAGGAGCTGGGTCAGCTCGTCGAGGGTCTCGAAACTGTTCCCGAGCGCGGTGCGATGCCGATGCTGCGCGAGGACGCGGCTGCAGAAGCCGTGGATCGTCGAGACCACAAGCTCCGAGAGATCCCCGCCGTACCCGACCTTGCGTGCGGCGGCGGCCATGCGGTCGCGCAGCTCGAAGGCTGCCTTCTCGGTGAACGTGCAGAGCACGATCTGCTTCGGCTCGGCCTTCTTCTGCAGGAGCAGGTTGAGCGCGCGAAGGACGACGCAGTAGCTCTTGCCAGAGCCCGGCCCCGCCACCACGAGCAGCGGACCCTCCTGATGCCCGACGATCCGGCGCTGGGCGTCGTTCAGGTCGGGGTACTGCTCCAGGATCGTCGGCGCGATCATCACAGGAGCCCGGCCTTCCGAAAGCTGAACGTGGCGTCGACCGAGACGATCAAGTGATCGACGATCTTCAATCGCAACGGCTCGGCCGCGAGGACGATCGCCCGCGTCAGAAGTTTGTCCTGCTCGGACGGCTGGACCTGACCGTTGGGATGGTTGTGCGCGAGGACGAGCGCGGCAGATCCACGGCGGAGTGCCGACTCGATCACCCGACGCGGGTAGACGGTTGCGCGATCGACAGTTCCTTCTTCGAGCGTCTCAACGCCGTCGCGCACCAGCCGGTAGGCCGTGTCGAGGTACGCGACCTGGAAGACCTCGTTCTTGAGCGCGCCGATGCGCATGCGCCAGAACGTTTCGATGCTGGTCGGATCGGCGAGCGTGTCTTGGCCCTCGCACGACTGCTGGAGGTAGAGCGTCGCGGCGGCGCGGATGATCTTGAGCGCGACTGGCGCGACCTCGCCCAGTCCCTTCACCGAGGACAGCTCCTCGTTCGGCGCGTCTAGGATGCCCCGCAGGTTGCCGAAGCGTGCGATCAGGGCCTTGGCAGGCTCCTTCACGTCGCTGCGCGGGATGGCGAGGGTGAGCAGCAGCTCGACGATCTCGTAGTCGGCGAAGCCCTCGATGCCGGAGCGCGTGAAGCGTTCACGGAGGCGCTGACGGTGCCCGAGGTAGTGCGGGGAATCGGACGTCACGGCCCAGTCTCCGTAGCCTCGCGCCAGGGCAGAACCGGAACCGGAATCAACGCGACCCCATCGGCGGACGCCCGGGGGCCCGTCGCTGCCGAGGAGAGGGTAGTTGGGGGGCGCGCGTCTTCAGCTCGGCCTCGATCATGCGCTCGACCCATGCCTGCTCGGTCGTGCCCGTGCGGGCGCACAGCACCTTGACGGCGCGCTTCAGTTCGGGAGTGACGCGGACGTGGATCTGGGCGGACTTGGCGAGCATGTCGGCCATGGGGATGCGCCGCTGGGGCAATGGGTGCGAGTTGGTGTCAAGCTACCACCGCGCCAGTCGGGGTTCAGCCCGGAACTTGGGGGTAGGCCGGCTCCCACATCGGGAGCCACGCGCCGTAGCCGGGCGTCGCGGCGCTGGGCAAGCCGGTTGGCGCGCGCTCCCGACCGCGGGCACTGGTGCCTCGTTGCGAGCCGGGAGAATTCGACGCGTAGAGGGGCGAGCGTCGGACCCGTCGGTCTCGCGGTGTACGTGTTCGGCGCGAGGCGAAGCGGATACGGCGGCGGATCGGCCTCACGCGAATGCCGGACCCCGACAGATAGATCGGCCGCTCGAGGGATCCCGCTGATCGGTTCGACGCCGGCGTGCGTCGGCGCGCGCAGCGTCGGCTCGCGCGCACGGGTCAACATCGCCGTGCTGGACAACTCGGCTTCGGCACGATTCGATCCGCTGGACACGTGCACCACATCTCACGCCAAGGGAGAGAGTCATGACCAACGCCAACGTCGCGAAGAAGTGCTTCGCCGAGAACATCCGGCTGTTCGCGCACTCCGAGACGGAGCCAGAGAAGTACAACCTCTACAACGGGCTCGCCGCGCTTGCCGACGCGATGGCATCGATCCAAGTGAAGCTCGACGACATCGACAAGCGGTTGCGCCAGCTCGAGGTCAGGAGGTAGCGACTCGCCTACCGTCCGACAGGCGTAGCTTGGGCTGATTCCGGACGTCGGACTGCTGCGCCGTCAGCGCGTCGCTGGGGCACCTCGGGGCAGCCGCCGCGTACTGAAGCCCGGCGGCTTGTGCCGCTTCACAGCTTCGAGCACTCAACTCCAGCGACGTGCAGCACCGCGAGCCGCAGGTCCGCCGGGAGCGCCGACCAACGCCGCACCAACCCGAGCAGCGCCGCCCGTTCCGGTACCGGCTGTCCGAGCAGAAGCCCGAGCAGCTCCCGTGCATCGGCGGGCACTTCGCCGCAAACTCCCCGGCCCGCCCGAGTTGGGTGGCATAGCCAAGTGGCTAGGGCGACGGATTGCAAATCCGTTATTCCCCAGTTCGAGTCTGGGTGCCGCCTCCAAGAGCTCGGATTGTGGCGGACGCTCGAGTGCGCAGGATGCGCCTGGCTGTCGGCCGGTCGCGCGACGTGGGGCGTTGAGGCTCTGGGCTCCGCGGGTCGAGCCTGCGATGGACTCGCCAGGCCGGAGGGTGGTGGTGCTTTGGAGGCGCCTCGCCGCCGGGTAGATTGTGCGGTTCGCGCGAGGGGCGCGCGCCGCGCAGGACTTGCCTTGGAGTCCGGGTGCGGCGTGCGTCGATAAGCTCCGACCCCGCGCGTGGGGGACCGTTCCCGCGAGCCCCCAACGAGCTCCCGGTTCAGCCTGCCTGACGAAGCGACAGACTCCCCCTCATGTGCGGCATCTTCGGATTGGTCTGCGGACACGACGCGCGTATCGACGCGGCGTTCGCCGGCGCGGTGGTCGAGACGCTGTTCCGCTGCTCGGAAGCGCGCGGCAAGGAAGCGGCGGGCCTGGCGGTCCACGACGGGCGCACGATCAATGTCCTCAAGCAGGCTGGGTCGGTCGACGAGTTCCTGGCCAATCCCAAGTACAGCGAGGTGATGGACGCCGCGTTGGCGACCTGGGCCTCCGAGCTGGCTGGCGGCCGCGCTTCGACGCTGGCGATCACCGGGCACTCACGGTTGGTGACCAACGGCGCCCAGACCGAGGGCAACAACAACCAGCCGGTGGTCGCGCGCGGCTCGGTGATGATCCACAACGGCATCATCGTCAACGAGCGCAAGCTGTGGGAGCAGAACCCCGACCTCGAGCGCACCGCGGAAGTCGACACCGAGGTGCTCGTCAACCTGCTGCGCAAGCACTTCGACGAATCGCACGACGTGGTGTGGGCGACGCGCCGCACCTACGCGGAGATCGAGGGCGCGGCCTCGGTGGCGTGCTTCCTCGACGACGTGCACAACCTGTTGCTCGCGACCAACACCGGGTCGCTGTTCTACGCCACCAACCCCGAGAAGACCTTCGTGGCCTTCGCCTCGGAGCGCTTCATCCTGCAGCGACTGCTCGATGCGGCGGGCGTGGAGGAACGCGTCGGACATTGCGCCATCGAGCAGCTCAAGGCCGGCAGCGGCTTGCTGATCGATCTCGGCGATCTGCGCCTACAGTCGTTCAACAGCCTGGGCGCACCGGTCGCTCCCGCCGCGCGGCGCGAGCTCGCGCTCGGCGAAAAGCGCGTCGCGATCGTCGATCACACCAAGTCGGGCAAGCACCTGCGACGCTGCAAGAAGTGCATCTTGCCCGAGACCTATCCGTTCATGGACTTCGACGCCGAGGGCGTCTGTCGCTATTGCCGCAACTGGAAGACGATCGCGGTCAAGGGCGAGGAGGCGCTGCTCAAGGCCGTCGAGCCCTATCGCTCCAAGGACGGCAAGCCCGACGTGATCGTGGCCTTCTCCGGTGGTCGCGACAGCGCCTATGGCCTGCACTACGTGAAGAAGAACCTGGGGATGAACCCGGTGGCCTTCACCTACGACTGGGGCTTGGTCACCGATCTCGCGCGCCGCAATCAGGCGCGCTTGTGCGGGAAGTTGGGCGTGGAGCACATCCTGCGCTCGGCCGACATCCCCACCAAGCGGCGCTACGTGCGGCGCAATGTCGAGGCCTGGCTCAAGAAGCCCGAGCTCGGCATGGTCACGCTGTTCACGGCGGGCGACAAGCAGTTCTACAAGTACGCGCGTGAGCTGCGGCAGGAGACCGGCATCAAGCTGGTGATCTTCTGCACCGGCAACATGATCGAGGACACGCCCTACAAGACCGGGCTGTGCGGCGTGCGCGAGAAGGACCACGGCATGACCCTGACGGGGCTGCACTTCTCCGACGAGATGCAGCTGCTCTGGTACTACTTCAAGAACTACCTGAAGAACCCGGGCTACTGGAACGAGTCGCTGAAGGACACGCTCGACGCCTACTACCAGACGTTCGTGGTCAAGGACGACTTCCTGTACCTGTACCACTACTTGAAGTGGGACGAGCGCACGATCGTCGACACGATCAGGGGCGAGTACGACTGGGAGGTCGCCACCGACACCACGACCACCTGGCGCATCGGCGACGGCACCGCGCCCTTCTACAACTACATCTACATGACCATCGCGGGCTTCTCGGAGGACGAGGTCATGCTGTCGAACATGATCCGCGAGGGCGTGCTGACGCGCGTCGAAGCGTTGGCCAAGGCCGCGGAGTTCAACAAGCCGCGCTGGCCGTCCCTGCGCGAGTACGCGCAGATCGTCGGCTTCAACCTCGAAGAAGCGATCCAGAAGATCAACGCGGCGCCGAAGCTCTATTGAGCGAACTGCGCCAGGGGGCCGGACGGCGCGCTTCAGGCGCGCGGGTCGTCGCGCGGCGCGAGTGGCCCGCCCAGCGGTTGGCGCGGGACGTTCTGGATGTCGAAGGCGAAGCACTGCGTCAGCATCTGCACGCCGAGGATGATCGGCATCGCGGACAACATCACCTGACCGGCCGTCGCGTCCTTGTGCGTCTCGAGCACCTCGAGCCATACCACCGTGCCGTAGATCACGCCCCACGAGAGCGCCGGGAGGGCGAGCAGCAGATACAGCGAGAGCGCCGTGAAGTCGTAGACGAAGTGGCGCCAGAAGATGCGCCGCACGAAGCCCCACAGGAGCTTGGGCGGAAAACCGAACAGGGTGCGCGTGATCGACAGCGACGACTGCTCGTTGCCGTAACGCGCCGGGATGGCCACGTCCTTCACGACCGCGCGCATGATCCCGAGTTGGATCAGGAATCCGGACTCGAAGAAGTAGCGCTTGTGCAGCTTGGCGATGTCGAGCCGGCGCAGGACGTCGGTGCGCAGCGCGACGTAGCCGTTGGCCGGGTCGAACAGGTTCCAGTAGCCCGAGGCGAGCTTGACCAGGAAGGTCAGCCCGGCGTTGCCCAGGATGCGGATCGCGGGCATGGACTTGAGCGCCGAGACGTGCTCGTAGCGATTGCCCTTGGTGACGTCGGCTTGGCCCAGGATCAGCGGCTCGAGCAAGCGCGGCATTTCCGCGGGGTCCATCTGATCGTCGCCGTCCATCTTGACGACGATGTCGAGCCCCTGATCGAGGGCTGCTCGAAAGCCTGATTGCATCGCCCCGCCGACGCCCTGATTGGACTCGTGGCGGATCAGCGTGACGCGTGGATCGCGCATGGCCGCCACGCGCTCGTAGGAGTCGTCGGGACTGGCGTCGACCACCACGATGATCGAGCGCACGAAGGGCGGGATGCCGCGCACGACCTGCTCGATCTGCCGCGCCACGCGGTAGGCGGGGATCACGACGCCGATCGAGTGGCGGGAGAGGGCGGCGGCGTCCATGGCGGGAGCGAGGCTACTGTGCCTTCGAAGAAGGGCTTGTCAACCGCGCCTTATCGGCGGCCGAGTTCGTAGATCTCGATCACCGGTCCAGTGCCGCTGGCGCCAAGGACACGCGAAAAAAAGTGCGGCGGCGGGACGCTGGTTTCTTCCTGGTAGCCCAGCGGATGGTCGCAGCTCAGCGGGTCGCTGTCGGGAGAGAAGCGTGCGACCAACCGCGCGGAGCGCATCAATTCCAAGCGCACGGCCGTTCCGCCGGGGTGCGTGCGGCCTCCGGCGAAGACCTCGATCACCGCCAGCTCGCCGGCCTGCTCGCGCAGGTACGCCGCCGGATCCTGCTGCATCTGGACCAGCTTCGGCTTCCACCAGCGCAGTCGCCAGCGCTCCGCGCTCGATTCCGCCATGTGCAGGGTCTGGTAGCGCGCCCAGGGCCATGCGAAGCGCGCGTCGAGCGCCGTGCTGGGGTCTCCGGGCCAAGCTCCCAGATGCGCGGGATCGCGGAGCAAGGGCAGGTCGAGCTGCGGCCACAGGCCGATGTCCTGGGACGGGCGCGCGTGCTCGGTGAGCCAGCGCGAGGCTCGCGTAGTCGTGTGCGGCGCGGCGCGGGCCTCGGTCAACTTCAAACTCACGTAGGCCGACGGCGCCAGCGCGCCAGCCGCGAACACGAGCTGACCCAGCGGGCGGCGCAGCGCAGCGACACCTGGCGCGAGCAGTTGGGCGATCTCGCGCAGGGCGAACGCGGCCGCCATGGCGAGGTAGGGGAGCAGCGGGATGAGAAAGCGCTCGTAGGTGCGCTCGTAGAGCAGGAGCGCCGTGGCGTAGGGAGCGACGAAGGCGATCACGACCCACGCGTCGCGCCGGCGCGTGAACTGCTCGGGCGCGGGGGCCGCGGGGCGATGGCGCCAGCGCCTGACGATCCACAAAGCTCCGGCGGCGAGCAGCAGCGCGAGCAACACGGGCTCGTACGAGTACAGCGCCCACACCGTCGGCGCGATTCCACGGCCGAGGAACTGCTTGAGGAAGATCTCGTGCCCGCCGACGAAGAGCGTCCAACTCGCGGAGTCGAAGCCGAACTGCTTGACCGCCGCCGCGCCCGCCACGCTCGAGCCGAAGACCAGCGTCGGATAGAAGAAGGGCAGCGCCAGAGCGAGCGGCAGGAGCAGCAGAGCGACGCGCGCGTCGCGCCACTTGCTCGTGAGCGTGCGCCGCGCGAAGAAGGCCACCAGCAGCGCCGGAAGCACCAGCACGCCGCTGTGGAGACAGCCGATCGAGAGCGCCGCTGCTCCACCCGCGGCGGAGAAGTTGATCACGTCACCCTTGCGTCGCATGCGGACGGCGGCGACCACCGCGGCGAGGAACGCAGTTCCCGCGACGACGTGCGGCCGCGACTGTTGCGAGAACTGGAGGTGCAACAGGCTGAAGGCGACGAACGCGGCTGCCACCACCGACCAGTGGCGCTCGAGGAACCAGCTGCACAGCAAGTAGGTCAGAGGAATCGCCAGCAGGCCGAGCAGCGCGACGGTGGTGCGGGCCTGGACGTGCGGTGCCGCCGCGGCGGCCAGGTGTTCCTCGAGGGTCGCGCTCGGAGGCGCTGGGTGCGCCTCGGGCCAGAGCTTGACGAGGTGCGCGGTCAACAGTGGATACCAGGCGAAGTCCTTGTCGGAACGCCACTCGCTGCCGCGCTGACGCAAGAGCTCGACCTGTCGCGGGATCTTGCAATCCTGCTCGAGCGTGGTCGGCAACCCGTGGTCGATGCCCCGCAAGCGCAGGCCACACGCGGCGAGCACCAACAGGGCCAGGGTGACCAGGGTGAGCTTGGACGGCGACACGGGGTTCTAGAGCCTCACTCCTACCAGGCGCTCGACCGAACCACGCAGCGCGACCGCCGATGCGATCAGGCACAAGCCAGTCGCCGTGGCCGCGCCTTCGAGTGCGAGCACCGGGATCAACACGCTGTTGCCGTACACATTGACGAGCACGATGCTCGACATCATCAGGGTGTGCCAGCCAGGACGGTTGGCCATCAGCAGTGTCTGGGCGAAAGGCATGTATCCCGACGCAGCCAACATGCCGGCGAGGATCAAGCCGAAGGGCAGCCAACCCGCGCGGAACTCGGGCTTGCCGAGGACCTCGAGCAGGACCGGGAAGCCCAGGAACGCCGCCAGGGCGACGCCAGCGAACAACGCATAGGTGGTGCGTCGGCCCTTTTGGACCAGCGCCTCGAGCTCGCGCAGTCGGCCGGCGGAGATGTGCTCCGCGAGCATCGGGTTGTAGTTGTTCTGCAGCACGACCAGCACCTGGAACACGCCTTCCGCCACGAAGGCAGCGAAGCTGTACACGCCCACCGGACCGTCGGCCAGGAACACACCGAGCATCAGCACGTCGATGCGCGAGTTCAACTCGAGCAGCATGCCGCTGGCGACGCTTTTCGCGCCGTAGCGCAGATGCTCGCGCGCCCATTCGCGCCACGCTCCGGTGGTCGGCCTGCGCACCACGCGCGCGACCTCGAATGCCAGGGGCACGAACAGCAGGGCCTCGGCGAAGGTGAACAGGAAGGCGATCCGGCTCGACGCGAATCCTCCGGCGATGATCACGAACAGCCCCGCGACCATCCCCACGTAGCGCAGCGAGTTGTAGAGCGCGAACGCGCGCATGCGCTGCGCCGCGTTGACCACCGCGAGTCCGAGCTTGTTGAGGGCGAACAGGAACAGGCCGGGCGTCGCGGCTTCGATTCCGAGCGCGACATCGGGACTGGCGAGGACGGTGGCCAGCGCGTGGCGCGAGCTCCAAAACGCGGCGGCTGCCAGGGCCGCGAGCGCGATCGCGGGCAGCAGTCCGCCGACGACCACGGCGGACATGCGCTGCGCGTCGCCGCGCTCGGCGGCCACCGCGCGCAACACCGAGCGGTCGATGCCGCCGATCGCTGCCTGGGAGAAGAAGATGTAAGCCGCCCAGACTTGGTTGTAGACGCCGAATGGTGCGGCTCCGTAGTGCCGGCCGATCGTCAGGTTGAGCGCGAAGCCGCACAGGGCGAGCATCGCGACACTGCCGAAGTTCCACAGTGCATCGCGCTGGAACTTGTTCGAGGAGCTCGCGCGCAGTCGGTCCAGGAGCTCGCTCAGGCTCGGCATGGGGGGAGCGCCGCGGGCGTCGAACGCCGCGCGCTGCGGCCTGAGCTTCGGCGGATCACGCGCAAACGGTACAACAGCGGCTGGCGCCGAAGGAAGGCGCGAGCCCTGGGATGGAACCCGAAAACGAAGCCCGACGCACGCGAGCGATGCGCGAGCTCTTGGCCGCGCTGGCGCTCGCCGCCAGCGCCGCGCCCGGCTTCGTGCCGCTCGTGCTCCCAAACGGTGAGCGCGCGTTCGACCCGCTGACCCTGCTCGTCTGGCTGACGCTGTGCGCCCCGACCGTCGGTTGCGCGTGCGTCGCGTGGCGCGTGCGCGGTTGGCCATACGCGGCGGCGATCTGGGGTGTCTGGGCCAGCTTGCTCTCGGTGCTGGCGGGCGTCTCCGAGCGTTTGATCCCGACACCGCTGTGGGCGGCGGCCGCGTTGGGGGGCCTCTTGACCTTGGGCTTGGCGCTGGGCCACTGCTTTCCGCGGCCGCGGGCGACCGCGGCGGGGCTGGCCTGCGCGACGGTCTGCGCCGTGTGGCTGCCGAGCGCGCCCGCGGCGCTCGACGGCAGTTGGCCGGTCGCGTTGGCTGAGCCGTTGTTCGCGTGCTCTCCGGCGACCTTGGTCGCGGAGTGCGCCGGAGTCGATTGGATGCGCGTCCAGTCGGTCTACGCCGGCGTCGGAACGGACCGCTTCACGCGTAGTGCCTGGTCTGGAGAGCTTGCGGGACCTGCGAGCCTTTTGTTGGGATGTGCGTGCTGGGGACTCGCGGCCTGGATCGCGAAGCGCCGTACCAAACCAACGAGCTGAATTCCGACCATGGCGATGCGCAAGTACTTCTGCACGTTCCCGCAGCACCTGATTTCCGAGCCGATCATCAGCTACACGTTGGGCGCGCGGTTCGGCGTGATTCCGAACATCCGTTCCGCCAGCATCACCGACACGCTGGCCTTGGTCGCGGTCGAGATCGAGGGCGACGACGAAGCGATCGTGCGCTCGGTCGCGTACTTGAAGGAGCGCGGCGTGCGCGTCGAGGAGATGGCCGACGACCCGCCGACCGCGGCGAAAGCCGGCGACCTCCGCAAGTGAAGGTCGAACTCGCGGCGAGCCTGCTGTGGGCCGCAACGGCGTGTGTCGCGCCGCCGGAGACGCTCGAGCCGCGCGTGCTCGAGCGCGGCATGGTGGTGTGCGAGCACGAGCTCGCGGCGCAGGTCGGACGCACCGTCCTGGAGCAGGGCGGCACGGCGGTGGACGCCGCAGTGGCGACGGCGCTGGCGCTCGCGGTGGTGTATCCGCAGGCCGGCAACCTCGGCGGAGGGGGCTTCGCGCTCGTCGTCGATGCCGCGGGTCGTGCGCGCTGCCTGGACTTCCGCGAGTGCGCCCCGGCGGGTGCCTCCGGGGCGCGAGTGTTCGACGCGGAGGGTGTGCGCCATCCCGATTGGCTGCTGTGGAGCCCGCACGCCGTTGGGGTTCCGGGTTCGCCCGCAGGGCTGGCGCTGCTGCTCGAGGAGTGCGGCTCGGGACGATTCACGCTGGCGCAGTTGTGCGCGCCCGCGATCGACTTGGCCGAGCGCGGCTTTGCCGTCGACGGCGAGCTGCACGACGACCTGTGCGACAAGGAAGATCGCGCCAGGCTGCTGCGCAGCGCGGCGGCGCGCGAGCGCTTCTACCCGCGTGGCGCGGCGCTCGAGCGCGGCGACGTGCTGGTGCAGCGCGATCTCGCCCAGACGCTGCGGCGCTACGCGAACGAAGGAGCCGCCGGGTTCTATGGCGGAGCGACGGCCGCGAGCATCGTCGCCGAGCTCGAACGTGCAGCTCTGGCGTTGCCCGAGGGCTCGCGTGTTGGGTGGGTCACGCTCGATGACCTGCGCGGTTATCGAGCGCTGTGGCGTGAGCCGTTGCGCGCCGAGTTCCGTGCTCGCGAAGTGATCAGCATGCCTCCGCCCAGCTCCGGCGGGATCATCGTGCTGCAGACGCTGGCATTGCTCGAACGACTCGCGCCTTCGGCCAAGACCTTCGACGCCGAGTACGCGCACTGGGCGATCGAGGCCTGGCGGCGCGCGTTCGCCGAACGCGCCGCGGTGATGGGTGACCCCGGATTCGTCGAGGTCCCCGTCGACGAATTGCTCTCGGCGCGCTGGCTCGATCGAGCCCATGCTTCGATGCAGGACCGCGCGACCCCCGAAGTCCAGGCGAGCGACCTCCACGAAGGCTCGAACACGACGCACCTGAGCGTAGTCGATGCCTGGGGCAACGCGGTGGCGCTGACCACCACGCTCAACTCCAGCTTCGGCAGTGGCATGCTCGTCGAGGGTGCGGGCTTCCTGCTCAACAACGAGCTCGATGATTTCGCGCTCGGCGATGGCCTGCGCAATCAGTTCGGGTTGGTCGGAGGCGCCGCCAACGCGATCGAGCCCGGCAAGCGTCCGCTGTCGTCGATGACTCCGACCGTGGTGCGTCGCGCCGGGCGCGTCGAATTGGTGCTCGGTTCACCGGGAGGTCCGCGCATCGTCACCTCGGTCGCGCAGGTCCTGTTGCGCTGCTTGGTGTTCGACGAGCCGCTCGAGAGCGCTGTTCGCGCGCCGCGCCTACACCAGCAGTGGAGCCCCGCGGAGACCTGGATCGAGCGTGGGTGGCCGGCGGAGTTCGTGAGCGAGCTGCGCGGCCGCGGCCACGAGCTCGACGAGCGCGTGCAGCCCTTTGGCCGCGTGCAGGCGATTCGCGTCTCGCCGGACGGGAGCGTCGAGGGCGCCAGCGATCCGCGCGGTGGTGGAGCGGCGCTGGGAACGCGCCAGCGCTGAAGTCGCCGCCTTGGTGTGGACCGGGGCGCGCATCGGCTGGCGCGGCGCAGCTGTGCTGGTCCTGGGGCGTGCAAACCACAGCGGGCGAACGGCCGCGCCGCTCGCCCGCTCGAAAACTTGGTGCCGCGAACGACTAGAAGTCGTCGAGCTCGCCCTTCTTCGCGCCGTCGCCGGCCTCGGCGTCAGCGGGCTTGGCCTGCTTGGTGAGTCCGGCCCATTGCGCGTCGTCTTCGCCGACCTTTTCCCAGGTGGTGAACCAGTTCTGGATCGCCTTCTTGTTGTAGACGACGTGCTTGACCTCGGTGCCGTACTGCCAGCCGAAGTTGCGGCCCTTGCAGATGCGCTCAAGTGTCTTCTGGAGCAGGTCGCCGCGGCGATAGCCGTCCTCGGTGTAGAGGTTGAGCTCGCGGAACTGGTTGAGGATCGCCGGGAATGCCGCGCGGCCGGCCTCCTCGAGCTTTTTGCCGGCTCGGTTGGCCTTGGCGCCGGCGTCGAGGTCCATGAACGTCGCGGCGTTGGCCTGGAGCTCGGCCCACTGTTCGTCGCTCGACTGCGACCACTTGCCGACCTGCGGCAGGGCCTTGATGTCGATCGTGTCGGTGACGTTGCCATCGTCGGCGGGCTTCTTGGTCGCCTCCTTGGCGGCCGCGCTCTCGACCGGCTTGTCCTGGCCCGCCGTCGCGCCGGCCGCGGAACCCGCGGCCGCGGAGTCGTTGGTCGCCTGCGGCGCTTGCTTGGCGGCCTGCGCATCCATGGCGGCTTTGTCCGCGGCGGCCTTGTCGGCGAGCTCCTGGGCCTTCTTGTCGGAGGCCGCCTTGGCCGCCGCCGCTTCGGCGCGGTTGGTTTCAGGCTGCTTGACCGCGAAGAACCAGTAGGCCACGCCTCCGAGCGCCAAGAACCCGAGGATGCCGAGCAGCGCGGGAGCCATGCTCTTTTTGTGCGGCGCGTGGCGCGGGCGCTTCTCGCTCGAATCGTCGTCCTCGTCCGCGCTCGCGGCTTTCTTCGACTTGGTCGCCGCTCCCGACTTCACTTTCGCAGCGGCGTCGTTGGCGGCGCTGCGCACGCTGGGAGCGCTGGGCTTGCCGGTCGTCACCGGCGCGGCCTTGGGGAGCGCCGCGGTCGGCTTGGCCGCGCTTGCCGCGGGCTTGACGGAAGCGCCGGGCGCGCTCGGCTTGGGCGCCACCGGCTTCTGGACCTCCGGCGGCTTGCTCGCGACTTTGGGGGCCGGAGCGGGAGCTTCCGCGGCCTTGGGCGGCGGAACGACGGCCGGAACCGGCTTGGGTGCCGCCGCGTCGTCGGTCTTGGGCGCCGAACTGGCGCTTTGAACCGGACCGATCTCGACCACACCAGCGCACTTGGGGCACTTGGCCTTGTTGGCGGTGAACGTCGCGGGGACGCGGAACGAGTTCTTGCAGTTGGTGCAGGTGCCTTGACGGAAGTCCATGGAGTCGTGGGGATCGTCGATGCTGGGGCCGGCGCGGGTTGACGCAACGCTCGTCGGCGCGGGGGAAACGTGATTCTACCGGCGGTTGCGCGCGCGCTAGCCGCCGCCTTTCTTGAGCTTGTCGGCCTGTGCCTTGGCCTTCTCGATCTCGCGCTTGTCCTTCTCGGTGGGTTTCACCAGCCCTTCGAGCGCGTCCGTGCCTTCCTTGCGTTCCTCGAAGCGCTCGCCCTTGCGCAGGTACCAGGCGAACCAGGCCTTGATGGTGATCTCGCGCTTGCGCTCCGACTCCGGACCGCTGCCCAGCGGGCTGAAGCCTGGATCGTAGCCGGTGATGTCCTTGAGCATCGCGTGCACTTGCGTCACGCGCATCAGCGAGTCCTCGTCGACGATCTTGATCTCGTACATCTTCGTCAACAGGATCGGCAGTGCCGGCTTGCCGATCTCGTGGAGCTCGGTGCGCACCTTGGTCACCTGCTTGGCGGGCATGCTGAGGTCCAGCAGCTTTTCGACCAGGCCGTCGATCTTGGTGCGCATCTCGGGCGGCGTGTCATCGAGGTGCGGGAGCGGCCGTGGATCGGCCTGGTACAGCGTGCCACCGTCGACTTGGACCTTGGTGATCTCCTTGCTCAGGGACGAGGCGTGCGCGCGCTTTTCCTCGGGGCTGATGTAGCGCTCCCACGACCAGGCCTTCCACTTGCCGTCCTTGTCGCGCGCGAGCTTCCAGTCGTAGAAGCGATTCTCGATGTCGTAGGGCGCCTCGCGACCGGCGACTTCCATGCGCACCTCGAACTCGGTGTCGCCCTCGGCCAGCACCTTGCCGTCGGTCGGCTTCCACTTGGCGATCGCGATGTCGCCCTCGCCGTGCAACCAACTCTCGACGATCGTCTTTTGGAGGTCGTCCTTCTGCAGCGGCGTCATCTCGGCGAACGCGGGCAACTTGTCTCCGTCCGGCAGACTGCGCAGGTGCTCGACGCGGCGCTGCAGCATGATGCAGCCGGCGAGCTTGTTCGAGTTGCCCTCTTTGGCCGCGTCGTAGATGCCCTTGACCGCTTGCACGAACTCGGAGTTCCAGCCTTCGCGGTCGATCTTGGGTGCTTCGACTTTCGGCGGCGGGGCGGGCGGCGGTGCCTTGGTCTTCGGTCCGCCGCGCGTCGCGAAGAAGGCGATCAGGCCGATGCCGATCACGCCCGCGCCGCCGATGATGAAGGGCGTGGGGTTGGTCTTGGATGTTCCGCCCTTCGAGCCCGGCTCGCGCGCGACATACACCTTGCCGCACTTGCCGCACTTGACCTTCGCGCCTTCCTTGCTGTCGGGGATCTTGGCCGTGGCGTGGCAGAAGGTGCATTCGATCAGCATGGGAGCAGCTTGGGGTGGGAGAGCGATCTCGTCGCGCGCAGCCGTCTACCGCTGGTCGCGGCCTCGGCAACCCTGGGGCAGCGGGCAAGATAAGGGCGCCCACGGGGAGCCGCAAGGAACGCGAGGATAGGATGCGCGGATGGCGCGACGCAGCGGCAGGAGCAGCAAGTCAGGGCCGAAGTCGAAAGCGGCCGCGGCGGGCGTGCGCCCGGCCGAGCCGCGCGCGCGCCGCAAGCGCGAGGGCGAATTCGAGCTGGTGTGTCCGTTCGAGCCCACCGGCGACCAACCGCGCGCGATCGAGACCTTGGTGCGCGGAATCGAAGCGCGCCAGCCGTACCAAACGCTGCTCGGCATCACCGGTTCGGGCAAGACCTTCACGACCGCTGCCGCGATCGAGCGCCTCGGCCGACCGACGCTGGTGCTCAGTCCCAACAAGACCCTGGCCGCACAGCTCTACGGCGAGTTCAAGGAGCTCTTCCCACACAACGCGGTCGAGTACTTCGTCAGCTACTACGACTACTACCAGCCAGAGGCCTACGTCGCTTCGACCGACACCTACATCGAGAAGGACGCCAGCCGCAACGAGAACATCGAGCGCATGCGCAACAGCGCCACGCGTTCGCTGCTCGAGCGGCGCGACGTGCTGATCGTGGCCTCGGTGAGTTGCATCTACGGCTTGGGCAACCCGACGGCGTACCAGGACATGGCCATGCCGATCGCCGTCGGCGACTCGGTGCGGCGCGAGGATCTGCTGCGCCGGCTCACGCAGATGCAGTACGCGCGCAACAACTACGATTTTCGGCGCGGTACGTTTCGCGCGCGCGGTGACGTGATCGAGATCTTCCCGGCCTACGAGGAAGACAAGATCCTGCGCATCGAGTTGTTCGGTGACGACGTGGAGGCGTTGGTCGAGGTCGACCCGATGCGCGGCGAGGTGCTGCGCGATCTGCGCTCGACCACGATCTACCCGGCGAATCACTACGTCGCGCCGATGGAGCGCCTGCTGAAGGCCTGCGATGGCATCGAGGCCGAGCTCGAAGAGCGACTGCCCGAGCTCAAGCGTCGCGGAAAGCTGCTCGAAGCGCAGCGCTTGGAGCAGCGCACGCGCCACGACCTGGAGATGCTGCGCGCCACCGGCGTGTGCAACGGCATCGAGAACTACTCGCGCTTCATGGACGGCCGCGCGGCGGGCGAGGCGCCCTTCACGCTGCTCAATTACTTCCCCGAGGACTGGCTGGTGTTCATCGACGAGAGCCACGTCACCGTGCCGCAGATCGGCGGCATGTTCCGCGGCGACCGCTCGCGCAAGGAAGTGCTCGTCGAGCACGGCTTCCGCTTGCCCAGCGCGCTCGACAATCGGCCGCTGCGCTTCGAGGAGTGGGAGAAGTTGGTGCGCCAAGCCGTGTTCATCTCGGCCACGCCTTCGAAGTACGAGCTGGAGCACTCGCGCGGGGCGATTGCCGAGCAGATCGTGAGGCCGACCGGGCTGCTCGATCCGGCGATCACGCTGAAGCCGGCGGCCACCCAGGTCGACGACCTGTTGGCCGAGATCCGGGCGACGATCCGCGCCGGTTGGCGCGTGCTGGTGACCACGCTGACCAAGCGTTCGGCCGAGGAGTTGACCACCTACTACGCCGAGCTGGGGCTCAAGGTGCGCTACCTGCACTCGGAGATCGACGCGCTCGAGCGCTCGGCCATCCTGCGCGACCTGCGCTTGGGCGAGTTCGACGTGCTCGTGGGCATCAATCTGCTGCGCGAAGGTCTCGACCTGCCCGAGGTCGCCTTGGTTGCCGTGCTCGACGCCGACAAGGAGGGCTTCCTGCGTTCCACGACCTCGTTGATCCAGACCTGTGGCCGCGCGGCGCGCAACGTCGAGGGACGCGTGATCCTGTACGCCGACAAGCAGACCGATTCGATCCGTGCGACGGTCGAGGAGGTCGAGCGTCGGCGTCGTCGGCAGAGCGCCTACAACGCCGAGCACGGAATCGTGCCGCAGACGATCCTCAAGCCGATCCGCGACTCGATCGAGGCCCTGTACGACATGGACTACGTCGAGGTCGACGCACTGGCCGCGGCCCGCGCCACGCGCGTCGCCGAGGGCGACCCCGCATTCGCTTGGGATGCGGCGCGACTGCGGGGCGAGCTGGCTAAGCTGCGCGACGAGATGCTGCACGCGGCGAGCGAGATGCGCTTCGAGGACGCGGCCAAGCTGCGCGACCGAATCAAGGAGCTCGAGGCCCTCGAACTCAGTCGCTGAAACTCGCGCAACGCCGCGTTCGGCGGTGGGTGCGGCTCCGGCTCGCCGCGCCACGTTGCTCGCCCACGTACGGGCCGGAACAAGTCCCAGTCACCGAGCTCCACGACGCTACGCCACACCCATGGGCATCCACGATCGCCTCAAGCATTTCAACGACGAGATCGCCAAGCAGACGCAGTCGCAGCAACAGCTCCAACAGGGCCAAGCGCGTACCGCGTCGACGCGTGGCCAGCGTCTGCCGACCACCCAGCTGGAAGCGGCGGGCTTCGCGACCACGAAGAACCCACTGCTGCAGATGCTGTGGAGCGAGGTGCAGGACTACAACAAGACCTTCACGCACCCCTCGTCGCTGGGGAAGCAAGCCGCGTTGCACAAGGTTGCTCAGCTCGACGCCCTGCTCAGCTGGTCGGGGGAGTACCTGACGTCGAAGTGGAAGAAGGACGAGGTCACCGACAAGGACTCCAAGCGCGTCAAGCGCTGGGACGCGCTGGCGCAGCTCAACGAGGACGTCGCCAAGGAGCTCGAGGGCTACGGCGCGCGCATCCTGACCGGTCCCGGCGATTTCTCCGAGATCAGCGGGGCCAAGCGCAACTACTGGCTCGAGCGACTCGATCCCGGCCACCGCGCCGGATACGTGCTCTCGCCTCTGTTCGCCAAGTGGTCGAGCCTGCGACCGCTCGACAGCACAGGCAAACCGGTGCCCTTCTTCACCTGGCTCGGCACGCCACAGGGGCTGCTGGAAGTCGGGCAGCTCAACTCCGTTCTGCAGGCGGACTTCTTCAAGACCGTGGCCTACCACCAGAGCGAGCCGCTGTGGAAGCGCATGGTGTATTTCGATAACGCCAACAAACTCCGCAAGGCCAACGGCAATCTGTTCCACAGCGCGTCGCGCTCGACGGCGTTCTCCGGTCAGGGCTGGGCCATCTTCGTGTGCAGCTTGGACATCCCCGGTCCGGTGAATCAGCCTCCGCGCAAGTACTTGTTCAGCTACTCGCACAAGACGGCGGAGTTCCACCACTCGACGTTCTTGGGAGGTGCGCCGGTCGCGGCCGCCGGCGAGTGGATCGTCGACCAGGGCGAGGTCAAGGTGATCACCGCCAAGAGCGGCCACTATCGTCCTCGTCCGCAGGATCTGGAGCGGTTGGTGCAGTCGTTTCCTTCGATCCCCGGTCAGGCGATCATCCGACCGGACCTCGGCGACTACGCCGCGCACACCGCGGTGCGCTTCCACCGCGTCGCGGATCTGCGCCAGTTTTCCTGCGCCAACGCGCCGGCTCTGCGCCGCGCCCAGGTCGCGGCCGCGATACCGTCCTGGGCCAACCAGTTCGTGACCGAGGATCACACGACCCACCGCATGCTGCTGCCCAGCATTCCAGTGTGATGGGCCGAGCCGCGCGCGAGAGGGCTGCTCCAACGGAGAATCTGCACGCGGCGCGCGGCTTCTCCGGGAGGTTCGCTCAGGGGCCCAGGCGCTTGGCGCATTGCGCCAAGAGTGCCGCGGCGATCTGACTGGTGTTGTAGCCACCGGTCACGCGCGCCATCGGCTTGCCGTGCCGCTCGCAGAGTGTCGTGACCTGCCCCAAGGCGTGGCGTATCCAGCGAATCAGGAGCACCACCGCGGCTACGTCGTCGCGCGCGACCCAGGGCTCGAGCGCGCTCGGATCGGGGCGTTGCTCGCGCGTCCTCGGCCAGTGGACGGCGCTGAGCGCGAAGGCTTCGCGCAAGCGCTCCGCGTGTGCCTCGCGGGGATCGCCACCGATCACGAG
Source organism: Planctomycetota bacterium (assembly GCA_020853575.1). Taxonomy (GTDB): domain Bacteria; phylum Planctomycetota; class UBA1135; order UBA1135; genus F1-120-MAGs118. The sequence goes on from JADYYP010000045.1 coordinate 26,079, forward strand.
TAGGGCGCGACCGTGCAACAGCAGGGCGACGCGGGCCTCGTCGCTCGGCGCCAACTCCTCGGGCTTGGAGGCGCGTTCCGTCGCGCGCGCAAGCTCCGCCGAGAGCAGGGACAGATTGGCCGGAACGTTCCAATCGCGCAGCGCCGGTGCCGCGCGCTCGAGCTGCTTGGCGAGCGCCGCCAACTCGGGCTTCGGTCGCTGTTGTTCGAGCTGCCCCAGGACGTGTTGGATCGCCTCCCAATCCGCGAGCTCTGCGCCGTGCACGACGCGCGCCAAATGGAACTTGAGGCGGTTGAGGAGTCGCGGGTCCATGGCGCTGCGGTTGCGCCACGCTACGCGCAGCGCGCTCGACGCGCGAGAGCCCTGATGCGCGCTACCGTTGGGGAGTCCTAGACTGCGCTCATGTCTGGGCCGCGCTGGTCGATCGACGATGTCCCCGAGAAGCCTGGGGTGTATCTGTTCCGCGACGACGCGGGGACGGTGCTGTACGTCGGCAAGGCGCGCAAGCTGAAGAGCCGCCTGCGCTCCTACCGCCGGCCTGGTGGCGACGGGCGACTCTTGATTCGCTTCATGGAAGACGTCGCCGCGCGCGTCGAGACCATCGTCACGCGCACCGAGGGCGAGGCGCTGCTGCTCGAGGACGCGCTGATCAAGCAGCACAAGCCGCCGCACAACATCCGCCTGAAGGACGACAAGTCGTTCCTGATGCTGCGGCTCGACAGCGAGGAATTCCCGCGCTTCAAATTCGTGCGCGCGCACAGCCCCAAGCACGACAAGAAGTCCGGGGAGCAGCAGGGCCGGGCGCGCTTCTTCGGACCCTACTCCAGCGCGCGCGCCGTCCGTCGCACGCTGGCCGATCTGCACCGCGTCGTGCCTTTGCGCGACTGCCCCGACGCGGTGTTCGCGAATCGCTCGCGGCCATGCATCAAGCATCAAATCGGGCTGTGTGCCGCGCCGTGCGTGGGTCTGGTCTCGCGCGAGGAGTACGCAGGGTTCGTCGAGAAGGCGGCGGGCATCCTGAGCGGCGATACCCTGGCGCTCGAGAACGAGCTCGAGCTGCGCATGCGCGCGGCGTCCGCCGAAATGGAGTACGAGCGGGCGGCGATGTGGCGCGACAGGCTCAGCGCGCTGCGCCGAACCGTGGAACGCCAGGGCGTCCGGCCCAGCGATCGCACCGAGCGCGACGTGCTCGCGCTGACGCGACGCGGGAACGAAGCCGTGGTGCATCGGATCGCGTTTCGTGACGGGCGCCTGTCGGAGAGCCGCTCGCACCTGTTCCGCTCCGAGTTGCCGGACGACGAGCTGTGGCACGACGTGCTGACGGCGCTCTACGGGGCCGGTCGGCGCGAGGTCCCGCCGGAGATCGTGCTGTCGATCGAGCCGGCGGAACTCGAACTGCTCGAGAGCGCGCTGGGCAGCGGCACGAAGCTGGTCGTGCCCCAGGCCGGCGAGCGCCGTCGGATGCTGGACTTGGCGTTGGAGAACGCGCGCAGCGCGTTGACCCGGCGCGCCAGCGAGGCCGCGCTGGAGGAAGCGGCGCTCGAGCGCCTGGCGCAGCTGCTCGACCTCTCGGAGGCTCCCGAGGTGATCGACTGTTTCGATATTTCCAATCTCCAGGGCAGCCATGTCGTCGCCAGTCGCGTGCGTTTTCGCGGCGGCCATCCGGACAAGGCCGGCTACCGGCGATTCAAGGTGCGCGGCGTCGACGGCCAGGACGACTTCGCGTCCATGAAGGAGGTCGTCGGGCGCTCGCTCACGCGCGGCGTGGAGCAAGAGGACTTGCCCGATTTGGTGGTGATCGACGGGGGCGCGCAGCAGTTGGCCAGCGCGCTCGCGGCTCGCGACGCGTCCGGTGCGTGGGAGGTCCCGATGGTCGGGCTCGCCAAGGCGCGTTCGGAGCGCAGCGTCGACGGCAAGCGCAAGCAGGCCAGCGAGGAGCGCGTGTTCCTGCCGGGCGCGGTCGAGCCGATCGAGCTGGCGCGCCACGATCCTGGGCGGCTGCTGCTCGAGCGCATCCGCGACGAGGCGCACCGCTTCGCGATCACCTACCATCGCAAGGAGCGCGGTCGGATCGTCTCGCAACTCGACGCGATCGCTGGCGTCGGCGATCAGAAGCGCAAGGCGCTGCTGCGGCGCTTTGGCAGCGTCGCTGGCGTGCGCCAGGCGAGCGTTGAAGAAATTGCGGCCGTTCCTGGCATCGGGCACGAGCTCGCGGCGCGCATCCGCGAGCACCTCGAGCGCCCGACCGAGCGTTGAGCGAGCGCGCGGCGAGCCGCGGAATCACGCCGAATCACGCGCAAAACAGCGACATCCGCTTCCGTGCGGCACAGCCGACTCTCGCTCGCGGCGCGGTCCAAGCGCTGCAGCTCGTGCTCGCGCACGCGAATTGCCTGCGCGCTCGTCACCAAGGCGATGGAAGGCGAATTCGACAAGCGACCCGCTGCGCTCTTTCGGGCGCTGCGCACGTCACCGAGGCGCTGGTTGGGCGTGCTCATGCTCGCGGCGGCGGCCACGGCCATCCCGGGCAACGGGTCTGAGCGCGCGCTCGATGCCCACGAGTGCTTCGTCGCGCGCAGCGCGACCGAGATGCTGCGCGAGCGAGATTGGGTGCTTCCGCGCTTCAACGGCGCGACGCGGCTGCAGAAGCCGCCGCTGAACTACTGGGCAGCGATGGGAGTGCACGAACTCGCGGGCGGATCGGCGGTCGAGCCGGTGGGTGAGTGGGATGCGCGCGCGGCTTCGATCCTGTCTGCGGTGGCGCTGGTTGCGTTGGCGTACGTCTGGGCCAAGTCGTGGAGTGGCGACACGGCCGTTGCGTGGTTGGCGGGGATGCTGTTGGCGATGAGCAACGGCTATCTGCGCTGGTCCCACAGTGCCCAGCCGGAGATGACGTACACGGCATCCTGCACGCTTGCATTGCTGGGCTTCTGGCGTGCTCGCGCCGCGGCGCTCGCCGGGCGCTCGACGCTGCGGAGCGCAGCGCTGGGCTGGCTCGGCGTCGCGTTGGCGGTCTTGAGCAAGGGCCCGCTGTTGCCCGCGTTCCTCCTGCTGGGGTGGATCGTGGGCGAGCGCTGCGAGGAGCGCGGCGTATCCCTGAAAAGAACGCTGCGTCCGGTGTTGGGCAGCGCGATCGTGCTCGCGCTCTGCGCACCGTGGGTCGCGCTGATCGCCATGCGCTCGCCGGAGGCCTTCGCGTTCTGGCGATCGCAGATGTTCGACCGCACCGGAGGTGTCCACGGCGCTTGGTGGCGCCCTTTCGAGTTGTTCTACGTCGCGGCACTGGCCAAGTCGACCGCGCCGTGGTCGTTGCTCGGACTGTGGGCCTTGATTTGGCCTTGGCGCGCGAGCGGGAGACGGACCGAGGGAGCGCGGCTGTTGTGGAGCTTGGCCGTCGTGCCTCTGGTGGCGCTGAGCTTCTCGGCCACCCCCAAGGGTTACTACATGCTGCCGGTGCTCGCGCCGCTCAGCTTGCTCGGGGCCGGCGGTCTGGCGGCGATGCTCGAGCGGTCGGCCGCCGGGCCACAGGCAAGAACCTGGCTGGTCCGCGGAGTCCGGGTCCACGTCCTCGCGCTGGTGCTCGGCGTGGCGCTGTTCACCGGCGCGCTGCTGCTCAACGGGAGGAGCCCGTGGAGTGAGCCGTGGGTCTTCGTGCTGCTGTGGCTCGCCGGAGCGTGTGCGCTCGAGGCCTGGAGCGGACGCCTCGGTCCGCTGCTGGCAGCTGGGGCGCTGCTCGCGCCGGCGCTCGCGTTGGCGGGGCTGGAGTTCTCCCAGCGTCGCGATCTCGACCGCTCGTTGGCACTGCGTGTGGCGACGGCGGCGCCCGAGCCTCGGCCGTTGTTGGTCACGGACGCCAACGCTCAGGTGTTGGTCCATTACGCCAACCGCTGCGTGGAGTACGTCGCGCGGGCCGAGCTCGTCGAGCGCATCGAACGCGAGCCGCAGGCGCTGGTGTTGACGCCGAGCTCGAACTGGAACTCGTTGGGAATCGCCGGACGCGTGCTGTTCGAGGCACCCGGGCACGACCAGCTCTTCGTCTTGGCCGAACCCCAGCTGCACTTCGGGGCTCACTGAAGTTCCTTGGAGCGGCGAGGCGCCGCTGGACTCGCGGCGCGGCGCGCGTAGGCTTCCCGCCTGGCGATGATCGGGGCGCAAGTGTTCGGGGAGCGAGGCGAGCGCGACTTCCGTTGGCGTGGCGGAAGCGTGTCGCGCATCGAAGGGTTGTCGGACGCGGTGTTCGCGCTCGCGTTGACCCTGATCGTGGTCTCGCTCGAGGTGCCGACGAGCTACGTGCAGTTGGTCGAGCTGTTCGTGCAGGTACCGGTGTTCGCGGCCTGCTTCACGCTGCTGATGACGCTGTGGTTCGCGCATTACCGCCTCCATCGCCGCTACGGGCTCGAGGACCGCGCGACGTTGGCGCTCAATGCGCTGCTGCTGTTCCTGGTGCTGATCTACGTGTACCCGCTGCGCTTCATGGCGAGCTTTCTCTACAACGGCTTGATCCTGCGTCGCACGGACGGTGCGTTCGAGGGGCTGCGCGCCATGACCATGCAAGACGCGCGGCAGCTGATGATGATCTACAGCGCGGGAGTCGTGCTGATCTACGGAGTGTTCGCCGCGCTCTACGCTCGCGCGTGGGGCTTGCGGTTGGTGCTCGAGCTCGACTCGGCCGAGCGCGTGATCACCAAGGGCGCGCTGCACTCGCATCTGTTGTCGGCTGCGATCGGCGCCGTTTCGCTGGCGCTCGCCGCCGCCCGGACGGAGTGGGTTTCCGCCGCGGGCTACGTGTATTTCGCGATGGCGCCGGCGCACGGGCTCCATGGTTGGCTCACCGGTCGAGCCGTCGAGCGCTACCGCGGCAAGGTCCCGGGCGCACCGTTCTCGCAGTGAAGTCGGTCGCCGCTTGGTGCGCGCTCTCCGCGTTGGTCGGTGGGTGCGCGTTGGCGCCGGACATCGATCCGTCGCGCGCTGCCGTGGTGCGCGGCCCGCTGCCCTCACGCGTGCAACATCCGCTGGCCCTGACCATGCCGAGCTTGGGCCTGCGGCGCGCCTTGCCCGTCGGGCGCGGGTCCTTCGCGCTCGAGCAGGACCTGGCCTACACGACGATCTTCGAGAACGACTCGGATGGCGCCGATGCCGTGCGCGTCGACGGTGAGTTCGCCCGCGCCTCGCTGCGGGTGACCGCCGGTTTGGCGACCCATGTCGATCTCACGCTGCACACGGCGTTGATCCACGGAGGGGCAGGATCCCTGGACCATTTCGTGACCGAGTGGCACGAAGCCTTCGGGTTTCCCAACTCGGGTCGCGATGCGGTCGACGAGGATCGCTTCGAGGTCGAGATCGTGGGTCGCGACGAGAGCGCCTACCGCTTCGAGGGCAATCGGGTCGCCGCGCAGGACGTCGCGCTGGAATTGCTCGTCGCCGCGCCGCGCCCGCTGCTGGGGTGGACCACAGGCGCGCGCGCTGTGTTGGAGTTCCCCGTGGGAGACGAGGGGCGTGGATATGGCAATGGGGAGCTCGATCTCGGGCTGGGTTGGTCCGGTGAGCGCACCAGCGCGCGCTGGACGCAATTCGCTGCGCTGGGTTGGGTGCACCCGGCCACGCCGACGAGCTTCGATGACACGGGCGTCGCGCTTTCGGACGTTGTGCAACTGGGCTGGGGCGTGGAGCTGCGTTGGAGCGAGTCGAGCTCGCTGGTCGTTCAGCTCGACGGTCGCTCCGGGCTGTCCGATGACCTGGACATGGAAGAGCTCAGCGGTCCGATGGTCGATCTCGGCCTGGGAGTGATCCGCGATGCGGGCCAGAGTGGACGCGTGTTCTTCGCGTTCCACGAGGACGTCGTTTCGCAGGCTGGTCCGGACTTCACGCTGTTCGCGGGTTGGACGTGGTCTCCCTGACGTCCGTGCGCTCGCGGCGCGCCGTCATTCGATGCTGGTGAGGACGATCGTGACCGGCAGCGCTGGATCGATGGGGAGCTCGATCTCTTTGGGTTGATATCCAGTGCGCGAGGCCTCGATGCGCGCACCCTGGACGCGCGGCGCAGGTCCGATCGCGAAGCGACCGCGCTCGTCGCTCCAGCCACGTTGCGAGGGATGATCGATTGGCGGCGAAGCGATTCCGAAGGGCACGAGGGCGTCGCCCGGAGCGCTCACGTGCACGACGGCGTCGCCGATCGGTTGTCCGTGGTCGTCGAGCACCGTGCCGCGCCACACGACCGCGGGCGCCACGATCAGGCTGTAGCCGTCAGACAGGTCCTCGAGCAGGTGGCGCTCACCACCCAGCGAGATCCACGCCGGATCCGCGGGCCACAGCTCGCCGTGGATCTCGCCGACCTCCATCTCGAAGGAGCCATCGGCAGCGACCGCGCTGCGTGTCGCGTCGAGATAGGCGTGGCGGCGTTCGATCACCAATCCGGCGAGTTGAACCTCGCCGAGCGCGAACACCTGGCCGCGGATCCTGGCCGTGCGCACGGGAACTTCTGCGGGCAACGGTTCGACGCGCGCCTGGGGCACGCTGTCGCCGCTGAACTCGACCGAGCTCGAGCTCTCCTCGGCCTCGACCGGCGCCGCGCCGAGCTCGATCCACTCCAGTCCACTGCTCGGCTCGGGCTCGCGCACCAACGCGAAGTACACGCCAGCGGCCACGAGCACGAGCAACATCACGGCCTTGCGGACGATGGAGGATTGCATGGCGTCGAGTGTCAGGCGGGCGAAACGTACCCTTTCGTTCGCGCGGTTGGAACGCCAATCATCCGCGCGGATGGTAGAGGCGATGCAGCGCCAGCACGTGCTCGCTGTCGACGTGGGTGTAGACCTCGGTGGTCTGGATCGAGGCGTGACCGAGCATCTCCTGGACGCTGCGCAAGTCCGCGCCGCCTTCGATCAGGTGCGTGGCGAACGAATGCCGTAGCCCGTGCGGCGTGATGCGCGTGGTGATCCCGGCTCGCAGGGCGGCTGCTTTCACGCGCCGCCAAGCGTTGGTGCGGTCGAGCGGCTCGCCGCTGTGGGTCAAGAACACCTCGCGCCGTTGCAGGGCTCCGGGGAGTTTGGGGCGGCCCTGCGCGATCCACTGCGCCAGCGCCGAGCGCGCGCGCTCGCCGATCGGCACTATCCGCGTCTTCGAGCCTTTTCCGGTCAGTCGCAGCACTCGCAGCGAAGGTTCGAGCCCGTCGGTCGTGAGTCCCAGGGCCTCGCTGATGCGCGCGCCCGAGGCGTAGAGCACCTCGAGCAGCGCGCGGTCGCGTTGATCGCGCCAAGTCGCACCAGCGGGTGCCGCGAGCAAGCGCTCGACCTCCGCCAGGCTCAGGGCGCGCGGCAGCGATTTGCGCAGCACCGGGCTGTTGAGCAGAGCCGTGGGGTCGCGCGCGATGCGGCCCTCGCTGGCCAGGTGGCGCATCAGCATGCGCATGGCCGACAGAGCGCGTGCGACGGTGGCCTCCGACGCCTCGCCGGCCCGACGCGCGCCCAAGTACGCGACCACGGCCTCGCTGTCGACGGCGCTCCACGAATCCGCGCCGCGTGTGTGGAAGTAGCGAGCGGCGCGCTCGAGATCACGGCGGTAGGCGATCAGTGTGTTCTTGCTCAGTCCGGCCTCGACGCGCACGGCTTCGAGGAAATCGAGCAGTCCGGCGCGAAAGGCGCTGGGGAGCGGCGGTCGAGCCGAGTTCATGCCGCGAGCCTGGCTGTGGGCCGCTCGCGCTGCAAGCTCCGGGCGGCGGAGGCACGCAGGAAGTCCCTCAACCTTCCCTTGACTGCCGGGTTTCAGCGGCTATCCTTCCGCGCCCTTCAGGCGCCCCGCGTGGTGCGTCAGAGCGGCCGATCCATGCCCTCCAAGAAGCAGCCCAAGCTCTCTGCCAAGGACCTCGAAGAGTTCAAGGTCTCGCTGATCAAGGCGCGCGCCGTCTTGTCCGGGGACCTCTCGCAACTGCACGAGGAGGCCTTCGGACAGAACGGCAACGTCGATGCGTCCGAATCACGACCGGGCGACACCTCGGACGGCTACTACCAAGAGTTCAACCTGCAGCTGCTCGAGCGCGACGAAGAGACGCTGCAGCAGGTGCTCGACGCGATCGAGCGCGTGAACAACGGGACCTTCGGGCAGTGCGAGGGCTGCGAGAACATGATCGCCAAGGAGCGCTTGCGCGCGGTGCCGCACGCTCGCTTCTGCATCGATTGCCAGCGTCAGGCCGAGCGACGCGGCGGGCTCTAGAGCTGCTCGCACGCCAGCCCAGTCGCTGTACACGTCGCGCCAGGGTGACATGACTCGCGGAGCGGGGGACCAAGACGGCGCCATGGGAACGGTTCAATGAAGACCGACCACGTCGACGCGACCGAAGTCCATCCGAGGTTGTCTCGCGTCGCGCTGCGGCTGGCCGTGGTCGCGCTGTTGATCGCCCTCGACCTGTGGAGCAAGTCCGCGGTGGTGGCCTGGCTCGAGGCCTCTCCGCCGCCCGCTGGAATGAGCTACGACGATCACGGCCACCACCGCTACGAGATCGCAGGAGAGTGGTTCGCGTTCATGATCTCCTACAACCCGGGCATGGCCTGGGGCTTCGACAAGCTGCCGACGTGGCTGTTGGTCGGAGGTCGCTGCGCGGCCGTGGCATTCTTGGTGTGGCTGGTCGTCCGCGCCTCGCCGCTCAAGCGCCTGTTGTCGAGCGCGCTGGTGCTGATCCTCGCGGGTGCGAGCGGCAACCTGTACGACAACCTGTTCCTCGAGCCGCGGCGCGCGGGCGCGCGCTTCGGCGAAGTGCGCGACTTCATCGACGTCTATTTCGGGTTCGCGAATTGGCACTTCCCGACCTTCAACATCGCGGATGCCTGCATCAGCGTCGGCGCCGTGCTGCTCCTGCTCTCGAGTTTCCTCGAGCCGAAGCCCGATTCCCAGGGCGCGTGAACGCGGGCACGCGCAGGTGAACCGGTGTCGCGGTTCGCTCGCGGCTCGCTGTCGAGCAGCTGCGCGACGTTGCCGCCGCGGGTCGACGCGAGTACCCTCGGCGCCCATGGCGAGTCTGGCGACGAACTGCGCCGGCTTGGTGTTGCGCAATCCGATTCTGTCGGCTTCGGGCACCTTCGGGCACGGGCTCGAGATGCAGCATTTCGCCCCGCCCTCGTGCCTCGGCGGGTTGGTCAGCAAGACCGTGACACTCAAGCCACGCCACGGCAATCCGCATCCGCGCATCGCGGAGACCGAGGCCGGCTTGCTGAACTCGATCGGACTCGAGAATCGCGGGATCGAGGCCTACCTGCGCGACGTGCTCCCGCAGATGGCCAGCGCGGACTGCGTGGTCGTGACCAACATCGGTGGTGAGCGGGTCGAGGACTTCGCTGAGCTCGCGGCGTGTCTCGACGCACGCCCCGAAGTCGACGCGCTCGAGATCAATCTCTCGTGCCCCAACGTGCAAGGCGGCAAGTTGCCCTTTTCGACGGACCCGCGGATGGCCGAGGCCGTGGTGCGCGGCGTGCGCGCCGCGACGCGCAAGCCACTCTTCGCCAAGCTCAGCCCCAACGTCACCGACATCGGCGAGATCGCGCGCGCGGCCGAGGCCGCTGGCGCCGACGCCATCACCGCGGTCAACACGCTGCTGGGGATGAGTGTCGACTGGCGCACGGGGAAGCCAGGGATCAACACGGTCATGGGCGGCTACTCGGGCGCGGGGATCAAGCCTGTCGCTCTGCGCTGCGCCTGGCAGTGCGTGCGTTCGGTCAGGATCCCGGTGATCGGATGCGGTGGCATTGCCACGGCGCACGACGTGCTCGAGTATCTGGTGGTCGGCTGTCGCGCGGTCGAGGTCGGGACGGCGTGCTTCAGCGACCCGTCGCAACTCGCGCGCTTGGCGCCGGAGATCGCGCGCTTGCTCGAGGAACGAGGCATCGAGAGCATCGAGCACTTGATCGGCACACTGCGGACGACGCTGCCCGTGCAGCCGGCGCCGGCGGGAGCGCGCTGAGGGAGCAATGCGACTCGACGAGCTCACTCCCTCGCACGTGCGCCGCGCCGTCGACATCTACGTGCGTCACGCGTTTCCGGCGGGCATGGGTGGCAAGCCGCGGATCACGTCGGCGGACTTGACCGGAGCGGCGACGATCGAAGCCGTATTCGATGGCATGGATCGCCTGCGCGCGACCGATGTCGAGGGCTGCAAGCGTTATTCGCTGCAGATCGGCAACCACCTCTATCCGTTCATGAAGTTCGTCGTCGAGGAGTACCTCGTCAACGGCGAGTACTTCTTCACCGCGGACACGCACGACAACCTCGACATTCGCCCCAGTCACCCCGACTATCACGCCTGGCAGGACGTCAAGCTGCACAACCGCGCGCTCAAGCTCGAGATCGAGAGCGCCTGGCGATCAGCGGGCCTGCCCACGCTCGACGACCTGCGCAGCCTGTGCGAGGACCTGTCCGAATTGGAGCGCGAGGAGTACAAGGGCGTGCGCATCTTGCTGGTCGAGGACGACCTGGCCGTGGCCTTCGCCATCCGCACTTGGATCTGCGCCAAGGGGTTTGCGGTCGAGATCGCGGACACCGGCGAGAAAGCGCTCGAGCGTTTGGCGCGCGATCCACTGCCGGAGCTCTTGATCCTCGACTACGAATTGCCCGGGCTCGACGGCGAAGCGGTGCTCGAGCAGATCCGCGCGGACCAGCGCTTGGCGGCGCTTCCGATCCTGATGGCGACCGCCGCGAAGGTCGATCTGGCGCGGCTGACGCGGGTCAATGGAGTGCTGCACAAGCCCTATCCGCGCGGGCTCCTGATGGCCACGATCCGCCAGTTGTTGCCGGTCGCGCCACACCAACCGCCGCAGTGAGGCCCAAGGCACGGGGGAATCCGTGCGGCGCGCGTTGGAATGGGCGCTCGAGACCGCAGGGGTTCGCGCGCGGCGCGGGGCAACCTTTCCCCGGCGCGGACTTCCATCCGCGCAGCCCAGGCCTTTGAATGTTCGGCTCGCTGCCGGCCGCGCCGTGGTCCAGCGAACAGATCAGGAAGCTCGTCCACATGGCCTTCGACTGGGATTCGTTCAGCGACAAGTTCTCGCTCTTCGGCGAGGGCTTCGGCCGCTGGCTCAAAGGGACCTTCGGGTCGCAGAACGCGCGCGTCGTGCGCAACCTCGTGCCGGTCGTCGAGCAGGTCAACGCGCTCGAGTCGTGGGCCAAGGGGCTGAGCGCCGAGCAGTTCAAGCAGGAGACCAGCGCGTTCCGGGAGCGCTTCAAGGGCGTCGACGACGAGCGCCGCAAGGCGCTGCTCGAGGAACTCCTGCCCAAGGCCTTTGCGCTGGTGCGCGAGGCCAGCGTGCGCACTCTCGGCCTGCGGCACTTCGACGTGCAGATCGTCGGCGGCATCGTGCTCCACCAAGGCGCGATCGCCGAGATGATGACCGGCGAGGGCAAGACGTTGGTCGCGACCTTGCCGCTGTACCTCAATTGCCTGACCGGCAAGCCGGTCTATCTGGTGACGGTCAACGACTACCTCGCGCGGCGCGACTGCGCTTGGATGAAACCGATCTTCGACTACCTCGGGGTCTCCACCGGGGCGATCCAGTCGTCGATGGGCTCGTGGGAACGCAAGCCGGTGTACGCCTGCGACATCGTCTACGGCACCAACAACGAGTTCGGCTTCGACTACCTGCGCGACAACATGAAGAACCGCGCGGAGGAGCAGGTGCAGAAGATCCTGTCCTTCGCGATCATCGACGAAGTCGACTCGGTCTTGATCGACGAAGCGCGCACGCCGTTGATCATCTCGGGCCCGGCCGAGGAATCGAGCGGCAAGTATAAGATCGCCGACATGGTGGCGCGCAAGCTCGAGCGCGACACGCACTTCGAGGTGAAGGAGAAGGAGCGCACCGCGACGCTCAAGGAAGCCGGCATCGTCGAAGCCGAGAAGCTCGTTGGCGTGCAGTCGTTCTACACCCCGGGCAACGAGGACTGGCCGCACTACATCGAGAACGCGTTGCGGGCGCACAATCTCTACAGGCTCGACGACCAGTACGTGGTCGAGCCCGGCGAGGATGGCCATCCCGAGGTGGTGATCGTCGACGAGTTCACCGGTCGCAAGATGCAGGGTCGGCGTTGGTCCGACGGCTTGCACCAAGCCGTCGAGGTGAAGGAGGGGCTCAATCCGCGCCAGGAAAACCAGACGCTGGCGACGATCACCTTCCAGAACTACTTCCGCTTGTTCCGCAAGCTCGCGGGCATGACCGGTACCGCGCTCACCGAGGCCAACGAGTTCTGGAAGATCTACCAACTGCGCGTGGTGTCGATCCCCACCAACCTCAAGATCGCGCGCAACGACGCCGAGGACATCGTCTACCGCACCGCGAAGGAGAAGTGGAAGGCGATCGCCGACGAGATCGAGGCGCGCCACAGGGGGCGTGCGGCCGGCGCCAAGGACTTCGATGGCAACGAGCTCCCGGCCCTCGAGCCTGGCCAGCCGATTCTGGTGGGCACCACCTCCGTCGAGAAGAGCGAGCTCCTTTCGAGCCTGCTGAAACAACGCGGCGTGCGCCACGAGGTGCTCAACGCCAAGAACCACGAGCGTGAAGCGAACATCGTCGCCCACGCGGGCGAAATGAGCGCGGTCACGGTGGCCACCAACATGGCCGGGCGCGGAACCGACATCAAGCTGGGCGGCAACTACGAGTGGCGTCTCAATCAAGCCTTGAAGGACGCGAGCCTGGTGCAGGGGGACCCGGCGCACCTCGACGAGATCGCCAAGGTGCGTGAGCGCGTGCGCGCCGACTGTGATCGCGATCAGGCCGCGGTGCTCCAGTTGGGTGGGCTCTACGTGCTCGGCACCGAGCGCCACGAGGCACGGCGCATCGACAATCAGCTGCGCGGGCGCTCCGGACGCCAGGGAGACGTGGGCTACTCGCGCTTCTACCTGTCGCTCGAGGACGACTTGATGCGGCGCTTCTATCGCGACTGGGTGAAGAACGCGATGGAACGCATGGGCATGAGCGAAGGTGTGCCGATCGAGTCGCGCATGGTGACGCGCGCGATCGAGCGCGCGCAGCGCAAGGTCGAGGACTACAACTTCGAGATCCGCAAGTCGCTGCTCGAGTACGACGACGTGATGGACCAGCAGCGCAAGACGATCTACTCGGTGCGCCAAGACGTGCTCGAGGGCCGTGGACTGCGCGAGCGCACTCTGGAGTTCCTCGAGAAGTCGATCGTTCGCAACGCGGCGAACTACGTCCAGGATCCCGATGGTTTCGCGACCTGGTTCCATCGCTCCTTCGGCATCGATTGCTCGCGGCCGGCGGCCCATGCCGCGACCGAGAAAACGCCGGAATTCGACAAGGCGCTGGGCGAGGCCCTGGCGCACTACGAGAAGCGCGAGGCCTCGATCGGGCCGGAGATGATGCGCCGCGTCGAGCAGTACATCCTGCTCAATGCCCTCGACTCGCGTTGGAAGGACCACCTGCACGCGATCGATGCGCTCAAAACCGGCATCGGTTTGCGCGGCTACGGCCAGCAGGATCCGAAAAACGAGTACAAGCGCGAGGGCTTCCAGCTGTTCGAGAGCTTGTTGGCCGCGGTGGAGGACGAGGTCGGGAGTCTCGCGCTGCGCATCCGGATCCAGGCTCCCAACGAAGGCGAAGACGGATCGTCGACCAGTGCCGGGCCCAAGCCCGCGCCCAAGCCCGCGCACAGTGCGCCGCCCGCTCCTGAACGCGGCAATCCAGCCACCGCGCCGCCCTCGACCGGGGCCCCCCGTGGGTCTTCGACTTCGGCCTTCGATCGCATCCGCACCGCCGGATTGAAGAAGCCCGCCGGTGAGGCGCCCCGTCCGACGGATGCAACGCTGTCCGCGGCGAGTGGCGCTGCGGCGCCAGCCAGCCAGCCGGCGCCCCCGGCGTCGCCTCCCGCAGCGCCGGCTGCGGCGCCCTCGACTCCAGCGGGCGCCGCACCATCCGCGCCCGCTCCGTCCGTGCCGGCGACTCACGCTTTCGACCTCAAGCGCCGCTTGGATGCGATCGCGCGGGCCAAGGAAGCTCAGGCCGCGGCAGCCAACCCCGCAGGCACGGGGGATTTCCAAAACGTCGACCGCAACGCCCCGTGCCCCTGCGGCTCCGGCAAGAAATTCAAGAAGTGCCATGGGGTAAGCCCGTCCGACAGCGACGCGTAGCGGCGCTGTCGGTGCAACGACGCCTTGGCGTCGTTGCAAGGGATCCCCCGAGGCCGCCCTCCGGCGGCCGCTGGCCGAAGTCTCGCCCGTCCGACAGCGACGCGTAGCGGCGCTGTCGGTGCAACGACGCCTTGGCGTCGTTGCAAGGGGGCTTCACTGCGCGAAGACGCGGAGGCGTCCTCGCGCTCCGCGCGTGGCGCGGACCGTGACTTACCCCCCGAGGCCGCCCCCGGCGGCCGAGGAACTTGCGAGCGCGCCTTGCTAGGGTGCCCGTTCGCAAGCGCGACGTTCGTATGTCCTCGACTCCGCCGCCGATCAAGCTCGACCCCAGTCCCGGAGTGTTGCGCGCGCTGTTGCACACGGGCTACGACGCGTTGTGGATCGTCGCCATCGCGTTGCTTTCGCCGTTGTTCCTCCTGCGGGCAGCGACCAAGCCCGTATTCCGGCGCATGGCGCTCGAGCGTTTGGGCTTTGGGCTCGAAGCGTTGCCGGCGCGCCGCAGGCGCGTGCTGATCCATGGCGTTTCGGTAGGAGAGGTCAAGGGTGCGGCGCCGCTGGTGCGCGCCCTGACCGAACACGATCCCGAACTGGACATCGTGATCTCGGCGACGACCGAGACCGGTCTCGAGGTCGCGCGTCAGATCTTTCCGGGACGTCGCATCGTGCGTTTTCCGATCGACCTCTCGTGGTGCGTCGCGCGTTTCCTCGCACGAGTGGACGCGGACGTCGTGGTGTTGATCGAGCTCGAGATCTGGCCCAATTTCTTGAGGCAATGCAATCGCCGGGGCATTCCGGTGGCCGTGGTCAACGGGCGCATCACCGAGCAGAGCTACGAGCGCTACTTGTGGTTTCGCCGCTCGCTTCCGCAGTTCAATCGCATCTCGCTGTTCTGCGTGCAGCTCGAGGAGTACGCACAGCGCTTTCGAGAGCTCGGCGGACTGCAGTCGCGAGTGATCGTCACGGGCAACATGAAGGCCGACGGTCTGTTTCGTGAGTCGACCGCGGAACGGCAGCGCAAGGTCGAGGAGCTGCGCTCGTTGATCGGTCCGCGCGACGGGCAGGTGACGATCGTCGCGGGGAGCACTCACGCGCCGGAGGAGGTCTGGTTCGCGGAAGCCTGCCGCGCTGCCGTGCCTGCGGCGCGCATCGTGGTCGTCCCGCGCCATCCGACGCGCGCGGCGGACGTGAAACGCGAGCTCGCGCAACTGGGCGTGCGCCCACAGCTCTTGACCGAATTGCGGCGCGGGGACGAGCATCCCGACATCGAGGGTGTCGCGATCGTCGACACCATCGGTGAGCTCGAGGCCGTGTACGAGCTCGCCGACGTGGTCTTCGTGGGCGGCAGCCTGGTGGAGCACGGCGGCCAGAACATGCTCGAGCCCGCGGCCCAGGGTTGCGCCGTGGTGTACGGACCACACGTCGACAATTTCCGCCAGGAGGCGGCACTGCTGGAGACCGTAGGGGCCTCGCGGCGTGTCGCGGATCGAGCCCAACTGCGTTCAGTGCTCGCCGAACTCGCCGGAGACGCGTCCGCGCGCCAACGGATGGCGGAGGCCGCGCAGCGTGCGGTCAAGCTGCAGAAAGGGGCGACGTCGCTCACCTTGCGCGCGCTGGTCAGCCGATGCCTGTCGTCCTGATTCCGCGTGCGCTTGGCCGCCTTGGTTGGGACCGCTAGACTGCGGACTTCCCTCCGCGAGGGGCAGTTCGTGCGGCACCGGGACGTTTTTTCGACCTGAGCACCGCTTGTTCGTATCCACTGGGCGCCGCGGCGTCCCCATCTCCCACGAGTTCGAGAGCGCATCGATGACACGTCAGCTCTTCACGTCCGAATCCGTCTCCATGGGTCACCCCGACAAGGTCGCCGATCAGATCTCGGACGCGGTGCTCGATGCGTACCTGGCGCTCGACCCCAACGCGCGCGTCGCGTGTGAAGTGCTCACCACGACAGGCTTGGTCGTGGTCGCGGGCGAGATCACCACCAAGAAGCCTGGAGTGCCGGCGGTCGACTACCAACGGATCGCGCGCGGCGTCCTCGAGCGCATCGGATACACCGACGAGGACAGTGGCATCAGCGCGCACTCGTGCTGTGTCATGACGGTCGTCGGCAAGCAGTCCGACGACATCTCGCTGGGCGTCACCGCCGAGACGAGCATGGAGAAGGAACAGGGCGCCGGCGACCAGGGTCTGATGTTCGGGTTCGCCTGCGACGAAACGCCGGAGTTGATGCCGTTCCCGATCTACTACGCACATCGTTTGGTCGAGAAGCTGGCCGAGCTGCGCTTCAGCAAAGCGATCCCGTGGCTGCGTCCGGACGCCAAGAGCCAGGTGACCGTCGAGTACGAAGGCGACAAGCCTGTGCGTGTGCACACGGTGCTGATCTCGACCCAGCACGCGCCCGAAGTGGGCTACGACGAGATCAAGAAGAGCGTCATCGAGAAGGTGATCAAGGCCACGATCCCGGCCAAGTACCTGGATGAGAAGACGATCTATTGGGTCAATCCCACGGGTCGCTTCGTGGTCGGCGGTCCGCACGGCGACACGGGCTTGACCGGGCGCAAGATCATCGTCGACACCTACGGTGGCATGGGGCGCCACGGTGGTGGGGCCTTCTCTGGCAAGGACCCGAGCAAGGTCGACCGCTCTGCTGCGTACGCGGCTCGCTGGGTGGCGAAGAACATCGTCGCGGCGGGACTCGCGCGGCGCTGCGAGGTGCAGGTGAGCTACGCCATCGGCGTGGCCAAGCCGCTTTCGGTGCGGGTCGATACCTTCGGTACCGGCACGGTGGCCGAGGACAAGCTGTGCGACGCCGTCAGCAAGGTGTTCGACTTGCGCCCGGCGGCGATCATCCGCGAGCTCGACCTGAAGCGTCCGATCTACGAGAAGACCGCTTACCACGGGCACTTCGGGCGTGCCGATTTCCCCTGGGAGCAGACCAACCGCACCGAAGCTCTGCGCCAGGCATTGGGTCTGGGCGCGGTGCACGCGGCGCGCTGAGCGCCGGTGGACGGCGGGGCGGCGGGCTCTCACGAGCTTGAGCTGCTCCGTCGCCCGCAGGGCGCCGTGCGTCGCGTGCGTGATGGCACGCGAGGGCTCAACTCACGAGCGGGCCGTTGCCTCTCGCCGCGCGCGCGGTCCGACTCGCGAGCGCGAGCCTTGCCGTCGGGGCCTGGTGTTCGACGGGAGGGCGCGAGAGGTGGGCAGTGTCCGAGAGGCGGGCAGTGTGCGAAAGTGCACCTTGAGTTGGTGACTGGAAACCCGCGCTGGGGTAGAAACGCTCGCCTGTCGAGTTTGACTTCGCGGAGCCTCCATCCCTCCATTCTCGAACGATGCGCACAGCCCTCCAATCGGTCCGCCGCGCCGCTCGCGCCGGTTTCACGCTGATCGAGTTGCTCGCGGTGATCATGATCATCGGGATCCTGACGGTGTTCCTCTTGCCGCGCATCACCGACGCCGTCGACGCGGCCAAGGTGACGGCCTGCAAGGCCAACATGTCCGAGATCTACAAGGGGCTGATGAGCTACAAGAACAGCCTCGACAAAGCGCCCAACCAGAGCGGTGTGAAGTTCTTCGCCGAAGTGGTCAACAAGGGCATCCTCGAGAACACCAAGGCGATGGCGAAGAAGCTGACCTGCCCGGCGGTCGAGATCGGGTCCTTGCCTGGAATCGCTGGGCGCCCCGAGGTCGAGTGGTTCAAGGACCTCGAGGCCATCGATGGGACCTTCAGTTCCTACGCGGGCCGCGACTGCAAGAACTTCCCGTTGCGCAAGTTCCCGGGCTCGGGCAAGGAAGCGCTGATCGCCGACGACAACGATCCCACCATGAACCATCCGCACACGACGGTGGTGTTGATGGCCGATGGGTCGGTCGACACCTACGAGCTGTCCTTGCTGCGCGATTCGGGTGTGCTCGGGGCCGAGGAGGAGCACCTGGTGGTCGGACCGGACTCCCCAGTCGAGGAGTTGCGCAAGCTCTCGCTCGATTGAGCGACACGGCTCGCGGGGGCGGTGCGTTGCTGTCCCTCGCTCGGCGCTCGAGTTCCGGGACTGGCGCCGCTGGTGCTCAGCGCCATTTTGCGGGGCACTGCGCGCGCCGTTCGGCGCACGCGCGGCCGATTTTTTCGCAGTTGCTGGCCGCCCCGCGCCCGAGCCACTAGCTTGCGCCGCCCGCCGGTCGAAATACCTGGTCCCCCGATGAAGCTCCCGGCCCTCCTGCGCGCGATGCGACCCCAGCAGTGGGTCAAGAACATCTTCGTGCTCGCCGCCGTGGCCTTCGCTCGCGCAGATCTGAGCGCACCGCGTGCGCCTGGATTGGGGGACGTCTACCGCTCGCTGTTCGCATTCGCGGCGTTCTGTCTGGGAGCGAGCGCGATCTACCTGGTCAACGACGTGCTCGACGTCGAGAGCGACCGCGCCCATCCCACCAAGCGCCACCGGCCGATCGCTGCCGGCGAGGTCTCGGTCGCCCTGGCGATGATCGGCTGCGTCGTGTGCGTGGCGCTGGCACTGACCCTGGGTTGGCTGGCGGGTGGCGAGCCACGCGTCGTGTGGATCGTGGGCAGCTACATCGCGCTCAACTTCGCCTACAGCGTCAAGCTCAAGCACATCGTGCTGGTCGATGCGTTCTGCATCGCGAGCGGTTTCATCCTGCGTGTGGAGGCTGGCGCGCTCGCTGCCCACGCGGACGTCTCGCGCTGGCTGATTCTGTGCACGCTGTTCCTCTCCCTGTTCCTCGCGCTGTGCAAACGCAAGGCGGAGATCGATCTGTTGGGCGAGGAGCGCGGGAGTCACCGCGCCAATCTCAAGCAGTACACGGCGGGCTTCCTGGACCAGATGGTCACCGTGCTCGCCGCGTGCACCATCGTCTGCTACACGATGTACACCGTCGCCGAGGAGACCGCCGAAAAGTTCGGCAGCGGCAATGGCCTGGTTTACACCGTGCCGTTCGTGGTGTTCGGGCTCGCGCGCTACATGCTGCTCGTGAGCCAGCAGAGGGGCGGAGGCAATCCGACGCGCATGCTGCTCGGAGGAGATGCGATCTTCGTCGCCAACGCGCTGGCGTGGGTCGGCGTGACGGCCTGGGTCGTCTACGGCTGACGCGCACTCGCTCGTCAGCGTTGTGGCGCGAAGAGGCCGCGGAGCAGTTCCGCTCGCTCGCCCACGCGAAGCGGCGGATCGTCGCCCGCCACTTCCGTCCAGCGTCGAGCAGCGTCACCGAAGCGCTCCTGGTCACGTTGCGCCTGGGCCGCGAGCCACAGGGCCAGCGCATTTTCCGGTTCAGCCGAGTCCACCTGCCCACTGGTCATGTGACGGAGCAGCGACTCCAGCAACGGCCGTGGCACGTCGGCGGGGCTGCAGCGCACCCGAGCACAACTCGCCGCCACGCGCAGGTCGAGTTGCACATCGTCCTTCGTCCAAGGCTCGAGCGCGACCAGCGAAGAGCTCAACGCGAGCTTCCCGAGCGCGCGCGCGGCGGATGTGCGCAAGTCGATCGGCTGGTCGGGGCCCAAGCGCGCGCTCAACGCGCTCTCGGCTTCACGGTAGCCCACGGCGCCCAGCGTCTCCGCGGCCTGCGGCGCGATTTCGGCGTCGTCGAGCGCGCGCATCAGCGCCGGTCCGGCGGCCAACGCGCGCCGGCCGAGACGCTCCAATGTCTGCGCCGCGTGGATGCGCACGTAGCGATTCTCGTCCTCGAGGGCCAGCGCCAGGAGCGGCGTTGCCTCACGTGACTCGCGCGCGAGCGTGAAGCGAGCATCGTCGACGCCGCGCAGTTGCCATTCGCTGAAACCGGCGATCCGCGCCCAGATCTCGCGGCGGTGCAGCAGCGAAAGCGGAGGAGCGTGGAGGCGTTGTTCCGGATCGCCCTCGATCCAAGCGCGCAGCAGCGCATCGGAATCGGGGAAGCCATGCTCGCTGGCCAGCAACCCCAAGGTCTGCGCGGCGAGGTCCCGCATCTCCGGAGTACGCCCTGTGCGCCAGATCACGTACAGACCATCGAGTCCGGCGAAGTTGCCGAAGTGCGCCAGCGTGCGCGCGATCCAAGCCACGGTTTCGTGGTCGGTCTCGTAGCGCAGGTGCAAGATCAAGCGCGGTACGACCCAGTCTTGCGTCCCGCTCCCCAGCCGCCAAGCACACTGCGTCCGCACCCAGGGTGCCGTGTCCTTGCGCGTGCGCATGGCTTCGATGCGCGCGAGCAACGCCTCCGCAGCCTCGGGCGTATCGAACTCCCCGAGAGCCTCGGCGCAGGCCTCGAGTTGTGCGGGGGCCGCAGCGTCGTCGGCGAGACGCGCCGCGAGCAGCGGGGCGACGGCGGGCCCCAGGTCACGCAGCTCGGTGCGCGCCAGCCGACGCATCGCGGCGTCCGTGCCCGCGAGTGTCTCGAGCAAGCCTTGAGCGCGCTCGCGCAATTCGTCGGGGATCTCCGCGGGCGGCACGGGCGCTCCGAGCTCGGCCATGACCTTGGCCAGTTCCTCGCGTGCCACGGGGCGGCGCGTCGTCTGGGTCTGTGCCACGGGTTGCGGCACAGGCGCGGGACTCTCCGAGCAACTGCCAGCACAAGCCAGCGTCACGATGAGTGCGCGTTTCACGGCTTCCAGCTCACGCGATGAACCAGGATGGACTCACGCTCCGGATCCGGACGCTCTGGATCCTCATAGTAGGGCGTCAACTTGAAGAACAGCGCCACCTCGATGGCGCCGCGCGCTGCATCGTCCTCGATGGTGAGTTCGAGCGCTTGGCCGGCGGGCAGCTCGGTGTTCGGCTGTCCGACTTCGAAGCGGTAGGGATTGCGGAAGCGGTAGAGCTTGCGCCAGGGCTGCGGGGTGTCGCTGCCGTCGAGCGGACGCCAGAAGATGTCGGAAGCGCGGCTGCGCTCGTCGGTGGGGAAGTTGTGACCCGCGCCCACGTTGCGCACGACGACCTGCGGAGCCCCCGCGATGCTCCGCACCTCGAGTGTCACGGCGCGGCGCACCAGCTCGATGTCGTGACCGCCGTGCATCGTGTGGTTGCGGCCCTTCGTCGGATCGGCCGGATCGCGGTAGGGCATGTGGCACGCGATGCAATCCTGGAAGTCGGGTCCGGGCTGCGCGTACTTGCTGGCCTTCCACTGGTCGATCGTGCCGTGTTGGTTGTGGCAGCCGGCGCAGAATTCCGGGCGCACCAACTCGCGTTGCGCGAGCGGTCGACAGGCGACACTCGGGTTGTCGACCGTGCCAGCCATGCGGCCGTCGAGCATCTGGTGGCACGCAATGCAGTCGACGCCCTCGATGCGCCGCGTGCTGCGCGGGAGCACCCGATTGCCGATGCCCGTCTCGAACACGGGCTGTGGAGCGTGGCAATCGATGCAATCGGAGTTGCCGAAGTCGTCGTTTTGCTTGCGCACTTCGACGTCGGTCCACGACTGCGCGTGCCACGAGGACTTCCACTCGTCGAATGGAAGCGGGTGGCACTGCGCGCATTGGTTGGAGCTTTCCCAAGCGACCGCAACCGCCGCCTTCGCGGGGGTGTGGTAGATGGAGAAGACCGCCCACGCGCCGAGCGCGGCGACCAACATTCCGGCCAGCGCACGAGCATTCACGTTCGTTCCTCGCCTTCGATGCGACCCGCGCGGATGCGCACGATGCGCGAGGCGATCGCTCGCGCTTCGTTCGGAGCGTGGGTGACGTGGACCACGGTCAGTCCCAAGCGCTGTTGCAGCTCACCGAGCTTGGCGAGCAACGCGTCGCGCAACTCGAAGTCGAGCGGACCGAGCGGCTCGTCCAACAGCAGCAGCTTGGGCTCGACGGCCAAGGCGCGCGCCAACGCCAGGCGCTGGGCCTCGCCGCCGGAGAGCGTCGCGGGCATGCGCTCCGCGAATCCGGGGAGCTCGACCCACTCGAGCAATTCGAGCGTGCGCTGCTCGCGCTGGTCGCTCGGGCAGCCAGCGTGAGCCAAGACGAATCCGATTTGCTTGCGCGCCGACATGTGCGGCCACAGCGCACCGCCCTGGAACAGAAATCCGATGCGTCGGCGCTCGGGTGCGATGCGTTGGCGGGGACCTTCCGTGGCGCGCTCACCGAACAGGTCGAGCGTGCCGCTGGCCAGCGGCGCGAGCCCGGCGATGGCGCGCAGGACCGTGGTCTTGCCGGAGCCGGATGGGCCGACGATCAACACGTGCTCGCGCTCGCGCACGTCGAGGGCGAACGGCCCGATGGTGGTGGCTCCGAGCCGCACGCGGACGTCGACGAGTTGCACAGCGTTCACGGCAGGAGCTCCAGTCGAGTGCGCGCGAACAAGGACCACAGCAGGCCCGGCAACACGATCAAGAACACGAGCAGCAAGGCCATTGCGGCCACGAAGTCGTCGCGGCCGAAGTGGACTTGATTGAAGATGCGGAACATCGCGCTGTGGTTGGCGGCAGGCACCAGGATCGTCGCGTCCAGCTCGCGCAGCGCGAGCACGAAGACCAGCACCCAGCCGCCGAGCAAGGAGGACTTGAGCGCTGGTGCGACGATGCGCGCGAGGCGCGTCGCCGGACCTGCTCCAACCAAGCGTGCGGCCTCTTCGAGGCGTGGGTCGAGCGCCGCGACGGCCCCCGAGCTCGCCACCAAGGGAAAGGCGATGAAGCGCCCGAAGAGCAGCAACACGACGATGCCGCCACCGTCGTAGAAGCGCGCGCTCCAGTCGTGGTTCCAGAGCACGATCATGCCGATGCCGAAGAGGATCGCGGGCACCGCGATCGGCGCCAAGGCCAGCGCCTCGATCCAGCGCGCGGCGCGCTGGCGCTCGAGCGCGTGCCCGAGGATCAGTCCGACGGGCACGCAGGCGGTTGCCACGGCCAGGGCCCAGAGGATCGAGTTCTGCAGATCCTCGCGCGAGCGCTCGATGGCGAGCGCGAACGAGGCCGAGACGCGCGCGAGCTCGAAGCCTCTGTGGCCGCCTCCCGCCTCCCAGGCCAGGCGTGCGATCGGCACCAGGCAGCCCAGCGCCACCAAGGCCAGGCAGAAGCAGAAGGCCGGCCAGCGCCAGGCACCGAGTTCGATCGGCTGGGGCTGCTGGAAGTCGCCGGAGAGCGAGGCCATCGCGCCGCGGCGCCGCAGCACCAGCGCTGGCCACAGAGTCACGAGCGTGATCGCGATCAGCGGTAGGGCGGTCGCAACCGCGCGGCCCGGGTGTGCGTCGATCTTCCACGTGGCGAAGATCTCGTCCGCATAGACGTTGAACTTGGGCGTGCCGATCCACGACACGTAGTCGGGCACCGAGAAGTCATTGACCGTGAACACGAAGGCCAAGCAGGCTCCGGCGCAGGCGGCGGGCAGGACCAACGGTAGGTCGCAGCGCAGCACCGCCCAGCGACCGCCGACCAGGCGCGCGGCATCCTCGCGCCGCCCGTCGATACGCTCGAACGCTCGACCCGCGAACAGCGCGACCAGGGGAAAGGTGTTCAAGGCCGACACGAAGTAGGCCGCGCCCGCGCCGCGGATGTCGGCCAGCACGGTCCACACCATGGCCAGGATCATCGGCGGAAAGAACAGCGGGACGATGCCCAGCGGCCGCAGCACGCGCGCACCGGGCATGTCGGTGCGCGTGGTGAAGAAACCGAACGGCACCCCGATGGCGAGCGTCAGCGCGGCGACGCCCAGTCCATAGGCGAGCGTTCGGGCGAGCAGGCCCAAGGCTCGGTTCTCGGTGAGCGCTCGCCAGGTACCGCTGGCAGTCGCGGCGCTCTCGCTCGCTCGCGCCTGGAGCAGCGCCGCGAAATCGCCGGGCTCGACGCGCGCGAGCATCACCGCGATCGGAGCCAAGCCGGCGACAGCGAACAACGCCAGAGCGACGAACACCAACGGCTTGCTCACTGGAGGAAGCGCTCCTTGAGCTTCGCGAGGCGCTGCTGGATGTCTTGGCCGACCTTGGCCCAGTCGACATGCATCAGGGTCAGCTCCGCCGCGGACCTGACGTGCGCTGGGCGCGGAACGGCGGAACGCACGGGGATCTGCGCGCCCTCGGCCTGCGCGAGCGCGGCCTCGACGTCCTTGGAGAGGATGAAGTCGATCAGCTTCTTCGCGTTCTCGGCATGCGGCGCGTCCTTCAGCAGGCACACGGAGTTGGGGATCAACAGCGTGCCCGGGGCATCGGGGTGCGCGTCGTCTTTCTGATCGGGGTACACCTGCGCCACCGGGAATCCGCCCTGCAGTGCCACGTTGAAATCATCGGTGTCGGTGAGCCCCCAGGCCATCTGGCCCTCGCGCACGAGTCGCATCACTTGGCCGTTGGACTGCACGAAGCTCACGCCCGCGTTCTGCAGCTTGCTCACGATCTCGTCTCCGCCGGCCTCTCCGCGCATCGCGTACAGCGCGGTGAAGTGCGTCAGGGTGGTGCCGGTCAGGGGCCGCGCGACAGCTACCTTGCCCTTCCACTGCGGATCCCAGAGGTCCTCGAAGCTGCGGATCTTGCTCGGATCGGCCAGGTCGGTGTTGACGATGAAGACACGCGCGCGCGCGGCGAAAGCCGTCCAACGGCGCTGCGGGTCGCGGAAGGGCTCCGGAATGTCGGCCGCGCTCGGGCTGTCGTAGGGCTGCAGCAGTCCGTCCTCCGCAAGCGCGACGGTGTGCGCCAATTCGTTGTTCCAGAACACGTCGCAGCGCGGACGGGAGCGTTCCTCCCGGATGCGGTTGACCAAGCCCACGGTCTTGGCCGCCTCGACGTCGAACTCGATGCGCACGTCCAGCCCGCTCTTGCTCTCGAACTGCTGCACCAGTTCCTCGGAGAACATCTGGTCCAGTGAGCAGTACAGAACCACGTCGGGTTCGTCCGCGCAGCTCGAAAGCGACGCTCCGAGGAGCGCAAGGATGCCGCACACGACGAGGCGTCGGGAACTGAAGGGCGCGGGGGATTGCATGCACACAACTCCTGGGACGGACGGCGATGCGCGAGCGCTGCGCTAGCGCTCGCGGAACGGCGGGCTACAGCGCCGGGGAGCGAGGCTAGCGTCGCGTCGCGTGGCACTCCACGGCGAGGAGCGCGCGACCTTTGGGCTCGGGCACTGGATGCGATAGACTCCGGCGTTGCTCGATCGAGTCCGAAACCACAGTCGTATCCGGCCATAGCGCCCGGAGTCGTGCTTTGAAACTCGCCAGTCGCCTCTCTCGCCTCGGCACCGAGTCCGCTTTCGAAGTCCTCGCTCGTGCCAAGGCGCTCCAAGCCCAAGGCAAGAGCATCGTCAACCTCGGCATCGGCTCGCCGGACTTCCGCACGCCGGAGAACATCGTCGAGGCCGGACGCAAAGCGCTGGCCGACGGAGCTCACTTCTACACGCCCGCCAAGGGAATCCCCGAGTTGCGCGAAGCGGTGGCCGAGGACTGCTGGGCCCGTCGCAAGGTCAAGATCGACCCGGCGAACGTGATGATCGTGCCCGGCGGCAAGCCCACGATGTACTTCGCGATCTCGATGTTCGGCGAAGAGGGCGCCGAGATCATGTATCCCAACCCGGGCTTCCCGATCTACGAGTCGCTGATCAAGTACACCGGAGCCACGCCGGTTCCGATCGAGTTGCGCGAGTCGAGCGGCTTTTCGTTCAACCCCGAGGAAGTGATCGCCAAGATCACCCCGCGCACGCGCTTGATCATCGTCAACACGCCGGCCAATCCGACCGGCGGGGTGATCCGCAAGGCGGAAATGGACCGCCTGGTGGCTGGATTGGAGAAGCACCCTCATGTGGCGATCCTCTCCGACGAGATCTACTCGCGCATGCTGTACGACGGCGAGGAGCACGTCAGCCTGTATGGCTACGAGTCGATCCGCGAGCGCGTGATCATCCTCGACGGTTGGTCGAAGACCTTTTCGATGACCGGTTGGCGCTTGGGCTATGGCGTGTGGCCGAAGCCGTTGATCGAGATCGCCGAACGTCTGCAGATCAACTCGAATTCGTGCCCCAGCGCACCGGTGCAATGGGCGGGCGTCGAAGCGCTCCGCGGTCCGCAGGACGCCGTGGCGCGGATGATGAAGGCCTTCGACGAGCGCCGCAACGTGATCGTCGACGGGCTCAACAAGATCCCGGGCTTCTCGTGCGTCAATCCCAAGGGTGCGTTCTACGCCTTCCCCAACATCACCAAGACCGGCTTCAAGTCCAAGGAGCTCGAGGTCAAGTTGCTCACCGAGGCCGGAGTCGCGATCCTCTCGGGCACGGCCTTCGGCGCGCTCGGCGAAGGGTATCTGCGCTTCTCCTACGCCGCGAGCACCGACGACATCCGCGAGGCGCTCAAGCGCGTCACGAACTGCCTCGCGACGGCCGGCGTACGCTAGCGATGCGCGTCGCCGACTTCCGCAGTGACACCGTGACGCGTCCCTCGAGCGAGATGCTCGCGGCGATGGTCGCGGCGCCACTGGGCGACGATGTGCTCGAGGGCGATCCGACGGTCGCGCGCCTGGAGAGCGAGGTCGCACGCAGGCTCGGCAAGGACGGCGCGTGGTTCGTGCCCTCGGGCACGATGGCCAATTCGATCGCGGTCGGGTCTTGGACTCGACCGGGGGACGAGTTGTTGCTCGAGCGCAGCGCGCACATGGTGCAGTGGGAAGCTGGAGCCGCCGGCGCGCTGCACGGCGTGCAGTCGCTGACGCTGCACGCGCCCGATGGTCGGCTCGATCTCGACGAAGTGCGCCGCAGCGTGCGCATGCGTTCGCTGCACTGCCCGCGCACGGCGTTGATCTGTGTCGAGCAGACCTTCATGGGTTCGGGTGAGGGACCCGGCGGTCGAGTGCTGCCGTTGGAGCACCTCGGCCAACTCAAGGCGCTCGCCAGCGAGCTCGGCATCCCGGTCCACATGGACGGTGCGCGATTGTTCAACGCCTCGGTCGCGAGCGGAGTCGACGTGCGCAACTACGCGGCGTGCGCCGATTCTGTTTCGGTGTGCTTGTCGAAGGGCCTGGGCTGCCCGGTCGGATCGCTGATCGCGGGTCCGCGGGATTTCCTGGAGCGCGCGCGTCTCATGCGCAAGCGTCTCGGCGGTTGGATGCGCCAGTCGGGGATCCTAGCGGCCGCGGGGTTGTACGCGCTCGAGCACAACGTGGCGCGGCTCGCCGACGACCACGTGCTCGCGAAGGAACTGGCGAGCGTGCTCGACGGACTAGAGGGGCTCGAGTGCAGCCCGAACCAAGTCGAGAGCAACATCGTCATGGCACGCGTGGCGCACCGCAGGCACGACCCCGTGTCGTTGATGGAGGCACTCAAGCGCCACAATGTCCTGGTGCTTCCGCAGAACGCCACCACGCTGCGCTTCGTGACGCATCTCGACGTCGGCACCGAGGACGTCGCGCGCGTTCTGGTCGCGATGGAAGACGCTCTGCGCTGAGGAGCGCTGCGGCGACCCTGCGAGAAGGGCTGGGTTTCGGCCCGAACCTCCTGCGTGGCTAGCCAACCACGTGCGCGCTCCCGAGGTGTTCGCGGACCAGGCCGGAATGCTCTGGGTGCATCGGATTGGCCTGCGCCGAGCCGACCGCACGATCGCGGCTCCGGCCGTCGACCTACCCGTTCGCCCTGGATCGCTCGCGCGTCGATCGGTTCGCCGGCGCGCAACGCGCCCTCGGAGTGGCTATCCTGCGCGACCTTTCCACGCACGAGGAGCGCGCGAGACGGCCATGGGAATTTTCAAGGCGTACGACATTCGAGGCAAGTACCCCAAGGAGCTCGATGCGGCGCTCGGCCGCAAGATCGGGCATGCATTCGCGCGGCTGTTGCGCGCCAAGCGCCTGGCTGTCGGCCGCGACATGCGCACGCACTCGCCGGAACTGCAGAGCGCGGTCATCGAGGGCATCCGTGACGCAGGCTGCGATGTCCTCGATCTTGGCTTGTGCTCGACGCCCATGGCGTACTTCGGGATCGGCTCGAACGACGTCGACGGCGGACTGAACGTGACCGCGAGCCACAATCCGGGTGAGTACAACGGCATGAAGCTGTGCTCGCGCGGAGCGCGACCGATCTCGGCCGCCAATGGCATCCTCGATGTCGAACGCATGGTCGGCGAACCCGAGCCGCAGGCCGCGGCGCGCCGCGGCGAGGTGCGGCGCGTCGACGTGCTGCAGTCCTACGCCGAGCACGTTGCGCGCTTCGCGAAGATCGAGCGGCCCATGAGCGTTGCCCTGGACGCGGCCAACGGGATGGCGGCCCACACGCTGCCGCCGATCCTGGAACGCCTGAAGAACGTTCAAGCGCACACGCTGTTCATGACGCTCGATGGCACGTTCCCCAACCACGAGGCCAATCCGCTCAAGGAAGAGAACCTGCGCGACGTCAAGCGCTTGTTGGCCGAGCGACGCGCCGAAGTCGGCATCGCGTTCGACGGGGACGCCGACCGCTGCTGTTTCGTCGACGACGCCGGACAGACGTTGTCGGCGGATTTGATGACCGCGCTGCTCTCGCGCGAATTCTTGGCGAAGCAGCCCGGCGCTCCCGTGGTGTACGACCTGCGCTCCTCGTGGGTCGTCAAGGAGGAGATCCTGAAGGCCGGCGGTGTGCCCTTGCGCGACCGCGTCGGGCACTCGTTCATCAAGGCCACGATGCGCGAGAAGGGCGCGATCTTCGGCGGCGAGCTTTCTGGGCACTTCTACTTCGCGGAGAACTACGTGTGCGACTCCGGGGAGATCGCATTCGTGTCCGCGCTGACGATGCTCTCGAAGTCGCAGGAGCGGCTCTCGAAACGCGCCCAAGGGCTGCGCCGCTACTGCGCCAGTGGCGAGATCAACTTCCATGTCGAGGACAAGGACGGCGCGATCGCTCGCCTCAAGCAGGCTTTCGCCGGCGGCCGCCAGGACATGCTCGACGGGATCACGGTCGAGTTCGGTGACCTCGATGCTCCGGATTGGTGGTGGTTCAACGTGCGAGCGTCGAACACCGAGCCGCTCCTGCGTTTGAACCTAGAGGCGCGCACGGCGGCGCTGCGCGACGCGCGCCGCGACCAGATCGTGGCCATGTTGGGCAAGCCGGAGGAGCACTAGCCATGCGTGGATTGATCAGCGCTCTGGTGGCCACGCTCGCGGCCTGCGGCGACGCACACACCTCATCCAGCGCGCACGCGACCGTGCGTGGCACCACCATGGACGCGCAGAGCGGCGAGCCGTTGGCGCACGTCCTGCTGGAGGGGCCCGGGGGCGCCAGCGCGCAGTCCGACGAGCACGGCCGTTTCGTGCTGGAAGGTCTTTCCGTTGGCGCCGAGGGCGAGCTTCGGGCGCGCGCTCCGGGCGGTCGCGTCGGATCGGTCAGCTTGCGCAAGCTCGCCGCGGGAGAGCTCGAGGTCGTCGTACACGTGCGATGACGCTGGAACGACGCCCGCGGCTGGTTAGCATCCCGTTTTGGAGCTTTCGCTCGACGCGCGACGCGGGTCACCCAGGCAACCGCCGCGCACGGCCGAAAGAGGGGACACGACCATGCTGCTTTGCCCTTGGATCGCCGCTTTCGCCGTCTGCCTGCCGACCTCGCAAGCGAAGAAGGCCAGCGAGGACCAGGCCGCGCACCTGAGCCTGCTCAGCGTCACGGAATGGGCTGCGCTGGTCGAGCGCGACCGGCGCGCGACGTTTGCCTTGCGCACCGTGCCCGAGGCGCTGCGCGAGCTCGAGCGGGAGGAGTCGAGCGAGCGCGCGAAGTGCGCCGCGGTGCTGGCCTTGGGGTACGCGAAGGCCACTGCCGAGCGCCCGCGCATCCAAGCCCTGGCCGACAACTCCAAGGGCGAGCTCAAGAGCGCTGCGATCTGGGCGCTGGGCGCGCTGGGGACCGCCTCCGATGTCGCCAAGCTGATCGACTTCGCGGGTCGGCGCGCGGCCGTTGCCGAAGCCGGACTGGTCGGCCTGGCGCTGAACGGGACGGGCGAGGCGCTGGCGCACGTCCGCGGTCTGGCCGCGGACGAAGCAAATCCACTGGCGCGCGTCGCCAAAGATGCGGTGGGACTGGTGTCCCAGCCGCCGCAAGAGTCGGAGCTCGCTCGGGCTGTGCTCGAACTGCGCTTCGACGCGGCGCGGCGCTTCGGGCTCATCGATGGACAAGCGTGGGAGGTGCTGATCGTCGACGACCTCGCCAAGCATCAGAAATTCCTCTCGCGCGTGATCTATCGGGCCGGGTCCGAGGTCCGCCGCCCCGGTATCCGGGATCACTATCTCGAGATCGCGCTGGCCGGGGCTCCACCGGAACGTCTGCGTGGCGTGGTCAACGCGCTGCCGACCGAGCTCGCCCAGTTGATCGAAAACGACTTGTTTCGGCCGCTGGACGACAAGGAGTGGGGCGTGCTGGTCGACGAGATCGTCCGGCGCGGCCTCGAACCCCTGACGGAGGCGGTGCTGCGCGAGGCCTTCACCATCCCCGCGCTGCGCGACGAGTGCGCCGCGGCTCTGGCGCGCGGCGGGGCGCGAGGCGCGATGCTCTTGCTCGACGTCGCGGTGCGCTCCGACGACGAGGGCGAACGAGCGCATGCCGCGCGCGCGCTGGGAGAGGCGGGCGGCGAAACGTCACTGCCGACCCTGGCCGCGCTCGAGGACGACGCTGCTCCAAAGGTGCGCGCGGAGGCTCTCGTGGCGCGCGCGCGCCTGGGAGATCCGAAGGCTCTTTCGTTGCTCCGCGCACGACTGGGGCTGGACGAGGCCAAGCCCAGGCAGGCCGAGTTGCACGCCGATGCCTCGGCGCTGGTCGAGTCACTCACGCGCGTCGCCGGTGACCCGCGGATCCGCGACCTGGTACTCGCACTCTCGGCGCGGGCACCACTGCGCGTGCGCTTCGAGTTGGCGGTCGAGCTGGCGCTCGCCGGCCACGAGGAGTCCAAGGCGCTGGTGCGCGAAACGCTGCGCAACGAACGGCCCAGCGGCGCCGTGGGTGCGCGCGCGATCGCCGCGCTGGCGAAGGACGCTCGGGCGGAGGACGTTGCGCTGGCGCGAGAGCTGTTCCCCTTGGGCGACGATCTGGACGTGGACGTCGAGCTCGCCTGCTTCCTGATCCGCGCCAAGGACGCCGAGATCCTGCCGCTCTTGCGCTCCGCGCTGTGGAGCGAGCCGTGGAACCGCAGCATCGTCAGCGGCGCACTGTGGGTCGAGGTCCTGGGCATCGACGGACTGCGTTTGGAGCTCGGGCGGCCGCCGTCGGGGTCCAGCCCACGCGACGTTCGACGCGTGGGGTTCGCTCTCGGCGAGTGGGGTGGGATGGCGCAGGTCGACTGGCTCAGCGCGCGCGTCGGCGCCGCCGATCCGGCGCTGCAGGGCGCGGTCCTGGGAGCCCTGGGAGCGCGGACCCATTGAGTGCCCAGCGGCGAAGCGCGCCTCGCGACTCGGAGTGCGTCTGCTACAGTCGCCGGTCTGGCGCGCGCACTGCGGTGCGCCGCGAGAGCGGAGCGTTGAGGACAACTGCGTGGCCAACAAAGTCGCGATGATCGGAGTGCCCATGGACCTCGGCGGGGGCCGCCGCGGCGTGGACATGGGACCGAGCGCGATGCGCATCGCCGGGCTCGAGGACGGTGTTCGGCGCCTGGGGCTGGACTACGAGGACCGCGGCAACGTCGCCGTTCCGGCGCCGGAGTCGCGCGTTCCGCTCAACCCCAAGGCGCGCTTCCTGGCGGAGATCTCGCGCGCTTGCCGGCGGTTGCGCGCGCGTGTGGAGCGTGTGCTCGAGGACGGCGCCTTTCCCCTGGTCATCGGCGGTGACCACTCGATCGCCATCGGGACGGTCGCGGCCATCAGCTCCTTCCACCATCGGCGCGGTCAGAGGGTCGGGCTGATCTGGTTCGATGCGCACGGGGACATGAACACTCCGGACACGACACCCTCGGGGAACATCCACGGCATGCCGTGCGCGTCGATCCTGGGGCGCGGCGCGCCCGAGCTGGTCGGCCTGGGAGACGTGGTGCCCATGGTCGACCCCTCCAAGGCCGTGATCGTCGGCGTGCGCGACCTCGATCAATTCGAGCGCGAGGAGATCAAGTCCACCGGCGTGAAGGTGTTCACCATGCGGGACATCGACATGTGGGGCATGAACGACGTGATGCGCCGCGCGCTGGCCATCGCGACCGATGGAACCGCCGGATTCCACCTGTCGTTCGACATGGACGGAACCGATCCGAGTGTCGCGCCCGGAGTGGGCACGCCGGTGCTCGGCGGGACCGACCTGCGCGAGTCCCATCTGGTGATGGAGCACGCCTGCGAGTCGGGCCGATTGCTCGGGCTCGAGGTGACCGAGATCAATCCGATCCTCGACGAACGCAACAAGACCGCCGAGTTCGCGGTGCAGCTGGTGCTGTCGGCGATGGGCAAGAGGATCCTCTAGGGGCGTCGCGTGTTCGAACTGCTTCGCTCGATCGCCAAGAACAAGCGCTTGCTGCGCGACTTCGTCGTGCGCGACATCAAGGGGCGCTACATCGGGTCGTCGATGGGCTTCTTCTGGTCGGTGATCTTCCCGCTGATCAACCTGGCCATCTACACCTTCGTGTTCCGCTTCGTGCTCAAGTCGCGCTGGAGCGACCAGCAGCCGGACACGCACGTGGTGATGCTGATGTTCCTCGGCATCGTGGTCTGGACGGCCTATTCGGAGACGATTTCGCGCTCGACCAACTCACTGGTCGAGAACGCCAACCTCATCCAGAAGGTCGTGTTTCCCTCGGAGATCCTGCCGGTGTACTTGGCGATCTCGTCCTGGATCAACATGTGCATCGGGCTCGTGTTCGTGGTCCTGGGCGTGGTCTACATCGGGTACATCGACCCGCTGCCCGCTCCGGAACGCGCCGCCGCTCCCGGCGATCCGCAATACATGCCGCTGGCGTTGGGCGCCCCGCTGGTGCTCTTGCCGCTGATGTTCGCGCTGCAGTTCCTGTTGGCCACGGGCATTGGCTACTTGCTCTCGGCGCTCAACCTGTTCGTGCGCGACGTGTACCACTTGGTCGGCGTGTTCCTGACCGTGTGGATGTTCGCCACGCCGATCTTCTATTCCGGGGCCGTGGTGCAGCGTCAGGGCTTCGGCTGGATGCTGGAGATCAACCCGATGTGCTGGTTGGTCGACGCCTATCGCTCGATCGTGCTGTACGCGCAGTGGCCGGACTTCGGGTTGCTCGCGCGCTTCGCGCTGGTGGCCCTGGTGGTGTTCAGCGTGGGCATCGCCTTCTTCATGAAGCAGAAGCGCCGCTTCCCCGACTTGCTCTGAGGCACCGACCATGGGAACCGACGGACAATCCCAAGCGGCGCGCGGTGGAAGCGCGATCTTCGCGCAGAACCTCTCGAAGAGCTACCGCATCTACGCCAAGCCGATCCATCGACTGTGGGACGCGCTGTTCGGCGCCTCGCGCTTCCAGGAGTTCTGGGCGGTGCGCAACGTGTACCTGGACATCCCGCACGGCAGCACGGTGGGCATCATCGGCGAGAACGGCGCTGGCAAGAGCACGTTGCTCAAGCTCCTGACCGGCATCACCGCGCCGACCACCGGCACGGTGCAGGTCCAGGGGCGCATCGCGTCGCTGCTCGAACTCGGCGCGGGGTTCCACCCCGAATTCACCGGTCGCGAGAACATCCACCTCAATTGCTCGATCCTGGGCATGTCGCCCGAGGAGATCGAGGAGCGCTTCGACAAGATCGTGGCCTTCAGCGAGCTGGGCGACTTCATCGAGCGACCGGTCAAGACCTACAGCTCCGGGATGTACGTGCGCTTGGGCTTCTCGGTGGCCTCCAGCGTCGACCCCGACATCCTGATCATCGACGAGGCGCTGTCGGTCGGCGACGAGCACTTCCGCGGCAAGTGCACCAACAAGCTCAACGAGTTCCGCGAGCGCGGCAAGACGATCATCTTCGTCAGCCACGACATGGGCGCGGTCAAGTCCATGTGTCAGTGGGTGGTGTTGATGGACAAGGGGCAGGTGCTCGAGCAGGGATCGGCGGAGAAGGTCGCCGACGAGTACCTCAAGCGCGCCCACGCCCGCGGCAACGAGCGCCTGTCGCTGATCAACCGCGGCTCGAGCGAGTACCCGCGCTGGGGCTCGGGCGAGCTCGAGACCACCGCCATCGAGTTCCTCGACGAGCACGGCGCGCCCACGCAGGTGCTGCACACGGCTCGCGCCTTCACCGTGCGCATCCACTGGCGCGCGCACAAGGACTGCGCCAAGCCGGTTTTCGGCATCGGCATCTACCGTTCCGATGGCACGTACATCCACGGGTCGAACCACCACTGGCGCAACGAGCCGATCGAGCTCGCACAGGTCAAGGCCGGCGAAAAGGGCGTGGTCGAGCTGCGCTGCGACTTCCTGCCGATGCTCCACGGCCAGTACTATTTGACGACCTTCCTGTACGACCACTCCAAGCCCGCACCGACGCCGATCGATCACCGCGAACACGCCTTCACCTTCGAGGTGCTCGACGTGCGCCGTAGCCAACACGGCCTGTTCCACTTGCCTTTCCAGTGGCGGGTCACGCGCGAATTCGCGGGAGCGGAGTCGGTCGCGGAGTCTCGCTCGTGAACGATTCGGTGCTCGCCCTCCCGTTCGACCAGTACCAGCGCTATCGCCTGGTGAGTGACCTGCTGCGCCAATTGCGCGGATCGGGCGCGCCCCTGCGCGTGCTCGATGTCGGTGGGCGGACCGCGGTGCTGCGCGATTTCCTGCCCGACGCGCGGATCGAGTTGGTCGACATGGAGGCGAACGCGGTCAGCGGGCTGGTCTTGGGAGATGGCAGCCGCTTGCCGTTCAAGGACGCGGCCTTCGACGCCGTGTGCGCCTTCGACACGCTCGAGCACGTACCCCCGGCGCGGCGCGAGGCATTCGTCGCGGAATGCCGTCGCGTGGCGCGGTCGTGGGTGATCCTCGCTGGCCCCTACGCTGCCCCGCGCGTCGAGGAGGCCGAGCAAGTGCTGCAGAACTTCCTCGAGCGCAAGTTGGGCCAACGCCATCGTTATCTGGACGAACACTTGCACCACGGACTGCCGCTGCGAGCGGCGGTCGAGAGCCAGCTGCAGGCTCTGGGGGCGCGCACCACGAGCATCGGTCACGGCAATCTCGATCGATGGTTGGTGCTGCAATGCCTGTCGATGTACCTCGACTACGATCCGGCGTTGCGTGAGCTCGGCCGCGATTTCCAGCGCTTCTACAACGCCTCGCTGTACGCCTCGGACCACGCCGAGCCGGTCTATCGCCACGTGGTCGTGGCGGCCTTGGGCTCCGCGGCGCTGCCCGCTTCCGCCCAACTCCTCGACGCGCCGATCGCGCCAGCTGGCGTGCTGCGCACGGCCTTCGATCTGGCGGGCGAGCTCGTGCACTTCGACCGCGAGCGCCAGCATTGGAGCGAGGAGCGCGCGGAGTTCCAGCGCGTGGTCGAGTCGCTCGGGCACGACTTGGAGGGCCACCGAGCGGCGCTGCGCAACGTTCAGACCGATCGCGACAACCTGGCCGCGGCATTGAGCTCCCAGGAACGCGATCTGCGCAGCGAGATCGCGGGCTTGGAGCGCGTGATCGTCGACCTGCGCCACGACCTGGGCTCGCACCAAACGGCCTTGTCCACCGCGCGCGGCCAGAAGGACGAGCTCCGACGACTGCACTCGCACTCCGAGGCCGAGTATCGCGTGCTCGAAAGCGAGGTGCTCGCGCTGCGCCAGGCGCACGCGGATCTCTCGAGCGACCTCGAGGGTCACCGAGGGCTGGTTCGCGATCTGGAGAACGATCTGGCAGGCCATCGCCAAGTCGTGACCGAGTTGCGGAGCAGCCTCGAAGGTTTGCAGGCCGTCGAAGTCGAGCTGCGGCGCGAGCTCGAGACGCTGCGCTCGACCGAGCGCGGGCTGCGCGACGAACTGCGGGCTCGCGTGAGTGACTTGAGCGCGACGCTCGCGGACCTCGATGGCCATCGGCTGGCTCTGGCGTCGCTGCAAGGCGACTTGGATGGGCACCGGCGCGCGCTGGCGGACACCCGCGCCGACTTGGAGGGGCACCGCGCGGAGATGGCGGGATTGCGGGCCGAGTTGAACGAGGAGCGCGCCCGCCGCGCGCACCTCGAGGCCTCGCTCTCGCAGTCGGATTCGGAGCTGCGGCGCACCCTGGCCTTCGCCAACGGGCTCGAGCAGAGCCTCGCGCAACGCGAAGTGGTCTACGAGCAATTGCGCGCCGAGTTGCGCAGCCGACGCCGCAATCTGGTGCGTGTGTTCCGTCCGCCGCACTGAGCGCGGCCGACCGGCGCGCGGCGCTCAGCGTTGGTTGCGCTCGAGCACGAGCAGGATCGGGCTTCCCGGCTCGCACGCGATTCGGCCGTGCTCGTCGCGCTCGGGGCGCGTCCACGCCAGTCGCCAGCCCGAGCGGGCCGCCAACTCGACTTGGTCTGGCCAGGGTGTTGCGGCGACGCGCGGCAGCAGCACGCCCTGCACCACATCGCCGCGCTCGCTCCACGTCGCGCTCCAGGTCCAGTGTTCGGCCCCTGCTCCGCTGACCAGCCACGGAGCGCGATCGACGGCGCGCGCATCCCACCACGCGCGGGTGGCGTCGCGCCGCGCAACACCCTCGACCAGCGTGGCAAAGCCCTCGGGTGGCGCCACGGGGGCCAGCTCGGTCAGCCAGCGTTGACGTTGTTCTTCGCTGTGCTTGCGCCCGGTGCCGTCGATCCACGCGAACTCGCCGTCGATGCATAGCCTTCCGCCGGCCTGCACGTAGCTGCGCAGCGCAGCGATCTCGACGTCGTCCACGACCAGCGCCTGTACCAGCACCAGCAGTGGAAAGCGCGCAACGGTGGCGGCGGAGATCGCGCTCGACGGCAAGGCGCCCGGCATCGCAGCCTGTTCCTCCGCCGCGTCGATCCAGCGTTTGCGGGCGCTCTCGAGCGTGCCATGTGTCTCTTGCCAGCTCTGGAAGCGCTTGGGCCAAGTCGAGCCGTCGAGCAGGGCATCGCGCAACCACTGCGCGGCGACGTCGCGCGGCCGGTGGACGATCGCGACTCCACGCGGAGCCGGACGGTAGCCCGACCATTCCGCGTCGATCTGCCGCACGCCGCGCACGGCCTCGAGCAGCGCACGCGCATGTTCGGGCGCGCGTTCGAGCTCGTCCTCGCTCCAAATCACGAAGCCGTCGCCGCCGCGCATCCAGTGG
The DNA here is from genome assembly GCA_020853575.1 of Planctomycetota bacterium. Classification (GTDB taxonomy): domain Bacteria; phylum Planctomycetota; class UBA1135; order UBA1135; genus F1-120-MAGs118. The sequence goes on from JADYYP010000045.1 coordinate 63,242, forward strand.
TCCCACACGGCGTGTGCGCTGGCAGCTGGACCGCGCGCTTCGCAGAAGGCCGTCGCCCACACCGACTGCTCCGGCCGACGCGTGGTGAAAGCGAGCTCGCGCGCATTGCCAACCCGGTAGCACTCGATGAAATCGAGTTGCGGCAGGACGCGCTCGACCGCGACGCCGCCGAAGGCACTTTGACCGGCGAGGCCGAGCAGGCCGACCGGAGTGCGTGAGTCGAACGCGCGGACGCGCCGCGCGAGTCGCGCGACGAGCTCGAGGAGCACCTCCTGATGGAAGCGGCGCCGGGCGAGCCACGCGCCGATGGGTTGCGTATCCCCATCGTGCAGCGCGCGCAGCGTCGCGTCGGTCGAGACGCTTTCGAGCGCTGGAGCAAGCGTGCCGAACTCGGCCTTCCACCACTTCGTCCAGGCGGCGCGGCAGGTGCTCGACAGGCACACGTCCTCGGGCGCACCGCCCGGGGTCAAGCCGATCTCGTCACCCAGGGAGACTCCACGGTCGGCGCGCGTGCCACGTTGGACCAGCGCCTGGTCCAGCGTGCGCTCGAGGCGCTCGATCGTCGCCGGGTCGGTCAGGCATGGCTCACGCACCAGCCAGCGTTCGTCGCGCGACTCGAGCCAGCGCGTCCAGCGCTCGCGGTAGCGCGCATCCTCGCGCTCGAGGTGCAGGTCGTTCCGGCCCGGGGCATTGAACACGAAGGTGTCGAGCTGCTCACGTGTCCAGGGCTCCGCGGGCTCATTGCGCATCAGCACCGCGCCGCCGAACTCACGTTGCAGGGCGCTGGGGGTGTCGCCGCGCTTCCAGACGAACACCGGGATGCGCGGCGCGGCGTGCGGTGTCTGGAGCGAAAGCAGTGCAGCGAAAGGGGCGAGGAGCATCGAGCAACGCGGCGTGGCGCGCACGGGGAAACAAAGGCTAGCCTAGAGAGCTCACGTGGCCGCTTCTCCTTTCGATCCACTGCATTTCGCCGAACGTGTCCCGACCTGGCTGGTGCCGGAGGGCGAGGACAGCGACGTCGTCGTCTCGTGCCGTGTGCGCTTGGCGCGCAACCTGGCGGGCTATCCGTTCGTGACCAAGCTCTCCGACGAGCGCGCGGTCGAGCTCGCCGAGCGCATCAAGCCCGATTTGCTCGCGCTGCGCTCCGACGGCCGGATGTCGTGGGTCGCGATCTCGGATGCGTCGACGGTGCTGCGCTTGCTGCTGCGCGAGCGGCATTTGGTCAGCCGCGATCTGGCCCCCGCGGGCGAGGAGCGCGCGGCGCAGCCCGGACGCGCCGTGGCCTTCAGCGATCGCGAGCGCGTGTCGGTGATGGTCAACGAGGAAGACCATCTGCGCCTGCAGTCGATGGCCGCCGGTCTGCAGCTCGCAGAGGCCTGGGAGCGAGCGAAGGACGTCGACCGCGAGCTGGAGCAGCGCTTGCCGTTCGCGGTCAACGAGGCCTACGGGTATCTGACGTGCTGCCCGACCAATGTCGGGACGGGCTTGCGTGCGTCGGTGATGCTGCACCTGCCGGCGTTGGCGCTGGTCCCCACCGAAATCGAGAAGGTGTTCGCGGCGGCGACGCGTACGGGACTCGCGGTGCGCGGGTTGTACGGCGAGGGCTCGCGCGCGATCGGCGACTTCTATCAGATCTCGAATCAAGTGACGCTCGGTCGCACCGAGGAGGACTTGATCGAGGAGATCCGTGAGCTCGTGCCCGCGGTCGTGCGCTTCGAGCGCACGGTGCGCGACGCGCTGCTCAAGGAGAAGCGCAAGGAACTGCTCGACCGCGTGCAGCGCTCGCTGGGGTTGGTGCGAACTTCGCGCGCCATGCCGACGGACAACGCGCTGTCTCACCTTTCGAATCTGCGGCTGGGCCGCGTGCTCGGCCTGTGCGACGAAGTTTCCCTGCCGGACCTGGCGCGCTTGCGTGTGCAGATCCAGAAGGCTCACCTGCAGGTGCTGTTCGAGCGCCGCATGAGCGAGGAGTTGGTCGAGCCCACCGACCGCGATCGGCTGCGCGCCGAGTTCCTGCGGCGGGCGCTCGGGAAGTAGGGCAGCGGCGCGGCTCGACGCGAGAGCCGAACTTCGTTCCAGATCGGCTCTGGCCGGCGCCGATAGCAGCGGCCGTGCTGTCCCTCGTGCTGTTGGCCCTGGCGAACGAACTGCCGCCGCTGTCGGTGCATGTGCTGGCCGGGCGCGTCGAAGTCGCGCACGCCGGCGGGATCCGGGAGATCGGTGTGAGCAGCGGCGAGACGCTGTTCGACGGCCCGGGCTATCTCGAAGCCGGAGCACTGGCGCGTGTCGACATGCGCTGGACCGCGGTCGGGAGCCTCGGATTCAACGGGCGCGCGGCCTTCGAATGGCGTCCCGCCCACGACGACCCTGGAGTGCTCTTCTTCGACTTGGTGCGCGTCGACGACGCTCATTTCGAGGTTCGGCGCGGGCCGATCCGAGTCGCGGTGCCGGGGGGCTGGCTGTTGCATGTCGAGCGCGGGGCTCTGTTCCTGCGGCTCATGCCCGACGGTCGCTACGAGCTGGAGCTCGCGGCGGGGGCTCCGCTGCTGGTCTCGCTGGAGAGTGCACCGGGTGCCGTCCGTCCGCCGTGGACCGTGTTGCCCGGAGCGCGCTTGCGGCTGGACGCGCGCGAGCTCTCGGAGAACAAGCGCAGCGTACGGCTCGACGCGCGGCCGGAAGCGCGGGCCATCGAGCGCGACCCGCGCCACGCGCCCTGGACGGCCTTCAGTTGGCCGTGGGAGGACGACGCCTGGGCGCCGCTGATGATCGAGGTCGATCCCGACGACGAGCAATGGCGCGCGGCACATGACGAGCAGCGCTTGGAACGGATGATGGAAGAGCTCACCGAGGACCCACGCGACGCCGACTCGGCGGGTCTGAGCCCGACTCCGCCCAACCCCGGCGTGGCCCCGCTCGAACAACGCGTCGCGCCGCGTGCGCCGCAGGTCGGGAGCGCTGAGCGAGCCGTGCGGCTGACGCCTTGGGGAGCGCGCTGGACGAAGCGTCGCTGAGCGTCCGCTGACCTTTGCGGGCGCTCGACGCAATGCAAGCCGCGCGAAGCCCGAAGAGCTCCGCGCGGCGCTCAAACAGCACCCAGCGAGATCCATCCCGCTGTGGAGGGGGGGGGCTCAGCGGACCGAGTAGGCCTCGCTCGAAAGGAACAACTCGACCGCTTGGGTCAAGGAGGGCAGCATCAGCTCCGGCTCGATGTCGAGCTTCCCGTCGCGGCAGCCGGCGCCGGTCTCGACTCCGATCGTGCGGCAGCCCGCGCGGTATCCGGCCGCGAGCTCGAGCGAGCTGTCACCGATGACGAAGCTCTGGCGCAGGTGGACGCCGTCCATCTGTTGGGCGTGGAAGAAGATTCCCGTGTCGGGCAGGCGGAACACCGAACACTTGTTGTGGGGCGCGACACCGTTGAGCGGATCCTCGACGCAGGCGTAGTTGCGGGCGACACGGATGCCCTGCTTGCGCAGGTGCTCGAGCAACGCCGCCTCGAACTCGCTCCATTCTCGATCGGGAACGCGACCCTGCGCCACCTCGTCTTCGTTGCCGATCAGGTAGATGCGCCAGGGAGCGCCGGCGAGCCGGAACAGCGCCTCCAGCGAGCCGGCGACGAAGCGCACGTCGTCGAAGCGCGGAAATCCGTGCTCAGACGGTTCGAGCAGCGTGCCCCAGCGATCGATGAACAAGGCGCGCGGCGGCGGCTGGGTGCCGGGGATCGGAACGTTGGAGCGGATGCGTCGAGGTAGAGCCATGGAGCGCTCGGGTTGGGACCAGGGGGGCGGGACACCCGTGGTTCTCGACGGCGCGCGGACTGGCGTGAGTTGCTTTCAAGATGTTCCCGGGCGCGCGTCGATCTCCTGGCGGTTTCTTTCCAGCGCCAACGCTCGGCTCGCTTGCGCGGGCTAGTTTTGTCCTAAGGGAGGCCACTCGGCCCTCGATGTCATGATGGCTCCGCTCCGGATCGCGCTCGTCGTCGACCCGATCACCGCGCTGATCGGCGGCGGCCGCCATCCGCTCGAGCTCTCCGCGGCGCTCGCGGCGCGCGGCCACGAGGTGCGCGTGTTCGGGCTGCCGCCCGACTGGCTCAGCGCTCCGGCTGCGCCCCTCCAAGAGCACGTCGAGCGCCGCCTGGGGCCCAGCGTGATGTCGTTCGAGCCCGAGGGCATCGTGGCCTACGACGCGCGCTCACCCGCGGCGTGGATCGGGGCGCGCGTCGCGCGCCGCCGCGACGTCCCGCTGGTGCTGGTCGAGGCCGACGGTTGGACCGAGCGCTCGCCGCTGCAGCGCACGCTGTGGAGTATCGGTGAGCGCCTGTGGGGCGGCTTCGTGCGACGCGCGGCGGAAGCCGTGATGGCGCTCGATCCGCAGAGCCGCAGCTCCTCGCTGGCCCGCGGCTTCGAGCCCGAACGCATCGACGTCGTGCCGCCGGGTGTCGACCTCGAGCGTTTCCGACCCGGACTGGCGAGCGAGGAACTCGGCCGTCGACACATCGGCGGGCGGATCCTGAGTTGTCGTCTACCGCGCGACGCGGGTGAGCAGCACGAGCTCTTGATCGAGGCCTTCGCGCGCACCGTTGGACAGCGCTCGGATTGGTCGCTGGTCCTGATCGGGGACGGCCAAGCTGCGCCGCGCTTCCGCGTATGCGCCGACCGCCGCGGGGTCGGCTCTCGCGTGCACTTCCTCGAGTACGACCTCGACGCGCTGCCGGGGCTGCTCGCCAACAGCACCTTGCACGCGGCGCCCCAGGACGCGCGCCACGTCACGACCGACCTGGCGCGCGCGCTCGCATGTGGAGTGCCCGTGGTCGCCGTCGACTCGCCGCGGGTGCGCGAGTGGATCCGCCACGACGAGCACGGGCTGATCGCGCGCTCGGGCGACGCGGAATCTCTGACCCTGTGCCTGCGCGAAGCCGCCATGTCGCCTGAGCGACGCAAGCGCTGGGGCAGCGCCGGACGCCGCCTGGCCGAGGAGCGTTTCGGGTGGGACGCGGTGGCCGCGCGCTTCGAGGACAAGCTCGGTCGAGACCGACAGCCGGCCCCCGACGAGAGCGACCGGCTGTCGTTGCGTGCGTCGACTTCCTGAGCCGGGCGGGCTCGGGGGGCCCGCGGCGCGGGCCGCGCGTGGGCTCACTTGCCCGTGGCGTTCTTGAGCTCGTCCTTGAGGAACTTCATGTCGGCCGAGTACTGGCGCACGGCCGCGAGCGTCTTCTCCTCGATGCGCGAGAACGCCGCGCCGATCTTGACGCCGCCATCGCGCTCCTCGACTTCGCTGACCACGGCCACGGCCTCGCAGAAACCGGCCTGGAACAAGGGCAGGCGGAACTTGACGCGCAACTCGGTGCCGATCGAGAGCAGTTGCCCCATGGCGAACACATCGAGCCCGGTGTCGCCGCCGTTCCAGTGGAAGCGCAACCCGCGTTCGTCGAGGCTCGACATGCGGCCGCGGGCCACCCAATTCGATCCGAAGGCGTGGCCGTGGACCGGGTTGACGATGCCCTTGATGCGGCGCGTCTGAGTCAGGAAGTGCTCGATGCGCGTGGTGTCGGTCGGCGCGAACAGCACCGAGCTCTCGTCGTCCGGGCTCGAGGCCTCGGCTTTCGCGGCACTCTTGAGCTCGGAGAACAGCGCCTTCTGGGCATCCTCGTCGCTGTCGAAGATCGGCACGACGCGGTCGACGCCGACCTTGGTGATGATCTCGCGGCAGAAGCTCGAGGGCCGCGCGATCACCAGCTTGCCACCCTTGGACGTGAACGACTTCGAGGCCTTGATGATCGCGCCCAGGGCGGTTGAGTTGATGAACTTGACCAGGCGCAGATTGAGCACGGCGCGCGTCACGCCGCTCTGGATCAACGCTTCGACTTGGTCTTGCAGGTGCTTGCAATAGAAGGTGTCGAATTCGCCGCGCAGATGGATCGTGGCGAAGTTCTCACCGTGCTCGACATTGATGTGCATACCGGCTCCAGGGCGGGTGGGATCGACCGCGCGTCGGCGGTCGCGAGGGTCCGGGATTTTCGCGCCGCGCTCGGGGTGCGCAAGCATTTTCGCGCACCCCTCACCCGGGCCCGGGCGCTAAAGTGAGCGCCACATGTTCTCCTGGCGAGGCAAGAAGTCGGCTCCCGAGAGCAAGGACCCGAAGAAGACTCCCGCGGCGGCTGCGGTGGGTGCGGCGGCCGGCACCCCCGACGCGGATTCGGCGTCACGCTTCCTGACGGGCAACAGCGATGTCGACCGGCGCACCGTCGAGGTGCTGCTCAAGACCATCGCTCGCGTCTCCGAGTCGTCCGACGACGAGACCTTGCTCGAGCACATCGTCGACAACTCGGTCGAGCTGTGCGGTGCGGAGCGCGGCTTTCTGATCCTGGCCACCGAGTCGGGGGAGACGCGCGTCCACGTGGCCCGCACGCGCGACAAGAAGTCGATCTCCGACAACGTGCGCTTCTCGACCAGCGTGGTGAAACGCGTGCTCGAGAGCGGCGAGCCGATGCTGGCCACGGTGCAGAGCGACGCCGAAGCGATCGAGATCGGTCGCTCGGTGTTCGACCTCAAGCTGCGCGCGGTGATGTGCGTCCCGTTGACCAAGGATCGTGGAACCAAGGGCGGCGCCCGCGGCGCGCTGTACGTCGATTCGCGCGCGGCGACGCGCGAGTTCACGCACCGCGAGCTCGACTTGTTCGCTGCTCTCTCGCAGCACATCGCGATCACGCTCGAAAAGCGCCGTCTGCACCTGGAGTCGATCGAGAAGGCACGCCTCGAGCAGCAGATGGAGCTCGCCAAGGCGGTTCAGTCGGGCTTGATGCCGCGCATCCCCAAGGACATCGGCGGCCTCGACATCCACGGCTTCTACCGCCCGGCGGAGCGGACCTCGGGCGACTTCTTCGATTTCGTCAAGCTCAAGGACGGGCGCTTGGCCGTGGTCGTGGGCGACGTCTCGGGCCACGGTGTGGGGCCGGCCCTGATCACGCAGAGCGCCCAGGGCGTCTTGCGCACCGGTCTGCGCATGTCCGCTCGGCCCTCGGACGCCTTGACGATGCTCAACCAGGACCTGTCCGAGCGCATCGATGCCGGGACGTTCCTCACGCTGCTCCTGCTCTCGATCGCGACCGACGGTCGCGTCGAGATCTGCAACGCAGGACACCATGGTCCGATCGTCGCGCGCGGCGCGCAGATCCTGATCGCCGAGCAGCACTCGTTGGCCTTGGGCTTCTCCGCCGACGTCGAGTATGGCGTCGACGATGTCTTGGAGCTGAAGAGCGGCGACGTGTTGCTGGCCTTCACCGATGGGCTGATCGAGGCCCACTCGATGACGGACCGCGAGCAGTTGTTTGGCGAAGAGCGGGTCAAGGCGCTGCTCGCCGAGCACGCGCAGCGGGGCTCGAGCGCCGAGACCATCACGCTGGCCCTCGCCGAAGCGGCCTTTCAGTTCGCGGGCGGCAAGCACGAGGACGACATCACGCTGGTCGTGATCCGCAAGGTGTGATGAGCGGGGAGTCGCGCGGCGCAAGTCTGTTGGTCCGTGGCGCGCGGAGCTACCCGCCCGGGCCGTCGGCCGCGACCGTCGACGTGCGCGTGGTCGAGGGCGTGATCGACGCCGTCGGCGCGGATCTCGAGCGCGGCGGGCTCCCCGAGCTCGACGCCGCCGGGCGCACCGTGATTCCGGGCCTGATCGACGTGCACGTGCACTTCCGCGATCCTGGCTTGGAGCACGTCGAGGGCTGGGACCGGGGCTCGGCGGGCGCGCTGCATGGCGGCGTCACCAGCGTCGTCGAGGTCCAGAACAACCCGCCGCTCTCGACCTCCCGCGCCGCGCTGGTGGAGCGCATCGAGCACGTTCGGCGGCGCTCGCGGGTCGACTTCGGTTGCCTCGCGAATCTGCTCGAGGCGTCGCTGCCGGAACTCGACGCCATGGCGCCGTTGACGCCGGGCTTCAAGTGCTTCTTGGGCGGCTCGACAGGCCTCGGAGGCGTGCTCGACGACGCGCTGCTCGAGCGCTTGTTCGCGGGCGCCGCGCGGGCCGGTCGCATGGTGGTCGCGCACTGCGAGGACGAAGCGTTGCTCCAGCGCGACAAGGCGCGCTGGGTCGACGGCCATCCGCAAGCCACGGTGGCCGTGCACCATCTCGCCCGCTCGAGCGAAGCCGAGGCCGAGTCGGTTCGCAAGGCGATCCACTGGGTGCGCACCACGGGCGCGGAGTTGCACGTGTTCCACGTTTCGTCCGCGGCCGCGGTCGATCACGTGCGCCGAGCGCGCCGCGAGGGGCTGCGTGTGTGGGCCAGTACCGCACCGCATTTCTTGCTCCTTTCATCCGAGTGGGCCGAGCGCTTGGGGAATCTGCTGAAGGTCAATCCATCGATCAAGACGCCCGCGGATTCGTTGGCGCTTGCTGCGGCGCTGGCCACGGGGGACGTCGACGCGATCGGTACCGATCACGCGCCGCACCCGCTGGAGTACAAGCAGCGCGCGTATGCCAAAGCGCCTTCCGGCATGCCCAGCGTCGACTTGCTGTGGCCACTGGTGTTCGAGCTCGTGCGCCGCGGTTGGCTCGATGGGAGCGCGGCGCTCGCCAGCGTGACTTCGCGCGCGGCCGCGAGCATGAACCTGCCACGCAAGGGACGCTTGGCACGCGGATTCGACGGCGACCTCGTGCTGTTCGATCCGACGCGCACGTTTCGCGTCGAGGGCGCGAAGCTGCCTTCGCGCTCCAAGTGGTCGGCCTTCGAGGGCTTCGAGCTGGCGGGACTTCCGGAGCTCGTCGTGCGGCGCGGCGAGATCGTGTGGAGCGCGGGCGAGGCACGGGTCGCGGCCGGAGGCAGACCGCTCGAGCTCGAACCGCCGCGCCCGTCGAGCGTTGGTTAGACCATGTCGCGCAGCCGGCGCTTCGACCCGTCCGAGCGCGCAGCGAGCGACCGCATCGTGCTCGATTCGGTTTTCGTGGCGCGCTTGGAGAAGTTCGCTGCGTGTTCCGCACGTCTGCGTGGGCGCGAGGAATCCGGTGTCGGGCGTGTTGCCGGTGGTGGTGGCGACGAGTTCGTCGGCCACCGACCGTTGCGCGTGGGTGAGGACCTGCGCGACTTCGACTGGGAGCTCTACGCCCGTCTCGAGCGGCCCTACGTGCGGGTCCGCAGGCGAGATCAGGGCGAGCGCTGGTGCGTGCTCCTCGACTGCAGCGCGTCGATGGGGCTGGGGAGCCCGGGAAAGCTGCAGTTTGCCGGGGAGCTCGCAACGGCCCTGGCCTTCGTCGGGCTCGATGCGGGCGCGAGCACGACGCTCTTCGCGCGCACTGCACACGGCGGAATCGGCACTGTCCGCATGCGTCAGCGTGCGGATCTGCGGCCTTGGATCGCGTTTCTCGAAAGCCTGCGCGCCACGCTGGAGTTCGGTGTCGCGAGCGTGCTCCCCGATCCCCGGATCGCAGCCGCGCAACGTGTGATCGCGATCGGCGATCTGATGGACGTCGAGCCGCACCAGCTCCTGGCCCTCGCACGACGCGGTCGGCGCGTCGACGCGCTGCGAGTGCTGGCGCCCCACGAGCTCGCGCCGGAGCTCGACGAAGGCGTCGAGTGGGTCGACCCCGAGCAGGGCGGACGGCTCGCGCTCGCCGTTGGACCAGCGGAGCTCGAGCGCTACTCCCGCGCATTGGAGACGCGCCTCGAGCGCTGGCGCGCGACGTTCCTTCGCCGCGCGCAGCACTGTTGGACATGGAGCAGTGAGCGTGCGTTCGAGGACGCAGCGCGGGCGGTGCTGGCGTGATCGAGTTCACGCGTCCGTGGGCATTGGTCGGACTGTTCGTGCCGGTGCTCGTGGTGCTGCTGACGGCTCTGGCGAGTCGTGCGCGAAGCATGCCCACCGCGACCTTGGAAGTGTGGCGTGAGATCGACGCGCGTGTCGCGCGCAGCGCACGGCGACGGGCGCGAGTTCCATTGGCCCTGTGGCTGCTCGCTCTGGCGATGGTGTCGACGGTGTTGGCGCTCGCCGAGCCGCGTTCGCGCAGCACTGAGCTCGCGCCCTGGCGTGTGGTGCTGGACCGCTCGCCGTCGATGTACTTGGGACAGGGGAGTGAGCGGCGCATCGACGTCGCGTTGCGTGGGGTTCGTGAGGTCGTCGGCGATGGCGAGGTCGAGTGGGTCACGTCCAGCGCAGGCTTCGAGCTGCGTGCACGAGCTCGGGAGGTACCCGCCGGCTGGCTGGCCGCACCGCGTGGAGCTTGGAGCGAACCGCGCTGGGCGAGCTACGACGAGCCGGGCACGTTGTGGTTGACGGACGTGCCTCCGGAATCCGCTCCGTCGCGCGCGAGCTTGCTCACCAGCGGTGCAACGCCCTGCGCCGGACTCGTCGCGCGCGGCGTGGATCACGACATCGTGTGGGACGGCTCCGAGCTCCGGCGCGAGCCTCACGAAGCGGGCCGCGGGCCGCGGGTGGCGATCGAGCCCGCGCTGCTCGCGGGAGCGATCGGGCGCGCGGCCTTGGTTTGGGCGCAAGCGCGCGGTTGGAACGTGACCGAGGCGCGAGAGGCCGTGGACTTGGCGCTGGTCTTGGGATCGGTCGCTGACCCGCAGATCCGTGACACGCTTTGCGCGGCCGAGGGCTGGAGCATGCCCGTCCGCGTGAAGCGCGCGTTCGACGCTCCGAGCGAGCCGCGCGCCGTGCTGCTCGAGAGCGATGGGCGTCCGCTCGCGGTGGCGAGCTCCGGGCTCGTGGAATTGGCCTTCGAGGAACTGGGCGAGCCTCAGGGAGATCCCACGTCGTTCGCGCTGTTCTGGGCGCGCGCGTTCGATGCCGCAGCCCTGCCGCCCGAGGGGACCGCCGTCGCGGAGCGCGCGCGCGCGGGACCCGCACGCCGGGTCGTGGGCGAGGCGCCCCCGCGCGCATTGAGCGATGGCGAGCTGCCGTGGTCCGCACTTCTGGGCGTGTGCGCTGCGCTCGCCGCCACAGCGGCGCTAGCCGTGCGTCGCTGACGGAGCTTCGTCATCGCCGGACTCGTCGACTTGTCCGAAGCGCCGCGTGAACAGCGCGGTGGCCACGAAGCCGACGAGCACAGCGAACCACAAGGTGCACAGTCGCGCGAGCATCATCGATGCCGCTGCGTGCACGCGCGCGGCCTCGCGCGCAGCGTCGCCGGAGAGAGCCAGCGTGCGCTCGAGGATCGGTTGGTAGCGGGGCCGGAGCAGCGTTCCGAGGATGCCCTCGGTGATCAGCAGGCCACCGGGCGCGATGATCGCGACGGCGCCGGCGACCGCACTGAAAGCGAAGGCGAACACCGCGTACAAGAACGGCACCGAGTCGGGCACGACCTGGTTGGCGATCAACCAGAAGCCGGTGCACTCGCAGCCCCAGCCGACGACGGACACCAGCGTGGGCAGGACGATCTCACGCGGCGCGAGCAGGATGCGCGTGCTGGCGAACGCGCCCTCGACGCGGGGCGCCAGCCGGCCGATCGTGGGCAGTCGAGCGATCGTCCGCACGACGAAGCGCGCGAACCCCTGCGAGCCCACCAAGACCAGGGCGACGCCGCACACGGCGAGCATCGACCAGAAGATCCAGGCGAACTGCGGCGCCGTGTTCAGGCCTCCAATCGCGACCAAGATCAGGTAACCCAGGAGGTCCGTGAAGCGCTCGGCGACGACGATCGGCGCCGACTGGTGGATGCGCACGCCGGTCACTTGGCGCACCAGCCATGACTTGAAGACCTCGCCCATTTTTCCGGGCGTGACGGACAGGGTCATCCCGGAGAGATAGATCAGGAACGAGGTGCCCGCCGCGAGCTCGATCTCGAGCAGGTGGCAATAGCGCTGCCACTTCAGGAAGCGCACCGCGTAGTTGGCGAACGACAGCGCGCACGCGGCCGGAACGACCCACAGCGGCAAGCGCGCGATGGTGCTCGCGACTTCCGCGGCACCGGCCCAAACGGCGATCGCGAAGTAGACGCCGACGAGGAGCAAGACGCCGAGGAGCAGGCGTCGGCCGAGTTTGCTGGGGAGCGGCACGGAGAGGACTTCAGCCCTGCGGGGGGACCGTGCTTTTTCGACCGAAGACGAACACGATCATGAGCAGGGCTCCGCAGCCCGCCAGCAGCGCCGTCGTCGCGCTCCAGCCCATGAAGGCGCAGGGGAAGTAGCCCAGCGACAGCGCCACCGCCATGGTGGTCAGGGCGTACACCATTTGAGTGCGCGTGTGGTCGACGTGGTCCGCCGCCGAGGCCGTCGAGGAGAGGATCGTCGTGTCGGAAATCGGCGAGCAGTGATCGCCGAAGATCGAACCCTCGAGCACCGCGCCGATCGACATCAACATCAGGAGCTGGCCGCCGATCGGCACGGAATCGCCTTGGAGGCCGGTCTGCTCACCCAGCGAGTAGGCCAGGCCGACGACCAGCGGCAGGAGGATGCTCATCGTGCCCCAGGATGTGCCGGTGGCGAACGAGATGCCCGCCGAGAGCAGGAACAAGAGGCTCGGCAGCGCAGCGGGCGCCAAGCGGTCGCCGAGCAGCTCGGTCAGGTAGGGCGCGGTGCCCAGCGCGCCGCAGGCGTCTCCGATGGCCCAAGCGAAATACAAGATGGCGATCGCCACGCCCATGTTCTTGAGCGTCAAGGCGATCGCCCGCGGAATCGAGCTCGCGACTCCGGCGAGCAGCGCCAGGACGCTGGCGACGACGAAGCCGCTGGTGGAGCCGATCAAGATCGCGCGCGTGCTGTCGCCATCGGCCAGGATCGTCGTGACCTGACGCGAGAAGGACAGTGATGCGTCGTCGAGGATCCCGGGGTGAGCTCCCAGCCCAACGCGCACGATCTCCTCGAGCGTCACCGCCACGAAAGTCAACACCGGCAACACCGCGCGGTGCGCCTTGGGGATCACGCCAGCGACGGGCTCGATGTTCGTCGCTTCGTCGCCGACCATCGGCTGCCCGCCGTCGCGCACCACCTTGCCCGTGGCGCGGGCGCGGCGCTCGGCGCTGAGCATCGGGCCGAAGTCGCGTCCGCTGAACACGATCAAGCCGGCGAACACCAGCGTGAAGATGCAGTAGAAGCGATAGGGCAGCGTGGCGAGGAACACCGCGTAGCCGTCGTCGACGCTCATGCCGGCGCTGGGCAGCTGCGGCGCGAAGGTCGACACCTCGTAGGCGATCCAGGTCGAGAACAGGGAAATGCCGGCGACTGGAGCCGCGGTGGAATCGACGAGATAGCTCAACTTCTCGCGCGAAATGCGGAAGCGATCGGTGAGCGGACGCATGGTGGTACCGACCAGGATGCAGTTGGCGTAGTCGTCGAAGAACACCACCAGGCCCATGATCCAAGTCGCGATTTGCGTCGTGCGCACTCCAGTGGCGAGTCGCGCGACGGCGTCGACGAGTCCGCGGATGCCGCCGCTCTTGGTCATCACGCCGACCATCGAGAGCATGGCGACGACGAAGCCGATGATCATCAGCTTGCTCGAGTTCCACTCGCCGGCCGCGTTGTCGTAGACCTGCGGCAAGAGCCCCTTGGTCACGACGCCGGGAAGGCTCCACAACGCCGCGCCAGCCCAGCTCGCTCCCGACTTAAGCTCCAAAAGCAACGCTCCGCACCACACACCCGCGAACAGTGCGAGCACCGGCTTGCGGAACGCGATCGCGAGCACGATCGCGACCAGCGGCGGCCACAGCGAGGAGCGTTGGGCCGGCTGCCAGCCGTTGCGAGTCGCGAGCGCCGACTGTCCCGCGGGGTGTGTGTACTCGACATGCAGCTTGTCGCCGTCGAGCGCCACCAGGAAATTCGCGCCTTGCGTCTGGCCCAGCTTGGTCGGAGTGCGCTCGCCGTCGATCGCCAGCGAGAGGCCGAACTCCTCGCTGCTGGCGATCTCGCGCAGGCCACGGATCAAGCTGCGCCGGGCCAACTCGTGGACGGTGAGGTCCTCGGATTCCCCGGTGGTACCGAAGCGCACGCCGAACAGCGACAGCTTCGCGTCGCGTTCGCCGCGCTCGACCATCGCCGGCCCTTCCAGGACGATTTGGCCCAGAGTCTTGCGCGTGTCCGGGAGCCCATCGGCGGGCGCGGGCCCGACCTTTTCGCTGAGCACGGTGTACGCGTCGAGCGCCGCCAGTCGCGCGGGGTCCGCTTGCGGCAGCAGCATCGTCGACGCCAACAACAGGACCGAGAGGAGCGCGAGGAGGATGCGTCGCATGCGGGGTCATGGTAGGGGGTCAGGTGCGCCCTTCAAGCGCGCGCGTCTTGGAGCGGCTGGCCTGGCCGCGTATCCTGCGCAGCGCATCACGCGCATGCTGTTCCTCGCCGACACCACACTCCCTGCCTGGGTGGTCACGCTCGTGCCGTGGCTGCTCGGCCTGTGCGTCGTTGCTGCCGCGTGCGCCGCGTTGGGCGTGTGGTTGGTGCACGCGCGCCTGCGCGAGCTCCAAGCACTGGGCGAGCGCCTGGCCGTGCTCGACGAGATCAAGTCGGCCCTGGTCCGGGTGGCCAAGGAGCGCGAGGATCTCGACTTGCGGCGCATCGAGCACGTGCTGATCGAGATGCGCGATGGCCAGCGACGCTTGGAGGACACGCTGCTGCGCGCTGCGCAGGGCGGCGCCAAGCCCACCGAAGGCGCCACGCCGCGCGCCGGCGACGCCGCCGGGCTGGGCGAACGCATCGTGCAGCGCCTCTTGGCGCACGGCTACGAGCGCGTGCAGATCATCCCAACGCTCGACGAGCTGACGAAGCTCTTCGAGGCCGATGGCGCGAACGAGGTCTTGGTCGAGGCGCGGCGCAACGGCGTGTTGTGCAAGGGCCGCGTCCTGGTGCGCGACGGCGTCGTGGTCGACGTCGAGCTGCAGCCCGCGTATTCGATGTTCCCCTGAAAGTTCTTGGCGCTCGATGACCGTGACTCGAATCGAACTCCTGTCCCAATTCGTTGGCCAGACCGTCACTCTGCGCGGCTGGGTCTACGACCGCACGTCGAAGGGCAAGCTGCACTTCCTGTTGATGCGCGACGGTTCCGGAATCGCGCAGTGTGTGATCTTCAAGGGCAACGTCGGAGAGGACGTGTTCCAGGCCTTCGCCGCGGCGGGTCAGGAGTCGAGTATCGAGCTCGTCGGGACGGTCAAGGCCGACGCCCGCGCTCCCGGGGGATTCGAGATCGACGTGCAGTCGGGCCGCGTGCTGCAGAGCGCCCAGAATTACCCGATCACGCCCAAGGAGCACGGCATCGAGTACCTGATGGAGCACCGCCACCTGTGGCTGCGCTCCAAGAAGCCCTGGGCGACGATGCGCGTGCGCCACGCGGTCATCATGGCCATCCGCAACTTCTTCGACGAGCGCGGCTTCACCTGCATGGACGCGCCGATCTTCACGCCCAATGCCTGCGAGGGCACCTCGACGCTGTTCGAGGTGCCGTACTTCGAGCAGACCGCCTATCTGACGCAGTCGGGCCAGCTCTACGCCGAGGCCGCGGCGATGGCGCTGGGGCGCGTGTACACCTTCGGGCCGACCTTCCGCGCCGAGAAGTCCAAGACACGACGCCACTTGACCGAGTTCTGGATGATCGAGCCGGAGATGGCATTCGCCACGCTCGACGACGTGATGACGCTGGCCGAGGACATGCTGAGCTCGGTGGTCGCGCACGTGCTGAAGACGCGCCGCGCGGAGCTGGCGGTGCTGGAGCGCGACGTGTCCAAGCTCGAGAAGATCGTGACGCCCTTCCCGCGCATCACCTACGAGGAAGCCTCGCGCATCCTGCTCGATCACCCCGACATCAAGGGCACCGAGCTGGCCTTCAAGCCGGGCGAGGACTTCGGCGCGCCGCACGAGACGATCATCTCGAACCTCTACGATCGACCGGTGATGGTCCATCGCTATCCCGCGGCGATCAAGGCCTTCTACATGAAGCGCGACCCCGCGGATCCGACCAAGTGCTTGTCGGTGGACGTGCTCGGCTCCGAGGGCGTGGGGGAGATCATCGGCGGTAGCCAACGCGAGGACGATCTGGCGCTGCTGCTCGAGCGCATCCGCCACGAGAAGCTGCCCGAGGAGGCCTTCCAGTGGTACCTCGACCTACGGCGCTTCGGCTCGGTGCCCCACGGCGGATTCGGGCTCGGTCTGGAGCGCACCGTCGCTTGGATCTGCGGGATCGAGCACGTGCGCGAGGCGATCCCGTTCCCGCGCACGATCTATCGCCTGACACCCTGAAGCGGGTCGAGCGCGGGCGCGTGCGTCGTCATTGCGTGTCCGACTCGCTCCACAGCGTGGCTTGGCCGAGCACCTGGACCTCGAAGCTCACACCCAGTGGCTTCAGCGCGCTGCGCAGCGGTCCGAGCAGCGCGCGCACCGTTTCGTCGGGCGCTTGCGCGCAGTCGAGATGCAGCACGAGTCCCTGCGCGGAGCTGCCGGGGAACTCTCGCTGCATTTGACCGTCGAGCGCGAACGACAGGTAGGCGTTGACCTTGTCCTGCAACTCGCGCAAGCGTTGGTCGCTGCCGACCCAGGGGCGCTGCTCGACCATCACCAGCACCAGCGCACCGTCGGGGCGTCGCGAGACCAAGTCGATCGTCGTCGGATCGTGGACTCCGTGCTGTGCCATGCGCGCAGTCTAGCCGGCCGGGACGAGCGCGCGGCGACTACAGATCGTAGGCGCGCAGGCCGGCGCCGTCGCTGATCCACAGCTTGCCGCGCGGCGCGCGCGCCGTCGGCGCTTCCCAGGCGACGTAGTTCCACTCGTCGACACGGCGTACGGAGAAGAGGACCTCGGTGGTCTTGGGCCGGCGCACCGCGAAGTTCTCGGCCAACACCTGCACTTCGTGCGCGGTCCACGGGGAGGCCAACGCCGTGGCTTCGTTGGCGCTGCGTCGGATCACGACCAGGCCCGCGTCGTGTCCGCGCGTCGGCGCCAGCGGCGCATCCTTGTCGAGCAGTGCGTCGCTCTCGGGCTTGATGCGCGTGGTCCAGGTCAGCTCGTGACCGTTCTGGAAGCGCGCGCGGACGCCATTCGACATCGGCTCGGGTCCGGCGATCGGCGGATGGCCCGCGTTCCAAGGGCCTTCGACGCGCCCGTCGGAAGTGTCGAGGATCCAGGCCGAGCCATCCTCGGTGACGATCAGCAACGAGCCCGCGCGGCGCGGCAGGAACACCGGCGTGCGCGCGATCCCGCCCAGCGAGTTGAGCTTCTGCGTCCAGGTCACGGCGCCCTTGGAGTCGATGCGTGCGAGCTTGCCCTCGCGGTCGCAGACCACGTGGTGGTCGTCGACCGAAACGGGCATCGACTCCACGCGCGCGCTCGTGTGCCACCATGCGGTCGGCGTGCGCGAGAGCATCACCATCTGGTCCGCGGGCTCGGCAATCGTGAGCTGCACCGAGTCGCAGGCGTCGTGCTCGAACACCAATTGCGTGCGTTCTCCCGGTGAGGTCTCCAACACGAAGGGCGTCGTTCGCGAGCTGCCATCCGAGAAGCGCACGCGAGCTCCGGGCGGATTGGAGTCGATGCGGCACGGCAGGAGGTGCTCGCTGGGGCGCGGGCAGGCCTCCGCCAGCCGTTCCAGCGCTCGAGCGTGCTGCCCGGCGGCGGCGAGCTCGCGGGCCTCGATCACCGCGCGATGGTGCTCGCGCACGGCGTTGACCTCGCGCTCCAGGATCTTCATCAGCTTCTCGGAGCCCGGCACCGCTGCGAGCTCCGCGTAGACCTCGACCGAGCGCGCCAGATCGCCCGCGCTGGCGTGCGCTCGCGCCGCGGCCAAGAGCGAGTCTTGCTTCTCGACGTTTTGCGCGCGCAACCGCTTTTCGCGTGCCGTGGCGCGCAACTCCGAGCGCGTGCCCAAGGTCAGCGCCAGCGATTCCATGCGCGTGCGGAACTCGAGCAGCTCGGGTGTCTCCTTCGCGCTCGCCAACACCGAACGCAGCTCCTGGATCAAGCGCGCCAGACGCTGTTCCGCGTGCGCCGCCTCGGGCGCATCCACGCTGGGATCGGCCCACTCCGCGACGGTCTGCTCGAAGCGCGCCATCAGGCCCGCGAGCAAGCTCGAGAGCTTGGGAAGTTGCTCGCCATCGATGCTCGGCGCGTCGGGCGCGGGCGGCAGCGCGAGCGCGTTGCGCAACCCGAGCACGGGGTCGCCGCTGGTGCACTCGAGCTGGCACTCTTGGAAGCGCGCGATCCACTCGGCACGATCGGTGAGCTGCCGATTGCGGATGCGCTCTTCGAGCTGTCCTCGCAAGCTCACGATTTCAGCCGCCAGCGAATCACCGAAGTTCTGCTCGAGCAACTGGAGCGCGATCGTGGGTTCGGCCAGGCGCTCGTTCACTTCGGCCAAACGCGCGTCGTAGTCCTGGTCGATCCGCACCTTGACCACGGCGACGATCGAGACCGCCAGTGCGGTGGCGAGCACCGCCACCGAATTGCGCCGCGTGCGCTTTCCGGTGACCGACTTGCCGTGAGCCACCGCCAGCAGCGCCTTGACCTCGCGGTGGGCGGGCGCGAGCTGCGTCAACTGGCGCAGCGGAGCCAGCGCGCGGTCCGGAGTCCCACCGAGGATCAGCGTGCGGCAGGCCTCTACGACCCAACCGACGCCTTCGTCGACCAGGCCGACCGAGCACATGCGCTGTCCGATCTCCATGCGCACAGCGGTGGTCTCGGGCCCGCGGGAAGCCGCGGCGCGCAGCACCAAGCCGGCGCGCCAGGGATGTCCGAGCTCTTGGAACTTGCGCGCGATGCGCAGCATGTCGGTCATCGACGGGAAGTCGGACTCGACCTGGCTGCGGTGCTGCCAGTGCAGTGTGCGCAATTCGCAGATCGCGTCGTGGCGGTGATGCTTGCGCAGCTCGTTCCAACGCGCGATGGCGCTGGTCGGATCGGGATGCGCTCCATCGATGCGCCGCAGGAACGTGCGCGCATCCGCGGTCTCCATGCTTGCGAGCGCGGCGGGCAACTTGCCCTTGGCCCACTCGGCGAGCAACAGCTGCAAGTCACCCGCATCGAGTGTTCCAGGCGGCGCGAGCTGGCACCAGCCCGCGACTCGCGAGGCGGCGCGCGAGATGCGACCGGCGTTCAACTCGCGTTGTGCCAGGGTGAGCTGTTCGCGCGCGTCGGCAAAGCGCAGCACGCCGCGTTGGAAGAGATCGACCAGCGCACCGCGCACCTGGCGCAGCGGCCAGCCGAGTCGATCGGAGATCTCCGCGACATTCGAAACGCCGTCACACTCTTGCCAAAGGCGCTCGAAGCTGCGGTGCGGAGCGGCCTCGGCCATCAGGCGCGGAATGAAATGCTCGCTGAGCTCCTTGGCCTGCGGATGCGCGCCGAGCTCGTCGCACAAGCGCGCGTACTCGAGCAGGATGAACTCGACCGACACCGGCGGACAAGCGATCGGCGTGAGGACGTCCAGCGTCGCCCCGGTCTCCATGCGCGCCAGCGGCTCCTCTGGGCCGGTCGGCGCGGCTCGCGCGCGTTGCACGGGGATCGTCAAGTCCGGCAGGGGGCCCGGCTCGAAGCGGAAGTGCACACCTTCGCAGTCGAGCAGGCGGAACATCGCCTCGAGCCGCACCGCGTAAGCGATTTCGCGCATGCGCAGCGCGTCGATGCGCTGATCGGGATCGGTGACCCACGCGCGCTCACAACGCCGGCGCCAGATCTCGGGATCCTCGTCTTCCTCGGGCAGGAACAGGATCTGTCCCTCTTGGACGCCGAGCCGCGCACACAGACCACTGCCGCGCAGCGTGAGCACGCCCTCTCTACCGCCTCGCGCCAGGCCCTGGAGCAATTCTCCGAGACCCAGACCGGCGACGTCGCCTTGGAAACTCATGGGGAGATCGGGCCGTGTATCGGTCCCTTGCCGCGCCGATCTCCACAGGATCTTCAGGCAAATCGAGAGCGCAGTCGGGCCAGATCGGCGGCGCTGTCGAGATCGTCGAGCACCGCGTCGTCGTCGACCGCGACGTCGAAGCGCTCGCGCGCTCGCGAGCGCAGCTCGCGCAACGAGGAACTTCCTTCCAGCGTCGCGGCCAGCGCACGGCCCACCACGATGGGATGCCCGTGGCGCCCGGAAGCGGCGTGTCGGGGCGCGAGCCAGCCCCAAGGCGGCGCTCCGCGTTCCGTCCAAGCTCGCGCCAGGGACGCGAACACCTCGGGGCGGACGAGCGGAACGTCGACTGGGGAAATGCACAGGTCGCGCTCGGGGCAGTGCGAGCGGGCCAGCACGACAGCGCTGCTGCGACCGGCGGCCCAGGCGTCGTTGGTCAGGAACTCGCAGGGCTCCAGGGCGAGCGCGGCGCGGATCTCGGCGGCGTGCGCTCCGACGACGACGAGTGGGCGAGCGTCGACGACGCGCGCCGCGAGCAGCAGGTGCTCGAGGGCTGTCCGCGGTCCGATGCGTGCCAGTGCCTTGGGCTCGCCCAGGCGGCTGCTCGCACCCGCGGCGAGGATCACGACGCGCGGCTTCACGAGCCGAGGATGCGGTCGTAGAGCGAACGAGCGCGGTCGAGCTCGCTCGTGCCCTCGATCAGTGCGCGGCCATCGGGAAACACGGTGAAGGCCAATTCCTCGACGCGGAACACCAGCAACCCGTCGAGCAGGCGTGCATCGCTCACGAACGGCGCGAGGCTCTGCGCGATGCGCTCCAAATCGGGCCGTGCGCCAGGAACTCGGGCAGGGCGGATCTGCACGGTGTTCCGGCCGCACAAGGAGATGGCCGAGCCGTGCGGGGAAGCGTCGAGGAAGGGGAACTCGCGTCGCCCGCAGCACGGACAGTCCGGATCCCGCGTCGCCGGCACGTGGTGCGCCTCGAGCTGCCAGACGTCGAGCTCGATCAACTGCGCTTGGAACGTCGCGCGACCGTGCGCATCGGATCCGAGCCAGCGGAGCGCGGCTCCGGCCTGCAGCGCGGCGATCGCGGACACCGCCGGCAACAGGACTCCGGCGCTGTCGCACGTCGGGAGTGATCCAGGTGGCGCGGGGTCCGGGAAGATGCAGCGCAAGCACGCTCCGGCACCGGGGATCACGGGCATCACCAGCCCCGAGGCGCCGACGACTCCGCCGTAGATCCACGGCACACCGCGATCGATCGCGAAATCGTTGATCAGGTAGCGCGTCGCCAGATTGTCGGTGCCATCGAGCACGAGCTCGCAGCCCTGCGCGAGCTCGGCCAGGTTGTCGCTGTCGAGATGTAAAGCGTGCGCTTCCACGCGCGTCGGCCCTCCGATGCGCGCCAGACTCTCCGCCGCGGCCTGGACCTTGGCATGGCCGAGATGGCGCTCCTCGAACAGCACCTGTCGCGGCAGGTTGGAAAGCTCGACGACGTCGCGGTCGACCAGCACCACGCGCCCGATGCCGCTGCGGACCAGCGTCATCGCCAGCGACCCGCCCAGGGCGCCGCAGCCCACGATCAGGACCGACGAACGCTCGAGTCGCTCTTGACCACCGGCTCCCAGCGCGGCGAAGCGCACTTGGCGGTCGAAGCGCGGGCTGGTCACGCGAAAGCTCCGAATGCGAACAAGGCGACCAGCACGGCGGCGAGCAGCGCCACGAACCCGAGCGCGATCCACGGTGCCAGCGCGCGCAGGTCGCTGCGCGGGGGATCGTTGATCTCGACCCAGTTGAAGTAGCGCTTGACGTTTTCCTCGAGCACGGCCCCGCAGTGCGGGCAGCGATCGAGCGGCGGACCAAAGGGAACGACGCCCGCGCACTCCATGCAGTAGAAGTTGCGCTCCGCTCCGCCGCTGGCGACACCCGGAGCCTTGGAGCGCTCACGGTAGTACGCCAGCGCCTCCTGGTTCATGTCGCCGCGCGCGCGCGACCAATGGTGCTCGCTGATGTTGCCGAAGCTCTTCGGCGCAGCGTCGTGCTCGTCGGGCGCCATGCCCGAGTAGGGTAGCGCCGGCTAAAGGCCGAGCTGCAACCCGAAGTAGGGACCGTCGAAGGTCAAGTCGGCGTGCACGTCGTCGGTGTCGTCGGCGTAGTCGACCTCCAGGTCGATCTGGCGCCAACCCAGCACCACGGAACCGCTCAATCCTCCGTGCTCTCCGAGGAAGGCGAGCTTGGCGTTGACGTCGATCTCGAGATACGTCGCCTCGTCTCCGTCGACGTCCGCGGTGAGGCCCGCGACCAGCGCTTCGGCGTCGAGCAGCCAAAACCGCCCGCCCAAGCGCGCGGCCAGGAGCGGCACCGGGAGCGACTCGTCGACCTCTTCGGTGACCACTCCCAAGTTGTCGGTGACCGAGGCCTCGATGTCGACCACGGTCACGCCCAGGCCCAGGCCGAACTCGACGAAATCCGTGGGCACCATGTCGAAGGTGATCACTCCACGGTGCAAGGCCAGGTCGAGCTCGGATTCGACCGCCGTCGAGGCGCTGATGCCACCGAAGTCCGCGGACAGGATCCCGTCGCCGTCCCAACTCGAAGCCTGCGTCGAAAGCGTCAGGTGTGGCGATCCGAACTTGAGGTCGAAGCGCGCGCCGACGGTACTGGCGTCGTCGTCCAAGCCCAGGTCGCCGGCGCTGTTCTCGGAAGTCGCAGGAGACCCCACACTGTCGATCTGGATCTTGCCCTCGGGCGTGAACGGTCCGTAGTTCGCCTGAAGGGTCAGCTGCGGAGCGGCGCAGGCGCCGAGCAGAGCGAGCGCCAGGGACGGGATGAGTCGGTTCATCGTGGACGGTGCGCCGAAGCGCGAAAGAAGCTGGGGAACGGGAAAGGTCGGCGAGCGGTGCGCCGATTGGCTGCTTGTACCGTTCGACCGACCCCGCGCTCCACTGGAGTCCGAGCCGCTGCGATGAATCTGCGAGTCCACGAGTTGACGCCCGCGCCGCGCGTGGTGGGGCCCGGGCGGCGCGAGCGCGCCTACTTGGAGCGCACGGCGGAGCTGGAGCGCGCCCAGGCCGAAGCCGCGCGCGCGCTCGAACGGTTGACCCGCGAGCTGGACATCGCCGAGCGCATCGAGCGAGGGTCGGCGCGGCTGGTCGATCGCCTCGAGGCCGCAGTGGCCGGCGAACGCGAGCTCAAGCTGCGCGCCGAGGAGGCTCAAAAGCGCTTGCTCTTGGCGCTGGGAGCGGTGCAACGGGACAACCAGGCCTTGCGCTCCGAAGTGGCGCGCCTGGAGGCCCGCGCGCGCGCCTTGCCCGAGCCGCTCGCGCGGCCCCGCGGGCTGGCGCGCTTGTTCAGCAGACGAAGTGCTCCGCGCGCTTGACAAGTCGCGCCGCGCTGCCGATCCTTTCCGCCCCTTCGCGTGTCAAAGCGCGGAGCGCGTCGCGGACCCCAAGACAACGCGCGACGGATTGGTGGGCGTAGCTCAGTCGGTTAGAGCACGAGGTTGTGGTCCTCGGGGTCGGGGGTTCGAGTCCCCTCGCTCACCCCACTTCGCGCCGGCGCGGCCCAAGGGCCCGCAGACGCTGGCGCCGCGGCGCGGAAGATCCCGCGGCCTGCGCGCTGCCCCGGTGAGGCGCGGCTTCTCTGGCGCGGCTTCTCTGGCGCGGCTTCTCTGGCGCGGGACGCGCGGCGCGAGAGCGACGGATTCCGACGCGCCGGCTCAAGCAGCTTTTTCTGCGCGGTCGAAAGGCCCGCCGGTGGCGACTCGCCCCGTGCGCCCCCCGCGCGGTGAGCCCCAAGGCCGCTTCAGTCCGCAGAGCTCCGGTCCCGCCGGAGGCAAGGTTCGCGATGGGTGACATGGATGATGTCGTCGCTGAGTTTTTGGTCGAGAGCTACGAGAACCTCGATCGACTCGACAGCGATCTGCTGGCGCTCGAGAGCAATCCCCAGGCGCGCGAGATGCTCGCCAGCATTTTCCGCACGATCCACACGATCAAGGGCACGTGTGGATTCCTCGGCTTCGGCCGCTTGGAGTCGCTGACCCACGTGGGAGAGAGCCTGCTGTCGCTCTTGCGCGACGGGAAGCTCGGGATGGACGCGAACATCACCAGCGCATTGCTCGCGCTGGTGGACGCCACGCGCCGCATGCTCTCGAACATCGAGAAGAGCGGCGCCGAAGGCGAGGAGGAGTTCGCCGAGCTCAAGGCGACCCTCACGCGCCTGCAGGGCGGACTCGCGCCCGCTCCCAAGAAGCCAGGCGCAGGTGCGCCGTCCAACGCCGCGGCCGCGGCGAGCGCGCCTCCCGCTTCCGCGCCGATGCCCGCGCCCGCGCCGACGCCAAGTGCGGCCGCGAGCCCGGCGCCGAGCGCAGCAGCGCTCCCGACCGCCGCCGCGCCCGCGTCATCCGCGAGCGCGTCAGCCGACAACTCCTCCGCCGCCGCGCCAGCACCCAAAGCCGCGTCCGCTGCTTCGAACGCCAAGAGCGAAGAGCGCGCAGCCAAGTCGGGAGGCGGCGACCACAGCATCGCGGACAACTCGATCCGCGTCGACGTCGGGCAGCTCGACAAGTTGATGAACCTGGTCGGCGAGCTCGTCTTGGCGCGCAATCAGGTCCTGCAGTTCAACGCCAGCACGAACGACAACGGCTTCCTGGCGACGACGCAGCGGCTCAACCTGATCACGACCGAGCTGCAAGAGAGCATCATGAAGACGCGCATGCAGCCGATCTCCACGGTGTGGAGCAAGCTACCGCGCGTGGTGCGAGACCTGGCTCAGACGTTGGGCAAGAAGATCCGCGTCGAGATGGAGGGCAAGGAGACCGAGCTCGACAAGACGATCCTCGAGGCCATCAAGGATCCGCTGACGCACATCGTGCGCAATTCGTGCGATCACGGCATCGAGTCTCCCGACGTGCGTTCGCAACGCGGCAAGGACCCCGAGGGAGTCCTGCGGCTGCGCGCCTTCCACGAGGGCGGCCAAGTGATCATCGAGATCGACGACGACGGCGGAGGCGTGGACGTCGAGCGCGTCAAGCGCAAGGCGCTCTCCAACGGCCTGATCTCGCAGGAACAGGCGGCGCGCATGTCCGAGCGCGAGTCCTGCGGGCTGATCTTCGCCGCCGGGCTGTCGACGGCCAGCAACGTGACCAACGTCAGCGGCCGCGGCGTCGGCATGGACGTGGTGAAGTCCAACATCGAGAAGATCGGCGGGCAGGTCGACCTGCAGAACCGCTTCCTCGAGGGCTTGACCATCCGCATCAAGATCCCGCTGACCCTGGCGATCATCCCGGCGCTGATCGTGGTCACGGGCAATGAGCGCTTCGCGATCCCCCAGGTGTCCTTGCTCGAGCTGGTGCGCCTGGAAGGCGAGCTGGCGGCTTCGAGCATCGAGTACATCGAGGGCGCGCCGGTGTACCGCCTGCGCGGTCATCTCCTGCCGTTGGTGTTCTTGGACGCCGAGCTCAAGCTCGCGGGCAAGAAGTCCGCGGACGAAGCGATCAACATCGTCGTCCTGCAAGCCGACGAGCGCCAGTTCGGCCTGGTCGTCGAGCGTATCTGCGACACCGAGGAGATCGTGGTCAAGCCGCTGGGCAAGTTGCTCAAGGGGCTGTCGGTGTTCGCTGGCGCAACCATCATGGGGGACGGCCACGTGGCGTTGATCC
Organism: Planctomycetota bacterium; assembly: GCA_020853575.1. Classification (GTDB taxonomy): domain Bacteria; phylum Planctomycetota; class UBA1135; order UBA1135; genus F1-120-MAGs118. Next base: position 88,643 of record JADYYP010000045.1, read on the forward strand.
TCGACGTGATGGGCATCGCTCAACGCTCGCGTGTCATCTCCGAGGTGCGCGAGCACACCGGACTGTCGGCCGACTCCAACGAGACCGCCAAGGCCAACGAGAAGCGCCGGCTGCTCCTGTTCCAAGTCGGCAGCGACCTGCGCATGGCGGCGCCGCTCGAGGAAGCCGCGCGGCTCGAGGAATTCCCGCTCGAGCAGATCGAGACCTCGGGCTCCAACCAGGTCGTGCAGTACCGCGACGACATCCTGCCCTTGATCCCGCTGGCGGACGTCTTCGGTCGCGCCTCGACGCGCACCGCGGACGATCCGAGCCCCTTGCAGGTGGTCGTCGCACGCTGTGGGGGGCGCTCCTACGGACTGGTCGTCGATCGCATCGTCGACATCGTCGAGCAAGAGCTCGTCGTCCAGCGCCGCATGCAGCGCGAGGGTCTCCAGGGCACTGCCGTGATCGCCGGCAAGGTCACGGATTTGATCGACATTCCTGCGGTCTTGCGGCGCTTCGAGCCCGCGGCGGAGAGCTCCGAGGTCCTGGCCTAGGAATGAGCGCAACCATGGCACAACCCCGACAATTCTGCACGTTCCACCTCGATCGCTGCCTGTTCGGCGTCGAGGTCCACAAGGTCCAAGAAGTCATCCGCGACCAGGCCATGACGCCAGTGCCGCTGGCTCCCGACGTGGTCAGCGGACTGATCAACCTGCGCGGACAGATCGTGACCGCGGTCGATTTGCGCAGGCGCCTGGGACATCCACCGCGCAAGGACGACAAGCGTCCGATGAACGTCGTCTTGCGCACCGAGGACGGCGCCGTTTCGTTGCTCGTCGACGAGATCGGTGACGTGGTCGAGGTCGACGAGAGTGGTCGCGAGCCGCCGCCGGAAAACCTGCGCGGAGTCGGTCGTGAATTGATCACCGGCGTGATCAAGATGGAACGCGGGCTGCTGCTGTTGCTCGACACCGACAAGGCACTGGCGATCCCGACCGAGGTCTGATCCCGGCGGTCCGCGCTCGGCGCGTGCACGGAGCTTCTTCCATCGCACGCGCCGATTTCATCGCCGGCGTTTCAGTCTTGAGCGCGCTGGCCCCGATAGACCTCCAGCCTTCGGCCTCCCCACACCTCCGCCCCGCTTCATCGAGGACCTCACCGTGCGAGCGCTCGTCGTCGACGACTCGGCCGTCATCCGGACCGTACTCACTCGGATCCTGACCAACTTGGGCTTCGAGGTCATTCAGGCCAGCCACGGCAAGGACGCGCTCGACAAGCTGAAGGGAGTTCCGCTCCCGGACATCGCGCTGGTCGACTGGAACATGCCCGAGATGAACGGCTACGAGTTCATCCGCAGTGTGCGCGAGAGCGCCGAGTACCGCGACATGCCGCTGATGATGGTGACCACCGAGACCGAGATGGAGCAGGTCGTCAAGGCCCTGGCGGCCGGCGCGAACGAGTACCTGATGAAGCCCTTCACGCCAGAGATGGTGCAGGAAAAGCTGCAGATCCTGGGGATCTCCGGGAGCTAGACGCGCATGCCTCGGACCCGAGTGCTCGCGATCGACGACTCCGCACTGGCGCGCAAGATCCTGAAAGATGGCCTGAGCGCGGCGGCGGACGTCGACTTGCTAGGCGTGTGCGGCACGCTGGGAATCGCCTTGAGTCGTGGCTCTGAGACGCCGCCTCAGGTGGTCGTGCTCGATCTGTTCATGGCGGATGAAGACTGGAGCTCCTCGCTGGCTCGCGTGCGCAGCGCATGGCCGCGGGCGCGAGTGCTGGCACTGGTTCCCGATTCGCCCGAGGGGCTCGCGATCGGACAACAGGCACGCGCCGCGGGAGCGCTCGACGTCATCGCGCGTCCGTTGACCGACGCCGAGTTCAACAGCGACCCGGCGGCGTTTTGCGAGCGACTGCTGGGCAAGGTGCGAGCGATGTCCTTGGCCGCGACCAACGTGCTCGCGCGAACGAACATCCTTCCGCGTTCCGCGCTCCCCGCGCCGCGCCGCGCCGCGCGTGCGGTCCCGCGCATCGACGTGCTCGCCATCGGAGTCTCCACCGGCGGACCGAACGCACTGGCCGAGGTGCTGCCCGCGCTGCCGGAGTCGTTTCCGATTCCGATCGTGATCGTGCAGCACATGCCACCCGTGTTCACCGCCAACCTCGCTCAGAACCTGGACGCGCTGAGCCGCATCGACGTGCGCGAGGCGGCCGACGGTGTCGAGTTGCGTCCGGGCGTGGCGCTGATCGCTCCCGGGGATCGCCACATGACGGTCGAGCGCAAGCCCGGTGGGGCGGTGCAGATCGTCACCAACCAAGACGCTCCGGAGAACTTCTGTCGCCCCGCGGTCGACGTCCTGTTCCGCTCGGTGGCCAGTTGCTTCGGCTCCGGCACCCTGGCCGTGGTCCTGACCGGAATGGGGCAAGACGGCTTGCTCGGCGCCCAGGTGATCGCTGCCGCGGGCGGGACCGTGCTCGCGCAGGACGAAGGCTCGAGCGTGGTCTGGGGCATGCCGGGCGCGATCGCGCGCCAAGGCTTGGCCGACGACATCCTGCCGCTGAATCGCGTCGCGCCCGACATCGTGCGACGCGTCACGGGCACGCGAGGCGACCTCGCGAGGGAGGCGTGATGGCCATCGCATCCGACGACTTCCGCTTCATCGCCGAACTGATCCGCGAGCAAGCCGCGATCGTGATCGAGCCCGGCAAGGAGTACCTGGTCGAAACGCGCCTGGGGCCGGTGGCGGTGACCGCGGGCCTGGTCAACGTCGCAGGTGTCGTGCGCGAGCTCCGCGCCAAGCGCGCGGGGCCGCTCTTGCAGCGCGTGGTCGACGCCATGACCACCAACGAGACCTCGTTCTTCCGCGACCTCCAGCCCTTCGAGCACCTCAAGGAGCGCGTGATCCCGGACTTGCTCGAGCGCCGCAAGGCCGAACGCTCGCTCTCGATCTGGTGCGCGGCCTCGTCCTGCGGACAAGAGCCGTACTCGATGCTGATGATGATGCGCGAGAGCTTCCCTCAGCTGCAGCAATGGCGCGTGCAGTTCCTCGCCACCGACATCTCACAGCAGATGTTGGCCAAGGCGCGCGAGGGCAGCTACACGCAGCTTGAAGTCAACCGCGGGTTGCCGGCGCCGCTGCTGGTCAAGTACTTCCACAAGAAGGGCATCGAGTGGCAGATCGACGACTCCTTGCGACGCGCGATCGACTGGCGCGAGTTCAATCTCTCCGCCCGCACCTGGCCTGGCATGGGGCCCTTCGACATCGTGATGCTGCGCAATGTGATGATCTACTTCGATCTCGCCACCAAGCGCCAGATCCTGGCCAACATGCGCAAGGTGCTGCGCCCGGATGGCTTCCTGTTCCTGGGCACGGCTGAGACCACCATCAACGTCGACGACTCGTATGCGTCGGACGTGCTCCACACGGCTTGTTACCGACCGAAGGCAGCGTGAGCTCACGCGAACATCACGACCGGACCCTGCGCCCGCACTCGGTGCTCGACTGGGAGCACGCCGTGCGCGAGTTGTTCGAGCAAGTGTGGTCCGTCACGCTGGGCCACGGGATCCGACGTCACGGCGCTCGGGGCGAAGCACTCGCACACGGCCCGCTGCGCCGAGCGAGCGTGTCCATCCGCGGCAATTGGCGTGGCGAGGTGACGCTGCAGTGTCCGGAGGCGACAGCCCGCGAGTTCGGCGCGGCCTTGTTCCGCAGGTCTCCCGACGCGCTCGGGGAAGAAGAGCTGCGCTCCACGCTGCACGAGCTGGTCAACATCCTCGGCGGGAACATCAAGGCGCTCTTGCCGGGCGAGAACGAGCTCAGCCTGCCGAACGACGGCGCTGGACCGCGGCCCGCACTGCCGCGTACCCAGCGACGCATGTACTGCGAGCTGCAGCTCGATTTCCACGGCTGGCCCGTGACGCTCACGGTCGAGGAACGCCTGGACGAGTGAGCGCGCGCGAATTCCGCTCGCGCGCTTCAGATCGCGCGGGACGGCTCTCGAAGAACGACTGCTCCACCCAGCAAGCCTCACGGATCGCGATGCTCTCGCGATCGCGCGCCGTGCCTCGGAGCGCGGCGTCGCCCACGTGCCCGCCACAGCCGACGGAAGTCGCACCGGCGTGACGCGGCGTGCGGCCCCCGACCGATTCCACCAAACGACGCGAAATCAACGATGAACAAGGTCCTGATCGTCGACGACTCGGCCACGATGCGCAAGATCATCACGCGCGTGCTGCGCCAGGCCGAGATTCCCTGCACCACGGTGCTCGAGGCCGGCAACGGCATCGAGGGCATGGCGAAACTGCAATCCGATCCGGACATCGAGTTGATCCTGTCCGACATCAACATGCCGGAGATGAACGGCGTCGACTTCGTCAAGGCCATCCGCGCGAGCTTCGCCAAGGAGAAGCTGCCCGTGATCATGGTCACGACCGAAGGCGGCGAGGCGATGATGAAGAGCGCGCTCGACCTGGGCGCCAACGGCTACGTCACCAAGCCCTTCACCCCAGAGTCGATCCGCCGCGCCCTGGAGGCGTATCTTGGCTGAGATCGGTCCCGCCGGACCGTTGCCGCGGGACGAGGATCTGCTTGCGGCCCTCGAGCAGGCCGTCGAGAACGTTTTCTCGACCATGGTGAGCTCGTTCGAAACCACTGCGCTCTTCCGCGGGGCACTCCCCGAGGAACGGGTCGATGCCAAGGGAGAGGTCGATCTCGTCTTCGGCGACGCGAGCGGTGTGCGTGTGCACATCGACCGCGAGGCGGTGGTCGAGTTCCGTGGCGTGCTCGACGGCCGTCTCGCGCTGCGCTGCTCGAGCGCGGGAGCGCTCGACATCGCCCGCGGGCTGCTGATGCTCGAGGACGACGCGGCGCTGGCCGTCGAGGACGTCAACGACGCGCTGAAGGAGTGCGCCAACATGCTCACGGGCCACGTCAAGACGCGCGTGCTCGACCCTCACGGCGCGATCAGCATGAGCGTGCCGTTCGTCAAGGGCGCGGCGCGCGATCCGATCGGACCGAGCTGCGGCTCGCTGATCTATCGATTGCAGCAAGGCACGATCTCGTTGGAGCTCTGGCGTCGCAGCGCACCGCTGGGACAGCTTCCAGTTTGAGGCTCGAACATGTCGCCTCCGAGTCAAGCGCAGACCGATCTCGACATCGATACCGTCAAGCACGTTTTCGACAAGATGTGCGAGGACTTGGGGATGCTGCTCGACCGACCTTTGGTGGTCGAGTCGTTGTCGACCGTGCGCAGCGCGCAGAAGGTCGCGGGTGAGCGCCAGATCCACATCGCATTCAAGCTCGGCGTCACGGTCGACGGCGTCGCGCAGCACGGTGCGTTGCTCGTGCCGTTGCCCGACGCGATCACCTTCGCTTGCTACCTGATGATGATGGCGGACGACGTCGTGACCTCGCGCCGCAAGGACAAGGACCTGGAGCGCGCCACCAAGGACGCCATGGTCGAGGTCGGGAACTTGATCGGTGGCTCGACCGACGGCGCGCTCCGCGATCTGTTCGTCAAGCGCGTGTCCGCGCGCGCCGAGGGTTGCCAAGGGCTCAAGGCAGGGATGGCGCCGGCGTTCGAGCGCACGCCAGGCGTGGATCTGCTGATCGGCCGCGCGAAGCTCAAATGCCACACGTTCCCGAGCTTCGAGGCACTGCTGATGCTGCCGGCGATCGCGAGCGCCTCCTGAGCGCTGCGCACCGCGCTGGCGCGCTCAGGCCTTCGCCGTTGGAACGCCGTGGGCCTGCACGTGCCAGGCGCGGTCGAGCACTTCCTTGCCATTCACGAAGGCGTCGATCACCACTCGTCCGCGCATGATGCGCGCTTGGAGCTCGGTCACCACGCCCTTGGCGTCCCGGCTCTCGCCGTCGTCCTCGTAGAGTCGCCCGCTGGCTCGCTGTCGCGAGTCGAAGAACACGTGCAACTCCGGATCGTCGTCGCGCTGCGCTGCGGTGTGCGAGCGCGCGGGCTTGGTGACGATGATGCGACCGGCGCGCGCGAACAGCGGAGTCTTGCCCAGGGGCGCGTCGACCGTGTAGCGCCCAGCAGGGAGCAGGTCCTTGCCGCCCTCGAAGAGGTACCAGCCGCCGGTGTCGCTCGGGGGCAGGACCAGCGTGCGTTGCTGCTGGCCCTCGTGCACCACGGGCGCGACCACCAGATCCGGCCCGAGCATGAACTGGTCGTCGATCTCGCGCAGCGCCTTGTCGGTGGGGTCGGCCATGAACATCGGGCGCGCCACCGGGAGCCCGGTTCGCGAGGCCTCGTGGAACAGCGTGTACAGCGTGGGCATGAAGCGCATGCGGCGCTCGAGCGCGGTCTTGATCGCGCGCTCGAACTCGCTCCCGAACGACCACGGCTCCTTGCGGCACGCACTCTTCTCGCTGTGGCCCCGCGCGAACGGAAGCAGCGCGCCGAGCTCGAACCAGCGCGCCATCAACTCTCCCGACGGATCACCGTCGAAACCACCCAGGTCGGGACCACTGAAGGGCTGCCCCGAAAGCCCGAGCGAAAGCACCATCGGGATCGACCAACGCAGGTCTTCCCAGGTCGCTTGGTTGTCGCCGGTCCAAGTCGCCGCGAAGCGCGCGCCGCTCATGTGGTTTGCGCGGGTCAGCACGAAGGGCCGCAGCGTGGGGCGCGCGTCGAGCAGTCCGTCGCGCGTTGCCTGCGCCATCAACTGACCGTAGAGGTTGTGGAACTTGGCGTGGGACCCGCCGCCCATCCCACGGTGCACCGCGTTCGCGGGCAGCGTCTTGCTCGGCGTGCGGAACACCGAAGGCTCGTTCATGTCGGTCCAGATGCCGTCGACGCCGCACTCGACGAACTTCTCGACGTGCGCGGCCCACCAGGAGCGCGTCTCCTCGCGGGTGAAGTCCGGGAACAGGCAGGCCCCCGGCCAGACGCGACCTTGGACCGGCCGGCCGCGATCGTCGACGACGAAGTGCTCGCCGTCGACGCCGCTCTTGTGCACCGGATAGTGCTTTCCGACGGCGATTCCGGGGTCCGCGATGGTGACCACGCGGAAGCCCTGCTGGTGCAGCTCGGCGACGAGCCCCCGCGGGTCGGGGAAGCGCTGCTTGTCCCAGGTGAACGTGCGAAAGCGATCCATGAAGTCGATGTCGAGCCACACTGCGTCGCACGGATGGTGGCGCGAGCGCAATTTGGCCGCGATCTCGCGCACCTCGTCCGCCGATGCGTAGGACCAGCGACACTGGTGGTAGCCCAGTGCCCACAGCGGCGGAAGCTCGATGCGACCGAGGAGCTCGGTCAGCGCACCGAGCAGCGTCGCGGGCTCGCGGGCCTCGAGGATCCAAACGTCGAACGGATCTTCCTCGAAGGCGAACTCGACGCCGTCCGCGGCGAACAGCAGTTGGCCGCGTCGGACGGAGTCCGCGAGCACCGCGACGCAGGAACCGTCGACGCGCAGCGCGAGTGCCAGCGGGTGGGATTGGTAGAGCGCGGGCGTGCTCTCCCCATAGCGCCACGCGTCGGTGTTCCAGAACTCGACGGCCCGGCCGGTCTTGAGCAGGCGTCCCGCGCTCGCTCCGCCGCCGTAGAGGTGCACGGCCTCGCCGAATGCAACCTGCGCCCGCACGGTCGCGCCGTCCCACTCGAAACTCGCGCTCGGCGCCAGGGCAGCGTCGAGCGCGAGCGCCTCGAGCGGCGGCACGTGTGCCAGGGCCAACGACGGACCAGGCCGCGCGTGCGAATCGAGCGTGGGCCGGAACAGCGTGGCCTGCGCGCCGACGGTTCCGAGCGCGGCGCGGAAGGCCTCGAGCTTGCGCACACCTCCGCCATCGAGCGCCAGCGTGGACAGCGAAGCAACACCTTCGGTGACGTGGAGACGGCGAGTGCGCGGAGGCATGAACTCAGTCGAGCGCGATGGCTCGGATCTTCGTGGACACGAACGATGGACGGGTGGCGACCGGGAATTCGACCTGCAGGCGTTGGGGGGAGGACAGCGAGCAACCCTCGAAGCGCAGGCGTCGATCACTGTGCACACCGAGCGCGTGCTTCGAGCCAGCAGGAGCCCACAGCGTCCAAGTGACGCTGGACTCGTCGAACTCGACCTCGCACACGCGGAGCTCGGACGAGCGTTCACCTTCGACGAGCGGCGCAACGTCCAGCACGAGCTCGGGTCCGGACTCGAACTCCAGCTCGAGCTCGAACTCGGCTTCTTGCCCGAGGGCTAGGGGCGTGAGGCACGGGCGCATGGCCGCCCCGCAGCGCTCCAAACGCACCTCACTGCCCTTGCACTGCGCACGGCGCGACAGCGGCGCGAGCCATGGCTGGAACAGGAGCTCGAGTGGCGCGACTCGCGCCGCGCGAACGTGCAAGCTGACGCGCGTGCGTCCGACGAGCGGAGTGCGTGAGAACTCGACGTCGAACTGAGCGTCGGCCACGCGCACGCCGGAGAGCGCGGCGCGCTGGGTCGAGACGGGGAGGTGCGGCGCGAGTTCCACCCGCCCCTCGCGCGCGTCCGCCACCAGGCCGAACACTCCGAACAGCGTGGACTGCAGGATGCAACTCGAGCTGAAGATCTGGTGCGGCACGCCGCGCGGCGGAGCTTCGCAGCGATCGGCGCACAAATGCTCCGGCACGAATCCCAGGCCGCTGAAACCGTGCAGCGCAACTTGGGAGGCGAGCAACTGGTGTCCGGAGGTCGTCAACCCATGGGCGAACTGGGCCAGGATCGCGAAGTTGTTCGTGTAGGGGAAAACCGAACCCGTGTTGTAGCTCGCCGTGTCGTACACGCTCGCGTCGTCGGCGAACAAGCGCACGCCCCAGTCGCTCGCGAGATTCGGGCGGTTCAAGGCCGCGGCGCTGGCGAGCGCTCTGTGTGGCGCGCCGATGTGACGCGAGAGCGGCAGCGCTTGATACGAGGTCGAGTCGCGATTGAGTGCGCCACCCTCGAGCCGCGCGAATCCATAGCGCCCCTCTTCCGCGGACCAGAAGCGCTCGAAGAGCTCGTTCGCGGCCGCCAAGCGCAGGCTCGCGTCACGCTCGAGCTCGACGTCGCAAAGCGTTCGCGCCATGCGTTGCACTCCTCGCAGCGCGCTGATCCAGATTCCTTGGAGATAGATCTCTGCGCGGATCTTGCCGACGAGCGAGCCCGCCTCGACGGCCGCGATTCCCAAAGTGCGATTGGAGAGGTAGCCGCTTTCCTCGAGGTTGGCGAGGCAGCAGCGGTACGCGGCGAGCACGTTCGGCCACAGCTGCTGGCGCAACTCGGCGTCATCGGCGAACGACAGGTAGTGGTCGAGGCAGGAGACGAAGCCCGGTGTGAGCTGCGCCTTGTAATACGCGTAGGGGTAGTCCTGGAACCAATCGCACAAGCGCGCCGAGAGGACCAGCTCGTGCATCAGCTTGCCATCCGCGCGCTGGTGGCTCGCGGCGAAGTCGAGCACGCGCCGCGCGCCCTTGCGATCGCCGTAGGCAACCATCGCGCGCGATGCGACCAGCGCATCTCCATCGAAGAACCAGCCGAAGCCAGGGCGCTCGCTGGATCCCGAGGGGCTCAGACCGGCGACCAGTCCGCGGCCCAAGCCGTCGACCTCGACCCAGGCCTTTTCGATCGCGACCTTGGCCCACAGGAAGGCCTCCGTGTGGCGCGCGTCGTCGCTCTCGAAGTGCGTCGTGCGCTCGAGGAAATCGTGCCAGTGCGCCTGCAGCTCTCGGCGCACGTCGCGCCAGTGAGCGACGATCCAGCGGTACTCCTCGCGCGCGGCTCGCAGCACCTCGTGGGAGCGCGCGTGGCCCGATGCCGCGCCCTCCTCGCCGACGCAGGCGCGCTCGCTGAGCGCGCGCGGCGCCACTTCGGCTCCGACGACGAAGAAGGGGATCGCGCCGCGGGCCGCTCGCGCTCGACTGACCGGGATGCGAAGGGCGAGCGACTGGCGCGGCAACGCGTGATCCGCGACGACGCTCACCGGCTCGGCCTCGGGGCTGCCCAAGAGGGCGGCGAAGCGTCCGAGCTCTTCGGTCAATGCCAGCGCTCCGCTTTCGTCGTCGCGCAGCGCGATGCGCCCGCCGAGCCCCGCCGGCCACATCGGCTTGAACTCGGGCACGAAACCGATTTCGAGCTCGAGCGCGCGCTCGGTCTCGACCTCGATCTCCAGCACCAAGGCGCGCCGGTCGAGCGCGGCGAACAGCACCTGTCGCACGCGGAAATCGGGGCCTTCGTAGCAGATCTCCGTGCAGTCGGGCTGAAAAGCGACGCTTCGCGCGAGGTCTCGTCCACGGTGCAGCACGTCGGTGCGCACACTGAGTTCGAGCTCGCTCGCCACCTTGAGCGGCCAAATCCAGGCCTCGAACACGCCCAGCTCGTTGCCCAGCAGCGCGCTGCGCCGACCGGTGACCTCGAGGAAGCGCCGGTGAGAGCGGCCGTCGACGCGCGACTCGAGTCGCGGGAGCGCGCGGGGGCTGGACATGGCCGGCCAAAGTAGCGGGCGCGGTGGCGGACCTACAAGCTTCCACAGCGCGCTGCTGGGCGCGCTCAACGATCGCGGGAGATGCGCGAGCGGCGTCTGGGGCCGCTCCGCTCGACCTGCTACAACGGCGCGGCGATGCTCCCCGGCGCGCTTCTGGCCTGCTGCGCGAGCTCTTGGTCGGCCGCGCCCCAAGAGTGGCGCGATCGTCGCTTGGTGGTGATGGTCGACGAGCGCAGCTTCGAGTCCTGGCCGGGCTTGGTCGAGCTCGAGCGCGAGTTCGAAGCGCGCTACCCGGGCCTCGACGTGCGCTTGACCGACATGGGAGGTGCGGTCGGGCAGCAAGACAAGCCGCGCTTCATGCTCACCGGCGACTTGCAACTCGATGTCGCGCGCATCGACGTCACCGAGTTCGGTGCGTTCCTGGCGGAAGGAGCGCTGGTCGACCTGGAACCCTACTTCGCGCGCGACGCGAGCTGGGATGCGACGCAGTACCTAGCCGTGATCGACGGCATGCGCGATGCGCGGGGCCACCTGTACGGACTGACATCCACGTTCTCTCCGTACGTGATGTACTACAACCGCGATCTGCTGCGCGCGCACGGACTGGATGCGCCGCGGCCCGATTGGACCTGGGACGATCTGCTCGCGGCCTGCCGGGCCACGACGGTCGACCTGGACGGCGACGGACGCATCGACCAATTCGGGATCTCCCTGACGCAATGGCTGCAGGCGGTGACGCCGTGGATCTGGCAGAACGGCGGGGATCTCCTGGACGAGCGTGGCGAGCGCTCGCGACTCGCCGAGCCCGAGGCCGTCGCCGCGCTGACGTTCGTGCGTGGGCTGCTGCACGAGGAGCGCGTCGCGTCGTTCGACGCGAGCTTCGACAACCAGCTGAGCCAAGGCCTGTTCCAGGCGGGGCGCGCCGCGTTCTATGGACCCGTCGGCTACTGGGAAACCTACCGCTTCAAGTACATCGAGGACTTCGAGTGGGACGTCGCACCACTGCCGCGAGGCCAGCGCGCGGCGACCTCGCTCGCGATGACGGCTTACGTCGTGCCACGCACGTCGCGCGAGCCCGAGCTGGCCTACGAGTTCGTGCGAGCGCTCGCCGGGGAGCGCTTCCAACGCTTGCTCGCGCGCATTGGCAATGGAGTTCCCGGGCGGATCAGCGCGGCGCGGAGCGTGGACTTCCTCAAGCCCGATGTGGCGCCAGCCAGCGAGCACGTGTTCCTCGACGTCCTGCCGCAAGCGCGTTTCATGCCGCCGCTGGCCAACTGGCGCAAGATCGAGGATCTGTGCTCGTCCGAGTTGCAGTCGATCTTGCTGTTGGAGCAGTGCGACGTCGCAGCGGCGTGCGGGCGCATGGCCGCGCGCACCGACGAGTACCTGGCTCGCGAGCGGGTGCGCGCCGCGCGACCGAGACTGCCCGAAGGGACGCTGGCCCTGGCCCTTTCGCTTTCGATGCTGGGCGCGCTGGGATTGTTCGTCGCGCGCCGCGGACCGCGACCCGGACGCATCGCGCGCGCCGAGGAGCGTTCGGCCTACGCGATGCTCGTGCCCTGGGCCCTGGGATTTTGCGCCTTCTTCTTCGGCCCTGCGCTGGCGACCTTGGTCGTGTCGCTGTGCGAGTGGTCGCCGCTGCGCGAGCTCGGCGACGCGCGTTGGCTGGGAGTCGACAACTACGCGCGGCTCGCGACCGATCCGACCTTCCAGCGTTCGCTGGCCGCCACGGCGAGCTATGCGGCCGCCAGCGTTCCGCTGGGGTTGCTGCTCGCGCTGGCGCTGGCGCTCTTGCTGCGCGACGAGGGTGCGCTCGCTACGGGGGCGCGCACATTGGTGTACGTGCCGGCGATCGTGTCGCCGGTGATCGTGGCCGCAGTGTGGCGCTTCCTGCTCGATCCCGACCGCGGGCTGCTGAACGACGCGCTGTTCCGCTGCGGGCTGCCGACGCCGGCATGGACCCGCGATCCGGATTGGGTGGTGCCATCGTTCGTGCTGATGAGCCTGTGGAGCGTCGGCGGACAAATGTTGGTGTTCGTCGCGGCCCTCAAGGCGGCCGATCGCGACTTGGAGGACGCGGCGCGCATCGACGGCGCCGGTTGGTGGCGCCGGTTGTGGCACGTGACGCTGCCGCAGCTCTCGCCGGTGATCCTGTTCAACGCGATGATCGGATTGCTCAACGCCTTCCAGATCTTCGCCCAGCCCTACATCGTGACCCAGGGCGGCCCAGGCGACGCATCGCGCTTCTTGGTGCTGTACCTGTACGAGTCGGGCTTCCGACACCTCGACATGGGTTACGCCTCCGCGATCGCGTGGGTGTTGTTCGCCTTGCTCGCCGCTCTTGGTTTCACGCTGTGGCGCTGCTCGGCGCGGTGGGTGCACCAGAGCGCGAGGAGGGCGGCGTGAGCGCCCGCGTGCTGCGTTGGGTGGCGCTGGTGGTGTGCGCGAGCCTGTTCGCTCTGCCCCTGGTGTACATGCTGTCGGTGTCCCTGCATCGCGAGGGCACCGGGCTCGGCGGTTCGTTGGCGGACCTCGCGCACGACGCCCACCCGGAGAACTACGGCGTGGCGCTGGAGAAGATGGGCGACTTCCCGCGCTTGCTCGCCAACACCGTGGTGGTGACGGTGCTCTCGATCGCCGGTCAACTCTTGACCTGCTCGCTGGCGGGCTACGCCTTCGCGCGGATCGAGTTCCGCGGGCGCGATGCGCTGTTCGTGGCGGTGCTCGCGACGATGATGCTGCCCGAGCAAGTCAGCGCCATTCCGCGCTTCCTGGTGTTCCGCTCACTGGGCATGGTCGACACCTTCGCGCCCCTGGTGTTGCCGGCGGTCCTGGGGGGCGCTCCGTTCTTCATCTTCCTCTTCCGTCAGTACTTCCTGACGCTGCCCGCGGAGCTCACCGAGGCGGCGCGCATCGACGGCTGCGGCCACTTGCGCATCTGGTGGAGCATCGCGCTGCCGCTGGCGCGGCCGATGCTGGTGACCGTCGGGATCTTCACCTTCCTTGCGGCGTGGAACGACTTCTGGTCGCCCCTGGTGTACCTGTTCAGCCCGGAGCGCAGCACGCTCTCGCTCGCGCTCGCCAGCTTCAACCGGACGTACGACACCGCCGTCGAACACATGATGGCCGCATCGGCCGTCGTTCTGGCGCCGTGCTTGATCGTGTATTTTGTTGCCCAAAAGCTGTTCCTCCGCGGCGTGCAAGTCGCGGCTTCGAAGCACTAGCACCCATGCACCCGATGTCGATCCGCCTTGCCCTCGCGGCCGCTTGCCTTTCGATCAGCGTCGCCTGCAGCGATGTTCAGCCGGCTGCGCCGACGCCTGCCCCGGACGCCGACGCGACAGCCGGCACTCAGACTCCCCAAGGCACACCGAACGCCGGCGTCGATCCAGGCAAGCCCTTCACCTACCAGGCGCGTGTCGAGACGCCGACGAATGCCAAGGCCGGTGATCAAGTCCACGTCAAGGAATTCCACCCCAACGGTCAACTCGCCACCGAGCGCACGGAGCTCGTCCTCCCGGACCTCAAGCGCGTGCGCGTCGGGCCGATGAAGGCCTTCTGGGAAAACGGCGCGCTGCGCGTCGAGGGCGGCTACGACGACGAGGGCCGTCTCGCGGGACACTGGAAGTACTTCGACGACGCCGCGCAGCTCCTGCGCGAGGGCGATTACGAGAGCGGCATGCGCACGGGCGAGTGGGTCGAGTTCCACCCCAACGGTCGCAAGCGCTCGCAGGGCTTCGTGCACGCCAATCTCTTCGAGGGCGCGTGGGTCTACTGGCACGACAACGGCCAGAAGATGGCCGAGGGGAGCTACATCAACAACCGCCGCGAAGGCGTGTGGTTGTTCTGGAACGAGAAGGGCGAGCCGGACCCGCAGTTCACCGGGAGTTACAAGAACGGCGAGAAGCTGCCCTGAGCGGGCGTGCCGCTCGCAAACCATGGCGCGCCTGGAGATCGACGGCATCTCGAAGCACTTCGGGGCGAGCCGCGTGCTCGAGCCACTCTCGCTGTGCGTCGAGAACGGCGAGTTCTTGGTGATCCTCGGGCCGAGCGGTTGCGGGAAGTCGACGCTGCTGCGCATCGTCGCGGGGCTGATCGAAGCCAGCTCGGGCGAGCTCCGGCTCGACGGCCAGCGCATCGACGACTTGGCGCCGGCCGAGCGCGATGTGGCGATGGTGTTCCAGAACTACGCGCTCTACCCGCACATGAGCGTGCGGGACAACATCGGCTTTCCCTTGCGCGTGGCCGGCGTGTCGCACACCGAGACGGCGGCGCGCGTCGCCGAGACCGCCCGAACGCTGGGGCTGGATGCACTGCTGGAGCGCAAACCAGCGGCGCTCAGCGGTGGGCAGATGCAACGCGTGGCCCTGGGCCGAGCGCTCATCCGCCGGCCGCGGCTGTTCTTGTTCGACGAGCCGCTCTCGAATCTCGACGCCAAGCTGCGCGACGAACTGCGGCACGAAATCGGTGCGCTGCACTCGCTCACGCAAACCACCACGCTGTACGTGACCCACGACCAGGTCGAGGCGATGACCTTGGGCTCGCGCATCGCGCTCCTCGAAGGCGGGCGGTTGCACCAAGTCGGCCGGCCACTGGAAGTGTTTTCGCGGCCGGCCACCAGCTTCGTCGCGGCCTTCCTGGGGAGTCCACCGATGAACCTGCTGCGCGGGGAGGTCAGGAGCGGCGCGTTCGAGCTGGGCGGCTCCAGGATCACGGGTGCGCCGGTCGAAAGCGGCGAGGTCGTGCTCGGCCTCCGTCCCCACGAAGTCGAGTTCGGTTCGTCCGGCGCCGCGGCGCGGGTCGAGGGCGTCGAGCGACTGGGTCACCAGACGCTCGCACGGCTCTCGATCGGAGCGCAGCACGCCGTGGTCTGCCGCGAGGACCTCGAGAGCCTCGCGCCGGGCCAGACCGTTCACCTGTGTTTTGCCCCCAGGGCAGCGCACTGGTTCGATGCGCGGGACGGTCGGAGGTTGTGACGACCTTCCCGTGAGCTCCCGTTTCCGCATCCTCGATCTGGATCAGTTGCGTCTCGAAGTCGAACGCGCGGCATTCGCGGGTTCGCCGGTGCTGCGTGATTCGTTTGGGCTCGAGGCCGAGGCCTTCGTGGTCCGGAGCGACGCTCGCGCTGCTGGCGCTAGGGTGAGCCTGGAGGAAGCGCTCGCGCTCGCGCAATCCGCCGCCGCGCGGGCCGATGCCGCGCTCGAGCTACCCGAGGATGTCGATTTCGGGCGCACTGCCGCGCTCGATGCTCCGGCGTTGCGCGTGCGCGCTGGCGGTCAGATCGCTGTTTTCTCTGGCGCGTTCGGGCGTCCGGCGGACACGTACGCGGAGTTCTCGAGAGTGCGAGGAGTGCTCGAGAGCAGCGCGAGTGCTCTGGGGTACGGCTTGGTGTCCATGGGCTTCGACCCCTGGAATTCGCTCGCGAGCGTCGCGCACCCACCGCGCTCGGTGACGGAGAGTTGCTTGGACGTCGCACGCGCCGGCGATGCCGCGCGCGAGTGCCGCCGCCTCGCTGCCGGCCTACGCGTGTTCGTCGGCGGAGGTGCGGCAATCGCGGCCGCCGCCCGGCTCCAATGCGCCGCGCGGCTCGCTCCGCTGCTCGACGCGAGCTTCGCGTTCTCGCCGCTGCGCTGCGGGAGCAGTTGTGGATCGCCGTCGACGCGCAGCGACTCTCGGCGGCGAGCACGGGCTGCATCCGAGTCGTGTGCGTCCGCGCTCGAAGCGGCCCCGTTGCTGGAGTGTGCGCTCGAAACGCACGTGCCGTTCGTCCGCGGTCCCGAGCGCTGGTACCCAGTGGCGCACGAGCTCTCCTTCCGGACTTGGATGGAACGCGGCCATCTCGGGCTGTTTCCTGATCTGGACGACTTTCGCAGTCATCTGGCGGCACTGGAGCTCCCGGCGCGACTGCGCGGCTGGATCGAGATCGATGCGTGCGACGCGCTGCCACCACCGTTCGACTCCGTTCCACTCACACTGTGGAGCGCAGTGCTCGAGGATGCCGAGGCGCGCGCGACGTTGGAGCAGCAAGAGCAGGCAACTGGGGCCTTGACTGCTCGTCACGTGTTCGGCGCGGCTGCGGGCGCGCTGCTCCGACGCACGAGCGGCTGGATCGCGCCCGAGATGTTGGCTGCCTACGTCGAGTTCGGCCGGCGCTTCGTGTTCCGCGCGCGCACCCCGTCCGACGACGTGCTCGCACTCTTCGCGGCACGCCGAGGGTTCGAGTGGGTCCAGTACCGCGAGCTGCTCGACGCTTGGTCAAGCGCCTGCGGTGTGTCAACCGCGCGGGACGACCAACGCGCCGCGTGAGAGCTGTCCGCGTCCTGCGTCTCAGCTGCGAGCGACCAGCAATGCCGCCAGGGCCAATCCGACGAGCAACGCCAGGACGCACAGCAGGATCTTGATCCACGAGAGCGGCGCGCGACCGTGGACACGTCCGGTCTGACCGTGCACGAGCACCGTGTACGACTTGCCCTGGAAGCGGTAGCTCAGTGTCCACAGAGGCAAGAGGATGTGCTTCCAGCGCACGTCGTCGATCTCGTCGTGCACGCGCAGGTTGCGCTGCGTGTCTCCGGGCACGTCACCCGCGCAG
The DNA here is from genome assembly GCA_020853575.1 of Planctomycetota bacterium. Classification (GTDB taxonomy): domain Bacteria; phylum Planctomycetota; class UBA1135; order UBA1135; genus F1-120-MAGs118. The sequence goes on from JADYYP010000045.1 coordinate 105,647, forward strand.
CGCGACCTTTGCGACGCAACGATGCGTTCGCGTGCGCTGCTCCAGGCACTTTCCAAGTCGACTTGGTATTCCTCGGCGCGCCAACCGGCGAGATACTCGGGTCGATAGGGGACCAGTGCGCGTGTGTCCCACTGTCCGAGCTTCGCCGCCAAGTCCTCGGGCACGCCGCGAGAGGCGTGGACCAACACGTCGTCGTAGGCGTCACGGCGCTCGCCCCACTTAGGAACCCAGCGGATCTTGCGCACCTGCTGGGCGCGCATCTGGGTGCGGCCGTTGACCGTGACGGGCACCATGCGGGTCTCGTAGTAGTAGTAGCCAGCATCCGCCGACCAGGTCGAGTGCACGCGAGCATCGAACGTCCAATAGGGAAGGTAGACGCCGATCGCATCGAACTGCCGCACGCTCTTGAGCGCGCTGGGACGGAACCACAGTCCGCCGATCCAGCGCCGGAAATTCTGCTCCACGGTCGCGCGCCCCACGTCCAAGGGCACGAGCGACTCCGGCCGCAAGAGATTGCGGTTGGCGGACTGGGCGAGCACGTTCGAGGAACCGCAGAACACGCAGCCGTCCGCGGTGGCGCTGGTGTCGAGCTCGACGGTCGCCCCGCAGTTGTTGCAGCGCAACGCGCGCTGTTCCGATCCCAATCCTCGGGCCGCGTCACCCGCCGCCGACAGCGGGCGCTCGACGATCTGCGCAGCGGCGCGCGGCACGGGCCGCGACGTGCCGCAGTGCGCGCACGACAGTGCGTCCGAGTCTGGGTTCCAGGTCAGCTTCGCCCCGCACTGGCCGCAGGGGAAGTCGATCTGCTCCGGCTGGGGCGCGGAGTCTTCGGGCGAAGCGGAAGGGGGATCGGATTCGACCACGGGGGCTGACTCGGGAGCCGATACCTACCGCGCCGGCCCCGGTCCGTTCAACCAACTCGGGCTCGGGCCACCAAAATCGTTGCCGCGGCTTCGAAGGAAACCCTATCGTTCGCGTAGCAGTCGCTCATCGCTCGATTCGTTCCGAGATCACCGCGAGCGACAGGAGAAGCAGCACATGGGCGTGATGGATTGGCTCAAGCGCGGCGTCGGCGAGATGATGATCGCGCGTCCGGACGAAGCGAAGGCCTTCGTGGTCTGGAAGCACCCGGATCCGACGATCCCGACGAAGTCGCAGTTGACCGTCGAGTCCGACGAGCGCTGCGTGTTCTTCCGCGACGGCAAGGTGGTCGCGACGCTCGGCCCGGGGCGTCACACGCTCGACAGCGCCAACCTGCCGTTCCTCTCCAACCTGGTCGACTCGTTCACCGGTGGGCGGGTGTTCATCGCCGAGGTGTTCTTCGTCAACGTCCGCGAGCACACGGGCATCAAGTTCGGCGGCAAGATCGGCAACGTCGAGGACCCCAAGTCGGGCGTGCCGGTCGAGACCATGGTGCACGGCGAGTTTTCGTTCCGCGTCACCAACCCCGAGTCGCTGATCATCGGGCTGGTCGGCATGGGCCGCACCGACAACGAATCGGTCTCGGGCTGGATGAAGGAGCAGGTGCTCAAGGTGATCCGCGACCGGATCGCCGAACTCGTGGTCAAGAACAAGTGGCCGCTGCTCGACGTGACGTCCGGCGCCTACACCGAGGAGATCGAGGCCGATGTGCTCGCCGGGCTCGGCACCCACGTCGGTACCTACGGCCTGGTGATCGCGCGCTTGGGCAACTTCGTGATCGCGATCGACACCGACGACGCGGCCAACTTGAAGAAGCTCTACACCGACGCGGCCTACCTGCGCACGGTCGGCGGTGTCGACAGCTACCAGAAGTTCGCTGCCGGCAAAGCCATGCTGGGTGCTGGCGAGGGCATGGCCAAGGGTGGGAGCTCGGGCGGCGAGGGCGGCGGTGGGCTGCTCGGCGGAGCTGGATTGGGCGTCGGCCTGGGCCTCGCGCAGCAGATGATGAGCGCGCAGCGCCCCGCGGCAGCGGCGGACGCGGGCGCACCGCGCACCACGTGTGCCGCCTGTGGCGCCTCGGTCGCGCCAGGGCGCTTCTGTGGAGCCTGTGGCAAGGAACTTTCTTCCGCCGGCAAGGCCTTCTGCGCCGGTTGCGGGGGAGCCCTGACGCCGGACGCGCGCTTCTGCGGACAGTGCGGTCGCAAGCGCGAAAACCCGTGATCGTGAGCGCTGACCCCATTGCCAGCGCGCGCGCTGTGGTAGCTTTGGGGGGCTGAGGTCTCGTGCCATCCCTACTTCGGGGGTGGCGTCGGGAAAACCTCGTCCGCGGGGAACCCTCGGCAAGGCGCAGCCCTCAAAACTGCTCTAGGAATCCGGATTGACGCTCTCGAAGCGAGGGCGGTACGCTCGGGTTTCGAGGTTGTCTCCCCTTCACTCTACTTTTCAGGAGAAAGTACATGGTTCGTCCGTCCATGATCGCAGCTGCCGCCGCCTTGCTCTGCGGCGCCAGCTACGCTCAGCAAACGATCAATCCGATCCCGGTGACGTCACCGGTCAAGCAGGGCCCCACGATCAATCTGCGCACGGGCCAGCGCGTTCCGAAGGCCATCGCGGCCCAGAAGCGCGCGGCGCTGTTCAACTGCTACACGAACACGTGCGTGTGGACCGGCGCGTTCTTCTACACGGGCTCCGGCGACTGCGAAACGTATGTCGACGAAGGCATCATCCCCGGCGGTATTGGTGACCCCAATGCCCCGGCCGGTGCGACGACCGACAACCAGATCGACTCGTTCACCGTTGGCTACTGCGCCAACGTTGCCACGGGCACGGTCGACATCAAGGTCGCGTTCTACGACACGCTCGGTGGACAGTGCGGTGGCGCGGCCCCGGTGGTTCCGCAGGCTGCGATCCCCGTCGCACCGAACGCCTACTTCCAGTTGCCGATCGCGGTGATGCCGGGTGACGGCACGCCCGGTGGCACCGGAGTGGCTTGCTGGACCGTGCCGATCCTCGTCGGCAACGGCGGCTTCTGCCTCCAGTCCGATGGCGATGGCGTCTGGGACAACATCGACGACGCGGACCGCTTCAACTGGGCGTGGCAGTTCGACAACCCGTCGATCGCTGGTCAGGCTGCCAACGGCGTGTTGCTCGCCGGTGAGCCGCTGAACTCGGTCGCGCACGGCTGCACCTACAGCGTGCCCTGCGGCACGGTCAACCCCTTCGGTCAGCCCTGCGGCACCGGTTTCGGTCAGGACGACGCGTTCTGGACGAACGTCGACGGCGACCTCGCCGGCGACAACGTCAACACCGGGGTTGCTTGCCCCTCGGCTCCGGGTGGCGGCACCGGCTGCTACTGGTTCGGTGGCTACCCGGGCAACCCGCTCGCGGGCCTCTGGCTCGAGCTCGGCTCGAACGGCTCCTGCGGCGGCTGCAACGGTTCGCCGCTCAACTACTGCACCTCCGGCACGACTTCGGCCGCGACCGGTAGCTGCGTGGCGACCATCGCGTTGACCTCGGGTGTCCCGAGCGCGTCCAACGCCGGTCCCGCGATCATCACCGCCCAGAACCTGCCGAACCAAAAGAACGGCCTGATCTTCTTGGGCCAAGGCCAAGCGGCCGGCACCTGGGGCCCGAACGGTCACTTCCTGTGCATCCAAGCGCCGACGCAGCGCACACCGTCGGGCACCACCGGCGGCACGCCGGCCCCGGCCATTGACTGCACGGGCGCGCTCTCGATCGACCTGAACGGGGTTCTCGCCGCGCAGGGCATCCTCGGCCAAACCCCGGCCGCGGGCATGGTGATCGACGCGCAGGGCTGGTTCCGTGATCCGGGTAGCAGCAAGACGACGGCCATGACGAACGGCCTCGAAGTCACGCTCTGCCCGTGATTTCGAACTGAGCTTCCGGCGCGTCCGGCGGCTCGCGAACAAGCGAGCGGCGTCTCCCGCGTGGGGACGCCGCTCGCTCTTTTCGTCTCTCGCGGTTTGGTCCGCTGCGGCCGCCGATCAGTTCAGCGCTCACGAACGTCAGCGCCCGTTCACCACGCCGCGCAGGAACTCGTCGGCGGGCCAGCGCTCGAGCCCGATCCGTGCCACCTCCGCGGCGCGCTCGTTCCGCCCGAGCGCCAGCGCACTCGCCGCCGCGCGCCGATGGGCATCGAGGCGATAGTCACCCGCGAGCAACGGCTCGAGCGGCAGGGCGTGCTCGAACGCCTCGAGCGCGGCCAAGAAATCCTGGCGCTCGGCCTGGGCGATGCCCAAGGAGTACCAGGCCTCGAAGAAGGCCGGACTGGCGCCCGTCGCTCGCTGGAATGCCTCGCAGGCCTGGGCCGTGTCTCCGCGCTTGAAGAGCACTCTTCCCAGCCCCTCCCAAGCGAACGCATCGGCCGGAGCCTGAGTCAGGACGCGCCGGTACTCGCGCTCGGCGCGCTCGCTCTGGCCTGCGAAGTACGCGGCCTCCGCCAGCCCGCGACGCGCCACGATGTTGCCCGCGTCGAACTCGAGCGCGCGCTCGAAGCTCGCGCAAGCCTTGTCGAACTCACGCGCGCGCAGTTCGCCGGCGCCGATCTCCAGATGGCCGTTGGAGCTCGAGCGCTGCTCCAACCCCTGTGGGGGGGTGAAGGAGACCGCGGCGGAGAGCGCGCCTGCCGCTGCGAGGCCGAGCGCGAGCACCACGCGGCGCTCGAGCAGCGCATCGAGGCAGGTCAGGATCCCTAGTGAAGCGAGCATCGCGAGCGGAGGCACCAGCGGGATGCGGAAGCGCGCGTTGACGAAGAACAACACGATCGAGCCCGCGAACACGGCCGTGAAAGCGAGCACCGGGAAGATGCGGCCCACGAGCCCTCGCGCGCCGAGAAGACCGACCACCGCCGCGGCGAGCAGCCACCCGAAGCGCGCGGGCAAGGCGCGCATCCAAGGCGAATAGCGCAGCATCAGGAAGCGCGGCTCCTCGTTGTTCGCGAGCTCCCAATCGAGCCACAGAAGCCGCAGCTTGTGCGCGGTGAGCTTCAGCCATTGCGTCGGCTGGGCGCGCGCGAAGGCGAGCGCCTTGTGCGCGTAGTGCGCGGAGACTTCGCTGGCGCGCAGCGGTCGGCCTGCCTCGCGCTCGGCCAGCGCGATGGCGTCGTAGAAGCCACCCCACCAATCCTCGCGTGTGCCGGGAACGATGGCGCTGGTTCCATCGGACGAGGGGTTGTTGCCGATCCACAAATTGACGCCCGCTTGCGAGCTGATCAGCACACGGTCGTGGCCCACGAGCGCGTTGTAGGCGGTCAAGGGCAGGATCGGAGCGATCCACCCCAGGCACAGGAAGAGCGGAGCGCGTAGCCCGACGGACTTGCGGTGTCGAGCAAGGCTCCACAGCCCGAGCAGGGGTGCGAGCGGCAGCACGTTTGGCCGGGTGATCGTTCCCAGGCCCCACAGTACTCCCGAGAGCAGGCCCAGGGCGGCGCCGGGGCGCCTGTCGAAGCGCAACGTGCACCACAGCGCCGCGGCGTACAGCGGCGTGCACAGCGCCTCGAGCAACAACTGGCCGTCGTAGAAGATCGAGGTCCAATGCGTGGCGACGAGCAGCGCTGCGAGCAGGCCCGTGGCGCGATCGAACACGAGCCGCGCGGCGCGCCAAACGAAGAACACGGTGAGCGTGCCGAGCGCGCATTGAACCAGCCGCGGCACGAGCAGTCCGTCGCCGAAGAGCTCGAGCTGCAAGCCGAGAAACCACGGATACAAGGGCGCACGGAAGAACGGACCCGGACGGAACTCGACACCGGCGGCGACCGCGCGTGCCCATTCGACGTGGTACAGCGCGTCCATCTGCGGCGCGGAGAACAGCGGGCTCGCACGCATGTCGAGCACGTGGAGCACGCGCAGCGCGCAGGCCAGGGCTAGCACTGCGGCGCCGATCCAAGTCTCGCGCCCGGCTCGCGCCAGCCAATCGTCCCATGAAGCGCGTCGTGTGTGCATGGAGTCCGGCCGGGCTCGGCGAGACTAGCGTCGCGGCGCTGCTTCGACGAGCGCGCCCGTGCCTCGACGAAAAAGCGGCCGACCGCGCGCACAGGCGAGGTCGGCCGCGAGGGGACGGCGCGCGGGGCGCGCGCGGTCGGACGCACTACTGGCAGATGAAGAACTGCACGGCGTCGGTCAAGCTGGTCGTGAATGGATCCTGCGGGTCGCGGCTCCAGAATTGGGCGTTGACCTGGTGGCCAACCACCTGGAGCGCCGGATCGAACCCGAGGTTGATCCAGGCCGAGAAGTCGAAGTTGTAGTTGCCCGTGCAGCTCGTGCCCGTCGGGTTGCCCCCCGAATTCGCTGTCGGCGTGCGGTGCACCGGAGGACGGACGCACATGGTGCCTCCTTGGAAGGGCGCGTTGTGCGGCAAGGAACCGTAGAACAGGAGGCCACTCTTGTTGTTGAGGACCAGGGTCGCCGTGACGTGGAAGTTGCCGTTCGAGAGGCTCGGAGCGCCACTGTAGCCGATGGACGGCATGCAGAATTGCGAGTTGAGCTTGGCCGTGCAGTACACGACCGGCGGCGCGCCGCCCGCGCACTCGCATTCGTCCGGAATGCCGTTGGAATTGATGTCCTGCGAAGTGCCCGCCGAGATGTCGCACGAGTCGGGGACGTTGTTCGCGTTGCAGTCGAGCGCTGCACCGCTCGCGAGATCGCACTCGTCGGGGATCTGGTTGCCATTGCAGTCGAGCGAGAAGCCGCTTTGCAGGTCGCAACCGTCCGCGATGCCGTTGGCGTTGCAGTCCGCGGCGCCGCCGGCCGGATCGATGCGGTAGATCTCGCCATCGGAGTAGTCGCAGACGTACAGCTCGCCCTGAGCGTCCTCGCCGAAGGACGAGATCGAGCCGATGGTCGGCGTCCCGGCGGGCTCGAGCTCGGTCGTGCGCGTGGTGTGGTTGGTGACCGACCCGCCCGCGGTGTACTGGAACGTCCAGATCGCCGATGAGCAGTAGTCGGCGTAGAAGTAGGTGCCCTGGAGGCCGCACACGTTGGTCCCGCGGTACACATAGCCGCCGATCACCGAGCAGTGGCCGCCCGGGGACTGCGGATAGTCCTTGATCGGAGGCGTCAGAGCCGGCGCGTTGCAGGTGCATCCGCCGAGTCCGGTGCAGGAGGTGCCTTCCATGCACTTCCAGCCGAAGTTCAGGCCGCTGACGCCGGCCGGAGCGAAGCTCACTTCCTCGACCGCGTCCTGACCGACGTCGCCGATGTACAGGTCACCGTTGGCGCGGTCGAAGCTGAAGCGGAACGGGTTGCGCACGCCCATGTGCCAGATCTCGTCGAGCGGATCGCCCGCGCCGAAGTAGGGATTGCTCGCGGGCACGTAGGGCGCGGGAAGGTCGACGTCGATGCGCAGGATCTTGCCCAGGAGCGTGCTCGGGCTCTGGCCATTGCCGATGGTCGCGTGGCCCGTGCCAGTGTCGTTGGCGTTGCCGCCGTCTCCCATGCCGATGTACAGCATTCCGTCGGCGCCGAACTGGATGCAACCGCCGTTGTGGTTGGACTGCGGCTGCGCGATGGTCAGAAGCGGCAGCTCGGTCGTTCCCGCGACATCGGGGTTCGAGCTCACTTGGTACTGAGCGATCACCGTCGAGCCGGAGATGTTGGTGTAGTTGACGTAGAAGCGACCGTTTGCCGCGTAGTTGGGGTGAAACGCCAGGCCGAGCAAGCCGCGCTCGCTGCCCGTGCTGATCTTCCCCAGGCCGCCGGTCGCGGCCGAACCGAGGTGCAGGAACGGCGTGGCCAGCGTCGCGCCGTTCTTGATGATGCGGATGCGGCCGGTTTGCTCGACCACGAATTGGCGAGCCAGGTCACCGGGGGGCGAGCACAGGAACACCGGCTGGGAGAAGCCCGACTGATACAGCGTCGCTTGGAGCGTCTGGGCGGCGCTCGGCGGAGCTAGGGTCACGCTCGCGGCGCTGCACAGCAGCGCGGACGCGAAGAGGGAGAAACGCATGAGGGAGAGTCCGTTGTGCAAAGAGGGATGGAGCCGGAGCACGCGCGCGGCGTGCGAGAGAGCTGTGGATGGTCCGAGACGGCGCGCGCGCGGTCAAGCCATCGCTGCGCTGCGGACGGAAGGACTTTCCGAACTCCAGCAGTCTCGTGCGTGAACGCGGCGCTAAGTTGCGAGCGATGCAGTCGGGAGACGACGGTGCGCCGGGAACGGACGCGGACCTGGACAAGCCTACCTCGCGCGGCGAGTTGAGACAGGTCCTCGGACTGTACGACGTGACCATGCTGGTGATGGGTTCCATCATCGGCGCCGGGGTTTTCCACGCGCCGGCGGCGATTGCCCGCGAGATGGGCTCGCTGGGAGGCGTGCTTGCCGTGTGGTGCCTGGGCGGCGTGATCGCGCTCAGCGGAGCCTTGGTGTTCGCCGAATTGGGCGGGATGATGCCGCGCACCGGCGGCGAGTACGTCTTCGTGCGCGCCGGTGCCGGGCGCTTCGCGGCCTTCCTGTTCGGTTGGATTTCGTTGACCGCGATCATCTCCAGTGCCATCGCCTACGTCGCTGGCGTGTTCGTCGAGCACCTCGAGTTGGCCCTGGTCGAGGCGCTGGGATGCGCTCCGTTCAGCCGGGAGCTCGAGCGCGGAGCCGCCACCGTGTTGATCGTCGCCTTGGCACTGCTCAACGCCCGCGGCATGCGCTTGGGAGCGACGGTGCAGAACGTCGCCATGGGGGCCAAGATCGCGGGCATCCTGGTGGTGATCGCGCTCGGCGTGGCCGCCTGGATCGGTATCGCGGAACCTCAGCCGCAAGCCGCCCTCGCCGCACCCGCGCCGTGGAACTGGACCCATGTGGGCGCGGCGATGTTCGGCATCGTCTTCACCTACGGCGGCTGGCAAAACGTCGCCGCGGCGGCGTCCGAGATCCGCGCGCCGGAGCGCACGCTTCCCCTGGGCACGTTGCTCGGCACGGTGGGCGTGGTGGTGCTGTACCTGGCGCTCAATGTCGCGCTGGTGGGCGTGCTCGGCGTGGCTGGCGTGGCCTCGAGTGACACACCCGTCGCGAGCGCTGCCGGCGCCGTGGTCCCCTGGGGGCGCACGCTCGTCGCGTGGTTGGTGATGACCTCGACTTTCGCGATCACGCAGGTGCTGTTGATGCTCGCTCCGCGCATCTACTTGGCGATGGCGCAAGACGGTGTGTTCTTCGCGCGCATCGGTCGCATCCATCCGCGCTACGGCACGCCGGCGTTCGCAATCCTCCTCCAAGCCGCTTTCGCGGTCGTGTACGTGTTCCTCGCCGCGCATCTGGGCGAGCTGATCGAGGTCTGCTCGATCTGCGACTGGGTGTTCTTCACGACCTGTGGTGCGACCCTGTTCGTTCTTCGCTGGCGTCAGCCGAACGCGCCGCGACCCTACCGCGCCTGGGGCTACCCTTGGGTGCCCGCGGTGTTCCTGGTGTGCTCCGCCGGGACCTTGGTGCGCATGACCATGAGCGCGCAGCTGGGCCCGGTGCTCCAGGCCACGGCACTGTTCACCGTCGGCGCGCTGCTTTACTGGTCGTGGAGTCGGCGCTCACCAGCGACGCGCGACCGACAGTAGGTCGCGCGCGGCGTCGCCGTCGACGGCGCGGCTGAAGTGGAATCCTTGCGCGTAGTCGCAGCGGAATGTCCGGAGCAACTCGAGCTGCGCCTGCGTTTCGACGCCTTCGGCGACCACGTCGAGCCCCAGGTTGCGTCCGATCATCACGATCGTGCTCGCGATGCGCGCATCCTCGCCGTCGATGGCCTTGTCGACACCCAGATGCTGGATGAACGAGCGGTCGATCTTGAGCGCGTCGATGGGGAAGCGCTGCAGGTAGGACAGCGACGAGTAGCCCGTCCCGAAGTCGTCGATCGAGAGCCGCAGGCCGAGCTCTTTCAAGCGCTCGAGCACGGCCTTGGCCGATTCCGGATGCTCGAGGATGGCGCTCTCGGTGATCTCGAGCTGCAGCGCGCTCCCGGGGACCTCGGTCTCCTCGAGGACCTGCGCGATCTGCGTGGCCAGGTCGGGCTGGCTGAGCTGCTTGCTCGAGACGTTGACGCTCATCAGGCACGGCTCGCTGACGCCCAGCCGCCGCCGCCAATCGGCGAATTGCAGGCAGGCCTCGCGCAGCACCCAGCGCCCCAGCTGCACGATCAAGCCGGTTTCCTCGGCGATCACGATGAACTCGTTGGGCGGAACGGCGCCGCGTTCGGGATGCGTCCAGCGCGCCAAGGCCTCGAAGCCGCTGATCCGGCCGGTCTCGAGCGAGACGATCGGCTGGTAGAACACGCGCATCTCGTTGCGCTCGACGGCGCGCCGCAAATCGGCCTCGATTTGGAGCTGGCGCACGGCGTGGGCGTGCATCGCGGTGTCGAACAGGGCGTGGCGCGCGCGACCTCGGGCCTTGGCGCGGTACATCGCGGTGTCGGCGTCGCGCAGCACGTCCTCGGGTCGCGAATAGCCGGTGTTCGAGCAGGCGATGCCGATCGAGGCGCTGGTGAACAGCTCTTGGCCGCCGATGTTGAAGGGCGCGACGAGCTCGGCGTGGATGCGCTCGGCGACTTTGGTCGCGTCCGCGACGTCCTTGATGTCGTCGAGCAGGACGGTGAACTCGTCACCGCCCAGGCGCGCGACGCTGTCTCCCGGGCGCAGGGAGAGCTCCAGCCGCCGCGCGATCATCACCAGCAAGCGGTCTCCGGCCATGTGCCCGAGACTGTCGTTGATCACCTTGAAGCGATCGATGTCGAGGAACAGCACCGCGAACAGGTAGTCCTTGCGGCGCGCGGCGCGGCGCAGCGCATGTCGCAAGCGATCGAGGAACAACGCGCGGTTGGGCAGGTTGGTCAGCGGGTCGTAGAACGCGCGGTGCGCGAGCTGCTCCTCGGCCACCTTGCGATGGGTGACGTCGGTGAGGGACCCGGCGAAATGCGAGGACTTGCCGTTTTCGTCGCGCACCGCGAGCCCACGGCACAGCACCCAGCGATAGCTGCCGCTCTCGTGCTTGAGGCGGTGCTCGTTCTCGAAGTGTGACGTCAATCCCTCGATGTGGGCGCGCAGCGCGGAATGCACGCGCTCCTTGTCTTCCGGATGCACCCGGTCGAGCCACTCGCCGACGGACTCGTCCAAGTCGCGCTCGCCGTGACCGAGGATTTCCTTCCAGCGCGGTGAGAAGGTGGCGCGATCCGACTCGAGATCCCAGTGCCACAGACCGTCGTTCGCGGCGCGCGAAACGAGCTCGTAGTGCTCGCGGCTGCGCTGCAGCTCGTCGCGCGTGCGCACCCAGCCGGTGATGTCGCGCAGCTTGATCCAGGTGTGTGGAGCGTCGCGGCCCAGGAGGTGCAGTTCGACCGTTGCCAACTCTCCGGAGTGCACGCGCACCACCAGCTCGATCGGGTCCACGCCGAACAGCGGTACTCCCAGGAGTCGTCCGACCAAGTCTTCGCGCTTCACGCCGAACAGGCGCGCCAGAGCCAGGTTCGCTTCGACGATGCGACCCTCGGAGTCGAGCGCGCACACGCCGTCGAAGTCGCGATCGATCCAGCGTCGCCAGGCGTCTCCGGTCGACACCGGCGGGACCAGCTCGAACGGCGCGTCGCTGACCGGCGGGTTCATGGGCGTGAACTCTCCCAACCGAAGCAACGCGCGAGCGCGACGGGATCGGAGAGGTCGCCGATCGCGCGCCACTCGCGTTCGCCGTGGCGCAGGATCAGCGTGGGCGTCACCAGCACGCCGGCCTGCTCGGCGGCTAGAGGCGAGCGCGCGACGTCGAAGACGACGAGCTCGAACGCCTCCTGCGGGCGACTCTGGGCCAGGCTGCGAGCGTGCGCCACCGCGGCGCGCCCGGCAGCGCTCGCTTGGTGGACGTACAGCTCCAATCGCGCGGGGGACATCGCGCGGCTAACGTAGCGAGCGGCGCGCGCCGATCAACCGGAACCCCGGCGGCGCCAGAACTTGCGCTGGCCGGCTGAAAGAACCCTCTCGATCGAAGCCGCGCGACGCCAGCAGCGTGAGCTCGCGGCGCGCGTGCGCGAGGCCTGGGAGCTCTCCGCGATTTCGACCATCGCGGGCGTCGACGTCAGTGTGCGCGGCGAGCGGGCCGCCGCGGCGGTGGTGGTGTTCGCCTGGCCCTCGCTCGCGGAGCTCGAGCGCTCGGTCTGCACCGGCGCGGTCGAGTTTCCCTACGTCCCCGGCCTGCTCGCGTTTCGAGAAGTTCCGCTCTTGGTTCGCGCGGTCGAGGCGCTGCGCGTGCGGCCGGACTTACTGCTGGTGGATGGTCACGGGCGCGCTCATCCGCGGCGCTGTGGCGTGGCGAGTCACCTGGGGGTGATCCTCGGGCTTCCCACGATCGGTAGCGGCAAGTCGCGGCTCTGCGGCGCCTACCGAACCCCGGCGGCGCGGCGCGGCGCGTCCACGCGACTGGTCCACGACGGCGAGGTCGTCGCGCGCGTGCTGCGCACGCGCGAGGGGGTGGCCCCGCTGTTCGTCTCCATCGGTCACCGAGTCGATCTGGCGCACGCCGTGCGCATCGTGTTGCGCGCCACTCGCGGGACGCGACTGCCCGAGCCGATCCGAGCGGCACACGCCGCCGCGGGTTCCGCGTAGCTGCCGAGCTCGCGGCCTAGCGCTCAGCTCGCAGCTTGCTCGCGCACCGCATGCACGCGGAAGTGACGACCCGGTCGGTCCGGCGGTCCAGCCAGCGGAAGGTCGTCGAACGATCGTTGTACCAGGCCGTGGGTCGCCAGCGCCGCGAGCTCCGACGCGAGGAGCGGCCAGGGCAACTCGCCGAGCTCGTCGCCCGGGGCTCTCCCGCGCGTCACGATCAGCAGCTCTCCTCCGGGCGCGACGAAGCGCGTGATGCTCGCCAACGCGCGTTGGCGAGGCTCCGGCGGAAGCGCCTGGAGCGTGTAGCCCTCGTAGACGAAATCGAAGCTCGCGAGCCACTCCGGCGGCGGAGCGAACAGATCGGCCGTGAGGTAGCGCACATTCGAGCGTGGGAAGCGCTGCCGACACCAGCCAATCGCCGTGCTCGACACGTCGAACCCGGTGACCTCGAATCCAAAACGCGCGAGTGTCTCGCTGTCCTCGCCCAGGCCGCAGCCGACCGCCAACGCCTTTCTGCCACGGCCCTGGACGCGGCCGCGCTCGAGCCATTCGACCAGCAGCGGGTGACCGTCGGGGTCTGCCCAAGGGATGCGTCCTTCTTCACCTTGCGCCTCGGCGTAGAAGGCCTCGAACCACCCGACGGAGTCTCCGCGAGCACGGAATTGATCCGCGAGCTCCCGCGCGCGCGAGCGCGCATCGAAACGACCCTGCTCCATTGTCGAAGTTCCCTCGAGGTGCAGTCGGGTACGAAGCTGCCTGGGCGATGCCTAGGTGTTCAGCGCGTCGGGTGGCAGGAACGACAGCAGGCTCATCTCGCCCGGGAGCGCACGGCCCTCGAGCTCTGCGACCCCGCTCTTGCGGAAGGGAAAACGCGCCCCCAGCGCGCGCTCTCCTGTCACCAGCCAAGCCACGAGCTCGCCGACGAAGGGCTCGTGGCCGACGACCGCGACGGTCTCACCCTCGAGCTCGGCCAGCAATTCCGCTCCTGGGGCCTTGGCGAGCTCGGCGGAGACACGCGTCGTGCCGCGCACCAAAGGTTGCAAGAGCTCGGCGGTCTGGATCGCTCGCAAGAGCGGACTGTGGACCACCAGGTCGAGTTGCACCGAGCGTCGCGCGAGTTGGCGCACCACCCCGCGAAAGCTCGCCTGGCCCTCGCTCGTCAGCGGACGCGCCTCGTCCGAGCCCGACGCGAGGTGCTCGACCGCAGGAGCGTGACGGATGACGAAGAGTCTCATGCGCGCGGCTTTCGCAGATCGAGCTTAGCGCGTCGCAGGGCGCCTTGCGCGTGTTCGATCCGCCGTTTGGCTTCGATGCTCCAGGCCGCGAGCAGGTCGCGCGAGGGCTCGCGATCCGGGGCGTTCCGGACCCGCGCGATGGCGACGACGACGTCGTTGAGGTGCCCTAGATCCCGCAACAGGCGCTTGGGCGGATCGCGCTTGCGGCCCAACCACTCGCCCGCGAAGCGCATTCGACGCAGCGCGCGCCGAGTGGCGTGCAAGTCGCCGGCCGACGCGTCGGCGCGCAGCGCCCGCTCTCGGAGTCGCAGCAGATGTTCCAGCTCACGTTCCATGAATCTGGTCGCCGCGCTGCGAGGGAGCGGCGGGAGCACGCCCAGCGCCGCGAGCAACGCGAGTGTGCGCTTCTCTTCCAGTATCACGGCGAGCGCGGCGCTCGCATCGCGATGCTCGGACTCGGCCCATGTCGCGAGCGCGAAGGGGAGTTCCAAGTTTCGCAGGAGATCGAGCTCGCGCACCTGTCCGGCCGCCCTTCGAATGCGCCGCAGATCGGAGCGCAGCACGTTCCAGCCGGCCATGCGCAACCAAACATCGCAGCGAGCCGCTGCGACACGCAACCGATGAATGGCGGCGACGTCGGGTGCGATCCGCGCGTCGGAGAGCGCTGCGGCGAGTTCGGCGCGGCGCGGTTGGAGTGAGATCGACGCCATCGCAGCAGTATGGCCCGCGAGAGTGGCCGCTGGGGTCGCCGGACGCCGATCGTTCGCTGACGCCGGATCAAGCTCCTGTGAAGACGGTGCGGGGAACGGGCGCGCCGCGTTCGGCCGAGGAGCGGGACCGCTATCCTTTCGCGGCCCATGAGCTCCGTCCCCAGCCCCGACCTCGGGGATCCGCTGCTGTATCTCAACCGCGAGCTTTCGCTGCTCGAATTCAACGCCCGCGTGCTGGAGCAGGCCAAGGATGCAGCAACGCCGCTCCTCGAGCGTCTCCGCTTCTTGACGATCTGCAGCACGAATCTCGACGAGTTCTTCGAGATCCGCGTCTCCGGCCTGAAGCAACAGCTCAGTTTCGGTGTCGCGCGCGCCGAGCCAGATGGCATGTCGACGGCCGAGACGCTGCAGCGCATCAGCGAGTCCGCGCACGCGTTGGTGGCGGAGCAGTACCGCGTGTTCAACGATGTGTTGTTACCAGCGCTTGATCGCGAGGGCATACGCCTGCTCAAGCGCTCGATGTGGAGCGCTCGCCAGCAGCGTTGGATCAAGCGCTACTTCATGAGCGAAGTGCTGCCGGTGTTGACGCCGGTTGGGCTCGACCCGGCGCATCCCTTTCCGCGCATCCTCAACAAAAGCCTCAACTTCGTGGTCTCCGTCGACGGCGACGACGCTTTCGGACGCTCCGCGGGGATCGCGATCGTGCAGGTGCCGCGCTCGCTGCCGCGGCTGATCACGATGCCCGGAAAGGTGGCGGGTGGGCCTCACGAGTTCGCGCTGCTGTCGTCGATCCTGCACGCGCACATCGGCGAGGTCTTCCCTGGCATGAGCGTGCGCGGCTGCTACCAGTTCCGCCTCACGCGCAACAGCGACTTGTGGGTGGACGAGGAGGAGGCCGACGACCTGATGCGTGCGCTCAAGGGCGAGCTCGCGGACCGCAACTTCGGCGACGCCGTGCGCTTGGAAGTCGCCGACACCTGCACCGACGAGATGGCGAGCTTCCTGCTCAAGACCTTCGAGCTGGGCCCCGAGGATCTGTACCGCGTGCACGGGCCGGTGAACATGCACCGAGTCGTGGCGATGCACGAGCTCGTCGAGCGTCCCGATCTCAAGTACGCACCGTTCTTGCAGCGCGTGCCCCGGCGCGTGGAACAGGGCGGGCAAGACATGTTCGAGGTCTTGCGGCGCGGTGATCTGCTGTTGCACCACCCCTTCGATTCCTTCGGACCGGTGGTGGAGTTCGTGCGCCAGGCAGCCGCCGACCCCAGCGTGCTCGCGATCAAGCAGACCCTGTATCGCTCGGGCGCCGATTCACCGCTGGTCGACGCGCTGATCGACGCCGCGCGTGCCGGCAAGGAAGTCACCGCCGTCGTCGAGCTACGCGCACGTTTCGACGAGGCCGCAAACATCAACCTGGCGACGCGCTTGCAGAAGGCTGGCGCAAACGTGGTGTACGGCATCGTGGGCTACAAAGCGCACGCGAAGATGCTGCTCGTGGTGCGGCGCGAAGGGCGCAAGCTGCGCCGCTACGTGCACCTGGGGACCGGCAACTACCACGTGCGAACGACGCGGGGGTACACGGACGTCGGGTTCATGACCTGCGACCGAGAGATTGGCGAGGACGTCCACCGCCTGTTCATGCAGCTGACTGGATTGGGGCGCGTGACGCGGCTCAAGAAGATCGTCCAGTCGCCGTTCGCCTTGCAGCGTGCGCTGCTCGAGCACATCGAGTTCGAAGCCCGACAAGCGCGTTCCGGCAAACCGGCGCGGATCGTGGCCAAG
Source organism: Planctomycetota bacterium (assembly GCA_020853575.1). Taxonomy (GTDB): domain Bacteria; phylum Planctomycetota; class UBA1135; order UBA1135; genus F1-120-MAGs118. The sequence goes on from JADYYP010000045.1 coordinate 121,871, forward strand.
ATGAACGCGCTCACCGATCAGCAGATGATCCAAGCGCTGTATCAGGCCTCGCGCGCGGGTGTCTCGATCGATCTCCTCGTGCGCGGGACGTGCTGCCTGCGACCGGGAATCCCGGGCGTTTCCGAGAACATCCGCGTGCGCTCCGTGATCGGTCGGTTCCTCGAGCACAGCCGCATTTTCTACTTCTATGCGGCTGGCCAGGAACTGTGCTTCTGCGCCAGCGCCGATTGGATGCAGCGCAATCTGTTCCGGCGCGTCGAGACCTGCTTCCCGATCGAGGAGCGCCGGCTCGTGCAGCGCTTGGTGAGCGAGGGTCTCGAGCCGTATCTGGCGGACAACGCGCAGGCGTGGCTGCTGCAGCCCGACGGCAAGTACCTGCGTGCGAAGCCGGGCAAGCAGCCGCGCAGGGCTGCGCAGGAGTTACTGCTCGAGCGCTTGTGCGAGCGCCCCGAGCTGGAGGCCGGGAGCGAGGAGACGCCGACGACCACCGAGCGCATGCGCATCGCCGTCGCCGAGGCGATCGAGGAGAAGAAGCGGCGCGCCAAGCGCAAGCGCGACGCCGGAGAACTGGGGAGCACGCAACGCCGCGCGCGCCGCAAGGGCTCGTCGGTCGTCCTCGAGCCGATCGTGCCGCCCGAGGAAGGGCCAGGCGAGTCGTCGCCGGAAGCGCGCAGCGGTCCTGCGTGAGCCGCACGGCCGTGCGCGTGCACAGGGCGACCCGTGCACGGCCACGGCGACGTCTGGACGGAGCGCGCTCCTGGCCACGCGGGGAGCGCTGCATCGCGGTCCAAGCGACGAACAGGCGGAAGGAACTCCAGGTGGTTGACTTCCGCCGAGAGCGATCGCCGGCGCTCCGGAGTTGAAGATTCGCGGCGGCAGGCACATTCGGCAAGTGGAGTCCGGAGCGCAATTCGGGCTTCGTGGCCGTGTTGGCGAGGCGCGCTGGGAGGGTGGCGCTGATGCTCTGGATGCGATCGAGCTCTGCCGCCGGCGCAGGGCCTGTGGGCTCGGCTGAGTGACCGAGGGCTGCCGAGAAGCCTGCGCGCGACGGTTGGGTCGGTGAGCTGTGCGATGAGGCGGCGAACGGTGCCGCATTGCGGACAATTCAGCACGTCGACGGCGAAGACACTGGCGCCGCAGCTCCGCCCAGGCCGAGATCCGCGAATCGGAGCGGGTCGACGTGTTGGGCGCGGTCGGCAGGTCGAGAGCGGACGCTGCGTGCGTTCGGACGGCGGAGGCCGGCGCGAGCCTTCCGGGCTGGTTCACGCGGGTCAAGCCGCGGACCGATGCAGAGCGCCTCCTGCTCGAGTCGACGGCACGCGCGCAGGCCCGCGTGCTGCCGAACCACGCTCCCCGCGATTGGAACATCCTCACCGTGGAGCGTGCTGCGCAGCGAACGACCGTCCAGGAGAGCTCCACGGATCTGAGGCGCTGCGCAGCGCCAATCTAGCGTCGCAACGCCCTCCCGCCGGCCACGCCGAAGTGGCCCGAGAGGTCCTCGGACGACGCGAGAAGCTCCCGCGCAAGCACCGTGACGCGCAGCGACCGCGGCACGGGCGCCGACGAGCACCAGGAGTCTGCACGAAGTCGAATTCTCCCGCGCACTCGCATGGAGCACTCGCGCGCCTCGCTCGAGAAAATCCAAGATGGCCCAGACCGAACTCGATCGATGAGGCATGGGCATCTCGACGCACTCCGCGAGCCTCTCGGACGCCGCAATCCACGGATCGCACGCTTGCCGGCGCTCGAGCGAGTCTCTCGCAGGGGTGGTCCGTTCGGCCGATGTACTTTGAGGCCCTCGACGACGCGGAGATCCGGTGCGGGCGCGAGGCGCCGGGTCGCGATGGGTGGCCGGGTCAAGTAGCGCCAGAGATGTTCGAGTCGTTCGGGCTCGCCGGCGGGTACGAGCACCTTCGCGTGATGGGGAAGCCGTCGATGTCCGCGCACAGCGAATCGGGCGGCCGCGGCGGCGCTGGCCGAGACGCGAGCGGCGACGAGCTCTCGGGCGCGGGCGCGGCGGATCCGGAGATCGACGCGGCGCGCGGTTGGTCGAAGAGCGCAGCGTCGCGCTCGGCCAACGCGTCACAGCGGACGAAGGGCCGGGCCATGCACCTGCCACGCGGCGCTCACAGTCGACAGCGAAGCGGACGGTCGTGAACGGTCTCGGCGTGGGATCACCGACAGCTCGAAGCTGCGGAGAAAACTAGGGCTCAAGGTCGCGGAAGCGCGCCCACTCGATGCCCAGCTTGCGCATGCGCGAGCGCAAGGTGTGGGGGTTGATGTCGAGCAAGGCCGCCGCACCGCGAGCGCCTTCGATGCGGCCCTGGGTGCGCTTGAGTGCGTCGACGATGTGCTCGGCCATGGCGCGCTCGAGCGACGCAGGAGTTGCTGGTTGCGGCGCGTTGCTCGGGACTTGCACTCCCGCGGCGTCGAGACTGTTGGAGGTCGTCGCGCTGCGCGACGGTTCGACGCCCAGGGCTGCTGCAACGTCCAGTCGTCGGCCGTCGCCGAGGATCGCGGCGCGCTCGATGACCGAGGCCAGCTCGCGCACGTTTCCCGGCCAGTCGTAGGCCCGCAGGTGCTCGATGTCGCGCTCGCTCGGAACGAGCTCGACGCCGAACAGGCGCCGGCCGGCGCGCGCCGCGAAATGCCCCGCGAGCGCGGCCACGTCCTCGGCGCGCTCGCGCAGCGGCGGAAGTCCGATGGGGAAGACGTTGATGCGATACCACAGGTCCTGGCGGAACTTGCCGTCGTTGACGAGCAACTGCATGTCGCGGTGTGTAGCGGCGACGATGCGCACGTCGACGTGCAGGCTGCGCTGTCCACCGACGCGCTCGAAGGTGCCGTCTTGGAGCACTCGCAGCAGGCGCACCTGGGCTGCCGCCGGCAGCTCGCCCAACTCGTCGAGGAACAGCGTGCCGCCGTCGGCGCGCTCGAACCAACCGCGGCGCGTGTTGACGGCCCCGGTGAAGCTGCCGCGCTCGTGTCCGAAGAGTTCCGAGTCGACGAGCTCCGGCGGAATCGCGCCGCAGTTGACGCGCAAGAACGGACCGTCGGCGCGCCGCGAGCGCGCGTGGATGGCTCTCGCCACGACCTCCTTGCCCGAGCCGGTCTCGCCCAGGATCAAGACCGGCGCGTCGGTCCGGGCAACCTGCTCCACGCGCTCCATCACGACGCGCAAGCCGGTGGCCTGGCCCACGACGCTGTCGCTGATGTCCTCGCGTTGCAGGCGCGACAGCAGGGCGCGATTGTCGGCCTCCGCCGCCTCGCGCAGGCGCGCGATCTCGAGCAGTCGAAAGTCGTTGCTCAGCGCCACGGCCAGCGGTTCGAGCAGCGCCTCGATCAGAGGTGCGTGGGCCAACAAGTCGTCACTGCGACCGTGGACCAGCAAGGCGCCCACGGCGCGGCCCTGCTCGACGAGCGGTCCGGCCAACAGGGCTTCGTCGTATCCCGGCGGCTCGAGCACTTCCCGCAACGGATCGCGCGCTCCACTGCGCCAGCCCACGACCCTTCCGCGGCGCGCCCAGTCGACCAGACGCAGCAGCTCGTCGCTCGCCAGCACCGCGCGACCCAGAGGCGACTCGCGCTTCTCGTGCAACTCGGCCGTCGCCACCGTGTCGAGCCGTTGCGCAGCCTCGTCCATGCGGCGCACGACGAGGCGTCGCACGGGCAGCTCCCGCGCCAACCGCAGCGCCAGTCGCTGCAGCGATTCGCCGATCTCGTCGTGGCGACCGACGTCCTTCCACACGTCCAGTAGCAGATCCGTCGACACCTGGGAGCTCTTCATTGCGGCTAGCGTTCCTCGCTCAGCCCGCGGCGGGCGCGCAGGCTGTGCTCGATGCGCCCGAACACCGCGAGGTCGACCACGATACCGATCGACAGAACCACGATCATCCATGCCAGCAGTCCCTCGGCGTCGGACAGCTCGCGCGCGAAATGCAGGCGCGCGCCGATCGAGGGTTTGTCCGCCATGAAGACCATCAGCTCGCCCGCCATCAGGCTGCGCCACGAGAAGGCCCAGCCTTGCTTGAGGCCAGCGACATAGCCGGGGAGTGCGGCCGGGAACACGACGCGACGGAAGAGCGTGAATCCACGAGCGCCCATGGTGCGTCCAACGCGCTCGAGCAGCGGAGGCACGTGATCGACGGCGCTGACCAACCCGACCGCGATCGAGGGCGCGGCGCCCAAGACGATCACGAACTGGATCCCGGTCTCGCCGAGTTGGAACAACAGGATCGCCAGCGGAAACCAGACCACCGAGGGCATCGTCTGGAGTCCGGCGATCACTCCGGAGAGCGCGTTGCGCACGAAACGCAGCTTGCTCATGGCGATCCCCAGGCTCGTGCCGCACAGCACGGCGATCACGAAGCCGAGCGCGGCTCGACCGAGGGTGATGCGCGCCGCGGCGAACACCTCGCCGGAGCGCAGCTCGCTCCACAGGCGCAGCATCACCGGTCTGGGCCCCGGCAGGACCCACTCGGGCTTCCAGGCGCTCCACACCACCGCTTGCCAGAGCAGCAGCCCGACGGCGATCGCGACCAGCGGTGCGCTCCAGCTCGACCAACGCGAGGCGACGGGGGCTTCTGGATCGGCGGTGACGCCCGTGAGCCGCCGACCGGGCTCAGGCGTCTTCGGCAGGGTTGCGAGCGGATGCACGGATGATCTCCTTGAGTCGATCGGTGAGTCGGGCGGCGAGTTGAGACACTTCGGGCGAGTCGATGCGCCGCGGGCGCTCGATCGCGACATCGATCTCGTCCGCGATGCGGCCGGGACGGCTCGACAGCACCACGACGCGGTCTGCGAGTCGCGCGGCTTCGCGCGGATTGTGCGTGACGAACACGATGGTCAGGCCGGTGCGCGACCACACCCTCTCGAGCTCGTCGTGGAGTCGGTCGCGCAGCATGGCGTCGAGGGCGCCGAAGGGCTCGTCCATCAGCAGCACGCGCGCATCCTGGGCCAGCGCGCGCGCCAGGGCCGTGCGTTGGCGCATCCCGCCAGAGAGCTGGTGTGGGCGATGGTCCGCGAAGCCCTCGAGATGGACGAGCTCCAACAACTCTCGCACGCGGCGCTTGCGGTCTGGCGCGGCCACTCCGTGCATCTCCATCGGAAAGGCGACGTTCTCCGCCACGGTCAGCCACGGAAACAGGGCCGAGTCCTGGAACATCACCGCCGGCTGTCCGCCACACACGCGCAGCTCGCCGCAGGTCGGACGATCCAGCCCGGCGATCAAGTGCAGCAGAGTGCTCTTGCCGCACCCCGACGCACCGAGCAAGCACAGGAGCTCACCCTGACGCACTTCGAGGTCGATTCCGTCGAGCGCGAGGACTCGTTGCTCTCCACGGCCGTGGATGCGCGAGAGGGCGCGCACGCTGACCGCGGGCTCGGGCGTGACGTGCCGAGCGATGCGGGAGTGGAGCGAGATCACCGCTTGGGCTCCGCCGACACGCTCGGAAGCTTGGCTTCCGCGAGCACTTCGTTGAGCGGTCGCAGCTCGTAGATGCCGGAGAGATCGACGCCTTCGAGCTTGAGCAGGCCGATCGCCTCCGCGTCCTTGGCCGACTTGAACAGTGACCCCGCGATCGGGTCGTGCGTGAACTCCAGGTTCTTCCAGGCGCCTTGGATGGTCGCTGCGCCGATGCGCTTGCCGGTGACTTTGGCGATACCTGCGTTGACCACATCCTGGGCCGCCGTGGGATCGGCGATCAGCTCACGCTCCGCGCGCAGGTGACCGCGCAGCAACGCGCGCACGACGTCGCCATGAGCCTGGAGATAGTCCGTTCGCACGATCAGGTGCGTCGTGACGAAACGCCCTTCCGGCCAGAGCTCGCGCTCGTCGACCAGGACTTTGCCGCCACCTTCGAGGATCAAGCGCGTGGCCCACGGCTCGGGAACCCAGGCACCCGCGATGTTGCGTGCTCGGAATTGCTCCAGCGTTTGCGCGTTCTCCTGCGGAATGACCTGCACGTCGCTTTCGCCGGCGAGCTGCACGTTGAAGCCCTTGGAGCGCAGCCAGGCGCGCAGCGCAACGTCTTGCGTGTTGCCCAGCTGGGGCGTCGCGAGCTTCTTGCCGCGCAGTTGCTCGACGCTGGTGATCGACGGGTCGACGACCAGGAACGCGCCGCCCGAGGTCGCGCCCGCGATCACGCGAATCGCCTGGCCCTTCGACTTGACGTACGCGTTGACCGCGGGATTGGGACCGATGTAGCTGGCGTCGAGCGCACCGGAGAGCAGCGCCTCGACGGCCGCCGGACCGGCGTTGAAGGTGAACGTCTCGAGCGTGACCTGGTCGCCCAGCGCAGCGGCGAACGCTCCGTGCTCGACTCCCTGGATCGCCGTCGCGTGGGTCACGTTCGCGAAGTAACCCAAGCGCAGCTTGGTGGGTTCACGCAGCACGGGCGGCGCTTCGGATCGCGGTGCTTCGAGCAGCAATCCGAGCGAACCGAAGACGGTCAGGGCCGCGGTTGCGGCGAGCGAGGAGAGATTCCACATGGTGTCGGCCTTTCGATGTTCTGGAGGGCAGAGCGATCGCAGGCGCAATGCAGGTGCCAAGTGCTCCGGTCACGTTGGCGAGTCGCGGACGCGACTCCATCCCGAGGCCCGGGCGCTGCTCCCGTGGCCCATCGCGGCGCCCCAGGGCGCGTCCTGGGGCCGATCGCGGGCGCCTCACGGGCGCTTCTGGGATCAAGCGAACGACAACTCGAAGCCCAGGCCGCGCAGCTGCGCGGTCTCCTCGTCCAGGTCGGCGCGCGACAACGCGTGCAGCGTGAGCCAGCCTTCCTCGAACTCGAGGTGTAGATCGCGCTTGCGCGCGAACAGTCGGAAATCCGGAGTTCCGCGCGGGCTGCGGCTGCGGTGCATTCGCAGCGCGATCCTCAACAGCGCGCACAGTCGCATCGTCGGCTCCTGCAGTTCCGGCGGCAGCGCGTCGAACGCGGCGCGGTCAGGCTTGCGCCGCTGATTGAGCAGCAGCACGGCGAGCTGTTGTTGATCCTGGCGCGAGAACCCGGCCATGTCGGCGTGCTCGACGATGTACGCGCCGTGGCGATGGTAGCCGGAGTACGCGATTCCCAAGCCGATCTCGTGCAGGCGCGCGGCCCAGGTCAGGACGCGCTCGTGGCTCGCGGCCTCGAGTTCCCAGGCGTTGCCGACCTGCTCCAGGAGCGCGAGCGCGGTGCGCTCGACTCGTCCGGCCTGCTCGAGGTCCACGTGGTAACGCCGCGCGAAGCTGCGGATGGTCTGCTCGCGTACGTCTTCGTGGCGGATGCGTCCGAGCAAGTCGTGCAACACACCTTCGCGCAGCGCGCCGGGACTGGCGTGCATGTGGTCGACCTCGAGGATCTTGAACACCGCCGAGAGCACCGCCACTCCGCCCGCGAGCACTGGCGCGCGATCGGGCTGCAAGGCGGGCAACTGCACGCGCGAGGCGTGCCCCGCGTCGAGCAGCGTCTTGCGCAACTTGCGCAGCGCCTTGTCGGTGATGCCGCCGTTCGACCACCCGGACAAGCGCAGCATCTCCTCGCAGGCCACGATCGTGCCCGACGAACCCACGCAGGTCTCCCAGCCCAGGCGCTTGTAGCGCCGAGCGATTCCCTGGAGCTCGAGCCCGGCCGCGATCTGCGCCTTCTGCATGCGCTCGCGCGAGATCTCGCCGCCCTCGAAGTACTTCATCGTCCAGCCGACGCAGCCCATCTGCAGGCTGTCGCTCTCGAGGATCTCCGCGCCTTCTCCGAGGATGCACTCGGTGCTGCCACCGCCGATGTCGACCACGAGCTTGCGCCGCGCATCGTCGTCGTGCGCGTGCGTGACGCCCAGGTAGATCAAGCGCGCCTCCTCGCGTCCGCTGATGACCTCGATGCGGTGCCCGAGCAGCTCCTGGGCCTTGGCCAGGAAGGCGCGCGAGTCGCGCATGCGCCGCAGGGTGTTGGTGCCGACGACGCGCACCGAGCCGGCGGGCATGTGCGTCAGGCGCTGGCCGAAGCGCCGCAGGGCCTCGAAGGCGCGCTCTTGGACCTTGGGCTTCAGCCGCTCGCTCTCGTCGAGGCCTTCGGCGAGCGCGGTGCGCTCGCGCAGCCGATCGATGATGCGCAACTGCTCGTGGTCGAGCTGCGCCACGATCATGTGGAAGCTGTTGGACCCCAGATCGAGGGCCGCGACCGTCTCGAATGCAGCGCGCTTCATGCGTTGCAGCGCTTTCTACGCGCCGTGCGTGGGCCAAGCAACGCTCGAGGAGTTTCAAGGCTCCTCGGCGGCCTTGATCTCAGCACGCCAGCGCGCCTCGGACTCGACGTTTCCGTTCGCCAGAGCGAGTCGCAAGAGGGCCTGCAAGGTTTCGACGTCGGAGGCGTCGAGCTCGCGCGCGCGAAGCCATTCCTGTTCCGCACGCTTTGGCTCTCCAGTGCGCTCGAAGATCGCCGCCAGACCCTTGCGATACGCGGCGCGCTCGGGACCGACGGCCAAGGCACGCTCGAAGACACCGCGCGCCTCCGGGAGATTGCCCAGCGCGAGCTCGGAGAACGCCAGGTATTCGAGGGCGAAGCTGTTGCCGGGATTACCCTCGAGCACCGTCCGCAGGATGCGCGCCGCGTCGCCCACGCGGCCGGCGCGGAAGTGCTCGTGCGCGCGCTCGCACCGTTGCAGCTCTTCGGCACGCTCGTGCGGGCTGGGGAGCGCACTCGCGGCGAGCGCCGAGGGAAGCTCGCCTGCAGCTCCGAGCGAGCCGGCATAGCCGAGCGCTTGGACGTCGCGCAACAGGGCCGGATCGAGCTTGAGCTCGTGGTTCCGCTGCAGGGCGGGTTTGGCCTCTTGTTCGGCGATGCGCGCGCGGTAACGCGCGACGTCGACGTCCAACTCACCGCTCAGGTCCTTGCGCTCGAGTGGACTGCGCTTGGGGTGGTAGAGCTCGGTCTTCGACGAGTGGACGTACTTCGCCTCGGAATCGACCCAGCCCGCGAGCGGAGCCATGCCGTAGTGCAGGAAGCCGTAGTACGACTCGAAGTACACGCCGCGGTCGGCCGGGACGGGCGCGTTCCACAGGCTGCGCCCATCGAGCTCGCGCGGCTCGCCAAGTCCCAAGGCATCGTTCAACGTCGGCAGCACGTCGACCGCCGACACGAGCTCGGTCGAGCGCTCTCCGGCGCGTCGTCCGTCGGCGCGGCGCAGCAGGAAGGGCACGCGCAGCGTGCTGTCGAAGACGAAGTAGGCATGGGTGGCCTCGCCGTGGTCGCCCAGACCTTCGCCGTGGTCTCCGATCACCAAGACCGTTGTGTCGGCGAGCCGCGCCTGGGCTTGCAGCGCGTCGAGCAGCGAACCGAAGGCGTCGTCCTGCACGGCGATCTCCGCCAAGTAGGGGTGTCCTCCAGCGCGCGTCGTCCACGGCTCGCCCGCCGTCCAGGGCGCGTGCGCGTCGAAGAAGTGCACCCAGGCGAAAAACGACTGATCGGCCGAGAGCTCGGCGAGCCAGGCCGCGAACTCCGCCGCGGTCTCGCGCGCGGGGCGCGAAGAGAACGTGGGATTGTCGACGACCTCCTTCTCGCGCGGCGGTTGCGAGTACTGCGTGAAGCCCTGGTCGAGACCGAAGGCGCGGTCGAGCACCTTGGCGGAGACGAAGGCGGCCGTGCGGAAGTCCGCGGCTCGCGCGCGTTCGGCCAGCGTCTCCGCGGAGGCCGGGAGCGCGTTCAAGCTGTTGTCGCGCACCGTGTGTCGATTGGGGTAGAGCCCGGTGAGCATGGACGCGTGCGCCGGAAGCGTCGTGGGCGTGACGGTGCGGGCCCAGACGTAGGTCGTCGACTCGCGCGCGAAGGCGTCGAGCCTGGGCGTCACCGAAGGCGAGCGACCGTAGGCTCCGAGCGCGTCGGCCCGCGTCGTGTCGAGCGTGACCAGCAGCACCGAGGGCCTCCGCGGAGTTTCGCGGGCGCAGCCCACGAGGGCCAGCGCGAGCGCTGCGGCCCAGCGCAAGCTCCAGACCACGCGCGTTCCGCGCGCGGCGATTCGAGACGCGCGGGCCACGTTCAACGCGCCCGCGGTGGCGGCGGCGGTTTGATGCCCCAGAAGCTGTTCCAGCGCTCGAGATCGGATGTCGCGAGCTTGGGCATCTCGCGCGGCAACTGAATGGCTTCGCGCTCCTTGGCCCACCACGACGACCAGGCGTCGAACGACTTGCCGCGATCGCTTCCGCTGAGCACCACGAAGGCCAAACGGAAGTCCTCGAGGTACTGCAACTGCTCGGCGAAACCGATGTCCTTCATCACCCGCAGCAGAGCGTCGCCAGATTTCTTCGAGCGCACCCACCCCAGACCGAGGAGCCGCGCGCGCAGCGTCGCCGGTTTCATCTGGCCCTGCACGTCGTCGGCGAGCACCTCGACGGCGCGTTCGTCGCCGCGGCGGGCGACGGCCTGCAGCAGCTTGGGCAACAGCTTCTCGTCCTTGCGCAGCTCCTTGCGGTGGCGCGCGTGGTACTCCAGCAATGCGTCGAAGGCCGCGGGAGCCTTGGCGCGCGCCAGGACCTCGACGGCCTCCAACCGTACGTCCGACTCTCGGTCTTCGAGCGCGCGCGCGACGACCGCGACGAGCTCCGGCGACTCGAGCTTGCCCAGGTTGCGCAGCGCGGCCACGCGCTCGGCCGTGCCGTCGCGGCGCAGCGCGTCCTCGAGGGCCTCGACCTCGGCACGCGCGGGCGGAGGTGCGGGAGTCGGGTCTTGCAGCAGGGCTGCGAGCGCCATCAGCGCCAGGACTTCCATGCGGCCAGGAATAGCACACGCGACACGGTGAGGGAATCGACGGCGTCGAGGGGCACCGAAAGTGTTGACGCCGTGCGCGCGCGGCGTCTTGAATGGCGCGATGGACAACCGGGACCGCGCGCGGGCCATGCTCGCCTACATCGACGCCTCGCCGTCGCCCTTCCACGCCGTCGCCAACGCCGCGCAGCTCTTGAGCGCCGCGGGTTTCGTCGAGGTCGACGAGAAGCGCGCCTTTCCGGCCGACGTGCAGCGCGGATGGATCGCCCGCGGCGGCGCCCTGCTGGCATGGTCGAGCGGGGAGCGTCCCGCGGCGGAGGTCGGGTTTCGCGTGCTCGGCGCTCACACCGACAGCCCCAACCTGCGCATCAAGGCCAAGCCGAACACCGGCGCCGCTGGGTTTCGCCAGCTCGGAGTCGAGGTGTATGGCGGTGTCTTGCTGAACTCCTGGCTGGACCGCGATCTGTCGTTGTCGGGGCGCGTCGTGTTGCGCGCGAGCGACCGGCAGGCGCGCACTCGGCTCTACAAGCACGAACGCGCGCTGTTGCGGATCCCGCAGCTCGCGATCCACCTCGACCGCGAGGTCAACACGCGCGGGTTGGTGCTCGACCCGCAGCTGCATTTGGCGCCCTTGTGGGGCGTCGGACGCCCGGACGAGCGCGGCCTGCAGCGCTTCTTGGCGCGCGAGCTCGCCTGCACGGCCGAGGAGATCCTCAGCTGGGACCTGATGCTCCACGACGTGGTTCCGGCGACCTTCTTGGGGCTGGAGGGCGAGCTCGTCTGCGCGCCGCGCTTGGACAACCTGTGCTCGGCGTGGTGCGCGGTGCAGGCCCTGCTCGACGCGCCAGCGAGCGACGGACCGATCCGTGTCGTGTGTCTGTTCGACCACGAAGAGGTCGGCAGCACCTCGACACGCGGCGCGCAGGGACCGTTGCTCGAGTACGCGCTCGAGCGCTTGGTCGCCGCTCGCGGAGGCACGCGCGACGACTTCCATCGGGCGATCGCGGCCAGTCTGTGCGCCTCGATCGACATGGCGCACGCGACGCACCCCAACTACCGCGAGAAGCACGAGCCCGAGCACTGGATCCACGTCAACGCGGGGCCGGTGATCAAGCTCAACACCAACATGCGCTACGCGACGGATGCGGAGGGCGAGGCGCTGTTCCAACTGGCCTGCGAGCGCGCCGGAGTTCCGGTGCAAAAGTACTTCCATCGCTCGAACCTGGCGTGCGGCACGACCATCGGGCCCTTGACCGCGGCGCGCTTGGGGATGCGCACCGTCGACGTCGGCTGCGCGCAGCTGTCGATGCACTCGATCCGAGAGATGTGCGGCGCGGACGATCCGGCGTTGATGACACGGGCGCTGGCGGCTTTCCTGGCACGCTGAGAGCGGGCTAGAATTCCGCGCTCCTCTTCCTCGAACTCGTCAGGGCTCCATGGATCAAACGGTCTCGGCCGGCAAAGTCGTCGGCATCTACTACACGCTGAAGAACAAGGACGGCGCGGTCCTCGACACCAATCGACGCGGCGGCAAGCCGATGCCGTTCCTGCAGGGCACCGGCAACATCCTGCCGGCGCTCGAAAAGGCCCTCGAGGGCAAGTGCAAGAACGACTTCCTAGCGATCACGCTCGAGCCCGAGCAGGGCTACGGCCACAAGCGCGCGGACCTCGTGCGCAAGGTGCCGCGCGCCAACTTTCCCAAGGGGCGCGAGTTGGCCCCGGGGATGCGCTTGACGGGCAAGGACCCGGATGGGCGCATGCGCATGGCCTTGATCGTCGAGGTCGGTGAGCAAGAGGTCACCGTCGACGAGAACCACCCGCTCGCGGGCGAGACCCTGTACTTCGAAATCACTGTGTGCGGCGTGCGCGACGCGACGGCGGAGGAGACGCAGCACGGACATGCCCACGGTCCGGGCGGCCACGCTCACTAGCGCGTGGGGCGCGCGGGTGGCGTTCCGCGCAGCGCGAGCATCCAGTCGCGCCACGCATCGAAGCGCTGGTGCAGCCAGCTCAACTCGGGCGCGGGGTCCATTCGCACGACCCGCGGATCCGCGAAGGGTTCGAGGCCCGCTGCCAGGCGCGCGACGCCGAGCAGCGTCGACTCCGGGGCTTCGAGGCGCTCGATGGTGCGCCCCAGCGTGCTCGCCAGTGCACGGGCGACGAGCTCGTGGTGCGCGAGTCCGCCCGCGAGCCGCACGCGACTCGCTCGTGGAGCGAGCGCCTCGATGAGCTCGCGCACGCGGAACAGTAGCCCGGTGATCCAGGCGGAGCGCAGACGCTGCGGATCGGCGCAGTCCCGCGAGAACGTCACCGAGCGCGCTGCGTCCCAGTAGGGCGCGCCCCAACCGTTCTCGTCCGGCATGCACAGGAGATCGTCGCTCGCATCGAGTTCGATCTCGCCTTGGCCCAACTCGGCCAGGGTCGCGCCGCCACCGTTGATCGTGCCTTCCAGCGCGAAGCCCACTGCGCCATTTCGTGCGTACGTCGGGCCGCACAGCCATCCGGCGCGCGCTTCGAAGCTCGCCGTCGGCGCCAGCACGAAGCCGCCCGTTCCAAGGTTGACGAGCACGTCGGAGTCGAGTGTCGACGCGACCAGCGCGCTGGCCTGATCCGAGAGCGCCGCGCGGACCTCGAGTCCGTTGTCGAGCGAACCGAGCGAGCCACGGCTGTCGGTGACGCTCGGCATGCCGAGCCCATGCACCCCGGCTCGCTCCAGGATGCGCAAATCCCAACGCGCGGAGCGCGGATCGAGCAACAACGTGCGCGCGGCCATGCTGACATCGGTCGTGTGGTGCGTGCCGCTCGACAAGCGCTGGATCAGGTAGGTCTCGAGCGTTCCGAAGGCGATTCCTCCGCGCTCGATGCGCTCGCGCAGCTGCGGTTGTTCCTCGCACAGCGACGCGACCTTCGGTCCGGCGTAGTGGGGCGAGAGCCGCAGGCCCAGACTGCCTTCCGCCCAGGCGCCGAGATCCCGGTTGCGCTCGCACCAAGACTGCGCGCGCCGATCGCGCCACGAGAGGACTGGGGCAACCGGGCGCGCGCCGCGGCTCTCGAAGAGCACGAAGGTCGAGCGCTGGGTCGCGACACCCAGTGGTGTCCCGCGCGGGACGAGCGCGAGCATGCCGGTGACCAGCTCGACCACTTGCTCCAGGTCCACTTCGACGCGCAGAGCATCCAGCACCCGCGACGGAAAGGGCGCGCTCGCGCGCAGCTCGAGCTCTCCGTCGGCGGCCAGCAGCGCGAGCTTGAGGCGCGTGGAACCCAGGTCGAGCGCCGCAGCGAGCGGCGCGCTCATTTTTGGCTTCCAGGCGCGAGGAAACGTCGCAACCAATCGCGCTCGGCCGCGAGCTGCGCGAGCTCGGGATGTTCCGCGGTCGGGATCGCGGTCACATCGAAGCGCACCTGGCCCGGGTTCGCGGGGTCGGTCGAGACGCGCGTGCGCACCCAGCGCGTGGCATCCTCCGCGGGCGGCTCGAAGGGCGAATCCGTCGGTGCGTGCGACTCGAACAGCCCGGCTTCGAAGCGCGCGCTGGCGAGCTCGCTCACGCGCGAATCGACTTGGGCGTCGAGCTCGCGCAGACGTGCCTGCAGCTTCTCGGGCGCCAGCGCAGCGTACTGCGCCGAGAAATCGCCTGCGGGTTGGACCGGCGCATGACCCTCTTCGAGTGCCGCGGGCTCCCGGACTTCGGGCCGCGCTTCGGGCGCCAGTGTCCGCTCGGCAACGCCCTCCGCGTGTTGTGGCTGCGGTGTCGAGCTCGGCTGCGACGCGACGGGCGTCAGTCCATCCTGGCCGAGCTCAGGCGCAGCTCGACGATCCTCGGAGGGTGTCGCGCTTTCGTCCGGCGCGGGCGGGCGGCGCGTGAGCACGTAGGCGACCAAGGCGACACCGGCGAGCAGCACGGTCAGCATGAGGAGCTTGCGCATGTGGCGATGATAGCCATGCGGTGCGCGCGCACAGCTCGCGGGCTCGGACGAGACGCTCGCGAACGGCCGCGAAACGCCGGTGCTGTGGCTTCGTTGGACGGCGCACGGCACCATGCACGGCGTGAAGACTGGCCATGCATTGCTGCTGCTCGCCTTGGTGACGCTCGGGCTCGCGATTTCGGCGATCGAGCCCTTCGATCGCACGACCTGGTGGCTCGAGATCGCGCCGGTCTTGCTCGCGGCGGCCGTGATGGGCGCGACCTGGCGTCGTTTTCCACTGACCCCGTTGGTCACGCTCTTGATCGCATTGCACGCGGGGATCCTGATGCTGGGTGGTCACTACACCTACGCGCGCGTGCCGCTCGGCGACTGGGTGCGCGACGCGTTCGAGCTGCAGCGCAATCCCTACGATCGGCTGGGGCACTTCGCCCAGGGCTTCGTGCCCGCCTTGGTGGCGCGCGAGATCTTGCTGCGCACTTCGCCCTTGCGTCCCGGCAAGTGGCTCGCGTTCTTGGTGGCCTGCGTCGCACTGGCGATCAGCGCTTGCTACGAGTTCGTCGAGTGGTGGTCGGCGGTCATCGGCGGAGCGGCCGCGGAGGACTTCCTGGGAACGCAAGGCGATCCGTGGGACACGCAGTGGGACATGTTCCTGGCGCTGCTCGGTGCGGTCGCGGCGCAGCTCGGCTTGGCGCGCACGCAGGACCGCCAGATCGCCGCGCTCCGGGAGCCCGAACGCGTGCCGTGAGCGGAAGGAAGAGCGCGCGGGGCAGGCCGAGATTTCTTCGCGGCATGAGGCCTGAGCGCTCCGGCCCTCGGACGCGCGGTCCTCTGGATGGCGCCGGACGTCATGGGTGTGAGCTCTTCGCGGCGTGAGTCCGCGGAACCAATGCTCGGAGCGAGACGTCCCAGGGCGCTGCGAGTAGCCTTGAGGAGCACGCCCGGCCCCAAGCCGTCCAACACCATGCTTTCAACCCGTTTTCTCCGCGCGTTGGGGCTCGCCTGCTCCGCGCTCCCGTCCGCATTCGGGCAGTCGCTCGAAGTGCACGTCATCAATGTCGACCAGGGCTTGTCGGTGTTCGTCAAGAGCCCCGCGGGCACGCGCGTCTTGATCGACGGCGGCAATCCGGGCGATGGCAACGCCATCGTGCGTCCGTTCCTGCAGTCGATCGGCGTGGCGGCGCTGGACTACTCGGTGATGACGCACTGGCACACGGACCACTTCGGCGGCCTGACGGAGGTCCACAACTCGAGCTACAAGCCCTTGATCGCGGCCTACGACCGCGGCGACGCGAGTCGGCCTTCGAACGGCTTCGTCACCTCCTATCTGAGCGCGGTGGGGACCAAGCGCGCCATCCCCAGCGTCGGCCAGACGCTCGATCTCGGCGGCGGATGCACGCTGACCTTCATCGCGCGCGACGGGCAGTACGTGGGAGGTTCGGTCAATCCCAGCGGTGAAGAGAACGCCTACTCGTTGGGGATGGTGATCCGCTACGGCGACTTCGATCTGTACGTCGCGGGCGACTTGACCGCCGGCGGACTGGGCACGCCGAACGTCGAGGGGCCGACGAGCGCCAGCGTTGGCCAAGTCGAGGTCGCGATTTCCTCGCACCACGGCTCGCCATCCAGCTCGTCGTCGACGGTGGTCAACAACCTCAACCCGAGCCTGGTCGTGCACTCCGCCGGCCATGACAATTCCTACGGGCATCCCGCGGAAGTCGTGGTCGATGCGTGGAGCACGCCGGCCGCGACCCGCGTGCAATGGTGCACGACCGATGGCGAGACGCTGCAGCCGACGCTCGGTGGGGATCCCGGCGGATTCAATGCGATCCAGGGGCACATCCTGATCACCAGCGACGGCACCACGTTCCGCGCCTCGAGCCCGACGCACGCCGAGTCCGTCGACTTCGCGACGTTCGAGCAGGCCGGAACGCTGGCCGGCGTCGGACAGGTGGTGGTGAACGAGCTGTTGATCGACCCGCTGAACAGCGCCGACGCGGTGGGAGAGTGGATCGAGCTCCAAAACGTGGGGACCCAGACGCTCAACCTGGGCGGAATGCAGTTCGTTTCCGGCGCCCAGAGCTTCACGCTGCGCAGTCAAGTCTTGCTGGCCGGAGGCGAGCGCTTCCTCGTCGGGCTCGACGGTCGCGCCTCGCGCAACGGCAACGTGTTCTTGGGAGTCGGCGCGCCGTGGCAGCAGTTCGGGCTCGCCAACACCGCGAGCTCGCTGCAGCTGCGCACGGCGACCAACGCGGTGATGGAGACGGTCTCTTGGGGCTCGGGTGCGATCGCAGTGACCCCGGGCGTCTCGGCCGAACGCATCCTGTCCACGAGCGCGCCCACGGCCAACAACTTCGCCGCCGCGCTCAACGCCTGGAGCACGGGCGACCTCGGTACGCCGTGGGAGCAGAACGACAACGCGTTGCCGACCTGTCCCGCACCCGTGCCCTACGGCACCGGCAAGTTGACCTCGAATCTGACTTTGCCGCGCGCTTCCTGGAGCGGGACGCCCAGCCTCGACACCAACGACTTCCAAGTCGTGCTGGTCGATGGGCTACCGCTCAAGTCCACGATTTTGTTCTACGGCTTCGCCCCAGATCAGAAGCCATTTTCGGGCGGCACGCTGTGGGTCGACACCCCCGTGCGACGCATGAGCGTCTCGCAGACCGACAGCCTGGGCTCGGTCGCCTATCCGGTGGCGATCGACGCGTCGATGCCGGGCACCAAGCGCTACTACCAGTTCTGGTTCCGCGATCCGTTCCACCCCGACGGCACCAACGTCGGACTCTCGGCGGCGCTCGAAGTTCAGTTCTGTCCACTGCCGGGTCCTCCGGCACCTGGGCAGCTCGTGATCACCGAGGTCATGAAGGACCCCAGTGCCGTGGCGGACTCCGCCGGGGAGTGGATCGAGGTCTACAACACGACCAACGTCGCGATCGACATCGAGGGCTGGGCCCTGCGCGACCGCGGCACGGACAACGTGGTGCTGCAGAATGGCGGCCTGGGCATTTTCGTTCCGGCGCACGGCTACCTGGTGCTCGCGGCCAACACGAGCAGCGCCACCAATGGCGGAGTGCTGGCCTCGGCGGGCTACGACTGGAATCTGTTCAAATTGGACAATGCCGACGACGAGGTGCTGCTCGTCGCTCCGGGTGCGGTCGAGGTCGACGCCATCGATTACGACAACGGCTTCATCTGGCCGGACACCCCGGGGCGGTCGCTGAGCTTGAAGGCCGGTACGCTCGACGCCTTGCTCAACGACGACGGCAACAATTGGTGCCACGGGAACACGCCGATCCATGGCGCCAGCCCGGACAGCGGCACGCCGGGGGCCGCCAACGACGCCTGCCCCTGAACACGGGCGACGACAGCGGTGCGCAGCGCACGCTAGGATTCTCGAATGCAGCGTTCTTCCTCTTGGGTGTTGGTCGCGCTCCTAGCCGTCGCGTCTTGCGGTGATGCGGAGCAGAGTCCGTCGGGCCCGAACACGCCCAACGCGCAATCGGGCGCCAAGCCCAAGTCAGGGCGACGCCAGAAAACGCGCTACTACGACGAGGCGAAGACCAAGAAGGCCGAGGCCGGGCTGGAGGTCGACGGTCTGCGCCAAGGCGTCTGGACCGAGTGGTACCAAAGCGGCGAGAAGCAGGCCGAGGGCGAATACAAGGACGGCCAGAAGCACGGGCTGTGGAAGCTCCTTTGGCCCGACGGCACGACGAAGGCCGAGATCCAATTCAGGCTCGGCGCGCAGCACGGACATTGCGCCCTGTTCCACGAGAGCGGCCGCTTGTTCACCGAGGGCGAGTACGTGCAGGGCCGCATGGAGGGTGATTGGATCTCGCATTACCCCGGCGGCGCGAAGCTCGATTTCGGTCGCTACTCCGCCGGACTGAAGACCGGCAAGTGGACCGAATGGCACGAAAACGGCCAGAAGTTGCGCGAGGGTGAGTTCGTGGACGGGCGCGAGAGCGGTCCCTTCACGACCTGGCATGCCAACGCCACGGTGCAGACCGAGGGCGTCTACAAGGCCGGCAAGTTCGAGGGCATCTGGAAGGGCTGGTACGAGAACGGCCTGCCTGCCGAAGAGGCCGCGTGGCGCGATGGAATGCGCAACGGTCCCGCCAAGGCCTGGCACGACAACGGCCAGCAGAGCGTGGCGGGCGACTACGCCGACGACCTGCAAACGGGCCCGTGGACGACGTTCTTCCCCAATGGGAACAAGCAGAACGAGGGCGCGTTCGAGGCCGGCAAGCCCGTCGGGCCCTGGAGCTACTACCACGAGAACGGCACGCTCATGTCCAGCGGCGTCTTCGAGGACGGCAAGAAGACCGGAGTGTGGAAGAGCTACTTCGACAACGGCAAGTTGCAGAGCGAAGGAAGCTTCGAGAACGATCTGCAGAACGGTGTCTGGAAACTGTGGACCCGCGAAGGCGTGCTCGAGAGCGAGGCCACGGTGCGCGCGGGCAAGGCCGAGGGCGAATGCAAGTTCTATTCAGCCGATGGCTCGCTCGACCCAGTGCGCTCCGGCATGTACGAGAACGGCGCGAAGAAGAAGGAATGAGCGCGACTCTGGCGCTCAAACGCTGACGCGCACGTCCAGCCCGGTGGCCGCGCGCAAACGCTGGCCGAGCGCTTCGAGCTCGGCCGCAGGCAGGCATTTGAGCCGCGGCGCCTGCGGTTGGTGCGAGGTGCGCGCCATGCCGTACAGCAGGACGCCGCGCAAGCGCACTCCGCGTTCTCCCAGCGAGCGCAGCGCGTCGACGTAGGCGCGTTCCGCGAGTGGTGGCATGGTGCTGCCGTCGAAATCGACGACCATGGTCTGCACCCAAGTCGGGCACGTACGCGCGCACAACTCCAAATTGCTCGCGGCTCGCGCCCACCCGACCCTGGCCCCGTTGATGCGCTCGCGGTCCTCTTCGCGAACCGCGTCGACCTTGAACCAGACCTCGCCTCCGAGGCGCGCGAGCTGAGTGAGCGCGCTCCGCACATGAGCTTGGTGCACCAGCGAACCGTTCGTGATCAGCACCACGGGCAGCCGGCCCACGAGCTCGAAGCGGCGCAGCACACGCTCGATGCACTCCACGACCAAGGGCAATTGGCGCGAGCTGGTCGGCTCGCCGTTTCCCGAGAGCGCCACGTCGTTGAGGCGCCTCGCCCCTTCGGCCACGTGTGTCTCCATCCAGCGTGGATCGAGTGCGTGGGCCAGCATGCTCTCGAGCTCGCGCTCGAGGAGCCGCAGGTCGATCTCCGGCGCGCGTCCAAACGTCAGTCCAGGGACCTGGCAGTACACGCAGCGCCAATTGCAGGCGTTGTTGGGGTTGAGATTGACTCCGATGGACACGCCGCGCGCGCGGCGCGAGACGACGGGATAGACGTAGGTCAATCCGGCCTTGTCGCGATCGTGGTCGTGGATGTCGAGCTGCACGGTTTGCGTCGGCGCCTCGCGACGTGCCATCCTAGCGCCAGCGAGTGCTCGTGCGGCGCTCGCGGGTTGCAGCCATGGGCCAGTACATCCTCGGGACCAGCGATCACGAACGAGAGCGGCTAGCGTTCCAGCAGGTGGTGTGGGGCGCCGTGACGGAGCGCTTCCTCGATCGCCTGCACGTACCCGAAGGTGGCCGTGTGCTCGACGCCGGATGTGGCAGCGGTGCGATGCTCGAGTCGCTGCGTGCGCGCGTCGGAACCGCGGGCCGCGTGACCGCGCTCGACGAATCGGCCGAGTATCTGGCGCATGCCGCCAAGCTGTGCGGCGAGCACGGCTGGCGCAACGTGCACATCGTCCAGTCGAGGTTGGAGACCGCGCACTTGGAGGAGCGCTCCTTCGATTTGGTGTTCGCGCGTTGGGTGCTGTCCTTCGTCGCCGATCCGGCGGCTTTGATCGCGCGCTTCGCCGCGGCCTTGCGACCGCGCGGAGTGCTCGCCATCCAGGACTACAACCACGAGGGGATTTCACTGTTCCCCGCGAGCGAGGGCTTTCGTGCGATCGTACGAGCCACGCGCGATCTCTACGCTCGCAGCGGAGGTGATCCGTGGATCGCGGCGCGCCTGCCGGCCTTGGCGCGACAGGCCGGGCTCGAGCCCTTCGAGCTCCATCCGACCGTGCTGTGCGGAGGCACGGACAGTCCGGTGTTCCGTTGGGCCGACGCGTTCTTCCCGCATCATTCGGCCTCGATGGTCGAAGCGGGAGTGCTCAGCGCGGCGGAACGCGCGCTGTTCCTGCGCGAATGGGAGGAGCGCAAACGCGATCCGCAAGCGCTGTTCTTCTCCCCGATCGTGGTCGACTTCGCCGCGCGCAAGCCGCGCTGATCTGACCCGCGGACGGCTTGCTCCGCTCAGGCACGGAGCAGGGCCTCGACGTGCGCCGCCGCGGAGCGCGTCAGCGCCCCCAGGTCGTAGCCGCCTTCGAGGACCGACACGACGCGCTCGTTCGCGTGGCGCCGCGCGCAGTCGAGCAGGAGCTCGGTCATGCGCCGAAAGCCGTCCTCGCTCAGGCGCGTGGCGGACAGTGGATCGTCGCGGTGCGCGTCGAATCCGGCGGAGATCAGCAGCAGCTCGGGGCGAAACGCGTCGAGCGCCGGGAGGAGCTGCGTTTCGAAGGCCCGCAGCCACTCGACGTCGCCCGATCCCGCGACCTGCGGCAGATTGAGCGTGGCGCCGAGTCCCGGCCCCAGGCCGCGCTCCGAGGCCGCGCCACTCCCGGGGTAGTGGGGGAACTGGTGGAGGCTGGCATAGAAGACGCTCGCGTCGCGCTCGAAGATGTGCTGCGTGCCGTTGCCGTGGTGCACGTCCCAGTCGACGATCGCGATGCGCCCCAGTCCCAGCGCGCGTTGGGCGTGTCGCGCCGCGATGGCGACGTTGTTGAACAAGCAAAAACCCATCGCGTGGGTCTCCTCCGCGTGATGCCCCGGCGGCCGTACCGCGACGAACGCGTTGCGCCAAGCACCGGCGTGGACCTTCTCGAGCGCTTGCAGGACTCCGCCCGCGGCGAGAAGGGCGGCGCGGAACGATTCGACGCACACGTAGGTGTCACCGTCGTCGAGCACGCCACGTCCCCCCAGGCAGGCACGCTCGGTGTCGGCGATGTGATGGCGCGTATGCACCGCCGCGAGCGCGTCGAGCGCAGCCTCGCGCGCCTCGAGCTGCGCCAGTTGCGCCGTCAGGCCGCAGCGCTCGAAGTGCTCGACCAACGCCTCCAGTCGCTCCGGTCGCTCGGGATGCCCCGGCCCAGCGAAATGCAGGGCGCAGTCGGGATGCGTGACGAAGCCAGTCGCGCCGCTCACTTGAGTCCGAAGGCGTCCTTGCCGTACTTCGAGTTGCGCAAGGGCGCGTAGCGAGCGTCCTCGCTGAGCTCCTTCAAGCGCGCCGCCGAGATCGGAGCGCGATTGAGCAGCTCCGCCGCGTCCTTGAACTTGCCCTTGCGCGTGTAGGCCAGGGAGAGTTTCTCGTACAGCTCCGTGGGCAGCGACTCGTCGCGGCCGACCGCGAGGGCTTGCTTGTAGTCCTTGATGGCCTCGTCGTCGTCCCCGATCTTCGCGTACATGTCGGCGCGCCGCACGTAGGCATCGAACCAGCGCTCGTTCTTCTCCACGAGCTCGTCGTATTCCTTGATCAGGTCGCGGCGCGCGTTCTTGTCCCCCAGATTGGCGAGCAGCACCAAACCCGCCTCGCGCAGGCGCCGGTCGGCGGAGCCGACGATCGGCTCCATGTTCTTGCGCAGCTCGACGTTGAGCGCCGGCTCGAGCGACAGCAGGCTCTCGACGATCCCCACACGGATGTCGAGCGGGATCGTCGCCGACTGCGCGAGGCGCACGAATTGGGTGATGTCCTGGGCCTGGCGCACTTCCGGCACCGTGCGGAAATAGCGCAGCAACGCCAACGCGTGGCGCGCGGCGACCTGTGACTGCGCGAGGATGCGGCGCACCTGTTCGACGGCGGACGCGCATTTCTGGTCGGCCAGGCCGTCGATCGCCAGCCCGATCATGGTGTCGTCGGTACCGCCCAGGATCTCGGTCAAGATCGCGGTCAAGCCCTCGCCGCCCAGCGCGATCAAGGCGCGCAAGGCGTGCGTCTTGAGTGGTCCCTCGGAGGTGCGGAAGACGCGCTCGACCTCGGGGCCGACGCGCGCCCGGTCGGTGGTCGTCTGCAGCGCGCGCAGCACGTTGCGCTTGCCCTCGCTGCTTCCGCTGCGCAGCAGCGCCAACAGCTGGGTCGTCACCGCCGTGGTGTCCATGCGAGCGAGCGCGATCGCGAACTGGCTCGCGCGCAAGCGCTGGGCATCCGAAGGCGCCTCGCCGGGGTCGATCAGGGCCGCGAGCAACGGCGTGGCCTCCGCTCCCAGCGCCACGGCGCGTTCCACCTTGGCCGGGAGATCGCGCGCATCGGGCGCGGACTCGAATTCCTTCTGGAGTGCTTCGACCTCGCTCTTCAGGCGCGCTTGGATGGCGTCTCGCTCACGGCGTGCGCGGGTGAGCAACTCCTCGAGAGACTGCTCATCGCGGCCGGGCTGGCGAGTTGCGCAGGTGGGGACGGCGAAGTTCGCGCACAGCGACAGACACACTCCGATCAGCATGGCCGCTGCACTATATCGCCGGCGCGCGCGCCCCCAGAGCTCGAATCGCTGCCCCGAGTCGCGCTAGGGCTGCGCGTCACCGCGCGCGGTGATGCGCGTCGGCATGGGGCGGACGGTGACGAAGCGCCCCCGGATCGTCGTCTCGCCCGGGCGCGGCGTGGCGCTGGCGGGCAACGCGGCCGGCGCGGAGTCGAGCTCGAAACGGCGCCCGCAGAGCGGCGTCGGCGAAACGCGCCCGTAGATCACGGACATGCGGCGCCGGCAGCGGTAGATCCAATTGAACACGGGGACCTCCGTGTCGTCCGCGGCGCGCGCGCCAATGGAGCGGGGGCGGGATTGCCGCGGGCCCTGTCCTGGGACGCCGAAAGCTCTTCCTAGAGCCTGCGACAAGAGTCGGAGTCGATGCCTCCCAATGCGCAGTCCGAGCTCGTGCGTGCTGACCTCGAGGGTCCCATGGTGTTCAATGCGGCGGCCACTCATGAGCACCAGCGCCACGCATGCCCATGCCGCTCCCGACCGCACCCGCGCGAGGCATTGCGACGTCGTCGTCGTCGGAGGCGGGCACGCGGGCATCGAAGCAGCGCTCGCCGCGGCACGCCTGGGCGCGAGCGTCGCGCTGGTCAGCATGCGCGCCGATCGCATCGGAGAGATGAGCTGCAATCCCGCGATCGGCGGGCTCGGCAAGGGTCAGCTCGTGCGCGAGATCGACGCGCTCGGTGGGGCCATGGGACGCGCCGCCGATGCCACTGGCATCCAGTTCAAGGTGCTGGGTGCTTCCAAGGGAGTCGCCGCGCAGGGCCCGCGCTGCCAGTCGGACCGGCACCTCTACCGCGAGGACGTCACGCGCCGTGTGCGCGCTCACGGTGCGGTCGAAATCGTCGAGGGCACGGCGCTGGAGCTGTTGATCGAGTCTCGAGAGCTGCCCACGGTGCGCGGGGTGCGGCTCGCGGACGGACGCGAGCTCGGGGCGCTGGCGACCGTGATCACGACCGGGACCTTCCTGCGCGCCGTGATGCACACCGGCGAAGCGCAAGCTCGCGGTGGGCGCGTGGGAGAGGCGAGCGCGGAAGGGCTGTCGGGGGATCTCGCGCGCGTCGGGCTCGAGCTGGGCCGCCTGAAGACCGGCACGCCGCCACGCCTCGAGCGCGGCAGCATCGCATTCGAGCGCTTGGAGGCACAGTGGGGCGACGCCCAACCGCAACCCTTCTCGTTCTCCACACAACGAGCGGCGTTTCCCGCGCTCCCTCAGGTCGCCTGCCACCTGACCCACACCACGGCCCAGACGCACGAGCTCATCCGCGCCAACATCCACCGCGCCCCGATGTACGCGGGACGCATCAAAGGCGTCGGGCCGCGCTACTGCCCGTCGGTCGAAGACAAGGTGATGCGCTTCGCCGACAAGGAGCGCCATCCGATCTTCCTCGAGCCCGAGAGCCTCTCGACCGACGTGATCTACGTCAACGGCGTCTCCACCTCGCTTCCGGACGAGGTGCAGCACGAGTTCGTGCACACCATCCCGGGGTTGGAGCGCGCGCGCTTCCTGCGCGCAGGCTACGCGGTCGAGTACGACTTCGTGTTGCCATCGCAACTCGATCGAACACTGGCGGCGCGGGCCGTGGTGGGTCTGTTCCTCGCGGGGCAGATCAACGGAACTTCGGGCTACGAGGAGGCCGCGGCGCAAGGGCTGGTGGCGGGCGCCAATGCCGCGCTGTGGAGCAGCGACCGCGGCGCGCTGGTGTTCGGACGCGACGAGGCCTACATCGGAGTGCTGGTCGACGACTTGGTCGTGGCTCAACCGACCGAGCCGTACCGCATGTTCACGAGCCGGGCCGAGTACCGCCTGCTGCTGCGTTCCGACAACGCCGATCGCAGGCTCACGCCGCGGGCGGCGGAACTGGGCCTCGCGGATCGAGCCGCGCTCGAACGACTCGAGCGGCGCGAGGAGCGCGTGCGTCAGGCGCGCGTGCTGCTCGACACGCTGCGCTCGCGCGAGCACGACAACAAGACCGTCGCGGAGGTCCTGCGGCGCCCCGAGGTGCGCATCGAAGACGTGCTGGCGGTCCACGCCGAGTTGCGCGATCTGGATCTCGCGCTCGACGAGCGCGCGACGCTCGAGAGTGACGTCAAGTACTCCGGCTACGTGGCCCGCGAGCGCGAGCAGATCGAGCGCCTGCGCCGTCAGGAAGAGCTGGAGATCCCGCGCGATTTCGACTACGCGGCGCCGCGCGGTCTGGCCAACGAAGCCCGCGCGCGTCTCGCGGCTCTACGGCCGCGCACGCTGGGACAGGCGTCGCGCATCGCCGGTGTTCGGCCGCCGGATGTCGCGCTGCTCGCGATCTACGTCGAGCGGGAACGGCGCGCGCGCGGCGCGGAACGCGGCACGTGAGGCGCGCGTTCTCGGCCTAGGTGCCCTTGCGCAGCACGACCGTCTTGATCGTCTGGAACAAGATCGACAGGTCGAACAGCAGCGACTGGTTCTTGATGTAGAACAAGTCGTACTGGAGCTTCTGGAGCGCGTCGTCGACCGTGTTTCCGTAGGGGTAGTTGATCTGCGCCCAGCCGGTCAACCCGGGCTTCACGATGTGGCGCTGGTGGTAGTAGGGGATCTGGCGCGCGAGATTGTCGACGAACACTTGGCGCTCGGGGCGCGGGCCAACCAGCGACATGTCGCCGGAGAGCACGTTGAACAGCTGCGGCAGCTCGTCGAGACGCGTCTTGCGGATGAAGCGTCCGCTGCGCGTGATGCGCGGGTCGTTCTCGGTCGCCCACACCGGTCCAGTGAGCTTCTCCGCGTCGCTGCGCATGCTGCGGAACTTGTAGAGCGTGAACAGCTTGCCGTTCAGGCCGACGCGCTCCTGGCTGAACATCGCGAAGCCGGGCGAGTCCAGCTTGACCACGATCGCCGTCGCCAGCATCAGCGGCCAGGTGAGGAAGATGCCCAGGGCCGAAAGTCCGAGGTCGCAGGCGCGCTTGGCGAGCTCGCCGCGCTCGGAGCGCGCGAAGCCCTCGTTGAAGATCAGGTAGGACGGGCGCATGGCCTCGACCGCGATCTTCCCGGTGATCTGCTCGTACAGCGCCTCGCGTTCCTTGACCGCGATCCCGGCCAAGCGACAACGCAGGAGCTCCTCGGTGGGCAAGTGCCCGCGGCGATCCTCGAGGGCCACCACGACCATGTCGACGCGCAGCCGATCGACCAGATCGAACAGCGGCTCGAGGGCGTGCGCATGGCCGTTGCCGTTGCTGGAGCTCGCGGGCACCGGGGCCGGGAGAGGTTCCAAGAGCAGCGTCGCCAGCGCACCTTCGGCGAGGATCGCAGAATCGCTCTGCGTCGGCGGTGTGGGATCCGCGCGCTGAAAGCGCGGGATTTCGGGCACGGCACGCGCGGCGCCGCGCGGATGCTCCTCGGGGCGCTCGGGCACCAGGCCCACCACCTCGAAACCGGAATCGACACGCTCCAGCGCCTCGCGCGCCAAGGACTTGGCCTGCGGACCGGCACCCAGGATCAACACGCGCTCGTTGAAGTTGACACGGCGCAGCGCGACGTGAAACAAGTGGCGCCAGACGTAGAGCAACGAGAAGCCGAAGAGCAGCGTGAAGACCAGCGCCTGCACCAGCTGCGAGACCGTCAACCCCGGGAAGTCGAAGACGCGCGACAACTCCCACACGCGCGCCAAGAGCACCGTGACCAGCGCCAGGGCCACCGCGCTTCCCGTGGAGCCCACGAAGCGCGACGCGCGGTCGTAGCGCGAGCTCGAAATGCGGAAGTCGTAGAGCTCGTTGAAGGCGATCGCGATCTGCGCCAGCACCGCGACCAGGAAGGCGGAGATGGTGCAGCGCACTTGGGCGTCACCGACGGTCAGGCTCTCGCTGGTGATCAGCCCGATCACCGTGTAGGTCGGCTCCCACAGGTGCGCCGTCATGCCTGTCGCCAGAACGGCGAACAGGATGACCGTCTCGCTGAACACGAGCAGCGCGCGGCGCAGCGGCAGGTAGTGACGAAGAACTCGGAGCATGGCGGGCCGTTCCTCGGGCACGCGGGCGTGCGGAGGAGCTTCCTGGCCGGTGGAGTCGTGGGTGAACCGATAGCGGTCGCGGGGCGAAGCGGAGTTCCCCTCGAACCCACGCGCAGGGCGAGTGTACGAGGAAAACGGACGGCGAAACATCGTCCGCCGGGCAGGCGCGGGTTAAAGGAAGCAGGCCAACTCGACGAACTCGCGCCGTCGACCTCCGATCCTGTCTACGCGACGCGGTTTCAGGGACGCGGCGCCTTCAGCACAGCGGGTGCAGCGCCAACGCGTGACACGTCCGCGGGCATCGACCCAGACTTCGCACACCATCAATCGCACAGCGCCCTGGTGGTGCAGCTCGCGCGCGATGGCACGTGCCGCGATCCACTGTCTGCGCTGGTGCTCGAAGCGGAAACGATTTCCAGGCTCGAACAGCGCCTGGCCTCCGATGTCTGTCGAGGTCTTCACCTCGACGCACAGCAGCTCGTGGCCGCGCCGCGCGACCAGGTCGACTTCGGCGGCTTGGGTGCGCACCCGTCGCCCCAGGATCGAGCAACCCACCGAGCCCAGCATGCGCTCCGCGAAGGCCTCGCCGCGCCGACCGAGCTCGAGGTGCGTCGATCGGCGACGCGCTCCGGCGCCCAGGCGCGCTAGGACTTGGCGGGCTCGCTCGAGGAGTTGCCGGAAAGGACTTCTTGAATCGCTTGGCGCGCGAACCGCACTCGCACGCTGTCGCTGAGCTGCAACGTGATCTCGTTCTCGTGGATGGCCGCGATCGTGCCGTAGATGCCGCCCGAGGTCATCACCTCGTCGCCCTTCTTCATCGCTTTCAGCATCGCCTCGCGCTTCTTGCGGTTCTTGCGCTCGGGCCCAATCATCACGAAGTAGAAGATCGCGAAGATCGCGACCATCGGCAGGAACTGCAGCCAGGCCGGGGTCGAGGGCGCGCTGGCCGCGCCGCCCAGGTCGCCCGCGGGCCCCGGAGTGGCTCCATCGGTCGAGGGAGGCGTGCCTGTGTCTTGGAGTCGGAGCAGGAGGGCCGAGAGCATCATCGGGGTGGAAAGTGCGCTCCCTCGACGCATCGAGGGCTGGAGGATCGGTCACGGAGGGCTCGCGCGCGGAGCCACACGCGGCAGCTCCGGGAGAGGAAAGGGGCGGAGAGGCTACTAGAATCGCAGCCGCTGAAGAAGGGTCGATCGACGCGGCCCGCACAGCGGCCCTCCGAGCATCGTGGACTCCTCCTTTCAAAGCGGTTTCGCCCCCGGTACGCGCGTCGTCGTCGCCATGAGCGGCGGCGTCGACAGCTCGGTCGCCGCGCATTTGCTGCACGTCGCTGGACACCCCCTGGTGGGCCTGTTCATGCGCAATGGGGTCCATGTCGAGGCTTCGCAGTCGCACAA
The DNA here is from genome assembly GCA_020853575.1 of Planctomycetota bacterium. Lineage (GTDB taxonomy): Bacteria > Planctomycetota > UBA1135 > UBA1135 > F1-120-MAGs118. The sequence goes on from JADYYP010000045.1 coordinate 150,498, forward strand.
GAAGTCGTGCTGCTCCGTCAGCGACGCTCGGGACGCGCGCATGGTTGCGGGTGGTTTGGGAATTCCTTTTCAGGCCGTCGACCTGAAGGAGGAGTTCGGCGCGATCATCCGCCACTTCCTCGCCGAGTACGCAGCGGGCCGCACTCCCAACCCCTGCGCCATCTGCAACCGGGACCTGAAATTCCGGCGCCTGCTGCAGTTCGCGGACGAGCTCGGCTGCGCGGGCGTCGCCACCGGCCATTACGCACAGATCGCCATCGAGGACGGGCGTGTCGTGCTGCGCCGCGGCGTCGATCGCGACAAGGACCAGTCCTACCAGCTGTTCCCGGTCGCCGAGAGAGACTTGGCGCGCGCGCGCCTGCCCTTGGGTTCGATGAAGAAGAGCGCGGTGCGAGCGCTCGCCAGCTCGGTTGGCCTGCGCACCGCACGCAAGGCGGACAGCCAGGAGATCTGCTTCGTGCCTTCGAACGACTACCGCAAGTTGTTCGCGGAGCGCGGCATTGCCACCCATCAGGGCAAGCTCGTCGACAGCTCGGGGCGGATCCTCGGCGAACACGCCGGTACCGAGCACTTCACCATCGGACAACGGCGTGGCCACGGTGTGGCGTCCAGCGCTCCGCTGTACGTCGTCGCGCTGCACCCCGAGAGCGGCACGGTGGTGCTCGGCTCGCTAGAAGAGTGTTGTGCGCGCTCGATGGAGCTCGGTGAACTCAATTGGATCGGCGTCGACGTTCCGTCGCAGGGCGAGCTCCGCGTCGAGGTCCAAGTGCGTTACCACCACGTCCCGGTCCCGGCCAGCGTGCAGGTTCGCGGCGCCGAAGCGACGGTCGTGTTCGACACCCCCGAGCTGGCCGTCACGCCCGGCCAAGGCGCAGCGTTCTACGTTGGAGAGCGACTGATCGGCGGTGGCTGGATCCGCAACACGGAGCTCTCCACGTCGCCCTGGCACTCGGCGCCGGCCGCCCACTCGCGTTGAACGCGCACTCGCACTCGCCGGAGCCCGCTCACGGCAAGGCCGCTCCCCGGTCGCGCCCCGTTGGCAGCCGTGGAGCGCGAGGCGCCGTCTGGCTTGGAGCCAGCCTGTGCGCCGTCGCTGCCTGGGCTCTGTGGCCTGTCGAGCGCGCCACAGCTCGGCGCCCGCGGCTCCATGCGCTGTTGGTCGATGCGTCCGCGAGCGTGCGGCGCACGCGACCGACTTGGGAGCTCGACACGGCGCGCCTGCTCTCCGAGAGCGCCGGTCGGGCAACGGAGGAGGGAAGCCAACTGCTCGTGGCCGGCTACTCGCGAGAGGTGCTGCGCTGGTTCGGCCCGGCCTCCGCGGCGGAGTTCGCCTTCGACCCCAATTGGCTCCACGGGCTCGAGCGCGGGGAGGACGCGACCGATCTCGCGGCAGCCCTCGAGGCCCTCGGCGCGTGGACGCGTGGACTCGAACGCAGTGAGGTCTCGCTCTCGATCATCGGGGACGGCACGTTCACGGGCGTCGACCCATCGCCGGCTGCGAGCGCGTGGGCGCGCGAGGCCGCGGTTTTCGAACTCGCCCAGTGGCCGGCGGGATCCGTGCTCGACCTGGCTCTCGCGGGGCTCGACGCGCCCGACGAGCTGGAGCAAGGCGCGCCGCTCGCCGTCCTGGTGCACGTTCAGGCGAGCGCGATCGCCGTGGATACCCTGTCGGCCCGTGTGCTGCTCGACGTCGATTCAGACTCGGAGTCGCGCCGCTTCGAACGCGAGCTCGCGCTCCAAGGCACGGAAGGCAGCGTGCGTTTCGACGTCGGCGCACTGGCCTCGGGCCTGACCACATTGCGCGCTCGTGTGCGGCTCGCGGGCGACCCGCTGCCCGAGAACGACGGCGCGCAGCGCTTCGTGCGCGCTCGCGGCGCCGCGGTCGTCGGGTGGTGTGCGAGCTCGGCCGTCCGTGAGTCCGTGCGCGCGGCCTTGGCCTCGTGGCCGCGGGATGCCGGCTTGTCGTGGACCGAGTTCGAGCCGACGACGCTGGCCGTGTCGCTCGGGGCGTGCGACGCGCTCGTCACGGTCGACCTCGACCCCGACGTGCTGCCGGGCGACGCGTTGCTCGACTTCGTTCGCGCCGGAGGAAGTTGGCTCGCGTGCGGCGGTGAGTCCCTGTTGCCGGCCTTCGAGCGACGTGCGCGCGGCGGGGCCAGCTCGAGCCTGCCGCTCGAGCTGGACGACGAGGACGACGAGCAGCGCGACGTGGTGTTGTTGGTCGACGCCTCCGGGAGCATGAGCGGCGAGCCGTTGGCCGCTCTGCGCACGGCGGCGCTCGCACTGATCGGTGCGTCGCGCGCGCGCGACGAGCTGCGGCTGCACTTCTTCACCGACCATCTCGACGCGGCGCTCGACTTGGGCCGTGGGGCGAGCGCGCGCGGCGAGCGCGATGCGGTGGCGCGCCGACTGCTCGCTGCCCGCGCGCCGAGCGGACCCACGGACATCCCGCGCGTGTTGGAGGAGCTCGCGCTCGAGGTCGAGCGGCGCGGCCGCCCGGCGCTCGTGTTCCTATTGACCGACGGGCGCGACCAGAGCGCGGACGATGCCACCGAGCGACGCATCGAGCTCGCTCTGCAACGCGTTTCCGCTGGACGCGCGCGGCTGCGCACGATTCCGATCGGCTCCGCGATCGACACCGCGTTCCTCGCGCGGCTCGAGCGTCCTCAGTGGGGCGCGCGCGTCGAGGAGCGAAGCGCGGATCCGACGCGCGCGCTGGTGCGTGAGGTGACTCGCGGTCGCATGCGCGAGGGCGACATCGAGCCGCAGGTTCGGCTCGACGCTCAGCCCGTCGCCTGGACCTGGCCAGCCGAGCTCGCGCGCGCGCTGGCGGCCGGCGGCGGAGTGCCCGAACTTCGACGCAGCTTGCGCATGCGAGCGCGCGACGGTGACGCGCTGGCGTTGACCGACGACGAGGGGCGCGCGCTCCTCGGTCTGCGCACGCTCGGTCACGGGAGAACGGCCACGCTGGCGACTATGCCGTGGAGCGATTGGGCTCCGCGGTGGACTGCGGAGCCGGCACGCTGGATGGCACTGATCCGTGCTCTCGCGAGCGCCGGCGCGCAACGCCGTGCGACGCTCCCCATCCCGACCTGGGAGCTCCCCGGGGCTCTCGAGCTGCGCGACGTGCCTCCTCAGTGGCCGCTCGATGCGCGCGCCAGGGTACGCAGCTTGGGCGCGGGCCAGTGGCTGGATGCAGAGGTCGAAATCGTCGCCCACCCGGCGTTCGAGTGGGGTGCGCTGCGGCGCGTGCGCTGGCCCGACGCCGCGCTCGACCTCGACTCCGCGTTGGAGCTGCGCCTCGAGGCCGCGTCCGGTGAGCTTCTCGGAGCCTTTGCGGCCGCCGCGTCCCAGCGCGAGGAGTTCCGCCGGCCGGCACGGCGCGTCGCGCTCGCGACGGATGCGAGCGGCTCCGCGAGCCCTGGCCGGGGTCCGCGCGCTTCCGCGCTCGGTTGGAGCGCGCTGTTCGCCGGCCTGGCGGCCCTGGCCCTGGGTGGGCTGCTGGGCGCGGTCTCGAATCGCGCGCGCCTCTGACAGCGCGCGTTCAAGCCGAAAGAGTTTCCGGTCGATAGGCGCGGTTCCCGGGGCATCACCCCCCGACCAAAGCCATGCGACACACACTGCTCTGCGCCGTCTTCGCCGTTTCCTTCGCCGCGTCCTGCGCCACGACCACGTTGGGCTCCGACCCTTCCGGCGACTGGCTGCGGCCGTCGCCGATGCTCAAGCGCCAGATCGAGGACCAGATCGAGCGCTTGCCGTGGACCCACGGTGTCGAGCGCATCGAGCAGATCCAGTGGTTCGCAAGCGTCGGCGAGCCGGCCTACGCAGACTTGATGCGCGTGTGCGTCGATCCCCGGCCGGACGTGGCGGCCAGCGCCGTCGCGGCTCTGGGCGCGACCGGCGACAGCCGCTTGGTCGAAGCGCTCAAGGCCCTCGACTGGCCCGCGAGCGACGATGCGGCCCTGGCCTACGAGAAAGCCCGCGCTTACCTGCGTTTGGGCGACTGGTCGCACGTCGACGTGCTCGTCGCCGGGCTCGAGGAGGACTCCGACTGGGCGCGCGCCTGGTGCGCCGCGGCTCTGAAGGAATCGACACGCTTGGACTTCGGCTTCGAACCCGCCGGCGATCCCGCGGCGCGCGCGGCGTCGATCGCCAAATGGCGCGAGTGGATCGTCGCCCGCAGCCGCGAAGGCCTAGTGGCCGACCGCTCGCGCTAGAGCGCCTTCAAGCGCTCGAGCAGTTCGCGAAAGCGCGCATGGGAGCGCAGGCTCTCGAGGTCGAGATCGGTCTCCAGATGCGCGTGGTCGGTGTAGCCCAGCGCGGTCGCGCGCTCGAGCGCGTCGAGCGCGGCCTCGGCTTGCCCGCACAACGCCAGCGAACACGCCAGGTTGTAGTGGACCGTGGGGTTCGTCGGTACTAGAGCCGCCAAGGTCCGGTCGACCTCCAGTCCCTCGCGGTAGCGGCCCAGGCGCGTGTAGGCGCTGCCGAGTTCCGCCAGGGCCTCGACGTCGCTCGGGCGGCGGCGGCGCGCGATCTCGAAGAACTCGGCCAAGAATGTCCACCCCAAGCGCTCGAACGCGGCGCCGGCGGGCGGCGGTAGCGGGTCGAGGTCAGGGGAACCAGCGGGCGGCACGGGCGTGGCGGACGACGAAAACTCACTCGGGGTTGCGGCGGCGGCAGGGAGTATAACCAGCCTCGGCGGCAGCGCTCGATTTCAGGCGAGAGGTGGGGATGAACGCGAAGGACGATGCAATGCACGGCGAGGTGCAGGTGATGTTCTGCGATCTGTGCGACGAGTCGGTTCCGCAAACCGACATCGACGCGGGCAGCGCGACCAGGATCAAGGGCCGCGTCGTGTGCGCGACGTGCAACAAGGCCATGGCGATCGTGGCTCCGTCGGCGGCTTCCGCGTCCGCCGCGCCGTCCGTTCCGCTCGAGGCGCACGCGCAGGGCCCTGCCCTCACGCACGCCCACGCGCCGGCGCATACGCACGCTCATTCGCGCGCATCGGGATCGAGCGCTGGGATGTGGGTGGGGGTGCTGGGCGTGCTCACTGCCAGCGGTGTCGGCCTGTGGGCTTGGAAGCAGGCGCAGCAGCACGAGCGCGCGCTCGCCGACTTGCGGGCCAATGTCGAATGGTCGGCGACGCTCGAAACCAATGCGCTACGCGACGCGGAGCAGCGCCTGAACACGGCGCTCGAGAGCGCTCGCGGCGAGAACCTGCGACAGTGGAGCGATCGCGCGTCGGATCTAGAGCAGCGGCTGGTCGCCGCGGACAAGCAGCGCGCCGAGCTCGCGGCGCAACTCGAGGCTTTGAAAGCGGCCGTGGCCAACGACGCGGGAGCGCGTGACACGCTCGAGCGCCACGACGACGAGCTGATCGGGCTCCAGCAGCGCTACACGGCGCTCGAGCAGGCCCTGAACGACGAGCTCGCGCGCATCGATGGCGAGCTCGCGGCACAGCGCGCCGAGCGCGATGCCGTGCCCACGCCACAGCCCGAGCCCGAGACCAAGCCGGCGTGGTTCGCGCTGACCGAAAAGCTCGGCAGCGAGGTGGTCAGCGAGCGCTGGCAGGCAATCCTGGCGCTCGCGGAGACCAAGGACCCAGCAGCGGCGCCCTACTTGGTGCCGGCCCTGGGCGACAAGGACGTGTTCATCCGCGTGTGCGCGGCGCGCTCGCTGGGGGATCTCGCCAACCCCACGACCGTGGGTGCGTTGATCGACGCGCTCGAGGACCCGGAGAGCGCCGTGCGCGAGACGGCGTACTTGTCGTTGACCACGCTGACCAAGCGCGACCTCCCGTTCGACGCGCAGAGCAACGACTCGAACGAGCGCCAACGCCGCGTGAAGGCCTGGCGCGAATGGTGGGAGAAGGAACGCACCAAGCACGGTGCGTGAAGCGGCCGACGCCGGGCGAAGCGACGATTCGTCGGCGAGGGTCGGCGCGCGGGCCCCGCAGTGCTCGAGCTACGGAGTGTGACCCAGTTCGCGGCTCGCGAGCCGACACCGATCCTGTTCCCGTGCGCTCGACACGTCCGTTCCACGTCCTGATCAAGCCTTTCGGCGCGCGCTGCAACATCGAGTGCGCGTACTGCTTCTACACGCCGAAGCTGGGGTTGTACCCGCGCGAGGTCGGAGCGCGGATGAGCGATGAGGTGCTCGAGCGCTTCGTGAGCTCCTACATCGAGGCACAGCCCTTCGGCGCCGAGGAAGTGGAGTTCGCGTGGCAAGGCGGCGAGCCGACGCTGGCCGGTCTCGACTTCTTCAAACGCGCGGTGGCCCTGCAGCGCGCGCACGCTCGCCCTGGGCTCACCGTCCGCAATTCGCTTCAGACCAACGGGACGTTGCTCGACGACGAGTGGTGCGAGTTCCTCCGCGAGGAGCGCTTCCTGGTGGGGCTGAGCCTCGATGGTCCCGCGGACTTGCACGATGCGCAGCGCGTCGACCACTCGGGCGCGGGGACCTTCGAACGCGTGATGAGCGCGTTGCGACGACTCCAGCGTCGGCGCGTCGAGTTCAACGTGCTGACCGTGGTGCATCGACTCAACGCGGCCGAACCCGAGCGCGTGTACGACTTCCTGGTCGGGACGGGAGCGCGTCACCTGCAGTTCATCCCTCTGGTCGAGCTCGACGGACAGCAACGAGTCAGCGAGCGCAGCGTGGCCGCGCCTGCCTACGGTCAGTTCTTGTCGCGCGTTTTCGACCTGTGGCTCGCGCGCGAGCACGTCGGTCGCGTGTTCGTGCGCGACTTCGACTCTGCGTTGGCGTCCACGCTCGGCGTGCCAGGCTCGACGTGCGTTGCCGCGGAAACCTGCGGGCGCTGTGTGGCGCTCGAGCGCGATGGCGACGTGTTCGCCTGCGATCACTTCGTCGACTGGGCGCACCACCTCGGCAATCTGCGCCAGCGCGATCTGGCGGCGATGCTCGACCAAGGCCCCGGTCCGGAGTTTGGCGCGTCCAAGGCCGACCTTCCGGCCGAGTGTGAACGCTGCCCGCATCTGCGGTTGTGCCGCGGCGGCTGTCCGAAGGACCGCGTCGCGGGTCGCAACGTGCTGTGCGAGGGCTACGCGGCGTGGTTCGCTCACGCCAAGCCCGTACTCGAGCGCATGGCGCGCTGCCTGCGCGCCCAACGGCCGGCCTCCGACTGGCGGCACATCGATGCACCACCCCACGCCGCCGCTCTGGAGCGCAATGCCGCGTGCCCCTGCGGAAGCGGGCGCAAGTGGAAGCGTTGTTGCGGCGCTTGAGTCGCAGTGAAGGGTCAAGGGGGAGGGACAGTGAGCGCGGTTCTCCGCGCGCTTACGACCTTCACCCCATCCGCGCGCCTCACCGGAAGCGAGAGCATGCGGCGATCGAGGCCAACTGTCCCCAGCCGCGGCAGACCGCTATCCTCCGCGGCCCGATCCAGCGCCAGGAGCATTCAGCCATGACCGAAGTCCGCACCGAGAGCGATTCCTTTGGACCGATCGACGTCCCCGCCGACCGCTTGTACGGCGCACAGACCCAGCGTTCGCGACAGAACTTCCGCATCGGCGGCCACCGTTTCTCGCGCCCCTTGATCCGCGCCTTGGGCGTGGTGAAGAAGTGCGCCGCGCTGACCAACATCGAGCTCGGCGAGCTGCAAATGCTCGACAAGAAGCAGCAGAAGGCGCTGCTCGCGGCCGCGGACGAGGTGATCAGCGGACAACTCGACGATCACTTTCCGCTGGTCGTGTGGCAGACCGGTTCGGGCACGCAGTCGAACATGAACGCCAACGAGGTGATCAGCAATCGCGCGATCCAGATGCTCGGTGGTGTGCTGGGTTCGAAGAAGCCGATCCACCCCAACGATCACGTCAACCGGGCGCAGTCGTCCAACGACGCCTTCCCGACGGCGATGCACGTGGCCGCGGCCGAGCAAACCGTTCAGCGCTTGTTGCCGGCGCTGGAGGCACTCGAGACCGAGCTCGCCGCCAAGTCCGCGCAGTGGAAGAAGATCGTCAAGATCGGGCGCACGCACTTGCAGGACGCCACGCCGCTCACGGTTGGGCAGGAGTTCTCGGGCTACGTGCAACAATTGAAGGACGCACGCCGCGCGATCCACAACGCGCTACCCGGAGTGTACGAGCTGGCGCTCGGCGGCACGGCGGTCGGCACCGGGCTCAACACGCATCCCGACTACGCGAAGCTCGTCGCCAAGAAGATCGCCGAGGAAACCAAGCTCCCGTTCAAGAGCGCGCCCAACAAGTTCGCGACGCTCGCGGCGCACGACGCGTTGGTATTCCTCTCCGGCGCCTACAAGGCCGCCGCGGTGGCCTTGATGAAGATCGCCAATGACGTGCGCTGGCTGGGTTCGGGGCCGCGCTGCGGCATCGGCGAGCTGAAACTGCCGGAGAACGAGCCGGGCAGCTCGATCATGCCCGGCAAGGTCAACCCCACGCAGTGCGAGGCGATGACCATGGTCTGCGTGCAGGTCTTCGGGAACGACGCAGCGATCACCTTCGCGGGCTCCCAGGGCAACTTCGAGCTCAACGTGTTCAAGCCGGTGATGATCCACAATGTGCTGGAGAGCGCACGGCTCCTGGCCGACGCCTGCGACAGCTTCCGCGAGAACTGCATCGCCGGTCTCGAGCTCGACACGGCTCGCGTCGACGAGTTGATGAAGAAGTCGCTGATGCTGGTGACGGCACTCAATCGGCACATCGGGTACGACAATGCCGCCAAGGTCGCCAAGAACGCGCACAAGAAAGGCATCACCCTGCGCGAGAGCGTGGTCGAGCTGCAACTGATGACCGCCGAGGCCTTCGACGAGGCCGTGATCCCGACCGACATGGTGGCGCCCAGGCGCGGCATGTCGATGGCCGGCGGCTGATCACGCTGCACGCGACAGCGAATCCCCGATCCAGTGCGGCGCGCGGCGGAACTCGTCGCGCGCCGCTGCGTTGGGCGGGAATCGCTACCCGATTCCTCCGTGCGTGTGCGCCACGCTCGAGGGCGCGCTCAACCGACGGGTAGGGAGCGTCCCTCGTCGATCAGAGCGCTCAAGGCCGCCGCCAAGGCGTTCTGCGAGAAGGGCTTGGCCAGCGTGGCCGTGTCCGAGCGCACGGCAAGTTCGCGCAGCTCGGTGGCATGGCCGGAGATCAACAGCGCACGCAATCTCGGATGCTGCACGCGCAGGGCTTCGACGAGCTCGCGCCCGTTGGCGTCGGCCAAGCCGATGTCGACCGCCGCGACCTCGATCTCTGGATGGCGCGCGATCAGCTCGTGCGCCTCGCGGCCGCCCGTCGCACGGAAGACGCGGTAGCCCAGCGGCTCGAGCAGGGAAGCCAGCAACGCGAGCTGCACCAGATCGTCCTCCACCACCAGCAGCGGGATCGCGCGTGCGGTCGGTCGGATGGCGCGCGCACCGGGCAGCGGCGCGGAGACGTAGCTTGGAAGCACGATGCGGAACAACGAGCCACGCCCGACTTGGCTCGAGACCGTGATCGTGCCGCCGCTCTGCTGCACGATGCCGAGGGTGGTCGAAAGTCCCAGCCCGGTTCCCTCCTCCGCCTTGGTGGTGAAGAACGGCTCGAAGATGTGAGGCAGGTCGTCGTGCGCGATCCCCGCGCCGTTGTCCTCGACCTCGATCACGACGCACTCGCCGGTGACGCGCTCATCGTCGCGCGCGTTGCGCGCCCGGATCCAGAGCTCTCCGCCGTTGGGCATGGCATCGCGCGCATTGACCGCCAGGTTGAGCAGGATCTGGGTCAGTTGCGTGGCGTCTCCCCATACCGGCGCCACGTCGGGAGCAATCGCCGTCGTCAGGCGAATGCGACTGCCCAGCAGGCTGCGCAACACCCCGCTGAAGTCGCCGATCAGACGCCGCATGTCGAGCACTTCGGGCTGCAGCTCCTGGCGCTTGCCCAGGGCCAGCAGCCGTTGCGTCATCGTCGCTCCGCGCTGGGCTGCCTGCTCGATGATGCCGAGCAAGCGCTTGCGGCGCTCTGCGTCGGGCTCTTCGCGTGCGAGCTCGCAGGCACCGAAAATCGCGGTCAGCAAGTTTCGGAAGTCGTGCGCGACGCCGCCCGCGAAGCGTCCGATCGACTCCAATCGAACGGCCTGTTCGAGCTCGCGGCGCTTGAGCTCGATCTCGGCCTGCATGCGGCGCTGCTCACGGCGCAGCGCAGCGGCTTCGAGCGCCTGACGCACGGCTGGCGCCAGGCGACTCAGGCGGTCCTTCAGCAAGTAGTCCTGGGCGCCAGCCTTGACGCACGCCACCGCGGTCTCGTCGCTGATCGAGCCCGAGACCACGATCAGCGGCGTGTCGGGACTGCACTCGCGGCAGATCGCCAGCGCTTGGAAGGCGTCGAAGCCCGGCAGCGAGTAATCGCACAGGATCACGTCCCAGTGCTCGACCAGCGCTCCGCGCAACGCCGATTCGGCGTCGACCAAGCGCCAATGGGGCTTCCCGAAGTCACGCTCGAGCGCGCGGAGCAGGAGCTCAGCGTCGTCCTTGCTGTCGTCGACCAGCAGGACGCGCAGGGGTTGCGCGAGGGGCGCGGCAGGTTGCGAGGTCATCTGGGGCTTCCTTCGATCAGCGGTGGGGGAGCACACTCTCGTTGATGGTCAACCAATAGTCGCCGATGCCGCGCACGGCCTCGGCGAAGCGCTCGAACTCGACGGGTTTGACGACGTAGCTGTTCGCACCGAGGCGGTAGCACTCTTCGAGATCGCGCTGCTCGCGCGACGAGCTCAACACCACCACCGGCAGGAGGCGCGTGCGTACCTCCGCTCGCAAGATGCGCAGCAGCTCGACGCCGCCGATCTTGGGCAACTTCAGGTCGAGCACGATCAAGCGCGGGAGCGCTCCGTGCCGCGCTCGAGGCTCTTCGAGCCCGAGCACTTGGAGAGCCTCCAAACCGTCCCGGGCGCGGTGCACGCGGCGCGCGACGCCGTGCTTGCGCAACGTGCGCATGGTCAACTCCGCGTCCTCCTCGGAGTCTTCGACCAGCAGGATCTCGAATCCGGGGCTCACGGTGCGCGACTCACCGGAAGGGTCAAGGTGAAGCTCGCTTCATGCCCCGGCTCACCCTGCGCATCGAGTGTGCCGCCGTGCCGCGCCAGGATGCGACGTGCCAAAGCCAGTCCCAACCCCGTGCCCTCGAACTCCTCGGCACGATGCAGGCGCTGGAAAACGCCGAACAACTGGGCGGCGAAGCGCATGTCGAATCCGACCCCGTCGTCGCGCACGACGATCACGGCGCGCGCGTCATCGGAGCGCGACTCGACCGAGACGTGCGCCACATCGCGCGGACGAGTGAACTTGATCGCATTGGAGAGCAAGTTCCTGAGCGCCACCTCGAGCAGGGCGCGGTCGGCGTGGACCGTGGGCAGGTCGCCGCGCCGGAATTCGATGCGCCTTCCCTCGCGCTCGTTGGCCAGCTGATCCCAGACGCCGTCCACCAACGGGCCCGTGTCGAGCGGCTCGAGATGCAGATCCTGACGCGATGCACGCGACAGGCGCAGCAGATCGTCGATCAGCTGCCCCATGCGCTCGGAGTTGCGCGCGATGGCCTCGACGCAGTGACGTGCGTCGGGGCCGAGCTCGGTCGAGTGTTCTTCCACGAGCACCTTCGAGAAGCCGCTCAAGGCGCGCAAGGGCGCGCGCAAGTCGTGGGACACGGAGTACGAGAAGCTGTCCAACTCCTCGTTCGCGGAGCGCAGCTCGCGCGTGCGCAGCCGCACCTGGTGTTGGATCTCCAGCTCACGGCGCACCGTTGCGCGCTGCCACTGGACGACGACCAAGCTGGCCAGTGCGCCGATCGACAGCACGATCAGCGGCGCCGGGGCGACGGGCCTGCTCAGCGCCGGGTTCTCGGCCGCCACCAGCGATCGCTCCCGACCACCCAGGTCGAACTCGTTCCAGGCCAGTGCCCCGCGCTTCGTGCGTTCGATCGTTCCGCGCGCGCGGGGCTCGACGGCGGTCGCGGTCAACTCGAACTCGTTTCCGTCGCAGTCGCGATCGAACAACGTGTAGACGAACGTGTCGGGCGACGCGTGGGCACCGGCCTCGGAGCTGGTCAGCCAAGACGCGAGCACGCCGATCGGTGCGCTCGCCCCCGATGTGCTGACCGCGGCGCACAGCAGCGTCTTGCTCGGCCCGGCGCCCGAGCCCGCTCCGCCGTCCGCGGTGCTGGGCATTCCAGCCACCAGCCCGTCTCGAGCGTGCGCGGTGCCGAGGAACTCGGTGTCGGCTGCCGCCGCGAGAGCTGCGCCGACGTCCGCGCGAGATACGCTCGCTGGCCACACGTGGCGCAGCTCCCACGCACCGGACTCTTCGGGAACGAACAGAGCGTAGGTGCGGCTACCGGGCGCGCCGCGGTCGAGATGGGCGGCGAAGCGCTCGAATTCCTGCGCCTCGACGGACTGGCTGCTCTCGAAGAACCCACCGAAGGTCGAGAGGTCCGCGAGAACCGCCTGTTGCCGCTCGACCCAGGCCGCAACGATCTCCGTTGCCTCGCGAGCGCTCTCCGCGTGGCGCAGCGCGGACTCGCGACTGTCGGCGTACAGGTAGGCGCCGAGCGTGACCGCAGCGCAGGCGGCTCCCCAGAACCAGGGGAGCGCGCGCGCCGAACGGCGCGGCGCGTCGACCCCGCTGGCGTGGAATGCGGGCGATTGTGGGGTGGCGAGCGACATGAGCACCCGTGAGGGAGCAGGACCAGAGCGCGGGCCGCGAACCGCGCGCGCCGGGAGTGCCATATCGGGAGGGCGGGCACGCTCGACGGCCCGTGAGCGTAGCGCGCGGATGTCGCGCAGTCAGCGGCGGCGCCTGCGGCCCCGCCGCCGAAGTCCGCGGTCGATCGCGGGTCGCGCTCGCGCTACACTGTCGGCCACGAGCCATCACGCATGAAGATCAACATCCGCAAGAGCAAAGCGAAGCACGCCAAGAAGACCGGCTACCGAACGCGCCAAAAGACCAAGGGTGGTCGCAAGACCAACCGGCGTCAGCGGGCACGTCACGGCCGTATCTGAAGCGCCGCACGAGCCCAGACCGCGCCTGCGGTCGAAGCCGTCGATCCACCCGAGAGTCTGCGCTCCCGCGCCGGCTCTCGGGCTTTTTCGTCGCTTCCGATGCGCGCTTCCGCCTAGCCTGGAGGGCGTGCCCGCTCGCCGTTCGCGCTGGATCGACCTCGGCTTCGCGTTGTACTGCGTGAGCGCCTTCGCCGCGGTCACTTGGCCGGTTTACGCCTGGACGGGCAATCGCATCCGGCCCTTCGTATTGGGGTTGCCGCTGTCCCTGGCCTGGATCGTCGGCTGGATCTTGGCGACGTTCCTCGCGCTCGCGATCTACGAGTTCTGGGGCCAGCGCCGCTGAACGCCATGCAAGGCTCGGCAGCCGTCGTCGCGACCGTGGTGGTCTACCTCGTGGTTTGCACGGTGGTAGGCCTTTGGCCCAGCAAAGGTGCGCGCAATGCGGTCGTCGGCTACGTCGCTGGCGACCGCTCGCTGGGCCTGGTGCTGATGTACTTCATCACCGGCGCGACGATCTTCTCGGCGTTCACGTTCCTGGGGATGCCCGGCCAAGCGTGCTCGCAGGGCGCCGCCTCGTTCTACATCCTGAGCTACGGGCTGCTCGGTTTCGTGCCGTTCTACTTCCTCGGGCCGCGCGCCGCGCGCGTCGGACGAGCGCACGGATTCGTGACGCAAGCGGAGATGCTCGCCCATCGCTTCCGCTGCCCGCGCCTGGCGCTGTTGATGGCACTGATCAGCCTGATCGCCTTCGTGCCCTACATCGCGCTGCAGATCCGCGGCGCGGGCTTGATCTTCGACATCGTCTCCGGCGGAGCGATCCCCACTTGGCTCGGTGCGGCGTTGGTGTACACGGTGGTGCTCGCCTACGTCGCGAAGAGTGGCCTGATGGGCGTCGGCTGGACCAACGTGTTGCAGGGCGTGCTGATGCTCGGCATGGCCTGGGGCTTGGGTCTGTACCTGCCGATCAAGATGTACGGCGGCGTCGAGGCCATGTTCGAAGCGATCGCCCAGGCGCGGCCGGAGATGCTGGTCGCGCCCGGGCTCGCGAAGCGCATCGCGGAATCACCGCAGACGCCGTGGACTTGGAGCGAGTACAGCTCCGCGGTGCTGGTCAGCACACTGGGGTTCTCGTGCTGGCCGCATTTGTTCATGAAGGCCTTCACGGCCAAGGACGACCGCACGATCCGGCGCTCCGTGGTGCTGTACCCCACGTTCCTCGTGTTCCAGATTCCGATCCTGTTGATGGGCTTCGCGGGCGTGCTGCATCCGCGCGCACCGAGCGATCTCAACCAGATCGTGCCGTTCCTCTTGCTCGACGCCCAAGTTCCGGCCGTGGTGATTGGCCTGTTCTGCGCCGGCGCGCTCGCCGCCGCGATGGGCGGGGATGCCATCGGGCACGCGGCGGCTTCGATCGCGGTGCGCGACGGTGTGGTCGGTGGGCTGGGCATCGCATTGACACCCGAACAGCAGCGCAGCTGGATCCGCTGGACGCTGGTTCCGCTGCTGCTGGCCGCCTACGCGCTGGCGATGTGGTGGCAAGAGTCGCTGGTGTGGCTGCTGCTGTTCGCCTACGGGCCGATCACGCAGTTCATGCCGGCGGTCGTCGCTGCGTTGTACTCGCGGCGCGCGACCGCCGCCGGGATCGTCAGCGGGCTCGCGCTCGGCATCGCGGTCACGCTGCTGTTCGTCGTGCGCAAGGACCTGCGACCCTGGCCGGTGCACGAGGGGCTGTACGGCCTGACAGCGAACGTGCTCGCCCTGATCACCGTTTCGGCCTTGACGCGCCGCGCGGATCGATCCCACGACGAGCGCTTCGTCGAGCTGGCCGCGACGCGCGATTCCTGAGCTCCGCAGGAGTTCTGGCACGCGCTCACGGCGCGCGGCGGAAGCAGCGTGCCAGCGTCAGGTCTTGGTCGCGATACGAGCTCTGCTTGCGGCCCTCGGCGTACAGGCGCGTCGGCACACCCGAAGATCGATAGAAGCGCAAGCGGAAGAAGACCTGGCCATCCTCGACCAGGAACGGAACGTCGTGCGCGCGCACCTCCAGCACCGCTGCGGTGCCTTGACGTCCGCCCTCGGTGGTCTCGCTGCAGCCGAAGCCGTTGTCGAAGAAACCGGCGTAGTTGTTGCGCATCTCACCCACGTCGACATCGACCGGGAGCATCTCGGCGGCGAGGTGCGGCGGGATCACCACACGCTCGCGGCTGGCGAAGATGTAGAAGCTGCCGGGGGAGAGGATGCAAGTGCCGGAGGGAGCGTGCACCGGCTCCCAGAACTCGCGCGGATCGTGGCCTCCCTCGCGTGAGAAGTTCACCACGCCCGTGTGACCCTGCGCGCGCCATCCCGCGGGCTCGCGCCCCTCGAGGCCCAGGTGGAGCTCGATGCCGCCGGCGTCGTCGAAACGCACATCCGCGGCAGGCACCGGGCGGTCTCCGCGCCAGCACAGCGGAGTGCGCTCGTATTCCGCGCGCAGCTCCTCGGTCGAGAGCGCCGGCTCGCCGCGCGCCAGGCGCAGCTGGCACAGGCGATCACCGCGCTTGAGTCGCACCGGGAACGACAGCGGCGAAACCTCGAGCCACAAGCGGCCGTGGTATCCCGCGGGTGCTTCGTTGAAGCGTGGGTGCCCCGGCACGAGCACGCGTGTGAAGAGATCGCAGCGACCGGTCGAGCTGCGTGGATTGAACGCCGCGGAGACGTCGCTCGGAAGCGCGAGTTGCTCCTCGAGCGGAACCAGATAGACCAGTCCCTTCTCGAGCACCGCGCCGTCGCCGCCCAGCCACAGTCGACTGGTTTCGAGCTGCTCCAAGCGCGCTTCGAGCGCCGTACGTCCGGGCAGGAACCCCGCGCGGATGCGCGAGGCGAACGAACCGATCCGCAGATCGAGGCTTGCCGCCTGGAGTTGGTCGAGTGCGATCGGAGGCGCGCCAGGCCGCGGTAGCAGCGCGGAGCCGAACAGGGCTTCGAGATCGCGATCGACGAGCAAGTGTCCCGCACAGTCGCGCGCGTCGTTCATGGGGCAAAGAGGATACGCGCAGGCAGGCCGAGGTAGCAGAGGGCGACCGCTGAGCTTCGTTCAGGTCGCCCGCCGCTCCGCGCGCAGGGCCTCGACGATCTGCGTCGCATCGAGGGCCTCGATGCGCTCGGCGCGCAGGATGGCCCCGACGATTTCGAGCGAGGCCTCGACTTCCTGGGCCACGACGTGGTCCGCTCCCGCGGCGCTCAAATGCCGCTCGTCGGCCGAGAATCGCGCCCGCGCGGTCAGCGGCACATTCGGCGCCCGCCCGCGGACGGCGCGTGTCGCGCGCAGCGTGGCATCGGGATCGTTGAGCAGCAGCACGACGTGGGCCGCATCCGCGACGCGCACGCGCTGCAGGATTTCGGCGTTGGTCGCGTCTCCGTAGTGGATCGGCTCGCCGCGTGCCCGTGCCGTTCGCACGCGCTCGGGGTCGAGCTCGACGATCACGTAGGGCAACTGAGCGCGCCTGAGCGCGGTCGCCAGGAGCTCGCCACCGACGCCGAAACCCAACAAGACCACGTGGCCACGGAGCTCGTCCGTGGCGTGCCGGTCGTTGACTTGACGCAACCCGAGGATGCGCTCGACGCCTTCGAGCCTCCGTGCGCCAGCAGCGAGGTGGGGTCCCAGGCGCAAGGCCAGCGGCGTGACCAGCATGGTCAGCACGCTCGCATCGAGGAACAGCGCGCGTTCGCGTGGGCTGATCAGCCCCAGGTCTCCACCGAGGTCCGCGAGCACGAAGCTGAATTCGCCGATCTGGGCCAGGGCCACGGCGGAGAGCACCGCGACGCGCAGCGGCAGACGCATCACCAGCACAGCCAGCGCAGCGAGCGCGAATTTCCCGAACAGCAGCGCTCCCGCGAGGCCGGTGACGACCAGTGGTTCCTCCGCCAGCACCGTCAGGTCCAGCAGCATCCCCATCGAGACGAAGAACAGGCTCGTGAACAGGTCGCGCAAGGGCAACACATCGGCCAGCGCCTGGTGCCCGTACTCACCATCCGCGAGGATCACGCCCGCCAAGAAGGCTCCCAGAGCGAGCGATAGCCCGACCTCCGCGGTGGCCCAGGCGATCGCTCCGCAG
The DNA here is from genome assembly GCA_020853575.1 of Planctomycetota bacterium. GTDB lineage: Bacteria > Planctomycetota > UBA1135 > UBA1135 > F1-120-MAGs118. Next base: position 167,585 of record JADYYP010000045.1, read on the forward strand.
GCCAAGACGACCGCCAGCAGGAACACGTCGCGTCGGCCGGTGCGTGTCACGAGATGGAATACGCGCGGCACGATGAAGCGCGCGGCCAGCAGCGCGAGCGCCATCACGACCGCCGCCTCGGCCAAGGCCCTGGCCACGGCCATGGGCCGGGCGTCGTCGACGGCGAGCATGGGCACGATCAACATCATCGGGACCACGCACAGGTCTTGGAACAAGAGCACGCCGACGATCAACCGACCGTGCAGTGCATTGACCTCGCCGCGCTCGCTCAATCCGCGCAAGACGATCGCGGTGCTCGACAGCGCCACGAGGAACCCGAAGAACAAAGCGCGGGCGGGAGCGAAGTCCAAGGCACGGCTGAGCGCGTAGGTGACGGCCAACGTCAGGCCGACTTGGAGCGCGCCCCCGACGCACACCATGCGCGCGATGCGGCGCAGGCTCGACAAGGAAAACTCGAGGCCGATCGTGAACAGCAGCAGCACGACCCCGACCTCCGCCAGCACCTCGATGCGTGCCGCGTCGCGCACCAGCGACAGCCCCGATGGCCCGAGCACGGCGCCGGCCACGAGGAAGCCCGCGATCGCGGGCAACTTGACGCGGTGCAGCACGAGCACGACAGCGATCGCGGCAGCGAGGACCAACGTCAGATCGCGGAGCAGCGCGTGGTCGACCATGGGCGTACCGCGAGGCAGCATGCGAAGCGCTCGAAGACTCTCCAAGTCCGGCGCTCGGCCAGTTCCACCGCGGCGCCCGTTTCACTACACTTCCGCGCTCGTTTTTCGTCGCGGAAGGGTCCCCATGAAACTGCATGAATTCCAGGCCAAGCAGGTGCTCGCGCGCTTCGGTGTCGCGGTCCCGCAGGGCATCGAAGCCCAGTCGGTCGAGGCCGCGGTCGCAGCGGCGCGCCAGCTCAACTCCCCAGTCACTGTGGTCAAAGCGCAGATCCACGCCGGGGGCCGCGGCAAGGCCGGCGGCGTCAAGGTGTGCAAGAGCGAAGCGGAGGTGAAGGCCGCCGCGAGCGCCATCCTGGGCCGCACGCTGGTCACGCATCAGACCGGGCCCGATGGCCAACTCGTGCGCCGCCTGTGGATCGAGGCCGGCAGCGCCATCGAGCGCGAGTACTACATCGGGATCGCGCTCGACCGCGAGTCGCAGTTGCCGGTGATGATGGCCAGCTCCGAGGGCGGAATGGAGATCGAGGAGGTCGCCGCGTCGCACCCCGAGAAGATCCTGAAGAGCGCCTTCTCGCCGCGCACCGGCCTGGCGGCCGACGCGGCCCAGAAACTCGCTGCAGGCATCGGCATCCCCGCCGCTCTGCAAAAGAGCGCGGTGGATTTCATGCAGGCCCTGGCCAAGGCCTTCTGCGAGCTCGATTGCTCGATCGCCGAGATCAACCCGCTGGTCACCACCAAGGACGGCAAGGTGATGGCGCTCGACGCCAAGATCAACCTCGACGACAACGCGCTGTTCCGCCACGAGGATCTGGCGGCGCTGCGCGACCTGCACGAGGAGCAGCCGCTCGAGATCGAGGCCAGCAAGTTCAATCTCAACTACATCAAGCTCGACGGTCAGATCGGCTGCATGGTCAACGGCGCCGGGCTCGCGATGGCGACCATGGACGTGATCAAGCTCTACGGAGGCGAGCCGGCCAACTTCCTCGACGTCGGTGGTGGAGCGAGCGCCGAGCAGGTCACGGCGGCCTTCAAGATCCTGCTCGCCGACCCCAACACCAAGGCGGTGCTGGTCAACATCTTCGGCGGCATCATGAAGTGCGACGTGATCGCCCAGGGGATCATCACCGCCGCCAAGCAGGTCAACCTCAACGTGCCGCTGGTCGTGCGCTTGGAAGGCACCAATGTGGAGCAGGGGCGCAAGCTGCTCGCCGATTCGGGGCTGCCGATCATCACCGCCACCGATCTCGACGACGCTGCGCAGAAGGCCGTCCGGTCGATCACCAAGGTCGCCATCAAGAGCTGAGGAATCGCACCATGAGCGTTCTCGTCGACAAGAACACGCGTCTGATCTGCCAGGGTTTCACCGGCAAGCACGGCACGTTCCACTCCGAGCAAGCGATCGCCTACGGCACGAACTTGGTCGGTGGTGTCACGCCCAAGAAGGGTGGCACCAAGCACCTCGACCGCCCGGTGTTCGACAGCGTCAAGCAGGCGGTCGATGCCACGGGCGCGAACGCGACGATGATCTATGTTCCGCCGCCCTTCGCCGCTGCCGCGATCCTGGAAGCCTACGAGGCCGGCATCGAGACCATCGTGTGCATCACCGAGGGCATCCCGGTGCTCGACATGGTCAAGGTCATGGAGAAGCTGCGCTCGGGCGCGAAGAAGGTGCGCCTGATCGGCCCCAATTGCCCCGGCATCATCACTCCGGGCGCGTGCAAGATCGGCATCATGCCGGGCTACATCCACAAGCCCGGCCGCGTCGGCGTCGTGTCGCGCTCGGGCACCTTGACCTACGAGGCGGTGTGGCAACTCACCTCGCGCGGAATCGGTCAATCGACCTGCATCGGCATCGGTGGGGACCCGGTCAACGGCACGAACTTCGTCGACGCTCTGACGCTCTTCAATGCCGACCCCGACACGATCGGGATCATCCTGATCGGCGAGATCGGCGGCACGGCGGAAGAGCAGGCGGCGGAGTTCATCAAGCGCAACGTCAAGAAGCCGGTCGTCGGGTTCATCGCCGGAGCCACCGCGCCTCCGGGCCGCCGCATGGGTCACGCGGGCGCGATCATCTCCGGCGGCAAGGGCACGGCGAAGGAGAAGTACGCTGCGCTCTCGACCGCGGGCGTCACCGTCAGCCCCAGCCCGGCGCGCCTGGGCGAGATGATGGAGAAGCGCCTCGCCGACGCCGGATTGCTCGCAGCCGCGCGAGGCTGAGAGCTGGTCGAGAAGCGAGGGCACGAGCCCTCAGCATGTCGATGGCACCGTCGCCCGCGGGGCGCCGAACGCCGAGACCGTGAAGCCATCACGGTCTCGGCGCGGGCGCACTAGGCGTCGCGCGGTGCAGCGCGACCACGACGATCTTGTCCGACAGGTAGGGGACTCGTCGCACGGGAACGAACTCCCGCACGGCGAGTCCCGAGCTTTCCACCTCGCGGCGGATGTGCTCGAGCGGCAGCGCGCCGGGCCGTTTGGCGCGCAATCCGAGCTTCGCGCGCGCGTTCCCGAGCCACACCCGCAGCGCCTGGTCCTGGCGATAGTCCACGATCACGCCGATGCGACTCACGCGCGCGAGCTCGGCCAGGAACGCCTCGCGCAAGCGCTCGTCTCGGACGAGGTGCATCAGTCGAATGCACAGCGCGAGATCGAAGCTCCGATCGGCGAAGGGCAGGCGCGTGAGATCGCCCGCGATCCAATTCGAGGTTCCGCATTTCTCGCGCGCCACGGTGAGCATCGCACTCGCCGCGTCCGCTCCGCAGTAGCGCCAGCCGCGGCTTGCGAAGAGGTCGTGGAAGCGGCCGGTTCCGCAGGGCACGTCGAGCACGCTGCGCGCGCCGTCGAAGTGCTCTAGGGCTCGTCCCAGCGCGCGCTGCTTGCGTTGATCGCGCGCGCGACCGCTGGATCCTCGCCAGCGACGGTCGTAGCTCGCGGCCACCTCGCCCGAGCGGTAGATCGCGAGTTTGTCGTCGGACTTGTCGTGCGCCACCGGTCTGGCATCGTAGCGTCGATGTGGAGACCCGTCCGGACCGCTGACGGCTCGTGGACCCTGGAGCACTCAGGCCACGGTCAAGCGTGCCACTCCCACAGCGGCGCGTGGCTGCAAGCTCGAGCGCGCTACGCCGAGCCCTGCCGGCTGCAGCATCTGGCGCGCGAGCGCGGCGTCGTGCGCGTGCTCGACATCGGCACTGGGCTAGGGCTCAACCTCGCCGCTGCCGCACGAGCCGCCGCGCAGGGCGGTGGCCGCATGCAGGCGGTGACCCTGGAGCGCGATTCGCGCGTGCTCCAGGCCGCCTTCGAGCTGCCCGACTGGCCTGCGGACATTGCCGAACACCTGGCCCCGATCCACGCCGCCTTGCGCGAGCAGCTCGCTCACTCGTCGTCCAGCGCCACGCTCGATCTGCGCCTGGGTGACGCGCGCGAGCGCCTCACGGAGCTCTCCCTCGAGCCCTTCGACGCGGTGTTCCTCGACCCCTTCTCGCCCCAGGTCGAGCCGGAGCTGTGGAGTGAGGCATTCCTGGCCGCGGTTGCGCGCCGAATGGCGCCGCACGCAGTCTTGTCGACGTACTCCGCCTCCCTGGGAGTCCGAACGACGTTGGCGCGCGTCGGACTGGCCGTCGGGCTCGGACCGCGCGTTGGAACCAAGGCTTCGGGCACGCTGGCGAGCTTCGAGACCTCCCTGCCGGAGCTCGAGCCACGCGTTGCGCGCAAGCTCGCGCGGCGCCTGGAGCGAACGAACTGAACGCCGCGGCCAGCGGCCGTCGGGCGCGATTTCCCGCGAGCCGGTGACGGCCATCGGGGCGCATGCTCTACAATGCGGGTCGAAGCGCGGTGCACCTAGTCCCCCGGGGCCGCATCGGATCGTCGCGGACCAGCCAGGCTCGCGCGCTGCCGGTGCGCTCGCGGACGCGGACAGTTCCGCACCCGTCATTCGAAGCGAGAAACCTCATGGGCTTGGGACTCACGGAATGGCTCGTCATCCTGGTCATCGTCGTGCTGCTGTTCGGCGCTCGGAAGCTGCCCGAGCTTGCGCACTCGATGGGTTCGAGCGTACAGGCCTTCAAGAAGGGCATGAAGGAAGGCGCCGAGGACACCACCAAGGACAAGGCCAAGCCGCAGGACGACTCCACTGCTGACCACGGGTCGGGCTCCGGTTCTGGCCACAACGGCGCCGCGCACTGAACGGCCGTGGAAGCCTCGGGCTGGAGTCGGGACGAGGGTGGACCGGCCCGCGCGGTGGCACGTGAGGCCTCGTGGCGCAGTGCTCCCGTGCTCGCGACGCGTGGATGTGTCGCGGGCCGCGGCCCATCCAAGATCACCCTGGCGGACGCTCCGCCGCCGAGCGACGTCACCGGCCTGGTGATCTGCGGTGGCGCGAGCCGTCGCATGGGCCGCGACAAGGCGCTCCTCGAATTTGGTGGCAAGCCGATGATCGCCTACGCGATCGAGGCCCTGCGCCCGGTGGCGCAGCGCGTGGTGATCGCGACTGGAACAAGCCCGCGCTACGCGTTCACCGGCTGCGAGAGCGTGCTCGATTCCGAATGCGACTGCGGGCCGCTCGGCGGCCTGCTCGCGGGCCTGGAGGCCGCGCGGACAGAGTGGGTGGCAACGCTGGCCTGTGATCTACCGAACGCGGACGCTGGCGCGCTGCGCGCGCTGCTCGCCGAAGCCGCTCGCAACACGCTCGACGTGTGCATGCTCGAGCTCGAGCGCGGATCGCAGCCCCTGTTCGCGGTTTATCGCGCGCGCTGCGCGGCCGCGGTCCGAGCTGCGCTGCTGCGCGGCGAGCGGCGCATGCTCTCGTTCCACGCGGGCCTCGCGGTCGGTTCGCTCGCCGCCTCGCAGTTGGGCGACCTGGGCGAATCCGTGGCCGTCAACGTCAATACACCCGACGACCTTGAGTGCCTGGAACGACCTGGCGACGCAGGCGATAAGGGATGCTCCCCATGAGTTCTCAGCAATCCGAGTTGATGCGCCTGCTCTTGCCCGTCGCCGATGGGATCAAGCGCACGCGCGAGACGATCGCAGCCCAGTTGTCCGGGACCTCGCCGGCGGTCCGCGACATGGTCGAGCACATCGGTCGCTTCCAAGGCAAGCAGCTGCGCGCCGCGCTGGTGCTCCTGTGCGGCGACGCGACCTCGAATTCGACCGACGAGCATTCGTCGATCGCGGCGGTGGTCGAGATGATCCACTTGGCCACCCTGGTCCACGACGACGTGCTCGACGGGGCCGAGGTGCGCCGGCGCGTGGCCTGCGTCAACCAGCGCTGGGACAACCAAACGGCCGTGCTGCTCGGCGACTTCCTGTACGCGCGGGCCTTCGCGCTCTCGACGGATCTCTCGTCGCGCATGTGCAGCCGCGTGCTGGCCGAGGCGACGCGCCGCATCTGCGTGGGCGAGATCCAGCAGGCCGCCAGTCGCTACGACTTCGAGATGACGCAGGAGCGCTACGAGTGGATCGCCGGGGCCAAGACCGCGACGTTGTACGCCGCGGCTTGCGAACTCGGTGCGCGCTATCCGAGCGGACACGACGAGCAAGGCGCGCGCATGCGCCAATTCGGGTGGGAGCTCGGCCTCGCTTTCCAGATCATCGACGATTGCCTCGACCTGACGGCAACGCAGCAGGAGGTCGGGAAGTCGGTCGGGACCGACGTGGAAGACGGCAAGGTCACGCTGCCGGTGCTGTGGGCCTACGCGCGCGCGGACGAGTCGACGCGCGCCGCGATCCGCGACATCTACACGCGCACCGAGGCCGGCGATCGAGTGGGTGACCTGCGGCGCCGCTGCCGCGTCTTGGAGGGCGTCGAGTATGCGCGCCACCGCGCGGACGAGCTGATCCACTCGGCGCTCGACCGTGTTCGCGAGCTCCCGCCGAGCGCGGCGCGTGCGTCACTCGAGAACATCGCGGGCTTCGTGCTCGAGCGCAGTTGGTAGGGCTCGGTTCCTCGAGCGTCGCAAACGGCGAGAGCGAACGATGACCGACAGCACCACACGCGCGACAGCGCGCTCCATCGATGGCAAGTCGATCGCGCGCGAGGTGCGCCAGGCGGTCGCCCTACGTTGCGCCGCGCTCGCAGCGCGCGGCCAGCCCCCCGGGCTCGCCGTCGTGCTGGTCGGAGACGATCCCGCGTCGCAAGTGTACGTGCGCAACAAGGACAAGGCGGCGCAGGAGGCGGGGTTCCAGGTCCGGACGCTGAAGCTGGATGCGAACACGACCCAGGCGAAGCTGTTGAGCGTGGTCGAGGAGCTCAATCGCGACCGCGCGGTCCACGGGATCCTGGTGCAACTGCCCTTGCCTCGCGGGCTCGACGCCGCCGCGATCGTCCGCGCCATCGACCCTCGCAAGGATGTGGATGGATTGCACCCCGAGAACGTTGCAGCGCTGGTGCTGGGGAGCGAGGGATTGTTCCCGTGCACGCCGCTCGGCTGCATCGAGTTGTGCGACCGCGCGGGTGCCCGGCTCGCCGGGCGCCGTGTGGTGGTGGTGGGGCGTTCGATGCTGGTCGGCAAGCCCTTGGCGCTGCTAGCGCTCGCGCGCGACGCGACCGTCACCGTGTGCCACAGCAAGACCGCGGATCTGCCCGCCGTTTGCCGCGAAGCGGACATCCTGATCGCCGCGGTCGGTCGCCCGGAGATGGTCCGTGGCGACTGGATCAAGCCGGGAGCGACGGTCCTCGACGTGGGGATCAACCGCCTGCCCGATGGACGCCTGGTGGGCGACGTCGCCCATGCCGAGGCGCTGGCCACGGCGGGCGCGATCACTCCAGTCCCCGGCGGCGTCGGGCCGATGACGATCGCCATGTTGCTCGCGAACACCGCCACCGCCGCCCAGCGCCTCAGCGCGCCGGGAGTGTGAGCGCGCCTTTCCGGTGGCCCATGTCGCCCGCGTCGCGCACTCCGGACTTCTACGACGACGAGCCGCGTTCCTTTGCCTTCCCCGGACTGACTCCGGTGGTCAAGTGGCTCTTGATCGCCAACATCGGGCTGGGCGTGCTGTTCTTGCTGACGCTGCGCTCGGAGTTCGCAGGCCAAGTCCACGACCTGCTGGCACTCGACAGCGAACGTTGGCGCGCACGAGCGCCACTGGTTCCGCTGTGGGAGCTGGTGACCTTTGGGTTCTTGCACTCGCGGGTCGACCCGACGCACGTGCTGTTCAACATGCTCGGGTTGTTCTTTTTCGGAACGGCGATGGAGGCGCGCCTGGGCTCGCGCCGCTTCGCCTGGTTCTACCTGGCGGCGATCGTCGTCCCAGCAGTGCTGCAACTCACGGCCTCGCTCCTGTTCCACTGGCCGGTCCTGGTCGTCGGCGCGTCGGGCGCCGTGTTGGCCTTGGTGGTCGCGCTGGCCACGCTGGAGCCGCGCGCGCGCGTGATCTTCATCTTGGTGCCCTTGAAGCTGTGGGTCCTGGCGACGATCTACGTCGCGCTCGACGTGATCGGCCTGGTCGCGCAGACCGGCAACGCCGCGCATCTCGTGCATTTGGGCGGAGCGGCCTTGGGCTTCACGCTGGTGAAGACCGGCTGGTTGTGGTTCGACCCGGCGGCCGCCTATCGCCAGCGTCGAGAGCAGCGCGTCGAGGAGCAAGCGCAGTCGGACGAGCAGCGGCTGGACCAATTGCTCGAACGCATCCACCGCGAGGGGATCGGCTCGCTTTCCGCACGCGACAAGGACTTCCTCAAGCGCATGTCCTCGCGCAAGTCGGGTTGATTGTGAGGCACTTTCGGGCGCGTTAGACTGCCGAATCGAAGGCTGGGCGTGCGGGTGACTCCGATGGGCCGCGCGCCGTGCCCTCCTCGACACCGACCTCTCGCGTGCGCGCCCTCGCGGCGCGGTCCTCGTCATGAAGATCCAGACGATCGCTCTCGCCGCCGTCCTCACGCTCGGCGTGCTCCCGCTTCCCGCGTCGTTCGGCGCGCCCGCAGCGGCGCAGCAGGACCGCGCCAAGGACTTCAAGACCAAGCTCAAGGACCAGGTCAAGATCAAGGCCTACGACGAGATCGCCAAGCTCCTGCGCCAGTACCAAGAGGAAGCGGTCAACTACGTCGACGAGCTCGCGGCCACGATGTCGATCCAGAACAGCGACGAGATCGAGGCCGAGTTCGAGGCCTTGCGACGTTCCTGGAAGGACGCCTTCAAGACCAACTTCGTCGACGCCATCTACACCTACCACTCCAAGCTCGCGCTGGACCAAGGGCGGCGCAAGGAACGCATCGCGCTCCTCGCGCGCTACACGGACAACTACGCCAAGTTCGATTCCAATCGCAACGGCGCCAAGTCTGGGCCGGCGTTCGAGCTGTGCGGTTCCGAGTTCGCGGGCATGAGCGAGGCCTTCGCGACGCTCGGTGACTACTTCTACGCGGCGCGCTGCGCCAGCGGTGCAGGCATCTGCTACGACAACCTCTACCGCGGCACCGAAGCCGACTTCAAGAAGGCCTGCCTGTACTTCGGCAAGGTGGTCGAGTACTTCGACAAGATCGAGCTCAACTACTCGCTCTACACGCAGTGCAAGCAGCGCTGGGAAACCCTGGTGCGCGAGGGCCACGCGCCCGAAGCTCCGCCGGATCCCAACGCCCCGCCGTCGACGACCCCGACTCCGCAGCCCGCGGCCACGCTCACGGTGGCCACCAGCTTCGAGGTCCTGAAGAGCCTGGACGAGTTCCAGCGCCCCAATTTTTGTGCTGACGAGCTGTACGCCGTTTGGCCGGTGATCAATTTGGGTGCGAAGGGCTCCTCCGGCAAGTTCATGGCACTCGACGGCCTGATGGTGCTGCGCCCCGATTCCGCCAAGGTGGGCGTCGATCTCAATCACGACGGCAACGCCGACAAGCTGGCCGGAATCACGGGCAACTTGACCACCATCGAATGCGAGATCGGCGAGGGCGAGGAGAAGCGCAAGTGGGCCTTCGTCTTCAAGACCGGCATCCAAGAAGACACGTTTCAAGGTCTGAAGACCAACTTGGCGCCCGACGACAGGCAAATGCGCTTCTACGTGCAGAGCGCGGCGAGCGTGGTGAGCACGATCAACGGGGTGCCGTTCCGCGTCATCGACGACAACATGGACGGTGTGTACGGTTCCGCGCCGCGCACCTACTCCTACGGTGGGATCTCCGAGGGCATCTACCAGCCCGAGTTCGACTGCGTGGTCGTCGGTGAGTCCAAGCGCGCGCGACCTTGGAGCCAGTTCCAGGAGATCGGTGGCGCGTGGTACGAGATCGTCGCCGAGAAATCGGGCAACACGCTCAAGGCGACACCCGTGCAACTCGACACCGGCACGATCAAGCTCGATTTCAAGGGGCCCTACCCGACGTGGATCGTGCTGCGCGGCACGGGCAAGCTCGAGAACATGTTCGTCGACATCGTCGACCCCGGGAAAAAGCCGGTGACCGTGCCTGCGGGAACCTACGAGTTGTTCGCGGGCGAGCTGCGCTCAGGCAAGAAGGCGCAGACCATGAAGGCGCTGATGTTGCCCCCCCAGTCCAACGGCAAGAAGTGGACGGTCGCCAAGGGGGCTGAGTGCACCGTGCAACTCGGAGGTCCCTTCGGGTTCGACTTCGTGTTCGAAACAGGCGAGAGCTCGCTCACGCTCAAGGGCAAGAGCATCACGGTGGTCGGAGTCGCGGGCGAGCGCTACGAGCGCACCTGGAATTGTGTCCCGCGGCCGGAGCTCAGTTGGCGCAAGGCCGGCACGAAGAAGGGCAGCAAGCCGGAGAAGCTGGACATCGTCCAGGACCTGCTCGAGACCGCCGAGGACGGCAGCTACAAATACAGCGAAACCGACACGTGGCGCCCGATCGACTCGGTGGTCGAGATCAAGAAGGGCGAAGCGGTCGAAATGCAACTCGTCGAGAAGAAGAACAAGCTGTTCGGCGAAATCGAAAGCGCCTGGAAGTAGCACCAGGTACTGCATCGACGGGCACGCGCATCTCGGCGCGTGCGCGTGCCTCCTCCAGTCCAAACGGGCAGACAGTCGTCGTTTCAATCCTCACATGCTCGACCTCAAGTTCATCCGTCAGTTCCCCGACGCCGTCAAGGAAGGGGCGCGCAAGAAGCGCATCCAAGTCGACATCGACGCGCTGCTGGCCGTCGACGCCAAGGCGCGCGCGCTCCAAACGGAGGTCGACACGCTCCGCGCGCGGCAAAATCAACTTTCGAAGGAAGTCGGGAAGGCCCCGCCCGATCGACGCGCCGAGCTGATCGCGGAAGTCAACGGTTTCAAGCAGCAGCTGGCGTCGCTCGAGGGCTCGCTCAAGGACCTGCAGACAGATCTCGACGCGCGCCTGTTGCGCGTGCCCAACGTCCCGGCCGGCGAGGTCCCCGAAGGCAAGGACGACAGCGAGAACGTCGAGGTCAAGCGCTGGGGCGAGCCGCGGACATTCGATTTCCCGTTCCGCGACCACGTCGCACTGGGCGAAGCTCAAGGTTGGCTCGAGATCGAGCGCGCCGCGCGGTTGTCGGGGTCGCGCAACTACGTGCTCAAGGGTGAGCTCTCGATGCTCGAGGGCGCTGTGATGCGCTACGCGCTGGACGTGATGATCCAGCGCGGCTTCACGCCTTTGTCGGTGCCCACGCTGGTGCGCAGCGAGATCATGGTCGGCACGGGTTATTTCCCGGGCGGCGAGGAGCAGGCTTATCGCTGCGACGAGCGCGATGACCTGTGCCTGGTCGGCACCGCCGAGGTTCCCGTGACCGCGTTGCACAAGGACGAGGTGTTCGCGCTCGATCAGCTCCCGGTGCGCTACGTTGCCTTGTCCTCGTGCTACAGGCGCGAAGCCGGAGCGGCGGGGCGCGACACGCGTGGACTCTATCGCGTGCACCAGTTCCAGAAAGTCGAGCAGGTGATCCTCGACGTCGCCGACGCCGAGACCTCGATCGCCCACCACCGCGCGATCGTCGAGAACGCCGAGTTCGTGCTGCAGTCGCTGCGCATTCCCTACCGAATCGTCAACGTCTGTGGGGGAGACCTGGGTGCGCCTCAGATCCAGAAGTACGACATCGAGAGTTGGATGCCCTCGCGAGGCGGTTGGGGCGAGACGCACTCCGCGTCGCGTTTCCACGAGTACCAAGCGCGACGCTTGAACCTGCGCTATCGCGACGCGGAAGGCAAACTGCGCTTCTGCCACACTCTCAACAACACGGTTGCGGCTAGCGCGCGCATGCTGATTTGCGTGCTCGAGAACCACCAACGAGCCGACGGCACGGTCGAGATCCCCGAACCGCTGGTCAGCTACATGGGAGGTCGGCGCAGCATCGGTCGCGCGCTGTGAGCGCGCCACGTCGCGACCGAGGGTGGTCCGCGCTCACTTGCGGCCCGCGCCCTGGCTCGACGCACCGCCCTTGGCTCCACCCTGGCCAGCCCCGCCAGCCTTGGTACCGCCGCCACCGCCGCCCACGGTTTCCGTCGTCGGGCCGCCGGCTTCGCCACCCGCTCCTCCACCGCCAGCGTTGTCCTGCGGCGCAGCGCCGAACACTGGAATCGTCGGGACGGGCTGCACTTCGACCTGCGCGAACAGGTCGTCGGTGAAGCGGATGATGCGCGTGTAAGTCACGGTGCGCTTGTCGACGGGAGCAATCCGCAGTTGTTCGTGCGAGAGCCGTGGCGTCAACTCGAGTGTCAGGCGGATCTCGAGGCGCTTGGGCAAGCCGACTTGCTCTTCGTCCTCGCCCCAGTCGTCGAGAGGTTCCGCGTCTGGGCCATCTTCGTCGTACACCTGGATCTCGAAGCTCTTCACGTGATCGTGGAGGAAGGTGTACGTGCCGCCCTCGAACGGCTCGTCGTCGACGCCGAAGTCCTCGCGGCGATACATCTCCAGGAATTCGTCGTCCCGCGGGTGGATGCGCAGGACGTATCCGACTTCGTTGACATCGCTGCGCACGAAGCGATGCTCGACCTCCGAGGGCACGACGCTGTCGGTCGTCGTGATGAAGTCGATTCGATCCGCATCTCGCCCGAGGACCACGCGGTTCTTGACCCGCAGCAAGCGGTCCGAAGCGCGGTTGTAGATCAGCATCGCGCGTACGTCGCGCTCGACCAAGTCCATGATCGCCGGCCCAGCGAGCTGCGTCTCCTGGATGTTGTGGATCGTGTCACGGCTGATGCGCGTGGCCTCCAAGAGCTGTGTGAGCGCCAGCATGATGCCGCCCACGATCAAGAGCGCGACGAGCACTTCGACCAAGGTGAACGCGGCGCGGCGCGCGGTCCGCTTTGCCCACAGCTTCATTTCGCGCCCTCCCCGGACTTGTCCTGTGGATCCGCATCCTTGTCGGTTTCCTCGGGGTGGACCTGCTTCCAGGGTACCCAGCGCTCGAGCACGAACTCGTTGGAGAGTTCTTGGACCTTCGGGAAGATCACTTTGACCTGGATCTTCTCGTAGGGCTGTTCGGCGTCGTCGTCTTGGTCCTTGTCGTTGCGCCGCTTCTCGTCCTGTTCGTGGCGCCAATTGTCGAATGCCTGTCGGTCACTCTCGTCGGGACGGAAATTCTCGTCGCCGATGACGGCCTCGAAGTAGAAGTCGGGATAGCCCTCCTCGGCGTAATTGCCCTCGATGCGCTCGTCGTCGATGTCGTCCTCGAAGAGCCCGGCCTCGATCTGACCCAACGTCATCAGCGCGAGCTCGCGGGACAACTTGAGGTTCCGGGAGTAGGCCGCGGTCAGCTTCGACGCGTTGAGGATCTGGAGCATCCACGCCAGCGCCAGGCCGACCAACGCGATCGTGACCGCGACCTCCGCCAGCGTGAACGCGGAGCGTCGCGTGCATCGTTCCAAGCGCTGTTGGAGCTTCACTGGAAATCCTTGTCGTCCGGAGCCGCACGCGCGAACTCGCCGTCGTGGAACTGGATCAGCCCAGTGAGCGCCTGGACCTCGATCGTGTACACGTTGTCGTAGGGCCGCTGGATCAACTGGATCATGTGATCCGTTGCGCTGCCACGCGCGTCGAAGCGCACCTCGCAGCGCCCGCGCATGAAGACCTCGCCATTGATGGTGATCGAGCGGAATTCGATGTTCGCCGGCAGCGGTCTCCATTCCAACGCCAGCCGATCCTCATCCCAGGCCGCCAAGCCACCGACTCCGCCGGCGCGGAACGGCGTGATCACGCGGTACCCGCGCGGGTGTTCCTCATCGGCCTCGAAGTAGTATTCGACGCGAAACTCGAGCCCGCGAGAGATCGCATCCGAGCGCGTCTCCTGCAGCACCGCCGCCAGTTCACGCACGGCGGAATTCAGCTTGGTTCGCGGGAGCAACGCTTCCCAACTCACGTAGACGATCGTCGACAGCATGGCCAGCGCCAGCACCACCAGCATCAGCTCGACCAGTGTGAAGGCCGAGCGCGGGCTCGTGCGCAGCGCGCCCATGGGTTGCGCCTAGTTCTTGCCTTCGTTGCGGATCGAAAGGCTGTCGATGTCGGCGTCGTCGCCCTCGCCGCCCGGCTGCCCGTCCTTGCCGAAGCTGATGATCTTCGGCGCACCGCCGCTGACACCCGCTTCGTACTGGTAGGGATTCTTCCAGGGGTCCAACGGAACCGTGGTCTGGCCCTTCAAGTAGGTGCGCCCGTTCTCGTCCGGCGTCACCAGGATCTCGAGGCTCTCGGGGTACTTGCCGTTGTTCTCGAGCGCGAAGGTGTCGATCGCATTGTCGAGCGCACCGATGTCGATCTTGGCCTTCTCGCGCTGGGCGAACGTGAAGCGGTCGAGCAGGTTGGGCACGACGATCGTCGCGATCAAGCCGAGGATCACGATCACGACCATCAGTTCGGCCAGCGAGAAACCCGCGCGTGTGGAGCGATCGGTACGCAGAGTGTGCAGTTTCATGGGAGTTGCCTGTGGGGCCTGGGTCCGTTGAAGCGTGCCATGGCGCTCTTCGACGACCGTGTTCATTGGATCTGCCCGACCTTCAGGATCGGCAGCACGATGGAGATGACGATGTAGCCGACGACCACGGCCAGGAAGATGATCAGGATCGGCTCGAGGACACTCGTCAATCGGCCGGTGGTGATCTCGATTTCCTCGTCGTAGGCGGCGCCGATGCGGTCGAGCATCTGCTCGATCTCGCCCGACTGCTCGCCGACTTGGACCATGTAACAGACGACCGGTGGGAACACGCCGGTCGCGCGCATCGGGGTGCCGATGTCCGTGCCTTCGACGATGCGCGATCGAATCACTTCGGTGGCGTCGGAGAGCACGCGATTCCCAACCACGTTGCGCGTGATTTCGAGGCTCTGCACGACGGGGACGCCGCTCTGGAGCAAGGTCGAGAGCGTGTGCGTGAAGCGCGCGATCGCTTGCTTGCGCAGGAGATCGCCGATGACCGGGATGCGCAAGAGCGAGCGGTCGATGAACAACCGGCCACCCGCACTGCGCCGGTAGATGCGCTCGAACACGAAGGAAATGGCGGCAATCGCCAGTGCTCCGACCCACCAATAGTTCTTGAACAGGTCGCTGACCGTGATCAGCACGCGCGTCGGAGTGGGCAGCGTCTGGCCGGTGTCGACCAACATCGCCGTGATCTTGGGCACGACGAGCGTCATCAAGATGCTGACGACGATCACGCCGATCCCGACCATCATCGCGGGATAGGTCAGGGCCGAGACCACCTTGCGGCGCAACGCGCGTTGCGCCTGCATGTAATCCGCCAAGCG
Organism: Planctomycetota bacterium; assembly: GCA_020853575.1. Lineage (GTDB taxonomy): Bacteria > Planctomycetota > UBA1135 > UBA1135 > F1-120-MAGs118. Next base: position 182,891 of record JADYYP010000045.1, read on the forward strand.
CTTGAACACGACGTCGAGGTTGCCGGTCGCCTGCCCGGCGCGCACCATGTTCACGTAGAAGTCGTTGAACCACGAGGGATGCTCGGAGAGCGCATCCGCCAGCGAAGCTCCCTGGGTCACGCGTTCCCGAACGTGCCGGAACATGGTTTCCGCCCGGCGGTGCTCGGTTTGCTCGATCAGTGCTTTGAGCGCTTCGATCAGCGGAATCCCGGCACCCAGGAGCGTGCCCAACTGTCGCGTGGCAGCGGCCACGATTTCCAGATTGGCCGACGTCGGCCCGGTGCTCGCGGCGCGCAGCTTTTGCAGTCGGTCGAACAGCGAGACGCCGCGTGCCGCGGAACTACCGGTCTCGCCGACGGCCCGCTTGCCGCCTCCGCGGAGTTCCCGCAGCTCGCTGACCAGGATGTTCTCGCGCCGGAGCTTGGCGCGAGCGTCGCGCGGCGTGTCGGCGTCGACCACTCCGGCCGTGGTACCGCCCCCCGCGACGTAGGCTTTGTATTGGTAGATCGGCACCGCGCGATTCCCTTTGGACTAGCCCATGTCGAGTTGCGTCACGCGCAACACTTCGTCGGGTGTGGTGATCCGCTGGCGGATCTTGTCGATGCCATCGGCGCGCAACGAAATCATGCCGCCCTCCACGGCCTTTTTCTTGAGCTGCGTCGCGTTCCCGCCCTCCATGACGAGCGTGCGCACGTTCTCGCTCATCGGCATGAACTCGTAGATCGCCGTGCGGCCAGCGTAGCCGGAGTTGAAGCACTCGTCGCAGCCAGTGCCGTAGGCGATCTTGTGCTCGAGGTCGGTCGGTGTCAGCCCGAGCTTCTTGCATTTCGCGGCCCACTCGTCGGTCATCGGGACGAGCACGCGGCAGTGCTTGCAGATCGTGCGCACGAGACGCTGCGCGATCACCAGCACGATCGAACTGGAGACCAGGTAGGGTTCGACGCCCTGGTCGACCAGACGCGTGACGGTGCTCGGTGCGTCGTTGGTGTGCACGGTCGAGAACACCAAGTGTCCGGTGAGCGCGGCGCGAATCGCGACTTCCGCGGTCTCCAGGTCGCGAATCTCACCGACCATCATCACGTCCGGGTCCTGACGCAAGAACGAGCGCAGGCCCGAGGCGAAGGTGAGCCCCTTCTTGGCGTTGACCTGCACCTGGCTGATCCCTGCCAGCGAGTACTCGACGGGATCCTCGATCGTCAGCACGTTCTTCTCGGTGGTGTCGACCTCGTTGAGCGCCGCATACAGCGTCGTCGTCTTGCCCGAACCCGTCGGGCCGGTCACCAGGATGATCCCGTGGTTGTAGCTCGAAAACTCGCGCAGGAGCGCTTCGTTCTGCGGGCTCAGGCCGATCTCGTCGAGCGTGTAGAGCTTGGCGGTCTTGTCGAGCAAGCGCATGACGATGCGCTCGCCCTGGGTGGTCGGGACGGAACTGATGCGCACGTCGACCTCGCCGTCGCCGATGCGGATCGTCGCGCGACCGTCCTGCGGCAGGCGGCGCTCGGCGATGTCCATCTTGCCCATGACCTTGACGCGGCTGACGATCGCTTCCTGCGCCTTGCGCGGGATCGGATCCATGTCGTACAGGATGCCGTCGATGCGAAAGCGCACCTGCATCCGGTCGACGTACGGATGGAAGTGCACGTCGGACGCGCGCAGTTTCAGCGCCTGGAACAAGATCGTGTTGACGAGCTTGATGATCGGCGCCTTGTTGGACGAGTCGAGGACGTCTTCGCCCTCCTCGATCTCCTCGGCCAACCCAGCGATGTCTCCGTCCTCGGCGACGTCCGCCAGGGCCTCGTCGACACCGTCGGCCTTGTGCCGATAGGCACGCGCGATCAGCTGCGTGATTTCCTGCTTGGGCGCGAGCACCGGCTCGACGTCCGCACCGTACAGCGCGGACAGGTCGTCCATCGGGTGCGGGTCGAGCGGCGTGCAGGTCGCCACCTTGAGCAACCCGTCGGCCTCCTCGATCGCGATCAGGTTGTAATTGCGCGTGAACTGGACCGGAACGCGGTTGACGAAGCTCGAGGGGACCTGGGTTTCCTCCAGCGAATCGCGGTACTCGAATCCCAGGTGGACGGAGTAAGCGCGCAGCAATGCCGGCTCCGGCAGGTAGTCCCGCTGGAGGATCACACGATCGAGCGAGTCGCCCGAGTTGGCGGCGAGCTTGCGGCACTCTTCGAGGCGCTCGCGCGACAGGCCGGCATCGACGAGGAGATCGGACAGACTGGCCACGGTTGGATTCTCGCTCTTCTTGGGGGCGCGGTGCGTGCTGGGTCGCTCAGTTCTGCTTGTCGTTCGACTGCGTGGCCTGCGAGGGGTCGACGCCGACCATTTCGGATGTCGTCTCGCCGGACACGGCACGGCGGTAGAGCGGCACGTCGAAGCTCCCCAAGTTGACTTCGCCGACCTTGACTCCGTGCCGCGGATCGACCAGCTGCACGCGGTCGATGCCGATTTTCTCGGAAGCGTCCTGCTTCACGCGATGGCTGATCTCGCGCAGGTCGGAGAAGTTCTCGTCGCGCAGGATGTGAGGCGTCACGAAGAAATACAGCGTCGTGCGATTCTGATTGTCCGTGTCGCGCCGGAACAGCGCACCGAGCAACGGAATGTCACCCAGCCAGGGAACCGCGCGACGCGTGTGCCCCTTGTTGTCGACGATGATGCCACCGATGACCATCGTGTCGCCGTTGGGCACGCTCACCGAGGTATTCAACGTGCGCGTGATGCGCGGCGGCGGAATCGCGCCTTGGAACGTGCCCACGAAGCTCGAGACCTCGAGTGAAACCTGCAGTCGCAAGTACCCCGATGCGCTGATCGACGGAGAGATCTCCATCGTGATCCCGGCCTCTTGGTACTCGTTGAAGTTCTCTTGCGTCTGCCCGCCGACACCGTTTGCCGTGATCTGGGTGGTGGGCTGCTCGTCGAGCGTCTTGACCGTGGCACTGCCGTTGTCGTTGACGAGCACGCTCGGGATGTTGAGCACGTTCGTGTCGCGCCGTTCGCGGAACGCGACCAACAACAGCGGCAGCGAGAAGTCGTCGCCATCCAAGATGCCGGCGGTGATGCCGGAGGTCACCTTCGGAACGCGCAGGTCGAACACGCCGTCGCCATCGGAGTCCTCGAAGTCCGAGAGACCGAAACTGGTCACCCCGAAGCTGCCCGTGCCCGAGCCCGGCAGGTCTGCGCCGCCGAGTTCGACACCCAAATCGAGCGTGTCCGTGCCGGTCAATTCGATCAGCGCGGTCTCGATCAGCACCTGCTGTTGGCGTCGATCCAGTTGGTGGATGAGGTTGACGACTTCCTCGTAGCGCCGACGACTGGCGGCGATCAGCAGCGAATTGGTGGTGGCATCGGGCACGACGACGACTTCGTTGTCGCGCGAGGTCAGTCCCGTCGCCGCCGGCGCGGCTCCGGCGCGGCCCTGCTGAGCACCGCCTTGTCCGCCCTGCACACGCGAGGCGCCCTCGATGAAGTCCTCGAGCACCTCCGAGAGATCCTCGGCCTTGACGTGCTCGAGCAAATACACGTGGTACGTGCGCTCGGGCTCGACGACCTCGACGTCCAGACGCGCGATCAGCTCCTTGATCGCGGCCATGTCGTCGGGCAGGGCCATCACCAAGAGCGAGTTCGTGCGCGGATAGGTCAGGATCTTCGACTCGCCACCCGCGGTCGGAATCTGCCCGGTGGCGCCTTGGGCATTGGTTTGGCGTTGCTGCTGCGCTTCCCGTTTGCGCGCTTCCAAGAGCTGCTCGAGGATGTCGGCCAAGTCTTCGGCTGCGGCGAACTCGAGCGGAACCACTTCGAACAACGGAACGACACCTGTGTCTCGGCCAGCGAGATCGTCGACCAGCGACAAGATGCGGGCGATGGCGACGACGTTGGGAGCGAACCCACGCAACACGACACTGTTGGTGTTCGCCACCGGCATGATCGTGCCGGTCTGGTCGTTGCCCGTCAGTCCGCGCAACGAGTTGCCCAGCGTGCGCACATCGGTGTTGGGCAAGTGCAACACCGTCATGATCTGCGTCGCGACCTGGTCCGCGAACTTGTCCAGATCGGCGGGCTCGACGTAGATCGCCTCGTCCTTCAGCGACGAGGTCGGCGCCTTCGTCGGACTCAGCGGTTGGATCAGATACACCGCGAGGTGGTCGGGCCCGACCTTGGTGATCGTGAACCCGTGGATGAACATCAGGATCTGATAGAACTCGTAGAACTCGCCCTTGGGGATGCGCTTCTCGCCGAACATGCGCACCACCGCCTGCTTGAGCAGCGGCCCGACCGTGCCTTGGTCGTAGTTGAAGTTCTTGCCGGTCGCGAGTTGGCACATCTTGGTCAGCCACTCGAGATCGATCGACGAGTCGGTCTCGTCGAAGTTCAGGATGTAGAAGTCACCCTGCTCTTGGATCTTCGGCGGCGCGCCAGTCTGTCCGCCGCCGGATGTCAGCGCACCCGTGGCCGGTTGTTGCGTCGGGGTCGAAACGTTCGCATTGCGCGCGGGGACGTTGGGGCGCGGTGCGCCGCCGCCTTGGGCGGCTGGATTGGGCTGCGCCGGATTCGCGCCCGGGTTGTTGCCGGCGGGGATTTGAGGCGCGGCAGCCGGACGCCCTTGAGGGTTGTTGGCGCGAGCGTCGCGCGCCGAGGCGCGGGCGGCGGCCGCGGCGGCGCGTTGCTGTTCCTCCGCCTGTTGCTTCTCCTTCGACTGCGATTCATCCGCCTGCTTCGCGTCCTGAGCCTCCTCATCCGCTTTGGCATCGCCCTTCTGGGCGAGGGCCGGAGTGGCGAGGAACGGGGCGAGCGACAGAGGTACCCAGGCCAGACGGCAGAGCTCGGAGCGACGGCTCATTCGACGATGTATCCCATTGCAAAGGCCATACTTAGCGCAGCGCGCAGCGACAGGGCGAACTGTAGGGGGTGCACTGCGTCGAGTCAAACGTTCCGCGCGGGCCAGAAGCTCGAGTCGGACGTTGCAAGGCGGTCGACGCGCGACGGCCAACGAACTTCCCTCAGGCCTGTACGGCGAAAACGCGCCCGGGTCGCTGCACCCCGGTCGAACTTCCATCCCGCGAGCGCCGCGCGAGTTCCGCGTTCGCGCCAGTGTCGCCCGCGTGATTCCGCCGGTTACCATGCGCGGCTTCATGGAACTGCGGCAACTGTTCGCGGCCGGTGACCTGCTCGTCGGATTCGACCCGGCGGACAAGTGGGACGCCATTCGTCGCCTGATCGAGCACTTGGTTTCGAGCGGCAAGCTCCCGCGCACGGCTGCGGCCGGAGTGCTCGAGCAGGTGGTCACTCGCGAGAAGTCGATGTCCACCGGGATGGAGCGCGGCATCGCCATTCCGCACGCCGCAGTCGACCAAGTCGAGCGCGTCATCGCTTGCATGGGCATCGTCGCGCGCGACAAGGGACTCGAGTTCGAGAGCATCGACGGCCAGCCCACGCGACTGGTCGTGCTGCTGGTCATCCCGCGCGCGCAAAAACTGCTGCACATTCGCACGCTCGCCGACGTCGCGCGCGTGCTCGGCATCGATACGGTGCGCGAGGCGCTGGTCGGGTCCAGTTCCTCGGCGCAGGCCTGGGAGATCCTGGCCGCTGGCGATACGGCGTCACGGCGCTGACGGGCGACGCGATGTCCAAAGGCGTAGGGCCCGCCGCGCTCTTGGCCGCGTGCCTCGCAGGTGTGGGTGGTACGGGCGCGCAATGCGTGCTCCTCGCTCAGGCCGGTTTCGTGGTCGGACAGTCCAGCGCCGCGGCCTTCGGCCCCGGAGCGTTCGTCGCCGGGTGGGCGGCCACGGCCTGGTGGGCGGGACGCAGCGCGCGGCGTCCGCAGCAGTGGTTTGGCGCGCTCGCCCTCGGGCTCGCACCTCTGGCCACGCTTGCTGCTTGGATCCTGATGCGCTTGTCTTCGGCGGGCGGAGGTTTCGCGCCGCCGCTGGCGTTCGCGCTGTTGGTCCTCGCGGGCGCGGGACAGGGCGCGTTCCTGCCGCTCTTGGCGCGCGTCGCGGGAGCGCGCAGCACCGCGACGAAGGTCGGCGGCTTGTTCGCGTGCAATCTGCTCGGCTGCGTCTGCGGTGCCTACCTACTTGGTTTCGTCGCCATCGGAGCGTGGGGCAGGATCGCAGCCTTGGGTGCGGCGATCGCGGCTTCGGTGCTCGCGGCAGGCATTGGCTGGTGGTGCTCCAGGGGCAGCGACGTCGTGTGCTCCGACGCCACGGAGCCCGTCGACCTACGGGTCGCTGCGCTGATGGTCGGCGTCACGTTTTGGACCCTAGCCCAGGAGTGGCTGTGCACGCGGGTCGCGGTGCTGTGGATTGGCAGTGAGTCCGCGCAACTCAGCCTGGTCCTGGCGTGTGCGCTGTTCGCGCTGGCCGCTGGCGCCGCGCTCCTTCCGCGCCTGATCCCAGCAACGCTCGGCGGAGTGATGGCGCTCACCGTCGCCGCGGCGGTGACGAGCGCTTGGCCGCTGTTTGCCCCGCCAGCGCTGGACGTGCTCGCCGATCGCGGTGCGTTTTGGGTCTGCGCGACGCTGGTCATGCCGCCGATGGTCCCACTCGGCGCGTTCATTCCACTCCTGCATGCATGGCACAGCGGGGAATCCGGACGACGCCTGGGAGATTTGCTGCGCTTCGAGATCGTGGGAGCGCTGAGCGTTGGACCGCTCCTGCACGAGTTCGTGCTGCCCGCGTGCGGCGTCAGCGGCTCGATCGCCGTGGTCATCGGCTCGATGGCGCTCTCGTGCCTCGCGTTCGGAGTGACACGCGGCGCGCGCGCTTCGTCAATCGCCGCCGCGACGCTGTGCGCGACGGTGGCCGTGTGCGCCTGGTTCCAAGCGGCGCCTGCGCTGCGCTCGCCGAAGTGGCGCGATCCGTCCTTGACCGTCCTCGCCGCGCGCGATGACCAGCACTTCGCCGTCGCGGTCGTCGACGACGGTCTCAACGGCGAGCGCACGCTGTTGACGGATCAGTTTCGCGCGGCAGGAACCGGACGCGACTACCGCTACATGCGTGCGCTCGGTCACCTGCCAGTGTTGCTGCACGTCGCGCCGCGCAAGGTCGCGGTGCTGGCCCTCGGGACCGGAACGACGCTGGGCGCGGTGGCCCTGCACCGCTCGATCGAGAGCATCGACGTGCTCGAGATCTCTTCGGCGGTGGTCGAATTCGCGCCCTGGTTCGAGAGCGTCAACGGAGCTGCGCTGCAGCGCGATTCGCGTGTGCACGTGATCGTCGACGATGGTCGGCGCTCGCTGGCACGCACTCCGGCCGCGTACGACGTGCTGACGATGGAGCCGCTGCTGCCGGATTCGCCCTTCGGCGTGTATCTCTACACGCCCGAGTTCTATGCGGTCGCGCGCCGCTCGCTCGCACCTGGAGGAGTGTTCTGCCAGTGGGTGCCGCCGCACGCGCTCGAGCCCCAGGTGTTCGATGCCCTGGTGGAGGCGTTCGCTGGCGCATTTCCATGCGCGCAGGCCTGGCTCTTCGGAACTCAGCTCCTCCTGGTCGGGGCTGACCAGGTTCCCGCGCTCGCGCCCGAACGCTTCGAAGAGCTCGGCGACGCGGCACGCTCGGCCCTCGCCGATCTAGGCCTCGCCGACTTCGCTGGCGCTCGCGCACACTTCGTGGCCGCGCTTGCGCACGGGTCGGCCACGCAACGACGCCTGAGCGACCTGGATCCCTGGATTGCCTGGCGCCGCAAGCCCAGCGACGGTCGCGTCCTGACCTGGCTGCCGACCAACATGGAGAGTCTCGCGCGCTGGAGCACGAGCCCTCCGTGGAACGGCGATGCCACGGCCGAAGCGACGCTGCAAGCCGCGCGCGCAGTGCTCGAGGCGCGCATCGCGCTGGGGTGGTCCGAGATCGAGGTGCGAACGGGACGCCTCGACGCCGCGGCTGCTCGCGAGCGCGCACTCGCCGCGCTCACCGGGCTCGCCAGCGAGCAGTTGCGGTTGCCCTGCGTGTCTCAGTTGCGCCAGGAGCTCGACTTCACAGCATCCGTTCGCCTGGGAATCGCGCACTTGAACGCCGGTGAATTGCGAGCCGCGCTCGACGAGTTGTTGCGCGCCGCAGAGCTGCGCAGCGAGCGCGCCGACGTCCACGCATACGTCGCTGCGGTCCTCGAGCGCGCGGGGAAACACGAGGCCGCCGCGGCAGCGCTGAAGCGAGCGCTGTCGATCTGCCCGCGGTTGTACGAAACACCGGTGGGCGATCGATTGCGCGGCCTCGGACTCGCTCCCGCCTCAGAGCACGTCCAGGACACCGCGCCCGTCGAGCGGTGAAACCAACGTCGGCAAGCGGACCAAGTAGTCCGTGCCCGCCGTGAGCGCCGCGTTCCAGGGCAACGCTCGATCCTCGGCGATTCCGCCGAGCGCAACCACGGCAAATGCGCGCATCAATGAGCTGCGCTGTGTGTCTCCCGCGATCTTCAGCAGCGGCTCGATCGCGCGCGCGTCACCCAACAGTCCGAGAGCGGTCGCCAGCCCGGCGTGCGTGGTCGAGTTGCTCGACGACGCGAACATCTCGCTCAAGCTGGCCACCTCGCGTCGATCGCCGAGCAACCCAAGCGCCAACGCGGCTTGCGAGAGCAACGCCGGTTGCGCGCTCGCGCCTCTCGCCAGCTCAGCGATTCGCTGACGTTCACCGCCGGCCCCCAGGAGCCCCAGGGAGAGACAGAAGTAGCCGCGCGCGCCGGGCTCGGCCATGCGCTCGAGCTGGGCCACCACTCCCTCGGTGGCTGCGCCGTCGCCGCACAAGCCGAGCGCCAGAGCGAATGCGCCCGCGGTGTAGGCCGAGCGCGTCTCACGCAGCGCCAGCGAGAGCTCCGTCACGGCCTCGTTCGAAGTGGGGAGCTCGCGCGCTCTGCGCAACCGCTGCTGCAGGCCCAATCCGAGCGCTGCCCAGGGACGCAGCGCGGACGAGCCCTTGCCCACGGCCGCGATCAGGAACGCCAGAGCCTCGTCTGCATCGGCATCGAAGCGCCCGGCGCCACTCGCTTCGCCGAGCGCCACGAAGGCCCGCGTGCGCGTCGCCGAGTCCGCGATGGACTCCGCGACGGTGATCAATGCAGCGAACAACTTTCGGTCTTGCTCGAGCACGCCTCCGGCGAGCTGCGGACTCGCGGCGACCGCTGCACGACGCACGCCGCGCTCGGTCGTGCGCGATGTCAGCCACTCGCACCAGCGCTCCGTGAGCCAGGCTCGCGCGGTGCCCGTCCGCTGCAGACGCGCTCCGACGCGCGCGATGCCCGCGACCGCGGTGGCGCGAATGCTCTCGTCCAGACGCGGCGTTTCCGCGAGCGATATCAAGAACTCGAGCTGGTTTCCCGCATGGAACAGCTTCCCTGGATCGTTCGATCCGAAGCGCTCGGTCGGTGGGGCGTCGGGCAAGCGCGTGAACGCCAGGGCGAACACGCACGCGGCGATGACCTCGTCCGGGCCGCGCGTGTCGATTTCGGCCCGAGCAACGTCGCGCAACACGTTCGCCAGGACCAACTGGCGATAGCCGTCGAGCTCGGCTGCAGCTGCGGCCACGCCGTAGGCGGCGAAGGCGCGCGTGCGCGGCGCGAGGCGTGTGTCGAACTTCGAGCCCGTGCGCTCACGCAAGGCCGCCACATCGCCGCGCACGAGGCTCGCGAGCAGCTCGCAGTCGGATTGTGCGCCGAGCATCCCGAGCGCAACCGCTGCCGTTTCGGAGATCTCGACGTTGCCGTGCGCGAGTTGCGCCGCGATGTGAGGTGCGACGTCGACACCGGCAGAGCTCGCGGCAGCGCGTGCCTTCGCCAAGGCGATCAACGCGGAGCTCGCCACATCGGGTGAGCTGGTGGTGCGCAAGGTCTCGATCAGCATCGGCACCAGTTCGGTCGCCAGACGTTGCCGTGAAGGCTCGACTCGGTCGCTGACGTCGCTCCCACCTCGTCCGAGGAAGAACTCGTCACTGCCAGTCAGCACTCGCGATCGCGCATAGGCTGCGCGCACGTCGAGCCAGCGGTGCTGCTCGTAGTGCCACCACAACTCCCAGCTCGAGGTGTCGACCTCGCTCAGGTCCGGAGTCGCGGGACCTGTCGCTCCGGGCGCGCCAGGACTGGTGGGGCCGCCTTGCGGAGTGGAGGGCGCTCCCGGCACGCTCGGGCCGGCGCCGGGAGAGCTCGGTCCGGGGCCCGTGGGCGTGGTCGGGCCAAAGGCCGTCGGTCCACCCGCGCCTGGCGGCGGCGCGGGGAGCGTGTCGCCCGGGCCGGGGTTGGTTCCGCCACCGGGGACGTAGTTGCCGCCGTGGCCCGGCGAGAGCGGAGCGAGCACGGCGAGCAGCGCGCAGATCCGCAGACAAATCGACGAAGTCCGAAGTCGAAAGGCGATGGCCATCGTGAGCTCCTGCCGCGCACTGCCGCTCGCGGCGACTCCAGTAGACTGCGACTCGCACGCGGTGGACAGCATCGGCGGCGCAAAGCCAACAAAGTCGCGGCTGGCGTCAGACCCAGTCCGTCGCTCGCGCTTCGATCGCGCGGCGGATCTGCGCCGCCGTGCGTTCGTAGTCGGCCCGCGTGCCGCCCACCGGATCCGCGATGTCCCGCCCCGTGGGATCGAGCAACTCGCAATGGCTCGCCTTGCCCGGCGGCAGGAGCATGCCGAGCGCTTCGAGGTGCGCGCGCGTCATCGCGTACACCCGATCGAGCCGTGCGACCTGCTCCGGAATTGCGGCACTCGCGCGATGCGCCGCGATGTCGATTCCCTGCTCGCGCATCGTCGCCACGGCGTGCGTGCTCGCAGCATCCCCCGGGCTGGCGAACACGCCCATCGACTGCACGCTGAAACCGAACTTGGCGAGCGCCGACGGCTCCACGCGCAACCGCTGGCTCAACAGCGTGCGCGCGATGCCCTCGGCCATCGGGCTGCGACAGGTGTTGCCAGTGCAAACGAAGGCCAGTCCCAGGCCGGCGGTGGCGCGCAGCGCCGCCTCGTCGACGATGCCCGCGCGCAGGACCTCGAAGGTCCCCGGGCCGATCTTCAACACCACGGACGCTTCGCCGAGCTTCGGCGCGCCGCCATCGAGCGCGAACGCCAACTCGTCCCCGAAGCGCGCGACGATCTCCGAGCAGCTCACCAGTGGCGCGCGACCGCTTTCGTTGGCACTGGTGGCGACCACCGGAAAGGGTGCTGCGCACAACAGGGCCTCGCAGGCCGGATGCGCCGGTCGCCGCACTCCGGTCCAGCCCGCACATGCGGCGCGTTCGACTCCGCGCGCGGTGCCAGGCAGCACGAGCGTCAGCGGGCCAGGCCAGTATTTCGCGGCCAGACGCCGCGCCATCGCGCTCAACTGGGGCAGCGCTTCGAGCGCCTCGGTGCGTCCAACGTGCCAGGTCAGCGGCTTCGATCTGTCGCGCCCCTTCAGTGCGGCGAGCCGCTCTAAAGCAGCAGCGTGGTCCGCGCGCGCAGCGATGCCGTAGACGGTCTCGGTGGGGAGCGCGACCAACTCGCCCGCGGCGAGCGCCTCGACGACGCGCTTCAAAGCGTCGCCTCCAGGCACGCCCGTGCTCCAATCCAACAACTCGGCTCTGCGCTGCATTGGAGCGACCTCCTCCGGCGCGGTAGCCTATCGGTTCGCATCGCACGATCCATGGACAGCCCCGAAGCCCGCGCCACATCCCACTCTCCGCGGCCGCGGACCTCGGCCGAGCAGGTGGCCTTCCTCGCACGCCTGGCTGGTGGATTGGCCCACGAGATCAAGAACCCGCTGTCGACGATCGCGATCAACTTGGCCCTGTTGGAAGAGGAGTGGGGCCGGACCGGGGCGCAGCGTCCGCCCGCGCCGGTCGAGCTCAGCCCGCGGGAGCAGCGCTCGCTGCGCCGGATCAAGACACTCCAGCGCGAGGTGAGTCGAATGGAGACGATCCTCGACGAGTTCCTGCGTTTCGCGCGCGGCGCGCAGATCAACCGCGCTCCCAAGGACGTCTCGCTCTTGGTGCGGGAGCTGCTCGATTTCGTCGAGCCCGAAAATGCGCAGGCGGGAATCCGCCAGCACGCGGAGCTGGCGGTCGGGATGCCGCTGTGCATGCTGGACGAGACGGCCTTCAAGCAGGCCGTCCTCAACTTGCTCAAGAACGCGCGCGAAGCGATGCCCAGCGGAGGCGAGTTGCTGGTGCGCACGCGCCGCGAGGGCAACTGGGCCGAGTTGTCGGTCACCGACACCGGCGTCGGCATGAGCCCAGACGCTCTGACCCATTGCTTCGACGAGTACTGGTCGGACAAGCGCGGCGGAACCGGGCTGGGCCTGCCCACGGCACGGCGCATCGTGGAGGAACACGGCGGCACGATCCATGTCGTCTCGGAGAAGGAGCGCGGGACGTCGTTCACGATCTACTTGCCGCTGATCGTCGAGATCGCGCGCGCGGCGCGCGTCGACGATGCGACCGACGAACGTGAGGTCGAGCTCGAGCGCTCGTCGCCAGGCCCGGAGGCGTTGGACGACGCGAGCGACGGGGACGAGGAGGCGTGAGCGTGAGTGTGACCGGGAAGAAGGTACTGATCGTCGATGACGACGAGGCGCATGCCGAGGCGTTGTCCGATGGACTCGAGATCGACGGCTACCTCTGCGCCCTGGCGCACTCGGGCGAGGCCGGATTGGAGCGTCTGAGCGAAGAGTCGTTCGACGCGGTGCTCACCGATCTCAAGATGCGCGACAAGAGCGGGCTCGACGTGCTCAAGGAGAGCAAGCGACTGCAGCCCGACACGGCCGTGCTGCTGATCACCGGCCACGCTTCGGTCGAGACCGCCGTCGACGCCATGCGCAGCGGCGCCGCCGACTATCTGCAGAAGCCGGTCAACATCTCCGAGCTGCGCACGCGATTGGCGCGCGCTCTCGAGGCCCGCGACCTGCGCCGCGACAACCTCGAGTTGCGCAAGCAACTCGACGAGCGATTCGGCCTGGCTGGACTGATCGGACACTCGCCCCAGATGCAACGCGTGTTCACCGTCGTGCGCCAGGTGGCTGGGACCAACGCCACGGTCTTGATCCTGGGTGAAAGCGGTACCGGCAAGGAACTGATCGCGCGCGCCGTCCATGCGCACTCACCGCGACGTGAGAGCACGTTCGTCGCGGTCAACTGCGCCGCGCTGAGCGAGGGTCTGATCGAGTCCGAGCTGTTCGGCCACGTCAAGGGCGCCTTCACCGGCGCGGTCAGCGCCAAGGAAGGTCGCATCGTCCACGCCGACGGCGGCACGCTGTTCCTCGACGAAGTCGGCGACATGCCGCTCTTGACCCAGGCCAAGCTGCTGCGCGTGCTCGAGACACGCGAGGTGCTGCCGGTGGGGGGCAATTCACCGCGCAAGGTCGACGTCCGCCTGGTGGCCGCGACCAATCGTGACTTGCGCACGATGGTGCGCGAGGGCACGTTCCGCGAAGACCTCCTGTTCCGCCTGCAAGTGGTGGTGATCGACTTGCCGCCGTTGCGCGAGCGAGCGGGCGATGTGCCCTTGCTGCTCGACCACTTCACGAGCGAGATCGCCAAGCAGCACGCGCGTCGGATCCGCGCCATCTCGCCCGAGGCACGCACCGCGCTGGTGCGCTACGCCTGGCCGGGCAACGTGCGCGAGCTGCGCAACGTCGTCGAGAACATGGTGCTGCTCGCGGCCGGCGATGTGCTGACCTTGGAGGACGTTCCCGAGCAAGTGCGCGAGACGGCGCACCAGCCGCGCCGCGGCGCGGGCTACGAGTTGGCTGGGCGCTCGTTCGCCGAGGTCGAGCGCGACATGATCGAGGCCAACCTCGCGCTTGCCGCGGGCAACCGCGAGAAGGCGGCGAAGATCCTGGGGATCGGCGAGCGCACGCTCTACCGCAAGATCAAGGAGTACGGGCTCAAGTGAGCTCGCGGGCCACGGGCCGGGCGCTATGCTCCGCGCCCTCATGAGCACGCCCGCCTCGAGCTCGCCGAAACTCGCCGAATTCACCTTCAAGGCCGTGGTCTGTGGCCTGGTCTTCGGGTGTCTGTTCGGTGCCGCCAACGCCTACCTGGGGTTGAAGGCCGGGTTGACGGTGTCGACCTCGATCCCGATCGCGGTGCTCTCGGCTGCCGTGTTCCGCTTCCTGCCGCGCGGCGGGACGCTGCTCGAGGCCAACATGGCGCAAACCGTGGGCAGCGCCTCGAGCTCCCTCGCCGCCGGCACGATCTTCACCATCCCGGCGCTCTTCATGTGGGGCTTCTCCCCGCCGGTGTGGCAAGTCGCCATCCTCGCGCTGCTCGGAGGCGTGCTGGGCATCTTGGCCATGGTTCCGCTGCGACGCCTGCTGATCGTGCAAGCCGCAGGTGAGCTGCCCTATCCCGAGGGTCGCGCCTGCGCCGAGGTGCTGCGCGCGACCGAGCGCTCGTCGAGTGGCGGACGTTGGATCTTCATCGGCCTGTTCCTCGGCGCGGCGATCAAGCTCCTGACCGCGCGCTTCTCGTCCGAGCATGCCGCGCTGTTGCCGGAGGAAGCCAAGTACGGGCTCGAGTTCCTTCCCAACGCGAGCTTGGCGATCAAGATCGCGCCGGCCTTGTTGGCCGTCGGCTACATCGTCGGGTTCCGCGCCGCTTCGGTGATGATCAGTGGCGCGTTGATCACGGCCCTGGTCCTCAATCCGCTGGTCACGAAGGTCTTCCTGGCGGGGGCTGGAGAGGGAGCGACGATTTCGGCCGGCGCGATCAAGGACCGCTTCACCACGTTCCTCGGCGCGGGCGCGGTGGCCTGTGCCGGGATGTTCACGGTGGTGAAGACCGCCCCGACGATGGGCAAGTCGCTGGCGGCTGTCGTGCGCGGGCTGCGCAGCGGCGCGGGCGAGGGTGCGGCCGACGCACGTGACCGCGACATCCCCTCATGGATCTTGGCCGTCGGGCTGGCTGCGCTGATCGCCGTGATGATCTTGGTTCCCGGGCTGATCGGAGGTGACATGCCGCTCCAGGGACGCGTGGTCGCGGCACTGGGCGTAGCGCTCTTCGGCTTCCTGTTCGTGCCGGTTTCCTCGCGACTGGTGGGGCTGATTGGAGTGTCGTCGAATCCGACGTCCGCCATGGCGTTGATCACCATCGCCGCCACTGCCGGAACCTTCCTCGCGCTGGGCTGGAAGGGCAGCGCCGCGATGGGAGCGGTGCTCACGGTGGGAACCGTGGTGTGCGTCGCGGCCTCGAAAGCAGGCGACATCTCGCAGGATTTGAAAACCGGTCAACTGGTCGGCGCGACCCCGGCACTGCAGCAGTTCGGCCAATTGATCGCTGCCTCGGTGGCCTGCTTCGTCGTCGCCGCGGTGGTGACCGCGATCGGCCACACCGGTGAGGGCTTCGGCGAGGGCGGGATGCCGGCGCCCCAAGCACGCTTGATGAAGACCGTCGTCGAATCCGTTCTCGGGGACGCGCTGCCCTGGGATCTGCTCTTGAGCGGCGCGGCGCTGGCGGGCGTCGGGATTCTGGCGGGACTTCCGGCGCTGCCCTTCGCGCTCGGCATCTACTTGCCCCTGTCCACGATGGCCGCGGTGTTCGCGGGCGGCTGCGTGAGGCGCTGGGTCGATGCGCGAGCCCGACCCGGCCGCTCGGACGAGGGTGAGCAGAATGCCGGTGTGCTGTGCGCGTCGGGTTTCGTCGCCGGCGAAGGACTGGCCGGAGTGCTCGTCGCGGGGTGGGCCTACTACCAGCAGCTCGGTCGTGCGAGCGATGGCGAGCGCTCGGGAATCGAGCTCGTGCTCTCGCTGGGACTGCTGGTGGTCGCGGGCTTCGCCCTAACGCGAGCGTCGCGCGCCCGCACCTGAGAGCGATCGAGGAGCGCACCGGGCTCGCGCTCGACACACGGCAGGGGCCAGCCGCGCACAGCAGCTGGCCCCACGTGTCACGCGCCCTCGACGTCAGCGGCGCTTGAGCGGTCCGTCCATGTCACGGGCAGATCGTGAACGTCACCGCATTGCTGAAGCCCGTGGTGAACGACGCCTGCGGATCGCGCATCCACCAGCGTGCGAACACGTTGACGCCAGGCACGAGCAACGGGTCGATCCCGCTCGCCATCCACACGTTGAAGTCGAACGAGTACGTTCCAGCGCAGCCCACGTTCGAACCCGTCGAGAGCTGGACGTACGTGCGGCGGAAGGGCGGCTTCACGCACAGGTAGCCGCCTTGGAACGGCGCGGAGCTCGCGGCGTATCCGTAGAACAGCTGCCCGCTGCGGTCGGCGATCGTGTTGCTGCACGTCACCATGAATCCGCTGGTCTGAGCAGCGCTCGGAGCGCCGCTCCAACCAATGACCGGGGTGCAGCCCAGGCTGTTCACCTTGCCGGTGCAGTACGACTGGATCGCCGGACACAGCGCTTGGCAATCGTCGGGGATCTGGTCGCCGTTGATGTCCAAGCTGGTGCCCAGCAGGATGTCGCAAGCGTCGACACGGCCATTGAGGTTGCAATCGGGTTCGCAACTGTCC
Organism: Planctomycetota bacterium; assembly: GCA_020853575.1. GTDB lineage: Bacteria > Planctomycetota > UBA1135 > UBA1135 > F1-120-MAGs118. The sequence goes on from JADYYP010000045.1 coordinate 199,311, forward strand.
GGGATGCCGTTGATGTCGCAGTCGATCTCGGCGCCGGTCGCGATCTCGCACACGTCACCGGCGAGATCTCCGTCGCAGTCGGCTTGGTCGGGATTCACGTGCAGCGGACAATTGTCGCACGCGTCTCCGCGACCATCGTTGTCGGCATCCGCCTGGCTCGGGTTGGCGAGGCCGACGCAGTTGTCGATGCAGTCCATGGTGCCATCGAAGTCGGCGTCGAGATCGATGACCCCGCAACCGCAGACACCCGGTGCCGTCTTCAGCGGGTCGTTCGGGCAGCCGTCGAGGCAATTGAGCGTGCCGTCGCCGTCGCTGTCGACATCCGCCACGTTGCAGCCGCAGACTCCGGGCGCGGTCTTGGACGGATCGGTGGGGCAACCGTCGTTGCAGTCGAGCGTGCCATCGCCGTCGGTATCCACATCGGCCACACCGCAGCCACAGACGCCCGGCGCCACCTTGAGCGGGTCGTTCGGACAACCATCGAGGCAGTTGACCGTGCCGTCGCCGTCGCTGTCGTTGTCCGGGACACCGCAGCCGCAGATTCCCGGGCTGGCCTTGAACGGATCCGCGGGGCATCCATCGATGCAATCGGCCACGCCATCGCCATCCGAGTCCGTGTCGGGCACGCCGCAGCCGCACTGGCCGGTCGCGATCTTCAGCGGATCGGCGGGGCAACCATCGGCGCAGTCGGGAACTCCGTCGCCGTCGCTGTCGATCTCGGGGTTGCCGCAGCCGCAGAAACCCGGCGCGGTCTTGAGCGGGTCGAGCGCACAGCCGTCGACACAGTCGGCCGTTCCGTCGCCGTCGGAATCGGTCTCGAGCACGCCGCAGCCACATTGGCCGAGCGCGATCTTGAGCGGATCCAGCGGGCACTGATCATTGCAATCCGGCGTGCCGTCACCGTCGCTGTCGGTGTCCGCCACTCCACAACCGCAGACACCCGGAGCGATCTTCAAGGGGTCGTTCGGGCAACCGTCGTGGCAGTTCAAGGTGCCATCGCCATCGGAGTCGACGTCCGGCGTTCCGCAGCCGCACACACCGGGAGCGACCTTGAGCGGGTCGCTGGGGCAACCGTCGTGGCAATTGGGTGTTCCATCACCGTCCGAATCCGTGTCGGCCACACCGCAGCCGCAGGTTCCTGGGAGCACCTTGAACGGATCGTTGGGGCACTGATCGTTGCAGTTGGGGGTTCCGTCGCCGTCGGAATCGGTGTCCGGAGTGCCGCAACCACAGACTCCGGGAGCCACCTTCAGCGGATCCGCGGGGCAGCCGTCCAAGCAATCCGCGACGGTGTCACCATCGCTGTCGACGTCGCTGACGCCGCAGCCGCAGATTCCAGGAGTGACCTTCAGCGGATCGACGGGGCAACCGTCGATGCAGTTGGGTGTGCCGTCGCCGTCGGAGTCGGTCTCGGGCGTGCCACAACCACACGCTCCGGGTGAAACCTTGAGCGGATCGCTCGAGCAGCCGTCTTGGCAATCGGCGGTGCCGTCGCCGTCGCTGTCGACGTCGCTCGTGCCGCAGCCGCAAACGCCCGGCGCGAGCTTCAGCGGATCGAGCGGGCAGCCATCGTTGCAGTCGGCGACTCCGTCGCCGTCGGAGTCCACGGTGCAAGCAGTGATCGAAACCTGCAGCGAATAGCTCTGCGGGCTCGCCGGCGAATTGCCTTCGAGCACGCGCACGTAGTACGTGCCCGCGCCATTCAGGGGGACCAACGAGAGCACTTCCGCAACTCCCGCGGCGCTCGAGCTGCCGGTCGCGATCACGCTCGTGCCATCGGCGGCGAGCAACTCGACGTTGAGGTCGGCAACCGCGAGCGCGTCGAAAGGTCCGAAGCTCGAGCACGTGCCTCCGTTGTTCGGTCCATTGTCGTAAACGCTGCCGACCGGTGTCACGGTCATGCTCGCGACCGCGGGTCCGGCGACAGAGAAGCTGTACAGGTCGACCTCGCCGTCGGCGTCGATCGAGGTCAACGCGATGTCGGCCAAGGCCGGCCCGGTGAGCGGCGGCGGAACCGCACCGACGCTGACCGAATTGCCGATCGCGATCGCGCCCAGAGGCGTGGCGTTGGCCGCGACGTCGTCGAGCTCGTTGGGGTCACCGTAGTGGCGCTGCATCGCGCGGATGTCGTCCTGCTGCGGCCCGTCGATGCCGAAGGGGATGATCGGCTCCATCAACTTGGTGCCGTCGGCGGGGCACACCAGATCGACTCCGCAGGCGATGCCCTGCGCCCACATCAGCGAATTGCGCAACACCCGGTGCAAGTTCGCGGCCGTTTCCCAGGTGTCGAAGCGGTCGAGCAAGATGTCGCCATTGCCCGGGAAGGCGGCGACGACCGTGACTCCGCCCGGGCCGTCCAGGCGCTTCATCGCGAGCCGGATGTCGCCGCGCGTCGCGCTGCCGAACGAACCCCAGCTGGCGCCGTCGTCCCAGTCGACGCCGACGCTTTGGATGCGCTGGAAGTCGATGCCCGTGAGTTGCTCCCAGCGATCGAACGACTCTTGGACGCGCTGCACCCATGTCGCGCGGCCGCCCTGCGTGGCGAACAAAGCGTCCATGCGCGCGAACAGCGACGACACGCCGGCGTTCTCGCCGATCACGGAGGGAATCACGACGCCGTCGGGAACGAGGCTCCAGGTGACCACCTTCGGGCTGCCTTGGACTCCCGACCAGCGCGGGCCCAGGAAGAACTCGGGCCGGGGCGGCGCGTGCTGCGTCGCGCGCTGCATGTACTCCTGCGTGGGGGGCTGAAGCCCATCGAATCCCAAGGCCCACACATCGGCTTGGGCGACAGCGACTCGAGCCGCGCCAAGCGCGACGAGCCAGAAGAGTGCGATGAAACGGAGGAACTGCGAGCGCGACACGATGTGCTTCATGACGAGATTCAGGCCGCGATGGAGCTGGGCCTGGCGAGCCTTGAGGGGGGACTGGGAAGCTTGAAGGAGCAGAGACAGAGCGATCGCTCTAGGAGTTCCCAAAATCCTATGCAACGCGCGCCATTCGGTGGGGCGGCGCCGACCGAAAGCGGCGCGCGCGGCTCTGTCAGCTCGGCAGCAGCCGCGCCGCGGCTGCCACAATGGCACCCGCAGGGGTTGACCCACCAACATAACCTGCTGCGGCGCATACGTTTACGTCTCTATGCGCTTGGCACGAAGTTTGTTCCGGCCGGGCGACTCCAAACCCACGCACGCAGGAAGACAACGACATGGCTCAGCAAGGCAAGATCATCGGCATCGACCTCGGCACCACCAACTCGGTCGTCGCCGTCATGGAGGGCGGCGAGCCGGTGGTGATCACCAATCTCGAAGGCTCGCGCCTGACACCCTCGGTGGTCGCCTTCCAAGGAGAGAACCGACTCGTAGGAGCGCCGGCCAAACGCCAAGCGGTCACCAACCCGACGAAGACCGTGGCCTCGATCAAGCGCTTCATGGGTCGGCGCCACAAGGAAGTCGACTCCGAGGAAAAGCGCGTCGCCTACAAGATCGCGGGTGCAGCCGAGGAGTTGGTCAAGGTCGACATCGACGGCAAGCAGTTCACTCCGCCGGAGATCAGCGCCATGGTGCTCTCGGCGCTCAAGGAGGCGGCCGAGAACTACTTGGGCGAGAAGGTCACGCGCGCCGTGATCACTGTGCCTGCGTACTTCAACGACTCGCAGCGGCAAGCGACCAAGGACGCGGGCGCGATCGCAGGCTTGGTCGTCGAGCGCATCATCAACGAGCCCACCGCCGCGACGCTGGCCTATGGGCTCGACAAGAAGAAGAGCGGCAAGGTCGCGGTGTACGACCTCGGCGGCGGCACGTTCGACATCTCGATCCTCGAGATCGGCGATGGCGTGTTCGAAGTGCTCGCCACCAATGGCGACACACATCTGGGCGGTGACGACTTCGACGACGCGTTGATCCAGTACGTGGCGGCCGAGTTCCAGAAGTCCAACGGCATCGACGTGCGCAAGGACCCGATGGCCCTGCAGCGCCTCAAGGAGGCCTGCGAGAAGGCCAAAATCGAGCTCTCGAGCGGAATGCAGACGGACGTGAACCTGCCGTTCATCACGGCCGACGCCTCGGGCCCCAAGCACCTGCACGTCACGTTGACGCGCGCCAAGTTCGAACAACTCGTGGAGGGCCTGATCGAGCGCACCCGCGGTCCGTCGCTGCAGGCGCTCAAGGACGCCAACTTGAGCCCGGACAAGATCGATGAAGTGATCCTGGTCGGAGGCCAGACGCGCACGCCTGCGGTCCAGACCATGGCCAAGCGCATCTTCGGCCGCGATCCGAACAAGTCGGTCAACCCCGACGAGGCGGTTGCGGTGGGGGCCGCGATCCAAGGCGGAATCCTGGCTGGCGAAGTGAAGGACGTGGTGCTGCTCGACGTCACTCCGCTGTCCCTCGGCATCGAGACCCTGGGTGGCGTGTTCACCAAGCTGATCGAGCGCAACACGACCATCCCCACGTCCAAGAGCCAGGTGTTCTCGACGGCTTCGGACAATCAGCCGGGGGTCGAGATCCGTGTCTTCCAAGGCGAGCGCGAGTTCACGCGCGACAATCGCTTGCTCGGTGAGTTCCATCTCGAGGGTCTGCCCCCTGCGCCCCGCGGCGTGCCGCAGATCGAAGTCTCTTTCGACATCGACGCCAACGGCATCCTGCACGTGCGCGCCAAGGACAAGGGCACTGGCAAGGACAAGCACATCCGCATCGAATCCTCGTCGGGGCTCTCCAAGGACGATGTCGAGCGCATGCGCAAGGACGCCGAGTCGCACGCCGCGGAAGACAAGCGCAAGCGTGAAGTGGTCGACTTGAAGAACCAAGCCGACGCACTGGTGCACGAAACCGAGAAGCAGCTGGCCGAGCACCGTTCGAAGCTGCCGGACGCGGATGCGGCCGCGATCGAGTCCGCCAAGGAAGCGCTGAAGAGCGCGGCCAAGGGCGAAGACAAGCAAGCCATCGAGAAGGCCTTGTCCGATCTGCAGCGTGTGGCGCAGAAGCTCGGTGAGATCCTCTACAAGGCGGGTTCGGCCGCCGGACAAGCGCAGGAGCCGTCGCCCAAGGCCGGCGCCGCGCCCAAGCAGGACCAGAACGGCGACGAACCCGTCGACGCCGACTTCGAGGTCAAGCGCTGAACCTCAGCACCGAGCCGCGCCAGCGGTAGGTGGTGGGTGACAGTGCTCCGCACGCTCGCGCGCATCGAATCGCACGCTCGACCTGCAACCCGGGTCGGGCGTGCGTCTTGGATGGGCCAGCCCGCGGCGGAACACTGCTTGCGAACGCGCGCGCCTCCGCGCGGTTGAGTGCTCCCGTCCGCGCAGCTACTGTTCTCCCCCTCGTGATCACGGTCCAAGGACTCACTCGTCGATTCGGCGCGCGCGCGGCGATCGAAGACCTGCACTTCAGCCTCGAACGCGGTGAGGTGGTCGGTTTCCTCGGGCCCAATGGCGCGGGCAAGTCGACCACCATGCGCATCCTGGCGGGCTACCTGCCAGCGACGAGCGGCTCCGCGCTGGTCGCGGGCTTCGACGTGCTGCGGCAGTCGCTCGAGGTGCGCCGCCGCATCGGCTACTTGCCCGAGTCCGTGCCGCTGTACGCCGAGCATCGCGTCGAGGAGATGATGTGGTTTCAGGCGCGGCTGCACGGGATGCGCCGTTCCGAAGCACGCACGCGCATTCCTGCCGTTCTCGAGCGGGCGGGGATCGTTGACCGCTCGCGGGCGATCATCGGTGGGTTGTCGCGCGGGCAGCGACAGCGAGTTGGGATTGCCGTGGCGCTCCTGCCCAACCCCGAGGTGCTGATCCTCGACGAGCCGACCAGCGGTCTCGACCCGTTGCAGCGCCTGGAGATGCGCTCTCTGCTGGCCGAGCTTGGCCGCGACCACACCGTGCTGCTGTCGTCGCACATCCTCCCGGAGATCGAGGCCGTGTGCCCGCGCGTCATCGTCCTCAACCGCGGCAAGATCGCCGCGGACGGCACCAAGGAGACTCTGCTCGGCCAACTGGGCGGGGAGAGCCGCGTGCGCCTGGAAGCGCTCGTCGGCCCCGACGTAGCGCTCGCGCTACGTCTACTGAAATCGATCCGCGGTGTCGGTGAGATCCGCGATCTGGGCAAGCAGGGAATCCACCACGTCTTCGAGCTTCCCTGTCGCGAGGACCTGCGCGAAGACGTCGGCGCGCTGGCCGCCAGTCGCGGCTGGGCGCTGCGCGAGTTGACGTGGCAGCGACCGAGCCTCGAGCAGCTCTTCGCCAAGATCGCGCTCGACATGCCGCACGAGTTGCCCGCGGCGCAACCGCTCGCCAGCGCCCTCGCGCAGGCGCCGACCGGTTCGACCGCTGGCGAAAAGCTGCTCGTTCAACTCAGCCCGCAGCCGAACGCTGCGCCTTCCGTGCCCGCGCCTCCGCGCACGCTCTACAGCCTCAATCCCTTCGACGGTGGCGCCTCGCGCGATCTCTCCAAGCCCAAGGTCGTCGATCCCGCACCCCAGCCGCCGCGCGAGCCAGGCGCATGAGTGGCGTGTTCACCATCTACCGCCGTGAGTTGGCCGGGCTGTTCCTGTCGCCTCTCGCCTGGGTGCTGCTGTGCGTCGCCCTGGCCTTCAACGGCTTCTTCTTCTCGCTCTTCGTGAGCCTGTTCCAAGGAGATGTCGGCGAGGCCTTCGCGTTCTTCCTGGGCGGATCACAGACGTTCTGGCTGATGATCGTGCTGCTGCCGCCGTTGCTCACCATGCGCATGTTCAGCGAGGAATCGCGCACCGGAGTGCTCGAGTTCCTGTTGACCGCGCCGGTCACCGATGCGGCCGTCGTGCTCGGGAAGCTCGCGGCGGCCACGAGCGTCATGGGCCTCTTGTGGAGCAGTGTCTTGATCTACGGACTGAGCGCTCAAGCGCTCGGCACCGCGCCCGATTGGCCGCCGATCGTGTCGGGCGTGATCGGTGCGACGCTGGTCTCCGCGATCTTCTGCGCCGTTGGCCTGGCGGTCAGCGCCTGCACGAACACGCCGCTCTTGGCCGCGTTCCTCGCCGTTCTCGCCAATGCCGCGTTGCTCGCGCTTCCACTGGTCGAGCAGTTGGTTCCCACGCCGCCGGGGCACTGGTTCAAGCTCGCACTCGGTCACGCGAACATCGTCACGCAGTTCCACGCGTCGTTCAGCTCGGGTGTGCTCGATTCCCGACAGTTCGTGTTCTTCGGCGTGTGGACCGGGTTCTTCGTGTTCCTCGCCACGCGCATCTTGGAGGCCCGGCGATGGTGGTAGAGCACGAGCCGAGCCGCGGCGGGATCGGGCTTTGGAGTCGCAAGTCGATCGCGCTCCAAGTGTTCGGAGTGGTGGCTCTGGCGGCCCTGGGCGCGGGCTTGCTCACCTACCTCGCAAGCATGCCCTCGCTGCGCGCGCGCATCGACCTGACGGCGGTGGGCAAGAACACGCTCGACGAGACGCTCGGCGGTCTGATCGATGCACTCCCCGACAAGGTCACGGTCGACGTGTTCTTCAGGCCCGTCGACGCGCCGCTCACGCGCGTCGGCGCGGAGGCACAGTCGCGCATGGCGGAACTCCTGTTCGTCGCGCGCAATCAGTTCCCCGCCAAGCTGCGCGTGGTCGAGCACGACTTGTCCGATGTCTCGAAGGTCGCGATCCGCATGCGCGAGCTCGGGATCGAGGAAGACAACGTCGTCGTCCTGACGCGCAACGACGACAAGGTCGTCCTGAGATTGCTGCGCGACATCGCCCGCGTCGATCCCGGGAATCCCGCGCTGCACGTCGAGCCCAGCCTCGAGAGCTTCCGCGGCGAGGAAGCCATGGGCAATGCGCTGCTGCGCCTGTCGATCGACGAGCAACCGCGCATCGCCTTCACCGTGGGGCACGGCGAACGCGACCTATACGACGTCGAGAAGTCGTTGAATCTGGGCCGGCTGCGCGCGGCGCTGGTCTCCGACGGCTTCTTCACCGACCGCTGGGATTCGACGCAGACGCCGGAGATTCCGGCGGAGACACGCGTGTTGGCGATCGTCGATCCCTCGCAGCCGTTCACGCCCGGCGAGGTCGAGCGCATCGTCAAATTCGTGGAGTCCGGTGGGCGACTGCTGGTCGCCACGTCGACCCACGCCGCCGCCTTCGGAGTCGCCGGTAGCGCCGAGGAGCTGTTGGCCCGATTCGGCATCCAGACCGCCGCGGGCTTCGTGGCCATGCCAGTGCCCGACGGCTTCGGCGGCTGGCGCACCGGATTGGAGCAATGTGGCACGATCGTCGTCGCCGGCAGCAACTTGGAGTTGCGGCATCCGATCACGGAGTCCTTGGCGCGTTCGGAGGCGCGCGTGGGCTTGCCCAACGCGCGCGCTTTTGCCGCACTCGGCGCCAAGCCCAAGAACTCGGTGCTGATCGACCTGCTGCGCAGCCCGGAGCTCGCCTGGCGCGACTTGCCCACCCAGGGTGGCCGCGGCGATTGGAAGTTCGACTCTCGACTGGAGGAAGCCGGGCCATTCGCGCTGGCCATGGCGCTCGCATTCCCACCCGCAGGCTCCGAGTTGGACCAGCCGGACACCAATGCCGAGCGCAAGGCAGCGCGTGTCGTCGCCCTCGGATCTCCGGATGCGCTCTCGAACGACGCGCTCGCGCGCAATCGGGATTTCGCCCTGAACACCTTCAACTGGCTGGCTCAGCGCGATCGACGTCTGGTGATCCGTCCGCGCGCCTTCGAGCGACGCGTCCTCGACGTGCGCAACAGCACTGCGCTCACGCGACTCAACGTCGTCGCCTGGGGCGTCCTTCCCGGGTCGTTCGCGCTGCTCGGATTCCTGATCGCGCTGCGGCGCCGGAGATAGCTGATGCACCTGCGGAAGCTGCTGATCGCGGTCGTGGTCGTGGGGGCGCTGTGCGCGCTGGCTTGGTGGCGCGCGCGCCTCGAGCCGAGCTCGAGTGAGCCAGCCGAGCGCCCGCTCCTCGAGGGCTTCGATCGTTCGCGTGTGCGCGCGCTGCGCGTCGACAACGTCGAGCGCTCCCTGCAATTGCGCATCGAGCGCAACGCGAGAGACGAATGGAACATCGTCGATCCACTGGAGTTCCCGGCGGAGAACGCCGTGGTCCAGGTGCTGCTCGAGTCGCTGGCCACGCAACATGGCAAGCCAGCGGCCGGAGTCGACGCCTCGAAGGTCTCGTTGGCTCCGCCGCGCGCGGTGCTCGAGATCGAGGAAGACGTCGGTGGTTCGCTGCTGAAGCGACGCGTGGAGATCGGCGCGATCGACCTGGACCCGACCTTCGCGTTCGTGCGCGTCGACGGCCAGATCCTGCGCACCGAACGCGCCTTGGACACGACACTCGATCGCGACCTCCACGACTGGCGCTCCCGCTCGCTGTGGACCGTCTTCCCCAAGGACATCGTCGAAGTTCGCCGCCAAGGCAGCGTCTTGCTGAACGCGGAACAGGTCGCGCGCGACCTCACGTTCGCGGCGGTCCTGGACGGCAACTGGCGCGCGACCGCGCCCTTCAGCGCGCAGCTCGACCCAGACGCGTTCCTGCGTTGGCTCGTGGCCGCTTCGACGATGCGCGCGCAGTTCTTCATCGATTCTCCGGGAGCGCTCGTCAACTACGGCCTCGATCCGGCGCCTCTGCGAATCGACCTGGCGCAGGCGGACGGCAAGAGCGAATCGTTGCTACTCGCGCCCGAGCCGCAGGGCGAGCTGTGGTACGCCGCGCGGGTGGGTTCACCCCACGTCTACCGCGTGGGCGGCGACACGGTGCTGTCGATCGCTCCGCCCAGCGCGATGTTGCTCGACCGCGAGATGGTGCGGTTGGTCACCGAGAGCGTCGATCGACTCGAGCTGGCGTGCGACGGCAAGGAGAGCGTGCTGCGCCGCACCGAGCGGGGTTGGCGCATCACCGGCAAGCGCGACGGAGTGGTCGTCGTCGACGGCGACCCGGCCGATGCGCAACTCGTTCTCGATGCCATCGCGGGGCTCGAACGGTCGCGCTACGACGACTTCTTGTTCGATGCGAATTGGTCGAGCTCCGAGAGCCGCGGCTACGTGCGTGTGGGCACCGCAGACGACCTGCAGGGCGGAGAGTTCGGTCCCGCTTACCGCACACGCGACGGGATCGACGGCGTGTGTTTTCGACGGCTTGGGGACCAACTCGTGTCCTTGGTTTCGCACGAGGTCGAGGCACTGGCGCAGCGCGATCCGCTCGCCTGGCGCAGCCTCGAACTTCACAAGATCCCCGAGCTCGAGGTGGCACGGATCGAGTTCTCGTTCCGCGGCGGCCAGCGTGCCTATGCCCGCGAGGACAAGGGCAAATGGGTGCGCATGGGCACGACCTCCGAGGCCAAGGAGTTCGCGAAGCTGGTCGACGGGCTGCTGGCGATGCGCGCCGTCGAGCTCGGAACGCGCTCCGATCAGGCTCTGACCGATGAGCTCGTCGTGCGCATCCAGCGCTACTCGGGCGCGGCCTTCGAGTTCAGTCTGGGCCAATGGAACGATGCCGGCACCCCGCGCGCGGTGTACCGCAGCTCCGAGCGCTTCGCACAGGTCCGACCTGAGCTGGCAGCTGGACTTCGCCTGCTCTTCGCCGACGGTTGACGGCTCGCAGCACCTCGCCCGGACCACGCGCGCCGGCAGAACGAGCGTGGCGCAGGCTTGTCGTGCCACGCGGCACTCCCTAGGGTGACGCGAACATCCACCGAACGGAGCCTCCGTGCAACCGCCTTCCGACGCATCCGATCGACCCTCCGCGCGGACCGGCGGCGCTCGCCGAGCGCGCTCGTCGCGCACCGTCCGCACCCTCGTCGAGGAGCTCAAGTCCGATCCGGAGTTCGGTCCGCGCTTCGAGCATTGGCACACGGTCGCGGCGCGACCCGAGCACAGTGAGGCACTGCCCGAGGCCCTCGACCCCCGACTGCGCTCGCTGCTGGAAAGCCGCGGTCAAGGGCGACTCTACGCGCATCAAGCGCGCGCGATCGAGCTGGCGCTCGCGGGTCATGACGTGCTCGTCGCCACGCCCACGGCGTCGGGCAAGACCCTGTGCTACATCGCGCCGATCCTGCAGCGCTTGCTCGAAACCCAGGGCAGCGCGCGCACCATCGCGCTCTTCCCGACCAAGGCCCTGAGCCAGGACCAGTCGACCAGTCTCAATGCCATGATCGCGGCGCTCGGCCAAGACTGGCACAGCTTCACCTACGACGGCGACACGCCGCCGTCGGTGCGACGCACGCTGCGTGACGACGGTCACATCGTGCTCACCAATCCGTGGATGCTGCACGCCGGAATCTTGCCCAACCACGCCAAGTGGTCGGAGCTGTTCGCGAATCTGCGCACGATCGTGATCGACGAGGTCCACACGCTCTCAGGCGTGTTCGGATCGAGCGTGGCCAATGTGCTGCGGCGCCTCACGCGCATCGCCGAACACTACGGCAGCCGGCCGCAGTTCCTGCTTTCGTCCGCGACCCTGCGCGAGCCCGCCGCTCACGCCAAGCGCCTGACCGGCCGCGTCGTCGAGGTGGTCTCCGAGGACGGCTCGCCTTCCGGCGAGCGCTTCTTCGGTGTCTTCAACCCACCGATGCTCGATCGTGTCGCCGGCCTGCGCGCCGACGCGCTCGAGGAAGCCAGGCGACTGGCGACACGCATCTGCGGAGAGAACCGTCAGACGATCTTCTTCTGCCAACGGCGCACCTCGGTCGAGGTGCTCACGCGCTATCTCAAGGAGAGCTCGCACGAGCTCGGCCTCGAGCCGGACGAAATCCGCGGCTACCGCGGCGGCTACTTGCCGTTGCACCGGCGCGAGATCGAGGAAGGTCTGCGCAACGGCACGGTCAAGGTCGTGGTCTCGACCAATGCGCTCGAGCTGGGCATCGACATCGGCCGGCTCGACGTCGCCGTGCTGGTCGGATATCCGGGCTCGCAGGCTTCGTTTTGGCAGCGCGCGGGCCGCGTCGGCCGTCGCGGACAACCCAGCCTGACCGTCCTGATCGCGCGCTCGGACCCGCTGGACCAGTATCTCACGGCGCACCCCGACTTCCTGTTCCGCGCGCCGCGCGAGAGCCTCGGCCTCGACCCCGACAACCTCGTGATCCTCTCCGAGCAGGTCAAATGCGCCGCGTTCGAGCTGCCGTTCCGCGACGCACAGCTCGAGCGCGATGCGTTCGGCGCAGCGCCGCACGTCCCCGAGATCCTCGACTACCTGGCCAGCGAGTCGCGCCTGCTCCTGCGGCGCGACGACACCTGGCACTGGATCGCCGACGCCTACCCGGCTCAAGACGTGACGCTCGCCGGAGGTGGCCCGGACAACGTGCTGATCCTGGACGTCGAGACCAAGAAGGCGATCGGGGAGATCGACCGCGAGGGTTCGATCACGACCGTGCACGAGGGTGCGATCTACCAGGTTCAGGGGGAGACCTGGAAAGTCGAGCGCTTCGACTTCGAGAATCGACGCGCGTACGTGCGTCAGGTCGAGAGCGACTACTTCACCGAGGCCGAGGTCGACACGACTCTGCAGGTGCTGCGCCTGGAGCGACATGCGGAGCGACAGCGCATCGGTGGTGGCGAGGACTACGGGATTTGGTCGGGTGAAGTGCACGTCACGACGGTCGCGACCCAGTACAAGAAGATCCGCTTCTACACGCGCGAGAACGTCGGCACCGAGGACATCCACCTGCCTCCGGAGGAGCTCGACACCCAGGCCTTCGTGCTGACGCTCTCGCAGGAGTCCGCGGATGCGCTCGAGCTCGTGGGCAGTGAGCGCAGCTCCGCCTGGCGTGCGGCGGGTTCGCTGCTGCGACGGGTCGCGCCACTCTTCTTGCGCTGCCAGCCGCAGGATCTGGGCTTGAGCTGCGAGGTGCGCTCGCCTCACTTCCTCAGGCCGGCGATCGTCTTGTACGACCGAGTGCAGGGTGGCGTCGGACTGGCGGACGTGCTGTTCGAGGCGCATCGCGACGTGCTGCTGGCGGCGCTCACGGTCGTCGAGCATTGCGAATGCCGGCAGGGCTGCCCGGGGTGCGTCGGTCCGCGCGCCGAATGCGGCGCGCTGGGCAAGAGCGCCGCGCGCCGCGTGCTCGCGCACCTGTGCCAAGGGCCACTCGCGCTCGAGCGCCCGCTCGCGAGTCACTCTCCGTGAGCGGTGCATTCCACGAACGGCTGCGGCGACTGCGCAAGGACACGACCGCGGTCCCGGCCGCTGGTCGAGCCGAGCCCGCTCTGCCCGGGTGGTTCAAGTCGCGCCTCGCTGCGCGTCGACCGCTCGCGGCATCTTCGGGGCCCACAACGGATCGGCGGAGCGTGGGACCACCGCTGGGGCTATCGCTCGAGCAGGGGAATCGCGGCGTGTTCGCAGCGCGCGTCACGCGTTGGCCGTCGACGTACGCGCACGGGAAGACCACGCTCGGCTCGGTCGAGCGCATTTCGCGCGACGTCTGGGGTTTGGTGGCTCGAGACGCGCAGGTGAGCGGCCTCGATCCACTGCGCGCGGTCTACCTCGACATCGAGACCACCGGCCTCAGCGGTGGGGCGGGGACCAAGTCGTTCCTGGTCGGCCTCGGTCACTTCTCGGACGGCGAGTTCGAGCTCTGGCAAGGCTTCTTGCGCGGCCCCGAGGAAGAAGCCGCGATGCTGGCGAGTTGCGCGGAGCGCATTGCCGCGTCCGCCGGAGTGGTGTCGTACTTCGGCAAGTCGTTCGACCGCCATCGGCTCGAAGACAAGATGCGCATGCACGGAATCGCCGCGCCATTCGCGCGACTGCCGCATTTCGACCTGTACCACGCCTGTCGCCGCGTGTACGGCGGCCTGTGGAGCGACACCCGCTTGGCGACAGCCGAGCGCGAGATTTGTGGTGTCGTCCGCGAGCACGATCTTCCCGGCTCCTTCGCGCCCGCAGCTTGGTTCGATTTCCTTTCTGGACGCCCGCACTTGCTCGAGGAGGTCTTCCGTCACAATCGCGACGACGTCTTGAGCTTGGTGTCGCTCGCGGCGCGCCTCGGCGGTCTCGGCGGCCAGGCCCATGCCGGGGAGCACGATGCCCCCGAGGCACTGCGACGACGCGCTGCTGAATGTCGCGCGCTGGCCGAGGCCTGCGCGCGCGCCAAGCGCTGGGAAGAGAGCCTCGAATGGGCCAAGCGGGCGCTCGAGCTTTGCACCGAGGCCGAACCGCGACGCGAGGCACTCGAGCTCGTCAGCGTTGCCTTGAAAGCCTGCGCACGGACCCCGGAGCGACTCGCCGTGCTGCGGGAATTGGCACACGCAGCGCGCGACGAGCGCGCTGCGCGAGCTTGCCTCGAGTGGGCCGCGGATCTCGGGCACGGTGCTCCAGCCGAAGCGCGCGCCGCACTGGAACTCGGCGCGGGCATCGCCGGGGAGTGCTCAGGCCCCGGGATTCCCGCGCTCGCGGCGCGGATCGACCGACGCCTGCACGCGCTGTCACGTGCCGCGCGAAGTGAGTGAGCGATGGCACACGAGCGGCCGGCGTGGATGCGGCCGGTCGACGACTAGAGCGCGAAGGACCGCCCCTTGTCGTGCACCGTCAAGACCGGTGTGCGCGCCAGCCTCAGCACTTGCCAAGTGACGCTGCCGAGCAGCGCCGCCGCCAGCGCCGAGCGACCGTGCGTGCCCATCACGATCACTTGGAAGCGATCTTGCGCGGACAGGATGGCGCGCGCCGGGTCGTCGTCCACGAACTCGGCCGAGTGCTGCACGCCTTGCCAGTCGAACTCCTCGACGAAGCGACCGAAGGCCTCGTACTCGACGTTGCGCAAGGAATCGATGGTGTACGGCAGAGGTCCGGCCGGAACGTCCATGCCGGCACCGTAGAACAGCTCGGGCCTCACGAAGCACTCGAGCACGTGCAGGCGAGCGTTCATCGTGCGCGCGAGAGACAGCGCGTAAGCCAGAACACCGCGGCTACTTTCCGAGAGGTCGATCGGAACGAGCACGCGCTCGATGGCGCGCGGCGGCTCGACCTGCGTCCACACCGGGCATTCGGCGCGCGCGTACAAGGCCCGAGCCAGGCCACCGAGATCGAGTTGCTTGCGCTTCCCGCTGTCGCCGACGACCAACAGGTCGCAGGCGCTCTCGCGCGCCCGATCGAGCACGACCCGCGCCGGCGATCCTACGGACACCGTCAGCAAGTCCGAGAGTGGTCGCCCCGCGACGCGCACGTCCGCGTGGCGATGGGACAGGTGGGCCGCGATCGACTGCTGAGCTTGCTCCGCGCGCTGCCGCGACAGGTTCTCGCTCGAGAGCCCGGCAAAGGTCGTCGGCCCCACGAGGATCGGCGGCACGACGTGCAGCAGGTCGAGTTGGGCGCCGGTGCGCTCGGCGATAGCCGCCGCGGCGCGCACCGCGTGATCCGAGGTGGCGCCTTCCGCGACACAGGCGAGGATGCGCTGCGCTGCAAAAGTCCGTGACGGTGCGTTCATGGCACATCTCCTTCGGTCGGACGCAATCAGGGCATAACCGGGGCGTGGATCGAGCTCCGCTGTCCGATGGTCGTACTGGGGAACGCCGTAGTGGGTACCGCGATCGCGAGCCACGCACTACCATGGCAGCGGCTCGACACGGCCCGTCGCGCGCGCTGCGCGCAGGACGAGCCCTGTCGCGTGGACCAGGGAGCTCGAACCCTCGCGGACGCACGACGCCCGCAGACACGAGGAGAAAGCGGAGCTGCGATGCGGATCTTGATCGCCGATCGTCATCCCGAAGAGCGCGGGTCTCCCGAGCAAATCCTGCGCGGCTCAGCCCACGCGACCTGTGTCGTGCCAGACGCGCCGGCGCTCCTGGTGGCCGCGCGGCGCGCGAGCTTCGGCGCGTTCGTGATGCGCCTGAGCGTGCCGCTGACCGACGACTTGCTCGTCTATCGCACATTGCGCAGCGACTCGCGTTTGCGCGACGTCCCAGTGATCTTCTGCATCGATGGTGAGACCGAACCGTCCGATGCCGCCTGCGCGCTGGCCGCGGGTGCGGAGTACGTGCTCGTGGAGCCACTCGAACGCGAGCGCCTGCTGGCCGCGGTCGACGACATCGATCGCGCTGGATTCGAGGTCATTCCAGCTCCTCGGAGCTCGACGTTCCCTGCGCGCCGCGCACGGGACGAAGTCGCTCCGCTCCGGCCGGCCGCGCAAGTTTCGCCCGAGAGCCCGGCCCTGTTGCTCGAGTTCGGAGACTTGCTGACCTCGCTGATCGGACACGTCGAGACCCTCCGACTCGAATTGGATTCGCGCGCGTCGTGGCGCGCACAGAGCACGCTCGACGAGCTCGGCCGCTGCAGTGCGCGCGCCGCGGACTTGTTGAGGCGCTTCCAGAGCTCCCAGGTCGAGCGCTCGTCCTGAACACCGCGCGCTCGGTCGGCGCTCGGGCTCGTCTCACCCGCGCGCGCCGCCGCGTTCGACGGTCGCTCCGGCGAGTCCGGCGAAGTGGCGCTGGATCGCATCCGGCAGCGCCAGCTTCTCTTCCTCGAACACGCGTTCGGCGAGTGTGTGGGAGTCGTCGCCGTCCCGCACCGGAACGCGGCGCTGGAGGACGATCGGACCGCGGTCGTACTCGTTGGTGACGTAATGCACGGTGCAGCCGCTCTCGCGCTCTCGCGCCTCGATCACGGCACGGTGGACGCGCTCGCCGAAATAGCCCTTGCCGCCGAACTTGGGCAACAGCGCCGGGTGGATGTTGAGCACGCGGCCGAGCCACGCATCGGGGATCGGAAGCAGCCGCAGAAAGCCGGCCAACACCACCAGATCGACACGACGCGCTTCGATCTCGGCGAACACCGCGCGACCAAAGGCCTGGGCGTCGGCGAAATCGCGGTGGTCGACGACCCGCGACTCCAGGCCGTGGCGCGCGGCGCGCTCCAGCGCGAAGGCCGACGGAGTGTTGGAGAGCACGAGTGCGATCTCGACATCCAACTCGCCGCGCTCGATGCACTGCACCAGGTTCTCCAGCGAGCGACCCGTGCCGGAGACCAGGACCGCGATCCTCGGACGCGCGTTCATCTGCCGACCTCGTCCAAGCGCGCGCGCGCCACGCGTTGCACGTCGAGCGCGAGCTCGGTCAACAAGTCGTCGAGCGCCGGCGCCAACGCCTCCGAGCGAGCCGCGATTTTGGCGATATCGAGCGCCGCCTCGGCTTCTTGGACCACCACCACGAGCGCCAGGCCACCGAGCCCGGCGTGCGCGGCGGCGATCAGCGGCAGCGCCATGCCTTGCGCCGAAACATGCGCACCGGCGCGCGCCATCCAGCGCTGTTCGGCGGGAGTCTCGAGCGTTGGACCGAGCGTGCAGGCCGCGATGCACTCACGCGCATTCAGCCCGAGTCTTTCCGCCGCCTGTTTCGCGGCGCGGATCAGCTCCGTCTCGTGGACCCGCGACTGATCGGGGAACTGCGCGCCCAGTTCGCTCGCCCCCACGCCCAAGAGTGGAGTGGATCCCGAGAGATTGATGTGGTCGCGAACCAGGGCGATGGTCCCGGCCGGAGCCGACGCGTTGTCGAGCGACGATCCGGCGCAACACGTCACCAGAGTCGAAGCGCCCATGGCAGCGGCCCACCACACCGGGAAGGCGCCGGCCCAGGCAGGCTCGGAAATCGCGGGCTCGACAGGGGCGTTCTCGATCAGCCACACAGGCAATCCGCGCAACCAGCCGAAGTGCAGGAGCGCGTGCGCCCAACTCGCGGGAACGCCCTCGATGCGCTCGAGCGGCACGCGGCCGCCACGCTCGAGCCTGCCGGAGAGCACGTCCACGCCCGTCGAGAGCAGATAAAGCGCGACCGGGCGCAGCGCGACGGAGCGCTCCGAGCTCTTGACCGCGCGTGCGACGGCGTCGTCGAGTTGCGATGCTTGCATGCGCAAGAGCTAAGCGCCCTCGAGAGCTCGGAGCAAGCGTTCGCGCACGATC
Organism: Planctomycetota bacterium; assembly: GCA_020853575.1. GTDB lineage: Bacteria > Planctomycetota > UBA1135 > UBA1135 > F1-120-MAGs118. The sequence goes on from JADYYP010000045.1 coordinate 217,149, forward strand.
GACTCGGCCAGCGGCACGAGGACTTCCTTTTGTCGAGCCTTGGCTCCGCGCAGCACAGCCAACGCCGATGCGCGCAGGCCGAGCGCGTCGGCCAGGACTCCGAGCAGTTCCTCGTTCGCGCGGCCGTCCTCGGCTGGGGCTCGGACCGCCACCTTCAGGTGCTCGTTCCAAGTGCCAACCACCCCGGAGCGCTTGGCACCCGGTTGGGCACGCACGAACAAGCTCACGCTTTGGCCGTCCCCACGGGCGACGACCCGCAACGCCGCGCTCATGCGCCGCGACCGTCGGAGATGAAGCGCACGAGCAACGTCGGCGCGAACTCGTCCAGCAGGCGCTCGATGCTCGCGACGGAGCGCGACCAAGCTCCGTCGGTCGACGCGCGCAAGGCCTCGATCAAGACTCGCGCGGCTTCGACCTCGCGCTCGCAAGCGGCGCTGGTCCCGGCGAGTTGCGCCCAGGCGCGCGCCGCGTCGAAGGCCTCGAGGATCTGACGTTCTTCGTCCTCGCTGAGCACGGCCTTGGAGTCCTGGCTCAACATGTCGGCAGCCTCGTGGGCGGCCAGCGTCACGGCGGACACGCGCACGAGCAGTTCGATTCCGCGCAGCTCCGCCGGCGCGTACTCGCGCGTCAGGCGCTGATGGAACAACTGGTGCAGGTCGATGCTCCTCGAGCCGAACGCGGACCAGGGCAGCAAGTCCGCGTTGCCGTCGACCTTGACGGTGATGCCTTGAGCACTCGCGCCAATCACCTCGCGCGTCACTCGCCCCTTGGCGCGTGGGTCCGTGATGGTCTTGCGCTTCCAGCCACCCTTGTCGAACTCCGCCGCCAGGTTGAGCAGCGCTTGGTTCCCCGCGCGCACACCTTCTCCGAGGGCCTGAGCGAAGCCGCGCGCGTCCTCGGTCGCAAGCGAGCTCTCGAGCTCTGCGATCAGCCGTTCGGCGGCACCGAAATCGAAGCTCGCCAGCGCCGCACCCACGCCGCGCTCGCCCCGCATCGCGCTCGCCAATCGCCCGCGGTCCGCCACCCGGCGCTCCTTCTCGAAGCGCGCGCGAGCCGTGCTCAAGCCCTCGAGTCGCTTCTGGATCGCGCCGCGCTGCGCCAGCACCTCTCCGAGGTCGGGAAGTGCCTCGAAGCCGAGTTCCACCGGCATCGGCGGCAGATCGAGAGCCGTGAGCCAGGGCCGCAGCGTCTGCTCGAACTCGTCGAACTTGCCCGCCTGCTCGGCCGCATCGGCCGCCGCGAGGTCTGCGCGCGCACGTTCCAGCGCGGCGCGAATCGTCTCCGCGAAGATCGCGCGTCGTTGCTCGAGCGCGGCCGCGTTCGACGCCAGGAGCGAGGGGATCTCGAACGCGAGCATCGAGCGCAGCGCCTCGGCCAGCGGCTTGGGCCCGGAGTCGGTGCGCGCGGCCAGCCGCAACCGTTCCGTCCAGGCTTGTGCAGCCTGACTTTGGGCGCTGCTCTGCGCCGCGGCCTCCTCGGCCTGGATGCGCAGACGCTCGGCCTCTTCCCGTGCCTTGTTGGCCGCAGCCGTGCCTTCGAAACGCACGGCGAGTTCCTCCAGAGCCACGCGCCGCTCGTCGGGCGGAAGGTCCGCAGCGATCTTGAACAGCGCGTTCTCGGCCTCGACCTCGCGCAGCTTCAGCGCGGTGTCATCGTCGCGCTCGACGACGCGCGGCCGATCGGGAACCTCCGGGGCGTCCGCGGAGCCGTTGGACGACGTACGCGTCGGGTTGTGGTCCGGTCCCTCGACCGCGGACCGCGGATCGTCGATGCGCGAACCACCGTTCGACGGGCTCTCGCCTCCGCGCAGCACGAAGAACGCAGTGGCACCGAGCGCAACGACCGCGACGGCGAGGATCAACGGCGCCTTCGAACCCGAGCGGGGGAGCGCTTGGGCGCCTGCGCCGACGAGTGCGGCGCTGCGCAGCTTCTCGACCTCCTGCAGCAGCACGGCAGCCGTCGGGTAGCGCGCGTCCGGCTTCTTCTCGAGCAAGCGGTGCACGATGGCCGCCAGACCGGCGGGGACATCGGGTGCAAGCTCGACCAACGGCTTGGGGGCTTCGAGAAAGTGCCCGCGCAGGATGTCGCGCGTCGTCGCGCCCTCGAACGGCGTGCGGCCGCTGAGCAGGCGGTAGAGCGTCGCGCCGAGCGAGTACATGTCGGAGCGCACGTCGACCTTTTCGCCGCGCGCTTGCTCGGGCGAGATGAAGTGCGGCGTGCCGTAGATCTTCTTGTTGTCCGACTCGGTGGCCTCGGCCTCGAGGTGCATCGCGAGTCCCAGGTCGGCGAGCTTGTTCGTGCCCACCGAATTCTGCATCAGGTTCGCGGGCTTGATGTCGCGGTGGACGATGCCGCGCAGCTCCGCATACACCAGCGCCTTGGCGGTGTCGGTGAGGATCTCCAGCGATTCCTTGCTGGTGAGCTTGCCTTCGCGCTGCAGGCGCTGCTCGAGATTCCCGCGGTCCATGAACTCCATGGCCAGGAAGTGGCGGCCGCTCTCCTCCCAGACGTCGTGCACCGTGACCACGTTGGGGTGGTTGAGCGCCGCGGCCGCGCGCGCTTCCGCCTGAAAGCGCTTCACGAAGTCGGTGTCGGCGGCGAGCTTGCTCGCCAGGACCTTCAGCGCCACCGGTCGTCCCAAGCTCTCTTGCACCGCGAGGTACACCTCGCCCATGCCTCCGCGGCCGAGCGGCTTCTCGACCCGGTAGCCCTTGACCTGCGGCAACTTGGAGACGCTATCGCCGCCGCGTGCCAGCGGGACTTCTTGGATGGGCGCAGCGGGCTTGCCCGCGGACGGCAGCGGCGCTTGCGCCACGTTCGCCGCAGCTCCGCTCGGAGGCACCACGTTGGGTGAGGCGACGCTCGCTGGAGCCGCGGCGGCACGCGCTTCGGCGCCGATGACGCGCAAGCGGCGCGAGCCCAAGAGCACCAGGTCCCCGGCCTCGAGCTTGTGTGATTGCACGCGCTCGCCGTTGACGATCGTGCCGTACTCACTGCCCAGGTCCTTGAGCGCCCAGCCACCGCTCTTCGCGCGGCCGATGGCACAGTGCACGTCGGCCACGCCTTGCCCTTCGAGGTGCAGGTCGGACTTCTCCTTCGAGCTCCCGATCTTCATCACTCCCTGGCGGGGGAGCTCGACTGGCGCGCGCGGGTCGCCGGCCAGTTCGAGCAGCAATCGCTGGTCTTTTTCGTCGGCGCTCACGCGTGCGAATCCTCGGGCTTCTGGTGTTCGAAAAGCGCCGTCCCCACGCGCACCCAATGGGCGCCTTCGCTGACCGCGGCCTCGAGGTCCGAGCTCATCCCCATCGAAAGCAGTGGACGACCGTCGACGAAGGCCTCGCTGGGGAGTCGCTCGGAGAGCTCGCGTACGCCGGCAAAGGTGCGCCGCGCGCGCGCCTGACTCGCCAAATCGCCGGCGCGCGCAGCTGGGTCGAGCTCGGCCAGTGCCATCAACCCTCGCAAGCGCAAGCGTGGCGCGCGTGCGGCAAGCTCGACTGCAGCGGGGAGCTCCGCTTGCTCGAAGCCGGAGCGCTCGGGGCTGGCGATCGCGCGCACCTCGAGGAACACGTCCAGCGTGCGCCCCAACTCGCTCGCCAAGCGCGCCAGAGTTTCGATCAAGGCCAACGAGTCGACGGAGTGGATCACGCCAGCGTGCTGCACCGCGCGCCGCGCCTTGTTGCGCTGGAGGTGTCCGATCAGGTGCCAACGCACACGCGGGTCGACAGCCGCGAGAGCGCCGGACTTGCGCTCGAGCTCGGCGACGCGGTTCTCGCCGAGGTCGAGCTGCCCCAAGCGCACGAGCTCGGCCGCGTGCGCTGCATCCACGCTCTTGGTCACGGCGAGCAGCTGGACCTCGGAAGGGGAGCGCCCCGCGGCACGACACCCCGCGGCGATCCGTTCACGGACGCGCTCGAGGTTGGTTCGCAGCGGGTTCGACCAGGGGACGGCAGGCAAGAGTTGCGACGCGAGGGACACGAAATCCAACGCAGGTTACCCCCCGGCCGCGGGCAAGTCACTGACGGGTGTCGCGCGGCTCGAACCCGAAGTCGAACTCCGCTTGGCGTGCGCGGGGCCGCGCGCGCGCACTCGCGGGCTCGCGACCGCGCTCGAGTCCCGGGCCTCCCAGAAGCTCGAGTCGCAGGCGCACCGCGCTCGCGGGCCCGACCTTGGCCGACTCCGCTGGACGCAGACCGGCGACCCACAGGAGCTCGCCCTCGCGCCACACCACGGGCACGAAGCGCCGCTCGGCACTCGGCACGCGCGCGTCGGCCAAGAAGCGTCGCAAGGGGCGCGAACCCGGTGCGCCGAGCGGATGAAAACGATCTCCCTCGCGGGGCCAGCGAACGCGCAGATGGTCCGGACGAGCGGCGGGGTCGAGCTCGACCACGCGGGCGTCGCGCGGCACCGGCCGCTGCGGATCGCCGTCGCTCCAGGTCGCGACGATGCGCCGTCCGTCGGGCAACGTCACCGATCCGGGAACGGGGAGGTGAAAGCCCTCCGGCGGCGCTTCGAGCCGCGCCAGCCAGGCGCCCGCGCGCGGCCCCGTGGCGCCTCCGGCCAACTCACGGAAGGGCAACCAGGCCTGCGAGGTGCGCTCCGCGAGCGCCTCGAGCGGCGGATGGAGCTCGAGCACCAGCGAGCGCAAGCACAACCGCCAACCTCCGGGGAGCGTGCGCCGCACGCACGCGCCGGAGTCGATGTCCTGCTCCAGGAGCGCGAGCAGCCGCCGGCTGGGCGCGTGCGACGTACCCTGGACCACCAAGCGCCACAGCGCGCGACGCCGCAGGGCGCTGGGTAGACGCGCGAGCTGGGAACGGCGCAGCGTGCCACCCAACACGGAGTCGTCCTTGCGCCGCGTGGCGTGGCGCGCGAGCAGGGGCTTCCACTCCAGCTCCGCCGTGCGAGCGGAGAGCTGGCGCTCCAGGGCGTCGACAGCCTGGGCGAAGTGACGCAGATTGTCGACCGCCGAGGCTCCCGCCAGGCGCTCGATCTCGGGGAGGAACGCCTCGCGTACGCGCGTCCGCGTGAAACGCGGGTCGTGGTTGGAAGAGTCCTCGCGCCAGGCGAGGCCAGCGTGCTCCGCGAGCTGCCGAACCTCCGCCCGGCGCAACGCGAGCAGCGGCCGGATCAAGCGCACGCGACCGCGCGCGCTGACGGCGTCGATCCCCGCCAAACCGGCGAGGTCGGTGCCGCGCATCCAGCGCATCAGCGTGGTCTCCAGCGCGTCGTCGGCTTGGTGAGCGGTCAACAGCACTCCCACGCGCGCGCGGCGAGCTTCCTCGAGCAACACGCGGTAGCGCGCTTCGCGTGCGCGCTCCTCGAGCGCCGGCAGCTGCGGATCGAGCGCGACGCGCCGCAGTCGGAACGAAACTCCGGCCGCGCGACATGTCGCGGCACAAAACTCGGCGTCGGCGTCGGCTTCGGCCCCGCGCAGACCGTGGTGCACGTGCACGGCGATCACCGCCGGCCGCGGATCGCTGACGCACAGCCAGTGGAGCAGCAGAACGCTGTCCGCGCCCCCCGAAAAAGCCAGCACCACCGGCTCGCGCGGAGCGAGGCCCAGCGCGCTCGCGAGGCGCGACCAGCGCTCGCGATCGAGCTCTCCGAGACTTGCATCACGCTGTGCCATGGGTCGTTGTTCGCGTTGATACCTTCGGCACCCCCAGCTAACCTCTCCGCCCGTTTTCGCAGGAATTGTGGGCCGCCTCGGGGAGGCTGGTCCGGCGCCGAGACTTAGGGCGGCGGCGGGCGGTCTCCGACACACCTCCCCAGCGCTCCGCAGCACCTCGCACCCGACCGCTCCACTCCCGTCAACCCAACCGAGCACCTGCCATGGGCATGCGCGTTTCGATCAATGGCTTCGGCCGCATCGGCCGCAACGTCTTCCGCGTCATCCACCAGAACTACGCCGACATCGAGGTCGTGCACATCAACGACCTGACCGATCCGGCGACCCTGGCGCACCTCCTCAAGTTCGACTCCGTGCACGGGCCTTTCCCGGGCAAGGTCGAGGCAGGCAAGGACTTCATCAAGGTCGACGGCAAGAAGATCTCGGTCACCGCGATCAAGGACCCCGCGACGCTGCCGCACAAGCAGAACGAGATCGACTTCGCGGTCGAGTCCACGGGCGTGTTCACGTCGCGCGAACAATGCCAGAAGCACATCGACGCCGGCGCCAAGCGCGTCGTGCTCACCGTGCCTCCGAAAGACGAGGTCGACGCGATGGTCGTGCTCGGCGTCAACCACGACACGCTCAAGCCCGAGCATCGCATCATCTCCAACGCCTCGTGCACGACGAACTGCCTTGCTCCGCTGGCCAAGGTGCTGCACGAGAACTTCGGCATCGTGCGCGGCTTGATGACCACGGTGCACGCCTACACCAACGACCAGCAGGTGCTCGACCTGCCGCACAAGGATCCGCGCCGCGCCCGCGCGGCCGCGCTCAACATCATCCCGACCACCACCGGAGCCGCACGCGCCGTGGGCAAGGTGCTGCCCGCGCTCAAGGGCAAGCTCGACGGTACGTCGCTGCGCGTTCCGGTGCCGGACGGCTCGGTGGTCGACCTGGTCGCCGAGCTCTCGAAAGACGTGACGATCGAGCAGCTCAACGCCGCGTACGCCACCGCCGCCAAGGACAAGAACTACAAGGGCATCCTGCAGTTCTCGACCGATCCGCTGGTCTCCACCGACATCGTGCGCAATCCGCACAGCACGATCTTCGACTCGCTCTCGACCATGGTGCTCGACAAGCGCATGGTGAAGCTCGTGGCCTGGTACGACAACGAATGGGGCTACAGCAATCGCGTGGTCGAGCTGATGAAGCTCTCCAACAAGATGAAGCTGCCCAAGTCGGCGCCGGCGGCACCCGCGCTCGTCGCCGCAGGAGCCAGCGCCGAAAAAAAATGACTAGCGCGCCGAGCTCGAGCTCCGGGCTCGACGCGCTCGACGTCAAATCCAAGCGCGTCTTGATGCGCGTGGATTTCAACGTGCCGCAAGACGACTCCGGCGCGATCACCGACGACACGCGCATCCGCGCGGCGTTGCCCACGATCCGCGAAGTCCTGGGGAGGGGCGCGCGCTGCGTGGTCCTGATGAGCCACCTCGGCCGTCCCAAGGGGATCGACGAGAAGCTGCGCCTGAATCCCGTGGCCAAGCGACTCGAGTCGTTGCTCGGAGTCAAGGTCAAGAAGCTCGACGACAGCACCGGCGCCGCGGTCGAGTCCGCGGTCAACACCGCGGCCGCGGGCAGCGTGCTGTTGCTCGAGAACGTGCGCTTCAACGCCGGCGAGCAGAAGGCCGATCCGGCGCTGAGCGCCGCCTATGCCAGGCTCGGCGACGTGTTCGTCAACGATGCCTTCGGCACCTCGCACCGGGCCGAGTGCTCGGTCAGCGAGGTCGCCAAGCTCTTGCCTTCGGTGGCCGGTCGCCTGCTGCAGGCCGAGATCGAGGCCTTCGGCCGCGTGCTGAAGAGCCCCGAGCGACCGCTGGTCGCGATCCTCGGTGGCGCGAAGGTCTCGGACAAGCTGTTGGTGATCGAGCACTTGCTCGACACCTGCGACACGCTGCTCGTCGGCGGCGGAATGGCCTACACCTTCATGCACGCGCTCGGGCTGCCCATCGGCAAGTCGCTGGTGGAGCTCGAACGACTCGAGGTCGTGAAGAGCGCGTTGGCCAAGGCCAAGGCCAAGAAGGTCGAGCTCCTGCTGCCGGTGGATCACGTGGTCGCTGACAGGTTCGCGCCGGATGCGCTGTCGAAGACCGTCGACACGATTCCCGATGGTTGGATGGCCCTGGACATCGGGCCCAAGACCCACAAGCTCTTCGCGGGCAAGATCGCCGCGGCCAAGACGCTGGTGTGGAACGGTCCGATGGGCGTGTTCGAGATGCCCGCGTTCGCCAAGGGCACCGCAGCCGTCGGCAAGGCGGTTGCCGCCTGCCCGGGCTACACCGTTGTCGGAGGCGGAGACTCGGTGGCCGCGCTCGAGATGCTCAAGCTCTCGAGCAAGGTCAAGCACGTCTCCACCGGCGGCGGCGCTTCGCTCGAGCTGCTCGAAGGCAAGGCCTTGCCGGGAATCACGGCGCTGTCCCTGCGCAAGTAAAGGCTGCGCGGAGCCCGCGCTCCGCGTCGCGCCAGACGGCGCGCGAGGTGCTCACTGGAGAGCGCCTCGCGCGCAATTTCGTGTCGGGCGGCCTTGGAGTAGGATGCACGTCCGCATGCAAGGACCGCCCAACCTGATCTCGCCGTCGCTGCTCTCCTGCGATTTCGCCCGGCTCGCCGAGGAAGTCGCGCGTGTCGAGCGCGCGGGAGCCGATTGGCTGCACGTCGATGTGATGGACGGCCATTTCGTGCCGAACCTGACCATCGGTCCGCCGGTGGTCGAGGCCATCGCCAAGGTCGCCACCCGGCCGCTGGACGTGCACTTGATGATCACCGAGCCGCTCAAGTACGCGGCGCACTTCGCCAAGGCCGGCGCGCACGTGCTGACCTTCCACGTCGAGGTCGCGGGCTCCGCGTCTGGCGCGCGCGAGGTGATCCGGGCCTTCCGCGGCGCCGGCGTGGCACAGGTCGGGGTCTCGCTCAATCCCGATACGCCGGTCGAGCGCGTGCTCGACTTCTTGGGCGAGGTCGACTTGGTGCTCGTGATGAGCGTCTTCCCGGGCTTCGGCGGCCAGAAGTTCATGCCCGAGGTGCTCGCAAAGGTGCGCGCGCTGCGCGACCGCGGATACACGGGCCACATCGAGATGGACGGTGGCCTCAACGACAAGACCCTGGGCGCCTGCGCGGAGGCGGGGACGAACGTGTTCGTCGCCGGCTCGGCCATCTTCGGCGCGTCCGACATGCCCGGGACCATCCGCGGCTTCCGCGAGTGCGCTGCGCGTGCTCGCGCCGCGGCCCACGCCTAGACTGACCGGGACCAACGAGCGAGGAACGCACTCCGTGGCCGAACAACCCAAAGACGACGAGCTCCGTCCGAGCGACCCCAACCTGTCCGAGACGCGCTTCGCGCGCCTGCGCAAGAAAAAGGACATGCCCGGCGGCCTGTGGCTCAAGTGCGAGAGCTGCAGCTCGATGATCTACCGCAAGGAGCTCGAGGAAAAGGGCCGCGTGTGCCCTTCTTGTGAGTTCCACTTCACGCTGCCGGGCCGCGAACGCGTGGTGATGACGATCGACGAAGGCACCTGGGAGGAGCGTTTCGCCGAGATCACCACCCTGGACCGTTTGAAGTTCAACGACAACACGCCCTACCTCGACAAGGTCGAGAAGGCGCGCGCGCGCACCAAGCAGAACGAGGCCTTGATCTGCGGCACGGGCAAGATCCTGGGCCGCGATGTGGTGCTGGCGGTGCTCGATTTCAGCTTCCTCGGCGGCTCGATGGGCGAGGTCGTGGGGGAGAAGATCGCGCTCGCGGCCGAGCTGGCGCAAGCGGCCGCGCTTCCGTTGGTGATCTTCACGGGTTCCGGCGGTGCGCGCATGCACGAGGGCGTGCTGTCGTTGATGCAGATGGCCAAGACCTGCGCGGCCCTGGCCGAGCTCAACGACGCCGGCGGTTATTCGATCTGCGTGATGACGCACCCCACGACCGGAGGAGTGACCGCCTCCTTCGCCAGCGTGTGCGACATCACCTTGGCCGAGCCGGGCGCGCTGATCGGCTTCGCCGGACCGCGCGTGATCGCCACCACGCTCAAGCAGGAGCTGCCCGCGGGCTTCCAACGCGCCGAATTCCTGCTCGAAAAGGGCCAGATCGACGCCATCGTGAAACGCGTCGACATGAAGCAGAAGCTGGCCAAGCTGATCGACTTCGCCAAGGGCTCGCGCATCGCCGCGCCCGCGGCCGAATAGATCGAGCTCGTCGAGCGCTCGGCCACGGTTGCTCGTGCGCACTCCTATTCTGCTGTGATCAGATCGGCATCGCGGTTGGACTTCCGAGCGCCAGGTGCCTCGACGCGGGCGGAGGTCGCTGCAATGGACCAAGTGGCCCACGCGCGGCACGCCCAGTTCAGGACGGCGGAGATGTTGCCGTTGCGCTCGTAAGTGCGCCGCAGCAGGCCAGCGCGACTGGGTTCAGGGCGCGCGGAAGCTCATCACCCACGAGTCGAACGCGCCCAGGTCGCTGTTCCGGCCCGCGCAGGACTTGTTGTACGCCAGCAGCAACGGCGAGAGCAGTCCGCCCAGGCGTTGGTCGGACCAGTGCGCGAGTTGAGGAATCGGTCGCGTGCGCTGGTAGCCCGCGGTGCGCAAGTGTCGAAAGCCGCGGGACTCGAGTGCCTGGCGCGCCTCGTCGGCGGTCAGCGCGTTGAGCTCTCGCGCGGGCAACAGCGCACGTCGCGCGCGGCGCTGCGCCATGCCGCGCGACGCGCGGTTCAGGTCACCGATCACCAGCATCCCGCCGCTCAAAAGCGTCCGGGCCAGCCCATCGAACCAAGCGCGGTGGTCCGGTGAGAAGCTGACCACGCCCGAGGAAAGCACGTGCTCGAAGCGCTCGTCGAAAGGTGGTGCCTCACCGAATCCCGTGCGCCCGCGAAATTGCGTGAGGCCGCTGGCGCGCGCGTTGTGCTCGGCGAGCTTGACCATCTCCGGCGACGGATCGAAGGCCGCTAGGCGCGCTCGACCGGCCGAGAGCGCGGCCTCGATGCCGACCCAGCCGGCACCGCAACCGAAGTCGAGGATGCTCGCGCCCTCCCGCGGCGGCTCGAACAACCCCACGTACTTGCGCATCCAACGGAAGTGCGCGTAGCCCGGCTTGCCGGGTTCGCCGTTCCAGCCGCCCGAGTTCGAGTCGAACTTCGAAACGGTGACCTGCGGCGAGAGCACGAACTCTCGACGGCGCGCGACGAGCACGGTGCCTTCGGGGACGCCGGAGGCCGACAGTGGCTGCGCGCCCTGCAGCGTCTCGCGCTTCAGCGAGCCACCCGAGCAGCGGTACAGCGCGACGACGTGCACCCAGGGCCACAAGGAGTTGCGCCACCGCGCGAGTTCCTCCCGCGAGCGCTCCAACGGAAGCTCGAGCGTCACCAGCCCGTCGCGCGCGAGAGCGCTGCTCCCGTGCTCCACGATGCGCGCCGCAGTGGCCTCGATGTCGCATTCGACCTCGAACGGACCGTAGCGCGCCCATGCAACCTCGCGCGCTTCCGCGAACGGCCAGCGCTCGAAGCGCGACGCGTGCGCGGGGTCGACGCCGAGGTCGGCGAAGAGCGGTGCGAGGGGCTCGGCGGTCATGCTTGAGCGCGGCGCGCACTCGCTGCGCCTCCGGCACGTCCATCGTCCGCGAGCTCGGCCTGCGCCTCGCGGAACACGCGCAGGATCTCGTCCGAGGACAGCACGAAGCGCACGCAGACCAACGAGGGATGGCACTCGAGTCCAGCGCGCGCGGCGGCCAGCGCGATCCGCGCCGCACGCTCCCAGGGAAAGCGGTAGACGCCGCAGGAGATCGCGGGGAATGCCAGGGAGCGCGCTCCGAGCTCGGCGGCGGCACGCAGCGCGTTGCGATGGCACGCGGCCAACAGCTCGCCCTCACCGGCCGCACCGCCGGACCAAACCGGACCGACGGCGTGGATGACCCAGCGCGCTCGCAGGGCAAATCCTGGGGTCACGCGCACTTCCCCGGTGGGGCAGCCCTCGGGGTGCAGACGCGTGCACGCAGCGAGCAACTCCGGTCCAGCGGCGCGGTGCAGCGCGCCGTCGACACCGCCACCGCCGCGCAGGCCCTCGTTGGCCGCGTTGACCAGCGCATCGACGTCCTCGAGCGTCAAGTCGCCGCGCACCAGCTCGATCCGCCGCGACTCGGTGGAGATTCTCGTTCCCACGCTCGCTTGATAGCATCCGGCCCGAGCGCCACCAAGCGTTTGAGCCTGCGAGGCTCCCGCGATGCAAGAACAACCGCCGAGCGCCACCTGGCGCGTGATGCAACTCGAGTTGCCCGTGGGTGAACCCGAGTCGCGCTTGCGAGAGCTCGCCGCGCGCGCGGTCGGGGTCGACGCCGGCGAGTTGCGCGGACTGCGCATCGCACGCAAGGCGCTGGACGCGCGACGTCGCGGCGGAACGCGCCGACTGGCCTGGGTGTACCACGTCGATGTCGTGCTCGATGCGCGGCGCAAGTCCCCGCGGCTGGTCGAGGCGCTGCGCAGCGGCCGGGTCAAGGAAACTCCGCGCTTGGGCGTGCTCGAGGTGCGCGAGCGGCCCGAGGTCTGGCGCACGGCCGGCCTGCCCCCGGTGGTGATCGTGGGCTCGGGACCGGCCGGTCTGTTCGCCGCATTGACCTTGGCGCGCAACGGCGTGCGCTGCGTGATCGTCGAACGCGGCCCCAAGGTCGAGCAGCGCAACCGCCACGTCGTGCGCTTCCATCGCACGCGCGAGGTCGACCCCGAGCGCAACTTGCTGTTCGGCGAAGGCGGTGCCGGCACCTACTCCGACGGCAAGATCTACACCCGTGTCGACGACCCGCTCGAAGTGCCGCTGCTCGAGGTGCTCGTCGAATGCGGCGCGCCGCCGGCGATCACCTACGACTCCCTGGCGCACATCGGGACGGACAAGTTGCACCGCATCTTGCCCCGCTTGCGCGAGCGCATGCTCGCGCTGGGCGTCGAGTTTCGCTTCGACACGCGCTTCGAGGGTCTGGTAGCGGACGCGGGACGCGTGCGAGCGGTGCGCACGTCGCAAGGCGAGCTCGCCTGCGCCGCCCTGGTGCTGGCTCTCGGGCACAGCGCGCGGGACACCTGGCTCGCGCTCGCGGCGCAAGGCGTGGCCTTCGAGGCCAAGCCATTCCAGCTCGGCCTGCGCATCGAGCATCCCCAAGAGCTCGTCGACCGCGGTCGCTATGGCGCACGCCTGCCCGAACTCGGCGCCGCCAGCTATGGACTGGTCTGCAAGGCCGGCGACGGACTTCCGGCCGCGTTCTCGTTCTGCATGTGCCCCGGCGGACGCATCGTCGCCAGCGTCAACGAGCCGGGGCTCCTGTGCACCAACGGCATGAGCAACTCGAAACACTCGTCCGCGTGGGCCAGCGCGGCGCTCGTGACCACCTTCGGTGCGCGCGAGTTCGGCCCCGGAGCATTCGACGGCGTCGCCTTCCAGCGCGCTCTGGAGCAGCGCTTTTTCACCGCCGGCGGCTCCGACTACACGGCTCCAGCCCAGGGCGCGCGAGACTTCCTCGAGGGGCGCGAGACCGCGCATCCGCGCCACTCGACCTACACCTTCGGCACTCGTCCCGGCCGCCTCGACGAGCTCCTGCCGCCCTTGGGCCGGGTCGCGATCGCCCGCGCTCTCGAGCATTTCGAGCGCAATCTGCGGCACTTCTCGAGCAACGAAGGCCAGTTCGTCGGCCTCGAGTCGCGCAGCTCCGGCCCGCTGCGCATGCCGCGCGACGATGCGACCCGGCGCGCGCGCGGCTTCGAGAATCTGTACCCCGTGGGCGAGGGCGCGGGCTACGCCGGAGGCATCATGAGCGCCGCGCTCGATGGCGCGAACTCCGCCCAGGCACTGATCACACACCCCTCATTGGCCACCTGAGTACACTGCACGCGATGTCGACCGAACCCCGCTCGGATGCCAGAAGTCGCAAGGTCACGACGCGTTCGCTGCTGCAGATGAAGGAGCGCGGCGATCCGATCGCGGCCCTGACGGCCTACGACTTCACCACCGCACAACTGCTCGATTCGGCCGGAATCGACGTGATCCTGGTGGGGGACTCGGCGGGCATGGTGGTGCAGGGACTCGACACCACCGTCGCCGTGACGCTCGATCAGATGCTGTACCACTGCACGGTCGTGCGGCGCGGGATCGAGCGCGCGTTGGTCGTCGGCGACATGCCCTTCATGACCTTCCAAGTGAACGCCGACGAGGCCCTGCGCAACGCTGGGCGCATGATCAAGGAATCCGGCGTCGAAGCGGTGAAGCTCGAGGGCGGCTCGAAGATCTGCCCGACGATCCGGCGCATCGTCGACGTCGGCATCCCGGTGATGGGGCATCTGGGGCTGACGCCGCAGTCGATCCACAAGTTCGGCACCTACCAGGTGCGCGCCACCGAACCCGAAGAGGCCGACGAGGTGCGCCGCGACGCGCGCGCGCTCGAGGACGCGGGCGTGTTCGCGATCGTGATCGAGAAGGTGCCCGCGACGTTGGCGACCGAGATCGCGCAGTCGGTGCGCGTGCCCGTCATCGGCATCGGCGCCGGCGTCGGCTGCGACGGCCAGATCCTGGTGACGCACGACATGCTCGGGCTCTACACGCGATTTCACCCGCGCTTCGTGCGGCGCTACGCCGAGCTGGGCAAAGCGATGCACGCGGCCTTCGAGCACTACGTGCGCGACGTCAAGGGTCGCGAGTTCCCCGACAAGGACGAGAGCTACTGAGGCGCCATCCGCGCGCGCCCGGGGCGCCCTACTTCTTCTTCTGCTCGAGCGCCTTCTTGAACAGGCTGCCGAGGTTGGTCTGGACCTTTCCGCCGCCCTGCTTGTCCAGCATCTCCTGGATCACGGCGCCTTCGACCGAGTCCTCGGAGCCGATCACCGCCCCGCGCTCGTCCATGCGCGAGAGCGAGATGCGCTTTTGCTTCGAATCGACGTTGAGCACGCGCACGGAGACCTCCGAACCGAGCTTCAGCACGTCCTGCACCTTGCGCACGCGCTCCTTCGAGATCTGCGAGACGTGCAGCAGGCCCTCGATGCCCGGGAGCAACTCGACGAAAGCGCCGAATTCCATCAAGCGCACGATCTTGCCGGTGAGCACTTGGCCCACACCGACGCGATTGGATGCTTCGTCCCAGGGATCGGCTTCGAGCTGCTTGGTGCCGATCCCGATGCGCTTCCCGCCTTCCTTGATCTCGAGGATCATGGCGCGCACCTGGTCGCCGGTCTTGAGCGCGTCCGCGGCGTTCTCCACGCGCTTGCGCGAGATCTGCGAAACGTGCAGCAGCGCCTCGACGCCGCCGCCGATGTCGACGAACGCGCCGAACGACTCGACACGCGTGACCTTGCCGGTCACGAGCTGTCCCGGCGTCAGCGCGCCCATCAGTTGCTTGCGACTCTCGTCGCGCGCGCTCTCGAGCACCTTGCGGCGCGAGAGCACGATGCGCTTCTTGGAAGGATCGAGCTCGATCACCTCGCACTCGAAGGTGTTCCCCAGGAAGCGGTGCAGGTCGTCCTCACGGCCCAACGAGACCTGCGAGGCCGGCATGAAGGCCGAGATCGGGCCGACCTTGAGCTCGAGCCCGCCGGTGTTCTGACCCGTGACGCGCGCCTCGACGCGCGCGCCGAGGCTCAACTCGTCCCAGGCCGCCAGCGCCTTGGCTTCCTTGCGCGAGAGCAGGTGCAGGCCGTCCTCCATGCCGTGCATCGAGAACTCGAACACCGCCCCGATCTGCGGCAGCTCCTCGAACTCGGTCTTCTTGATCACGCCCTGCGCGCGCGGACCGAGCTCGACGATCACGTCGTCGCCGCTGGTGCCGACCACCGTGCCCTTGACCAGGTTGGACTTGGCCGAGCCCTTGCGCGGCATGCGCCCCGATTCGTCGAGCTCTTGCAGATTGACGCCCTCGAGGGCGGCTTCGACTTCACGGGACAGCGGATCGGAGGAATTCGGGCTGCGGTCGGGTCGGGTCGGCATTGGGGGCGCGGTTGGAGACTGCGGGGGAACGAGCGAAAGATGCTAATCGCCGGCGGCGTCGGCGTCACCGGTCGCCCGCGATCCCGCGCTGCGCGGCGGTTGAGTCGTGCCGCCTGGTTCGCCACAGTGGCGCCCCGCCAACCGTGAGTCCGCCATGCCCACGAAGATCCCCGTCACCGTCCTGGGCGCCACCGGCGTCGTCGGCCAGCGCTTCGTCGCGCGTCTCGCGCAGCACCCCTGGTTCGAGCTGGTTCACCTGGCGGCAAGCGAGCGCTCGGTCGGCAAGCGCTACTCCGAAGCCTGCACTTGGCGCGTCCCCGGAGGTCAACCTTTCGCGGGCTGCGGCGAGCGCGAGCTGCGCGCCTGCGACGAGTCGGTCGCGACCCGCGTGGTGTTCTCGGCGCTCGACGCGCCGGTCGCGCGGGAGCTCGAGCCGCGCTTCGCGCGCGCGGGCGCCCTGGTGTTCTCCAATGCCTCGGCCTTCCGCATGGAAGCCGACGTCCCGCTGCTCGTGCCCGAGGTCAACGCCGACTCGCTGCAGTTGCTCGAGGTGCAGCGCGAGCGCCGCGGCTGGAGTGGAGCGATCGTGTGCAACCCCAACTGCACCGCTGCCGTGCTGGTGACCGCGCTGCAACCGCTGCACGAGCGTTTCGGTGTCGAGGACGTGCTCATGACCAGCATGCAGGCCGTGTCGGGAGCGGGCTACCCAGGGGTCGCGAGCCTGGACGCGCTCGGAAACGTCGTGCCCTTCATCCGTGACGAGGAACACAAGGTCGAGCTCGAGCTGGCCAAGATGCTCGGGCGCATGCGCGGGCGCGCGGTCGAGCCGGCGGCGCTCCGTGTGTCGGCGCTGTGCCATCGCGTCCCGGTGCTCGATGGTCACAGTGAGTCGGTGGCGCTGCGCCTGAGCGGCGCTCCCTCGTGCGCGGCCGTGAGCGAGGCCTTGGCAACCTGGCGCGCCGAGCCGCAATTGCGCGGATTGCCGAGCGCACCGCCGCACCCGGTCGTCGTGCACACCGCCGAGGATCGACCACAGCCGCGCCTGGATGTCGAGCGCGACGCCGGCATGTCCGTGCACGTCGGACGCATCCGCCCGTGCGCGATCCTCGGGCTCAAGATGTTCGTCTTGGGTCACAATCTCGAGCGCGGGGCCGCCGGCGGTTCGGTGCTCAACGCCGAGCTCTTGCTCGCGCGGGGCATGCTCGCGTCATGAGTCGCGTGATGAAGTTCGGCGGGTCGTCGGTGGCCGACGCCGCGTGCATGCGCCAAGCCGGTGAGCTCGTACGGCGCGCGCTGCCGCACGCGCCGCTGGTGGTGCTGTCGGCGATGGGCAAGTCCACGGATGCCTTGTTCCGCGCCGCGCGCGCGGCTTCCAACGGGCGCCACTCCGATGCACGCCGAGAAGTCGATGGACTCGCGGAGCGCCATCGTGCCTCGGCCGCGGAGCTGTTCGCGGGCGACGTCCCGGCCGAGGTCCACGCCTCGCTCGCGCAACACCTGGGCGATCTCGAGCGCATCCTGCAAGGCGTCGAGTTGCTCCACGAGCTCAGCCCGCGCTCCCTCGACGCCATCGCCGCTCGCGGTGAATTGCTCTCGACCACGCTGTTCGCCGCGTACTTGGCGTCGATCGGCGTCGATTGCGATTGGTTCGACGCGCGCGGAGTGATGCGCACCGACGAGCGCTTCGGTGCTGCCACGCCTGACGCTCCAGCGCTGGCGCGGTTGTCGCGCGAAAAGCTCGCGGCGCGCCTCGCGCCCGGCAGAGCCGTGGTCACCCAGGGTTACATCGGAGCGTGCGCGGACGGTGCGACGACCACGCTAGGTCGCGGAGGCAGCGACTACTCGGCCTCGCTGTTCGGTGCGGCGCTCGCGAGCGATGAGGTGCAGATCTGGACCGATGTCGAGGGCGTGTTCACCTGCGACCCACGGGTCGTGCCCCAGGCGCGCTCGATTCCAGAGCTGTCCTTCGCCGAAGCAGCCGAGCTCGCGGCCTTCGGCGCGAAGGTCCTGCACCCTTCGACCATCCAACCCGCGGTCGAAGCGCGCATCCCGGTCACCGTGCGTCACACGCAGCGCCCCGACGGTCGTTTCACGACGATCCGCGAGCGCTCGGCGGCCACGCGCACGGTCACGGCACTGGCCGGCCGCGGGCCGGTGACGGTGCTGACCCTGTCCTCGACGCGCATGCTCGACGCCAGCGGCTTCCTGGCGCGCATCTTCGAGGTCTTCGGGCGCCTGGGCGTCAGCGTCGACGTGGTTTCGACCGCGGAGGTAGCGGTGTCGGTCACGGTCGAGCGCGACGCGCCGCTGGAGACGCTGCGGCGCGAGCTCGAGCAAGTCGCGCGCGTCGAGATCCGGCCCGAGCGCGCCATCGTGGCCATCGTCGGCGAGCGCCTGCGCGAGACGCGCGGCATCGCGGCTCGCGCGCTCGGCGCACTGGAAGACATCGACGTCGAGATGATCTCGATGGGGGCCAACGAGATCAACTTGAGCCTGGTGCTCGACCGCCAGCGCGAGCGCGATGCGCTGCGCCGGCTGCACGCGGCGTTCTTCGAATGACGTCAGCCGCGCCGCGCCACCTGCGTGGCGCTGGCCTGGTCCTTCGACCACACCACCACCTCGCCGATGTTCACGTTGCGCGGCCGCGTGACGACGAAACGCACGATGTCTGCGATGTCCGCGGGCGTGAGGAAGTCGACTCCCGCGTAGACCTTGGCGGCGCGCTCGCGATCTCCGCGGAAGCGCACGTCGCTGAAGTCGGTCTTGACCATTCCCGGATCGACCGTCGAAACCCGGATGCCCTTGTCGAAGAAGTCGAGACGCATCGACTCGTAGAGCGACTTCACCGCGGCCTTCGTGGCGCAGTACACGTTGCCGCCCGGATAGGCCTGCCTTCCAGCGACGCTTCCGATCAGCACGATGTCGCCGCGCTTGCGCTCGATCATCCCCGGTGCCACGGCGCGCACGACGTGCAGCAGGCCCTTCACGTTGGTGTCGATCATCTCCGCCCAGTCCGCGGGATCACCGCTGTGCAGCGGCTCGAGGCCGCGCGCGAGTCCGGCGTTGGCGACGGCGATGTCGACAGCGTGCGGAGCGAGGGCCGAGACCAGCTTGCTCGCATCGCGCACGTCGAGCGCGAGCGCGATGGCACCCGGCAGGTCCGCCGCGACGCGCTGCAGCTCGCGCTCCCGTCGAGCGACCAGGATCAGCCGCGCGCCCTCCGCGGCCAAAGCTCGCGCGATGGCCTCGCCGATCCCCGACGAAGCCCCCGAAACCAACGCAGTCTTGTGATCGAGTGTGCCCATGACCGCAGAAGGTACGCAGCGGGAGCGCGCGTCGCATCTGCGTTCCGCGGCGTCCGCGCCGTGAAATCGTGCGCAGCTCGGCGTACGCTCGCGTCGATGAAGATCGCCGCCCTGGTCTGCGCAGCAGTTCTCTCCGCGTGCATTGCGCCGCCGCGTGCTCCGCTGCCCGACACCCTGATCTTCAATGGGACGATCTACCTCGGAGAGCCGCGCTGGACGCGCGTCGATGCGCTGCTCGTCGCCGACGGCCGCGTCGTCGCCGCCGGTACGCTGGCGGAGCTCGCGCCCGATCTCGCGCACGTCTCGCGCCGCATCGATTTGCGCGGAGGTTTCGCCGTGCCCGGCCTGCAGGATGCTCACGGGCACCTCCAGGGATTCGGCGAGGCCCTGGAGATCGTCGATTTGCGCGGCGCGGCGAGCTTCGAGGAAGTCGTGGCGCGAGTCGTCGAGCGCGCGCGCTCGGCTCCGCGCGGCGCTTGGGTGCGCGGTCGAGGCTGGGACCAGAACCTGTGGCCTTCGCGGGATTTCCCGACGCACGCGGCGCTCAGCGCGGCGCTGCCGGAGCATCCGGTCGTGCTCGAACGCGTCGATGGTCACGCGTGCGTGGCGAATCTGGCAGCGATGCAGCTGGCCGGCGTGGCGCGCGCCTTCTCCAGCGAGTTCGAGATCCCCGGAGGCCGGGTGTTGCTCGACGCCGAGCGCCGTCCCAGCGGCGTCTTCGTCGACGCCGCGACGGCCGTCTTCGACGCAGCGCTTCCGCCGCTGGACGAGGCCACCCGCGAGCGCCGCGTCCTCGCCGCGCAGGACGCGCTCCTCGCGCTCGGCTTGACCGCGGTCCACGACATGGGCATCTCGGCCGGCTCCGCCGAGCTGTTGCGGCGGCTGCGCGACACAGGACGTCTGCGCATTCGCTTGATCGAGTACCTGCAGGGGAGCGCGCAGCTGGCGGACGACGACGTTGCGGGCTTTCCGTGGCCTCCGGACTCCTTGGATCGTCTGTCGGTGGTCGGCGTCAAGTTCTATGCGGACGGCGCGCTCGGCTCCCGCGGTGCCGTGCTCCTGGAGCCCTACAGCGACGATCCGTCCCAACTCGGGCTGGCGCTGATGTCGCGCGAGGAGCTCGAGCATGGTTTCGCCGTGTGCGCGCGCCACGGACTACAGCCCGCGGTGCACGCGATCGGCGATGGCGCCAATCGCACGGTGCTCGACGCGCTGGAGGCACGAATCCGCGCGACTCCCGAATTCGCCGCGTTGCGCCCGCGCATCGAGCACGCCCAAGTGGTCGCGCCCGACGACTGGGCGCGCTTCGAGGAGTTGGGAGTGATCGCCTCGATGCAACCGACGCACGCGACTTCCGACATGCCCTGGGCACCGCGGCGGCTCGGTCCCGAGCGCATCTCCGGCGCCTACGCCTGGCGGCGTCTGGCATCGCGGGCCGAGCACCTGGCCCTGGGCAGCGATTTCCCGGTCGAATCCCCCAATCCACTCGAGGGGCTGTACGCGGCGATCACCTGCAGCGCGCGCGACGGCCAGCCGCCCCAGGGCTTTCTCCCTGACCAGCGACTCAGCGCTCGCGAGGCACTCGCTGGATTCACTTGGGGCGCTGCGCGCGCGGCTCGCCAAGAGCAGCGCCGCGGCGCACTGTGGCCCGGCTACGCCGCGGATCTCACGGTGCTCGACGTCGATCCGCTCGCCTGCGCTCCCGCGGCGTTGCTGACGGCGCGCGTGCTGTCCACGATCATCGACGGCGAGCTGGTCTACTCCGCACCCTGAGCGCTCGCTATCCTGCGGCGCGCGCGCGAACCGAGCGCGCGGCTCCACATGGTCAAGATGCGCATCGAGTATCAGGGCGACTTGCATTGCACGGCGACCCACGGGCCTTCGCGAGTGCAGGTCGCGACCGACGCACCGGTCGACAACCAGGGCCGTGGCGAGTCGTTCTCACCCACCGATCTCGTCGGCGCCGCCCTCGGAGCCTGCATGTTGACGATCATGGGCATCGTCGCGCGCAGGCACTCCTGGGAGCTCGGCGGCGCGACGGCCGAGGTCGAGAAGAGCATGGTCAGCGATCCCGTGCGCCGCATCGGAGCGCTGACCGTCGTGCTCCGAATCCCCGGCCAACTCGACGAGCGCGCGCGCAAGACGCTGGAAGCGGCGGCCCTGGCTTGTCCGGTCCACAAGAGCCTGCACCCCGACATCTCGATTCCGGTGCGCTTCGAGTGGCAGTAGCTCGGCCGCGGCGAGGTCCGTGCTCACGCTGCGTCGAGCGTCGCGAGCCACGGCGCTCGGATTGACCGAACTCCAACGACATCGTCCGTGCCTGCTCGTCCGACCTCGGGTTCAATCGCAAGGCCGCGTGCCTGCTGGAGAATCGTGATGCAACACCTGCGTGGACTGCTCGTGACCTTGATCGTCGGCCTGGCCTGCAACGCCGCGCGCGCTGCGCAGGTCGACTTCGCGCGGCTCGCCGACGAGTACCTCGCGCGCCACAAGGTGGAAGGCAAGGCACCCGGTGAGTTCGGGATGCAGGAGTTGCTCGAGGCGCACACCATCGGCGCACGGATCGGCGCGCTCGAGTTGCGTTTCCCGCGCGAGTTCCTGGGCGACAAGAGCTCGGTCGACGACTTCAAGGACGGGCTCTCCGCGGCGCTCCAAGTGCACCAGTTGTGGATCGATTGGATGGGCGCGAGCGGGCCGGAGACGGAGCGCGCCAAGGCCGATCTCGCCGACGCGCTGAAGTTCATGAAGACGGCGCGCGTCGCCGGCGGTGCCGAGCGCGAGCAAGATTTCCTGGCCGCGCTGTCCGGATCGGGTCCGGTGCGGCCGACGTTCGAGCGCCTGGCGGAGAGCTTCCGTTCGGGCAAGGCGCTGGGGATCGAGCCGCGCGGCTACAAGCAGCAAGTGCTGTTGATCGCGCCCAATCGCGAGCACTTCTTCGCGCTCGCGGCGGTCCTGGGCAAGCTCGAAGAGAGCTCGCGCAGCATGTATTGGAACCAAGGGCTCGTCGGTTGGACCGAGTTCGGCTGGAACGAGGTCCAAGTGATGACCACCCAGTATCCGCCGCTCAAGCCGACGCCCGAGAACCTCGGCGAAGGCGTGGCCATGGATGGGCGCGAGCCGACGGGGCTGATGGAAAACGTCGCGCAGCGCGTGGGCATCGCGCTGTGCTGGCACTGCTTCGCGAGCGCGCTCGATCCGGCGTTCGAGATGGCCGTCGCGCAGACTCTGGTGGTCGACCTCTACGGACAGAACAACACGCGCTCGGGAGGCTCGGGGCGCTCGAACGAGGTCGCCGCGATGGAGGCCTTCATTCCCGGGGGCAACCCCAACGGTGGCGCGCTCCCGCCGGGCAACGCGGACAGTCCCTGGCGCTCGACCGCCGGCAAGGACTATTTCGTGCGCTCGTTGCGCGACGGATTGAAGGTCGGCGCGAAGACCGGCGCCAAGACCAAGGAGGAGAAGCAGGCCTTCTTCCAACTGCAGAGCGACGACACCTCGAAGAAGACGCCCGTGCGCGCGCCGTTCCTCGGATCCGCGGCGCAGGGCAAGGAACTGCCGGCCCTGATCTTCATCGGCGACTACCTGGAGTTCTTCCGCTCCTACAAGATCTGCTTCGTGCACTGGCTGCGCGAAGAGTCGCAGCCCAAGAAGGCCGAGGCGCACAGACAGTTCGCCGAGCTCTTGCGGCGCGTCGCGGAGGCCGGCGGAGCGGCGACCTTCGAGGAACTCGTGGCCGAGGTCTACGGCACGCCCTACAGCGCGACCGATCTGACCAGTGGCTGCCTGGAACAGCGCTTCCTCGCCTGGCTGTCGTCCAAGTAGAATGCTAAGGCTGAGCCGACCGGCTCACTCTTTTCGATCACCAACATGCGTCGCGACGCTCCGCTGTGGCGGAGTGCAGTGGGGGAACCCGGTGTGATTCCGGGACTGGCCCGCAACCGTGAGCCGCGTCCGAGCGGCGAGTCGGAATGCCCACGGCCGCGGCGATCACCTTCGGTTGCAAGGACTCGATGTCGCCGCTCGTTTTCTTTCCCTTCTGCGCCGCGCTCGCCGCGCTGTTGCTCCCTGCGTGCTCGCGCGTCGAGCCGAATGCCCCCCGCGGCCCCGGCCCGGCCACGCGCGTGATCCCGGCGAGCGCGACGGCGGTCGACTTCGTGCACGCCTTGATCGAGCCGCAGCGCGTCGCGGCGGTGCCCTCGCAAGCGCTCGAGTACTCGACGATCCACGACGAGCCGCTGGCCTGGTCGAGCGTGGCGCGCTTCGACGCGTATCTCGCCGAGCAGGTGCTCGCGCTGCATCCCGACCTGGTGCTCGTCGATCCCTGGCAAGCTCCCGAGACCACCGCGCGACTGCGCGAATTCGGGGTGCGTGTCGTCCTCTTGCCTGAGATCGCCACGTGGGAGCAAGCCCGCGCGGCGCTGCTCGACTTGGCGCGCGAGCTGCAGGCCGAGGACCGTGCGCGGCCGCTCTTGGCCGAGCTCGACCGGCGCGTCAGCGGCTTGCGCGAGCGCGCGCTGAAGCGCCCGCCGCTGCGCGTGCTGTGCTATTCGAACTTCGGGGGCGCGGGCTCGACCGCCGGCGCCAACACGACGCTCGACAGTGTGTGTCGCATGCTGGGTTTGACCAACGTGATCGCCGAGCGCGGCCAGCGCGGCCATGTCGGATTGACGTTCGAGGACCTGCTGCAGCTCGATCCCGACGTGGTGCTCGTCAGTCGACCGCTGAAGATGGCAGCGGGCGCGGCCGGAGACCGCGGCGGAGCGTCCGAGCGGCTGTTGTACTCCGAGCCCGCGCTGGCGAACCTGCGCGCCGTCCGCGAGAAGCGCGTCGTCGCGCTCCCGGCGTGGCTGTTCGCCACGGGCTCGCACGAGTTGGTCAGCGCCGCGGAGGCGCTCGAACGCGAGCTCGAACCGCTGCTCGCACGCCTCGAGGCACACTCGCGATGAGCGGCTCGCGCGCCTTTCGCTTGCGCATCGCGCTCTCCAGCGCGGCCCTGTTGGCGATCCTCGTGACTTCGGTCGGCATCGGTAGCTCGGAGCTCGGACCCTCGACGATCGTGCGCGGCGTCAGCGCCATGTGCGGCCTCGGACCGGCGCTCGAGCGCAACCTGCAGGCAATCGTCGAGCTGCGCGTGTGGCGAGCGCTGTGCACGAGCGGCGTGGGTGCCGCGCTCGCACTTTCGGGCGCCATGATCCAAGGCATGTTCCGCAATGCGCTCGCGTCGCCTTCGCTGATCGGCGTCACCGGCGGCGCGAGCTTGGGCGCCGCCCTGGCGATCTTGATCGTCGGCGGCTACGCACCGCGCTTGGTGCTCGAGAGCTCGGGTGGCCTGGAAACGCTGCTGATCCCGGCGTTTTCGTTCCTTGGCGCGCTGGCAGCCACGTCGTTGGTCGCGGCGATCGCGGCGGCCAACGGCCGTGCGTCGGTCACGACGCTGCTGCTCGTGGGCATCGCGGTGAACCTGTGCGTGGCGGGCATCTTCGCCGCGGTGCAGTACCTGACGCTCGAGGACTGGGAAGTGAGCAAGGCGATCCTGGCCTGGACCTTCGGCACGCTCGACGACCGCAGCGGGCTGCACTGCGCGACCGTGGCACTGGCGCTCGCCGCATCTTGCGCGGCAATTCCGTTCTTGGGTCGCGAGCTCGACCTGATGCGCAACGGAGAGGAAGACGCGCAAGCCTTGGGAGTCGACGTCGCGGCCACCAAACGCCGCGCGCTGTTCGCCTCGGCCCTGGCTGCCAGCGCGGCGGTGGCGGTCGCGGGCCAGATCGGTTTCGTTGGCCTGCTCGTGCCGCACATGGCGCGGCTCAGCGGCGCGCGCAGCTATCGCGAGATGCTCTGGACCGTCGTTCCCTTCGGTGCGCTGTTCTTGCTCGGCACGGATCTGCTGCAACGCCTCGCGCTCGGCGAAGGAGCGCTCCAGCCCGGCGTGATGATGTCGCTCCTGGGTGGTCCGTTCTTCCTGTTCCTGCTCGCGCGCCATCGCCGGGAGATCGCGACATGGTGACGGAACTCGTCGCCAGCGCCCTCGCTTACCGCTACCCAGACGGCATCGATGCCGTGCGCGGCGTCGACCTGTGCGTGCGCGCCGGCGTGATGCGCGCGTTGGTTGGACCGAACGGCTCGGGCAAGAGCACGTTGCTGCGCTGCATGGCGGGGATCCTCAAGCCCAACGCGGGCCGAGCGACCGTCGACGGCACGGACGTCCACGCGCTGACGCCGCGCGAGCGCGCGCGACGCATCGCGGTCGTCCCGCAGTTCCTTCCCAGCCTGTTCGACGTGCGCGTCGAGGACTTCGTGCTCGGAGGACGGTATGCCTCGATCGATCGCTGGCGCGGCCCTTCGGCCGACGACGCGCGCGCCGTGCGCGAGGCGCTCTCTGCCTGCGACGCCGCGGAGCTCGCCGCTCGCGCGATGAGCGAGCTCTCGGGCGGACAGCGCCAGCGCGTGGTGATCGCGCGCGCGATCGCCCAGGAGGCGGCGACGCTCTTGGTCGACGAACCGACGACCTCGCTCGACCCCGAGCACCAAGTCCAGGTGTTCGAGCTGCTCGCACAGCTCGCATCCCAGGGCAAGGCCGTGTTGGTCGTCACGCACGAGCTCAATCTCGCCTCGCAGTTCGTCGATGCCATGAGCGTGCTCGCCGAGGGGCGCGTCGTCGCCAGCGGCGCGGTGAACGAGATCCTCGAGCCGAGCGTGCTCTCCGCGGTGTACGGCACGCACCTTTCGTACGGCCGCGACACGAAGGGCCGGCCGTTCGTGCTGCCCGCGCGCGAGAGCCAGCGACCCGACGCCTTGGGCTAGCGCTCGCTGAGCAAGAAATCCGCAAGCGCGGCGCGCTCGGTCTCGCTCATTGGGCTGGGCTTCATCGGCGTGCGGTAGGCGCTGGCGAGCTCCCTCAGTCGCGTGTCACGTTCGACGAACGGCGCGGGATCCGCGATGAAGCGCGCCAGCTCGTCGCGCTTCCAGCGGGCGGGCACGTTGCTCAACGGCGGCCCCATGAAGGAACCCTCACCGCGCGCTCCGTGGCACGCGGCGCAGCCCTTCGAGAAATACAACGACTCACCAGCGGGTCGCACTCCCGGCGAATCGTCCGACGACGAGCCACATCCGGCGAGCACGAGCACGATCGAGGTCCAACAGCGCATGGAGCGGCGAATGGTAGCGGCTTCGACGCTGGTCAGCGACGCTCGAGCTCGCGCCGCAGACCGAGCGTGAGCTCGTCCTGTGGATCGAGCTGCAGCGCGCGATTCAACGCGTCGTGCGCCTCGGCGAAGCGCTCGAGGTCCGCCAGCGCGCGCGCCCGCACACGCCAGGCCGGTACCAGGCCCGGTGCGAGC
The DNA here is from genome assembly GCA_020853575.1 of Planctomycetota bacterium. Lineage (GTDB taxonomy): Bacteria > Planctomycetota > UBA1135 > UBA1135 > F1-120-MAGs118. The sequence continues at coordinate 243,395 of JADYYP010000045.1, forward strand.
GCGAGTGCACGCTCCGCGTAGGTCAGGGCTTCGGCCGGGCGCTGCTGGCGCTGCAACAGGATGGCCAAGTTGGTGTGCGCTTGGGCGTTGCCCGCGCCGAGCTCGATCGCGCGCCGGAAGGCCTGCTCCGCGCGCGCCTCGTCGCGATCCGCCAGCGCCAGGCGACCGAGGTTCGACCAAGGCCTGCCGTACTCGGGGTCGAGCGCGATGGCGCGCTCGAACTCGCTCCGCGCGGCGGCGGCATCGCCTTGCTCCTCGAAGGCGAGGCCCAGCTCGTTGTGCGAGCGCGCGTCGGTCGGGTCGAATGCGAGCTGCGCGCGATGGAACGCCGCACGCGACGAATACACCTCGCTGCGCGACCACGCGCCCCAGACACTCAAGGCGAGCGCGACACACGCGAAGCTCCTCAGCCGCGCTCCACAGCAACGCTCGGCCGCACGGCCAACCAACGGGGCGGCGAAGAGCAGCGGCATGTAGAGAAAGCGCGGCGCGAACAGCGCGCCGGCCGGGATCAGCTGCAGCATCGGCAGCGCGCTCGCCGCAGCCAGCAGCGCAGACCAGGCCGCGCTGTTCGAGCGCTTGCGTCGCAACGCCACACCAGCACCGACGGCCAACGCGACCAGCAACGCCCAACCCAACCCTCCGAGCCAGGTCAGCTCGCGTGAGTCGCGCGCGAACATCGGCGCTCGCTCGTAGTTCGGCGGGTAGCCCAGCGGTGCGACCGCGAGCCGCAGCCCCTCGAGCGCCGCGCGACCGCCCACGAGCGCGCGCTCGAACAACGAGTGCTCCGCGAGTGGCGCGAACGTCGCCGCGGGCGCGAAGCTCCCCAGGGCTTGCCAGCGCAGGACGAGATAGACGCCGACGCCGAGCAACGCGCCGAGTGCGGCTGCGCTCGCTACACGGCGCGAATGGCCGGCGGCGAGCACGACGTACAGCGGCGCGAACACCGCGCCGTCTTCCTTGGCCAGCAACGCACAACACGCACCCAGCCCGGCGGCTAGCGCGACGCGCACCGCGCGGCGGGGACTTGCGTCGCGCCACGGAGTGATCCAACTCGCGATCGCGAGAGCGCCCAGCAGGCCCGCGAGCGCCGCCAGCATCGAGGTGCGGCCGGAAACCCAGGCCACCGAATCGGCGAGCACCGGGTGCACGGCGAACAGCGCCAAGCCGAACCACGGGAGTCGCTCGGCGCTCGCGAGCAAGAGCACAGCACCGGCGACGGCCACGCAGGCAGCGTGCAGCAGCACGTTGGTGGCGTGGAAGCCGCGCGCGTCGTCGCCCCAGATGCTGCGATCGACGCGCAGCGACAGCGTGGCGATGGGGCGGAAATGTCCGGCGGGCGCGACGTGCTCCCAGTAGTCGCGTCGAAAGGCCTCACTCCACGGCACACTGCCCTGAACGACCGGATTGCGCTCGAGCACTTCGCGGTCGTCGTAGGACCAGCCCCCGCGCCACACGGCGGGCGCCCACGCGGCGAGCGCGAGCACGACGCACAGGGCCAACCAGCGCGGCCCGCGCGCTGTGGCGTGCACCTCGCGCGGGAACGTCGGCTCGGCGGAAGTCGTCGACATGCTGCAACGAGCGTGGATTCCCTCGCGCGCGAGCGCAACCCTGATGCACGCTCTCGGCTCGCTTGCTACCGTCGAACGAGCGATGAACGGCGCGCCTTTCCCTCGACCGCGGCTCTCGTCCAAGCTCGAGTGCGCGGCCTGGGCCGGGCTGTGGTGCGTCGCCCGCTTGGCGCTGCTGCTCGCGCTGTGCGACGTGTTCGGATACGGCGAGGAGTTCGAGAAGGCCTGCGCGGGCAAGGCGCTCCTCGACGGAGTACCGCTCGCGCTGCACCAGCTCCCGTATCACCCCTACGAGGGCGGTGGTTTCGTGGTCAGCGTGCTGGATGCGCTTTCCTTCGGCCTGTGCGGCGAGAGTGTCCTGGCACTGAAGCTGGTCGCCATGCTGTTGGGCGTCGCGATCCTCGCGGTCGGTTGGATGCTGTGCGAGCGCTTCGGTGGACGCCCGGCCGCGCGCACGTTCGCCGCGCTGTATGTGTTCGCGCCCGAGAGCGTGCAGGTCAACTCGTTGCTCGCGTTGGGCATCCACTACCACTCGACCCTGTTCCTCGCTCTCGTGCTGTATCTCGCTGCGCGCGTGGCAATCACCAAGGACGCGCGGCCCGGGGCTTGGTTCGCGCTGGGCTGCGCCTCTGGGTTCGGCCTGTACTTCTCGTACCAGATCGTCTTGACGCTGGTCGTCGTCGGAGCGCTGCTGGCGAGCGCCGCGCGCCGCGAGTTGACCAGCCCGCGCTTCGTTTGGGCCGGTGTCGGCGCGCTGGTCGGTGCCACGCCGCTCGCGTGGATGTACGCCACGACCGGCAACGCGGTGTTCGACATCCACGGAGCGGATTGGAGTGGAGGCTCGAAGCCCAAGCTGGAGCTCTTGAGCGCCTTCGCGCGCTCTCTGTTCGAGGGTCGCCCGCTGTGGGACGGCCTCGGGGTGCTGCTGGTTGCGCTCGTGCCCATGGCGGCGCTCGCGGCCTGGAAGAGCATCGAGTCGCGAGCCTTGCGCTGGGTGCTGGCGACGCTCGTGGCGCACGCGCTGCTGTTCCTCGCGGCCTACTTGGCCAGCGGCTTCACCGTCGGCGCGGTGTACCTGAACTTCTTGTTGCACCGCCTCACGCCACTGTGGTTCCTGGGGATCCTGATCACGGCCTTGGCGGCGACGCACGCCCGTTGGTTGCGTTGGGGCGCGCTGGCGTTGGTGGTGTGCGGCGGAATCGACGCAGCGCGCATGGTGCGCGACGCATCGCCGGGCACGTGGCGCGCGAACTGGAGCGCGCTCACCTCCACCAAGGGCTACCGCTACTCGCAGTACCTCCAGAAGATCGCGCCGCGGATCGCGGGTACGCGTTCGCAGAAGCTGCAGACGCTGCTGCGCTTCCACGAGGTCCCGCGCACGCGCCTCGAGCGCTGTCTCGGCATCGCGCTGTACGGGAGTGGAGAAGGCTCGTTCGAGTCCGTCAGTGCAGAGATCCGCGCCGCGGGCGTCGACGATCCGAGCGACTTCTACCGCGGCATGGGGCTGATGCTGATGCGCCACCAGGGGCGCGAGTTCCGCCCGCGCGTCGACGCGGTGCTGCCCTTCCCGGCCGAGATCCGCGATCCGCTGCTCGAGGGCATCGGAGCTTTCGGGCAATCCTGGGAGTTCGGAGCCGAGGACACGGTGCTCGGCGAAGCGCGCCTGGCGGCGGACATGGGGCTGCCCGAGGCGCTCTCGGTCGGGCTCGGCCGGCGTTTGTACGAGGCCGTCGGCGACACGCGCATCAAGCGCTACTTCGAACGCCGCAAGGGACCGCTGTTCCTCGATCGAAGCCGACTCGAGGCCGTGCTCGCGGAGGCTCCGGAGGCGACACGGGCTGCGCTGCGACGCGGCTTCGAGGCCGAGGCTGCCGCGGATCGCTGCGCGCCGTGAGCGCCCAGCCGCCCGCGCCGCGCGTCAGTCGACCTTGACGCTGGGCACTTGCAGCGCGACGCCGTCGCGCTTCTCGCGATCGAAGACGTGACCCCATTCGGAGGCCCGCACGCGGCGCTTGTAGGCTGCGCGTCGCTTGCGCACCTCGAAGTAGTCGCCGACCAAGACCGGATTCTTGACCATCGCCACCAAGCGCTCCCACTTGCGCAGCCAGCGCGCTCCGAGGGTTTGCGTGGCGCGCGCGTGGATCTTGAGCAAGCGCTCGCGCTCGGCGTGCAGCTCGGCGTGCGTGAACACCGGATGCTTGAAGGTCTCGGTGCCGTGCCAGTAGTGGAAGTCGATCTCGGCCACGTCCTTGAGCAGCGAGGGCTTGAGCTGCTCGTAGATCTCGGTTCCAGGGATCGGCTGCAAGAGCGACACGTGCACCTGGTCGGGCCGCGTCGCGCTGACGATCATCTCGGTCAGCTCGTGGTCCTTCTTGGTCTCCTGCGGGAAGCCGTAGATCAGGAAGTACTTGAAGCTCATGCCGACCTCGCGGTTGAGCTTGGCCGCCGCCATGATCTTCTCGATCGTCAAGCCCTTCTTGACCGAGACGAGCACGTCCGGCGAGCCGGACTCGAGCCCGTAGTAGATCTTCACGCAGCCGGCCTTCTTCATCCAACGCAGGAGCTCGAAGTCCATCGTGTCGAGCCGCGACTCGCAGGCCCATTCGAAGAACAGCCCGCGCTTGATGATCTCCTGGCAAATCGCCGTCACGCGCTTCTTCTGGATCGTGAACAGATCGTCGAAGAACATGAACTGCGGCGGGTTGTAGGTCTTGAGCAGGTGCTCGATCAGATCGACCACGCGCTCGGGACTCATCGCGCGGTATTGCCGCGGGGTCATCTCCGCGTCGCAGAACGTGCAGGCGTAGGGGCAACCGCGTGAGGTGATCATGGTCACCGCGGGGTTGACCATCAGGCGCATGTACTTGGGGATGTCGTACAGGTGGTAGGCGGGGAAGGGCAGCTCGTTGATCTTGTCCTTGGAGATCAGTGGCCGCCGCGGCGTCTGCACTTGATTCCCGGCCTGGTCGAGGAACGTGATGCCTTGGATCTCGCCCCACTTCTCGCGCTCGCGGTAGTGGGTCAGCACCTCGGGCAAGGTCAGGTCGCCCTCGCCCTGCACGCAGATGTCGGCTGCGCCGGCGGACAGGAAGAACTCGGGATTGGTGGTCGGGTGGGGCCCGCCCATGACCACGAAGCGCCCGACCTCGGAGCGCGCGATCAAGCCCAGCTCGCGCGCGCGGCGCGCATTCGGCGTCAGCGCGGAGATGCCGACGACATCGGCCCACTCCATGGCGCTGCGCAGCGTCTCGAGCTCCTCGATCGAGTCGTCGTAGAGCTTGACGTCGTAGCCCAGCTGCAACAGCTCCGCGGCCAGGATGCCGATCCCCAGGGGCGGGTAGATCTCGTCGCGCGAGCCGTTGCCCTTGACCGCGTCCTCCTGGGCGAACAGCGCCGCGGCCTGCTCGCGGATCGCTTGGCTCTTGGCATAGATCAGGACGACTTTGAGCGACATCGTGCGCGGTGGGTGCGGTGCTTGGGTCGCGACGCGCGGTGCGCTGAGGCCCGCGCGCGCCATGAACAGAGTGCCAGTGCGAGCTTATCCCTCGGGAGCCAGCGGGGTCGGCCTTCAGCCGCTCCAACGGCCCGTCCTTGGCAGTCTACCGTGCACGAGAGGTTGGGCAAGTGAAGCGCTCCGAAAGACTTTCCCGGCCGGCGCGCCGCTCTACACTGCGTCGATGAGTTCCAAGGTGCGCGCAGAGGACGGCCCCGCGACTCCCGAACCGAGCTTCGACCAACGGCTGGCGCGCCTCGAGCAAATTGTGGCCGAGCTCGAGCAAGGCAAGGTCGGTCTCGAGGACGCGATCGGTCGGTACCAGGAAGGCACGGAGCTGGTGCGGCGCTGCCGCGCGCTGCTCGACGGCTACCAAAAGCGCGTCGAGGAGCTGACCGACTCGGGCGCGCAGCCCTACGCCAACGATCCGGACGCCCGCTAGGAGTTCGCATTGGCCGCCCCTGACGTCGGCGAATTCCTGCGCGACACCCAGGCCTGGGTCGAGCCCTTGCTCGACGAAGTGCTGGCGCCCGACGCCGCGGTCCCCGCGACACTGACCGAGGCCATGCGCTACGCGGTGTTGGGGGGTGGCAAGCGCACGCGGCCGGCGTTGGCGCGACTGGTGTGTCGCTGGTGCGGCGGAGCCGATCTGGATGTCGAAGCGCCGGCGGTCTCGATCGAGCTGATCCACGCCTACAGCCTGATCCACGACGATTTGCCGTGCATGGACGACGACGACTGGCGCCGCGGACGGCCCAGTTGCCACAAGCAATTTGGTGAGGCGCTGGCGGTGCTCGCGGGAGACGGACTCCAGGCACACGCGTTCGCCGTGTTGTCGTCGATCGGTCGCTCGAGCGCCTCGGACCCACGCTGCCAACCGGCGCTACGGGTGCTGGCGCGAGCCGCCGGACCGTCGGGCATGGTCGGCGGTCAGGTGCTCGACATGCAGCTCACCGGACAGGCCCCCGCGCTGGCGCGCATCCAGGAGATGCAGCGCAAGAAGACCGGCGCGCTGATCGCCGCCGCGGCCGAGTTGGGCGCGATCGCGGCGCGCGCGAGTGAACAGCGGCGCGCGACAGCGGCGGCCTGGGGCGCAGCGCTCGGGGCCTGCTTCCAGGCCGTCGACGACGTGCTCGACGTCACGGCGGACCGGGCCGAGTTGGGCAAGACGCCGGGGAAGGACGCGGCCCAGCACAAGCCGACCTTGGTGGCCGCCCTGGGGCTCGACGGCGCTCGGCTCCAGGCCCAGCAGCGCGCCGCGGAGGCTCGCGAGCTGGCCCGGACCCTGGGCGGGGAATGGGCCGCGACCGGGCTACAGATGGTCGATTTTGTGCTCGATCGACGCTCCTAGCGGCACCATCGGCGGTCCCGCGCGCCGCGGCGGTTGCAAAGCGGCGCCCTCCATTCAAGGATGAAGCCTAGCCCCCGGCCGCTCACGATGCCCGATACGCCCTCACCGCCTACGTCCGCAGCCGGAGACCGCCGCGAACCGCTGCTCGACGCGATCCACTCGCCCGACGACCTCAAGCGCGTTGCGCTCGAGGATCTCCCGCAGGTCTGCGCCGAGGTGCGCGAGTTCCTGTTGAGCTCGGTGCAGAAGACCGGCGGACACCTCGGATCGAATCTGGGCGTGGTCGAGCTCTCGACCGCGCTGCACTACGTCTTCGATTTGAAGCGCGATCGCTGCGTCTGGGACGTCAGCCACCAGTGCTATCCGCACAAGGTCTTCACGGGGCGCCGCGAGCGCTTCGCGAGCCTGCGCCAGACCGACGGCCTGTGTGGCTTCACCGACCCGCGCGAGTCCGAGTTCGACTTGTTCCACACCGGCCACGCGGGCACCAGCATCAGCTTGAGCCTGGGGCTGGCGCGCGGAGCGTCGCACGAGGTCGACCCGCCGCACGTGATCGCCGTCATCGGAGACGCGAGCTTGGGGGCGGGCGTCGCGTTCGAGGCGCTCAACTACGCGGGAGCGAGCGGCCAGAAGGTGCTCGTGATCCTCAACGACAACGAGTGGTCGATCTCGCGCTCGGTGGGTTCGATGGCGCGCTACCTGTCGCGCATCCGCAGCGCCAAGGTCGTGCAGCGCGCCAATCAAGAGATCCACAAGCTGCTGGCGGCGATCCCCGTGATCGGCGAGAAAGTCGATCGCACGCTGGAGGACATGGCCGAGGTGATGCGCCACGCGATGGTGCCCGGGCACGTGTTCGAGGAGCTCGGCGTGACCTACGTCGGCCCGATCGACGGCCACGACGTCCAATACCTGGTCGAGAACCTGCAGCGCGTGCGCGAGCTCGAAGGCACGGTCTTGCTGCACGTGCTCACCGAAAAGGGCAAGGGTCACCCCAGCGCGCCGACGCACCCCGAGCGTGTGCACGGCGTCAAGGGCACGGCCGCGCCCAAGACCGCGGGCGCGGAATCCTCGAAGCTCCCCGGACCGCCGGCGAGCGCGCCCAAGCCACAGGGACCGGCCTACACCAAGGCCTTCGCCGACGCGCTGACCAAGCTCGCCGAGCGCGACGTGCGCGTGCACGCGCTGACCGCAGGCATGCCCTCTGGCACCGGGCTCGAGGGCTTCGCCGAGCGCTTCGCCGCGCGTTTCCACGACACCGGCATCACCGAGCAACACGCGGTCGCGATGGCCGCGGGCATGGCCAAGAGCGGCTTGCGACCGTTCGTGGCGATCTACTCGACGTTCCTGCAGCGCGCCTACGATCAAGTGTTCCAGGAGGTCGCGCTCCAGAACCTGCCGGTGGTGTTCTGCATGGACCGCGGTGGACTGGTCGGCCAGGATGGACCGACGCACAACGGAGTGTTCGACATCGCCATGTTGCGCACGCTGCCCAACATGACCCTGTGCGCGCCGCGCGATGCCAGCGACATGCGCCGCATGCTCGAGTTCGCCGCGGCCGCCGCGGGGCCAGTGGCAATCCGCTATCCGCGCGACAATTGCCCCGGTCTCGAGAAGATCCACACCAGCGAACGCGCACCGATGGTGCCCGGCAAGGCCGAGACGCTGATCTCCGGCGACGAGCGCGCGCTCGCGATCTGGGCCTATGGAGCGCTGGTCAACCAAGCGATCGAGGCCTGCGAGCGGCTCCAGCGCCGCGGCATCGCGGTGACCCTGGTCGACGCGCGCTTCTGCAAGCCACTCGACGAGGAGCTGCTCGCGCAGCATCTCGCCAGCTTCAAGTACGTGGTGGCGCTCGAGGAGCACCAGCGCGCGGGCGGCTTCGGCTCCGCGTTGCTCGAGTGCGCCTCGCGTTTCCCGAACGTGCGCGCGCAGCTCAAGCTGCTGGCGATTCCCGACCGCTTCGTCGAGCACATGACGACGCGCGAAGAGCAACTCGCCGAGTGCGGCCTGGACGCCGAGTGCATCGAGCGCTTCGTGCGTTCGTTGCTGCAGCCGACGTTGGTCACGTAGGGGCCACACGACCGTGCCGCCGACCGACGCTCGCCGTGCAAGCCTCGAGGCGCTCCTGGCGCCGCGCAAGGGCGATGTGCGCTCGGTGTTGATCGCCTCCGACCTGCTCAAGAGCGGCGTGCGCGAGTTGCGCCGCGAGCTCGCGCAGTGGCTCGAATCGCGGGTGGAGCGCGTCTCGTTCCACGACGATGTCGCCGCGCTCGTGCGCGATCGCGACGAGCTCTCCGACGCGGACGCTGCGTGCGACCTGGCGGATCTGGTGATCGTGCTCGGCGGCGACGGAGCGATGCTCGGCGCGGTGCGCGCCTTCGCCAGCCACCCCGTGCCCACCATGGGCATCAACTTCGGCCGCGTGGGCTTCCTGGCCTCGACTCCCGTCAGCCATTGGCGCGAGGCGTTGCACGGCGTGCTCGAGGGACAAGGCGTGTGCGAACCGCGCATGCGACTGGTGGCCTCGCTGGTCAAGCCCGCGGAGCGCGGACTCGAGTCGATTGCTCTCAACGAGGTGCTCGTCGCGCGCGGCACGGCTCCGGGAATGCTCACCCTGGGATTGAGCGTCGGCGGCGAGTGGGTGGCCGATTACCGCGCCGACGGCTTGATCCTGGCCACTCCGTCGGGCTCGACGGCGCACTCGCTGTCCGCCGGCGGCCCGATCCTGTTTCCTTCGATGTTGGGTCTGGTGGTCACGCCGATTTGCCCGCAGGGCCTGTCCTACCGACCGATCGTGCTGCACCCCGACAGCTCGGTCGAAGTGCTCGTCAAGGAGAGCTCCGGCGACACGCTGCTCGTGCTCGACGGTCAAGCGTTCCATCCCTTGCGCGTGGGGGAGTTGGTGCGCGTCCGGCGCCACGAACATGCCTACCCGTTGCTCGCGTGGTCGGAGCTCGACCCCTACCGCCGCCTGCGGGACCGCTTGGGTTGGAGCGAGACGCGCTATCGACTGTCCGAGGGCGATTGAGGCGCGTCAGCGCGCGTCGCGGCGTCCGTTGGAAATGCGACCGGCATCCATGCGCAGCACGTGCTCGCAGCGCGCCGCGAGCCGCTCGTCGTGCGTGACCAGCAAGAGCGACAGCTGACGGCGCTGTTGCTCACGGAACAACAGCTCGAGCACGACCTCGCCCGTGTCGCGGTCGAGATTGCCCGTGGGCTCGTCGGCGATCAGGATCGGCGGATCGAGGAACAGGGCGCGCGCCAAGGCCACGCGCTGGCGCTCGCCCCCGGAAAGTTGCGTCGGGCGGTGCTTGAGCCGGGCGCCGAGCCCGAAACCCTCGAGCAACCCGCGCGCTTTCGCCAGGTGCTCGCGCTTGCGCGAGGCGAACTCGCCGCGCGACTGCGCGATCATCGCCGGCAGCATCACGTTCTCGACCGCGTCGAGCTCCGCGATCAGGTGGTAGAACTGGAACACGAATCCCAGGTGGCGATTGCGCAGGCTGGCGCGCTGCTCGGTGCCCAGGGACCAAGCGTCGGTGCCTTCGAGCGTCACGCTTCCGGCGGTCGGTCGCTCGAGCAGGCCCAGCACGTGCAGCAAGGTCGACTTGCCGGCTCCAGACGGCCCCATCAGCGCCAAGCGCTCGCCAGCGACCAAGTCCAGGTCGACGCCGTGCAGGATCTCGAGCTTGCTCTCGCCCGAGACGAAGGTCTTGACCACGCCGCGCGCGGAGAGGACCAGGGCCGCTGCGCTACTCATTGCGCAACGCCTCCACTGGATCGAGGTTGGCCGCGCGCCACGCCGGGAGGGCCGCGAACAACAGCGTGCACACGAAGGCGCCGAGGACGATCAGCGCCACGGCGATGGGCGTCACGACGCTGGGGATCGAGTCGAAGATGTACACCTCGCGATTGAAGATCTGGATGCCGAAGGTCTCGCTCAGCCAGAACTCGATCGGGTCGATCTCGATCGCCAGCCACGTGCCGACCAGCGCGCCCGCCAGCGCGCCGATCAGCGCGTCCCAAAAGCCGATCCACAAGAACAGCGCGAGTACTCCACGCGGCGTCGCGCCCAGGGCGGTCAAGATGCCGATGTCGCGGCGCTTCTCGGTCACCATCATCGAGAGGATCGCGAAGATCGTGAACCCGGCGACGACCAGGATCAGCGAGAGCATGATGCCCATCAGCACGCGCTCGTTCTCGATCGCGCCCAGCAGTGGGCCGCGGAACTCCTCCCAGGTGACGATCGAGCAGTACTCGTCGATCAGGCGTGCCTGGGTGAGTCGCAGGGAGAGGTCCGCGACCACCGCGCGCGCGTCGCGCTCGTAATCGGCGAGCTTGACCAGCACTTCCGAGTACTCGATCGCGTCCTTGGGCAGCGCTTGGTCCTCGTTCACACCGGCGAGGAAGCGCGCCACCTGCGTGCGATCGACGTAGACGCGCTGCAGGTCGATCTCGTTCTCGCCGGAGCGAAACGTGCCGGCGACGACGAACTCGCGCTTGCGCGCGCTCCAGCCGGTGTCGGAACGTGGATCGGGCACCGCGGTCATCAACGTCACGCGATCGCCGCGGGCCAGCGAGTGCGCGCGCATCACCCGCTCGCCGACGATGATCCGGTCGCGCGGTCGGCCGATGTCGGCGTCGTACTCGGGCGGGGGAGCGAAAGGGTTCTTGACGTCGACCACGCGCTCGCCCTGCTTGTCCACGCGTTCGAGCGACTCGATGAACTCGGCCGCTCCGCGCTCGTCCGCGACGTCGATGCCGGTGAGCTTGATCCCGGCGTACTGGCTGCGCTGGCTGTCGGTGAGCACGCCCAGCGACCACTCGTCGTCGCGCGTCAACAGGCACATCCACGCCAGATGGGCCGCTGCGCCGGCGACGCGCTCGTCGCGGCGGATCTCGGCCAGGATCGGCGCCGGGTCGCGCGGCAGTCCGTTGCGCGAGTAGGGCGTGACGCCGAGGATGATGTCCGAGAGACTGCCGCGCGCCGACTTGCGGGTTTCCTCGAGGAATCCCGTCATGATCGAGAGGATCAGGATCAGCGCGCCGACCGCCAGGAAGATCCCGAACACGCCGATCAGGTTCGTGCGGCGCTGCCGCAGGAAGCGCCAGGAGAGGAAGATGCGGTACACGTGGATCAGGTCGCGGCCGGAGCCACGTCCGAGGCCGCGCTGGGACGCATCGCGGGGAACAGCAGCACGTCGCGGATCGTGTCCTGGCCGGTGAGCACCATCACCAAGCGATCGATGCCGATGCCCAGCCCGCCGGTCGGCGGCATGCCGTACTCGAGCGCCTGCACGTAGTCGATGTCGACCTCGCCCGGCGCCTCCGGGTCCTTGCTCCGCACCTGCTCGGCGAAACGCTGCTCCTGGTCCTCGGGATCGTTGAGCTCGCTGAAGGCGTTGCCGAGCTCCATGCCGCCCAAGAACAGCTCGAAGCGCTCGGCGAGCTGGCGCTGCTCGGGATTGGTCTTGGCCAGCGGGCAAATCGCGACCGGGTAGTCCGTGCAGAACACCGGACCGATCAGGTGCTCCTCACAAGTGGCCTCGAACACGTCGTTCATCAACTTCCAGTAGTTGCCGGGATCCGCCAGCTCCAGCTCGCGCGCACGCCGGCGCACGGCGGGCTGGTCGTCGAACGCGCAACCCGCGTGCTCGCGGAACAGCTCGGTGTAGCGCACGCGTTGGAACGGCGCCTTCAAGTCGTAGTCACGGCCGCGGAAGCTGACCTTGGTGGTGCCGTTGACCTCGAGCGCCACCGTCTCGAGCATGGTCTCGGCGAGCTCCATCATGCGCCGGTAGTCGGCTTGGGCCTCGTACAGCTCGAGCATCGAGAACTCGGGATTGTGGCGCGGCGAAAGGCCTTCGTTGCGGAAGTTGCGCGCGATCTCGAACACGCGCTCGAGCCCGCCGACGATCAGTCGCTTCAGGTACAGCTCGGGCGCGATGCGCAGGTAGAAATCGCAATCGAGCGCGTTGTGGTGGGTCACGAACGGACGCGCCGCGGCGCCGCCGAAGATCGGATGCAAGGTCGGCGTCTCGACCTCCAAGTAGCCCTGCGCCTCGAGGAAGCGGCGGATCGTCGAAACGATCTTGCTGCGCTTCTTGAAGACCTCCATCACGCCGTCGGTGGCCCACAGATCGACGTAGCGCCGCCGGTAGCGCTGCTCGATGTCGACCAAGCCGTGCCACTTCTCCGGCGGCGGCGCGTAGCTCTTGGCCAGCAACTGCACCTCGCGCGCCCAGATCGTCAGCTCACCCTTGTGCGTGCGTCCGACCTCGCCCGTGATCCCGATCAAGTCGCCTGCGTCGAGCCACTTGCGCCGCGGCCACCAATCGCCGAGCACGTCGCGCTGGAAGCCGATCTGCACGCGACCCGTGCGATCGAAGAGCGGCGCGAAGATCAGCTTCCCGAAATCCCGCGGCACCGCCATGCGGCCGGCCACGGTCACGCGCTCGCCGATCGCAGGGCCAGGCGCCTCGACGCTCCCGGCGCGGCTGGTGATCGAAGCGATCGGCTGCGCGGCGACACCGCGCGCGGGGAACGGGTCGACGCCCGCCTCGCGCATCGCGCGCGCCTTGGCGAGCCGGTCGGCTTGAGTGAGCTCGGTCATACGCCGGCGAGGATAGCGGTCGCGCTCGCGGGCCTCATGTGCGGCGCTCTAATTCACGAGGGCTCGCGCGCAGCGCCGAGTCGCGCCGAGAGCGTCCGGATGATCGACGCCCGCGGCGCGCCGAGCGCGCGCTCGTCCCGTCCAGTCCGCGCGGCCCCGCGTCGCGCGGCCGGGCACTCCGTCAAAACACAACGGCCGCGCAGGAGGATCCCGCAGCGGCCGTCGTGAGAGTGGTGGAGGATAGGGGATTCGAACCCCTGGCCTCTACAATGCCATTGTAGCGCTCTACCAACTGAGCTAATCCCCCGTGTTCGTCAGGTCGGCAGCACCGCGGGCGTGCTGCTGCGACTGGGAGGCGCAAGAGAATGACGCGCGGGCCCGCGCTCGTCAACAGCGTGCATCCCTTGTCCGTGCGATGCTCCGGCCGAAGCTCTATTCTGGCCGCTTGCAAGCCGGAGAACCTGCCTTGAGCAATGCCTACGACGCGGCGCGCATCGAACAGCGCTGGCAACGACACTGGGACGAGCACCACACCTTCGCCGCGCTCAACCCCGGCGAGCCGGGCTTCGATCCCGCCCAGCCCAAGTACTACGTGCTCGACATGTTCCCCTACCCGTCGGGGTCGGGCCTGCACGTCGGCCACGCCGTCGGCTACGTCGGCACGGACATCGTCGCACGCCGCAAGCGCATGGAGGGCTGCAACGTGCTGCACCCGATGGGTTGGGATGCATTCGGCTTGCCGGCCGAACAGTACGCCATCCAGACCGGAGCGCAGCCCTCCGAGGCGACGCGCGTCAACACCGACAACTTCCGTCGCCAACTCAAGAAGATCGGCCTGTCCTACGACTGGGCCCGGGAGCTCAACACCAGCGATCCGCGCTACTACAAGTGGACGCAGTGGATCTTCAAGCGCCTGTTCGAGAAGGGCCTGGCCTACCAAGCCGAAGTGCCCGTGTGGTGGTGCGAGGAGCTCAAGACCGTGCTCGCCAACGAGGAGGTGATCAACGGCCGCAGCGAACGCGGCAATCACCCGTGCGTGCGACGGCCCTTGAAGCAGTGGATGCTCAAGATCACGGCTTATGCGGAGCGCCTGCTCGAGGACCTCGAGCACATCGACTGGCCCGAGTCGATCAAGATCCAGCAGCGCGAGTGGATCGGCCGCAGTGAGGGCGCGGAGATCGCCTTCGAGGTCGAGGGTACGAATGAGCGGCTGGTGGTCTTCACCACGCGCCCCGACACGCTGTGGGGCGCGACGTTCATGGTGCTCGCGCCGGAGCACAAGCTGCTCGCGCGCGTGCCCAGCGCGCAACGCGCCGCGGTCGAGAGCTACGTGGCGCAGGCGGCCTCGAAGTCCGAGCTCGAGCGCACCGAGCTGTCGAAGGAGAAGAGCGGCGTCTTCACCGGACTCTTCGCGCACAATCCGGCTTTCGAGCCCGGCGATGCGCGCGGACGCATCCCGATCTGGGTGGCGGACTACGTGCTGATCTCCTACGGCACCGGCGCGATCATGTCCGTTCCAGGGCACGACCAGCGCGATTTCGAGTTCGCACGCAAATTCGGGCTCGAGGTGCGCGAGGTCGTGAAGCCGCCCTCCAACGAGAAGGGCCTCGCCGACGGTGTGTGCTTCACGGGTGAAGGCACGGCGCTGAACTCCGGCCCGATCGACGGACTCGCGACCGCGCAGGCCAAACGCCGCGCGATCGAGTTGCTCGAAAGCCGCGGTGTCGGCCAGGCGCGCGTCACGTACAAGCTGCGCGACTGGCTGTTCTCGCGCCAGCGTTACTGGGGCGAGCCGTTTCCGCTGCTGCACCTCGACGATGGCTCGATCGTCGCCGTCGACGACTCGGCGCTGCCGGTGGAGCTCCCTCCGATGGAGGACTTCAAGCCCTCGGCCGACGGCTCGGCGCCGCTGGCGCGCGCGCAAGGTTGGGTGCGCACCACGCACCAGGGGCGCAGCGCTCGCCGGGATACCGACACCATGCCCGGCTGGGCCGGTTCGTGCTGGTACTGGCTGCGCTTCATGGATCCGAGCAACGCGCAAGCGCCGTGGTCGCGCGCGGCCGAGCACTACTGGGGTCCGGTCGACCTGTACGTCGGCGGTGCGGCGCACGCGGTGATGCACCTGTTGTACGCGCGCTTCTGGCACAAGGTGCTGTTCGACCTGGGGTTGGTGCACACGAACGAGCCGTTCCAGCGCCTGTTCAATCAGGGCCTGATCACGGCCTTCGCCTATCAGGACGCGACAGGGCGCCTGGTCGCGAGCGACGAAGTCGAGTCGCGCGGGAACAACTTCGTGCGGCGCGCCACCGGTGAGCCGCTCGAGCAGATCGTCACCAAGATGGCGAAGTCGCTCAAGAACGTGGTCAATCCCGACGACGTGATCGCCGAGTACGGCGCGGACACGCTGCGGCTCTACGAGAGCTTCATGGGTCCGCTGGCCGACTCCAAGCCCTGGAATCCGCGCGACATCACGGGTTGCGCGCGCTTCCTCGAACGCTCGTGGCGCCTGATCGTCGATCCCGAGTCCGGCGACGCCGTGCGGCCGCAGCTGCGCGTCGACCAAGGCGCGCGCGCTCTCGAAGGCGACACGCTCGAGCTCGAGAAGCAACTGCAGCGCGCCATCGCGCGCATCGACGAGTCGTTCAAGCAGTTCAACTTCAACACCGCGATCGCTGCGTTGATGAGCTTCTTGAACGAGGCCTCCAAGCGCCACGCCGCGCTCTCGCGCAGCCAGGCGGAGCGCTACGTGCTGGTGCTGTCGCCCTTCGCGCCGCACATGTGCGAGGAGCTGTGGAGCCGCCTGGGCTACACGCGTTCGCTCGCACGCGAGCGTTGGCCCGCCGTGGAGCCCGAGTTCCTCGTCGACGACACACTCGAGATCGTGGTCCAAGTCGCGGGCAAGCTGCGCGGCAAGGTCGCGGTTCCGAAGGACGCGGATCAGGCGGCGGTCGAGGCCGCGGCCAAGCCCGCGGTCGCGTCGTGGCTCGAGGGCAAGTCGGTGGTCAAGGTCGTGCTCGTCCCGGGACGGCTGATCAACTTCATCGTGAAGTGAGCTCGTGAACGAAGATCGCGCCGCGAGCCGCCGCTTCCTCGCAACGCTGTTCGCCGCGGCGTTCCTTGTGCGCATCTTGGCCCTGGTCGCGTTGGGCGCGTGGCGCGTGCCCGTTGGATCCAGCGCCTGGGACTGGGGTCACGAGCCGGCGTGCATCGCGAGCGCCTTGCTCGATGGCCGCGGCTACAGCGATCCGTGGGGCCACGGCAGCGGCGCGACCTCCTGGCTCACGCCGCCATTTCCGGTGCTGCTGGCCGGGCTGCTGAAACTGTGCGGAGGCGTGGGCTCGAGCTGCGACCTGGCGCTCGACGTGCTGCAGTCGTTGGTTTCCGCCGCGAATTGCGTCGCGCTGGTGGCCCTCGGCCACGCCCTGGGCTCGGCGCGCGCCGGCCGTCTCGCGGGCTGGCTGTTCGCGCTGTACCCGATCGCGATCTCGAACTGCGTGCAGCTGGTGTGGGACACGACGCTCGTGGCCGCCGCTCTGACCGGCGTATTGCTCTTGCTGGCGCGACTGCGCGACGACGCACGCGGCTCACTGCGCGCCGGCTTGGCCTTCGGAGCGCTGCTCCTGCTCAACCCGGCCCCGCTCGGCTTGATCCCGATCGTCGCCTGGCACGTGGCGCGGCGCGCGCGCGCCAAGGGGCTCGCGCTGTTTTTCGGCTGCGCCTTCGCTGTCTGCGCGCCCTGGTTGCTGCGCAATCAGCTCGTGCTCGGAGCGTTCTCGCTGCGGCCGAACTTCGGGGTCGAGCTGCGCATCGGGAACCATGCCGACGCGACCGGCCGCCCGCAGCCCTTCCTCTACCATCCCTCGCACGTGGCGCGGGAACTCGAGCTCTACCGCGAGTTGGGCGAGGTCGCCTACGCGCGTGAGAACACCGAGCGCGCCATGCACTGGATCCGCTCCGATCCGCGAGCGTTCGTCGCACTCTGCGCCAAGCGCGTGATGCTCTTTTGGCTCGGCGAAACACCCACGTCGGACGCGCGCCGCGCACCGGGTGTCGCGCCTGCGAGCGACCCTGCGAGCTGGATCAAATTCGTGGCCTACGCCGCCGTCGGCCTCGCTGGACTGGCCGGCCTCGCCGCCAGCGGCTGGACGCGCGACGCACGCCTGATCGCCGGCGGAGTGTTGCTCCTGTTCGGCGCGCCGTACTACCTGTCCCACGTTTCCGAACGCTACCGTTTCCCGATCGACCCGCTGCTCGTGTTGCTCGCGGCGCAGCTCGCGCTGCGTTTGGGCCAACGCTGGCGAGCGCGTTCACGACCATGACCGGCAAGGACGACAAGAAGAAGTTCTCGAGCTTCAAGGACCTCGCCGCGCAACGCGGGGAGGGCCAGCCGAAGCCTGCGACGCCAGAGCCGAAGTTCAGGTTCATCAGCGATTTCGGGCCCGAGCGCGCCATCGACGACATCGGCGAGGCCCAAGCGCGCGAGCGCATCGCTCGCCGCCCCGCGGCCTTCGACGCCATGGCGCACGGACCACGCTGCTACGCCGACGTCGAGTCGGAGGAGATGCAGATCTTGGCCTCGTTCCGCGTGCGCACGGTGTTTCCCGACGACGTGCGCCGCGAGGTCGCCGGCTTGCCGCGCGACCCGACCGCGGAGGACAAGCTCGGACGGCTCGATTTGCGCGCCGAGACGATCTTCACCATCGATGGCGACGACGCCCAGGACTTCGACGACGCGATCTCGATCAAGGCGCTTCCCCACGGGGCCTACGAGGTCGGCGTGCACATCGCGGATGTCGCGCACTACGTGCGGCCCGAGACGGCGCTCGACGCCGAGGCCCTGGCGCGCGCCACCAGCATCTACCTACCCGATCAGGTGGTCCCGATGCTGCCCGAGGAGCTCTCCAACCACCTGTGCTCGCTGGTCGAGGGCCGCGATCGACTGACCTACTCGGTGACGATGACCTTCGACGCCGCGGGCAAGCGCAGCGACGCGCGCGTTGCCAAGAGCGTGATCCGCAGCGTGAAGCGCAACACCTACCGCGTGGTGCAGGAGCTGCTCGACGGTGTCGATTCGCCCGAGACCCAGGCCATCGCACACCTGCGCGAGCCGCTGGAGCACTTCCGCAAGTGGACCGTGCGCCAACAGCAGCTCCGCGACGCCAAGGGCTCGATGCGCATGCAGTCACGCGAGCGACGCTTCGAGTTCGACGCCCAGGGAGAGGTGCGCGCCGTGGTCGACTATCCGCGCTACTTCTCGATGGCCTTGATCGAGGAGACCGCGCTGGCCGCCAACCAAGCCGTCGGCGACCTGTTCCGCGAGCGCGGCCTGCCGACGATCTACCGCGTCCACAAGGAGAAGAGCGCCGAGGAGATCGAGGCCGTGGCCAAGCAACTCGAGGAGCACGGCCTGCGCGTTCCGACCAAGGAGCGGCTGACCGGGCGCGACATCGGGCGCTTGATCCGCGCCGCGCGCAAGAAGCCCAACGCCGAGGCCTTGATCCAGCGCATCATGGGCCTGATCGAGCGCGCCGTGTACGAGGTGCACGACCACGAGGACGTCGCCGGGCACTTCGGGCTGGCGCGCAAGGCCTACCTGCACTTCACCTCGCCGATCCGGCGCTATCCGGACTTGATGGTGCACCGCTGGCTGTGGTCGCTCGAGAGTCGCCCCGAGGAGACCGCGCGCGAGTTGCGCACGCTCGAGCTGCTCGACGATCTCAACTCGATCGCGGCGCACAGCTCGTCGCAGTCCGAGGTCGCCGAGATGTGCTCCTACGCGCTGGGGGACCTCAAGGTGTGCCAGTTCATGCACCCGCACATCGGCGAGAAGCTCAAGGCGCGCGTGCAGCGCGTGTCGCCTCCGGGCTTGGAGGTCGAGCTCGTCGATTTCAATGTCACGGGCTTCCTTCCGACGCGCGCGATCGGCGAGCGCGGCGAGGTCAAGGGTCCCACGATCACCATCAAGCGTGGACGCGAGGTGCGCTCGTTCACCGAAGGCCACCCGATCGCGGTGCGGCTCAAGGACGTCGACTTCCTCAAGCTCAGCCTGTTCTTGGAGCTCGCGTGAGCTCGCGGCCGGCTTGGATCGTGCTCGCGGCGATTTCCGCCTGCGACCAACCCGGAGCGAGTTCGCCACCTGCCGGGGAGTTGCCCGCCGAGGCTCCGCGCGTCGAGGCCAACGCCTCGAGTGCGGCCGTGCCCGCGGGCATCGTGCGCGGTCGCTTCGAGATCAGTGGCCCGCTCCCGGCGCGCCCGCGGCTGGCGCTCGATCCCTCCGCCGGCTGCGGAGCGGTGACCGAGATCGAGAGCGAGAAGCTGATCGCCGACAACGGCCGCGTCGCCAACGTGCTGGTGCGTGTCGTCGGTGGTCTGTCTCAGAAGGATTGGCCCGCACCGGCGACGCCCGCGGTGCTCGACCAGACCGGTTGCGTCTACCGACCGCACGTGCTCGCCGTGCAGGTCGGCCAGCGACTCCTCGTGCGCAACGGTGATCCCGCGGTGCACAACGTCAACGTCGGCGCCAAGCTCAACGACCGCGCGAACTTCAATCGCTCGCACGCGCCGGGTTCGGCGGACATCTCCGTCGAGTTCGACCACCCCGAGCTCTCGATCCCGTTCCGCTGCGACATCCATCCCTGGATGCAGGCCTGGGTCCACGTCCTTCCGCACCCCTTCTTCGACATCACCGGCAGCGATGGCGAGTTCGAGATCCGTGGCCTGCCGCCGGGACGCTACGAGCTCGAGTACGTGCACGAGGTGCTCGGGCGCCAGCGCTTCGAAGCCGAGCTCAGCGCCGACGCCGGCGCCGAGTTCGTGATCGCCACGCGCGCCAAGTGAGGCTCGGTCGACGCGTCGTTGACGACCTGCGCGCGCCGCGGAATAGTCTCGCGCTCGCCCCATGAACGTGTTCCAGGAGTTCCTCGATCCCGGCTCCGCAGTGCTGCGCTGGGGACACGTCTCGTCCGCCATCCTGTGGCTCGGTCCGCAGTTCTACTTCGCCTTCGTCGCGCCCGCCGCGCGCGCCGGGCTCGAACCCGCCGCGCTGCGCGCCCTCGACCTGGAGCTCACGCCGCGACTGTCCTGGTGGCTGCGCTGGGGAGCCGCGCTGACCTGGAGCTTGGGTTTCGTGCTGCTCTTCTTGACCTACTACCGCACCACGTTGTTGCTCGACGTGGCGGCGATCGACGCCTTCGAGCTCGAGCAGTTCCTGGGTCCCGACGGACGCCCGACGCCGCGCGCGTGGATCCCCGGTTTCCTGGCGCTGATCGGAGCGGTTGCGGTGTACGAGCTGCTCGCGCGCGTGCTGCGCTCGGCGAAGCTCGAGCTCGCTGTGCTCGGGCTGTACTTCGCCGCCGCGATCGGCGGGAGCACGTTCCTCGCCGGCGAGTGCCACTTCGCGGGTCGCGCGCTGTTCGTGCAACTGGGTGCGATGACCGCCAGTGTCATGGCCAGCAACGTTTGGCTGCACATCTGGCCCGCGGAACGGCGCGCGTGGATCGCGCGCCGCGCGGGGCAAGCTCCAGATGCACGCGATCTCGAGCTCGCCGCAACGCGCGCGCGCCACAACACGCTGGCCACGATGCCGGTCGTGCTGTTGATGCTCTCCAACCACCACCCGAGCTTGTACGGCGGGAACCTGGCGCCGTGGCCATTGGTCGCCGCGGTGTTGTGCGCCTTCGGCGTGCTCGCTTCCCTGCCGTTCACGCCGCTCGGCAAGCTCACGCCGCGGCCCTGAAGGACGCGCTCAGCGCCGCGTTGTGGTCTGCGCGCTCCAGGTCGCGCCGGCGCGCGCGAAGGTGCACACGCCGGCCGAGAGCGGCGCGTCGAGTCGCACGCTCACGGGCTCGGAGTAGGGGACGCGCACCAGCACTTCGACCAGTTCCTCGCCGCCGAGCGACGCCAGCACCTCCGGCCCGCAAGAGCCGAAATACGACGGCTGCGGCCCGACCTCGCGCGCGATGCGCCGTCCCTTCGAGCCCAGCAGCTCGACGCGCGTGCGCTCGGGCAATCCGCGGAGCGTGAACGAGCGACCACTTCCGCGGACGTTGCGGAAGATCCGCGCGGCGCCGCAGCAGACGGTCAACACCAAGTCTTGATCGCCGTCGCCGTCGAGGTCTCCGGCATACAGTCCGCGCCCGACGAAGGGCGTCGCGCCCAGCGCGCCCGCGCCGTCCCGCAGCTCGCGCAAGCGCCCCGTTCCGTCGTTCTCGAAGAGCTGCGAGCGCTGCGCGTGGGTCTTGCCGTCGTGGTACAGCTGGATGTTGTCGATGATGTGGCCGTTGGTCACCGCGAGATCGAGGTCGCCGTCGAGGTCGAAGTCCTCGAGCACCGTGCCGAATCCAACCGGCATGCGACTGGGCGCCTCGAGCCCCGCTTGCAGCGTGCGATCCTCGAACAGCGCGCCGCCGTGGTTGAGGTACAGCGTGTTCGACTCGTCGTCGAAGTTGGTCACGAACAAGTCGATGTCGAGGTCACCGTCGATGTCGCCGCTCGCTTGCCCCATGCCGGCCTCGGTCAAGCCGCGGCCGTCGACACCGGTGCCCGAGAGCAGCGTGGCGTCCTCGAAGTGCCCATGGCCATCGTTGAGCCACATGCGGTTCTCGGTGCTGTCGTTGGCGACGTACAGATCCAGGTCGCCGTCGTCGTCGGGATCGCACACCTGCACGCCCAAGCCCTTGCCCCAGGAATCGGCCACTCCGTGACTCTGGGTCGCGTCGACGAACGTGCCGTCGCCGCGATTGAGCCACAGTCGATCCTGCAGGGGCGGATAAGCGTCGGGGTGGCATGCGGAGCGCCACCCCGGCTTGCGCTCGCCGCACCAGATCGGATGCGCGAAGTCGACCAGCACGTAGCCGGTCACGTACAGGTCGAGATCGCCGTCGCCCTCGGCATCGAAGCAGGCCGCCGCGGTCGTCCAGCGCGCGTCGTCGATCCCGCTCTCGCGCGTCGCATCGCGGAACGAGCCGCGCCCGTCGCCGAGCAGCAACACGTCGGGACCGAGGTTGGTCACCAGCAGGTCGAGGTGGCCGTCGCCGTTGAGGTCGCCGACCGCGACGCCCATCGCGTAGCCCGAGTGCGCCGCCGCGCCGCTGTGCGCAGTGACGTCGGTGAAGCGACCGCGCCCATCGTTGGAGTACAAACGATTGGTCGGGAGCGGCCCCGCGGGCGCCACGAACGTCCCGGGCTCGGGTCCCGCGCCCGGCATCGGACCGCCCTGCAGCAGGTACAGATCGAGATCGCCGTCGCCGTCCATGTCGAACAACGCGCCGCCCGCGCCCATCGTCTCGGGCAAGTGCTTCTCCGGAGTCAGCCCCGCGTCGTGCACGAAGTCGACTCCGGACTCCGCCGTGGCGTCGACGAACCACGCGCTCGAGCTCTCGGGCGCCGCCGTGTTGGCCGACTCGCGCGCACCGTCGCTCTCGCCCGAACACGCGGCCGAAAGCAGACACGCCAACACTCCCAGGGCGCGCGCCAGCGAGCTCACGGGGAACCTCGCGCAGCTCGCGCGCGCTTCTCGATCTCGCCGTCGTTCGGCCGCAAGCGCAGCGCGGCCTCGAAGCGCGCCAGCGCTTCCTCGCGCCGCCCGCACTCGAGCAGCACGTCGCCCGCGCGCACCAGCAAGCGCACGTCGGCCGCGCGCGCGTGCACCTCGTCGAGCAGGCGCACGGCGGCGCTCGCGTCGCGGCGGTCCTCCGCGAGCAGCCGTGCGTGCCGCAGCACGATCGGGGTGAGCTCGTCGGGCCGCGCGAGTTCCTGCGCGCGCCGATAGGCGTTCTCGGCGGCCTCGATGTGTCCCAGCGCGCGCTCGGCATCGCCCAAGGCGGCGTGGTTCGGCCCGTGCGCCGGCGCGAGGTCGATCGAGCGCCGCGCGAAGTCGAGCTTGTCGAGCAGCGGCGTGACGCGGCGGTGCTCCGCGAGCAGCTTCAGTCCCTCTTCGCGGCGTTCGCTGCGCACGCACAGCGTGCCCAGCCCGAACAGCGCGGCCGCATCGGTGGCATCGAGCGCCAGCGCGCGCCGGTAACAGCTCTCGGCGAGCCGCGTGTCGCCCTTGCGCGCCGCGCAGCGCCCTTGCAGCACGGCCACGCGCGCGTCGCGCGCGCCCGTGAGCTCGAGCAGCCGCGCGAGGTCGCGCTCGGCCTCGTCGAAACGCGCCAGGGCCTCGAAGCAGTCGATGCGCATCAACAGCGGCTCGACGTCGTCGCGTCCGAGCACCGCGAGCGCGCGCTCGAACTCGCCCAGGCGGTACAGCGCGCTGCCGCGCAGCCCGTCGAGCTCCGTCCCGAGCCCCTCGGCGTGCGCCAATGCGGCGGCGTAGCGATGCACCGCGAGCTCGGCCTCCGCGAGCCGGCGCCGCACGAGCTTGTCGGTGGGGGCCTCACGGGCCGCGGCGCTGAGCACCTCGATCGCCTCCGCGCGCCGCCCTTGCCGCCACAGCCCATCCGCTTCCTGCGCCCAGCCCTGCGCCAGCCACAACAGCACCCCGAGCAACATCTCCGCATCCTATCGCCGCCCAGCACTCCGCCCGAGCCCCCGCGCGCGCTACCATGCCCCGCGCTGCACCCGTAGCTCAATTGGACAGAGCATCGGTCTTCGGAACCGAGGGTTGTGGGTTCGAGTCCCCCCGGGTGCGCCATCCTTCGGCCCTTGCGGCCCTGCCAATGGCGATTCGTGTCGGAGCAGGAGCGGAGCAACCGGACCCGAGATGACCTGAAATGACCCGGTTTGCCTGCAGCTGGTTCAAACTGGAGCTCAAACTGAACTCGCCGCCCGTACCGGTGTTCGCGGCTTCAGCGAGTGCGTGCAGCTCGAGCGCGGGAAGCGCGTGCACGGCGCCCGCGACGTCGAGCAGCCGCGCATCCGTGTAGGTGTTCGCGGTGAGCTTCGGATCCGAGTGACGCATCGCAGCCTGAACGGTGCGAAGCCCGACGCCTGCAGCTTGCAGCAGCGTCCCGAATCCGTGGCGCAGCGAGTGCACGCACGCGACGCGATCACGGTCGTCGCGCACCAGCCGCCCGTCGTCGCGAACTCCTTGCCCTCAAGGAGTCCGCATGATTACCGTCAACTCAACGTCCAGGAAATCGGGCGCGGAACACTTCGACGCAATCGTCGAGCGATTGCGGATGACGATCGCAGCCGAAGGGAACGGACACCGACTGGGTCGTTCTGCGGATTGCGCGGCCCAAGGACGCCGGTGTTCGCCCTCGGTTCAACCTGTGCGGCGCGGACTGGAGCCTGCTTCGGACGGCGGCCGGAGCGGATGTTCGGGCGACCTAGTCGGATTGGGCGCGCGCGCGTACACGGCGCTCGAACGGGAGCGGGCTCCAGTGGCCCCGTGTGGCCTTCCCCGAGGGAGGTCGCCGCGTGCCGCTGGCGGCATTTGTCTGCGCTCGAGTGTTGCCGGTGCTCCGCAGCTAGAACTGGAACGACGGTTCGTCCGTTGGCGCTCTGCGAGTCCGGTGTGGTACTCGGTCCGTGCATCCCGACGGCGCTGATCTCACTCCCCAAACTGCTGCCGCAAGATCTCCTCGGCCACTTGGTTCGGGTTGTAGCCTCGGGGAAGAAGGACGGGGCGCTTGTTGCGTTGTTTCGCCAGGGTCATGGAGTCCTTGGAATGTGAATGCGAGGCCCAGCGGATGAGAACCAAGACCATGAACGTGTCGTCGCGCGCGATGGGAGCTTCGAGGTAGGCGGTGGACTCGTGTTCGCGCGTCGTGATCCACTCGAGCTCCTGGAGTTCGAAGGCGCGTTCGAGGGCGAGCCTGGAGTGGGGGCGTTCGACGCCGCCGATGAGGACGATGCGCTTGCCGCGCAGAAGGTCGGCGACCTTTTGGACAGTAGGAGAGCGTTCGCGCGCGGGCGGCGGCGGCGGAGAGTCGAACTCCTTGCTGGCGAGGTAGCGGTCGATCTCTTGGTAGATGGGGCGGACAGCTTCGGGGAGGTCGAGTTGGCTCGGCCGGAGTTCGAGGATCGGCAACAGCTCCTCGCGCATTTCGCGCTCGGATGGGCGTACGCCGAGTTGGAGCAGTGCTGCTGCGGTGTCGTCGACCTTCTTCCAGTCGTCCAGGACGAACTCGGCGCCTGGTGTGGCGTTGCGGATCCGCTTGGCGTGGTAAGCGAGTCGCTTGCGCAGCTCGAGCTGGGTGCGATGTTGGCTGCGTGAGTCTGCGAGCCGCTGCTCCAGCTCGTGAAGCCGTCGGCTTCGCGCTTCCCAGTCGGCCGGGTCCGCCGGGTTGTCGAGCCGCATGAAGCGCTCGAGGTAGACGCTGTGTTGCTCGGTCTGACGACGCAGCCAATAGAACGCGTGCGTCTGCTCCTCGTCGGGCGGCAGGCCGCATTCGATCAGCGCACGTCGAAGCGCAGACTGGGACTCGGCGAGGATCTCGAACACGGCGAACAACGTGTCTCGGTCCTCCCAGTCCTTTGCGTCGAGCGCGATGGTGACGTCCAACGCCAGGGCGAGGTTGTCGAAGCACGCCGCCAGGATGTGCATCGAGTCGTCCGGCGGCAGATCGGCTTCGCGCGACAACATCCAGAGCCCGCACGCATCGAGCTGGCTGGCTTGCACGATCAGGCGCTGGGTCCGCTCGTTGAGCGCGAGGTGCGGCGCATCCGGTGCGATCTCGAGACCACGGCGTTCCTTGGCCCAGCGCATGGCCTCGGCCTTGAGCCGGGAACGCCTCGCAAGCAACTCGAGCGGTCGCGTCGGAACAAGGGCAATGCCAGAGACCGGCGCCGCCTCCGCAGGGGCAACCATCGAATTGCGTCGCAGGTTCTCCTCGAGTGCCGCAGCTGCGACTTCGGCGCGCAGGACTTCGCGTCGCTCCGGGGGCGGCGGCTCAGGCACGATGACGACGGGCGGCGGCGCAACCTCGTCGCGGACATGGCTCGCCGTTTCGACGAGCCACTCGGCGATCGAGATGGCCATGCGCTTGGCGGCAGGAGACTCCGTCACCAGTCGCTTCAAGGCGTGGCGCAATTCGTTCCAATCTTCAGGTGTGAAGGCGTGATCCATGTGCTTTCCAGTCGTCCGTTCCGTTCCGAATCCGATCGACGCGACTCAGCGAAGCCAATCCCACATCCACCCGGCGAGATCTCCGAACCCGAGCAGGCGCAGGACCCCGATCTCGAAGGGCTGCCCGCAGCGGGAGCACGACCGCGGGCGCAGGCCGCGGCTGGTCCTCGAGTGGGGGATCGAAGTGTAGATCTCGCCCCCGAACTCGCTGTCCGCCGGGCCTTGGACGATCGACTCCCAGTGCTCGACCTCGGTGCAGTCCCAGTAGTTCGCCTTGAGGCAGCTCGGGCAAACGACCGTGGGAGCTTCGATGCGCCAGAGATCGGGGCGGTCTTCGCGCCGCTTCCAGGTCAGCGTGATGCCGCAGCCTGGGCAGCTGCCGGTATGCACAGCGGCGAGGTGCACGCAGTTCGGGCAGGCGACGACCGTACGTCCGAGCAGCCGCACGTCGATGTCGTAGTACCGGGCGATGGCTCGGTCGTCGAGCGCTGCGTTCGAAGTGTCGTCGGCATCATCGACGGCCCCGACTTCCACCTCGTCGTCCGCATTCGGCAGCCCGTCGTCGGACCCCGCTTCGGTCCAAGTTTGTAGCTCGGCGTCGAGACTCTCGATTGGGAGTTCGTCGACCGTCGCGGGGTTGGGTGTGAGCGAGTTGTCCCGCTCGAGCGATTCGCCGCAGCCAGCGCAGAATGCGGCGGAGCGTGCAGCGCGGCGACCACACGAGGGACACTTCCGAGGCTTTGTCTTGGTTGTCGGGTTCGTCTTCGGCATGGCGGCGAAGTTGCGGGATGCTCGGATTTGGAAGGTGGAGAACGGACCACGCAGCACACAGGGTCGTGCGAGCGCTCATCCGTGGCCTTGCGGCCCGTTCTCCGTTCGAACGGACGCGCGACTAGTTCGCTGCTGCGAATCCGACCGGGCCTGGTCGCTCCGGCGCGCGCACGCCGTTGTCGCGCTCGAGCGCGTAGAGCTCGGCCAGGGAACTCTCTCCTCGGCGTTTGCGTTGACAGCCGCGGCTCGCGAGCCAGGCTGCCGACTCGCGGGAGCTCAGGCGGGGGAAGTGCTCCACCTGAAGGCAACGACCGGGCCGCGTGAGCGCGGACTCCAGGGAGGGCAGCGCTTCGTGAGTGGTGGCGAGAACCACGGTCGGCACGCCGTAGTCGAGCAGTCCATCCGTCGCGTTCAGCAACTTCGCGAGCGTGGTGCGCGCGACCTCGCCGTTCTCGGCCTCGTGAAGCGCGGGGGCGTCCTCGAAGATCAACACGCGTCCGCGCGGTTTGCGCCCGCGCACCTGCGAGCGCTGTCGTTCGTCGGAGTTGCGATCGAGGAGCAGTTGGTTGACCAGCGCCGGGTCATTCAGAAACGCGTCCGGGTCGGTGACGACCTCGACTTGCATGCGTCGCCATTCGCGGATGAGCGCGCGCACGGCCCACGTCTTGCCCGTGCCGCTCGGTCCATGCCAGAAGATGACCCGCCCGAGTTCGAACGGGCGCTCGAGGCCCATCAACCAACCGAGGCGCTCGCGCTGCGCCGGGTAGTTCGCTGCGATCTCGCTCCAACGCGGGCAACGGAGCTGCGACACGCTCGAGGTCGGCCCGTCGCTGCCCATCTTCCAGATGCGGACCGGGACCCGATCGCCGCGGCGTCTCACTGCCGCGTGTTGCATCACGAGCGCATCGAGGTGTCCCAAGGCTTCGCGCACTTCGGCCTGGGTCGCTCCGTAGCCGCAGGCGACGACGTCTTCCGTGTCGACTCGCACGTGCAGCACGCGGCCTCGCTTCCCGACGAACACCGCGTCGAGCGACTCCCGATCGCGCGTGTCGGCGCTGAGCTCCAACCCTATGGCGGCCAGCCCGTCGGTCAGCGCGCGGAGAAAACGCTGGAAAGCGCGCTCGTTCAGGTCGCACTCCCAGAGGTCCATGTGCATGGAGGTAGTGGAATGCCCGTCGCGAGCGGTGAGGATCGCGCGGCGGATGAAGTAGTCCGCCGGGTGGCGTGCGGCCAGCGTCACGCCGGCGGTCGGGTTGTGGACGACAAGGCTGCGCATGAGTTGCTCTCTCCTCGCCGCCGCAGATCGACCATCGATCTGGCGCAGCGAGGGCGACAGCAACGATTGCGGCCTACCCTGGACACGGGACGTCCAAGGTTCCCGAAAACTGACTACTTACGTTGGTGCAGCTCGGCCATGCGCGTGGCCGCGGTGTGTACGGCGTCGCGCAGGACCGCGGGCTTGAGCACTTCGACAGCGCCGCCGTACTTGAGGATGTGGCGCTCGATCTCGAACAGGGCGTTCGACTCGAAGCTGACCACTGCCGACCCGTCGCGCTTGTGCGCCACCTTCTGGCGGTTCGACCACATGCGCTCAGAGGCGATGTGCGCGTGCTCCGGCGGGAAGCGCAGCTCCACTCGCTGCGGCTTTCCGTCGCCGTGCATCGCGTTGAAGCCGAACTCGTAGTAGCGCTCTGGCGAGAACGTCGGGGCAGCGTCGAAGAACTCGCCAGTGCGCTCGACGCGCTTGATGCGGGGCAGGAAAAACAGCGCGTAGTGCTTCGACGTCTGCGTGCGTCCGACCAGGAACCACTCGCGATCGCGCACCACGAGCAGGTACGGATCGACACGCCGCATCTCGCGTGAGTTGCGCGACGGCACGAAGTAGTCCAGGTCGAGCTTCTCGCGCCGCTGGATCGCCCCGGTCAGTTCGCTCCACATCTGGGTCGAGATCGGCGTCGGCGGCAACCCCGAGAAGTACACGGCCTTCGCCGTCGCCTCGTGCTGCGACCGCACTTCCCTCGGCAAGTGGGCGAGCACCCGCCGAAACGTGCCGCGCAACTCATCCGCCAGCGGCGTGCCCTCGTACTGGCTCACCGCGTTCTCGGCCACCATCAGCGCAAACAGGTCCGCCGCCGACAACGCCGTCGCCGGAATCGCGAACCCGTCGTCGCTGTAGTAGAAGCCCTTGCGGCGCGCGTCGTACTCGATCGGCGCCGAGAGCTCGTTCTTCATCTCGTCGATGTCGCGGTACACCGTCTTCGCCGACACGCCGCACTGCTTGGCGAGCTTCCCCGCACTCGGGCGCGTCCCCGTCCGCAACTGCACGTCGATGTGCAAGATCCGCTTCCAACGGCTCAGGTAGTCGCCCTCCGCTCCGCGATACAGCTGCAGTGACTTCACGCGCGCCTCCTCGGGGGCATGCTAACCGGCGGTGGTGAGGGGGGGCGTGGGGCCAGACCGGGGCCGCGCAGCGAGATGATCCGCTCGTAGTGAATCACGAGTCCCGAGGCGATGCACTGGCCGCTCGAGCGAACTCGAATGCCTCGGACAGGGCTGACCACATGAGTATGATCGCCGAGCCGAAGCGAGACCGGCGCCAGCTCACGCCGTCGCACGAGTCCGCAGTCGTACGTGTAGCTGGCACGCTGCAGGAGCTGGCAGGGAGTGAGGACCGGCTGGGCCCACGAGATGCACCTGGGACCCGCGACGCGCGCCGCAACCGGTGGGCCCACGCTTTGCGCAACTGCGTGCGTTACTGAACGGTTCCCTGCTTCCATCGGTACAGCGTCGACACGGAGATCTTGGTTTTCTCGGCGGCGGCACGCGCACTCCTGTGGTGTTTGATCGGTTGGTGCGCGATGCGCTGCTGCTGCAGAGCGATGAAGCGATATGGTTCAACCAGCATTTCCGGGGTGCTCGGGATGTCAGCGATCGTGGCTTCTGGTTCGACGTGTCCGGTTCAGGACCACTGCAGCACCAATCGCTCAGCAGCGAGCCAAGTACCTAGCGGCCGATGCCGGAGTCGCGATCTACGTATTCCGCCAGCGCCCCGGCGCGACGGGACTCAATCTGAACGACGGCCGCTTCGATCACGGCCTGCAGGCCGGCATCAACATTCGGCCACGCAGCCACGAGCCGGCGAAGCAACGGATCCGAGATCGGAACCGCCGCGCGCTTCACCTCCTCGCCTTCGGCACAAACTGGAGCACAAACCGAGCGCGGCGCGGACGCAACTTGCGCAGGCGGCGGCCGCGGAGATCTCGAGGCCGGGCGAGTCGGGCGCTGACAAGGCGGCCGCGGCCACCGGTGCTCTTCCGGTGACCGCGGCCTCGTCGCGACGGCGACTGGGGAAGCTCTCGCGCGCGGCGAGTGCTAGGGGAGGAAGGTCAGCTGCAACGCGTTCGAGGTGTTGAACGTGCGCGGTGCAGTGCAAGCTCCGGTCGGATCGCGGTACCACACTTGGAAGTACCACGAGCTGCCGGAGGTGATGATCCCCGACGATGCGGCGATGATCGAGGTGCGCGAGATGGTGCCGATCGCACCGGAGTTCTGGACCGGGTAGCGCTTGAGCGGATTGACGCACAAGAGCCCTTGGCCGAACCCGGCGCCCGCACCGCCGTTCACGAGCGTGGCGCCCATGAAGAAGATGCCGTTGGAGAAGCTCGGCATGTTCGCGCACACCAGCAAGCTGTCGTCGAGCGGGAAGCTGTTGCCACCGAGGTTGTAGAGCTTCGCGCCCACACCGGTGGTGTTCTTGCAGCCCTCGCCGGCGATGCCGTTGTTCCCGCACGGGCAGGCCGTGCCGCTGCCATCGCCCGAGCAGATCGTGATGCCGTTCGAAGTCTCGCACTCGTCGGGGATCAGGTTGGTGTTGAAGTCCAAGCTGGCGCCGAAGAGCACGTCGCAATCGTCGGGCACTCCGTTGTTGTTGCAGTCGAGCAGCGCGACCTCGCAATTGTCGGGGAGCAAGTTCCCATTGCAGTCGAGCGCCTGACCGAGCGCGATCGCGCACAGGTCGCCCAGTCCGTCGTTGTCGCAGTCACGTTGGCTGGGATTGGCGAGGTTCGGGCAGTTGTCGCAGACGTCGCCGTGGCCGTCGCCGTCGAGGTCCGACTGGCCGAAGTTGGCCACGCTCGGACAGTTGTCGAAGCAATCGAGCACGCCGTCGAAGTCGGTGTCGACGTCCGCGACGCCGCAGCCGCACGCTCCCGGCAAGACCTTGAGCGGATCGAGCGGGCACAGGTCGTTGCAGTCGGCGATCCCGTCGCCATCGGTGTCGGTGTCGGCGACACCGCAACCGCACTGACCGGGCGCGACCTTGAGCGGGTCGAAGTCGCAGCCGTCGATGCAGTCGACCGTGCCGTCGCCGTCGCTGTCGGCATCGGACACGCCGCAGCCGCAGATGCCGGCCGTGATCTTGGCCGGATCGAGCGGGCATCCGTCGAGACAATCGACCGTGCCGTCGCCGTCGGTGTCGGCATCGGAGACGTTGCAGCCACAGATGCCCGGCGCGACCTTGTTCGGGTCCGTCGGGCAACCGTCGTTGCAGTCGGCCGTGCCGTCGCCGTCGCTGTCGCTGTCGGCGATGCCGCAGCCGCAGATGCCCGGCGATTGCTTGCCGCCGTCGAGCGGACAGTCGTCACCCGCGACGGCCAGGAAGCCCGCGGGCTGCGTGCACGATTGCACGCTGGTCAGCGGATCGCCGAAGCCATCGAAGTCCTGGTCGGCGAACCAAATCGGCGCTCCGACTTCGATCACCACGTCGCCGAAACTGGCGATGTCGTTGAAGTCGAAGATGCACGTTTCCTTCTCGGGGTGCGTGGTGGCACCGACGAACACGGTCGTGCAATCGGCGCTCGCGCCGCCCGGCCCGAACATCCCCAGGCCGACATAGCCCGGCCCTTGGCAGGGGAAGATGGTGTCGTTGAGCGGCACGCTCGGGCCCGAGTGATCGAGCACCATGCCGGGCACCGCGAAGCCGGTGTTCGGCGGGTTGGTCGAGAGCATGCCCGAGAGGTCGAGGCCGCTGAGCGCGACGCCCGCCAGGCTCGAGTAGAGCTGCATGTAGACACCCGGCCGCGGACAGGCGCCGGAGACGCTGACGTTGTCGATCGTCACCGCGCCCAGCGCGCTCCAGGTGCCGGGAGCTCCGCTCGTGCCTTGGCCGCGGAACTGGATCGGAACGAAGGTCGCGCCGCTCAAGGTCAAGTTCTCGAGATCGGCCGAGCCGTTGAACACGAAGTAGCTCAGGTGGCCGGAGCCAGTGGTCGCCGGACTGCCGTTGTTCGAGAACACGGTTCCGTCGAAGTCGATGTCGTCGCCCCAGCAACTGACGCTGCCGAGCGGATTGAAGCCGAAGCCGGCCACGCCATTGGAGGAGATCACTCCGCCGGTGGTGTGCACGCCGGTGGTCGAGCTCATCGCCGACGCGACGCGCAGGCCCGCGTTCGCGTTGTTCGAGAGCACGCACTGATCGATCTCGACGTCGGACACCACGCCGCCGCTCGCACCGAAGTGCAGACCGTTGACGTTGCCCACGCTCGCCAGCGAATCGAAGCGCAGGAAGCTGCGGGGGGACTGAACCACCGCGATTCCGTCGCTCGAGGTCGCTCCGCTCGCGCGCAGCGAGCTGACCACCAGCCGTTGCGCCGCGCTCGCGCCCGAGGCGTCGATCGAGATCACCGGCTGGCCGGGATTGGCCGCCTGGAGCAGCGTGTCGCTCGCCGGGTTGGTACCCGCGCCGGAGCCCACCAGCGTGCAGCGTTGGTCGACGATCACGTTCTCGACATAGGTTCCGGGGCCGATGTCGACGGTGCCGCCGAGTGCAACCAGGTTCTCACCTTCCTGCACGCGTCCCGACGCGCCCACCTGCGGGCTCGCGTCGTCGACGTGGAGCACGCTGAAGTCGCCCTGGAAGGCAAAGGCCGGCGCGCTGTCGAGCCCCGAATCGAGCCACGGAGTGAAGTCGACGTTCGCAGTGGCGCTGGCCGCGACCGCTGCGAGCGAGGACGAACCCCACCAGTTGGCCGAGGCGTCGAGCGGCGCGCTGCTGCTCGTGCTCGTGCCGAGCAAGTTGCCCGAGAGGTCGTTGTTGGAGGCCGCGACGGAGTTGACCCCGCCGACGTCCTCGTAGCTCTGAACACCGAAGTTCCAGGAGCCGATGTCGCTCTGCGTGATCGTCGCCGTGGCCGAGGCCGCCGCCGAGTACACGTAGACACCGGCGGAGTTCGCCAGGTTGTTGCCCGTGATCACGCATTGCGTGACCGTGATCGCGGCCGAGGCCGCGGCCTCGGGGCCGTTCCACGGCCCGACGTTGACCGGCGCGGGCTTGCGGTAGGGCGGAGTGCTCGGCACCAGCGGATCGAAGGCGTCGACCACCAGGTACATCCCGTCGACTGCGCTCGGCGCGCTCTGGTCGATGGTCGTGCGCAGCACGTCGCCAGGAGCGTCGTAGTAGTAGATGCCCGGCTCGTTGTTGGAGAGCGTGCAGTCGACGATGTCCACGTCGGCGTCGGTCAGGATCGGCAGGATGCCGCACGCTGCCGCGGTCAACGGCGTGTAGACGTGCCCGCTGACGGTGCAGTTGGAGATCGTGCCGCCTGCGCCGCTCCCGACCTGAATGCCGTTCTGCGCGATGAAATTGACCGGCCCCGCGCCAGTGACGACGCAGTTGCTCACGTTCACCGTCAGACCGCTGCCCGCGAGCACCATCCCGTTCTTCTGGTAGCCGTCGATCTCGCAATTCGAAATCGACAGCGCGTACGGACCACCGGTGTTGTTGTAGGCCAGCAGGCCGTTGCCTTGCTGGTTGCCGTTGATCGGCGTCTCGCGGATGCCGGTGATGTCGACGTTGTCGACCGTTCCGCCCGCGTTGTAGAGCCCCAGACCGACCATGCGGTAGTTGCCATT
Organism: Planctomycetota bacterium; assembly: GCA_020853575.1. Taxonomy (GTDB): domain Bacteria; phylum Planctomycetota; class UBA1135; order UBA1135; genus F1-120-MAGs118. Next base: position 277,112 of record JADYYP010000045.1, read on the forward strand.
GGCACGTCCCAGGCCGTCGATGCGCAGATCCTGGAGCGTCCAGCCCGTGCAGTTGCGCAGCGCGAACACCGGGAAGTTGTTGGCCGAGCTGGTGAAGAAGTAAGTCAGCGAGAGCGGCGAGCGCAGCATCGAATCGACGGCCGGGTTGGTGCCCGAGCCGCTGCCTTGGATCTGCACGCCGCTGTTCTGCACGACGACTTGCTCTTCGTAGGTACCGGGCCGAACCACGACCGTGCCCGCGCTCGCCACCGCGTTCACCGCACCTTGGATCGTCGCGAACGCGTCGCAGCCGAAGGACGTCGCGGGACCAGCGCCATCGGGGTCGGTACCGGGCGTCGTGCCGATCCACGAGTCATCGGCGTAGGTGATGCTCGGCGCCGGACCCGTCGTCACCGTCACCGTGAACACGCACTGCGCCGTCAAGCCGCACGCATCCGTCGCGGTGTAGGTCACGCTCGTCACCGATCCCGCCAGGAAGGTCTCACCGGGGACGTGGTCCGAGGTGAGCGTTGCGCTCCCGCAGTTGTCGCTCGCCGTCGGCGGCGTCCACGAGACCACCGCGCTGCAGGGCGTGCCGGCGACGACGATGTTCGTCGGGCACCCGGCGAGCGTCGGCGGCGTGGTGTCGCTGACGTGGATCAGCTGCACGCTGCTCGCGGCATTGCCGCACACGTCCGTGGCCGTCCACTGGCGCTGGATCGTGTAGCTGTTGGCGCAGGCCCCGGGCACGATGGTGTCCGCGAAGCCGACGGTCACCGCACCGCCACAGTTGTCGACCGCGCTCGCCGTGCCGGTGTTCGCCGGCGCGCTCGATTGGCTGCAGGAAATATTGGCCGTCGGCGGCAGCGTCAAGCTCGGCGCCGTGAGGTCGATCACCGTGAAGGTCTGCACGCACTGCGCCTGGACCGCGCGCGCATCCAAGAGCGAGTAGGTGCGCTGCACCTGATAGCTGCACGGCGTCGTGCCCAGCACGACGTCGTTGAAGCTGACGTTGACCGGCGTCGCGGTCGACGTTCCACCCTGCAGTTGGAAGGCCGCGAGTGTCGTCGCCCCGGCCGGAATCTGGCTCGCGCACGAGACCGTCGCATCGCCCGGGCAGGTCATCAACAAGCCACCCGACTGCGAGCCGTACACCAGCGACTTGCTCGCGTTGTCTGTGTCGTCGAAGACCACGTCATCGAGGTCGTCGCCAGCGATGGCCCCGTAGCTGTTGCCCAGCGCGTAGACCGCCGATTGCGCGTTGGTGTTGAGGTTCTCGACCGCCCAGGGGCTCAGGTTGTCGAAGCCGTAGCCGGTGAGCAGGTTGCCGCCGAGGCTCGAACCGAGCCCGGTGACATCGCTGCCGGTCGAGTCACCCAGGTCGCACACGGCACCGTTCGAAACACGCACGCCCGCGGAGCTCTGGCCCGCGAGGTTGGTGGTCTCGATGCGCGCCAGCGCTCCATCGACGTCGACCCCGTAGCTCGCGCCCGTGATCGAAGTCAGCGAGTTGCTCAAGCTGAGCTGCGCCAAGGGGCCGCCCGTCGCCAGCACACCGGCGACGCCTCCGCTCAAGTGGACGTTGCTCGCGTTCATGCGGGCGACGCTGGTTCCGCCGAGATCGGCGGCCACGCGCAGGCCGTTGGTGCAGTTCGAGGTCGTGACGTCGTCCACGTCGACCGTGGTCGCGGCCGCCGGACCGTAGGTGTCGTCGGTGTTGCGCAACTGCACGCCGGCGAGCGAGCAGTTCGTCAGCGTGCCGCCCTGCACCGTGAGCGTGCTCGTCGTCGGGTTGTTCCACAACGCGATGCCGACTTCGGCGCCGTCGACGTCGTTGTTCGAGATCACCGCCGAGACGGCGCTTTGGATGCTGCTGACGTAGATGCCCCAAGCGCTGGGCTGTGTCGCCGTGATCGCGTTGTCCGAAAGCGCGAAGCTCGAGGCGTTGGCGTAGTGCAGGTTGTGCCAGATGGCCAAGTTGTCGGTGGCGATCGTGTTGCCACTGATCGACGCCGGTGCACCGGCGTTCGCCTGCCAGTTGTTGCCGGTCTGGACCCCGATGTTGATCGAGGTCATGGTGTTGTCGTCGATGATCGCGTAGGTCGAGTTGTAGATCAGGATCGCGATGCGGTTGTACGGACCGCCCGGCGACTGCACGTTGAGCCCGGCCAGTTGATCGAGCCGGTTGCACGAGATGCTGTTGTTCTCGGACACCGCACCGCCGGCGCCACTGTTGTAGAGATTGACTGCGATGTCGTTGGCCGCGAGCAGGATGTTGTTATCGAGCACCAAGCCTTCGACATCCACGAACGGATAGGTCGTCGCATCGTCGAACGAACCGTTGGCCACCAAGTTGTCGGTCTCGGAGGTGCCGGCCCCGATCGGCTGTCCACTGAGCGCCGGGTTGTCGCCGGTGAGCGTCAGACCCTTGAGCACGACGTCGTCGCTCGTCACGTACACCAGGGGCTGGTCGAGGTTGGCCAAGTTGGCGCCCAGCGGCGGCATGATCAGCGCTTCACCGCCGCGGTCGAGCGACGCACCGGGACAGTCGTTGGCGTGCGGTCCGAGGATCTCGACCGACTTGTTGGCGAGCACGAACTCGGCATAGGTGCCGGTCTGCACGTCGATCGACGCGCCGAGCACTGCGAGGCCGATCGCCTCCGTGATGCGACCGCTCCCACCGACCTGTGCGAGTTCATCGAGCACCGTCAGTGCCCCGAAGTTGCCTTGGAAGCCGTGCGTGTCCGGAGCGTAGGCACCGAGGTCGCTGTCGAGGCCCGTGGACAACAGCGGCGTGATGTCGAAGTTGGCGACCGCCAGTCCGAGCACGTCGGGCTGACCGCCAGGAGGCGTTGCAGAGCCGCCGTAGGCGACTGGAATGTGCCCGCCGTAGGGCGGCTCCAAGCTGATCGAGTTCGAGATCGCCGGCGTGGTGGAGCCGAACCAGTTGCCGCTGAAGTCCTTGGGGTTCGCGCCCGGGGCGGGGAGCACACCGCCCGTTTGCCGGTCCACGACCTGCCCGTACCAATTGCCCGTGATGGCGTTGTTCGTGAACTCCGAGCCGAGCGCCTGCTGCACCGGCGAGTTCGTTCCGCCGCTCGCGTCCAGGAACAGCACGCCGACCGTGCGGTTGTTCGTGATCGCGTTCTCCGTGACGAGCAGGTTGTTCGTCTGGTTGCGCAGGATCATTCCGGTGTGGTTGAAGTCGATCACGTTGTTGCGCACGACGTGACCGCCGGAGTTGTTGATGTCGATCGCGGTGCGCATGCCCGTGATCAGGTTGTTGCTGATGCGCACATTGGTGAGCGCGAGCCCTTGGATCGCCACCCCCGCGCTGTTGAGACCCGGGTTGTTCCAGTCGGTGGTGTTGTTGCCCGCCCGAGTGATCGTGAAGCCGTCGACGATCACGTTGCTCGAGGCAATCTGGAACGTCGCGCCGCCACCACCGATCGGCCCGGTGACGACCGAGACGCCGGCGCCCGCGCCGAGCAATGCCACGTTCTTGTTCGCGAGCACGTCCTCGCCATAGGCACCGGCGGCAACGTGAACCGTTCCACCCGCGGTGACGCCCGTGATGCCTTGCTGGATGCTCGGGAACGCGTCGCACAGATACGACGTCGCGGGACCGGCCGGGTCATCGCCCGCCGCGAGCGAGGCGAAGTCGTCGTCGACGTACACGACGCTCGGGATCGGCGCGATCGTCAGCGTCGCGACCGACACCGCGGGCACCGCGCAGGGAGCGAGCGGCTGCACCGTCAGCGTCAGCGTCACGGTGCCCGCGGTCACGTCCGCGAGGCTCGGCGTGTAGCTCGTGCTCAGCGCGCTCGCCGCAGCGAACGTGCCGCTGCCGCTGGTGGTCCACAGCGACGAGGTGTAGTTCGTCGCCGCGCCGGAAACGGCCACCGGCATGAACGAGCACCCGGTGTAGGGGCCATTGGCCGCCGCCACGGGCTGGGGCTGCACGTCGACGATCACCGAGGCGCAGGAGCTCACGCCGCAGGCATTGGTCCAACGTGCGAAATAGGTCGTCGTCAGCGCGGGGTCGGGCAGCACGAGAGCGTTGCCCGTTCCGACGAGAACTCCACCGCAGGAGCCGCTGAACCACTCGAGCGTCGTGCCCGATCCGCCGCTGGCGGTCAAGGTGATCGTCCCGCCGACGCCGAAGCACACGCTGCTGGCCGACGACGAGGCGCTCGTCGGAGCGACCGGCAGCGGGTCGATGGCCAGCGCGACAGGCACGGTCGTGATCGACCCGCACACATTGGTGATCACGCAGTCGTAGTTGCCGCCGTCGGCGAGCGCTGCGCTCGCGATGGTGTAGCTATCCGCATTGGCCCCGGAGATCGCATTGCCGTCGAGTCGCCACTGGTAGGTGAACGGAGCAGCTCCGCCGGCCACGACACTGAAAGCGAACGGCGAACCTTCGCACACGCTGCCGCCGACGGGCGGCGTCGCCACGAAGGCGTCGAGGAACGTCACGTCGCCCAGGGACGCGAAGTCGTTGAAGTCGCCGACGCAGTTCTCCTTCTGGGCCAGCGTCGTCGCGCCGCCGAAGTCGGTGGTGCAGTCAGCGCTCGCGCCGCCGATGTTGGCGACGATCAACCCCACGTAGCCCGCGAGCTGCCCGCCTTGGCAGGGGAACACGGTATTGCCCAGCGCCAGCGGCGGTCCCGTGTGGTCGAGCTGCATGCCGACGGCGAAGCCACCTCCCGGCGCGTTGAGCGAGCTCACACCAGAGAGATCGACGTCGTTCAGCGAAACACCGGTGATGTCGGTGTAGAGCTGGATGTACACGCCGGGACGCGTGGTCGCGCCACTGACCGTCACGTTGTCCAGCACGACCGTGCCCAGCGGACTCCAGGTCCCTGGGACGCCATCGGTGCCGTGGCCGCGGAACTGGATCGGAACGCGCGTGTTGCCGCTGAGGGTCAGGTTCTCCAGCGCGGCGTTGCCGTTGAACGCGAAGTAGCTCAGGTGACCCGTGCCGCTGGTCGCAGGCGAACCATTGTTCGCGAACAGCGTCCCGTCGAAGTCGATGTCCGTGCCATTGCACGTCGCCGAGTCGTTGGGATTGAAGCTCATCCCGAAGTAACCGTTCGAGCTCAGCTCGCCCCCGCTGGAGCGGATCCCCGAGACCGAGCTCAGCGCCGACGCGAAGCGCAAGCCAGCATTGGCGTTGCTCGACAGCACGCAATTCGCGAGCTCGACGTCGTTGACCACGCCCGATGCCGCACCGAAGTGCACACCGTTGGTGTTGCCCACGCTGGTCACGTTCTCCAACCGCAGGAACGCGCGCGGAGTGTTGACCACGGAGATGCCGTCGCTGCCGCTGGCGCCGCTGGTGCGCAGGTCGCGCACGATCAGGCGTTGCCCGGCGTTCGCGCCGCTGGCGTCGATCGAGAGCGCCGGAGCTCCCGCGTTGAGCGCTTGGACGATGGTGTCGGTCGCAGGATTGGCCACGCCGTTGCCGCCGGATCCCGCTCCGTCCACCGTGCAGCGCTGCGCGATGACCGCGTTCTCGACGAAGGTGCCCGCCTCGACGTGCACGGTCCCGCCGAGCGCGACGCTGGCCGCGCCCTCGTGGACGCGACCACTGGAACCGCTCTGCGCGAGTTCGTCGGTCACGGTGAGCGCCGAGCGATCGCCCTGGAATCCATAGCTGCCGAAGCCACTGTCGACATCGGTGTCGACCGCGCTCTCCAGCAGCGGCGTGATGTCGAAGTTCGCGACCGCGGGTCCGAGCACGTCGGGCACCAGGCCCGGGGGCACCGCGCTTCCGCCGTAGGCGACCGGGATCTGGGCGGAGTAGCCCGGCTCCGTGCTGTTGACGTTCGAGATCGCCGGCGTGGACGAACCGAGCCAGTTGCCGCTGAAGTTCTTCAGATTCGTGCCCGGCGCGGGCAGCGAGCCGCCGGTCTGGCGATCGACGATCTGGCCATACCAGTTCCCGGAGATCGCGTTGCCTGTGAACAGCGAGTTGAGCGCCGTCTGCGGCGGGACGTTCGAGCCGCTGCTGGCGTCGAGGAACAGCACGCCCACCGTCCAGTTGTTCGTGATCGCGTTCTCGGTCACGAGCAAGTTGTCGGTCGCATTGCGCAGCAACATCCCGGTGCGGTTGAAGTCGATCACGTTGTTGCGCACGACGTGACCGCTGGTGTTGTTGATGTCGATCCCGGTGCGATTGCCGGTGATCGTGCAGTCGCGCACGGTCAAGCCCGTCAACGCCGGACCGATGATCGCGACCCCGGCCGAATTCAGCGCGGGATTGTTCCAGTCGCTGGTGTTGTTGCCTTCGCGCGTGACCGTGAAGCCCGCCAACGTCACGTTGCTCGCGCTGATCTGGAAGGTCGCGCCGCCGCCGCCGATCGCGCCCGAAACGGTCGTGCTACCGGCGCCGGCGCCGAGCAGAGTGACCTGCTTGTTGACCAGGACGTCCTCGACGTAGGTGCCCGCAGCGACGGTGATCGTGTCGCCGTCGAGCGCGACCGCGAGCGCCGCTCCGATCCCGCAGAAATACGTGTTCTGCGTGACATTGTGCACCGGCCCGACGAGCGGATTGTCGACGCCGCCGTCGCAGTCGTCGTCGACCAAATTGCCGCACACCTCGGTCTCACCGGGGTTGACCGCGGCGTCGCCATCGTTGCAATCGCCGGCGTTCGCCGCGTAGCCCACGGGCTGCGTGCAGGCGAGCAGCGTTGCCGCGTTCGTGCCGTAGCCGTCGTTGTCGAGGTCCTGGAACCAGGTCGTCACTCCGGAGTTGACCGGCGACGCCGAGTTGCGCGGCGCGGGGCTGGCGGCGGCGAAGTCCGCGGAATTCTGGTCGCTGTCCGTGCAGCCGCCGACACCGCGGAAGACGCCCGTCGTATTGCTCGTCGAGGCCGTGGGAGCCGCTCCCTCGAAGCAATTTGCGGCACCGTAGCCGACGAAATCGACGATCGACCCACCGAACGGACAACCCGACCCCGTCAGCGGCGTTGTCGAATTCGCCAGCGCCACCTTGCCCGCCGTCGCGCCCATGGCCGTCGTGCCGGTCACGTCGGCGGTCGGCAGCAGCACGCCGTTCGCTCCGCCCGAACCCTGCTGCACGAGGAAGTACGCGTTGGGTGCGATGCTCCCCGAGAGGTTGGTCACCGTCCACGTCGTGCCACTCGCGCTCGCGTACTGCAGCGACCAGCCGCTCAAGCTCACCGCCGCGCTGCCGCGGTTGTAGAGCTCGACGAAGTCGTTGCGCAGCGGCGCGCCAGTGTTGCCGCCGCCACCGTAGACCTGGCTGATGACGACCTGCGCGTGAGCGGAACCCGCACCCAGGCCCGCGGCGACCAGCGCGATGCGAGCGAGCGGACCAAACGGGGCGCGGAACGAGACGCGGGGAGCGCTGAAAAGCGCGGCGAAGGAGCGCGACATCTGGGGATCTCCTGAGTCGATGCGAGTTCGAACCGCGGAGTGGCGCCCCCAGAAAGAGTCGGAGCGCGCGAGCGAGCGAGCGCGGCGCCGCGAAGCGCCGTGACACGAGGTGCGAGCTCCCGGCCCTTTCGAATCCCGCGCGTGGAATAGGAAGAACGCGCGAGAGCGGGGAGGCTGTCCGGGGCCGCCGCGCGCTTCGCTGGTGGGAGCGACAACGCCGACGACGGGACGGATTGTCTTCGCTCGCGCTCGATTCGCAAGTACGCAGTTCGACGAAAATCGCGTCAGGAGTGCTGCGCGCGAACCAGATCGCGCTACTTGCGCATGCCGACGGTCAGCAGCACATCACGCTTGGAGATCGTGCCGACCAGCACGCGTCCACCGCCGCCGTCGACCACCGGAATGCGCTCGCCGTCGTGCGCCAAGAGCTTGTCGAGCGCCTGTCCGACGCTCGCATCGCGGTCGAGGTAGGGGAACTCCGGGTTCATGATCTCGGAGGCGATGATCAACTTCGAGAGCGATGGATCGGCCATGAAGGCCTTGATGTCGTGCAGCGCGACCGCCCCCAGGAAGCGTTGCCCGTCGTCGACGACGTACACGTAGTTGTGGCGATGCTCCACGAACACCTTGACCAGGTCCGCGAAGCTCGCGCTGGTCGGCACGGTGGTCGGACCCGGGCGCACCAAGTCGCGGATGGTGCCGTCCATCGGAGAGCCGTGTTCGGCTTGGCGCTCCTTGCGAGCGAGCACGGCGGCGTAGATCGAGCGCGGCTCGATCGCGCGCGAGGTGTAGTACGCGACCACGCAGGCCAGCATCAGCGGCAGCACGATGCCGTAGTCGAGCGTCATCTCGAACAACACCAGGATCGCGGTCAGCGGAGCGTGCGTGGTGCCCGCGAGGAAGGCCCCCATGCCGACCAGCGCGTAGGCGCTGGGCTCGGCCGTCGGCATCGGGCTGATCGCCTGCACCAGCGCGCCGAACAGTGCTCCCAGCGCGGCTCCCATGAACAGGGTGGGCGTGAACACGCCGCCGACCGCGCCCGAGCCAACGGTGGCGACCGTCGCGGCGGCCTTGCACACGAGCACCGCGAGCACCGTGGTCCACAGCCACTCGCCGCCGAGGATCGCGCTGATCGAGGCGAAGCCGTTGCCCCAGACCTCCGGGCGCTGGAGTGAAAGCGTGCCGACGATCAGGCCACCGACGGCCAGGCGCGCGGGAACCGCGGGAACGAGGCGCACGAAGGCTCGCTCGGCGGCGCGCAGGGCGCGCACGAACCAGGGCGCGAGCGCGCCGGCCAGCATGCCGAGCGTGAGATACGGCCCCAGCTCGAAGGCCGAGACCAGCTCGAAGGCCGGAATCACGAACACCGGCTCGGGGCCGAGCATCTGGCGCGTCGCGACCGTCGACACCACCGAGGCGAACACCAGCGGTCCGAGGCTCTCCATCGCGATCGAACCGAGCACGATCTCGGCGACGAACAGCGCTCCGCCGATCGGCGCGTTGTAGGCCGAGGCGATGCCCGCCGCGGCGCCGCACGCGACCAACAGCCGCAGACGCGGCATGGGCAGCGCGCGCGCGCGGCCGACCCACGACGCGAACATCGTGGAGAGCTGCACCATCGCTCCCTCGCGGCCGATCGAGCCGCCGCTGGCGACGCTCAAGAGCGATGCGCTCGACTTCACCAAGCTGGGCTTCACGCGGATCGTGCCGTCGCCGACGGAGACGGCCTCCATGAAGTCCGTCGACGGCTCGCCTCGCACGAGCTTCGCGCCGTAGCGGATCACCAGCCCCGCCGCCAGACCGCCCAGAGCCGGCACGAGCACGCGCTGCGCGTGCGGGATCGCGGACGCGGCGCGCACCAGATCTCCCGCGCGATTCCAGATCAGCTCCTGCAGCTCGACCGCGCACCAGCGGAACAGCACCGAGAGCGTCGCGGCACACAGTCCGACCACGCCCGCCCACAGCAGCGTGAGCTGCAGATCGCTCGGTCGCAGCGCCTCGGTCAAGCGCAAGTGGAGGGCCGAGCGTCGCATCGTGGGGCGCAGATTAGCGGCGCGGGCGGGACCTCGCGCGGCGCGAGCTCCCTTCGGGCGCGACCCCGAGTCTAGTGGCGCGCCCCGGCTCGAGAAAAGTGCCGAAGGCACTGCATCGACAGCGGGCGCGCCCGAATTCCGCGGCCCGTGACTAGCCCGGCTTGGCGGCCGAGAAGCGCTTGGGCGGCACGATCTCGCGTCGCTCTCGACAGCGTGCGCACTCGTCGAACAGGCGCGTTTCGCCGCTCGGTTTGGCGTGCAGCACCAAGCCGTCGTCGCCGGTGTTCCAAGAGATCTTGGGGTTGTCCGTCACCGGCACCCAGGTGTGACCAAACAGGCGGCAGAAGAAGTTCATGGCGCGCCAGGAAGCTATCCGATCGCCGGACGCGAAGGTAGAGCCAGCTCCAAGCGCGCCAGGCCTTCCAAACTCGCGCGGTGCGTGGGACGGTCGGCCAGCGCGCGGCGATAGAGCTCGGCCGCCTCGCCGGGCCGACCCGAGTGCTCGCAGATCACGCCCAAGTTGTAGGCCGCGGCCCAACCGCCACAGCAGGGCGAGGACTCGACGGTGGAGCTCGGGCCTGGCCCCTGCGCCAGGCAGGCGCGAAGGCCCGCCTCCGCCAGCTCGACGTCGCCACAATCGAGCGCGAGCCCCGCGGCCAGGAAGCGCGTGTCGGTGCGCTCGGGCACGAGCTCGAGCGCTTCGCACACCAGCTCGAGCGCCTGCCGCGGCCTGCGCAGCGCGCGCAGCGCGTGCGCTCCGAGCTCGAGCGCATGGACCGCCCATTCATCGCTTTCCTGGGACAGCTCGAGCGCGCGCTCGAGCGCAGGCAGCGCCTGCGAGTGACGTCCGGCGGACACCAGCGTGCGACCGAGCTGGTAGTGCGTGTAGGCGTCGAGCGGACGCGCGGCCAGCTCGAGCTCGAGCAGCCGCCGGTTGCGCTCGGACTTGAGCCCAGCGGCGCGTTCCGCTGCGTGATAGCCCGTGTGGATCAGCCCGACTCCGGTCGTGGCTCGCTGCGGCACGACCCACGAGTCGCCCGCGCGCACCAGCCACTGTTCGTGGATCCGCCCGACGAACGCGGCGCCGCTGGAACGACGCACGAAGCGTGTGACGTCGGCGACGCTGACCTCACCGTCGTCCAGTCGGTTCTCGATGCGCACGCGGCCCGCGCAGAGCGGATGGAGCTCGGCGAACGACTCCAGCCGCTCGCGCACCTCGCGCGGAGAGCTGGCGGCGAGGTCGAGCTGCTCGTCGGCGTCGACGATCAACACCCAGTCCGCACTGGTCAGCGCCAGCGACGCATTGCGCGCCGCGGCGAAATCGTCGCACCACTCGAAGCGCTCCACGCGCGCGCCCAGGCCGTGCGCCAACTCGCGCGTCGCGTCCGTCGAGCCCGTGTCGAGCACGCACAGCTCGTCGCACACCTGGCTCAGCGACGCCAGGCAGCGCTCGATTTGCAGCGCTTCGTCGCGCACGATCAAGCAAGCAGCGATTCGGGGCATGGCACTGGATCGCCGACGCGGGCGCGAACGGTGGAGCCCCGAGCCGGGAAACGTCCCAGCTTCAGGAGCGGCTGAGCGCCCGCGCGGCCCGCGAGACCGAGCGCGCGGGCTGCCCTAGCTCGCCGCGATCGCCTGGCGCACGGCCTCGAGCAGAGCGCTGCCCCGATAGGGCTTCATCAACACCAGCGGACGGGGCCCGACGAACTGCTTCCAGCGCTCCTCGTCCAGTCCGCGGCCGCTCGAGATCACCACCGGCAAGTCGGCGCGCAACGCACGCAGCTCGCGCAGCGTCGCGGGACCGTCGAGAACGGGCATCGATTCGTCGAGCACGACCGCCGACACGCAGCCCGGCGACTGGGAGAAGAGCGCGAGCGCCGCGAGCCCGTGCTCGGCACTGCGCACCTCGAACCCGGCCCGGGTCAAGATCGCCGTGGCGACGTCGCGGATCACGACCTCGTCGTCGACGACGAGAACGAAGCTCCCGGACGCGGGTGCCGCGCCGTCCGCGCTCATTGGTTGAAGTACTTGCGCATCTGGCGCTCGAGTTCCGCAGCGGCCTTGCTGTCGATCACGCGCAGGAGCTCCAGCTCTTGCCGCGCGCGTTCCAGGTTGCCGAGTGTGCAGCGGGCCAGCGCGAGATTGAAGAGCGCGGTCACATTGCGCGAGTCGAAACGCAGGACCTGCTCGTACTGCGGGATGGCCTCGGCGACGCGCCCGGATTGGTGCAGCGCGTAGGCCAAATTGATGCGCGCCTCGATGAACTCGGGCTCGTTGGCGACGGCTTCTTGGAAGGTCGCGAGCGCCTCCGCCAACTTGCCCTGGTCGGCGCGCACCTTGCCCATCTCGTTCAAGATGCTGGCTCGCGAGCGCTCCTTGCTCACCATGCGCGCGCGTCCGATCTCGGCCGCCGCGGCGTCGAGCTTGCGCTCCACATAGGCGAGCTCGAGCGACAGCAGTGCAGGAGCCGGCAGCGCTGACATCCAGACGCCCGGGAAGGGCGTGGCGCGCTCGCGCAGTTCCTGTGGACGGGCGCGCAGACGCGCGACGTCCGCGAGCAGCGTCTCGATCTCGACCGGGCCCTTGTAGACGGCGGCGAGCTGGCGTTCGTGATCGACCAGGAAGCTGGTGGGAATCGGCGTGCGCCGCTTGCGATCGAGCACGCTGCGCTGCAAGGCGTCGAGCGACTCCATCGCCGGCAGGCTGGCGAAGCCGGCGTGGAAATCCCACTGCAGGCGCTCGAGCAGCTCGAACGCGGCCTTGCGCTGGGGTTCCTCGTCGACCGACAAGGCGACCACCGAGAGTCCAGCGGCCGAGAGCTCTCCCGCTCGGCGCGCGAGTTCGCCGAGCTCGCCCACGCACGGCGGGCACCACGTCGCCCACAGCACGATCAAGCTCGGGGCAGGGATCCCGTCGCGCGCATCACCGGCCACGCCTTCGCTGGTCAGGATCGGCAGCGGAGGCAGCGGCACGCGCGACGCGAGCCAGATGCGCGCCTTCTCCGTGGGCTTCGCCGTGCGTGCTTCCGCGCTGGCGAGCGCGCTCGGCGCGCCGAGCACGCGCGGCTCGGCGCGACCCGTGCCCTGGGACAGCACGAAGTGCCCGCTCGCTTCGAGCCCTTCGAAGACCTCCCACGCCGCGCCGCCGACGTTCGGCCAGCGCACCCGGAGCCGTGCGATTTCGCCCGTCGCTCCCAGCCCGAAATGCAGCCACTTGCTGGACTGCGCGAGGTAGCCCTCTCCCGCTCGCAGGGTCTGGAGGTAGCGCCGACCGTCGCTCATCGTGAGCTCCACGCGCGCACCGATCGCATCCCGGTTGCACTCGGTTCCACGCAACAACACTTCGAGCGAGCGGTGCGTCGTCGGCGTGCGATTGAGGAACAACCGCACGCGTGGCGAATTGCGCCCCGCGATCCAGATGTCGCGCTTGCCGTCGAGATCCCAGTCGACCAAGGCCGCGGCGCGCGCGTCGTCCTTGGAGTCGAGCCCGGTGACACCGGAGACGTTGGCGAAACGCCCGTCGCCCGTGTTCCAGTAGCTGCAGTGCTCTTCACGCCCGCTCCACGACTTGCCTTCGCGCAGCATGCGGTGCACGGCGACCCAGCCCATCTCGTAGTTGGAGCGCGAGACGTTTTCTTCGACCGTAGGGGAGAGCGACACGACCTGTCGCCAATAGAAACTTCACAAGTCCTCCGGGTCTTCGCCGGTGACGAAGCCGTTGGGCACGAACAGGTCGGCGCGGCCGTCGTCGTCGAAGTCGGTGAAGATCGATCCCCAGGCCCAGCGGCCCATGGTGATGCCGCTCTCCAGGCTGACGTCGCGGAAGGTGCCATCGCCGAGGTTTTGGAACAGCGAATTGCCGCGTGCGTGGCGCTGGAAGTCCTCGCGCGCTTGCGAACCGATGCCGGGCTTGAACTGGCGCTGATAGGTCACGCGCTCGCCGGCCGACGAGAACATGTTGCTGACGTGCAGGTCCAGGTCGCCGTCGAGGTCGTAGTCCGCCCACGTCACGCCCATGCCCGCCGCCATGTCCTCGACTCCGGCCTGGTCCGCGACGTCGACGAACTTGCCACCGTCGTTGCGATACAGGTTGTTGCGTCCGAAGTCGTTCGCCACGTAGCAGTCGAGATCGCCGTCCTCGTCGTAGTCCTCCCAAGCGGCGGAGAAGGAGAAACGGCGGTTGTTCTGGTCGAGCCCCACCTCGCGCGTGGCGTCGACGAAGCGCCAACCATCTGCGGTGCTCTCGTTGCGCAGCAGGGTGTTCGGTCGTCCGTTGTTGGCGTCGTGGTAGGGGAGCGGCGTGAACTCCGCCGTGTCCGGCAAGACGTAGCCACAGCAGTACAGGTCGAGATCGCCGTCGGAGTCGAAGTCGACGGCCGACAGCGACGTGGTGCTGGGCGCCTCGGCCTTGGCGCGCAGCGTGAAGTGCCCCTGTCCATCGTTGGCGAGCAGCAGCACCAGCGGATCGAGCTCGACGGCGAGGTCTTGGTCTCCGTCTTTGTCGAAGTCCGCGATCAGCGCGCTGCGCGAGCCGTCGAGGAAGTCGACCCCGGCCGCTGCGGACGTGTCGCGCACGGTTCCGTCCTGCTGGCGCACGTACAAGCGATTGGGCAGGCCGCCGGGCTGGCATACGTACACGTCGTCGAGCAGATCACCGTCGACGTCGCCGAGCGCGATGCCCTCGTGACCGATCAGCGACATGCCGAGCGTCTTGTCGATGCGCGCCGACCAGTGCTCGAGCGTCGGCCGCAACTGCTCCTCGAAGCTCTCGGCGGACGCGAACACCGCATCGGTGACTTCCGTGAACAGTGGAGCTCCGCCGGCGGGGCCGTTGGTCTCGGCGTGCGCCTCGAGCTCGATGCGCTTCAACTTCGGGAGTGCGTCCGTGCGCTCCGGCGGTAGCGCGCTCCAGGTGCACACCCACGTGGCATTGATCTGCCGCGCGCCAGCCTTCGGGCGGCCCTTGGCCTGCAGGTACTGGCGCGTGACGACCACGCCGTCGCGCGGCTCGACCGCGATGATCTTGAACTTCGCGACGGTGTCGCTCGCGCCCTCGAACCACTGCGCGAGTTCGGCCAGCGCGTCGCGCGCGCCGGACCAGCCGTGGTGCGCGAGCTCGCTCGGCGGCGCGTCGTTGCGCGCGCTGCTCAGGGCACCCTGCGACTTGGCCGCCAACTCGACCGGCGGTCGCAGGTCGACGCATTCGAATTCGGTGTCGAGGAGCGCCGCGAGATGCGCCTCGTCGAGCGTCTCGGGATGCGCGATCAGCTTGCCGAGGTCACCCAGTTGCTTGCCCGCGCGCTCGTTGAAGAACTCCGTGTCCCAGCCGTCGAGCTTCGAGTCGCGCCGCGCGTACTTGTCGGCGTAGTTGGCCTCGCGCAGCTCTCCCAAGGGCGCCGGCAGCGTTCCCAGCGCAGCTTGCGCGGACGCCGGCTCGGTGGCGCTCGCGGACGCGTGTCCGGCGTCGGTCGATGGCAAGTTCGTCGGTGCCGGAGCCTGCGCCTGCGGGCTCGCACGGGGAGCTTGCTGCGCGGCAGGTGTTGTCGCGTCCTCGCCGCACGAGGCCGCCAAGATCCCCGCGACGACTGCCTTGATCGCGCTGCGCGTCATAGCTCCGCATTCTAGGAACGCCGCAAGCGCCTCGAAAGCGAACCGACCCCACATCGCACGACCCGCCCGAACTGGCACGCCCGGCAGGACTCGAACCTGCGACCAGCGGATTAGAAATCCGCTGCCGCCGGATGACAAACCATCGAATTCATCGAAGGAAATGCACGTTTCCGCTCGGTTCGAGTCCGATGGGACCGCGCAGGGGACCGTTTCCGACCCGGACTTGGCTCGTGTCGTCGGCGCGTGGCCGTTGCTGCCGATCCCGTTGCGGTGCGCGATCCTCGCGATGATCGGAGCGGTTCGAGCTTGACCCTCCGCCGCCGCCGCGCTCGATGTCCCGGCCCGCACGGTGAGCCGCTGAGGGCTAGACCAACCGTCTCGCTACAGCGTCGAAGCCCGCGCCCGGCGCGCAACGCTGCCCGCGGGTAACTCGATCCGTAGCCGTGGCGCAGTGGCCCGCGGCGAACGCTCGCTGTTCGTCTCCGGATCCGAACGCGAGCCGAGACCGCGGCGACCGAACTACCCCCCACCGGGGGTAGCCTGGGGGGTCCGGGGCGAGTGGGTCCTTCGGGATCGTGCAACGCCGCTCCCGCTCGCGCCCGACATCGTAGGGCCCCCACCGCCCTCCGTGACGAAGGGCCACGTTCGGAGCACTCGGGAAACGCCTTCGTTCGGTCGGACGGGTTTCCACGCCGGCGATCGAAGCGCATCATCTCGATCAATCCAAGTCGAGCGGACCGAGAGTCGCCGACCATACAACGACCATGGCTAAAACGACCGACTGGTGCCGACTGTGCGACCAGATTCGACCGCTCATAAATGCGCACATCTATCCGCGCGCGCTCCTGTCCGAGATGATCGCTGCTGGCGAGACTCCCATCTCGCAGGCGGTCGATGCGTCGACCTTTCCGAAGCGCGTGCCGGTGGGCTGGTATGACCCAACGATCCTCTGCGCCGGTTGCGACCATGATCTGCTCGGGCCACTGGACGCGAGCGGAGTCGATTTCCTTCGGCTCCCCTTTCGGGCGGGGGAAATGACCGTTGCGTCGGGAGTCGGACCGTACGTCGAACGGCCTGGTGCGGACGCTCGCAAGCTGAAGCTCTTCGCGATGAGCCTCCTCTGGCGAGCCGGAGTTTCACGAAGGGCGGAATTCGCTGTCGCCAAACTCGGCCCGTTCGAGGAGTTGCTCCGAGAGCGGATCCGGATAAGTGACCCGGGTTCGCTAGATGATTTCGCGGTCGCGTTCACCATTCGGCCGAACGATCCAGGTGGACTCATGCTCCCGCCAGGCAGAGGGCGGTTTAGAGGCGGTGGCCCGACGGTCTACGTGATGCATCTCGGGAAGCACACGATCCACCTGAAAGTTGACCATCGCCGTGTGCCCGATTCCGTGCGTGAGCTCTTTCTCGGCTACGGGCCCGCCGTGCGTGTCGCTGTCGGAGACGTTCTAGGCGGTCACGTTGGAGACATACTTCGGAAGTTCGTCAAGGCTCGACCTGCGCTCGGCGACCATGCGATCCGGCGGAAGTGACCCTCGAAGCAGAACAGCCCCTGTCATGGGCTCGTCTCGCGGTCGCTGAACGTCACGTCCCGACGGACTTCTCCCACGCCGCGACGAGCGCGCTGGCCTTCGTGTCGAGCGCCCTGGCGACTTTCGCGATCGTCTCCAACGACGGACAACGCTCGTCTGGCTCCAGCATCGATACGTACATCCGGTGGCGATCCGCGCGGTAGCCAAGTTCCTCTTGCGACGGAACGGCGCGCTCTCGGTGCTGGCGAACGGTCGGACCGAACCCGAGTTCGAGCGACGGCTTGGTAGGCTTCGGCACGCGACCGAAAGTTCGGCCGCGAAGTCTGTCGGCTCACAGTCAGCTGCATGCGGAGGTAGAGGATGGAGGACTCGGGTGTGCTCGTGCCCATCGCAGTCACGCTGCTGGTGTGTGCGGCGGTATACGCCTTGCTCCTGGCGGCCGATCGAGATGGTCGAGAGCAACTGGGTTGCGCGAGCAGCGCGCTCTCTGCGGTTCTCGGCGTCGCTGCGATCGGTGTCGCCCTTTGGACCGAGGAGCCATGGCGAAACGAAATCCCGCGGTGGGTCGTCGCGATCGCGGGCGTGGTCTCCCTGAGCAGCGTGTACTTCTCGATGCTCGTGGTATCGAAGCTGTCGGCTCTGGAGCGTGAGGCGCGCGACCGCACGCCATCGGTCGGCGCGCCATCAAACGTAGCCGCTGTCGTCCCTCGCGGCGTCTCGTGCACCGCCGCTCTTGGGTTGATCGGGTGGTTCGCCATGTTCGTGCCCTGGTGTCACGAGGAGTTCCCGACCGAGCACGGCGCGTGCGGAATCTGCGGTCGGGAGTTTGAAGGGGACGCAACGGCTGCGCTTGGTGGTGTGACAGGAATGGCGTGGCGACTGCCGTACGAAGCCACGGCGGATTACGGCTATGCCCCGGAGACGGAAACGAGCAACGTCCATCAGCTGTGCTTCGATGGCGTCCGAGGCCAGTCGAAGTCGATGGACGGGATGCACGGCATGCTCGGAGGACCGATCACTCGGCCAGCGGTGCCGATCCGCTCCAATCTCGTGTCACTCTGGGCACTGTGGCGGCGCGAGTGTGTGCGCGCGAAGCTCAGGGACCGAACGCACTACCTGGACTAGCCTCTTCGCCGATGGCTCCTGAGTTTCTCAGGAGACGCACCCGAGCCTTCCCGTCCGTCGTTCTCCCCCCAAACGATCTCGCGCCGCGCGTCGACACGAAGGGCGCCGGGGAGTAGCGTACGAACGCGCGGGAGGGGGGTCGGGGGGAGCCTGATCGCACAACTGGCTTGTGTGAGCCGTTGTACAGGGAACGGATCGACGTCGCCCACCCCCACGATTGTTCCCACGCCCTTGATGAGAACCGGGGCGCCCCTACGCTCGGCGGTGTCCAGCCACCGATGCGAGAGGGCGTCCCGTGAACGAATCAGAGCGTAGCGAAGCGATAGCGCGCGACAAGAGCGCACGAACGCAGCGGCCGACCGCT
Source organism: Planctomycetota bacterium (assembly GCA_020853575.1). Lineage (GTDB taxonomy): Bacteria > Planctomycetota > UBA1135 > UBA1135 > F1-120-MAGs118. Next base: position 295,158 of record JADYYP010000045.1, read on the forward strand.
GCACAGCTCCACGAACTCGGCCGCTGGACCGCGTGGTGTCGAGTGAAGTTTCTCCTCCATTGGCCGTGCATCGATCAGCCTCCGATCACGGACGAGCGCGAGGAACACCGCTGGTGTGGCAAGTGGACCGAACAGCGCTGGGCGCCAGCCGCGGCGGCGGTCGCGAAAGCGCACGGCTCGACGTTCGCGAGGGGAATCGGTGCTCACGACCAAGCGGAGTCGGACACGCGCGAGGCCTTCGTCCGCCTCATGAAGGGCCTTACCACGCCAGCGCAAGCCGCTCTGGAGCTGCGCCAAGTTCGGCTAGTCCGCAACGGTCCGACCGGCGTGCGCAGCTGGTTCGAGGCGTTGCTGAAGCAAATGCCAGCGCCCCCCTCGGAGGATCCGGTCAACGTGTCGATCCTCATGCAGACGCACGCTCTTCACGATCGATACTCGGCGGATGCAGATGCTCGCGCGTCACTCGACGATCACCTTGACGCTCGACCGCTACACGCACCTGCGCCCCGCAGACGAGCGCCGCGCGATCGAATCGCTCCCGACGTTGAACAGCGGGGAACCGACGGAAAGCGAGCAAAGTGACGAGCGCGAAGCGCTGCGCGCGACGGGGAGCGATGGCGCAAGTTGCGGAGAATCGGACGGCGAAGGCGGCGAGAAGTGGGACCGCGCCGGGGACCGTTTCTCGGCGGACGATGTTGGATCGTCATGGACTCCGGTGGACTCCGACGACGCGCAGGACGCGTTGGATGGCACGCCCGGCAGGACTCGAACCTGCGACCAGCGGATTAGAAATCCGCTGCTCTATCCAGCTGAGCTACGGGCGCGTGAACGTTGCGCGAGGCCCGTGGGCGAAGGCGCGCCGGCGGGAGCTCGCTGCGTGGTCGGGGGGATGGGATTCGAACCCACGACTCGCAGCACCCAAAGCTGCGCCTCTACCAGCTGAGGTACCCCCCGATGGAAGCGCAGAGCGTAGCGCATGGGCAGTGCGTTGCGCGAGGACCGTGACGCGCCAGTGGCCGGCGCGCGCGGCGGAATCTAACCTGGGGGTTTCCCCTGGGGTCGGTCGGAGCCGGAGAGGCGCTTCACGATGAAGGTCTTGGTGGTCGGTGGTGGCGGGCGCGAGCATGCGCTGTGTTGGAAGCTCGCGCAGTCGCCGCGCGTGAAGGAGGTGCTGTGTGCGCCGGGCAACGCGGGCACAGCGCTGGTCGCGCGCAACGTCGGCATCGCCGCGACCGACGTCGACAAGCTCGTCCACCTCGCGCAGCACGAGCAGGTCGGCTTGGTGGTCATCGGTCCGGAGGAGCCGTTGTGCCAGGGGCTCGCCGATCGATTGCGCGCGGCCAAGATCGCCGTGTTCGGACCGAGCGCGGCGGCGGCGCGCCTGGAGGGCTCGAAGCTCTTCGCCAAGGAGTTCCTCACGCGCCACCGCATCCCGACCGCGGGCTTCCGGCGCTTCGATCGCTCCGGAGTCGCCAAGGCCTATCTCGAGGGCTGCACGCAGTGGCCGCAGGTGATCAAGGCCGACGGCTTGGCCGCGGGCAAGGGCGTGTTCGTCGTCAAGTCGGCGCGCGAGGCCTGCACGGTCGTCGACCAGCTGATGGAAGAGCGACGTCTGGGAGATTCCGGCGCGCAGATCTGCATCGAGGAGTTCTTGGTCGGCGAGGAAGTCAGCGTGCTCGCCCTGGTCGACGGCGAATCGCTGTGCGTGCTCGAGCCGGTGATGGACCACAAGCAGGTCGGCGACGGCGACAGCGGACCGAACACCGGCGGCATGGGGGTGTACTCGCCGGTGGCGCTGTTCAACCGGCGCCTCTCGTGGCAGGTCGAGCAAAACGTCCTGATCCCCACGCTGCACGGACTGCGGCGCGAGGAGCTCGACTATCGCGGCGTGTTGTTCGTGGGCTTGATGCTCACCGAGAGCGGTCCGCGCGTGCTCGAGTACAACTGCCGCTTCGGCGATCCGGAAACGCAGGCCATCATGCGGCGCTGGAAGGGAGATCTGTTGCCCTACCTGCTGGCGACGGCGCAGAAGAAGCTCTCCGAGCTGGAGGCGCCGGAGTGGGATCCGCGCACCTGCGTGGGAGTGGTCGCCGCGAGCGAGGGCTACCCCGGTGCGTACCGCAAGGGTGACGTGATCTCCGGGCTCGACGACGCAGCGCGCGCGCCGGAGGTGGTCGTGTTCCATGCGGGCACGAAGCTCAGTCCGAGCCGTTCGGTGCTCACCGACGGCGGCCGTGTCCTGTGCGTCACGGCCTTGGGCGACACCGTCGACGACGCGCGCTCGCGGGCCTACTCCGGTTTCGACAAGATCCGCTGGGATGGCAAGTTCGGCCGGCGCGACATCGGGGTGCGCCACGCAACGGCGCGCACGTTCTGATCGAGGCCGCGCGGCGCAAGCTCGACTTGCGCGCGCGTGCGCGAAAGTCGATGCTCAGTCGCGACGGCCAGGGCGGCACTTCCGCCGAGCGCCGATTCCACTCCCGTGAAGCACGACGCGATCCGCAAGTCGTTCGAACGCTTCCTGCGCGGTCGAGAGCTCAAGCTCACGCCGCAGAGACGGCGCGTGTTCGAGCGCGCGTTCGCCACGCACGAGCACTTCAGCGCCGAGGAGTTCTACGCTTGGCTGCGCGCGGAGCCGGGCCCCAAGGTCTCGCGCGCGACGGTCTACCGCACGCTCGGCTTGCTCCTCGAAGGCGGTTTCATCCAATCGCTCGACGCCGGCCGCGGAGAGCTGATCTACGAGCACGTCGTCGGTCACCGCCACCACGATCACATGGTGTGCCTGGCCTGCGGGAAGATCGAGGAGTTCCACGACGAGCGCATCGAGGCACTGCAGCACGAGGCCTGCGCCAAGAAGGGCTTCCAGATCGTCAGCCACGCGCACCGGCTGGTGGGGTATTGCCGCGGGTGCGCGCGCAAGTTGCCGCTCGAAGACGAGGCCGCGAGAGGGGACGACACTGGCGCTGGAACGAGCGCCACCTCGGCCCAAGCCGAAGCGGCGCTCGAGGACCAGCGAGACTAACGGCGCGCGCTATTTCTCGAGGCGGCGCGGGCTATTTTTCGAGGCGGCGCGGGCTATTTTTCGAGGCGGCGCGCCAGGCGATCGCTGAACACGCGTGCGAGCTCGCCGTCGTTGACGGTCGACAGCAGTCGCTTGGCCGAGACCGTGATTCGGCACTCGTCGACGTCCCAGGCCTCGACTCGCACTTGGATCTGGGCGTTGTCGATGTTGGCGTTGGCGACGCGCGTCGAGTCGTCGGCGTCGATGACCTCTTGGGAATTCTCGGAGAGGAACTTCTTCGTGACCACCCAAGCCGTCTTGGCGTCGACTCCGACTTGGCGCACGTAGATGTTGTTGTTGATCAACTGGTTGCCCGCGACGACGCCAGCGGCGGTGCCGGCGACGAAGCAGCCGGACAGCGGCAGGCACGCGAGGGCGACGAAGAGGAGTTTGCGCATGGAAGTGGCAGTGAAAGGAACTTGTGGAAGGGATGGAGACTGGTGAGCGGAGAGGCGGCTGCGTCAACGCGTGGCGCGGCCAGCGACCTCCACCATGCGGCGGTAGAAGGCGAGACCCTCGCCCTCCTGGCGCGGTCCCATGCGGGTCCAGCGCGGATGATGGAACGGCGACTGATTGCGCTCGGGGTGGGGCATCAGGCCCAGGACGCGTCCGGTCGGATCGCATACGCCAGCGATCGCTTCGGTCGAACCGTTGGGCACTCCGGGATAGGCCGCGGGCCGACCATCGGCACGCACGTAGCGCAAGGCGATCTGCCCCGCGGCGCGAAAGCGCTCGAGGGCGGAACTGTCCTTGAACACGATGCGACCCTCGCCGTGCGCGACCGGCACCGGCCACAGAAGCCCGGGCTCGAGCCAAGGACAACGCGACGGCTCGTTGCGCAGCGTGACCCAGCGGCACTCGTAGTGACCGGACTCGTTGGCGGAGAGCGCGATTTGGCGCTGAGCTCCGCCGCTCGCGGGCCCCTCGAGCAGCCCCGTGTCCACCAGCGCCTGGAAGCCATTGCAGACGCCGAGCACGAATCCTCCGCGAGCGACGTAGGTCGCCAGCGCCTCCCCGAGGAAATGGCGCAGCTCGTGACCGAGCACGCGACCAGCCGCGATGTCGTCGCCGTAGCTGAAGCCGCCGGGCAGGACCAGGATCGATGCGTCGAAGAGCCGGGCGGGCTCGGCGATCAGGCGCTGCAGGTGGAGCGTCTGGGTTCGCGCGCCCGAGCGTTCGAGCGCCAGTGCGGTCTCGACTTCGCAGTTGGTGCCCGCGGTGCGCAGGACGAGAGCGCTGGTCATCCCTGGAACCCTCCTCGGTGGGCCGCGCGCAGCGCGTCGAGCTCGACGTCGATGCACACGCGCCCGGAACTCGAGCGCACGACCAGCCGCTCGTGGGAGGCGACGGTTCCGACGCACGCCAGATCGAGACCGGAGAACTTCGCTTCGAAATCGCTCGCGCGCGCGCGCTCGACCTCGACCAGGAAGCGTGTGCACGACTCGGAGAACAATCGAACGCTGTCGGGCTCGTGGTGCGCGCCGAGCGGACCGCACGGGACGCGCGCCAGATCGAGCTCGAGCCCCAATCCGCCGGCAAAGGCACACTCCGCGGCGGCCACCGCCAAGCCACCTTCCGAGAGATCGTGGCATGCGCGCACGCAGCCCGCGACCACGGCGGCGTGGAGCGCGCGCAGCGCGCGCGGCGCGAGCGCCAAGTCGGGGCGCGGCACGCGACCGCCCTCGATGCGCTGCTCGGCGAAGAAATGCGATCCGCCTAGCTCGGCGTGCGTCAGTCCCACGAGGTACACCGGATTGCCGGCGGACTTGAGGTCCATCGTCAGTGCGCAACCGACGTCGTCGACCCGCGCCAGCGCTGTGACCAACAACGTGGGAGGGATCGCGATCACCTCGTCAACGCTGCGGAACTCGTTGTTCAAGCTGTCCTTGCCGGAGACGAACGGCGTCCGGTAGGCCTTGGCCGTCGCGTAGCACGCGCGCGCCGCTTCGACCAAGGTCCCGAGCTGTTCGGGGCGCGCGCAGTTGCCCCACGCGAAATTGTCGAGGATCGCCGTGCGCTCTGGATCGCCGCCGACCGCGACCACGTTGCGCAGCGCTTCGTCGATGGCCGCGCTCGCCATGGCCCACGGGTCGAGCAGGCCATAGCGCGGATTGGCGCCACACGACAGGGCGATGCCGCGTCGCGAGTCAGGCAGCGGCTGCAACACCGCCGCGTCGCTGGGACCGTCGTCGCGCACACCGCACAGCGGCTTGACCACGCCCAGCCCCTGCACCTCGTGGTCGTATTGGCGGATGATCCATTCCTTGCTCGCGATGTTCGGACTGGAGAGCAAGCGCAGCAGCACCGCCGTCGCGTCCGCACACGGCGGGCAGGCGGGATCGTCGTGCACGACCACCGGTCGGGTCGCCTTGCGCAACCACTTGGGTGTGCCCTCGTGCAGGAAGTGCATGTCCAACTCGCCCACGCACTCCGCGCCGAAATGCAACGTGAGCTTGCCCGTCGAAGTGAAATGACCGATGGCGCTGGCCTCGCAGTCCTCTTCCGCGAACAGCTGCAACAGGCGCTCGAGCTTCTCGGGCGGGACGGCGAGCACCATCCGCTCTTGCGCCTCGCTGATCCAGATCTCGGCCGCCGACAAACCGGGGTACTTGAGCGGGACGCGCTCGAGATGCACTTCCGCGCCACATTCAGCACCCATCTCGCCCACCGCCGACGAAAGTCCGCCAGCACCGCAATCGGTGACACCGCGGTAGAGCTGCGCGTCGCGCGCGCGCAGCAGTGCATCCAGCACGCGCTTCTCCGTGATCGCGTTGCCGATCTGCACCGCCGAGCTCGAGACCACCACCGATTCGTCGTGCAATTCGGCCGAGGAAAACGTCGCGCCGTGGATGCCGTCGCGACCGGTGCGACCGCCGACGACGACGATCACGTCGCCCGGGTGCACGGCCTTGCTGGCGCAGTCCGCGGGCAAGAGTCCGACGGTCCCGCAAAACACCAGCGGATTGCCGACGTAGCGTGGGTCGACCCAGACACCCCCGTTCACGGTCGGGATCCCCATGCGGTTGCCGTAGTCGCGGACGCCCGCCACCACTCCGCGCAGGATGCGCCGCGGATGCATGCAGCCCTTGGGGACACTGGCCACCGGCAAGTCGAGCGGTCCGACGAAGAATGCGTCGGTGTTGGCGATCGGCTTGGCGCCCAAGCCGACGCCGAGGATGTCGCGGATCACGCCGCCGACACCGGTTCCGGCGCCGCCGTAGGGGTCGATCGCACTGGGGTGGTTGTGCGTTTCGACCTTGATCGCAACGTGCCAGCCAGCGTCGAACTCGACGACGCCGGCGTTGTCGTGGAACACGCTCACACACCAGGGCAGCGCGAGCTCGAGTGTCGCGGCCTTGATGGTCTGCTTGAGCAGGTTCTCGATGCGCTCGCCGTCGTAATCGATCACGCCGGCGAACGTCTTGTGCTTGCAGTGCTCGCTCCAGGTCTGCGCGAGCGTCTCCAGCTCCGCGCTCGTCGGATCGCGACCGAGGTCGGCGAAATGGGCGCGGATCGCCTGCATCTCGAGCAAAGTCAAGCTCAGGTGGCCAGCGCGCGAGATGTGCTCCAATGTTGCGTCGTTGGCATCGCGCAGGGCAATGCGCTCGAGCGCTCGCGTCGCGCCGGCGCCGGGCAACTGGAAGTGCAAGCGCTCGTCGTCGATGCGCACCTCGTCGATCACGTCGTTGGCCAGGGTCTTCGCCGCTGCCAGCTCGAGCTCGGCGCGCGTCCAGGAGCCCTGGAGCTCCCACACCGAGAAGCAGAGCGCGCGCACGGGCGCGCCACCCGCTCCCGACAATCCAGAGCGCTGGATGGCACGCTCGACGGTCGCCGCCACCGGATCCATCACCCCCGGACGGCGCATGACGAGCACCCGGTGCGCGGCCGACGACGGCGTCGGCGCCTGAGTCGGAGGTGTGATCCGAGCGCTCTCGAGCACTGGGTCGACCAATAGATCGGAGGCGATGCCCGCGACCACCGCGGCGTCGAGCTCGGGGGACAGCAGATAGCCGCGACCCAAGCGTATGTCGCGAGCCTGGGCCAAGCCCAGCTCACGCAACGCGCCGGCGGCGCGCGCTCCTTCGGGATCGTCGAGCTCCGGGCGACGGTAGACCTCCACGCGCCAGGCGCGCGGGAACGCGGCCTGGGTGCTCGACGCTGTTGCAGGTTGGGGCACGGTTTGCGGCGACAAGGGCTGAAACTCGGGCTCGGGCGCAAGAGATAGCAAATCACCCAGCCCTGAACACCAGGGATTGGGGGCGAAGCCACCCTCATGACTTCGCATGCCGAAAATGATAGGGATTGGCGCGCTCGCTCCCAACCGTCCCGCGGAGATCTCGTAGTCGGCGCGCGATGGAGGGAGGTCGAGCAGCCAGAAGCGTTCTCGAGCGCAGGGTTGCGCGGTCGCCGCCGGTGACCGACCATGCCGCTCGTCCCGACCGTCTTCCGACCCTCTCGATGGCGACCACTGAGAAGTCCGTGACCCGCAACGAACCCAAGACCGGGATGGCCTTCGAACGGCCGATCCAGGAACTCGAATCCAAGCTGGCCGAGCTCGAGGCCTTGGCCCTGCGCACGCGCTTGGACATCTCGAGCGAGATCGAGGCGCTTCGCAAACAGCATCGCGCGGCGCTGGAGGCGAAGTACAAGGACCTCAACGCGTGGGAGACGGTGACGGTGGCGCGTCACAACGAGCGCCCGGTCGCGCTCGACTACATCTCGACCATGCTCGACGATTTCGTCGAGCTGTGCGGCGACAAGTACTTCGCCGACGACAGGGCCATGGTGGCCGGCCTGGCGACGATGGGCGATCGGCGTTTCGTGTTGATCGCACACCGCAAGGGCAAGTCGACCAAGGAACGCCTGGCGTGCAATTTCGGCTGTGCCCACCCCGAGGGCTACCGCAAAGCGCTGCGCAAGATGAAGCTGGCCGAGAAGCTGCGCTTGCCGATCGTCACGCTGATCAATACTCCGGGTGCCTACCCGGGGATCGGCGCCGAGGAACGCGGACAAGCGGCTGCGATCGCGGAGAACATCCTGGCGATGATGTCGATTCGCGCGCCGATCCTGAGCATCGTGATCGGTGAGGGCGGCTCCGGTGGAGCGCTCGGCATCGGCGTCGCCGACCGGGTGCTGATGATGGAGTACTCGTACTACTCGGTGATCAGCCCCGAGGGCTGCGCCGCGATCCTGTGGAAGGACGGCGAGCGCACCCCCGATGCCGCGGCGGCCCTCAAGCTCACCAGCAAGGACCTGCTGGAACTGGGCCTGATCGACGGCGTGATCCCCGAGCCGCTCGGTGGCGCCCACCGTGCTCCAAACGTCGCCATGGACGAGGTCAAGCGCACGATTCTGCGCGAGTTGGAAGCGCTCGACGCGCGCGCCCCCGACGAGCTCGTGCGCACGCGCCGGCGAAAATTCCGCACGATGGGCTGGATCGACGGCCGCTTTCCGCGCGTCTGAGCCCAAGCGCCAACACCTGCCTCGGTCGGTCGTAGCCAGCGCCGGGCCGGGGTCGACTCCCGGCCCTGCCCATGTCGATGGCCCTCCCCATGGATCGTTCCACACGTGCCGGAAGCGACGGACCTCCGGCCGATCCGAAGCCCCCGCAAAACGCGGGTGACGCACCGGATCCGGTGGAGCAGGCGTGCATTCGACGCGCACAGCGAGGCGATGAAAGCGCGTTCGAGCAATTGGTGCGCACCCATCAGCAGCGCGCGTTTCGCATCGCGCGTCACATGGTGCCGAGCGATGAGGACGCCCGCGATCTGGTCCAAGAGGCGTTTCTGCGGGTGTTCCGCAGCCTCGAGCGCTTCGATTTCCAATTCAATTTCGCCACTTGGCTGCACCGCATCGTCACCAATCTGGCGATCGACCACTTGCGCAAGCGGCGCCTGGTGACCAGTTCGACCTCGGGCGAGGAAGACGGCTCCAACTGGGACCTGGACGTCGTCGACCCGGCGCACCGCGCGCCTTCCGAGCAGCTGGAGTCGAGCGAGACCGCGCGCCGCGTCCGCGAGTGCATCGCCGCCCTCGCACCGCATTTCCAGGCCGTGCTCACGCTGCGCGAGTTGGAGGGCATGGCATGCACCGAGATCGCCAAAATCGTGGGCGCCACCCACGTGACGGTGCGCTGGCGCCTGCACCGCGGGCGAAAACTCTTCCAAGAGGAGTGGGAGCGCCGCGAGCGCGCCGACAGCTCGGGCGCGGATCGCCCCAAGGACGGCGCGGAACGCTCCAACTCCAAGACCCTGGGAAACGTATCCGAGCCCGACTCCGGGCCGGGCCACTGAGATCCGCCGCTCGAGTCCGCCAGCGATGAAGTACCACCCGATCGAGTGCAGCGAAGTGCGCGAGCGACTGCCGCTCGTGCCCGGCCACGACCTCGAGTCACCGGCTCGCGAAGAGGTCGAAGCGCATTTGCGCACGTGCGCCTCCTGTTCGAGCGAGCTGGAGCGCTTGAGCCACGCGCTCGCGCAGCTGCGGCTTGGATCCGCGCTCGAGGCCCCGCCGGTCGACTTGTGGTCCGCGGTTCGCGCGGAGCTGGTGCGCGAGCAAGTGATTCACGACGTCCCCGCCGGCGATGGTCAGGTCCGTGCGCCTCGGGTACCCGCACCCAAGGCAGCGCGACGGGCGCCACTGGCCTTGCTGGGACGCGGCCTCGTGTTGGCCGCCGCGCTGGCAGCGTCCATCGCCGTGATCGGTTTCCTGTGGTCGCGTGCACGCCCCGACCAGCCGCGGACGAAGAACGTGGAGTTGGTGAAGGACGAGCCGGGAACGATCGAGCGTACGCGGCTGAACGCATCGCCGAGCGCGGACACGGCCTCCGGCGGTGTGCTGCTCGCCGAAGGCGCCGATTCTGGCGAGCTCGTTCTTCCCAACGGGCTGCGCCGCGCGGCCGGAGAAGAACGGCTGCGCGAAGTGTCGATGCCATTCGAGACCACGCCTGCGCGTGCCAGCGCCTACTCCCTCGCCAGCGAAGTGCGCTGACAGTGGATCGAGGTGCCGCGACGACCAGCGGCCTGTTGGCTACTCGGGTCGCGCAACGCTGAACGCCGTCACGGACAGTCATCGTTTCTCCAAGACCCATTTCGAACCACGAGCGCCCGGAAGGCGCGGATAGCCATGAAGAGCGTGTGGATTGCAAGTGTGTTGCTAGGTGCTGTCGGCGGCGGTGCTTGGACCCACAGCGCTCCGCTCGGGCCGCAGGGTCGTTTGGTGCGCGTGACGCCAACGCCGTCCGCGGACGCGCAGGACATCGAGGGCTGGCGCCAACGGCTGAGCGAGAGCGATCTCGCCTCGCGCGAGAAAGCGTTCGACGCCCTGGTCGGCAGCGCGCTGACGGACCGCGAGCTCGAGCGCGCGCTCGAGAGTTGGTGCGCAGACACGACCGACCTCGGGTTGGCCTGGACATCACGCTTGGCGCTGCGCGAATTGCGCGGGCGGCGTGAGCAGGAGCGCGGCATGCGCGGCATGCGCGTTCCGGGCTGGGGCATCGACCCATTCGCGGATTCGCAGTCGATGGTCGAGGACCTGCGCAGGCAAATGGACGAGATGCTCCAACGCGGTGCACCGCCGTTGCCCAGCGGCCCGGCATCCTCGAGCTTCGAGTCCTTCAGCTTGCAGAGCGGTCCCGACGGAGTCACCTGCAAGGTGACCAAGTCCATCGACGGTCGCGATGTGACCGAGGAGTACAGCGCGGCGACGATCGACGAGCTGCTCGACGCGCACCCGGAGTTGCGCGAGCACGTCGCAGGCCAATCGCTCGATCCGTTCTCCGGCCTGGGTGCGCGCGGCCTGCGCCTGCAGCTCGGTGCGCCTCCGTCGTCGCTTTCGCCGGCGGCGCCGGGTGTGCGCACCGACGTGCTCGGCGTCGTGGTGCAGTCTCTCGCCGCGAGCGAAGCCAGTGATCTCTCGTTGGATCCCGGCGTGGGGCTGCGCATCGAGCGCGTCGAGCCGGGGACCATCGCTCAACAGCTCGGCCTGCAACGCGGCCAAGTGCTGCTCGAGATCAACGGCACCAAGATCCGCTCGCGCGATGACATTTCGAGCGAGATCAAAAAGCGCGGCAGCGACGGCGCACTCGAAGTGATCGTGATCGACCGCTGGGGACAGAAGCGCACGCGCACTTGGAAGCCCGATACGGCCAAGCAGATCTGACGCTCCGCCACTGGCGTGCGCGGGGAACCACTCGAATGCGGGGCGCGCGAGCGCCCCGCGACGCTTTCCGGCGAATCCGAGCGCCGCTCGAGGTGCCGCGCTCAGCGCGTCGCGGGTGAATTCGTGGACGAAGCGGCTTCGAGCGCAACCTCGCACTGCGCGAGGAGATCGAAGGCGCGCACCATGTCGGGGGCTTCGATCGGCAAGGTCGAGAGCTTCAGGAACTGGCGCAGGTCCTCGCTGGCCTCGCGAGCGCGCCCGGCGGCCAAGTGCAACTGCGCGCGCCGGCTGTAGATCTCCGCGCGCGAGGGTTCGAGTTGCACGGAGGCGTCGAGGTGGGCCATGGCATCCGCCGAGCGTCCCAAGGCCACCAAGGCCGTGGAGGCCGACATGTGCGTTTCGGTCAGGAGCTTCGCGCTGGCCTGGATCCGACGCCGCAATTCGGCTTCGTACTCGGCCTTGATCTCCGGTCGCGCCAACTCGGCCCGCCAGAACTCGACTTCCTTGTCAGCCAGGGCGAGCAACCGTTCGGAAGCGGCCAAGCTGCGCGCCAGGTCTCCGCGCAGGGCCCACACGCGCTGTAGACCGTTGATCGCTTGGATGTAGTCGGGCTTGATCTTGAGCGCGGATTCGTACCACTGCGTGCTCTCGCTCCAGCGCGCCTGAGCTTCATCTCGCAAATCGAGCGCGCGCCGCGCGGGGTCCGCCGCTGTCGTCGCTCGCTTGCCAGACTCGATCTCGCGCGCGGACTCCCAGCGCAACACGCCCTGGCGCTCGAGCGCCTCACCCAATCCGACGCACGCGATGAAGTTGTCGTCGCCGGCGAACTCGCGCAGCAGTTCCTCGGCCGCGTTCACGTCGGCTGCGGAGCCGCGCTGCAGGTGGATGCGCGACTTGATCAGCAACAGACGCTCGTCGTCGGAGTCGATCTCGAGCCCGAGGTTGACTTGATTCAACGCGTTGGCGAGCTGCCCGTCGTCGAGCAACCGCAGAGCGAATTCGCGGTGCCAGGCCAGGGTCTGCTCCTCGATTCGCTCCTCTTCCGAGGTGCGACAGCTCGCGAGCGAAGCCAGGGCGACGAACAGCGTGGCGAGGTGCTTCATGGGAGATCCCGAGCGCGCAAGGTACTCAATTCGAGGTCGCGGGGCCGAGGTGCGAGCCCAATAACCGCGCCAGGCGCTCCGGTTGCATGCGCACCCCGAGAGTCTTGCCCCCAGAGAGCGAGACCAGACCGGGCTTGGCGCCGCGCGGCTTGTGGACTTCCTTGCGCCGCGCGACATGCACGTTGGCCTTGCGCGACTCGCGCAGGGGCGAGAAATGCACCGCCAGGTGCGCGGCATCCAGCAGGTCCTCGGCGTCCGGTTCGGCGTTCTTCTCGACGCACAACACGACGTGCGAACCCGGCGTGTCCGCGGTGTGGAGCCACACGTCGCTGCCTTTGCTGTGGTGCAGCGTGAGCTCGTCGTTGTCCTTGGCGCTGCGACCCACGCGGATCTCTGCTCCGTGCAGCCCGCGAAACACGCGGTAGGGGCGCCGTGGCTCGTCGAGCTTGCGCTTGCGCGGGTCGGATTCCTGGATCGGGTCGAGCACGCCGAGCGCCACGCCCCGCGCGTCGATGGCCTGCGGATCCGAGTCGGGTTCGCGCGCGGCGCGCGCGAGCTCTTCCAGAGACGCGAGCTTCTCACGGCAGCCCGCGAGTTCGCGCTCGACCGTCTCCGCTGCGCGCAACAGCTTCTTGTAGCGCTCGAACACGAGCTCCACGTTCTCGTGCGGAGCGCGCCGCGGATCGAGTTCGATCGTGCGCGACGCTCCGTCCTCGGCGTACGGATCCGCCAGCGTGATCTCGCGCATTCCGCGGCGCAGCGCGGGCAAGTTCATCTTGAGGATCTCGCCGTCGAGGCGCACGCGCTCGGCCTCGTGGGCCGCGGCGAGCTTCTGCACCAAACCGTGCTCGAGCGAGCGAGCGCGCTTGAGCTTGCGGTCGATGCGTTCCTCGAGCTCGCGCAGCGCGCGTGCGTGCGCGAACTGCGCGACCGCCCGGCCCAGGCCCTGCTGCACACGGAAGGACAACGGCGCCTGCGGATCCGCGCGCGCCTCGCTGCTTTCGGTGACTGCGGACAACACCTCAGCCAGAGGCGGGGACTCGTCGCTGGCGCGCACCGTGCCTCCGGGTACTTGCCATGCCGCGCCGCTGCGCAGACGTTCCCCGTTCTTGCTGTCCGGCGGAGGCGCGACCAGGACTTCGAGCACGCGCTCAGAGGTTCCGAGCAGCACCAGGTTGGAGTGTCGACCGACCAACTCCGCGATCAGCGTGCGGCGTTCACCGCTGGACGTGGCGTCGAATTCGAGGGCCACGATGCGATCGCGCGCGACGGTCTCGATGCGCTTGAGGCGCGCGCCGACGAGCTCCTCGCACAGGCGTCGGAAGAACGGCCCCAGGGGTCCATCGGGGTGAGCTTGGCGAGCGGTCTGCAAGTACAGACGCGGCTCGTCGCCATCGGCCGAGAGGTGCAGGCGCCGCACCGCCGCCTTGCCGTCCGGCCCTGGCTCGTGCTTGCAATACAGGACGAGATCGCGCGGCGGCAGGCAGACGATCTCAGAGATCGTCGCACCCTGGACCAGCGGCGCGATCTCGGCCGTGAGTTCCGCGACGTGCCGAGCAGAGAGAATCAGCTGAGTTCTTCCGCGACGTTGTAGATCCAGGGCGTCGCCACCGGCGACCAGTCGAGCACTTCGGCGGAGTCCGCGAAGAAGATCGCGAGCTCGCGGGCGGCGGACTCAGGCGAGTCGGATCCGTGCACGAGATTGTTCGAGAACGACATCCCGAGGTCACCGCGGATCGTGCCCGGCGCAGCCTTGCGCGCATTGGTCGCACCCATCAGCCCGCGCACGACCTCGATCGCGTCGACGCCTTCCAGCGCGAGCGCCACCACCGGGGCTGAGCTCATGTACTTGACCAGACCCGGATAGAAGGGCTTGCCCTTGTGCGGTTCGTAGTGGGTCTCGAACGTCGCCGGGGCGAACTTGCGCAGCTTGAGCGCCACGAGCTTGAGGCCCTTGGCCTCGAAGCGCGCCAGGATCGTGCCGACGAGTCCACGCTGGACGGCATCGGGCTTGAGCAGGACGAGAGTGCGTTGAACGGCCACGGTGGGTCGCTTCCGGTCGGAGGTTGGGTGGGTGGGGCAGCAGCGCTTCCCCGGAGACGGGTAAAAGACCGCGGAGTGTAGCGCCGCTGGCGCGCGACCAAAAGCGCGGGCCAGAAGTCTGTTCGCGCGCTCCGCCTGCGCGTCACTTTTGCCGGGAGCGAGAGGTTGACGGATGCGCCGCCGTCACTAAAGTGCTCGCCCCAACAAGCCTTCGCGACGCGCCGCGCGCGCTGCGTGAGGGTTTGTCGACCGAGGGCCGACTTTCTCCGCGCGAGAGAGCCGTTCACGCGGTCGCTCCAACTCGAAGCAAGTCAGGCCGCGCCCACGCGCGTCTGCCCGTGAATTCAGAGCCTCCGCACGCGCCCCAGCCCGAGCCGCACAAGGCCGAGCCACGCAAGGTGCCGAGCGGAAGGCTGCTCGACCCGACCTACCTCAGGTTCGCCGGGGCCGGGCTGCAATTCGCGCTGACTTTCCTCGCGTTCGGCGCGGCCGGGTGGTGGCTCGATCGCCAGCTTGGGAGTTCGCCCTGGCTGATGATCGCGGGCATCTTCGTGGGCGCCGGAGGAGCGATGTACTCGCTCGTGCGACGCCTGGATACCGCGAAAACGAAACGACCGCCGCAACCATGAAGCTCCAACTGACCGTGCTCCTCGCTGGCCTCCCGCTCGCCGCGCTCGTCGCCTGGCGTCTGGGCGGAGCCACCGGCGCGGGCTCGTTGTTGGGCGTGCTCGCGGCCTTGTTCGTTTCCGTGCTGGGCGCGCTGTGGAGCGACCGAGCGCAGCGTCGTTCGCCCAAGCTGGCGCTGGAGGCCTTCGTGTTCTCGTTCCTCGCCAAGCTCGGCCTGCTCGCCATCGGTGCGCTCGCGCTGCGCTTCGTGCCCGAGCTCGGCGCGCGCTTCGATTGGTCGGCCTACCTGCTCGGGTTCGCCGCCACGGTGGCCTGGGCGATGTTCGCCGGAACCTTGTCCCATTGGCGCTCGCTGCGCCCGGCCAGGAGCTGAAGTTCCCCGTGACACGCTATCTCCTCTGTCCGCGCGGACTGTCGCTGCTCGCCGTCGTCCTGGCGGCCTGCACCATCGTCACGCTGTTCTCGATGCACCACGCCAGCGACATCGGCGCGTTGCAATCCGAGCCTGCGGGCGTGTTTCCCGCTCTGTTCGGGCACTTGACCCCGACGCCGCTCTCGTTCGATCACCACACGCCGCTCGCGCTGCACGCGCCGTGGCTGCCGGCTTTGTTCACCAGCGACTCCGCGGGAGTCGACACCGATCGATTCGTGGTCACCAATCTGCAGGTGTTCCAGGTCGCAGCGGTGCTGTTCGTGTTGATCGGGTTTTCAGGCGTGGCGAGCTATCTGCGCACGGGACGTGGCGACGCGATCAGCAAGATGTTCGCGGGCTTCGTGCGCTACATCCGCGACGAAATGGTGTTCGCGGTGATGGGCAAGGAGCACGGCGCGCACTTCGTGCCGTATTTCCTGTGCATCTTCTTCTTCATCATGTTCCAGAACGTGTTCGGTCTGCTGCCGCACTCCGCGACCGCCACGGCCTCGATCGCGGTGACCGGCGCGCTGGCGACGCTGACCTTCGGCGCGATGATCGGATGCGGCATGGCCGCCCAGGGTCCGCTGGCCTTCTGGAAGAACCTGGTCCCGCACGTTCCGCTGCCCTTGTGGCCTCTGATGTTCGTGATCGAGCTGATCGGTCTGTGCGTCAAGCCCTTCGCGCTCACCATCCGTCTGTTCGCCAACATGACCGCCGGTCACTTGATCGTGCTGTCGTGCATGGGCCTGATCATGTTCTTCGCCAAGGCTGGCGCGAACGCAGCGGTGGGCTACGGCTCGGCGCCGCTGGCCGTCGGCTTCGGCGTGTTCATCATGATCATCGAGACCTTCGTGGCGATCCTGCAGGCCTACATCTTCACCATGCTCTCGATCATCTTCGTCGGAGCCGCAGTTCACCCCGAGCACTAGCCTTCACGGGCTGGCCCGGGGAACCCCCGAGATCCTCTCGGTTTCCTTTTCTCTCAAGACACTTTTCCCCACGACAACGACACGACCTCGCTTCGGGGTCGCCAGGAGATCCAGATTCCATGTTGACCCCCTTCGATGCATTCCTCGCGGTTCAGGAACACGCCAGCAACCAGTGGGCGTTCTTCGGCGCCGCGATCGGCGCGGGCGTGACCGCGATCGGCGCCGGGCTGGGCATCTCGCGCATCGGCGCGTCGGCCAACGAAGGCATCGCGCGTCAGCCGGAAGCGGCCAACGACATCAAGGGCGGATCGCTGATCCTCTCGGCCTTCATCGAAGGTGTGTCGCTGTTCGCGGTGGTCGTCGCCCTCCTGATCGCGCTCAAGCAATAGTCCTCGGGGCCCAGCCCGAGCTCCGCGTCGTGCGGGTGCTCGCGCGGGCTTCGACAGCACGGAGTCGGTTTCATGATGCTCCTCCTCACGGCATTCGCCGAAGAAGGCCACGGTGGCGGGTTGAACCCGTTCGACCCGGCCGGCTTCGGTGGCATGCTCTGGACTTGGGTGATCTTCCTGGTCGCCCTTCCGCTGATGTGGAAGGTCGTCATGGGTCCGATCACGCACGCCCTCGAAGCCCGCGACGAGCAAGCGTCCAAGGCGATCCTCGAAGCCGAGAAGGCGCGCGAGGAGACCGCCAAGGCGCGCGCCGAGGTCGAAGGCAAGCTGGCCGAAGCGCGCGCGGAAGCCGCGAAGATGTTGGCCGAGGCGCGCGAGCGCGCCGCGACCGTCGAGCGCCAAATCGTCGAGGAAGCCAACCAAAAGTCGCAGCGCATGGTCGAGCAGGCCCAGGCGACGATCCACGCGGAACGCGACAAGGCGGTGATGGCGATCCGCAACGAAGTCGTCGAGCTTTCGATGGCCGGTGCGCGCGCCGTGCTGCAACGCAACGTCGGAGGCGACGACGATCGCCGGCTGGTGTCCGACATGGTCGGCAAGCTGAAGGCGGTCGCCAAGTGAAGGGCGGGCTGGTCACCACGCGCTATGCCACGGCGCTGTTCGAGCTGGCGCGCGACAAGGGCGCGCTGGCCGAAGTCGGCGCCGACGTCGAGCAGCTCGCGCGCGAGCTGGCCTCGGGTGCGCTGGCGCCCTTGTTCGACGCGCGCGTCGCGCACGAGGACAAGCGCAAGCGCGTCGACGCGCTGGCTGCCAAGTGCCAGCGCCTGACCGCCAATTTCCTGCGCCTGCTGCTCGACAAGCGGCGCCTGGAAGTCCTGCGCGACCTGCCGGCGGCATTCCGGCGTTGCGCGCTCGCCGAGCGCGGAGCGGTCGAAGGTCACGTCGAGTCGCCGCGCCCGCTGGGCCAAGGCGAACTCGCCGAGCTGGCCGTCGCGGTGAAGTCGGTGCTCGGCAAGGAAGTCTTGCTCGAGCAGCGCGCCAACCCGGAGCTGATCGCCGGTGTGCGCGTGTTCGTCGAGAATCGCCTGCTCGATCAGTCTGCCCTCGGTCGCCTCGAGGGCCTCGAGCGCCGGCTCCGGCTGGCGCGTTTGTCCTAAGGAACGCCTCTCTCAATCCATCGCGTAGCCAACAAGACGAGAAGACATGGAACTGCGACCCGCGGAAGTGACCTCGGTGCTCAAGAAGGAGATCGAGTCGTACAAGGGCGAGACGACGATGCAGTCGATCGGCACGGTGCTGTCGGTCGGAGACGGCGTCGCGCGCGTCTACGGACTCGACGATTGCATGATGAACGAGCTCATCGAGTTCCCCGGCGGAGTGCGCGGAGTGGCGCTTTCGCTCGAGGAGGACAACGTGGGCTGCGTGTTGCTCGGCGACGCGACCAAGATCCGCGAAGGCGACATGGTCAAGACCACCGGGCGCATCATCTCGGTGCCCACGGGCAACGCGTTGCTCGGCCGCGTGGTCAACGCCCTGGGTGACCCGCTCGACGGCAAGGGCCCGTTGGCCGTCACGCCGGCGGACTATCTGCCGATCGAGCAGCCGGCCCCGAACGTGGTCGAGCGCGAGCCCGTCAAGCAGCCGCTGCAGACCGGCATCAAGGCCATCGATGCCATGATCCCGATCGGTCGCGGTCAGCGCGAGCTGATCATCGGCGACCGTCAGACCGGCAAGACGGCGCTCCTGATCGACACGATCCTCAACCAGAAGACCACCGGCGGCGGGGATCCGAAGAACCCCGAGCAGGTCATCTGCATCTACGTCGCGATGGGGCAGAAGCAGTCGACGGTGGTCGACGTCGTGCGCCGCCTCGAGAAGGCCGGCGCGATGGCGTACACCATCGTCGTATCCGCCAGCGCCATGGAAGAGGCCTCGATGCAGTACCTCGCGGCCTACGGTGGCTGCACCATGGGCGAGCGCTTCCGCGACGAGGGGCGCCACGTCGTGATCATGTACGACGACCTGTACAAGCAAGCGCTGGCCTACCGCCAGGTGATGTTGCTGCTGCGCCGTCCTCCGGGACGCGAGGCCTTCCCCGGAGACGTGTTCAACCTCCACAGCCGTCTCCTCGAGCGCGCGGCGAAGCTCTCGAAGGACGCGCCCAAGATCAACCCGCGCTACAAGGCGGGCGGAGGTTCGATCACGGCCTTGCCGGTGGTCGAGACGCAGGAAGGCGACGTGTCGGCCTACATCCCGACCAACGTGATCTCGATCACCGACGGTCAGATCTTCCTCGAGTCGAGCCTGTTCAACTCCGGCGTCCGTCCCGCTGTGAACGTCGGCATTTCGGTGTCCCGCGTCGGCGGCTCGGCGCAGATCGGCGCGATGAAGAAGATCGCCGGCGGTCTGCGCATCAACCTGGCACAGTACCGCGAACTGCAGGCTTTCGCGCAGTTCGGCTCGGACCTCGACAAGGCCACGCAGGCTGCGCTGACGCGCGGCGAGAAGCTGGTCGAGATCCTCAAGCAGGGCCAGTACGTGCCCGTCACCGTCGAGAACCAAATCGCGATCATCCACGCCGGTACGTCGGGCGCGCTCGACGATTTCCCGACCAAGCGCTTGGGTGATTTCGAAAAGGCCTTCCTGACCTACATCGCCGATCACCACCCCGAAGTGGGCAAGGAAATCGTCGAGACCAAGGCGCTCTCCGACGCCTCGAAGGCCAAGCTCGACAAGGCCATCCAAACCGTCAAGAAGCAGATCACGGGGTAGCGCGTGGCATCCCTTCGCGACCTGCGCTCACGGATCAAGTCCGTGGGCAACATCAAGCAGATCACGCGCGCCATGGAGATGGTGGCGACGACCAAGCTTCGTCGCTTCCAGGACCGCGCGGTCGCCTCGCGTCCCTACGCCCAGGAGATCGCGCAACTGCTCGAGCGCCTGACGGCGGCGATGGGAGACGAGCTCCGCGACCGGCCGCTGTTCCGTCCCGGTGCAGGTCAGGCGATCGCGCTGCTGGTGGTCGGTTCTGACCGCGGCTTGTGCGGCGCCTACAACTCGCAACTCTTCGCCAAGCTCGAGCGCTGGCTGAAGGAGCACCAGGGCCAGGAGGTGCGCTTCTTCGTGTTCGGCAAGC
Source organism: Planctomycetota bacterium (assembly GCA_020853575.1). Taxonomy (GTDB): domain Bacteria; phylum Planctomycetota; class UBA1135; order UBA1135; genus F1-120-MAGs118. The sequence goes on from JADYYP010000045.1 coordinate 315,021, forward strand.
GCGCCTACCAGTACTTGCAGAAGCGCGGCTTGCCGATCGAGCGCTACTTCGCCGACCCGCCGCTGGAGAAGGTCGACTATCGCCTGGCGAAGTTCACCGCCAGGGCGCTGGTCGAAGTCTTCGGCTCGGGCAACTACCGCGAAGTGCAGGTGCTCTACACGGCCTTCGAATCGATGGCCAAGTACGTGCCCACGGTCGTGCCGTTCCTGCCTGTCGCCGGCTCTGCCGCCGAGGAGCGAGCGCAACACGACTCGAGCGACGTGATCCTCGAGCCCAGCGTCGAGGCCCTGCTCGAGAAGCTGCTGCCGCGCTATCTCGAGACGCGCATCTACAACGCGCTGCTCGAGGCGATCACCAGCGAATACGCGAGCCGCCGCATGGCGATGAAGAACGCCACCGACGCCGCGACCGACATGCAGGCCCTGCTCAAGGGCGTCTACAACCGCAAGCGCCAAGAAGGCATCACCAAGGACCTGCTCGACATCGTCGGCGGCGCGGAAGCGCTGCGCGGCAAGTGAGCACCCTCGCGCCACAGACTCCAGAAAACCAAGCCCAGCTATGACGACGACGGCAACTCAGAACATCGGAACCGTGGCCCAGATCTTCGGCGCGGTGGTCGACGTGCGCTTCCCGCCGGGCAAGCTGCCCGCGATCTACCAGGCGATCTTGGTCAAGGACGACAAGCGCGGCATCGACCTGATGCTGGAAGTCGCCCAACACCTCGGCAACGACGTCGCGCGCTGCGTGGCGATGGCCTCGACCGACGGCTGCCGCCGCGGGATGGCCGCGCTCGACACCGGCTCGCCGATCAAGGTGCCGGTGGGCGACGCCTGCAAGGGCCGCATCTTCAACTTGCTCGGGCAAGCGCTCGACACCGGCACCCGCGGCGCGGTCAAGGCCAACGAGTTCTGGCCGATCCATCGCCCGGCGCCGAGCTTCGAGAAGCAAGAAGCGATCAGCCAGGTGTTCGAGACCGGCCTCAAGGTCGTCGACCTGCTGTGCCCGTTCGCCAAGGGCGGCAAGATCGGCCTGTTCGGCGGCGCGGGCGTGGGCAAGACCGTGCTGATCCAGGAGCTGATCCGCATCACGGCCGTCGAGAAGGGCGGCTTCAGCGTGTTCTGCGGCGTGGGCGAGCGCACGCGCGAGGGAAACGACCTGTGGCTCGAGATGACCGAGGCCACCTACAAGACACCCGACGGCAAGCAGCAGTCGGTGATCGACAACGCAGTGCTGGTCTTCGGTCAGATGAACGAGCCGCCCGGCGCGCGCCTGCGCGTCGCGCTCTCGGGCCTGACGATGGCCGAGTATTTCCGCGAAGTGCGCAAGTCGGACGTGCTGCTGTTCGTGGACAACATCTTCCGCTTCGTGCAAGCCGGATCGGAAGTGTCGGCCATGCTCGGCCGCATGCCGTCGGCCGTGGGTTACCAGCCGACCATGGCCAGCGAGATGGGCGCGCTGCAAGAGCGCATCACCTCGACCAAGGACGGCTCGGTGACCTCGATGCAAGCGGTCTACGTTCCGGCCGACGACATCACCGACCCCGCGCCGGTGGCGACCTTCGCGCACTTGGACTCGACCATCATCCTCGAGCGCAAGATCGCCGAGCTCGGCATCTTCCCCGCGGTCGATCCGCTGAAGTCGACCTCGCGCATGCTCGACCCACAAGTCGTCGGCGAGGAGCACTACAAGGTCGCGCGCGCCGTGCAGCAGGTCCTGCAGCGCTACAACGACCTCAAGGACATCATCGCCATCCTGGGCATCGAAGAGCTCTCCGACGAGGACAAGCTGGTCGTCTCGCGCGCGCGCAAGATCCAGCGCTTCCTCTCGCAGCCGTTCTTCGTCGCCGAACAGTTCACCGGCACTCCTGGAGTGTTCGTGTCCCGCGAGGACACGGTGCGCGGCTTCAGGGAGATCATCGAAGGCAAGCACGACGCGCTGCCCGAGCAGGCCTTCTACATGGTCGGCAACATCGAGACGGCCGTGGCGAAGGCCAAGAAGATGGCGAGCTAGGAACGATGGCCGGCGCGCTCACACTGCGGGTCATCACGCCCGACAAGATCGTGCTCGACGTCCAGACGAGCTCGGTCAAGATCCCGGGCGTCGACGGCTTGATCGGCATCTTGCCGCGTCACGCCCACATGGTTGCCGCCGTCGACGTCGGCCCCCTGACCTACGTCGAAGGCGGCGCTGAGAAGGGGCTGTTCGTGTCGGAGGGCTTCGCCGAGGTCCGCAACAACACCCTGCGTGTGGTGTGCGAAGCGGGGGAGCTACCGGCCGAGATCGACGAAAAACGCGCCAAGGAAGCCGAGAAGCGTGCGCGTGAGCGCATGGGACGACCCAAGTCGGGCGGCGAGCCCGTCGATGTGCTGCGCGCCGAGGCGGCTCTGCGCCGCGCCCTGATGCGTCAACACGTGCTCGGACTGTACGCCCGCGAACGCGTGCGCTCCTGACCATGGCGTCCGGACCTTCCTGGCGTCGCACGCACACCTGCGGTGAATTGCGCAAGGCACACGTCGGCCAGACGGTCGTGCTCAACGGCTGGGTGCACGCGCGCCGCGACCACGGTGGCATCTACTTCCTCGACTTGCGCGACCGTTATGGCCTGACCCAGGTCGTGATCGACGAGCGTCTCGCGGGCTCGATCAAGCTGGCGCCAGAGTTCGTGATCTCCGTGCGCGGCGTGGTCTCGGCGCGCGAGGGAGCGCAGATCAACAGCGAGCGCCCCACGGGGGAGATCGAGGTGCTCGCGCAGTCGATCGAGGTGCTCTCGACGTCTCCGTTGCCGCCGATCGACATCAGCGGTGCGACAGAAACCGCGCTCGAGACGCGCCTCAAGTACCGCTACATCGACTTGCGCCGCCCGCAGATGCAGCGCAACTTGGCGCACCGCTCGCGCTTCATCAATGCCATGCGCCGCGCCTTCGAGCGCCAGGGCTTCCTCGAGATCGAGACTCCGATCCTTACCAAGGCCACGCCCGAGGGCGCGCGCGATTTCCTGGTGCCGAGCCGCGTGCACCCGGGCGAGTTCTACGCGCTCCCGCAGTCGCCGCAGATCTTCAAGCAGATCCTGATGGTGGCCGGGCTCGACCGCTACTTCCAAGTCGCGCGTTGCTTCCGTGACGAGGACCTGCGCGCCGACCGCCAGCTCGAGTTCACGCAGCTCGACATGGAGCTGGCCTTCGTCGAGGAAGAGGACGTGTTCGCCACTTGGGAGCAAGTGATGCGCGACACGTTCAAGGAGGCGTTGGGCATCGAGCTCCCGATCCCGTTCCCGCGCATGCGTTGGGAAGAGGCGATGGAGCGCTTCGGCGTCGACAAGCCGGACTTGCGCTTCGGTCTGGAGCTGCACGCGGTCGACGCCTGGGCGCGCGCCAGCGAGTTCCAGGTGTTCCGCTCCGCCGTCGAGGCCGGCGGCCGTGTGATGGGCATCGCCGTCCCGGCGCAGTACAGCCTCTCGCGCAAGGACATCACCGAGCTCGAGACCGTGGCCAAGGGCATCGGCGCCAAAGGCCTGGCGTGGTGGAAGGCCGGCGCCACCGGCGGCTCGGGTCCGCTGGCCAAGTTCTGCGCGTCTCCGCAGGCCGCGCAATCGCTGATGAGCACGATGGGGGCCGCGGAGGGCGACACGTGCTTGTTCATCGCCGACCGCACCTCGCTCACGCGCAAGGTGCTGGGCGAGCTGCGCAATCAACTCGGCCGGCGCCTGGGCTTGATCCCCAAGCTGAGCTCGACCACCGACGCGGCGCAGTGGCGCTTCACCTGGGTGACGCACTTCCCGCTGTTCGAATGGGATGAAGACGCGCAGCGCTTCTTCTCCGCGCACCATCCGTTCACCGCACCGGAAGACTGGAGCTTGGGTGGGGCACTGGACGGCGCGACGCCGGACCTCGGCAGCCTCTCCAGTCGCGCTTACGACCTGGTGTTGAACGGCTGGGAGCTGGGCTCGGGCTCGGTGCGCATCCACCGCGCCGACGTGCAACAGAAGATCTTCTCGCTGCTCGGCATCGGGCCCGAAGAGCAGAAGCGCAAGTTCGGCTTCTTCGTCGAGGCGCTGTCCTACGGTGCGCCGCCGCACGCCGGTTTCGCGATGGGGCTCGACCGCATCACGGCACTCACCCTGGGACTCGACAACATCCGCGAGGTGATCGCCTTCCCCAAGACGGCCTCCGCGGTCGACTTGATGTGTGGCGCGCCGTCGCTCGTCGACCTCGAACAGCTGATCGAAGTCCACGTCAGAAGCGTGCTGCCCGAGCCCAAGCCAGGCGCGGCGCCGGCCTAGCGCCGATCGCAACTCGACCCTATCCTGGCCGTTCTCCCAGGTTCCCGCTCAACGTCCCGCCGACACTTTTCGAAGGAGCTACGTGTCCTCCCGCAACTTCCGAGTCAACCGCCAGATCAGGATCCCCCAAGTCCGTTTGATCGACGAGAAGGGCGAGCAGGTTGGCATCGTGTCGACCGATGACGCGCGCCGCCGCGCGGAGGACGCTGGGCTCGACCTGGTCGAAGTGTCGCCGACCGCGGAACCGCCGGTGTGCCGCATCCTCGACTTTGGCAAGTTCAAGTACGAGCAGCGGAAGAAGGAGAAGGGCGGGCACAAGGGCCACGCGGGCGGACTCAAGGAACTGCGCGTGCGCCCGATGATCGACAAGCACGACCTCGATTACCGCATCAAGCAGGGACGCGAGTTCCTGGCCGAGGGCCACAAGGTCCAGGTGGTGTGCGTGTTCCGCGGCCGCCAGATGGACCATCCCGAGCACGGCTACCGCGTGATGCAGGAGGTCGCGTCGGCGCTCAACGACGTCGGCAAGATCGAAGCGCCGCCCAAGCAGATGGGCAAGCGCATGACCATGCTGCTGGCGCACCGCTGAACGATTCCGCGCCCCGACGATCGCCGGGAACAGCCCGCGCTGTGCGTCCGGCGCACTTTTTTGCCCCGATCGCGAGCCGGGGCTTGCCGAGCGGATTGCGTTCGCTACCTTACTCGGCCCTCGCAACACTCCGCGGGGCGCTCCAGGCCCCTTCGAGCCAACTCCAATGCCCAAGCAAAAGTCCAAAGGCGCAGTCAAGAAGCGCTTCCGGATCTCCAAGAACGGCAAGGCCGTGTGCAGCCACCCCGATCGTGGCCACGGTCACGCTCCGTTCAGCGGCGAGACCGGGCGCAAGCTGCGTCGCCGTATGGTGCTGAACAAGACCTGGTCCGAGCTCATTCGGAACATGATGTAGGACTGTCCAAGGAACACCACCCACCATGGTCCGCGCAACCTACGGTCCCCCGAGTCGTCAGAAACGCAACCGCAAGCTCAAGCTAGCCAAGGGCTACTGGGGCGGTCGCCATCGCCTGTGGCGCACAGTCAACGAGACGTTGATGCGTGCCTGGGCCTTTTCCACGGCCCACCGTCGCCTCAAGAAGCGCGACTTCCGCGGCATGTGGATCGTCCGCATCAGCGCCGCCTGCGAGATGCGCGGCACGTGCTACTCGCAGTTCATCGACGGCCTCAAGAAGGCCGGCATCGAGCTCAACCGCAAGCAACTGGCGGAGTTGGCGATCCACGATGGCGCGGCCTTCGACAAGCTCGTCGAAGAAGCCAAGAACGCGCGCGCCGCCGCGGTCCACGCCTAGCCAGCACGTCACGCCTAGCACTCGCTGCCTGAATTGGTTTCGATGACGGCCCGGCCCTCCGGGCCGTTTTCGTTCCCCGAGAGCTGTCTGTCGTCCGAGTGTTCCTCGCTGGACCTGACGCATCGCCCAACCCCGGTCGTTCCCCTGGTCGCGCACGAGTTTCCTCCGATGTCCTTCGACTGCCAAGCCGCTCGTCGCTTGCTCGACGAGATCCTCACCGCGCTCGCCCACGCGCCCGCGAGCGACGAAACCCGCGCGCTGCTCGAGCGCTTGGGCTCGTTCTCGGCGCTGAGCGAGACCCAATTCACAGCGGCTGCCGCGCTCGAGACCGCGGGCCTGGCGCTGGGCAGCATGCGGCTCGTGCCGAAGGAGCAGCGCGGACTGGTCGGGGGCAAGGCGAACGCGCTGAAGAACGTGGCCGAAGCGGCGCTGGCTGCCGAAAAGCAGCACGCGGAGGAGCAGCGACTGGCACGCGAGCGAGCCGGAACGGGCTTCGACGCCACGTTGCCTCCGGCGCCGCTGGCGCACGGCTCGCTGCATCCGTTGACGCAGGTGACGCGCGAGTTGGAGGACCTGTTCACCTCGATGGGCTGGACGATCCTCGACGGCCCGGAAGTCGAGACCGAGTTCTACAACTTCGACGCGCTCAACATCCCCGGCGACCACCCGGCCCGCGACACCATGGACACCTTCTGGGTGGACACCGCACCTGGCGCCCCGCGCCTGGTGATGCGCACGCACACGTCGCCGGTGCAAGTGCGCGCGATGCAGCGCCTCAAGCCACCGTTCCGTGCGATCGTTCCCGGCAAGGTGTTCCGCAACGAAGCGCTCGACGCCAGCCATGAGCACACCTTCCATCAGATGGAGGGCTTGGTGGTGGGCCGAGACATCTCGGTCGGTCACTTGATCGGCTCGATGAAGACGCTGTTGCGCGGCGTGTTCGGGCGCGACATCGAGATCCGCCTGCGCCCGGGGTACTTCCCGTTCGTCGAGCCGGGCTTCGAGCTCGACGCGCGTTGTCCGTTCTGCAAGGACGGTTGCTCGGTCTGCAAGCGCTCGACTTGGATCGAGCTCCTGCCCTGCGGCATGGTGCACCCCAACGTGTTGCGCGCCGGCGGCATCGATCCGGAGCAATGGACCGGCTTCGCCTTCGGGCTCGGGCTCTCGCGGTTGGTGATGCTGCGCTACCGCATCGACGACATCCGCAACTTGCTCGGCGGCGACCTGCGTTTCCTGGAGCAGTTCTAGTCATGAAGATCAGCTATCGCTGGCTGGCGCGACACGTCGACCTGAGCGGCGTCGATCCGCAGAGCGTGCGCGCGGAGTTGACGCTCTCGACCGCCGAAGTCGAGGGCCTCGAACCGTTCCTGCCGCATCTGGCGGATGTCACTGTCGGCCACGTGCTGCAACGCGAGAAGCACCCGGACGCGGACAAGCTCTCCTTGTGCAAGGTCGACCTCGGCCAGGGCGAGCCCCTGCAGATCGTGTGCGGTGCGCCCAACGTGCGCGCGGGACTGAAGGTCGCCGTCGCCACCGTGGGCACGACGCTGCCGGGGGACTTCCGCATCAAGAAGTCCAAGATCCGCGGCGTCGAATCGAACGGGATGATCTGCTCCGAGCGCGAGCTCGGGCTGGGCGACGAGCACGGCGGCATCTGGGAGCTACCCAGCGAAGTGGTCATCGGCCAATCGGTCGCGCGCGCGCTCGACGCTCAGGATTGGGTGATCGAGATCGACAACAAGTCGGTGACGCACCGGCCTGACCTGTGGGGTCACCGTGGGATCGCTGCCGAGCTCGCCGCGATCCTGCGCCGGCCGCTGCGCCCGCTGGACACGAGCTTGCCCGCCGCGGGGAGCGCCGCGCCGTTCCCGGTGCGCGTCGAGACGCAACTGTGCTCGCGCTACCTGGCCCTCGAGATCGACGGCGCACGTGCCACAAGGAGCCCGTTCTGGCTGCGCAGCTTGCTGCTCGCAGTCGGTCAACGCCCGATCGACTTGCTGGTCGACCTGTCCAACTTCGTGATGCTCGACCTCGGTCAACCCAACCACCTGTTCGACCGCCATCGCATCGGCGCGTCCGGCATCGTGGTGCGCGCCGCGCGCGCGGACGAGCGCCTGACCACGCTCGACGGCCTGGAACGCAAGCTCGAGCCGAGCGATCTCTTGATCTGCGACGGCCCCGAACCGGTGGCGCTCGCGGGCATCATGGGTGGCGCAGCCTCCAAGGTCACCGAGGACACCTCGCAGCTCCTGCTCGAGGTCGCGAGTTTCCACGCCGCCACGGTGCGCCGCACATCGTCGCGCTTGGGCCTGCGCACCGATGCCTCCGCGCGCTTCGAGAAGAGCCTCGATCCGGCGTTGCCGCCGCAGGCCGCGGGACACTTCGTGCGCTTGCTGCAGAGCGAGCAGCCCGAAGTGCGCGTCGCGGCTCCGCCGACCGACGTGGGAACGTGGAAGGACACGTCCAAGATCGTCCAGGTGCGCGGGACGCGCATCCGGCAGCTGCTGGGGGCGGAGATCTCCGACGACGCGATCGCCGACATCCTGCGCCGGCTCGGCTTCGGCGTGGACCTCGAGCGTGAGTGCATGAGCGTCCGCGTGCCGTCGAATCGCGGCACCAAGGACATCGGCATCGAGCAGGATCTGGTCGAGGAGGTCGGCCGCATCCACCGCTACGGCAACATTCCCGAGCGTGAGCTGATCGGTGCGCTCGTCCCGCCTCCGCGTGATGAACGCTGGGCGCGCCGCCAGCTGGTGCGCCGGATCGAGGATCGGCTCGCCGGCAGCGCGCGCTTCCACCAGCAGATCAGCTACTCGTTCGTGCCCGACACCACCGTCGAGCGACTGGGCCTGAGCGACGTCGCGCACGTCGCGGTGCGCAACCCGATCCAGCAGGGCGCGGCCCGCGTGCGGCGCAGCGTCGTGCCGAGCCTGATCGCATTGCTCGCGAGCAATCGTCGCTGGCGTGAGGAGGTGCGCCTGTTCGAGGTCGGCAAGGGCTACGAGCCGCGCGCCGCAGGCGAGCCGCTCGAGCGCCACGAGGTCGCGCTCGCGCTGGCGCGCACTCCGCGCAAGGGCGACGCGCGCTTCGACGACAACGCGCTCTCACTGCTGCAAGGCATCGTGGACGACGTGGTGCGTTCACTGGGGCTCGTCGAGTGCACCTGGAGCAAGGCTCGAGCGCCTTCGACTTGGGCGCACCCCGGGCGCGCGGTGCACGCATGCATCGAGGGTTGCGATGGGATCGCGGCCGAGGTCGCCGTCCTCGAGCCCGGCGTGGCGCGCGCCTTCGGCTTGGTGGGTGAGCTCGAGAGCGACGCGGCGCTGGCGTGCCTCTCGATCGACACGTTGCTCGTCGCACCCCAGCGCGCGACACGCTACAGCGCGCTCCCGCAGTTCCCCGCGACACGCGTCGACGTCGCGCTGGCGCTGCCCGAGGACAAGCCCGCGGCCGAAGTGCGCGCGGCGCTGGAGCGGGCGGGCAAGGGCCTGGTCTCCGCGCTCGAGCTGTTCGACGTGTTCAAGGGCGGTCAGCTCGCCGCTGGAACGAAGTCCTTGGCGTGGCATGTCGTGCTGCAAGCGAGCGATCGGACATTGGGCGAGGCCGACGTGAAGAAGTTCCTCGAGCGCGTCGAGCGCGAGGCGACCGCGCTCGGCGGACAGTTGCGCCGGGACTGAGGCACTCGGGCCAGAGGTCGCGACGCCGCGCGCGCTGGAACTCCATCCGCGCGCGGCCCACAATCGCCGCCCAATGCCCAAGACGCTCCATGCCATTCACCCCGCGCGACCCGCGCACTGGGTCGGCGACGGTTTCTTCGTGCGCTCAGCGTTCACCTACGACGACCTCGCGGCCGAGCTGAGCCCGTTCCTGCTGCTCGACCATGGCGCCCCGCGTGAGTTCGCTCCGACCGAGCGGCGGCTCGGCGTCGGCCCGCACCCGCACCGCGGTTTCGAGACCGTGACCATCGCCTTCCAGGGTGAGATCGAGCACCGCGACTCGTCCGGTGGCGGCGGCGTGATCGGCCCCGGTGACGTGCAGTGGATGACGGCGGGCAACGGCATCGTGCACGAGGAGTTTCACTCCGAGCGTTTCGCGCGCACCGGAGGCACGCTCGAGATGGTCCAGCTTTGGGTCAACTTGCCGCGGCGTTCGAAGCGCGCGCCGGCGCGCTACCAAGCCCTGGCGGCGCAAGCGATTCCGCGCATCGCGCTGCCCGGGGGCGCCGGTGAGCTGCGAGTCATCTCAGGGAGCTTCGACGGCCAGCGCGGGCCGGCCGAGAGCTTCACGCCGATCGACCTGTGGAGCCTGACGCTCAACGACGGCGGCGCAGTCTCACTCGCGTTCACCGAGGGACACTCATCGGCGCTGCTGGTGCTCGAAGGGACGTTGGAATTGGACGGCGAGCGCAGCGCGCGGGAGGGCGAGCTGGTGGTGTTCTCGCGCGCGGGCAGTGAGTGCCGAGTCCGCGCCCGCGGCGCCGCGCGAGTGCTCGCACTCAGCGGCGAGCCGATCGACGAGCCGCTCGTCGGTTACGGACCGTTCGTGATGAACACGATGGCCGAGATCCGCGAGGCGATCGCCGACTTCCAGTCCGGCCGCATGGGAACGCTGGCCCCGCGTTGAGGCGCGCGCTCGCAGCGGAGCGCGCCGCATCGATGCGCGCCAGGCGGCACTGCGTCCGAGGCCCTGGGCGCGCGCCAGGTGTGCGAGTAGAGTTCCCGTGGGCTCTGCGTCGATGTGGGGGCCGAGTTCCGTGAAGATCGTCCTCGTCTCACCGCCTAGCCCGCCGGAGTTTCGCGTCAGCCGCGGGCTGATGGGGGGCTTCGGCATGGCGGTCAACCCTGGCCTGCTCTATCCGCCGATCGAGCTGGCGCACGTGGCCAGCGTGCTCGAGGCCGAAGGCCACGCGGTCGTGATCCACGACAGCGACGCGCTCGGCCAGGACGCCACGCGGACGGCGGCCGCGATCGAAGCGCACGCGCCGCAGTTCATTGCCCTCGACTCCTCGAGCACCTCGCTCGACCGCGACCTCGCGCTCGCACGCCAGCTGCGCCAACGCCTGCGCGTGCCCGTCGCGATCCTCGGCAGCCAAGTGACCTTCACGCCGGGCGAGATCTTCGCGCAGGACAACGTCGACTGCGTCGTGCGCGGCGAGCCCGAGCACACCGTGCGCGACCTCGCGCGGCGCGTCGCCGCGGGCGAGGGCTTCGCGGGCGTCGAGGGCATCTCGTGGAAGCGCGCGGACGGCGAGATCGTGCACGAGGCCGAGCGCGAGAAGATCAAGAACCTCGACGAGCTGCCCTTGCCGGCGCGGCACCTGCTCGCCAACCAGCGCTATCGCTTCCCGGGCGTCGAAGGCGCGATCACCACGGTGAAGAGCTCGCGCGGCTGTCCGCTGGACTGCTCGTTCTGCGGCTACACGCTCGCGCAGGGCCTGCGCTTCCGCTTCCGCTCGCCGGAGAACGTGCTGCGCGAGCTGGTCGACATCGTGCGCGTGCACGGGATCCACCACGTCGTCTTCCGCGATCCGATCTTCACCACGCGCAAGGAACGCGTGCACGCGATCTGCGACGGCATCCTGGCGGAGAAGCTCGAGCTCGAATGGCAGTGCGAGACGGCCGTGAAGGTGCTCGATCGCGCACTGCTGGAGAAGATGGCGCGCGCCGGCTGCGTGCACATCTCGCTGGGCGTCGAGTCCGGCAACGAAGTGATCCAGCGCAAGCACTGCGGCGCGAAGCTGCTCGACCACGAGCAGGCGGTGCGCGTGTTCCGGGACGCGCGCGAGCTCGGCATCGAGACGCGCGCCTTCTGCATGATCGGATTCCCCGAAGAGACGCCGGCGATGGTCGAGGACACGCTGCGCTTGGTCGAGCGCTGCGATCCCGATCAAGTGCAGTTCTGCGCCGTGACCGCGTACCCCGGCACGCCGCTCTACAAGATGCTCAAGGGCGAGCGCGACTTCGACTACGCCACGATGACCGGCTTCCAAGCGCTCGAAGGCAACGAGTTCATGAGCGCCGCCGAGATCGAGGCCAAGATCCGCGAGGCCTATCGACGCTTCTACCGCAGGCCGTCGCGACTGATGCGCGAGCTGGTCCATCCGCTGCGCCTGGCCGGGAAGGTCGCGCGCTACTTCACGTTGTTCCGCAAGCGCGCCTGAGAACCGGGCGTCGCGCGCGTCGAATCGGCGCGGCGGCCTCAGCGCCCTTCGTGCTTCCACCAATCGCCCTGGGCCACCTCACGGATCCCGCGGGCGTAGTCGCGCGGCTCCCAGCCCAGTTCGAACTTGGCGTTGGTGATGTCGTGCTCGTGGTGCAAGTTGAAGTAGGCGCTCGCGCGGCGGTCGGCGGTGTTGTCGACGAACAGGCCCTTCAGGAAGATCGCGCGATCAGCCCACTTCTTGGCGATGTTGCGGCGCCTGATGCCGCCGCCCGCGGCAGCGATCGTCTGGTCGACGAAGTCGTTGTAGGAGATGCCCGCGGGTCCGGCGAGCTCGTACACACAGTCGACTCCGCGCTCGAAACGGAAGTAGCGCATCACCGCGTCGACCACGTCCTCGACGTGCACCGGGTTGATCTTCGAGAGCCCGTCGTGCGGCACCCAGAACGTGCCGGACTTGGCGGCGCACTTGCGCAGGAAAGGCGCCGTGTGGCGGTAGTCGCCGACGCCGTAGACCAGGGTCGGGCGGAACGAGGCCCATTCGAAGCCCGAGCCCTTGATCAGCTTCTCCTGCACGCGCTTGGAGTCGCGGTAGTAGCTGTAGACCGGCGCGCCGATCACGGCCGAGGACACGATCCAGATCTGGAAGTCCTTGGCGGCTTCGCGCTTGGCGGCATCGAGCAGCTGTTGCGTGCCCTGGATGTTGACCTTCTGCATCTCGGCGTCGCCGAGGTGGTCGTGCGCGCTGGCGATGTGGATCAGCAGGTCGATCTCGCGCAAGAAGCCCGCGAGCGAGGCCGCGTCGGTCAAGTCGCCGACGTGCACCTCGAGCGCGCCGCTCGCCGGGCGCCGCAGCGCGCTCTCGCGCCCGCTGCGCACCAAGGCCCGCACGCGATGGCCGGCGGCGACCAACGCACCGATCATGTAGCCGCCGATGAAGCCCGTGGCGCCGGTGACGGCGACGTTGATCGGCCCAGTTCGGTGGAAGGCGCACACGGGGGCAAAGGTTCTACCCGGCCACGTCGATCGCTCCAAGGGGCTCGCGTCGAAGCGCAGAAGGGCGACAATGCCGGGCGCGCGCGGCGAGCGCTGCGACGGACGATGGAACGAGGCACGAAAATCGGCTTGGTGTGCGCCATGCGCGAGGAGCTCGGGCAACTCGAGGCGCGCGCGGCTCGCAGAGCGCGGCACGTGGGTCTGGAGCTGCTCGAGATCGAGCTCGAGGGCGGTCCATTGCTCGCGTGCGTCGCCGGGATCGGAAAGGTCGCCGCGGCGCGCGCTGCGGCGGCACTCGTTTCCGCGGGAGCCGAACGCGGCCTCCTGGTCGTCGGCGTGTGCGGTGGCCTGCGCGGTCACTTGGTGCCCGGCACGCTGGTGCATTGCACGACGGCGGTGCAGACCGATTTCGCGCGCCACGAAGGGCGCGAGGTGCACTCCGAGGTCGCCTTGCGCCGCGCGTGGCGCGCGGTGGCGCCGGGAACGGAAGGCTACTTCCTGACCGCCGATCGACCGGTGCTCAGCCTGTGGCGCCGCCTGCGCTTGGCCCGCGCCTTCCGGGGCGACTGTGTGGCCGACATGGAAACCGCTGCCGTCGCGGCAGTAGCCGCGGGTGCGGGGGTGCCGTGGGCCGCGCTGCGCTCGGTCACCGACCAAGCCACCGGACTGGGCGCCCTGTCGTTCAAGCTGCACTACAGAAGCCAGGCCGGCCGCGCGGCCGATACGGTGCCGGCGCTGCTCGCATCCCTAGGGTCGGCGCCCGCCCCGTGACACGTTGTTCATTTGCGACTGCGACCCGCGCCACGCTAGGCTGGGCTCGACGAGCGGCTCATCCCGAGCGCTCCGATTGGGCACCCGAGAACGCGGCTCCGAGGGGTTGGGCCAAGCTCATGGGGCAACACCAGGATCCGACACCGAGAGAGTCCCGGCGCCGCCTCCCGCGCGCGCACGGCGCGAGAGAGCGCATGCGATGACCGTCGCCGGGACGTTCGTGCGGCGCCACTTCGAGCCGCTGATGCTCTCGATCCAGGTTCTGATCGACCTGGCGGTGGTGTGGCTCGCGTGCTGGGTCGGCTGGTGGGTCTGGACCGGCGTCGTCTCGACCGTCTCGCGGCCCTTCGAGGAATACCGCGAGGTGTTCCTGCTGACCTCGGCCGTCACGCTGGTGTGCTTCCACTCCTACGGGATGTACAGCCCGCTGAAGAGCCTGCTGAACATCGAGGAGTTCAAGTCGATCGCCAAGTCGACCCTGACGAGCTTCCTGGTCGTCCACGCGCTCTTGATGCTGCTGCGCACGACGCAGGCGCCCTCCAGCGAAGGCGTCTACAAGCTGTTGGTCCCGCTGCACAACTTCGTCAACATCAACCTGGTCAACGAGAAGGGCGTGTGGATGTTCTCGCGCATGGCGGTCGTCCTGGCCTTCATGCTGGTGGGGACCTTCACCACCGCCAGTCGCTTCTGCTCCTTCAAGGCGATCCAGTGGCTGCACCGCCGCGGCATCGGCAACCGCAACGTCTTGATCTACGGGACCGGCGGCACCGCGCGGCGCCTGCAGAAGAAGTTCGCGCTGGTTCCGACGCTCGGGCTCAACCTGCTGGGCTTCGTCACCGAGAACGAGGACGAGGTCGGACGCAAGATCGATCGTTTCGAAGTCGTCGGCACGCGCGCCGAGCTCGAGTTCCTGATCGGGCGCCTGAAGATCAGCGAGGTCTTCGTGGCCATGCCCGAGGCCGACGAGAGCGAGATGCTGGCGATCGTCGAGACCTTGGAACGCAATGGCGTCGTGTACCACGTGGTCCCGCGCTTCTATCACCTGTTCTCGCACAAGGTGCGCATCGAGACCCTGGATTCGATCCCGTTGATCACGCGCCCCGAGCGCGACCAGTCGATCCCGCAATCCGCTCTCAAGCGCGCGCTGGACCTCTCGATCGCGCTGACCGTGCTGGTGGTCGGCCTGCCGTTGTTCCTGTTGACCGCGCTGCTGATCAAGCGCGAATCCCCGGGGCCGGTGTTCTTCCGCCAACGGCGCGTCGGCAAGGACGGCCAGCCGTTCGAGATGATCAAGTTCCGCACGATGTTCGTCGAACGCTCGGGCGACGCACCCAAGCCCAAGACGCACGACGATCCGCGCTTGACCGGCATCGGTCGCTGGCTCCGGCGCTACAGCTTGGACGAACTGCCCCAGGTGCTCAACGTGCTCAAGGGCGACATGTCGATCGTCGGACCGCGCCCGGAAATGCCCTTCATCGTCGAGAAATACGGGCCACTCGAACGCGAGCGCCTGCGCGCCAAGCCCGGACTGACCGGTCTGTGGCAAATTTCCTACGCGCGCGGTGAGGCGATCCACGAGAACATGGAATACGACATCTACTACATCGAGCACCAGTCGTTCCTGCTCGACGTGGTGATCATCGCGCTCACGGGCTTCGCCGTGGTGAAGGGCACCGGCGCCTACTAACCTGGCGCGACAGTGCACGTCCTGCACGTCATCGAAGCCTGCATCGGAGGAACGCGTCGGCACGTCGTCGACGCGTGCAGCGGGCTCGCTCGCAGCGGCGTGCGGACCACACTGGTGTGCTCGGCGCTGCGTGAACCGGCGTTCCGCGACGACATGCGAGCGCTCAGCCGCGAGGGCGTCGAGGTGCACGAGCTCGCCATGCTGCGTGCGATCCGGCCGAGCACCGACGCGGCGCACCTGTTCGCGCTGCGCAAGCTGTTGCGCGAGCTGCGCCCGGACGTCGTCCACACGCACTCGAGCAAGGCTGGCGTCCTCGGACGCGCGGCTTCGATCAGCACCGGCATCGGAGCGCGCGTGCACACTCCGCACACGTTCGCGTTCCTCTTCGGCGCGATGTTCGGCGGCGCGTCTCGAGCGCTGTTCCGCGCCATCGAGAAGGAGCTGGCGCGCAAGACCGAGCGCTTCGTGGCCGTCTCCGCGGACGAGGCGCGCACCTTCGAGGCCGCCGGGTTCATCGCTCGCGACAAGATCCGCGTGGTGCCCAACGGCATCGTGCCCGAGCGCTGGACGACGGCGGAACCGCTCGCGCGCGCTGAACTCGGCCTGCCGGAGCAGGTACCCTGCGCTGCGGTGGTCGGATTGCTCAACGTCGCCAAGGGCCAGGACCTGGCGCTGCGCGCGCTCGCGGAGTCGGGGCTGGAGCGCCTGCATCTGGTCGTCGTGGGCCACGGCGAGACGGCGGGGTCGCTGGAGTCGCTCGCTCGAGAGCTCGGATTGCGCGAGCGCGTGCACTTCCTGGGCTGGCGCGACGACGTGCAGCGCATCCTGAAGAGCGTCGACGCCCTGCTCTTGCCGTCGCGCTGGGAGGGCATGCCCTACGTCGTGCTGGAGGCGATGGCCGCCGGACGCCCGATCGTCGCCACGCGCGTCGACGGGGCGCGGGCCGTGCTGGAGGAAGCGCGGTGCGGCGAGTTGTGCGAGATCGACTCGGTTCCCGCGCTCGCGGCCGGCCTGCGCGCGCTGTTCGCCCGCGAGCCAGCCCAGTTGCGCGAGCTGGGCGAGCGCGGCCGACGAGCGGTGCTCGAGCACTACACCGCGGAGCACATGGTCCGAGGACTGCGCACGGTGTACGAGGAGCTCGCGTGAAGATCCTGCACGTGATCACGACGCTCGACGTGGGTGGCGCCGAGATGCACTTGCTCGCGCAGGTCCGCGGTCAGGTCGCGCGCGGCCACGCGGTGCGCATCGCCTACCTGAAAGGCAAGGGCTCCCTGGCCCGCGATTTCGAGGCGCTGGGCGCCGAGAGCGTGGAGTGCGTGGGAAGTGGACTGGGACTGCCGCGCAAGCTGTGGCCCGGGCTCGCCTGGGCCGAGATCGTCCACAGCCATCTGCTCAAGGCCGACATGGCCAGCGCGGTGCTCGCCACGCTGGCGGGCAAGCGCGGTGCTCTGGTCTCGAGCAAGCACAACGATGAGCAGGTCCTGAAGAGGCCGCTCGTTTCGTGGGTCCACGGCCTCCTCGGCCGCGCGCCGCGCTGCACGATCTCGCTTTCCGATCACGTCGCGCGCTTCATCGCCGAGCACGGTCGCGTGCCGCTCGCGCGCCAACAGCGCATCTACTACGGGCTGGATCCCGCGCCCTTCGAGCGCGCCGCGGACGAACCGCGGGAGCGCAAGCTCGAGCTGCGGCGGTCCCTGGGAGTGGCGCCCGAGGACGTCGTGTTCGTGTGCGTCGCGCGCTTCGCTCCACAGAAGGCTCACGACGTGCTTTTGCGCGCCTTCGCACAGGCGCGGCGCCAGCATCCGGCGCTGCGCCTGCTTTTGGTCGGCGACGACCCCTTCGGGGACGGGCGCGACCGCGCCGAAGCGCTGGCGCGCCAGCTCGAGCTCGGTCCGGCGGTGCTCTTCGCGGGCATCCGCCGCGACGTGCCACGGCTGCTCGGCGCTTCGGACGTGTTCGTGATGTGCTCGCTGTGGGAGGGACTGGGACTGGTATTCCTCGAGGCCATGGCCGCGCGCCTGCCGGTGCTCGCGACGCGCGTTTCCGCCGTGCCCGAGGTGGTCGTGGACGGCGAGACCGGGGTGCTCGTGCCGCCCTCCGACGTCGACGCGCTCGCCGCAGGCATGCTGTCCCTGGCCGGCGATCCGGCGCGGCGTGCGGCGCTCGGCGCGCGCGGCGCGGAGCGCGTGCGAAA
Organism: Planctomycetota bacterium; assembly: GCA_020853575.1. Classification (GTDB taxonomy): domain Bacteria; phylum Planctomycetota; class UBA1135; order UBA1135; genus F1-120-MAGs118. The sequence goes on from JADYYP010000045.1 coordinate 332,448, forward strand.
GAGTTTCGGGCTCGAGCGCATGATCGAGGAGACCTTGGACGTGTATCGTCGGGTTCAGCGCGCTCGGCCCGGCGGTCGATAGACAGGCCTCCGCGCTCGCTGAAGCTCCCGTTGGACACGCCCTCCACCGATCCGCAGACCACGTCTCGATCCGAGACCACCGCACCGCCGACCGCGAGCGGTGTGGACACGCCCTTCTACCGTGGCCCGGATCGCCGCCAGCGCCCGACGCCGCGCTTCTCGCGCTTCACGCTGTTCGGCGGCCGCCGGCGGCGTGCGCGGCGCGCGGGCGAGAACGACGGCACGTTCGTCGACCAGTACAGCGGGCGCTTGCTCGCGATCATGCTGTGGATCGCGGTGATGAACGCGGGCGACAGCTTCTTCACGCTGCTGCACCTCCAGGCCGGGGGCATCGAGCTCAACCCGGTCGCGGAAGCGATGCTGGGCACCGGACGCGTGGGCTTCGTCTTGCTCAAGTCGTTGTTGATCACGGTGCCGTTGATCGTCCTGACGCTGCACAAGAACTTCCCCTTGGCGCGCATCGGCATCTGGGTCGCAGCGAATGCCTACACCGTGCTGCTCGGATATCACCTGGCGCTCCTGTAGCGCGGTGGAGCGCACGATCCACAGCGCCTAGACTCTGGGCCACATGCGCATCGCGCGCGTCCTCACACGGCTCAACCTCGGCGGCCCGGCGCGCCAAGTGCTCGCCAGCGACCCGCTGCTCGCGCGCGCCGGTCATGCGGTGCGCGTGTTCACCGGCACGCCGGAACCAGGCGAAGGCGAGCTGTTCGACCTGGCGCTCGAGCGCGGCATCGATGTCGTGCGTGTACCGGGGCTCGCGCGAGGCTGGTCCTTGACCGGCGACATGCGCGCGCGACGCTTCCTCGCGGCCGAGCTCGCGGCCTTTCGCCCGGACGTGCTCCACACGCACGCATCCAAGGCCGGGGCACTGGCGCGCTCCGCATCGCGCAGCTTGGCGTCCCTGGCGCGCGTGCACACCTTCCACGGCCACGTCCTCGAGGGCTATTTCCCGCAACCGATCGCGCGCGGCATGATCGCGATCGAGCGCAAGCTCGCGCGGAACACCGACCGTGTGGTGGCCGTGTCGCACGCGACCGCCGACGACTTGGTCCGGCTGGGCGTGGTCGAGGAGTCGAAGCTGGTCGTGATCCCGCCGGGCATCGAGCTCGAGCCATTCCTCGCGCTCGAGGAAGGTGCGCGCGAGCTGCACCAGCGCTTGGCAGCGCCGCGCGACGCGCAGCTCGTCGGCGTGCTGGGACGCCTAGCCGAGGTCAAGCAGCCGGAGTGGGCGATCGACGTGTTCGAGATGCTGCAGGCGCGCTATCCACGCTTGCAGCTGGTGTTCATCGGCGACGGCGATCAGCGCGGGGCGCTCGAGCGGCGCATCCGCGCGCTGCAGCCCAGCTCGCGCGAGCGCGTCCACATGCTCGGTGCGGTCGGCGACGTCGCGCCGCTGCTCGCCGACCTGTTCGCGGTGCTGTTGACCTCGCGCAGTGAAGGACTGCCGGTCGCGTTGATCGAGGCCGCCGCCGCGGCCCGTCCCGTGGTGGCGACGCGCGTCGGAGGCGTGGACGAGCTCGTCGCGGACGAGCGCACCGGCTACTTGGGAACGAGCGTGGACGAGCTCGCCTATGGGCTGGCCCGGCTGCTCGACGACGAGGCCGCCGCCAAGGCGATGGGGCAGCGCGCCCGCGTGCGCGTCCAAGCGCGCCACTCTGCCGAGGCGCTCGCGGCGCGGCTCGAGCAGCTCTACACCGCGGTGGTCGAGGCTCGTCGATGCGCCTCCTGATGCTCAGCGGCGATCGACAGGTCTCCGTCGGCGAGCGCGGGCCATTTCACGCCTTGCTGCGCGAGTTCGTGCACTACTTCGAGCGCATCGACGTGCTCTGCCCGCGTCCCGACAAACCGGTGAGCGTGCGCTCCGTGTTCGAGCGCGTGCAGCTGCACGTGGCGGACTGTAGCCGCATCCGCATGCTCGGCTTCCTCGAACGCGAGGGGCGTGCGTTGCTGGCGAACCAACACCACGAATTGATCGTCAGCCACGACTACGGCTGGTTCTACAACGGCATCGCGGCAGCACGCCTGTCGCGCTCGTGCGGCGTCCCGTACCTCTCGGAGATCCACCACGTTCCGGGGCACCCGATCGCGGCGAACGCGCGCGAGCGGTTCGACAAGCTCGTGGCGCGCACTTACGTGCGTTGGGCCCGCGCGCATGCGCGAGCCTTCAGGGTCGTGAATTCGGTCGAGATGCCCGAGCTCCTCAGGTCCTGGGGCGTGCCCGACGAGCAGATCACGGTGCTGCCATCGTTGTACATCGACCGCGAGGTCTTCAAGCCGCCGTCCGTGCGACCCGCGTGCGAGCAAGACATGTTGTTCGTCGGCCGCATGGTGAGCAACAAGGGCTTGGACCGAATCGTCGACGCCGTGGCACGTCTGCAAGGCAAGACGGCGCTCTTCGTGGGGAAGGGGCCGCTGCTCGAGAGCACCCGACAGCGCGCGCGGCGCGCGGGCCTGGGCCAACGCGCGCGTTTCGTCGAGTGGGTGGCTTCACCGGAGGAACTGGCCGAGCTGTACCGCCGCTCGCGCGTCGTGGTGTGTGCCTCGACCTGCGAAGGTGGCCCGCGCTTCACCGTCGAAGCCATGGCCTGCGGCACGCCGGTGGTGAGCACGCCGGTGGGGATGATGCGCGAGCTCGTGCGCGACGGCGAGAACGGCGCGCTGTGCGGTTTCGACGTCGCGAGCTTGGCGCGAGCGATCGACAGCGTCCTGGTCGACGAGACGCGGCGCATCGAGTTGGGGAACGCGGCGCAAGCCGTGGCGGCGCGCTTCGAGTCCAGCAGCGTGATCCGCGGCTACGCGGAAGGGCTCCACCGACTCGCGGGTGTCCAGGGATGAAGCTCCTGTTCCTCACCCAGGTGCTCGACCGCAACGACGCAGTCTTGGGCTTCGTCCCGCGCTGGGTCGAGGGGTTCGCGAAGCGCTGCGAGCGCGTGCGGGTCGTCGCGCTGCGACTGGGCGACACCAGCGGGCTCCCGGCCAACGTCGACGCGCGCGAGATCGGTCGCAGCGGCTGGTTCGTGCGCTACTTGCGCAATCGCAAATTCCTGCGCGAAGCGCTGCTTGACGAGCACTTCGACGCCGTGCTGGCGCACATGGTCCCGCGCTACACGCTGCTCTCGAGCTCCCTGGCGCGCGCGGCCGGTGCACGCCAGTACCTGTGGTACACGCACGGCACGGTCGACGGCCGTCTGCGCCGCGCCGTCGAGCGCGTCGACAAGGTGTTCACCGCGAGCGAGGAATCGCTGCGCATCGACACGCCCAAGAAAGTCGTCACCGGCCACGGCATCGACCTCGAGCACTTCGCCTCGCGCGGTGCGCCGCCGGTGCAGCCGATCCGCCTGCTCGAGGTCGGCCGGCTGACGCCCTCCAAGGACCCGCTGACCGTGATCGCCGCCGTCGGAATCCTCGTCGCGCGCGGCTTCGACGTGCACCTCGATCTGGTCGGCGGTGGCCTGATCGACTCCGACGACGTCTACCGCAAGCGCGTCGAGGAGCAGATCGACGTCGCGCAGCTGCGCCAGCGCGTCGTCGTGCACGGCTCGGTTCCGTACCGCGAGATCGCCCCTTTCTACCGGCGCTGCACGTTGCTCGTCAGCGCGAGCCGCACCGGGAGCGTCGACAAAGTGGTGCTCGAGGCCATGGCGTGCGCGCGGCCCGTGGTCACGTGCAACGACTCGTTTCCGCGGCTGTTCCAGGAGCTCGGGGCATTGCGCGAGCAACTGTGCTTCGCGCCCGGCAGTGCCACGGAGCTCGCCGCGCGCATCGAAGCGCTGCTGCGCCAAGACCAGGCCGAACGCGACATCCTGGGCGAGCGTTTGCGCGCGCTGGTGGCCCGCGACCACCAGGTCGATGCGCTCACCGCGCGACTGGTGCGCGAAATGGAGCCGCGATGAACACGCAACGCTCGCCTGAGCACTTGGTCGAGCCGTTGCGACGCACACTCGCGTGGTTGATGTCCTTGCGCGACGCCCAGGGTCGCATTTGGTGCCCCGAGCACGGCCTCGAGCACACCGGCAAGTCCGCGGGCGCGGCAGTGCTCGCGGCGCGACTGGCGCGCCACGACGCGCCCGAGCGCCGCGCGGCGCACGTCGGCGCGGCCATCGAGCAGGGGCGCCGCCTCGTCGCCAATCTGCGTCGCGAGGGCACCAGCGAGTGCCACACGTTCTGGCCCGGCCGGCACGATCCGTTCAACAGCTCCAACGCCGTGATCGACGGCGGCGCGTGCAGCGACGCGCTCGCGGAACTGGCACTCGAGCTCGGAAGCGAGCTGTCCGCCGACGACGCGCGCGCCTTTCGCGACGCGAGCGTGCTCCACGCTCGCACGTATTTGCGCTACGCAGCGCTCGACAAGGGCATCCCCGCGCAGCGCGCGTGGGGCCTGTCGGGCTTGGCTGCCGCGTGGCGCGTGTGTGGCGATGAGGTCCTCGAGAACGCGGCGCTCCAAGCCGTCGGAGCGCTCGAGGGCATCCAGCACCCCGACGGGAGCTTCCCGTACCACCCGCTGGAGTGGGGTGCGGAGCACGCCGGAGCGAGCGACGTCTCGTCGTTCTATCACTCGCGCATCCCGGGCTTCACGATCTTCGCGCTCGAGCAACTCGGCCGTGACCCGTCTCGCGCACCGTTTGCGCAGGGCATCGGAAAGGCCGTGGACTTCCTCGAGGCGTTGCAGGCTCCGGACGGCACCAAGTGCGGCTTGGTTGAGGCCAAGCCCTGGTATTGGGGAGCCGAGTACGAGGTCGCGAGCCACGTCTTCGACGTCTACACGTTCGCGCGCGCCTGGAAGCACTTCGGTGAGCCACGCTTCGGTCGCGCCGCGCTGCGCGCCTTCCGCGCCTGGTGTGAGCATCTGAGTGCGGCGGGCGTGCCGCGCAGCCACCTGCCGGGGCCTGAGCGCAAGAAGAGCTACCAGTGCCCGGTGTTCTGGGCCTGCCACGCCGAGTGGATCGCGCGCGTTCTCCCGGATCTCGCGGAACTCGAGCAACGCTTCCCCGACACCCAGACCAACGCTGTCGACGGCATCGACCTCTCGGTCCGTTGGTACCCCGACGCGCAGCTGGCACGCCTCGAGGACGGCGCCGTCCTGGCCTGGGTGCGCGGCGCGCGACCCGCGTACAACGTGCACCACGGGAGCCCTCACGGCGCGGGACTGATCCGCGCGGTGTCGAAGCGCGACCGACGCGAGCTCGTGCGCCGGCAACGTCTGGCCGCCGACCAAGAGGGTGAGTGGAGCGCTCGCGCTGGGACTTTCGCGCTGGGCCGCGGGCTCGAGCACGGCGCGCAGGCTATGCGCTTTTCGCTGTGGCTGATGCGCAACCACGCACGCGGACGGCGTTTCAGCGCGGCTCTGGGCGCGCCCTTCGACGTGTTGCGCCGCGGCGTCTTGGAATTCGCCTCGAGCGCGGTGTCGAGCAGTTTCGACGCGTCTCCGCTGGTCGAGGTGGACGCGACCGGAGTGAGCCTCCGTTCGCGCTTGTGTTGGCGCGGAGGGCTCGCGGTGCCACACAGCGCGCTCGAGCGCCGCTTCGAGCTCGACGGGCGAGGACTGCTGGTCCACGAGAACGTCATCGCTCCCGGCGCAGTCCGCGCGTTGCACTATGGTTGGCCCGAACGTGCGAGCGAGCGCGTGAACGGGGACGGCCTGACGTACCGATTGGCTTGAACGCGAGCGCTCGATTGGATCTAACCAGCACGTGAGTACACCCGGTGCCCGCCTTGGACTCGCGACGACCCTGCGCGCCGCGCTCAATGCCGGACTGCTGGTCGGGCTGGTCGTCGGAATCGCCGATGGACTTGGGGCTGGGCTGCGCACGGGCACCGAGGGCCTGGTGACCTGGCTCGGATGCCTGGCCGCCGCGGCGCTGATCTATGGTCTGGTGTGGAGCGCCGTGGCGCTGCTCTTCGGGCTCGCACTGCACGCGCGGCTCCGCGAGCGCGACCTCGGGCAGCGTTTCGCGGCAGTGTGCGCTCCGGTGCTCGGACTCGGCCTGTTCACCGAGCTGTATTGGTGGACGCGCCCGTTCCTGTTCTACGGCCTGCCGGCGACGGATCCCAAGCGACTGGCGGTCGCGCTGCTCTTGCTGCCGGCAGCTCTCGCGTTGGGCTACGCGCTGGTTCACTTGGGCCGCAGGTTGCCCAACGCCTTGCGCTGGGCGGGCGCCGCGCTGGTGCCGGTCGCGTGGCTCGGTGGGGGCGCGTTCATCGTGCACAGCTCCCGCGAGGCGGCGGAGTTCGGCAAGCTCAACGAGCGCACGCGCGAGTTGCCCAACGTGCTGCTGTTCGTGTGCGACGCGATGCGCGCGGACAAGCTCGGTTGCTATGGCGACGAGCGCGTGCAGACGCCTCGCATGGACCAACTCGCGCGCGAAGGCGTGTTGTTCGAGCGCGCGCTGGTGCAGGCGCCGTTCACGGGCTCGAGCTTCGGCTCGTACTTCACCGGGAAGTACCCGCGCCGACATGGGTTCGTGAAAATGGCCGCCGATACCCGCATGGCGCCCAACATCACGTTGGCCTCGCACCTGAAGAGCGCGGCACTTCTCCGAGGCGGACGCCTCGAGCCGACGGACTACCAGTGCATCACCTTCATGACCGGCGCCATCAGCCAAGCGAGCGGCCTGGCGCGCGGTTTCGACGCGTATTTCGAGGCCTTCATGGGCCACGACTTGGTCGATGTGCAGAATCCTTGGAGCGTTTTCCGCTCCGAGCTCGTGCTCTCGATCTTCAAGGCCAAGCTCGAGCAGCGCCTGACGAGCACGCCCGTCGCGGACGAGGCCGCGCGCTGGTTCGCGGAGCACGGCGACAAGCGCTTCTTCGCGATGGTGCACTTGTTCTCGACCCACACGCCCTACGATCCGCCCCAGGATCTGCGCGACCTGTACTGTGATCCGACGTACGACGGTCCGGTGCGCGTGTTCCGTTCGGACCACGCGCACGCGATCCACCGCGGACACGCAACGCCCAGTGAAGCGGACAAGCGCCAGATCGCGGACCTGTATGCGGGCGGGGTGACGCACACCGATCGACAGATCGCTCAGGTGCTGGCGGCGCTCGAGGCGCGCGGCGTGCTCGACGACACGATCGTGATCGTCACGGCCGACCACGGCGAGGAGCTCGGCGAGCACGGCGTGTGGGAGCACAACCACATGTTCCAGTCGAATCTGCGGGTACCGCTGATCGTGTCGTGGCCGAACAGGTTGCCCTTTGGACGCAGGGTCTCGGCGCTAGTGGAGTCGATCGACCTGGTTCCGACCGTGTGCGAGTGGATCGGGCTCGCGCCCCCGTTCGAGGAGCGCCTCGACGACCAAGGGCGCAACTACGGCGCGCTCGATGGGCTGAGCTTGGCGCCCCTCGTCGAAGGCCGCGTGGACTCCGTGCGCGAATTCTCGTTCGCCGAGAACGGCGTCGAGATGTCGGTGCAGGATCTGGAGTGGAAGCTGGTCGTGCCGTTCGTCGACCAGCAGATGAACGTGTTCTCGCTCCAGGGCCGCAGTTTCGAATCGCTCGAGTCGCTCGCCTCGAGCAAGCCGCGCCTGTTCCACCTGGCGAGCGACCCCGGCGAGCTGCACGACGTCGTGGAGCGTGAGCGACCGGTTGCCGAGCGCTTGTTCGCCGAGCTGCAGGGCTGGGACGCTTCGATGCCCATCCCGCGCATCGAGATCGTGCTCTCCGACCGCGACCGCGAGGAACACGCGCGGCGCTTGCGCGAGCTGGGCTACGCGGACGGCATCGGTCGCGACGTCGCGCCCTCGAAAGGCAAGTGAAGTCGACGCGCGCCATCGCTTTGGTCGCCAACACGCGCTTGCCCTCCGAGCGCGCGCAAGCCCTCCAAGTCGTGCAGTCCGCGTCGGCTTTCGCGCGTCGCGGTCACGCGACCACGATCTACTACGCGCGCCGCCGCGAGCGCGTCGAGCTGCCCGCTGGAACCACGCTCTTCCAGCACTACGCGGTCGCACCCGGAGTGCACCCGGGCCTGCGCGAGGTTCCGTGCATCGATTGGATCGACGCCCTGCCCCGTGCGTTGCAGTTCTGGCCGGCGCGGCTCCAAGAGTGGAGCTTCTCGCGCAACGCCGCGCGCAGCGTGAGCCGCGAGTGCGCGGGTGCGCTGGTGCTGTCGCGCGAGATCGAGTGTGCGCGCGAGCTCGTCCGCGATCCACGCCGCGACGTGTTCCTCGAGGTCCATCGCGTCCCGGGCGGCGCGACGCGGCGCGCCTGGCTGCTCGAGCTCGCAGGCGCCGTGCGCGGGTTGATCGCGATCTCAGGGGGAGTGCGCGACGATCTAGTCGCGCTCGGTCTCCAGCGCGAGTCGATCACCGTCGAGCACGACGGGTTCGAGGCTGCGCGCTTCGCGGCCCCGATCACGCGCGAGGCCGCCCGCCGATGCCTTGCGCTCGATCCGCACGCTCCGCTGGTCGTGTACACAGGCGGGCTCCTGGATTGGAAGGGCGTCGACGAGCTCGTCGACGCGGCACGCCTGATTCCCGAGGCGCAGTTCGTCGTCGCCGGAGGGTTGGCCGACGACGTCGCGCGCTTGCGGTCACGCGCGGACGGTCTCGCGAACGTGCGTATCGACGGATTCCAACCGCCGGAGCGCGTCGCGGTGTACCTCGCGGCAGGAGATCTGGGCGTGGTTCCCAACCGCTCGCGCCCCGCGATCGCGGCGCGCTACACCTCGCCGCTCAAGGTCTTCGAAGCGATGGCGGCGGGCCTGCCGCTGGTGGCCAGCGACGTACCCGCGTTGCGCGAGCTCCTGACCGACGGTGTCGATGCCTGGCTCGCGCCGCCCGACGACGCCGCTGGGTTGGCGGCCGTATTGCGCGCCGCCCTGGCCGACGCCTCCGGACGTGTGGCGCGAGCACAACGCTTCCGCGCGCGCGCGCCCGAGCACACCTGGGATGCGCGCGCGACGCGCATTTTGGACTGGATGGAAACCCGTCTGCGTTGATGCGTTCATTTTTCGCCGCCGCGCGGTCGATCGAAGCCCGGCCCGGTGCGCTAATCTGCACGGTTTCATGCGCGTCCTGTTCCTCACCGACTCCCTGTCCGATCTCGACGGAGTGGGGCGCTACACGGTGCGCTTGATCCGCGCGCTGGAAGAGCAACGCCCAGGTCTGGAAGTCCACGTGTTGCTCGCGCGCAAGCACCGCCCCACGTCCAGCGACGTGCCCGCCCACTGGCGCGTCGACGTGGCGCTGCCGCCCGACTATTTTTTCTACATGGCGCCGCTGAAGTTCCGGGTGAGCCTGGCGCTGGCTAGTTGGCGCACGGCTCGCGCCGCCAGAGGTTGTGACATCGTGCACGCGATCAAGGACTTCCCGCACAGCTACGCCGGACTCTTGGGCGCGCGCCGCGCTGGCGTTCCGTGCATCGCGACCGGTCACGGCACGTACACCGTGCAGCCCTTGCTCGATCCGCGTCACGCCGCTGCCGCGCGTTGGTGCTACGAGAACTTCGAGCGCATGATCGCCGTCAGCCGCTTCACGGCCACGCGAGTGGCACAGATCCTCGGCCCGACGCACCGCGCCGTGCAGCGCATGCGCATCGTCCCCAACGCCGTCGATGCCGAGCGCTATGCCCAGCGCGTGGAGCTCGACGCTCGCCCGTGGCACGCGCACCCCTTCACCCTGTCGATCGGCGAGCTCAAGGAGCGCAAGGGCCACCACCTCGCGCTGGCGGCGTGGTGCAAGGTCGCCGCGCAGCGCCCGGGCTTGCATCACTACGTCGTCGGCAAGGGCAGCGGCGACGAATACCAGCGCTCGCTCGGTGACCTCGTCGAGCGGGCCGGACTGGCGCAGCGCGTGCACTTCCTGGGCAACGTCAGCGAGACCGAGAAGACCGATCTGCTGCAGCGTTGCCAGGTGTTCCTGCACGTGCCGGTGACCGCCAAGGACGGCGGATTCGAGGGCTTCGGCATCGTGTATCTCGAGGCCTCGGCCAGCGGGGTCCCGTGCGTCGGCACGCTGGGCTGCGGAGCCGAAGACGCGCTGATCCATGGCGAGACCGGCTTGCTCGTCACCCAGGACGAGCCAGCCGTCGCCAAGGCGCTCGAGCAATTGCTCGACGACGAAGCGCTGCGAGCCAAGATGGGTGCGGCCGGCCGCGCACACGCCGCGGACTCGTCGTGGCGCAAGAACGCAGCCGAGGTGCTCGCGCTCTACGACGAGGCGCTGCGATGAAGTTCGCCCATCCGCTGCAGTTGATCCGCAACAAGTTCTTCAAGGACACGTTGGTCCTGCAGATCAGCGGCATGATCACGGTGACGACGTCGTTCGTTTCGTCGGCCTCGATCGCGTTCTTGCTCGGCGCGCACGGGATGGGGCTGTTCGCGGTGGCGGTCACCCTGCAGGCAGCGTTCTACAGCCTGGCACACGTCGGAGTGGTCTCGGCTACGGTCAGCCAACTGGCGGCGGCCAGCGCGCGCGAGCTGCACGAGAAAGTGACGCTGTGGCTCGCGTTCTTCGTCAAGGTCTACCTGCTGTTCTCCAGCGTGATGATCGCCGCGGGGTTCTTCGCCATGCCGGCGCTCTCGCGCTGGTGGTACGGCGAGGACCTGGGTCTCGAGGAAGCACAGCGCTTGGGGATCTGGGCCTGGTGGCTGACGTGGTGGATCTTGATCGACACGCCGCGCGCCATGGCGCAGGTCGCATTCCAGTCGACCCGCCGCATGCTCGGGCTGGCGCAGATGGACAACGCCTTCGAGCTCATGCGCATGTTCCTGGTGATCCTCGGCGCGTGCATCACCGGCTCGCCGGCTGGGGCGGTCGCGGGCGAGATCGGCGGACGCGTGCTCGGCTCGTTCCTCGCCCTGCAGATGTACGCCGACGCGCGCAAGGACGGCAGCGCTTGGCTGCCGACGTTCGGAGAGGTGCTCTCGCGCGTCCCGCGCACGCCGATCCGCGAGGGCCTGCGTCTCGCGATGCGCGTCGGTGTGATCAAGAGCGCGACCAACATGGTCGTCACGGTCCTTCCACGCCTGTTGCTCGGCGGCACCGCGGGCTTCGCCTGGGTGGCCTACTTCCACGTCGCGCAGCGCATCATGGTGCTCCCGCAGATGCTGATGCAGGGCGTCTCGCGCACCGTCTTGCCGGCGCTGGCGGAGAAGCGCGGCAAGCACGACTTCGCCGGATTCAAGAGGCTGTACTGGAAGAGCACGCTGCTGGCGGGCGCGAGCATCTCCGGCGCCACTCTGCTGGTGACCGCGCTCGTGCAACCCGTCGTGGCGCTCACCTTTCCATCCGACTACGCCTGGCCGGTGTTCGTGTGTTGCGCGATCCTGACCGTGGGCATGATCCCGTCGTCCTTCGCGATCGCGCAGGATCCGTTCTACATCCTGACCAACCGCATGAAGCAGAACCTGGCGATCTGCCTCGTGGGCGCGTTGGTGACCGTGCCCGCGAACATCTACCTGGTCGAGCTCGATCCGGAGCGCGGCGCCGTGTGGGGGCAAGCGCTCTACATGGCGTGGGTGTTGGTGCACTTCGGCTACATCGCGCTCTACTTCCGCCGCAGCGCGCACTCGACGGAATGGGAGCAGGGGAACGCGCAACCCAGCTCGCGCGAGCCTGCACCCGAGCCCGCCAAGTGACCCGCGATCCGTCCCCGCGCGGGACGAATTTGCCGACCACGAGTGCGCGCGCCGCGAGGCTGCTCCAGGGTGCGCGCGGCGCGCGTCGATGCTCTACGGCCGGGCCCAGGCACTACGCCAAGGGTCTGAGCACACACGAGTTGCGCAACCCTTCCGTGCACGGTACTTTTTGACTGTCGGGCTCTCTCAGCCGTCGCTCTCGGACGCGCTTCGGCCCCCAACCCTGATCGACACCGCGATGCGCAAGACGCTCCTGACCTACGTCAAGCCCCACGTGCAAGAGGATCCGCTGTCGATGATCCTCGGGATCGCCTATCTCGGCGCATGCCTCGAGAAGGAGCAGATCCCCGTGGCGCTGCTCGATGAGCGCGTGGTCACGGACCAGGAGATGCGCGCCGCAATCGAGCACAACGACATCATCGGTTTCAGCGCCCTGACGCCCAACATCCGCCGCGCGATCGCTTGGGCCAAGTACGCCAAGGAGAAAGGCAAGATCACCCTGATGGGCGGACCGCACGCGTCCGTCGACCAAGGGATCTTCCTCGACAGCGGGCACTTCGATTACGTGCTCAAGGGCGAGGCCGAAGAGACGCTGCCGCAGTTCTTGAAGGCGCTCGAGGGCGCGGACGACCGGGCACTGGCGGCCGTGCCCGGGATCGCCGGCGTGCGCGAAAAGCAGATCTGGGTCGACAACCCTGCTCCGCCGTTGATCAAGAAGCTCGACGAGCTGCCGCTGCCGGCGCGCCACCTGCTGCCGATGCAGAGCTACTTCCGGCTCAATCCGGAGCGCTTGGTCTACATCTTCACCACGCGCGGCTGTCCCTTCAAATGCATCTTCTGTCAGAAGGAGCTCACCGGCCGCGGCTTCCGCGTGCGCTCGACGCAGATGATCGTCGACGAGCTCGAACAGATCGTCTCGACCTACGACCCGGGCGTGATCCTGTTCGTCGACGAGATCCTGACCCTGCGCCGCAAGCGCATCCACGAGATGTGCGACGAGATCCTGCGCCGCGGACTGAAGTTCGAATGGATCGCGAACACGCGCGCCGACTGCGTCGACTATCCGTTGCTCAAGCACATGCACCGCGCAGGCTGCAGGCGCATTTACTACGGCTGGGAGTCGGGCTCGCAAAAAATGCTCGACGTGCTCAAGAAGGATCTGACGCCCGAGCAGATCGTGGAAGCCGCGCGCATGACGCGCCGCGCCGGGATCTGGGCCAAGGTGTATCTGATCGTCGGCAGCCCCGGTGAGACTCCGCAGGACATCCAAGAGACCGAGAAGGTGCTGCGGTTGGCGGGACCGGACCTGGTGCGTGTCAGCGTGTTCAATCCGCTGATCGGCACGGAGTCGTGGGACAACTACCAAGCCAACATCGACGTCGCCGACCTGCGCGAGAACTACGTGTCGAGCAATCGCTCGGCCTACGTGCACGAGCACTTCGACCAGGTGTCGCTCGAGGAGCTGCGCAAGAACATGGTGCGCTCCTACGAGAAGTGGTACTACGGATACGGACAGCGGGCCAAGCGCTTCTTCGAGCGCACGCTCTACTACATGGAGAACCCGCAGTTCGGCAAAAAGCGCTTGGGGCGCGCGCTGGGTTTGGTGCCGCCGCCGAAGTCGGCGATGAGTCATCTCAAGTCGAACGGCACTTCGCTGATGACTCAAAACGGCGGCGACGCGCTGCGCTGAGCTAGCGGGGCTCGAGTTGGCTCGCGTCGAGTGAGCTCCCGACAGCACCGGCCGTGCAGCGGCGGCTCGGTCGCGGTGCGACTCGGATGCCTCCGGCCGCTCACAAACGCAAGTGCTCTACGTTCCGCACGAGTTCGACATGACCAGACCGGGTTTCCACTTCCACTCCGATCACGCGGAACGTCGCGCGGCCGCGATATCGCTACTGCTCAGGGTGTGATGAACAAGGCGAGCGCGTCGGTCAGGTTGGTCGTGCTCGCGTCTTGAGGGTCTCGCGACCAATACTGAGCGAACACTTCCTGGCCGGCGACGAGCTGCGGATCGACGCCGCTTTGGATGCGTGCGTTGAAATCGAACGTGAACGCACCTGAACAATCGCTTGCAGGCGGTGCGGCGCCGTTCGAGCTCTGATTGGGCGTGCGTTTCGTCGGAGCGACGATGCACATGAAGCCACCTTGGAACGGCGTCTGGCGCGGCTTGAGGCCGTAGAAGCAGAAGCCGATCTTCTGGTTGAGCACGTTGGATGCAGTGATGTCGAAGGCGGACGCGAGCGAAGCGCTGCACACGCCGCTCGAGCCGATGGTGGGGGTGCAACCCAGCGAGTTGATTTCGCTCTCGCAGTACGTCGTCGGCGTGCGCACGATCGTGTAGATCGCGAAAGCCCCAGTGTCATGGCCCAACGCATCGTCGAACGGAATCCCGACGACCAGGTCGATCAGCCCATCTCCGTTTGCGTCGCCTGATGTGAGCGCGGCGCCGAATGCGGTTCCGTACGGCGATTGAAGATCCGCGCTGACGCGAGCGATCTCCTGCCCGCTGCTTCCGCTGAAAATCCGCAGATCGTGGCCGTCGTCGAGTCCGAGCCACCAACCCGGCTCACCGCCGACATAGTCCAGGACTCCGTCACCGTCGATGTCGCCCGCGGCGCTCACGGACGCGCCATAGGTGCCGCACAGCGACAGCCGCTGATGAGAACGGAGAATGGCGCCCGTGGCACCCGAATACACACGCACTTCGCCATGGGAGTGGCAAGCGACCGTCAGCGGATCGCCTTCGTCGCGCATCCCGACCGCCAGATCGCCCACACCGTCGGCGTCGATGTCGCCCAGGCTCGCGAGGCTCCAGCCCAATTGCGCTCCCCAGTAGCTCGGACCGTGAAAGTCCGACCACAGTTCGAGACCGCTCGCGCCATCGATCAGAGCGACCTTGCCTCCCGGGCTCGGGTAGTACTGATGCGCGGTCCAGTTGTAGGGCTCGAAGGCGGGCGCTCCGACGGCGTACTCGTCGATGCCATCGCCGGTGACGTCCTCGAAGCGCTCCAATGCCGCTCCACAATTGGTCGCGAGCGTCAGCCCGTCTCGGCGCAACTGCGCGAAGGTCGCACCGCTGTAGATGTAGACGTATCCCGCATCGCCGGTCGCGCCGGGCGCCCCGATCAGCATGTCCGCCGTGCCGTCGCCGTCGACGTCGTCGAATGAACAGACCGCGTAGCCGAATCGCTGAGCTCCCACGGGTGGCGTGAAGGTGTGCAACACGCTTCCACTCGCGCCCGAGATCAACTGCGCATATCCGCCCACGAGCGGTGGATTCGGGGGAAATCCCCAGGCCACCATCGGATACGCGGAGGCCCCCACGAGCACGTCATCGTGCCCGTCGCCATCGAGGTCTCCGACTCCCGCCAGCGAGTAGCCGAACCTCTCGGGGGACGCGGGAGCGGTCCAAGTACGGATCCGTTGGCTGGTTCGGCCCGAATACACGTGGAGCGGCGCAGCGACCGAACTCGAAGTCGTGTAGCTCGCCACGGCGAGGTCCGACCAACCGTCGTTGTCGACGTCGCCGACGAACTCGACCTTCCAGCCCAGATGTTCTTCCGCAACTGTTCCGTGGATCCGCGCCACTTCGGTTTGGGCGAGCGTGGGGGCGGCGAGTGCGAGCGCCAACGTCAGGCAACAGATGAACTGCATCGCGGGTCCTCCGCGATCACGGTTTGATTTGGAAGGCGAGCGCGTCCGTCAAGTTGGTCGTGCTCGCGTCGGCGGGATCTCGCGACCAATACTGAACGAACACTTCCTCGCCGGCGACGAGTTGGGGATCGACGCCGCTTTGGATGCGCGCGTTGAAGTCGAACGTGAGCGCTCCGGAACAATCACTCGCAGGCGGTGCGGCACCGTTCGAGCTCTGGTTGGGCGTGCGCTTCGTCGGCGGAGCGATGCACATGTATCCACCCTGGAACGGCGTCTGGCGCGGCTTCTGGCCGTAGAAGCAGAAGCCGATCTTCTGGTTGAGGACGTTCGTCGCCTGCACCTGGAAGGCGCTCGAGCTAGTTGCGCTCGGGGTGCCGAGCCCACCGATGGCCGGGACGCAGCCCAGGCTGTTGGCTTCGCTCGCACAGTAGCGCGTGACGCCGCGCACGATCGTGAGGACGTACACCGCTCCTGCATTCGTCGCGCTCGAATCGTCGAATGGTGCTCCCACTAGGAGGTCCGCCAACCCGTCGCCGTTCACGTCGCCTGACGCGAGCGCGAAGCCCCAAGCGTCGAACGACATCGGCGCGCCATTGGGGCTGGCGATCTCGGCCAAGATCGTCCCTTGCGCTCCGCCGAAGACGCGCAAGCCCTCGGCGTTGTCTTGACCGAGGAACTGGCCGGGACCACCTGCGACGTACTCCGCATTCCCGTCACCGTCGAGATCGCTTGCACACGCCGCGGAGCTGCCGTAGGCGGCGCACGGATAGAGATCAGTGTGTGTGCGCAACAGGGCACCGTTCGCGCCGTCCAGCACGTGCACCTCTGACCATGGCTGGCAACCAAAGAAATTGCCGCCCTTGGCGCGTACACCGGCAAGCACCTCCGAGACACCGTCCTGGCTGATGTCGCCGATGCGCGCGAGGCTCCATCCACATTGAGAGAAATAGCCCCACGAGTGCGACCACAGTCTCGCGCCACTCGCGCCGTCGATCGCGTGCACGAAACCCTGGTCCCCGTAGCTCTCGTCGTAGCGCGGCGCCCCGGCCACGTAGTCGCCGACACCGTCGCCGCTGATGTCGCCGAGTTGGGCGATCGAGAACCCGAAGTTGTGCCCGAGCGGCGCACCATCGCGGCGCAACTGCAGCCGGGTCGCTCCGTCGTGGACGTAGACATAGCCCACGTGGTCCGAATCTCCTGGCGCGCCGATCAGGATCTCACCGATGCCGTCGCCGGTCAAATCGACACCTCCCGCCAGCGCATATCCGAAGCGGTCGATGCCGGCCGGCGGGTTGATCTGAGCGAGCAGCGCGCCCGTTGCGCCGGAGTGAATGCGCACATAGCCAGGGACCAAGCTCGACCACGACGTCGGGATCGAACCGCCCCAGCCCGCGGCACCAATGGCGACGTCGTCGAGTTGATCCCCGTCGAGATCGCCAACGCCCGCGATCGAGCTCCCGAAATACAGGTCACCCGCATTGCCAGCCCAGGTGCGAAGGAGTTGCGACGTGCGACCCGAGTACAGGTCGACTCGCCCCGAGTTCGGTCCGGCGAGGTCACTCAGCGGCGAGCCGATCGCGAAATCGTCGGAGCCATCGCCGTCGGTGTCGCCGACGAACACGATCGCCGCGCCGAAGCCGTCGCCGGCGGCGGCACCGTGCAGAGAGATCAGCTGTGTCTGCGCCGCGACTGGAGTGGCCGCGAGCAGAGTCATCACGAAGTTGATGGAGGTGTTCATGGCTGATAGGGAGTCGCGTTTACCAAGGGCTGGGTCGAACCCCGTTCGAAGCCTGTGCGCTTGCGGTCTTTGACGACGCCGTCCGTTCCACGGAGTTGCGCATTCTCGAGTGGTCCGGCGGCCGACGGCGGCACGATCCCGATCGCGGCCAGCCCGTGCTCACAGGAGGCCCTCGCCACTGATGATACTCGATGGTTCGAATGGGTCTGTGACACCGGTCGCGCTCGTGTCGCGCGGAATAGGCCGTCGCTGGCGCCGGGTCCGGGGCCACTCTTCTCCCGAAAATCCTGCGGCGCGGGCCGCCGGACTCCCCGAATAGAACCAGTCGGCTTCGCTGCGCATGGAGATGGCCGCGCCGAGCCTCTCCATCGGACACAGCCGCTGCGCCGTGTGGCTCGAGCACGCCGGCGCGCGCGGGCACTTTCGTGGCGCGAATGCTCCCGATCCCGCGCGCTCGAGCGCCTGCGTTCTCCCGACGGGCTGCGGTCGACCCGTGTCCGGTTTGAGCACGTGTCCGTCGCGGCGCGTGAGCACCTACCGCGGCTGGATTGAGGGATGACGCGCGCCCGGCGTTGAACCGACGCGCGGTGACCGCGATGCTCTCGTGACCCATGGCGTCTACCCGGCCGAGCGAAGTGAGCGACGATCAGATCGTCGTCGCGCCCTGCTCGAGCGTTGATCGCGTCGAGCAGGCGCAGCTCTACGCCGCGTGTTTCAAGAAGCCGCTGCCGGAGCGCGGACTTTCCTGGCGCTACGACGACGTTCCGTTCGGGCCCTCGGTGAGCCTGGTGGCGCGTCCGCCGAACGGCACCGCGATCTCCGGCTACGCCTGTTCACCGCGGCGCGCGGTCGCCGCCGGCGCGGAGAGTTCGATCGCGCTGGTCGGCGAAACGGGCGACGTGATGACGCATCCCGAATGGCGCAAGCGAGGGTTCTTCAGCCGCCTCGACCGCGCCGCGCTCGAGGCTGCGCGGCAACGTGGTTGGGCGCTGGCCTTCGGGCTTCCCAACCGCAGGTCTGCGCACATCTTCGTCGAGCTCGGCTGGGAGCGGATCGGGAGTGTCCGCTCCTGGACCTGCGTGCTCCGCGCGGACGCGGCCGCGCGCGACGTGCGCGCCCGCGAGGGACGCATCGCCGGCTGGACCACGCCCTTCGCAGCTCGGAAGGCCGCGCGAGCACGGCGGGCACTCGAGGCCGCAAGGTCTGCGTTCCGCGTGGCGAGCGTCGAGCACTTCGACGAGCGCGCCGAACAGCTCTCGCGCGCGGTCGAGCCGCGCTTTTCGTTCATGCTGCGCCGCGACGCGCGCTATCTGAACTGGCGCTTCCTGCAGGCTCCCTCGAGGCTCCACCGGGCTTGGGGCATGTACGAGGGCGAGCAGCTCGCGGGCTACGTCGTGGTGCAGCTGCCCCGCGACGGCGCGCGGCTAGGGCACTTGGTCGACGTGCTGGGGCGCGACGAACGCGCCGTGGCCGCGGCGATCGGCGTCGGGCTCGCGGAGCTCGAGCGCGCCGGCGCATCCGTGGTCCAAGCAACGGCTATCGATGGTTCGTGGTGGTCGACGCACCTGCGCGGCGTCGGGTTCGTTCCGCCCCGTTCAGACAATCACCTGAGCGTGATCCTGCGCGCGCTGGACGCGGCGCATCCGCTGGTGGCCGCGGCGCGCGATTGCACGCACTGGTACTTCACCGACGGCGATCGCGACGACGAGACCGTCGGATAGCATCGGGTGCTCGATGAGCGTCAAGCACCGCATCAAGGGCTGGTTGCGCGCGGGTTACTCGCGCGTCGTGTTCCACACCGGGCTGCACGCGCTGATCGACGCGCTGGCTCCGCGGCGCCTGACGATCTTGGCCGGGCACTGCGTTCGACCCTCGAGCGGTGATTGGCCTGCGGGCGAGCTCCTGCCCGCGGACATGGCGATCTCCGAGGCCAAGCTGGAGCGCATCCTGCGCTGGTTCGGCGCGCACTACGAGTTGGTCACCGTCGCCGAGGGCGTCGAGCGGCTCGAGCGTGGCTCGGGGCGCAACCTGCTGGCGCTTTCGATGGACGACGGCTATCGCGACAACGCTCGCGTGCTGCTCCCGCTGCTCCAACGCGTCGGCGCCAAGGCCACGGTGTTCCTCGAATCACGCCCGCTCGACGAGCGCCGCGTCAACTGGGCTCACAAGTACTTCTGGATCCTCGCACGCCACGGCCACGAGGAATTCGTCGCGCGCTTCGGAGCGCACACCAGCGACACGGCCACCTTCCACGCGCTCAACCAGATCATCGCCGAGGGTCGCGGCAACGAGCTGTACCACCTGAAGCGCATCCTGAAGTACGAGTGTGATCCGCTGGAACGCGACCGCGCGCTCGACTTGGTGTTCCAGGAGCTCGGGGGCGACGAATGCGAGTTGTGCGAACAGCTCTACATGAGTTGGGACGAGGCGCGCGCGCTGCGCGACGCGGGCGTCGAGCTGGGCGGCCACACCGTGCACCATCACATCCTCTCGAAGCTGGACGCGAGCTTCCAAGCGCGCGAGATCGAAGGCGGTGTCGCCGCGATGCGGCGCGAACTGGGTCGCGAGTTCCCGAGCTTCGCGTATCCCTGGGGACGGCGCTGGGACTTCGATGCGCGCACGCAGACAGCGGTGCGTCAGGCGGGCTTCGCGACCGCGGTCACGATGCACCCCGGAGTCAATCGACCCGACACGCCGAGGCTCGAGCTCAAGCGGCTCGCGCTCGACGAGTCGGCCGAGTTGCACTTGCTCGCGACCGAGGCCTGCGGAGCCTTCGAGCTCTTGCGCAAGCTCGGGCTGGATCTGACGCAATGACGCCGCGCGCCGGGGAGCGATTACCCCTGGCGACTACAGCGTGTAGATGAACTGCGCCGCGTCCGACTCGGCGCCGAACAGCAGTACGGCCAGCGCGATCAACGCCAATGCCAAAAGCAACGGCACGGCGATCCACATCCAGTTGTCCCGCAGGAAGCGACCCATCCGCTGCACGACCGGGGCATCAGAAAATGCTGTAGATGAAGGGCGAGCTGTCGCCCTCTCCACCGAAAACCAGCATCACGACGACGACCACGATCACCGCGAACACGACCGGCGCGACGATCCACACCCAGTTGTCCCGCACGAAACCAACGAACCCGCCGCCGTTGCCGTCGTCCGCGGCGCTCTGACCGGCGGCACTCTGACCGGCGGCGGCCGGAGCAGCGCTGGGAAGCACGACTCCGCAGTGGATGCAATTCTTGGCGGAAGCGACGGTGATCGGCGCCTTGCAGTGCGGGCAGGTCGTGGCCATGGCGATGCGTTCGCGGTCGATCAGAAGAGCGTGTAGATGAACGGTGCGATCAGGGGCGAACTCGCGGCGACCACGAGCAAGCTCCCGATGGTCAAAAGTACCACGAGCAGCGGCATCAGGTACCAGTGGCCGCGCAACACGAAGCTGCGCAGGAGCTCGAGGATCGTGCCGAAGCGTCGGCCGAGCTTGAAGGCGACGAAGCCCAGCACGCCGACCACGAACAGCCCGAAGATCCAGCCCGAGTAGGCCTGGGGCAAGAGCTTCACGAGGGCGCCGCCGCCCAGCACGATGGTGAAGATCGCCGCCAGCATCGCCCCGACTTTGAGCGGGGCCTTCCAATTGCGCTCGTCGGGGTAGGTGCCCAGGAACAGCGCGCTGAGCACGACCCACAACGCTCCGAACACCAACGGCCAGCGTGCCGCTGGTCTCGCCGCGGTGTTCTCGAGCGTGTCCGCCGCGACGGCCGTGCTGGCCGCGGGCAGCCAGCCCGCTCGGTCGAGCTCGTCGTGCAGCGCACTGGCCAACACCCGATTGCCATTGGGGTTGAGGTGCCAGTCGACGTTGAAGTACAGCTCGTGCTCGGGACCGTGCGCGGCCGCGAGCGCCGGACGCAAGTCGAAGCTCTGGATCGACGCCTCGTTCGCCATCGCCAGCACCGTCTCGACCGGGCGCTCGAATGCGAGCGAGCTCGCGGCCAGGCCCAACTGCTCACCGGCGAACTTGGCGCCGAACGCCGGATCGACGGCGCCGTGGGAGGGGATCGGCACCACCACCAGGCGCGCGCCGAGCTTCGCGCACTCGCGCTGCAGCGCAGTCAACGCGCCGCGCGTTCCCTCCAAGCTGCGTGCGAAGAACTCGGGCGGACGCGGCAGGAGCGCGGCGAACTCCTTGAGGATCGGGCGCGCGCCGCCGACCGGCTCGAAGACGTGCGCGGCGGCGAAACGATTGGAAACGAAGGGCCTGACCAGCCGTACCACGGCCAGCGAGTCGCTCCACGGTCGCGGACCGACATCCGTCAGCGACTCCTTCTCGAGTGTCCCGTCGGCGCGGAACAGCGGCTTCTCCGAGCCACGGTCGATGTAGGCGCCCTGGCCGTTCCAATACAAGTCGTTGTCGTAGGTCTGCAGCACCACGAGGTCGGGCTGAAACTGCGCGCCGTTGCGCAGGAACCACACGACTTCCTGGTCGGTGGACCAGCCCTCGGTGCCGGCGTTGATCACGTCGACGTTGCGACCCTCGGCCTTCCAACGACGCTCGAGCAAGTCGACATACAGGTGCTCGCGCGAGACGGTGAAGCCTTGCGTGAACGAGTCACCCAGCACGACCACGCGGTACACGCCCGCGGGCTTGGCGGCGCTTTGCAACGGATCGTCGGCCAGGCTCCACTCGTTGGTGGTGATCGTGACCGAGTACTCGGGCCCCGAGCGGTGCACGCTGGCGTTGGGTCGCTTGCGCCAACCCAGGTGGTTGTCGAACTCCAGGAGCGACGCGGGCGGTCCCTTGCCGATCAAGCGCAGGCCACCCTCGAACATGAGGAGTGCCATGACCACGCTGACCACGATCGCGAGCAGGACATTGAGTGCTTTCATGGGAGCGCGTCCTCTAGCTCACCATCTCGGTCACGCTGTCGCCCTCGTGGCGCAAGACGAAGCGCGTGTCGGCGATCTTCTTCTTGGCCTCCTTGCGAACCACGTAGTTGTTGAGGAACAGGTAGTCCATGCCCGACAGGCTGAAGGTGTTGAAGGCGTGGCTGGGGTCCTCGACGATCGGCTCGCCCTTCAAGTTGAAGGAGGTGTTCATGATCACCGGCACTCCGGTCAGCTCGCCGAAGCGGCGGATGACCGCGTGGTACGCGGGGGAGATATCGGAGAACACCGTCTGCAGGCGACCGGATCCGTCCTCGTGCGTGATACCGGGCAGCACGCCGCGCTTTTCCGGACGGACCGGCGCGACGTACAGCATGAAGCGCGCGGGATAGTGGCGCGCGGCATCGGGAATGTCGAAGAACTCGCTCGCGGCTTCGACGGTGACACTCGGCGCGAAGGGGCGGAACGGCTCGCGGAATTTGATCGTCGCGTTGAGCTTGTCCTTCATCTCCGCCTTGCGCGGGTCGGCGATGATCGAGCGTGCGCCGAGCGCGCGCGGGCCCCACTCGAAGCGACCGCGGAACCAGCCGCACACCGCGCCTTCGACCAAGGCGCGCGCCGCGAAATCGAAGAACGCGGCGTCGTCGCGGATGTGCTCGAAGGGAATGTCGTACTTGCGCAGGAACGACTCGACCTGCTCGTCGGTGTAGCTCGAACCCAGGTAGGGGCTCTTCAGCACCGGGCCGCGCGGCTGCTTGAGCAGGTGGTTGTAGGCCCAATAGGCGGCACCGACCGCGCCGCCGTCGTCGCCGGGCGCCGGGTGCACGTAGACGTCCTCGAACGGACCTTCGCGCAACAGCTTGTAGTTCGCCACCGAGTTGAGCGCGACGCCGCCGGCGAGACACAGGTTCTTCGAACCGGTGATCTCGTGCAGGTGACGGATCATCTTCATCAGCACCTGCTCGGTGACGACCTGGATCGAGGCCGCCATGTCGCAGTAGTACGGATCGAGCGACTTGTCGCCGAGCTTGGGGTCGCGCGCTGGCTTGCCGAAGTGCTGGCCAAAGGCCTCGGCCAGCGTCTGGTCGCGTGAGAAGTGGTACGCGAAGTACTTCATGTCGTGCCACAGCGAGCCGTCCTCGGCGACGTGGATCAGCTTGTAGATCTCGTCGACGAAACGCGGCTTGCCATAGGGGTGCATGCCCATGAGCTTGTACTCGCCCTCGTTGATCTCGAACCCGCAGTAGGCGGTGAAGGCCGAGTACAACAGCCCGAGCGAGTGCGGGAAGCGCAGCTCCTTGAGGATCTCGATCCGATTGCCCTTGCCGTGGCCCATCGTGGCCGTGCTCCACTCGCCGGCGCCGTCGACGGTCAGGATCGCGCTGTCCTCGAAGTGCGAGGTGAAGTAGCTCGACGCCGCGTGCGACATGTGGTGGTCGGCGAAGAGCAGCTTCGCGCTCGGAACGTCGAGCGCCTTTTGCATCATCGACTTGATCCACAACTTGTCCGAGATCCAGCGCTGCATCGACTCGCGGAACACCGCGGACGAGCGCGGGAAGGTGCCCATCGCCGTCAACAGCATGCGCTCGAACTTCACGAACGGCTTCTCGTAGAACACGATGAAGTCGACGTCGTCGAGCGTCAGTCCGCCCATCTTCAGGCAGAAGTCGATGGCCAGCTTGGGGAAGCCCGAGTCGTGCTTGCGACGGCTGAAGCGCTCCTCCTCCGCGGCGGCGACCAGCACGCCATCCTGCACCAACGCGGCCGAGGAGTCGTGGTAGTAGAACGACAGTCCGAGGACGTTCATCGCTAGCCCTGCCTGCGCGCCTGCGACAAGGACTCGTTCGAGCGCTGCCACGTCACCCAGTTCGAGCCGCGCCGCTTGAGGTGCAGCGGGTCGGCGAACAGCTGGTAGAGCAGGGCGAATGGGCCGAGCAGGCCGAAATACAGCACCGTCAGCAGCACGCGGGAGAGCATGCTCCCGAAGCGCTCGGAGAAATGGAGGAGAGCCTTCATGCGTCGGAGCGGGTCAGGAGCACGGCCAGCGGGCGTTGGGGGATCGGGAAGGGGCGCGGACGACGGTCTGGGGAGAGGAAAACTACCCAACCCAGGGCCTTCGGGCCGCGACGCTCCGCCGGGAGCGACGCGGACCGCCACGCGCTCGCGAGGGAAAGAGTATAGCGACGGCGTCCACCCGGGCGATCGACGCGGGATCGCTTCGACACCGTGGAAACTCGTTCCAAAGCGCGCGTCGTCCGGAAGTGCGGCTGCAGCGCGTTGGGCCACGTTCGCAACGGAAGCAACGCGCTCGCCCCGGCCCCCGGCGTTGCCCCAGCTCAACGCAGCGTGAGCGAGCCTTTGTAGAGTTCGCGGCGCTTCGACGCGCGCCCGGCCACGGGCTCGTCGCGCAGGATGTCGAACTCGAGCTTCGAGCCACTGGGGCACTGCGCTAGCAGCCGTGCGAGCTGTGCCGCGTCGGTCAAGGTGTAGACCAAACCCGTCTCGCCGGCGCGCACCGCATCGATGATGTCGCCCGGCTGCAGCCCCAGCTCCTTGGCTGGCCCTTCGGCGCCGACCTGCACCACGCAGATGGTCTGCGTCGCGATGCGCCCGGTCGCGTACACGCAGCGGTCGACCGTCATGCCCATGCGATCGAACACGACGCCATCGGCGCGCTTCCAGCCCTTGAGCTCGTATTCGCGCTCGCCCTCGGCGGTCTTGATGCGAAACCGCGCGGGCTTGTTGGGAAGCAGTTGCACGCGTTGCAGGCGATAGTCCTCGGCGCTCTGCAACGGCTGTCCGTCGATCGCGACCAAGCGATAGCCGACTTCGATGCCCGCATCCGCCGCCGGGCTACCCGGGATCACACGATTGATGCACAAGGTCCCGGCCTCGTCGACCTCGAAGCCGAACCAAGCGCGCGAGGACTCGGGCGCGAGCAGTTGGTCGCGCAACACCTCTTCGATGTGGTCGACCGGGATCGCGAAACCCATGTTCTCGGCCGCTTCGTTGACCAGGGTGTTGATGCCGATCATCTCGCCCAGGATGTTGAGCAACGGACCACCGCTGTTCCCGTGGTTGATCGCCGCGTCGGTCTGGATCAGATCGCGCAGCTTGAGCGTCACGTTCGGCGCGGCTTGCACCTCGATGTCGCGCCCCAAGCCGGACACCAGGCCCGCGCTGACCGTCAGCCGCTGGCCGAGCGGGTTTCCGATGGCGACCACGCGCTCGCCCAGGATCAGGTCGCTCGACGTGCCGAAACGGATCGGGGTGAAGCTCAGCTCGCTGTCGACCTTGAGCAGCGCCAGGTCCTGGTCCCGCGAGGACGAGAGCAACTTGGCGCTGAACTTGCGCGGCACGTCCGCGCCTTGCTCGGAGCGTTCGGTCGTGCCGGGAACCAGCGTGTCGAACTGCACCGTGATCTCGCGCGCGTCGTCACCGACCACGTGGTAGTTGGTGATGATGTAACCGCGCGGCTCGACCACCACGCCCGAGCCACTGCGCGTCTCGTCGCGGTACACACGCTGGTTGAATTGGTTCCAGCCCACCAGCACCGGCCGCGAGGACTCGATGTAGACCACCGAGATGCGCGCGTCGCGGGCGACCGCGGCCTCCGGCGTCCAACGCGATTGGAAGGCGGAGCTGTCTTGCGGCAAGGCTGCCGCGAGGGCCAAGAAGAGGCTGAGCATGGACGGTGGTTCCGGGTTCGCGCGCGGAGCGTACGGGCTGCGGCTACGGAGCGTGTGTCCGGTTGTGAGACTCGCCGCGCAGGCCCGCGGAGCGCACGTTTCGCCGGCGGCACGCTCCGCCAGCAGATCGACTGGAGTGCAGATAGACTCGCCCGCAGATCAAGTCGCGGAGCACGCGTGGCGCCGACCCGCGGACGCGCCGATCGATCCCGCGAGGGGGTTGGTGGGCCAGACAGGACTCGAACCTGTGACCTCCACCATGTCAAGGTGGCGCGCTAGCCAACTGTGCCACTGGCCCACTGCGTCGCATGCGACGCTCGCCGTCCTCGGGGACAGCGAAGGGGCGGAAGGATAGGAAGCGCGCGAGGGGTGCACAAGGGGCAGCCATGCGGATCGCGGGCGCAGTCGCGCCGCGCGCCGCCCTGTGCCAGCGAGCCCCTGCGCTCGGGCCACGCGAGCGCTAGACTCTTCGCCCCTCATCGTCTGGCCGAGCCCGTGCGCCCGCCCAGCGCCCAGTTTCGAATTGGTCCCCGTTCAGGCACAGGATCCCCCGTGAAAATCGGCGTCGCGCGCGAAATCAAGGTCCACGAAAATCGAGTCGCCCTGACCCCTGCCGGCGCCGAGCGCCTGGTCGCCGCAGGCAACGAAGTTTGGGTCGAGACCCAGGCCGGAGTCGGCAGCTTGCTGCCCGACGCGAGCTACGAAAAGGCTGGCGCGAAGATCGCGGCTTCGGCCGCGGACGTCTGGAAGAGCTGCGATCTGATCCTCAAGGTGAAAGAGCCGCTCAAGCAGGAATGGCCGCACATCCGCAAGGGCCAGACGCTGTTCACCTACTTCCACCTGGCCGCCGATCTCGATTTGACCAAGGCCATGATGGCCACCGGCGCGCACTGCTTCGCCTACGAGACGCTCGAGGTGAACCGCACTCTGCCGCTCTTGACTCCGATGAGCGAAGTCGCCGGCCGCATGGCGATCCAGGCCGGAGCCCAGTGGCTCGAGCGCTCGCGCGGCGGCTCGGGCATCCTGCTCGGGGGCGTGCCCGGCGTCGACCGCGCCCACGTGCTGGTGCTCGGCGGCGGCGTGGTCGGCACGCAGGCAGCGCGCATGGCCTGCGGTCTGGGCGCGGACGTCACCATCATGGACGTCAACCTCGATCGCCTGCGCTACCTCGACGAGGTCATGCCCAAGAATTGTCGCCTGCTGTATTCGACGCCCTTCGCGCTGCGCGAGCTGCTGCCGTGGGCCGATCTCGTCGTCGGCGCGGTGCTGATTCCCGGCGCGGCTGCGCCCAAGCTGATCCGGCGCGAAGACCTCAAGTTGATGAAGCAGGGCAGCGTGATCGTCGACGTCGCCATCGATCAGGGCGGTTGCATCGAAACCGCCAAGCCCACCAGCCACGCGGAACCGACCTACGTGATCGACGGCGTGATCCACTACTGCGTCGCGAACATGCCCGGCGCGGTGCCGCGCACCAGCACCTTCGCGCTCAACAACGCGACCTTGCCCTACGCGATCCAACTCGCCAAGCTCGGTCCGGCGCGCGCGATCCTCGAAAATCCGGCACTGCGCAGCGCAGCCAACGTCATCGCCGGCGAGCTCGTGTACCCGGCGGTCGCCGAGAGCTTCAAGCTGCCCTCGACCGCGGTCCTCGACGCCGCCAAGCGCATCGCCTGAGGACGCGCGCGGCTCGCGAGCTTCTCCCGGGCGGGCGAAAGGCGCATGGAACTCTGGCAGGCGATCGTGCTCGGTCTGGTCGAAGGCCTGACCGAGTATCTACCGGTCAGCTCGACCGGACACCTGATCCTCGTGCAGCGCGCTCTCGGACTGGAAGCGAGTGCAGCGGCCAACGCCTTCGCGATCTGCATCCAAGCAGGCGCGGTCGCGGCGGTCTACGCGCTGTACCGGACGCGCGTGGCGCAGATGTTCCGCGGGCTGGTCGGAAGGGACGAAGCCGGCAGACGTCTCTCGGTGTGTGTCTTGGTCGCCTTCGTGCCGGCTGCGATCGCGGGGCTGCTGCTCGACGACTGGATCGAGTCGCGCCTCTTCGGCCTGTGGCCGGTGGCCGGAGCTTGGTTCGTCGGCGGGCTGGCCATCCTGTTGTTCGCGCGCTCGCGGATGTCGAAGGCGCGCTCCGGTCTCGAGCTCGGAGCGCTCTCGTGGCGCAGCGCGCTGCTGATCGGCTGCATGCAGTGCCTGGCGATGTGGCCCGGGACCAGCCGCAGCTTGGTGACGATTCTCGGTGGGCTCGCTGTCGGACTCGAATTGGCGGCGGCGCTCGAGTTCAGCTTCCTCCTGGGTGTGCTCACGCTGTTCGCAGCCACGGCGCACAAGGCGCGCAGCGACGGTCGCGAGATGCTCGAGGTGCTCGGCTGGATGCCCGTGGCCGTGGGCTTCGTCACGGCCTTCGTGTCCGCCTGGTTCAGCGTGCGCTGGATGGTCGGCTATCTCCAGCGGCGCGGGTTGGCGCTGTTCGGCTGGTGGCGCATCGCGCTCGCGCTACTGGTCGCGGCCCTGCTCGCGAGCGGCGTGTGGAGCGCCGCATGAACGGTGACCGGCGATGACCAAGCGCGCTCTGATCACCGGCATCACCGGCCAGGACGGGAGCTACCTGGCCGAGCTGCTGCTCGAGAAGGGCTACGAGGTGTTCGGGCTGGTGCGGCGCTCGAGCACCGGCAGCTTCGAGCGCATCGAGCACCTGATCGCGCGGCTGCGGTTGGTGCGCGGAGACTTGCTCGATCACACCAGCTTGGTGCGCGCGATCGAGGAGGCGCGCCCCGACGAGATCTACAACCTGGCGGCCCAGTCCTTCGTGCCGACTTCGTTCCAGGAGCCCGTACTGACCGCCGAGTTCACCGCCCTCGGGGTGACGCGCATGCTCGAGGCCCTGCGCCACGTCGCGCCGCACGCGCGCTTCTACCAAGCCTCGAGTTCCGAGTTGTTCGGCCAAGTGCGCGTCTGGCCGCAGCGCGAGGACACGCCTTTCCATCCGCGCAGTCCCTACGGCGTCGCCAAGCAGTACGGCCACTGGATCACGGTCAACTACCGCGAGTCCTACGGCCTGTTCGCGTGCTGCGGCATCTTGTTCAACCACGAGTCGCCGCGTCGCGGGCCCGAGTTCGTGTCGCGCAAGATCTCGCTGGGCGCTGCGCGCATCAAGGTCGGGCTCGACACCGAGCTGCGCTTGGGGAACCTCGACGCGCAGCGCGATTGGGGGTTCGCTGGAGACTACGTGCGCGCGATGTGGGCCATGCTCCAGCGCGAAAGCCCGGCCGACTACGTGGTCGCAACCGGCGTGCAACACAGCGTCCGCCAATTGGTCGAGATCGCATTCGACGAAGCCGGGCTCGACTGGCGCAAGCACGTGGTCGTCGACCCGGCACACTTGCGTCCGGCCGACATCGATCGGTTGGTGGGAGACGCCAGCAAGGCGCGCGCAGAGCTCGATTGGGAGCCGCGCACGAGCTTCGAGGAGCTGGTGCGCATGATGACTCGCGCCGACCTGGCTCGCCTACGCGCCTGAGCCGTGCGCGCGCGCCGTGCTCACTTGTAGTTCTTGATCCAAGCCGTCAACGAGGGCCCCGGGCACTGCGTGCTGCCGTACTCGTTGTGCGGCGCGACGCGCTCGGCGGGAATGCGATACTTGCCTCGCAGATCCTTGAGCAGCAGTTGCAACGACTTGAGCGCGGCAGGCGTCGGCGAACGCTTGAGCAAGTTGCCCAGCATGCAGATCCCGATGTTCTGTTGGTTGTTGTTGCCGCCCGCATGGGCGCCCTGCCACTGCAACTCACGCAGCTCGAAGATGCGGCCGCCGCTGTCGATCGCGAAGTGATAGCCGATGTCGCCCCAGCGATGGTCGGGGTCGTCCATGTGGTACTTCTGGATCAAGCGCAATGTATTGGCCGAATCCTCGAACGAGCCACCGTCGGGGTCGCTCGAGGTTTCCGCCGAGTGATGGATGGTGATCCGGCTCCAGCCGCCCTTCAGGGGCGTCATGTTGCCCGTGCGCGCCGGTCGCGCTCCCCATTGAGCGCGCTTGATGATCGCGACGTCCTGCGCCTTTTGTGTCGACATCAGCACGCCGCACAAGCGCAAACCGGACTCGGCGCGCACGCGCTGGCCCGAGGAAGCAGCGGGATTGTCGAGCACCTTGGTGAAGCCCGCCTTGGCGTTCTCGACGCGCACCGTGAGCGTCTCGCGCGACACCGAACCGGCGTCGAGGTCGCGCCGCGTGAAGTACATGCGGCCCTCGTTCAGCTGCAACTCCGCCTCGGCGACCAACTCGCGCGAGTGGCGCGAGCTGTCGTGGTCGATCCATTGCTCGATCTGCTCGAGCTTTTTCCACGACAGCGGCTCCTTCAGCCACGCCGGGCGCTCGGGTGCGGCGATCGGAACCGGCTCGGGTTCGGAGTAGATCGGAGTGGAGGGACACGCCGCGAGCGCGGACAAGGCCAACGCGCCGCCGAGTCGAGCGCACAACCTGAACACGCGGGAGGAAAGAAAAGCGGCGCCGAACGCGCCCTCATCCGGTCGCTTCATGACGCCTGGAGATACAGTAGCCGCGAGGCCAGAGCAACGCCCTGGCGCGACGAAAGCCGACGAACCAAGGCATGCTTCCGCGATCGATCCTGTTCTCGTTCATCCTGCCCTGCGCCGTGCTGTGCGCGCCGCGCTCGCACGCTGCCGTGTCGCGCTGGGAGCTGCGACAAGACGACGAGGCCGAGCTCGCGGCCGCCCGCGCCGACCTCGATCGCGCGCGGCGTGTCGGCGATCCAAGTGCACTGGGCGAGTTGCGCTCGTGGGTCGACGAAGACCCCGAGGACGCTCGAACGCGCCGCCTGTACGGACTGGCGTTGTGCGATGTCGGGCGCTGGCGCGAGGCGCAGGAGCAGCTGGAGCGCGCGGTGCGCGACGCGGCGCGCCTCGCACCACCGGAGCGAGCCGCCTGCGCCCGCGCGCGCATCGAGCTCGCGCTGACGTTGGGGGAGGTCTCCGTGGCACGGGAGGTGGTGCAAGCGCACGCCGGGATCCTCGATCCGAAGACCGACGCGCGCGATGCCTGGGTCATGGCCAGCACCCTGCGCGCGGCCGGCCAACGCAAGGCCGCGGACGAGTTGGCGCGCGCTGGACGCTTGGACGACGCACCCGACTGGACCCGCGCGCTCGCCCGCGCGCGTTGCGAGCGCGTCCTCGGGGACCTCGTGGCCGCATCGGCGTCGCTGGTCAGGGCCGACGAGCTGTGCGGAGCGCGGCGCGAGCCCGACGTGCTGGTCGAGCTGGCCGGCGTGTACTTCGAAGCCGACGGAGAAATCGAGCACCAGGAGGCGCGTCGGCGCGTGCCCGGGGAGCTGTACCGCGCGGCGCTCGCCATCCACAAGCGCCACGCGGGCGCGTTGCTCGGCTTGTTCGAGCTCGGCCGCTTCAACTGGAACCGCCAGAACACTCCGGCGCACGAGTGGCTCGCGCAGTTGCTCGAAGCGGTGCCCGATTCGATCTCCGGGATGCTCGCCGCGGCCGATGCGGATCTCGACGATGGTCGCTTGCCGGCAGCGCGCGCGACGCTCGAACGTGTACGGACGTTTGCTCCGGCGCACCGCGAACTGTTGACGCTCGACGCCGCGCTCGCCTGGGTCGAGCACCGCCGCGAGGAGTGCGAGGCGCTGCTCGCGCGCCTGACCTCGGCCGACGCGCTCGACGCGCGGCCAGAACGCGAGTTGGCGCGGCACCTCTCGGAGCTCTACCGCTTCGCCGAATCCGTGCCGTTCGGCCAACGCGCCACGGCGCGCGATCCGTCCGACCACTTGGCGTGGCTCGAGCTGGGGCGCGCACTCTCGAACATCGGCGACGAGCAAGCCGGCTTGGAGGCCCTGAAGAAGTCCGAGGAGTTGGCCGAGGGGCGCCAGAACGCGTGGCGGCACAACTCGATCCTGGTGCTCGAGCGCATCGCCAAGCAGTTCGTCGTCGAGCGCGGTGGCGGCCAACTGAGTTACGCCTGGGCGCCACAGGCGGCCAACGTGCTGCGCACGTATTGGATGCCGTTCTACGAGAGCGCGCGCGAAGAGCTCTCGCGGCGCTACGCCTTCACGCCGTCGGAGGTGATGATCGAGGTCTTCGATCGCTTCCAGGACTTCTCGGTGCGCTCCACCGGTTTCGAGGGCTTTCCAGCACTGGGAGTGTGCTTCGGACCCGTGGTGACCTCGGTCGCGCCGCACTCGGAATTGCGCGGTAAGTTCTCGTGGGCGCGTACCTCGTTCCACGAGTTCACGCACGTGATCCACCTCGGCCTTTCGCACAACCGCTGTCCGCGCTGGATCACGGAAGGGCTCGCGACCTGGGAAGAGGAGCACAAGAACCCGGCTTGGACGCGCAACATGCGCCGCGACCTGCTCGACGCCTACCACAACCGCGATCTGATCGCGGTGCGCGACCTGAACCGCGCCTTCCGCTCGCAGCGCATCCTCTTCGGATACTACATGAGCGGTCAATTGTGCCGGATGCTGATCGAGGAGCGCGGCTTCGCGCCGATGATCCAGCTGCTCGCCGCCTTCGATCGCGGCGACGACCTCGACCAGGCGATCCAAGGCGTGTTCGGGCTCTCGCCCGAGGCGCTGGACCGCGAGTTCGCAGAGTTCGTGCGCCAGTCGATCGAGCCGCTGCGCATCGAGCCGCGCTGGACGATGGGTTCGGTGGCGCGCGCCAAGCTCGCGGTGGGAGATTCGGCGCCGAAGGATGCTGCGCGTCTGTCTGCATGGCGCGACACCTGGTGCACGGTCGCGTGGGGACAGTGGCAAAACGGCCGGCGCGTCGACGCCGAGCAGGTGCTGCGCAAGTTGGCTCAGACGGGTGAGCTGCCACCGCGTGCGCTCTACTTGCAGGCGGACATGGCGCGCCAGCGCGGCGAGATCCAAAGCGCGCGAGAGCTGTACGAACGCGCCTTGAATTCCGGCGTGGAGGATTTCATGGCGCGCATGCAACTCGGCAAGTGGGCCTTCGAGGCCGAGGAGTGGAACACGGCGGAGACGCACTTTGCGGCCGCAGAGCGCGCCTATCCGGGATTTCCCGACGCGCCGCTCTCCGCCGAGCGCTACCTCGCGACGGTCTACGAGAAGCTCGGGCGCGAGGACCAGCAGTTCGAGGTGCTCGAGCGCTGGCTCGCCTGGGACTCGGACGACTATCCGGTGCGCCTGCGCGTCGCCCAGCGCCACGCGGCGCAGGGCCGCCACGAGCGCGCCTTGCGCTTCTTCGCTGAGGCCAACGAGATCGACCCCTTCCGGCGCGCGCTGCACCTGGAGTGGGGCAAGTCGCTGTCCGAGCTCGCCCGCCACGTCGACGCCGCGCGCGAGTTCCGCGCTGCGCTGGAGGTGCCGCCCGAGCTCGATGCCGACGGCGCAGACCCGTGGAGCGACGCGCGGCGTGCCGAAGTGCTCGGACGCGAGGCTCACGAGCTGCTCGAATGCGAGCGTACGACCGAGGCGGAGCGCCGCGCCAAGGAAGCGTTGGAGCTCGACGCCGACGAAGCTCGCGCGCGCGCCGTGCTCGAACGACTCGCGCGCGGCTCGTGAATCGCGCGACCCGCGCGTTACCATCCGCGCCAACACCGGAGCATCGTCCATGGCGCGTTTCATCGTTCTCGACGGAGTCGACGGCTGCGGCAAGAGCACGCAGGCCGCGCTGCTCGTCGCCGAGCTGGCGCGAGTTTCCGCGGGCGCGCCGTTGCATCTGCGCGAGCCCGGGAGCACGGCGGCCGGAGAGCAGATCCGCGCGCTGGTGCTGTCGCGCGAGCACGACCTCGACCCGGGCGTCGAGCTGTTGCTGTTCGCCGCGGCGCGCCGGCAGATGCTGCGCGAATTGGTGGCACCGGCGCTGGCCGCCGGACGCGATGTGGTGTGCGAGCGCTTCCATCCATCGAGCTTCGCCTATCAAGCGAGCGCGGGTGGCCTGCCGGAGGCGGCGGTGCTCGAGTTGCTCGACCGTTGGGCCGGCGCGCCCGCGCCCGATGCCGTGATCCTGCTCGAAGTCGACCCGCGCGAGGCCGGATCACGCCGCGGTGCGCCGCTCGATCGCATCGAGGACAAGGGCCTCGAGTTCCAGCGGCGCGTCGCGCGGGGCTACCAGCGCTACCGCGAGCTGCGCCCCCAGACGCACGTCGTCGATGGCCGCGGCGACGTCGAGCAGGTCGCGGCCCGAGTGCGCAGGGTGGTGTTCGATGGAGCTTGATCCGGCGCACGATCCGGCCCGCGCGCTCCACGGTCACGAGGGGATCCTGGCTGGCCTGTGGAGCGCGGCACGCTCGTCCCGACTGGCGCACGCCTTGGCTTTCGTCGGGCCGCGTGGAGTGGGCAAGTTCCAAGCGGCGCGACGCTTGGCCGCCGGACTGTTTTGCGACTCGATGCGGGCGGGAGCGAGCACGGCCCCCTGTGGTACGTGTGCGCCGTGTAGGCGCGTGCGCGCCGGCTCGCATCCTGATCTGTTCGTGATCGACGTGCTCGAGCTGCCGGCCGACGAGCGACCCGAGGAACTGACCATCGCGCGCTTCGTGCGGCGCGAGCGCGACGACTCCTGGAAGGGCCCGACCGTCGACGAGTTCCTGGCGCTGCGTGCGGTCGAGGGCGGCTGGCGCGTGATCCTGGTGCGCGAGATGGAGCGCGCCAACGTCGCCGCGCAGAACTCGATCCTCAAGATGCTCGAAGAGCCCGCCGAGCTGGTGCTGTGGATCCTGGAATGCTCCAGGCCCGCCGACTTGCTGCCAACGATCCGCAGCCGCTGCGTGCAAGTGCACTTCGAGGGTCTCGACGCCGCGGCGGTGCATGCCGTGCTCGCCGAGCGCGGGATCGCTGCGCCACGCGCGGAACGGCTGGCGCGCTGGAGTCGCGGTTCACCGGGAGTCGCGTTGCTGCGCTCCTCGCAATGCGCGCTCGAGATGCGCGAGTTGCTCGAGATCGTCCAGACCGGCGAAGCTCCGCCCCTGATCGCCGCGCGCGCCCTGTGGGAACTCGAGGGCGAGTTCGACGGCAAGACGGCCAAAGCCCAGGAGCGCGCGCGCGCCCGCGCCTTCCTCGACTTGGCCTTGGACGTGCTGTCCGACGTGGAGCGCGCCGCGAACGGAGCCGCGCCCGAGGGCTTGGCACACGGCGACATCGCGGCCCGTGCGGACTTCGCCTGCGTGGCTTCGCCGATCCTGCGTCGGCGCGCGCTGGAGCTGTTGCTGGGACTGCGGCGCGACATCGAGGCCAATCTCGACCCGCCGACGCTGACCGACCGCGCCTTCTTGGCGCTGGCCCCGCTCGCCGCCCCGCGCCAGACGCAGCGTTGAGCTCGCGGCGAGCGCTGGGGCCGTGCTCCTCCTCGGCGCCGCAGGCTTCGTCCGCGCGCCCCGCACCGCTAGGATGGACCCGCGAGGGCCGCGATGAACGACACCAAGGAAAAGCTGCGCCAGATCGCGCTGCGCGACGGGCGCTATTCGCCCGAGGCCTTCTACTTCCTTTTCGACGCGCTCGAGATGGCGGTGCGCATGGCGGGCAAGGAGGGCTTGCAAGGCCCGGCGCGCCACGTCACCGGCCAAGAGGTGCTGGCCGGCATGCGCGCGCACGCGTTGGCCAGCTTCGGTCCGTTGGCGAGCCACGTGTGGCGCACCTGGGGCGTGCGCGAGACGCTGGACTGGGGACGAGTGGTGTTCCTGCTCGTCGATCACGGGCTCTTGAAGCGCCAGGACGACGATCGCATCGAGGACTTCCGCGACGGCTTCGACTTCGACTCCGCCTTCGACCAAGGCTACCGCGCGAAGCTCGACGAGTTGCTCAGCACGCGCAGCCCCAAGGGAAACAGCTGAGCGATGCTCGAGCGACTCTCTCCAGCGCGCCGCAATCTGGCGCTGACCGCGCTCCTCGCGCTGGTCCTGTGGTTCGCGTGGAGCGTGCGCTGGGCGCTCAACCCGCTGCTGCTCGCGCTCTTGTTCGCCTACATCCTGCACCCGCTGGTGCTCAAGCTCGAGCGCCGCGGATGGTCGCGCAAGGTCGCGGTCAACGTGATCTTCTGCGGCGTGGCCCTGTGCGGAGCGTTGCTCACACTCGCGGTGGTGCTGCAAGCGCGCGGACTGTGGAACGAGATCTCGAGCACGGGTGGCTCCATCGATCGACTCCAGAGCCAATTCACCGACTTGGTCAATCGCTTCGAGGCCTGGCTCAAGGGCATCGGCCTCGAGCCCGAGGCGCTGCTCGGATCGAGGACCGGGGGCGAGGCCGGTGCGCCGAGCAAGCCGCTGGTGGAGGAGCTGTTCGAGCGCGCTAGGGTGTGGCTGACGAGCTCGGAGGGCCGCGAGGGCGCGGCCAAGGCCAGCGTTCAAGCCGCCGAAGGCGCCTGGCTCGTGGTGGCGCGCGTGTTCGGCTCGCTGTTCTCGGCCTTGACGCTGGTGTTCCTGGTTCCGCTGTACACCTGGTTCCTGCTGTTCGAGCTCGAGCGCATCTCGTCCTTCGTGACCAGTTACATCCCACTCGGTCAACGCGCGCAGTGGTCGCGCATCGGCGAACAGATGGCCGAGATGCTGGGAGCCTTCTTCCGCGGGCGCTTGATCGTGTGCCTGCTGAAGGGCGCGCTGATGAGCGTGACGTTGTTGGTGCTCGGAGTGCCCTATGCGCTCCTGGCCGGCATGTTCGCCGGCGCGCTCTCGCTGATCCCCGTGGTTGGCCCTGGCGTCGGCTACCTGTTCGTGCTGGTGCTGGCGCTGCTCAAGTTCGATCCCACCGGCGCGGCGTGGCGCACGGCGGTCGTGTTCGTGGTCGGTGAGATGGGCGAGGGATACGTGTTGATGCCCAAGGTGCTCGGCGAGCGTCTGGGGCTGCATCCGATCGTGGTGCTGGCATCGTTGATGATCTGCGGCTCAGCGCTGGGGATGTTCGGATTGCTGCTGGCGCTGCCGCTGACGGCCACGATCGTGATCCTGACCCGTGAGTTGGTCTTGCCCGCGTTGCGCGCATTCGCGGAGGGCCGCGGAACCAAGGGTGCGGCGCAGTGACACGCTTCGCTCCAAGCCTGGCACTGCTCGCCTCGCTGGCGACCGCCGCGTGTTCGAGCCCCGCGCGCAACGACCCGCCTCTGGAGCTGTTCGAGTGGGAACGCGGGATCGGGCTTCGCGCGCGCGGTGAGACTCCGATGCCGATGTATCTGTGGTTCTACGAGTGGAATCTGTTCGGCGCGTTCGAGCCCGGTGAGCTGTCGAGCGGCAGCTTCGCGTTCGAGCGCAGCATCGCGCCCGACGCTCGTTCAGCGCGGATCGTGGGGCCAGGGATCGCGCTCGACCTGAAGGTCGAGAGCGACGGCGTGGCGCTGCAGCTCGAAGTCGAGAACTGCACCGAGCGCGACTGGCCCGCGACGGCGGCGATCATCGCCTGCTTCAACCCCGGCCCCAAGGAAACGCGCACGTTCGAGATGGGGCACCACCTCAAGACCTACATGCTGGGTGCCGCGGGCCTGGAGCGCGTCGCCGACCGTGACATGCACTTCAACGCGCGCTTGCGCGACGAGCTCGAGCGCCTGGCGCCCGACCTGCGCTTCGCGTTCAGCGAGCGCTGGGCGACATCGGCGCGCGACTCGCACGCTGGACTGCTGCTGCGCGAGTCCTTGAGCGGTGGCTGGACCTGTGGCGTCGCGTGGAGCGAGTGGCTCGGACTCCAAGCACACAACCCCTGGCTGTGCATGCACGCCGCGACCCGCGTCGGGCCTTTGGCGCGCGGCGCCCGCACGACGGTGCGCGGCAAGCTGTACCTCTTCCCCGGCGACCGCCAGGAAGGCCTGCGACGCTTCGAAGGCGAGTTCGCGGCGCGCTGAGCGACGAGAGGCGTGCGCTGTTCTCGCGCGGCGTCAGTTCTTGAGTGACTCGCCCAAGAGCTCGGCCAGCTCCTTGAGCGTCGCGTCCGGCAGGCGCTCGCCCTTGAGCGCGCGGTTGAGCTTGTCGAGCGCGTCGCGCACCTTGTTCTGATCGGCCGCGGCGATGTTGAGTCGCGGTGCGATGTCGGGTTGGATCGTCGAGCGATACTCCTCGATCTCGTCGGTGCGGCGGCTCTGCTTGGCGAGCACTTGGCGAATGCCCTCCTGCAGCTGCAGATCCTCGACGAAATCGCCCTGCGGGAATTCCTGGCCGCGCGCGTCCTGCACCCGACGCCGGATCTCGCCCCTCAGCAGTTGACGCACGTCGTCGGGCGCGAGCGGTGTCGCCAGCCCCTTGTAGAACTCGTCGAATCCGGGGTAGAGCGCGGTGTCCTTGCGGTCGTTGTCGGCGATCTGCGAGAAGCGCTCCTTGAACTCGGCCCAGTGCTTGTCGACGTACTCGCGCGGAGCATGGATGTCGAGCACGCGCCGCATCTCCTCGATGCGCCAGGCGTCGATGCGATTGGCCTCGACCACCACCTCGGGCACGATGCCGCCCTGATTGAGCACCGTGCCGTCCTTGTCGAGCTGGCGATGGATCCAACGACCGCTGGGCAACAGATAGCGCGCGATGGTGAGCTTGACGCGCGGAGCGAAATCGAACTCACCGTCCTTGTCCCAGTCCTTGGTGATCTTCTCCCAGTTGTCCCAGCGGCCGTTGCCGTTCTCGTCTTGGTAGACGTCGTCGCGGTAGCCGCTCATGGCGATCAGGTTCTGCACCGAGCCCTTGCCGAAGCTGCGCTCGCCCACGAGCACTGCGCGGCGGTGGTCCTGGAGCGCGCCCGAGACGATCTCGGCCGCCGAGGCGCTGAAGCGATTGACCAACACGATCACCGGCATGTCCGCCGGAATCACCGGGTCGGTTTCGGTCTTCAAACGCTCGGTGGCGCCCAGCGGGCTCTCGGTCGAGACCACCAGCGTGCCGCGCGGCAAGAACAGGCTGGCGACGTTGACGGCCTCGTCCAGCAAGCCGCCGGAGTTGTTGCGCAGGTCGAGGATCACGCCGGTCATGCCGGCGTCGAGCATGTCGAGCAAGGGCTTGCGCAACTCGTCCGACGCAACGCGCGAGAACTCGTTGAGCACGATCATCCCGATCTTGCCCGGCAACATCTGGTGTTGCTCGGTGGGGATGGTGATCGCCGCGCGCCCCACGTGATAGACCATCTCCTCCGTCGGGCGATCGATCAGCGACGGATCCATGCCCCGGCGCCAGACGTACAGCTTGACCTCCGTGCCGGGACGCCCCTTGAGCTTCTTGATCACCTCGTCGGTGGGCTTGCCGATCGTCGGCCAGTCGTCGATGCGCACGATCTTGTCTTCCGAGCGCAGCCCCGCGTTGTAGGCCGGCCCGGAGTAGATCGGGCGGGTGATGGTGAACAGGCCGTCCTGGCGATCCTCGCCGACGTAGGCGCCGATGCCGCCGTAGCCCGCCGCCAGGTCCTGCTCGAAGCGCTCGTAGGACTTCGGCGCGAGATACGAGCTGTGCTCGTCCATGCTCTGCAGCATGCCCTGCATCGCGGCCTCGAGCAGCTGCTCGTCGGTGACCTTCTCACCATCGGGGTGAGCGCGGCGGATCATGCGCATCAGGTTCTTGAGCTTGTCGAACTCCGACTCCGGCGGGGCCGAGACGTCCTTCTCGCCGGCGTCGAGCTTCTGCAGCTCGGCCAGGTTCTTCAGCTTGCGCTCGCCGACTTCGCGGGTGCGCTCCTTTTCGAGGTACGCCAGCGCCAGTCGACCGGCGGCATCGGGCAGGATCGAGAGCCGACGCAACTCCTCGTACAGGCGCCCCGAGACCTCGGCGCCGCTGCGCGCCAGAGTCAGCGCGCCTTGAGCTCGCAGCTCGCTGTCGCTCGACTCCATGAAGTCGTTCATCAGCGCGCGCGCCTTGCGCACGTCGTCTCCCATGCCGATGCGGCACGTGGCGAAGGCCGCTTCCAAGCGCACGCCGGGCGCGCGCGTCGCGTCGTTCCCGATCGCCAGCAGACGCTCGATCAGTCCGCGGCGCTCACTGGCGTCGACGGTGCGGAAGGTCGGATCGGCCGCCAATCCACATGCGGCGACCGCCAGCTCATCGACCTTGGCCGCGAGCAGCGGCGTGAGCCGCTCGAGCAGCTTGGACTTCACGTTCGAGGTGTCACCGCCCTCCAAGCGCGCCGCGAGCAGCATCAGCACCGCGCGCTCCGGCAGGCCGGACTTGTCGAGCGAGCGCTCGAGCTCGCCATCGAGCCCCTCGACCGACATCTCGCGCGCCACGTCGCGCAACTTGGCGGCCGAAAGCCACAGCTCGGTGACGCTCGCTTCGCCCGCGCGCTCGATCTGCGCCGTGACCAACGCGTGCAAGTCGGCCTGCTGCGCCAGTCCGACTCCGGCGATCCAAACGGGCAGTGAAAGGACGAACGGGCGGACGAATCCGTGCAGGCTGCGCATCGTGGTTCCTCGAACGGTGGCGGGCTCGAAGCCGGTTACAATCGACCGTCTACGAGCCCGAGCCCAAGCCAGTGAGCAACTGGCGGGCGCGTACTCTAGGATCCCGGTCCGGCGCGCCGCGCGCGCCGAACGAAAAAGATACCGCCCAGGTTGCCCGGACCATGCATCCCGACCCCGCTGAGCGCCGCAGCGCGCTGTCGCACATCGCTGGCAGCGAGGGTCAGACCCACGCGGTGATGGTCGACGTATCCGCGAAACTCCCGAGCGCGCGCCGCGCCTGCGCCCGCGCTGTGATCGCCTTTCCAGCGGGCCTGCTCGAGCGCGTGCTGCTCGAGGGCGGCCCCAAGGGCCCGGTCACCGAAGTCGCGCGCGTCGCCGGCATCCAAGCCGCCAAGCGCACATCGGAGTGGATCCCGATGTGCCACACGCTGCCCCTGGAGCACGTCGAGATCGAGTTCGCGCGGCTGACGCCGGACACGCTCGAGGTGCGCTGCACGGCCGCGTGCACCGGCAAGACCGGCGTCGAGATGGAGGCCATGGTGGGGGCCTCGGCGGCGGCGCTGGTCGTGTACGACATGACCAAGGCGCTGTCCCACGAGATCGCGCTGGCGCGCGTCGAGTTGCTCGAGAAGTCGGGCGGAAAGTCGGGTACCTGGCGCCGAGCGCCGTGAGCCGGTCCGCGCGCTCGACGCGCGCAAGGCCCCGTTCGCAACCCGTGAGCGTCCGTTGGCCATCGAACGCCGGTGCGCCCTAGGTCGGCGCTGGACACGCGGTTGAACTCTGCGGACCGAGCGCGCGGCAGCGCACGAGCTCGTGAGACGATCAGGACGCGAGCTCTCCGAATGTCGGATGCACCGTCGCCCGGGGGGCGCCGGAAGTCGAGATCGGTTTTCTCACGGCCTCTCGAGTGCTCGCGCGGTGCACCACCAGGGGGGCGAACTCGTGCGCGGCAGTCGCTAGCATGCGCGTCCGAACCCGCTCGACCCAAGGACCCCTGAACACCGGCCATGGAATTGAAACTGATCCAGCGCCTCGTGCGCTTGATGCAACAAGGCGAGATCACCGACCTCGAGATCGACGATTCGAAGGCCGGTCTGCGGCTGCGGCTCCAGCGCGGGCCCAAGAACACGGCCGCGCTCTCGCCGGTGGTCCACGTCACGCAGGGCGGCGCGGTGCCTGCCGCTCCGGCGTTGCTGGCCGCGCCCGCGCAGGCTGTCGCGGCAACCGCGGCCGCCGCACCGGCTCCCGCCGGTCCGCCGCCGGGCACCAAGGAATTCAAGAGCCCGATGGTCGGGACGTTCTATCGCTCCGCGTCGCCGGACGCCGAGCCGTTCACCTCGGTCGGCAAGGTGGTCAAGCCCGAGAGCGTGCTGTGCATCATCGAGGCCATGAAGGTGATGAACGAGATCAAGGCCGAGTGCTCGGGAGCGATCGTCGAGATCCTGGTCGAGAACGGCGCCGCCGTCGAATTCGGCCAGCCCCTGTTCCTGATCAAGACCGCCTAGCCCCGCGCCAGGACGCCACAACCTCCATGTTCGGACGCGTATTGGTCGCCAACCGCGGCGAAATCGCGCAGCGCGTGATCCGCACCTGCCGCGAGATGGGAATCGAAACCGTCGCCGTCTACTCGGAAGCCGACGCCGACGCGCTGTACTTGCGCCAGGCCGACGAGACGATCTGCATCGGGCCCGCACCGTCGTCGAAGAGCTATCTCAACATTCCCGCGATCATCAGCGCGGCCGAAGTGGCCGACGTCGATGCGATTCACCCCGGCTACGGGTTCCTCTCGGAGAACGAGCACTTCGCCGAGGTCTGCAACTCCTGCAACATCACCTTCATCGGCCCCGATCCCGAGTCGATCGCCGCGGTCGGCAACAAGTCGCGCGCGCGACAGATGGCGATCGAAGCCGATGTCCCGGTCGTGCCCGGCTCCGACGGCCCGGTCGAAGACG
This sequence comes from Planctomycetota bacterium, assembly GCA_020853575.1. Taxonomy (GTDB): domain Bacteria; phylum Planctomycetota; class UBA1135; order UBA1135; genus F1-120-MAGs118. The sequence goes on from JADYYP010000045.1 coordinate 374,364, forward strand.
AGAAGGTCGCGCTCGAGGTGGCGCAGCGCCTGGGTTATCCGGTGATGATCAAGGCCGCCTCCGGTGGCGGCGGTCGCGGCATGCGCATCGCGCGCAACGATCCGAGCTTGGTCTCGGGCTTCCACGCCGCGCGCGCGGAGGCCGAGGCGGCCTTCGGCGATGGCACGGTGTACCTCGAGAAGTTCGTCGAGAACCCGCGGCACATCGAGATCCAACTGCTCGGGGATCAACACGGCAACGTGATCCACTTGTTCGAGCGCGACTGCTCGATCCAGCGCCGCCACCAGAAACTGATCGAGGAGTCGCCCTCGCCACTGCTGACGCCCGCCCTGCGCAAGAAGATGGGCGAGGCAGCGGTGCGGCTCGCGCGCCATGCCAAGTACCACAACGCCGGCACGTGCGAGTTCCTGCTCGACCGCAAGGGCAACTTCTACTTCATCGAGGTCAACGCGCGCATCCAGGTCGAGCACACCGTGACCGAGATGGTCACGGGTGTCGATCTGATCCGCGAGCAGATCTTGGTGGCGGCGGGCGAACCGCTGAGCTACCGCCAGGAGGACATCGAGCTCCGCGGCCACGCCATCGAATGCCGCATCAACGCCGAGGATCCCGAGCGCGATTTCCAGCCTTCCCCGGGCACGATCTCGATGTACGTCCCTCCCGGGGGCCCGGGCATCCGCATGGATAGCCATGCCTACAGTGGTTACCGGATTCCGCCGAACTACGACTCGATGATCGGCAAGCTCCTCGCTCACCGCTCGACGCGCGACGCGGCCATCCGCAGCATGTTGCGCGCGCTCGACGAGTTCGTGATCCAAGGTCCCAAGACCACCATCCCGCTGCTCAAGAAGGTGCTCGACCACTCCGACTTCCGCAGCAGCCAGCACGACACCGGCTTCGTCGAACGCTACCTCAACGCCCATCCGCCGGCGGCCCACGAGCGGCGCGCGCCATGAAGTCCAGGGTGTGGGCGGCCGCCTGGCTCGCGGCCACGTTGCTGTCCTCGTGCCTGTGGCGTTCGACCCAGCGCTGGCCCGGCCCGATGGCCAACACCGTGGAACCGTTGCCCGAGGGCGACGCGCGCGAGCACTTGCCCGGCCCCGAGGAAGTCTCGGTCGTGCGCCACGCCGACCCGGTACAGATCCGACCCGTGGGGGCGCTCTCCGGCCACCCGATGGCGTTCTACGACAAGCGCGCGCGACTCACCGCTGGCGGCGCTGTGATCGTCTCGCCGGGTGGGCGCGCCGAGGTGCTCTGGCCCAGTGGCTCGTCGATCGTGCTGTTCGGCGAAGCCGTCGGTTGGGTCGGCTCGACCTCGCGCGGAGATCCGATGTTCGAGTTGCGCGAGGTCGATCGCGCGCGCCTCGATCTCCAAGCCGGAGACCAAGTGCGCTTGCTCGGTGGCGCCGTGCTCTCGGGCGCCTCGGGCCCGTACGTGCTGCAGCGCGATCCCGACCAGACGCTGCTCGTGCACAACCAGAGCAAAGCCTCGGTCCAGGTCGCTTTCCGCGAGGAGACCTTCGAACTCGGGCCTGGCCGCGCGGTTCGACTGCCGCTCCTGTCCTCGGGCGGTGCGCCGTACGTCGACGATCCCCAGTTGCAGCGCTTCGCGGGTCCGGGCTTCAACGTGCGCCTCTTGGGCGCGCTGGACTGCGCGGAGGAGGGCGGAGGCGTGCGTGTGCGCGCCGCCGCGACACTCGCCGATCAGAGCGAAGCGCGGGCCCTCGGAGTGCGCGTGCGGCTGTCCGCTGGCGAATCGGCGTTCTTCTCCGATCCGCGTCCCGCTCCGCCCGCCGTCCAACCGCTTCCCGCCGAACCTGCTCGCACCGAATCGCCCGCGCCCCGTCCATGAGCTCTCAAAAGTCCCGCGTCGTCATCACCGGCGGAGCCGGTTTCCTCGGGTCGCACCTGTGCGATCGCTTCCTGGCCGAAGGCTGGGAAGTGATCTGCATGGACAATCTGATCACCGGCGACCTGCGCAACATCGAACACCTCTCGGCGCGCAGCGACTTCCACTTCTACCACCAGGACGTGACGGAGTTCATCCACGTCCCGGGCAAGATCGACGCCGTGATGCACTTCGCCTCGCCGGCGAGTCCGGTCGACTACCTCGAGCTTCCGATCCAGACGCTCAAGGTCGGTGCTCTGGGAACGCACAAGGCGCTGGGGCTGGCGCGCGAGAAGAACGCGCGCTTCCTGTTGGCCTCGACCTCGGAGTGCTACGGCGATCCGCTGGTCCATCCGCAGCGCGAGGACTACTGGGGCAACGTCAATCCGGTCGGACCGCGAGGTGTGTACGACGAGGCCAAGCGCTTTGCCGAAGCGATGACCATGGCCTACCACCGCTACCACAAGGTCCGCACGCGCATCGTCCGCATCTTCAACACCTACGGTCCGCGCATGCGCCTCAACGACGGGCGCGCGCTGCCGGCGTTCATGAGCCAGGCGCTGCGCGGCGAGGACGTCACGGTCTTCGGCGACGGTTCGCAGACGCGCTCGTTCTGCTACGTCGACGATCTGGTCGAGGGCATCTATCGACTGCTGCATTCCGACGAGGTCTACCCGACCAACATCGGCAACCCGAGCGAGATGACCATCGAGCAGTTCGCGCGGCGCATCATCGAGCTGACCGGCTCCAAGTCGAAAATCGTCCACAAGTCGCTGCCCGTCGACGACCCCAAGGTGCGCCAGCCGGACATCGCCAAGGCGCGCCGCATCCTGGGTTGGGAGCCGCGCTACGACCTCGACACCGGCCTGAAGAAGACCCTTGAGTACTTCCGCGAGCGGCTGGGCGTCGACGCCAAGCAGGGCGCGAAGGCCTGAACGCATGTGCGGGATCGTCGGAGCGACTTCGCGCACCGGAGCCGTGCTCGAGGGCATGATCGAGGGTCTGCGCGTCCTCGAGTACCGCGGCTACGACAGCTGCGGAGTCGCCGTCGCCGACGGCGAGCGCATCGAGATTCGGCGCAAGGTCGGGCGCCTGAGCGAGCTCGAGAAGCTGCTCGTCGACGGCGCGCTGTCGAACGCGCGCATCGGCGTCGGACACACGCGTTGGGCGACCCACGGCAAGCCCTCGGACGAGAACGCACACCCGCACTCCGACGGCAGCGGGCGTCTCGCGCTGGTGCACAACGGGATCATCGAGAACTACCTCGAGCTCCGCAAAGAGCTCCAGGCCGAGGGGCGCGTGTTCACGTCCGAGACCGACACCGAAGTGCTGTCGCACCTGGTCGGTCGCGAGCTCGCCCGGGGAGCCTCCCTGATCGACGCCGTGCGGGCGGCGCTGCGGCGCGTGCACGGCTACTACGCGATCGCGGTCATGGCCAACGGCGCCAATGGGGGACTGGTGTGCGCGCGTCAAGGTCCGCCGCTGGTCGTGGCGACGACCGCGGACGCGGCCTATCTCGGATCCGACGTGCTCGCGCTCCTGCCCTACACGCGCGACGTGGTCTACCTCGAGGACGGCGACGTCGCGGAGCTCGCACCGGGCTTTGCGCGCATCACCGACATCCACGGCGCGGCCCGCGAGCGCGCGGTGCGTCGCATCACCTGGGACGCGGAGCAAGCCAGCAAGGGTGGCTATCCGCACTTCATGCTCAAGGAGATCCACGAGCAGCCCGACGTGCTCGCGCGCACCGCGTTCGATCGCATCCTCTCGACCAGCGGCGACGTCTCCTTCGAGCACGGCGACTGGGACGACGCGCGGCTGCGCGCGCTGCAGCGCATCCAGGTCGTGGCCTGCGGGACGGCCCTGCATGCCGGCTACGTCGCGCGTTACCTGATCGAGCATCTCGCGCGCATCCCGGTCGACCTCGATTTCGCGTCCGAGTTCCGCTACCGCGATCCGCGTCTGGTGGAGCACACCATGGCGCTGGCCGTGTCGCAGTCGGGCGAAACGGCCGACACCCTGGCCGCGCTGCGGCTGGCCCGCGAGCTCGGCGCGTGGCCGGTGTCGGTGTGCAACGTGATGGGCTCGACGGTGGTGCGCGAGAGCCAAGCCACGATCCTGACGCACGCCGGGCCGGAAATCGGTGTCGCCAGCACCAAGGCCTTCACGGCGCAAGTCGTGGCGGTGTTCTTGCTCGCGGTGCGCTTGGGTCGCGCGCGCGGAGTGTTGAGCGTCGAGCAGGGTCGGCGCTTGCTCGATGAGTTGCGCTGCCTGCGCCCGCGGATGGAAGCGCTGCTGGCGCCGCATTCCGTGGAGCGCGTGGGCGAGGTCGCGCGCGGACACCTCGACGCCAAGGGCTTCTTCTTCCTGGGGCGAGGGGTCAACTTCCCGATCGCGCTCGAGGGCGCCCTGAAGCTCAAGGAGATCAGCTACGTCCACGCCGAAGGGTACGCGGCGGGGGAGATGAAGCACGGCCCGATCGCGCTGATCAGCAAGGGCATGCCGATCGTCGTGGTGAACTCGCCAGGCGCCGTGGCGGACAAGGTGCGGAGCAATCTGCACGAGGTGAAGGCGCGCGGCGGCCACGTGATCTGCGTCGGTTCCGATCGCGAGAGTTTCGAGCTCGCCGACGAGGTGATCGAGGTCCCCCAGACCATCGAGCCCCTGTCCGCCGTGCTCAACGTGATCCCGCTGCAGCTGTTCGCGTACCACCATGCGCTCGCGCGCGGTTGCGACATCGACAAGCCGCGCAACTTGGCCAAGAGCGTGACCGTCGAATGACCAGTCGGGCAGAGCAGAACATGTCGCGCATCCTCGTCACCGGCGGCGCCGGGTTCATCGGGTCGCACACCTGCGAGCGCTTGCTCGCGCGCGGCGACGAAGTCGTCGTGCTCGACAACTTCAACGACTTCTACGATCCGGCGTTGAAGCGCGCGAACGCCGCGCTGCTGGCGCGCGCGCGCATCGTCACCGGCGACATCCGCGACCGTGAGTTGGTCGCGCGCCTGTTCGACGAGCACGCCTTCGAAGCCGTGGTGCACCTGGCCGCGATGGCCGGCGTGCGGCCCTCGGTGCAGGATCCGCTGCACTACGAGGACGTCAACATGCGCGGCACGATGACGCTGCTCGAGGAGTTGCGTCGGCGTCCTCGGACGCGCTTCGTCTTCGCCTCGTCGTCCAGCGTGTACGGCGCTCGCGACCGCATGCCCTTCGGCGAGGCCGACGACATCCCGCACCCCGTCTCGCCCTACGCAGCGACCAAGCGCGCGGGCGAGCTGATGACCTACACCTACCACCACCTGTTCGGCCTGCCCGTCGCGTGCCTGCGCTTCTTCACGGTCTACGGACCGCGCCAACGACCGGAGATGGCCATCGCCAAGTTCACGCGCGCGATCCAGCTCGGGCAGGCGATCCCGTTCTTCGGCGACGGCTCGACGCGGCGCGACTACACCTACATCGACGACATCGTCGACGGCGTGGTGGCCGCGCTCGACCGCTGCGCGGGCTACCAGATCTTCAATCTGGGTGAAAGCGCGACGACCTCGCTGTCGGAGCTGGTCGAGGCCTTGGGTCGCGCACTGGGCAAGACGCCGATCCTCGACCGCCAGCCGCTGCAGCCCGGCGACGTGCCCCTGACCTGCGCCGACGTCAGCAAGGCCCGCCGCATGCTCGGCTATGCCCCGCGCACGCCCGTCGCGGAGGGCCTGCGGCGCTATGTCGAGTGGTACCGCCGTACCGAGGGCGGCGGCGCGCGTTGAACCCCAGGCGCGTTGATCCCCTCGTGGATGTCGAGTACAGTCTCGCGCTTACCCTCCCGACCGGTGATCGCGTCGGCCGCGGCGGGCCAGCCTCGATACACGCATCGCTCTCCAGCACACGAAGCCTGAGATCCAACCCATGAAGGGTGTCATTCTCGCGGGCGGCCTCGGCACGCGCCTGTTCCCGCTGACCAAGATCACCAACAAGCACCTTCTGCCGGTCTACGACCGGCCGATGATCTACTACCCGATCCAGGCGCTCGTGAACGCGGGCGTGCGGGACATCATGATCGTCACCGGGGGGCGCAAGTCGGGCGACTTCCTCTCGCTGCTCGGCAACGGTTCGGAGTTCGGCCTCAAGCACCTGAACTACACCTACCAAGAGGGCGAAGGTGGCATCGCCGAGGCGCTGGGGCTGGCGGAGCACTGGGCCGGCGGCGACAAGGTGTGCGTGGTGCTCGGCGACAACATCATCCAGTACAACTTCGCCAAGGCCGTGCGCGCCTTCGAGAAGCAAGACAAGGGCGCCAAGATCCTGCTCAAGGAGGTCCACGACCCCGAGCGCTTCGGCGTGGCCGAGCTCGACGGCGACAAGGTTGCGCGCATCGTCGAGAAGCCCAAGAACCCCAAGTCCAATCTGGCGGTGATCGGCATCTACCTGTACGACCCGCGCGTGTTCTCGATCATCAAGACGCTCAAGCCCAGCGAACGCGGTGAGCTCGAGATCACCGACGTCAACAACTGGTTCATCAAGGACGGCTCGATGACCTACGAGCAACTCCAGGGCTGGTGGACCGACGCCGGCACGTTCGAGTCGCTGCACCGTGCCAGCTGCCTGGTCGCAGAGGGCGGCGCGAACCTGATGGACGATCCGCGCCCCGCGCCGGAGAAGACCCTGCGGTGAGCTCGACTGGCGCACGTCGCGTGCTGGTCACCGGGGCCGCGGGGATGCTCGGAAGCGAGCTCCTGTTGCGCGTCCCCGCGGGACTCGAGGGCGTCGGCAGCGATCTGATTCCGGGGCCGAGCGTGCGCGCGGCGCGCGTCGACCTCGCCGATCCCGCGGCTGTCGAGCGCTTGTGGCGCGAGTTCGGGCCCTTCGAGGGCGTGATCCACTGCGCCGCCTACACCGCCGTCGACAAAGCGGAGGCCGAGCCCGAGCTCGCGGCCAAGGTCAACGTCGAAGCGAGCCGCGTGCTCGCTCAGGCTTGCGCGCGTCACGCTGCGCATCTGGTCGCCGTCAGCACGGACTTCGTGTTCGATGGGACCGCCAGCGTGCCCTACGTCGAGACCGACGCGCCGGCCCCGCTCAGCGTGTACGGCCGCACCAAGCTCGAAGGCGAGCGCGCAACGCTCGCGTTGCACGCGCGCGGTGCCGCGATCGTGCGCACGCAGTGGCTCTACGGCCCGCGCGGCAAGCACTTCCCGCGCACCATCGTCGGCTTCGCGCGCGAGAAAGGGCGACTCAAGGTCGTCGCCGATCAGAGCGGTTGTCCGACCAGCACGCTCGAGCTCGCGCCCGCGCTGTGGGACGTGTTGAGCGCGCGCGCGACGGGTGTGTTCCACGGCGCCTGCGAAGGCTCGACGAGTTGGTTCGGGTTCACGCAGGCGATCCTCGAGGAGTGCGGGCTCGCGCAGGTGGTGCTCGAACCCTGCACGACACAGGACTTCCCGCGGCCCGCTCGCCGGCCGGCCTTCAGCGCGCTCGACAGTTCCAAACTCGCCGCCCTGCGCGGCCGACGCTTCGCGCCATGGCGCGTCGCGCTCCGCAACTACTTGAACGTCGAACCTCTATGACGCGCACGCTGATCGTCACCGGTGGAGCCGGCTTCATCGGCTCGAACTTCATCCACACGCTGGTGAGCTCCCGGCCGACCTGGAAGATCGTCAACCTGGATGCGCTGACCTACGCCGGCAACCTCGAGAACCTGACGGCGATCGAGAGGCACCCGGGCTACACCTTCGTCCACGGCGACATCACGCGCGCCGCGGACGTCGAGCGCGCCTTCGCCGCGGCGCGCGAGTTGGGCGGCCCGATCTCGGTGGTGCACTTCGCGGCGGAGAGCCACGTCGACCGCTCGATCCAGTCTGGCCTGCCGTTCGTCAACACCAACGTGCTCGGCACCCAAGTGGTCCTCGACGCGGCGCGCGCCCACAAGGTCGAGCGTTTCGTGCACGTCTCCACCGACGAGGTCTACGGCTCCCTGGGCGCCACCGGTTACTTCACGGAAGACACGCCGCTCGCGCCCAACTCACCCTATTCGGCGAGCAAAGCCGCCAGCGACTTGCTGGTCCGCGCAGCAGTGCATACCTTTGGGTTCCCCGGGCTGATCACGCGTTGTTCGAACAACTATGGGCCGTATCAGTTCCCCGAGAAGCTGATCCCGCTGATGATCGCCAACGCCGGCGAGGGCAAACCGCTTCCGGTGTACGGCGACGGCATGAACGTGCGCGACTGGCTGTACGTCGTCGACCACTGCGAGGCGATCTTGGCGGTGCTCGAGCGCGGTCGGCTGGGCGAGACCTACAACATCGGCGGGCACAACGAGTACCCGAACATCTACATCGTGAAGCGCATCCTGGCCGAGTTGGGCCAGCCCGAGTCGCTGATCACCTACGTCAAGGACCGCCTGGGCCACGATCGGCGCTACGCCATCGACGCCTCGAAGATCGAGCGCGAGCTGGGCTGGCGCCCGCGCTTCCGGTTCGAGGACGCGCTGCCCTTGACCGTCGCTTGGTACCGTTCGCAGACCCAATGGATGCAAAGGGTTAGAAACGGTGCCTACCGCGAGTACTACAGTCGCCAGTACGGTTCTTGAGACTTCTCGACCCGCAAGGTGTGGGGCGTCCCGCGCCGATGGAGTGGGAAGTCCGTCCCCCTCGATCCGAAGGCTCCGTCCGCGCCCCATGATTCCGTCCCAGCGATCTTGGCTTGTCTGCGCCCTCGTCGGCGCACTGCTGTGTTGGGCGAGCGGGTGCAGCAGCACGGCTCCAGAAAAGCGCCTGCTGCAGTACCTCAACGACAAGGGGTTCGGCAACCGCTACACGGGCAACGCCGAAGACCAGAACTACGTCACGATCGGCGACACGATCCAGATCAGCGACGCGTTCCACCCCGACATCAACGACACGCAGCGCGTCGACATCGACGGCACGGTGGTGCTCGCGGAGGTCGGAGCGCTGCACGTCGCGGGTCAGACGCGTTCCGAGCTCGAGGCCTTCTTGACGCAGAAGTACTCGCCGTACTACGAGCAGCTCAAGATCGACGTCCGGATCCAGACCCAGAACAAGGTCTACTTCGTCTTCGGCGAAGTGGCCGCGGAGGGGCGCAAGCAATTCCCCGGCGACCTGACGGTCTTCGAAGCGGTGATGGACGCGGTGCCCGACCCGCAAACCGCCAACCTCGGTCGCGTCAAGGTGATCCGCGCCGATCCGCGCGATCCGCTGATCATCCCGGTCAACATCTCCGCCATGTTCCGCGGCGATTCGACCGACAACGTGCTCATCCAGGAGCGCGACATCATCTACGTGCCGCCGACGATGATCGCCGAGTTCGGCTACTTCCTGGCCGACTTGATGTTCCCGATCACCAACGTCCTGCGCCAGACCGCGAGCGCGATCCTGCTGCTCAACGGCAACGGACGCTACTACGGCAATCGCTACAACAACAACAACGGCCTCTTCCCCTGAGCTCCTAGATGGCCGCGCAAGAGCAGACCAATCAACTGGCGGAGATGGCGCGCGCGCTCAAGCGCCGCGTTTGGCAAGTGCTGTTGCCGGCGGCAGTGATCCTGGCCGCGGGCTCGGCGCTGGCCAAGCTCCTGCCGCGCAAGTACACCGCCACGACCGGGCTGGAGTTGCGCGAGTCGACCTTGCCGCTCTCGGGCCAGGGCATGGACGAGAAGACGATCCAGCGCGACGTCTCGAACACGGCCTACCAGATCACTCAGTACGAGCGCGTGAAGCGAGTGGTCGAGAAGCTCGAGTGGCCGGAGTACACCGCGCTCGCGCCGCTGGACCAGTTCGAGTTCATCAAGGACCAGCAGAAGAACATCAAGGTCGGAGTGAATGCGGCCAAGAACCTGCAGGGTTCGAGCTTCATCAGCATCTCCTACACCTGTGAGGACCCCAAACGCGCCGAGCAATTCCTCAACCGACTGCGCGAGGCCTACACCAGTGAAGTCCTCGAGCGCTATCGCCAGGACGCCAAGCGCTCGTTGGAAGTGCTGCGCAACAACATGACCATCGCGCAGGACGAGGCGCGCGAATGCGACGAGCAGGCGGCGGAGTTCAAGAAGGAGCACGGGATCTCGGCCACGCAGCAGGCTCCCGGCGGCGGGCGCACGCGCGACGAGGACCCGGTGTTCAAGCGCCTGGACCAGGCCCAGAACAACTTGCTCGACATCGAGCTCTCGATCGCCTCCGACACCGCGGGCCTCGCCACGCTCAAGGAGCAGTTCAAGTCCGAGCCACTGGAGGTGCCCGAAAAGCTCCAGACCTCGAGCGGTCTGTCGTTCGACCAAGAGCTCGAGAAGATCGAGAAGGAGGTCGAGGACCTGCGCGAGGTGCAGAAGGAGTACAAGGAGGCACACTCCGGCTGGCAGCAGGCCGAGCGCAAGATCCGCAAGCTGCTCGAGAAAAAGGAAGCGCTGCTCGAGAAGGTGCGCGCACCGATTTCACAGACCGCGATGCGTCCCAATCCGCAGCGCGAGGTGCTCGCGGCCCAGATCCAAGCCAAGGAGCTGACGCTCAAGCAATCCGAAGCGCGCCGCGCGCAGCTCGAGGCCGACGTGCGCGAGCTCAAAAAAGAGCAGGCGGCGCGCACCGAGACCTTCCGCCAGATCCAGGACCTCGACCGCAAGGCCATGATCGCGGCCGACACGCTGCTCAAGCGCACCACCGAGTTCCAGAAGCAGAAGAGCTTCGTCGATTTGCTCAACGAGGGCTCGAATCCCTTCGAGGTGACCGAGTTCGCGCGCGCCTCGAAGACGCCCAATCCTCCGGGACCGGGGATCATCACTGCGATCGCGGGCGTGCTCGGCCTGGGCATCGGACTGGCCTGGGCCACGATCAGCGAGTTCGGCCGCAACGGATTCCGCTCGCCCGGCGACACGGCGCGGGCCCTGGGCGTGCCGGTGCTGGGCGTGATCAACCGTATCACGACGCGCAGCGAACGTCGCGCGGACCTGACCCGCCGTTCCGTCGTGGGGCTGTCGACGGTTTCGTTGGTCGCGGCGATCCTGTGGATTTCGTGGGCCTACGAGAATCGGCCCCAGGTACTCGGCCACGAGCTGGTGCGCGCGATCACGGAGATCAAAGAGGCCTTGCGGTGAGCGGGCGTGAAGTTCCCCCTCGAACGAGCCCGCGACATCCGCTCCGATCGCACCGGCGTCGAGCTCCACCGCCGATGCGCTGAGGACGGGCGCGCGCGCCCGATGCACCCGCGGCGGGAGGCGCGCACACGCGATGCGTGACGTCCTGTTCTCGCTGATGATCCTGGGGCTCTTGCCCGTGGTCTTCCGCCGGCCGCTGATCGGGATGCTCTCGTTCACCTGGCTGGCCTACATGCGCCCCAACGACCTGTGCTGGGGCTTCGCGCGCGAGCAGCGTTGGTCGTTCCTGATCGCGGCCGTCACCGTCGCCGGCTACATCGCCAAGCCCCAGGGCCGTTGGTTCGTGCGCGACCCCCGCTGCTACGCGATGATCGGCCTCGCGGTGTGGGTCGGGCTCTCGATCCTGATGGGCGCGGAGATGATGCCGCGCCAGGCCGATGCCTACTTCGAGTTCTGCAAGATCATCGGCGTGGCGCTGTTCACCACGGTGGTGATCAAGCGCCGCGAGCACCTGCGCATCATGGTCTGGGTGATCGCGCTCTCGTTCGCGTTCTACGGCGTCAAGGTGGGCCTGTCCGGCGTGCTCTCGCTGGGGCGCATCAAGGTGCTGCAGGGACCCGGCGGCATGCTCGAGGACAACAACAACTTCGGACTCGCGCTGGCGATGGGGCTGCCGCTCTTGATCCAGATCGCGCGTGCGGAGGTCAACCCGATCCTCAAGCGCGGCGTCACGGCGATGATCCCGATGAGCATCCTGACGATCATGTTGACGCACTCGCGAGGCGCGTTCCTCTCGATGGGCAGCATGGTCGCGACACTGATCTGGCACTCGCGCAATCGCTTGCTCGGGTTCGGACTGGCGGCGCTGGGAGCGGTCGCCGCGTTGTCGTTCGTCGATCGCTCGTACATCGACCGCTTGAGCACGATCAAGGACTACGAGCAAGACGGATCGGCCATGGGACGGCTCGCGGCCTGGCAGACGGCGCTCAACATGACCAAGGGGCGACCCGTCTTCGGCGTGGGCTACGGCATGTTCCAGCGCCAGTACTGGAACTTCGCGTCGGGTGCCTCGCACGAAGGCAAGCGCGTGGCGCACAACGCCTACTTGCAGATCCTGGCGGAATGCGGCGTGCCCGCGTTCTGCATGTACTTCTCGCTGATCGTGCTCTCGATGTGGACGCTGTGGAAGATCCGCAGACGCGCCAAGGCGCTCTATCACAAGAGTTGGATCCTCGAGTACACGAGCATGTTCGAGGGCTCGATGGTCGCCTTCATCGTGGGCAGCACCTTCCTCAACCGCGCGCAGTTCGACCTCTACTACCACTTCGTGGCGATCATCATCGCCTTCGAGCGCATCGCCCACGCGGAGATGGACGGGAGCATGCCGATCGAAGCGCCGCGCTCCCGCGGAGGTGAGCTGCAGGTGGTGCGCAAGCGCATGTTCGGCGCAGCGATCCGACGCAACGGCTTCGACCGCGGCAGTGTCCACGGGGGAGCGAGCTAGCATGTGCGGACTGTGTGGAGTCGCGCTCGACGACATCTCGAGCTCACCGGACCCCGAGCGTGTGCGCGCGATGGCGCGGACCATCGCGCACCGCGGTCCCGACGACGAAGGAGTGTGGGTCGAGGGCCCCCTGGCCGTGGGCTTCAGGCGCCTGTCGATCATCGATCTGTCGGGGGGCCACCAGCCGATCCTGAACGAGGACGGTCGCATCGCGATCGCGATCAACTGCGAGATCTACAACCATGTCGAGCTGCGCCGCGAGCTCGAGCAGCGCGGCCATCGCTTCAAGACGCACGCCGACTCCGAGGTCGTGCTGCACCTCTACGAGGAACTCGGGCCGCGCTGCGCCGAGCGTCTGGTGGGGATGTACGCCTTCTGCCTGCTCGACTCGCGTGACCCGCTGCATCCCAAGGTGGTGCTGGGCCGCGATCGCCTGGGTATCAAGCCCATGTACTACGCCCGCACGCCGCGCGGACTGGTGTGGGCCAGTGAGCCGAAGGCCATCCTCGAGTGGGGCGACTCGCCGCGCGAGCTGCGACCCGAGGCGCTGCTCGACTACCTCGTGCAGGGCTACGTTGGCGGCGAGGATTCGGCCTGGATGGGTGTGCGGCGCTTGCCTCCGGCGAGCACGCTGAGTTGGACGCCCGGTTCCCAGCCCGTGATCCAGCGCTACTGGGATCTCCCGACCGACCAGCTGCGCCAGCCGGCGCCCGCCGAGGAGATCCTCGAGTGGCTCGACCGCGTCGTGCGCGAGCACGCGATCGCCGATGTCTCGCTGGGCGCGTTTCTCTCCGGCGGCATCGACAGCACCGCCGTGGTCACCAGCTTGGCGCGCGAGACCCGCGAAAGCGTCATCGCCTGCTCGGTCGGCTTCCGCGAGAAGACCCACGACGAGTTGCAGCTGGCGCAAGCGACCGCGCTGCGCCTGGGAGCCGTGCACCACACGCAGGTGCTCGACCCCGATCCGACGCTGGCGACCACGGTGCTGCCGTGGATCTACGACGAGCCTCTGGCCGACCCTTCGACGGTTCCGAGCTATCTCGTGTCCAAGATGGCGCGCGAGCACGTCACCGTCGCGCTCTCCGGCGACGGCGGCGACGAGGTCTTCGCCGGCTATCGACGCTACGTGCACGACGTGGCCGAGAATCGGCTGCGCGCCAAGCTGGGTGCCGGCGGGCGTTCGCTGGTCGCGGCCGCCGGCCTGGCCTACCCGAAGCTCGACTGGGCGCCGCGCTTCCTGCGCGCCAAGACCTTCCTCTCCAACATCGGGCGCACGCCGGCCGAGGCCTACTTCCACAGCGTGACTCAAATGGGACGTGGGGCAGCGCTCGGGTTGCTCGCGCCGGACCTGGCGCGGCGACTCGCGGACCACGATCCGTTCCGGAACTTCGCGCGTTGGTACGACCAGCCCAGCGTGGACGATCCGCTGTACCGCGCGCAGTACGCCGACTTCCATACCTACTTGCCCGATCAAATCCTGGCGAAGGCCGACCGCGCTTCGATGGGGGTGTCGCTCGAAGTGCGCCCTCCCTTGCTGGACCACCGTTTCGTGGAGCGCTTCGCGATCTTGCCGGCGCATGAGAAGGTGCGCGGCAGCCGCGGCAAGCACGCGTTCCGCGAGGCGCTGCGCTCGCGTGTGCCCGCAGAGATCCTGGACGGACGCAAGCGCGGCTTCGACACTCCGTTGCGCGCGTGGATCCGAGGTCCGCTGCGCGCCAGCGTGGCCGATGCGATCGAGACCTGTCCCGAGGAGTGGCTGCGGCGCGCGGCGCTGCGCGAGCACCTCGCGCAGCATTCCGCCGGCACGCACGACCACGGCCGATTGTTGTGGAGCGTGCTCGTCCTGGAGCACTGGCGGCGACGTCACGCCGTGGCGCGCCTGGGCGCATGAACATCGCCGTGCTCACCTCGCTGTATCCGAGCAGCGTGCGACCGCGCGAGGGCATCTTCGCCGAACGCCGTTGGTCGGGCATGCTCGCGCGCGGCCACCAGGTGCGCGTCGTGCATCCCTTGCCTTGGGCGCCCTTCCACATGGGACGCGCGGATTGGAAGGAGCTCGCGCAAATGGCGGAGCGCGAGACGCGCGTGGGCATCGGAATCGAGCGGCCGCGCTATCTGCACGTCCCCAAGATGCCGCGGCGCAACGCACGCGCCTTCGCGCGGCGCGGAATGACCGCGCTGCTCGCCCACGGAAGGCCCGACGTCGTCGTCGCGGACTACGCCTGGCCCGCTGCGGCCGCCGCGCCGCTGTGCGCGCGCCAGCGATTGCCACTGGTCGTCTCTGGTCGAGGCAGCGATGTCCTGCAGGTCGCCGGCGAGGCCGGGCTCGGCTCGCAGCTGAGCGCCTATCTACGCGAATCCGGCCACTGGTGTGCCGTTTCGCAGCACCTGGTCGATGCGCTGGACGAGCTCGCGGGCGAGCGCGGTCGCGGGGTGCTCGTGCCCAACGGAGTCGACACGCAGCAATTCCATCCACGCGATCGAGCCGCGATGCGCGCGGAGCTGGGGCTCGATGCTCGCGCGCCTCTGGTCTTGGTGGTGGGTCATCTGATCGAGCGCAAGGATCCGCTGCTGGCGCTGGCGGCCTTCGCCGCGCTGGAGGCGAGACTCGACGCGCGCCTGGTTTTCATCGGGCGCGGAGAGCTGGCGACGGCGCTGGATCGGGACATCGCCCGACGCGGACTCGCGCAGCGCGTACGGCGCGTGGGCGAGCTCGACCCGAGCGAGTTGGCGCGCTGGTATGGCGCCGCGGACGCATTGCTGCTCACCAGTCGTCGCGAGGGACGCCCGAACGTCGTGCTCGAGGCACTCGCCTGCGGCCTGCCCGTGCTGGCCTGCGACGCCGGTGGCACATCGGAGTTGCTCCAGGGGTTCGACGCCATGCTGGTGCGCTCTCGCGAGCCAACGGAGCTCGCGCGCAGGCTGGCCGCGGTGCTCGAGCAACCGCCGCCACGCGAGGCACTGCTGCAGCGTGCCCAGACGCTCGGCTGGGAGCGCGGCCTCGAAGTGCTCGAGCGCCTGCTCGATGATGCGCGTCGCGCGCGGAGCACGTCGACGTGAGGATTCTCTACCACCACCGAACGCAGGCCGACGACGGCCAGGGCGTGCACATCCGCGCGCTGCAAAAGGCCCTGCGAGAGGCGGGGCACGAAGTCTTCGAGGTCAGCTTGGTCCAGCGCACACCCGAGCCCCAGAAGCGCGCGGATGCGCCAGTGCGCTCGAGGTGGAGCTTGGTCTCCAGGATGCCGCGCTTCGCGCGCGAGCTGGCCGAGTACGCCTACACCAGCTTCGGTCGGCCGCGGATCGTCAGCGCCGGCGTGCGCCACGACGTCGACGTGATCTACGAGCGCTACGCCTTCGGCAACGCGGCCGGGATCATGGCCGCGCGGCGCCTGCGCGTGCCGTTGATCCTAGAGGTCAATTCGCCGATGGTCCTCGAGCTCTCTCGCACGCGTGGGCTCTCGTTCCCGCGCACCGCGCGGCGCCTGGAGAACTGGATCTTCCGCAGCGCCGATCGGGTGTGCGTCGTGACTCAGGTGCTGGGCGAGATGCTGGTCGAGCAGGGAGTCGAGCGCGAGCGCATCTTCGTCACCCCCAACGGAGTGCACCTCGAGCAATACGAGTTCGCACGAGACGCGCGTGCGCGCGCGCGCGTCGAGCTGCTGCCCGCCGCGCCGGACGACGAGGTATGGCTGGGATTCGTCGGCTTCTACCGCGACTGGCACCGACTCGATTTGGTGCTCGACGCGCTCACCAAGCCGGCGCTGTCTCGCGCTCGGCTGGTGCTGATCGGCGAAGGACCCGCGCACGCGGCTCTGCTGGAGCAAGCGCGTCGCTTGGGACTCGAATTGCGCGTGACCTTCGCCGGACCGCGCGCCCACGCCGCGATTCCCGCCCTGCTCCCGGCGTTCGACGTCGCGCTCGTGCCCGCGATCAACCCCTACGCATCGCCGCTCAAGCTGTTCGAGTACATGGCCGCGGGCTTGCCTTCGATCGCTCCCGACCAGCCCAATCTGCGCGAGGTCCTCGAGCACGACCGCAACGCGCTGTTGGTCACTCCGGCCGACGCGCCGTCACTCGAGGCAGCCCTGGAGCGCTTGGTCAGCGACGCCGGGCTGCGCGCACGCTTGGGAGCACGCGCTCGCAGCGACGTGCTCGAACGCGATCTGACGTGGAGCGGCAATGCGCGGCGTGTGGTCGCGGCCGCCGAAGAGTTGCTCGAGCAGCGACGACGCGAACGCACCTGAGCCCCGCACCCACGAGCCGCCGATGCGCGAAACCAAACTGCACGCTCTGTCGTTCGACGTCGAGGAGTACTTCCAAGTCGCGAACCTGCGCGGCCATTTCCGGCGCGAGGACTGGGAGCGCGTCGAGCCGCGGCTCGACATCGGAATGGGGCACATCTTGGGGGCGCTGGCACGCCACCGGGCGCGCGCGACGTTCTTCTTCCTGGGTTGGATCGCGGAGCGCCATCCGCAGTGGGTGGTGCGTTGCCTCGAAGGCGGTCATGAAGTCGCGAGCCACGGCTACGAGCACCTGTTCCTGCAGGACCTCGACCCGGCGCGCTTCGACGTCGACCTCGCCACCACCGAGCGCGCGCTCGCGGCCGCGGGAGCTCCACGACCGATCGGCTTCCGGGCCTCGACCTTCACCTTGACCCGCCGCACCTGGTGGGCTTTCGACGTGCTCGCCGCCCGCGGCTACCGCTACGACTCGAGCGTGCATCCGGTCAAGCACCCGGTGTACGGCGTTCCGGACTTCGAGCCGGGGATCTCGCTGGTGCGCGCTGGTGCTCGAGAGATCGTGGAGTTCCCGGTCTCGACCTTGCCCTTCGCCGGTCGCAACCTGCCCTTCGGAGGAGGCGGCTACTTCCGACTGCTGCCGGGCGCCCTGACGCGCGCCGCGCTGCGCACGCTCGAGCGCCGTGGCCGAGCTGGCGCCTTCTACCTGCACCCCTGGGAGTTCGATCCAGGCCAGCCACGTTGTCCCGCTCCGGCCTTCAAGCGCTTCCGTCACTACGTCAACCTGCAGCGCACGCTGCCGCGACTGGAGCGGCTGCTCGCGGAGTTTCGCTTCGGCACGATGCGCGAAGTCCTCGAGCGCGAGGGACACGCCGAGCGCTTGCGTGCCTGATCGGGCTGGCGCCGGGCACGCCGGGCTCACAGACCGAAGCGCAAGCTGAGGCTGGTCAACGCCGTCAAGAGATTGCGCTGCGACGGATCGCTGACGCGCGGCAAGAGCTCCTGGAACACCGAGTGGGTGAGATTGCGGTCCGCCATGTCGCCGCGACGGATCAGCGCGCAGCCGTACATCTTGCCCAGCTCGACCAGCTCCTCGGGGCGGCGCTGCGCGTCGCGTGTCTGCCACAAGCGCGCGAGCTGCGGCACGGCCTCGATCAACTCCGCGCGCGTGCCTCGCACGAGCACGTGCAACAGAGCCATCGAGAGCCGGCGCTCGTCGGCACTCGCGCCCGCGACCCGGCGCGCCTCGTCGATCCGCCGTTGAACATCCGCGCGTGCGTCACCCCGGCGCGCCGACAACAGCGCGCAGCGCAAGGCCGTCTCCGGCTCGGGCAACATGCGTTCGGCCGTCTCCGTCGCGTCGAGGGCGCGGTCGAGCAGGCCGAGCCGTTCCGCCGTCCGACCCACGGCGCGCCACAACTCCACGGAAGCTGGACTGGAGAGCAGTTCGGCTTCCGCCAGTCGATGTGCTCCGTCGGGGTCGAGTTCGCCCAAGAACATGATCCACTCGGTCGCGCACCCCGAGCGCAGGGAGTCGAACGGCACGTTCTCGGTGCGCGAGCGGAACTCCTCGAGCACCGCACGCACGCGCAAGAGTGCGGCGCGCCGATCGTCCGCGAAGTCGAGCAGCGCTTGTCGCGCGCGCGACAGCGCCACCAGCGGATCGCTCGGGAAATGCTGGCTGAGGAAGTCGAGCTCGGAGCGCAGCCGCGACTCGAAGGCCATGCCGCCCTGGGTGCGCACCTCGGCCAAGAGGTCGAGCATCTCGCGCACGGGGTGACTGTCGCTCTCGGGCTCCGCGCGCTCGAGCGCCTGATGGAACGTGTCCAGCGCCAGAGCCCACTCCTTGCGCTTGCGGTGCAGCTGGGCGGTCTTGCGGCGTGCGGCACTGCGCTGCGGGTCGATCTGCAACGCGCGCTGCGCGGCGGCCAGCGCGGCGTCGACATTGCCCGCCTGCTCGGCCAAGCGCGCCTCGGCCAAGTAGAAATCGGCGCTGGGCTCGGCGCTCGCACCCAACGCCGCACGACGCTGTTCAGCCAGGCGCAGGAGGCGCGGATGGTCGGGCTTGCGCACGTCGAGCTCGATGGCCTCCTCGGCGACATCCCAGGCCGGCGCGAATGTCGGCCAGGCGGCCGTCAACTTGCGCGCGGCGAGCTCCGCGCTGCGCGAGTCGTCGACCCACAGATGTCCCAATGAAGCGAGGTAGGTCGGCCACAGCGATCCCGGGAGTGGGGGAGCCGAACGGTCCAGGTCCGCGACGGCCCAGGCGCTCCACTCGGGGTGTCCGAGCGCCAAGAGGCGCGCGAGGATCGGCCGCGGATCGCGCTCGACGGTACCGGCGCTGGGGCCCACGCCGAAACCGTGGAGACGCTCGAAGTCCTGCGCCGCGCTCGAGCCGGTCGGCGCCGTCGTGCGCAGCGCGTCCAGCGCGGAGTCGATCAAGGGCCACAGCGGATCCTCGGGGCTGGCCGCGCGCGCGTCGCGAGCCGCGAGCCGCGCCTCCTCGACGTGCTCCGACAAGGCCGCCGCGGCGATGTACTGCACCGTGGTGGGCTCCCATCCGGATTCCTGCAGCTCGCGCACATGAGCCTTGAGCGCGCTCCAGCGGCGCTCACGGACGTCGATGATGATCTGGCCGAGCTCGGATCCGCCGCCTTCGTCGTAGGGCAGCGCGCGCTCCAGGGCCTCGGTCGCGGATTCGAGATCGTCGGACAACAGGCCGATGGCGGCCATGCGCAGATACAACGCGGCAGAACGCGTGCGCGGGCGCTCGTCGAGCGCGGCGCACAGCTCGCGCGCGCTGTCGAGCAGGCCCGCGCGCAACATGTGGTCGACGCATTCGAGGAGCTCGAGCGAGTCGAACTCCGCCGTCTTGCTCCCGAGCAGCCGGATCAACTTCGAGATGTGCGCGGCATCGCGTTGCCGCACACCGATGTGGATCGACAGCGGCAGCGCCCTGGCGAGCACGACGACATCCGGGGTCAAGGCCGCGATCTCGGCCTGCGCCTGCGCCTCGCGCCCGGAATCGAACAGCATCTCCGCCAGGAGCAGGCGCCCGTCGTCGCCCAAGCGCTCGTCGGGCACGCGCTGCAAGCCAGCGATGGCCTCGGACGTGTCGCCGCGTTCGCGCAGCGCCTCCGCTGCCCAACGCCGCCCGATTCCCTCGGGATCGAAGCGCACCATGTCGACGCGCCAATCCGCTCCGAAGTTGGGCGCGCCCAACGCCAGCAGCCGGTCGATCGACGCGGGCGTCGCGCCCGCCACCTGGGCCTGGAGCCGCAGCAGTTCCGCCGCGGCGCGCGCATTGCCGGACTTGGAGTAGCCGTCGACGGCGCGCTCGATCGCCGGCGGAAGTCCGGGGAACATCTCGAGGATTCGACGCGCGAGCACCAGCGCGGTCGCGTCCTCGCCACGCTCCGAGCAGATCTCCGCGATGCGCACGAGATCGAACGAGCAACGATGCGCCTCGGGGAAGCTCAAGCCCTTCTCGACCATCGCGCGCGCTTCGGCATCGAGGTCGATGCGCCGGCCCTCGACGATGCGTTGACCACGTTCGCGCCACAGCGCCTCCAACTCCGTGCGCTGGGCCGGCATCAGGCGCAGCGCGTGGGCCAGCTCGTCGACGGCGTCGAAGCGATTGCCGCCCGGCAAGGTCCACGAGAGCTCGGCGGCGCGCCGCCACAGCTCGCCCATTCCTGGTGTGGTGTCGTTGCCGAACGACAGGGCTCGGCGCAGCGCGGTCACTTCCTCGGCCGGCCGCCCCGCGTCCCGGTGCAGTTGCGCAAGTCGCCCCCAGGCCGCTGTCAGCGCGCCCGCGAACGGCTCGACGGTTTGTTGCGCCACGAAGCGTTGCAGCGCGAGCACGGCCTCGTCCGGCTTGTTCAAGCCGGCTTGTGCGACGCCTAGGTAGTAGCTCGCGATGACGCGCTGATCCGCGTCGCCATTGCCGCGCAGGTAGTTCGCCACCGAGGCCAGCTCGGCCCAACGCTCGGTGCGGTAGAGCACCTCCGCCCAAGCACCGAAGAACGTCGCGTCCGGCGCGGCGCGCTTGCCGAGGTCGGGCGCCACGAGCTCTTGCGCGGAACGCGCGCGGCCGTGGGCCACCATCAACGTCATCTGGTCGCGCAGGAACGGCGTGTACCACGAGATGCCTTGCACGCGCGTGAGGCACAGTCCGAGCTGGATCGCGTCGTCGACTTCGCCTGCGTCCGCCAACAGGCGCGTGTAGGTCTGCAACGCGGGCGTGCGGATCGGTCCGTCGAACGAGCGCGCCAGAGCCTCGGGCGCCTCGGCGAACAAGCGGCTCGCATCGTCGAGCTCGTCCATCACGTCGCGCGCCGTTTCGCGCTCGCGCACCGGGAAGGCGTCGAACAGCTCGTCCACCAGTCGCACGCGCTCGCGATCGTCGGGTGCCAGCACGGCGATGCGCCGCATCAGCGCTTCGGCCGACTCCCGACCCTTGGTGGTGACCGAGCTCCCGGCCCGCGAGCGGGCAGCCTGCAGCTTGCGGTCCGCCAGGCGCAGCAGCGCTTCGGCGCGCACGGCCCAGGCCTCGATCTGTCCGCGGTCCTTGTCGATCACCGCACTGGCGCGCGCCAGGGCCGACTCCACCTCGCCGGCGTCGAGATCGACGCCCGCGAGCAACGCCTCGACGGCGGCGGAACCGGGCCGAAAGTGCGTCAAGACGCGCTCCAGATCGGCGCGGGCCTGCGAGAAGCCACCGGTCGTGCGCAACAGCCGCGCACGCGTGGTCAGGATCTCCTCGACCAGCGGCATGTCGCGCGCCGCCTCGGCAGCGTCGAGCGCGAGCCCGAGCTCGACCAGCGCGCGCGGGTAATCGAGGTCGGGCGCGGCCATCGAACGCCGTGCTTCGTCGAGCAGCGAGCGCGGCTCGGCCTCGGCCGCGGTCTTCCAGTGGAAGGCGAGCCACAGGCAGAACGCCAGCGCCAACACGGCGTAGATGGCGGTCAAGAGTCTCATGCGTCGCTGCCCGGGGCCCGGGCACTATGGCGGTGCGAATCGTCGCTGTCCAGCTCGCGCGCGCCGGCCTGGGGGAAGTCGAGCAGCTCGAACTTGCGCATCTTGTTGAACAGGGTCGAGCGGTTGATTCCAAGCAGTGCCGCCGCACGCGAACGGCGCCCGCCGCAGACTTCCAGCGCGCCGCGGATCAGCTCGCGCTCGGGCTGCTCGAGTGCGCGGCGCAGCGCTCCGTCTCCGCTCGACGGTAGGGCTGCGCGCGGCGCCTCCGCGGGGACGAACTCCGGGCCGAGATCGGCGCAGGTCAGGCTCGCGCCGCGCGCGAGCAACACGGCGCGCTCCAAGGTGTGCTCCAGCTGACGAACGTTGCCGGGCCAGGCCGCCGCGCACAGGGCAGCGAGGGCGTCGGGCTCGATCGCTTGCACCTTGCGCTCGTGCTCCGCCGCGAAACGCCGCAGGAACAGCTCCGCCAACAAGGGGACGTCGCCCGTGCGCTCGCGCAGCGGAGGCATGTGCAGCGCAACCACGTTGAGGCGCCAGTACAGGTCCTCGCGAAAGCGCCCTTCGGCGACCTCGCGAGGCAACTCGCGGTGCGTGGCCGCGATCCAGCGCACGTCGGCTTCGCGGGTGCGGGTCTCGCCCACGCGCTCGAACGCGCGCTCCTGCACGACGCGCAGGAGCTTGGCCTGCAGGTCCAGCGGTGCGTTGGTGATCTCGTCGAGGAACACGGTGCCGCCCTGGGCCGCCTCGAACACGCCCGGCTTGTCGCGCACGGCGCCGGTGAACGAGCCGCGCGCGTGGCCGAACAACGTGCTCTCGAGCAGGCTCGCGGGCACGGCGCCGCAGTCGACCACGACGAACGGCTTGTGCGCGCGCGAGGAGCGCGCGTGGATCGTGCGCGCGAGCAGCGTCTTGCCCGTTCCGCTCTCGCCGGTGATCAGAACGCTGGCACGCGTGTCCGCGATCGCGCCCACGATCTCCGCGTTGCGCCGCATGCGCGAGTCCTTCGACGCCAGGTCGCCGAGCTCGAAGCGAGCGCCCAGCGACTCACGCAGATTGCGGTTCTCGTCGCGCAGCTCGCGCTGCTCCCGCGCACGACGCAGCGCGAGCACGACGTGTTCCGGCGAGAGTGGACGCGTGCGGTAGTCGAAGGCTCCCCGGCGCATGGCCTCGACGGCGTCTTGAATCGTGCCGAAGGAGGCGACGATCACCACCTCGGGAGCGTCCGGCCGTGCGGCGCGCCGCGCGAGCCACTCGTCAGCGCGCGCGGCGTCGACCACGACCGCGTGCAGGGACTCGCGCTCGGGGTGCTGGGCGAGCTGGAAACCGTCGGCGGACAGCGCGAGCGCCACATCCTCGGCCTCACGCTGCGAATCCAGCCCGATCCACACCCGGAAGTTGTTTCCAGGGCGTCCTTGCGACGCAACGGACGGTGCATCCATGTCGCGGATCTTCGACATACGGCGCCGCGCGGCTCAAGCGCGATCGATGCGCAGGAGTCGCCTGCACGGTGCTCGTCGCGCGACCCGACCGCGCGAGCACTGCGCGCGCCGCCGCCTTTCGTCGAGCCCTGCGAGCGACGGCGCATCCCACGTCCAAAGCGTCCAACGCGGAGGATCTGCGCGCCGCGCGCGGATTCCCCGGAGCCTGGCCTCTCAGGCGAACGGATCGTCCGCGCCCGCGCGCGAACCGCTCGCGGCCGCCGAGGTCTGGCTCTGGCCGGCCCGCGGCGCTGCGCCCGGAGCTTGCGAGCGCACGCCGGTCAGGCGCGCCAGGAGCGTGACGTGGCCGTTGGGTCCGCTGTGGATTTGGAGCTGGCCGCCCTGGCTGGCGAGGATCGCCGCTGCTGCGGAAACGTCGCTGGGCCACAGCTCGGGCAAGCGGTCGCGCAGCACGGCCGGATCGGCAAGTTGCTCGTTCGTCAGGCGCTCGAGCGGCCCGGCGGGGAACTCGATGCGCACGCTGAGCTCGCTGGGTTGCGGCGTCGCGTACACCACGCGCACGGTCTCGCCCTGGCCGGCGCAGTGCCGCGCGAGTTGCAGCAGTGCTTCGAAAGCCAGCGCGAGCGCGGCGCGGTCGGCCTTGACCACGAATTCGACCGGGCGGCCCTCTTGGCTCGCGCGCGGCTGGAAACGCGGTCCCTTGCGCGCCCGCAGCGTCAGCGCCGCCAGTTGCTCTTCGATCAACGCCGCGAGATCGAATTCCTCGTCGCCCCGCGGAGGCGGCGAAACCAGGCACGACAAGGTGCGCGTGAAGCGCAGCAAGCGCCGCAACTCGATGGAAGGACTTTCCATCTCGGGCTCGGAGAGCCGTCCGCTCTCGCGCAGCGCGGCGAACGCGAGCTCCAGGCGCTGGGAAATGTCTGCGAGCACCGCAACATGCTCACGGCCGAGTGCCGGCCCGCTGCCACTTGTCGAGCCGCTGCCACTTGCCGAACCGCTGACACCGCCCGCGCTCGATGCCGAGGGCGGAGAGCTGGAAGCGGGGGGCGTGGAACCCGCGACTGGACCTGCGCTCGGGCCCGCAGCGGCGGGCGCCGGCTGGGTCACGGGCGCGGCGAGAGCGCGCGGCGCGGTCGTCAGTGCGCGCAAGTCGTCGAGGCTGGGCGGCCAGGACAGCCAGCGGGAGCCCTCGACCGCGAGCAGGGCTCGGCCGTTCCTAGCCCCGGCATCGCGCCCCGTGCAGACCACGCTCCAGCCGGGTCGCGCCGCAAGGATTCGCTTGACCCAGCCGATGTCCTCGAGTGCCACATGGTCCACATCGACGACCAAGCGCCCCTGAGCGCCGGAAAGCTCGACCAACGCATCGAGGTCGCGCAACGCGCGCACCTGCGCCTTGGGCGCGAGCGCCGCGAGCACTGCGACCAATTCGGCATGTCCGGGGAACGGTACGACCGCGATGGCCAAGACTCCGTCCCCAGGGCGAGTAGTGTTTTGCCCGTCCAACTTCCCCTCGAAAGCGCGGCTCATCGTAGCGCTCGGTCGCGCGCCGGCAATACGCGCGACGACCTTCCTCGCGCGCTCGCGGGCCGCAACGCGGCCCGAAACCATTGCGAAGGGGTAGGGCCGCTCGGTTAGGTTCCTCGCTGCCAGCATGCCGAGCACCCCGGACATCTCCGTCGTCGTCCCGATCTTCAACGAGGAGGACAGCCTGCCGATCCTCTACCGCGAGGTGCGCGAGGCCATCGAAGCCATGGGCTCGAGCTTTGAGCTGATCCTGGTCGACGACCATTCCAGTGACACCAGCTTGGCGCGCATGCTCGAGTTGCGCGCCGGCGACCCGCGCGTGAAGGTGCTGCATTTCCGGCGCAATTTCGGCCAGACCGCGGCCATGTCGGCGGGCTTCGAGGCGGCGCGCGGCGCGATCGTGGTCACCATGGACGGCGATCTCCAGAACGACCCTGCGGACATCCCCAGGCTCGTCGCCAAGATGCGCGAGGGCTTCGACATCGTCGCCGGCTGGCGCAAGAACCGCCAAGACGGCTTCGTGCTGCGGCGCGTTCCATCGCTGGTCGCCAATCGCTTGATCGCCTGGGTCACGGACACGCCGATCCACGACACGGGCTGCACGCTCAAGGCATTTCGAGCCAAGCTGGTGAAGAACCTCTCCTTGTACGCGGAACAGCACCGATTCCTGCCGGCGATGTCGCGCGGCAGCGGCGCGCAGATCGCGGAAATCGTGGTGAACCACCGCGCGCGGCGATTCGGTCACAGCAAGTATGGACTCGAGCGCGCGCTGCGCGTCCTGCTCGACTTGTTCGTGATCAAGCTGATCAGCCAATTCGCGCATCGTCCGTTGCACTACTTCGGGTTGTTCTCGCTTCCCTTCGCGACGCTCGCCTGGAGCGTGCTGTTCTTGGCCGTGGACTGGTCCGACGTCGACCTGGCCACGAACTGGCCGCAGTGGGCCTTCACCGTGTTCTCGCTGTTCCTGCTGCCGGCAGTGCACTTCGTGTTGCTCGGGCTGCTCAGCGAGCTGGTGGTCATGGCCAGCGGGGTCAACCGACGCAGCGTGCTCGAGCGCTTGGTCAACCGACGCGCGCAGGAGGTGCGATGAGCCCGACCAGTGCTGCCGCTGCGCCGATCCGCGAGGGTGCCGCAGCCGCTCCGCGCGCTCCGGCGACGCTGGACATCACCGCCATCGTCGCGGTGCTCACCGGTGACGCCGAGCTCGATCAACTCGTGCCGGCGCTCGCGGCCGAGTTCGAGTATCTCGGCAAGTCCTGGGAATTCGTGTTGGTCTTCGACGGCGTCCGCGGTGCGGCCTGGGACAAGGCGCAGGCGCTGGCCGCCCGCTACGGAGCGCGCATCAAGACCGTGGCGTTCGAAAAAGCCTTCGGTGAGTCGGTGTGCCTCTCGGCGGCCAGCGAGATCGCCTTGGGACGAGTGCTGTTGACCTCACCGCAGTACGTGCAGATCGACCCGGTCGAGATCGCCAGCATGCTGAAGCAGCTCGATCAGGGCGCCGACATGGCCGTGCCCTGGCGCACGCGGCGCGTCGACCCGTGGCTCAACCGACTGCAGTCGACCACGTTCAACTGGCTGATGCGCAAGATCAACGGCGGCCAGTTCCACGACCTCAATTGCTACTTCCGCCTGTTCAAGCGCGAGGTGCTGGGCGACATCACGGTCTACGGTGACATGTACCGCTTCCTGCCGCTGATCGCGCAGCGCCAGGGCTTCCGAGTGGTCGAAGTCCAGGTGCGCCATCTCAAGGAGTGGGGCAAGTCGGGGTTCTTCGGAGTCGGGGTCTACATCCGGCGCTTCCTCGACGTCGTGGGCGTGGTGTTCCTGACGCGCTTCACGCTCAAGCCCCTACGCTTCTTCGGATCGATCGGGCTGGCCCTGACCTTGGTCGGCGGCGTGATGCTGACCTACATGATCATCGAACGCCTGGTGTTCGAAACCGGCCTCAACGAGCGCCCGGCATTCCTGCTGGCCTTGATGCTGTTCTCACTGGGCGTGCAGGTCATCGGCTTCGGCCTGGTGGGCGAGATCATCATCTACACGCAGGCCCGCAACCTCCGCGAGTACAGGATCGAGCGTCGTTGGGACGACGATGGGGGCGATGAGCTCGACCGAAAGTCCTGAACTCTCCGCCGCGCCGGTGGCCACGCCGCCCACGGTCGAGATCCGCCTCGGCTCGCCCGCCGACGACGCCGAGCGCGACGCGTTCGTGCGCTCGCACCCCGACGGAACGTTCTTCCATCTCTCCGGCTGGCGTCGCGCGGTGGAGAACGCCATGGGTCACGAGCCCAACGACTTCGTCGCGCGCCGCGCGGGACAGATCGTGGGCGTGTTGCCGTTGATGCGCGCGCCGCGCTGGATCACCGGCAATGCGCTGATCTCGATGCCGTACGCGGTGTACGGCGGCGCATTGGGAGTCGAGCGCGAGATCGAGCACGCCCTGGTGCGCGCGGCGATGGCCGAAGCCGACCGCATCGGCGCGGGGAGACTCGAGCTGCGTTGCCAACGCGACCCAGGGCTCGAGCTGGCGAAGTCGGAGCTCTACGCGACGTTCATCAAAGACCTGCCGGACGCACCCGAGAAGGTGCTGGCGCAGATGCCCAAGAAGTCGCGGGCCGAGGCGCGCAAGGCCCGCGAGAAGCACGGGCTGAAGTTGACCGAGGGCAAGTGGTACCTCGACGACTTCTTCCAGTTGTTCCACCGCAACAAGCGCTCGCTGGGCTCGCCCGGCTTGCCGCACGTTTTCTTCTGGTCCCTGTGCAAGGAGTTCGGCGACGAGGTTCGACTGCACGTCGTGCATCGCGGCAACGAGCCGGTTTCGGCGGTGATGAGCTTCCTCTTCCGCGGCGATGTGCTGGCGTACTACTCCGGCACGCGCGACGGCGCGGACCGCGAGTGCAGCGCGAGCAACTTCATGTACATGGCGCTGCAGGAGTGGAGCGTCGCGCAGGGCTTCAGGCGCTTCGATTTCGGCCGCAGCCGCAAGGACTCGGGCGCGTTCACCTTCAAGGAGCACCAGGGCTTCACCGGCGCCGACCTGCAATACCGCTTCTATCTGGCGCGCGACAAGCACCTGCCTTCGCTCAACCCCTCGAACCCCAAGACCAAGGTGCTGCGCGACACGTGGGCCAAGCTGCCGCTGCGTTTGACGACCGTGCTCTCCAACGAGCTGGCGCGCTACCTGCCGTAGTTCACGAGCTCAGCGCTGCGCCAGGATCGTGTCGGCCGCTGCGCGCAGATCCGCGCACAGTCCGACCGACTTGAGCATCTCGGGTGACAGCGCGGCCCGCTCGCGCTGGCCCTTGCCGGTGGCGACGAGCAGCGCGCGGACGCCGAGCGCCAGGCCGGCCTGGAGATCGCGGCGCGCGTCCCCGACGATCCAACTGCGCCCCAGGTCGAGCCCCAGATCGCGCGCGGCGAACGACAGCAGCAGCGAGCCAGGCTTGCGGCACTGGCACGCACGTCGGTACGGGGGCGCGCCATTCTCGGGGTGGTGCGGGCAGACATAGAACGCGGCGATGGGCGCCTTGGAGCGCATGTGCTCGTGGATCCGCTCGAGCTCGGCCCACTCGAGCTCGCCGCGGGCCATGGCGCTCTGATTGGTCACGACCACCAGCTCGAACCCCGCGCGCGCGAGGTCGTGCAAGGCCTCGAGCGCGCGCGGTATCCACTCGATCTGGTCGATCCCACGCAGGGGCGACTCGAGTTCGCGGTGCAAGGTCCCGTCGCGGTCGAGGAAAATGGCCGGTCTAGCGGCCACCGCCACCCTCGCGCTCGGCTCCGTCGCGCGCGCCGCCGCGACGCGGTCGGTCGCGGCCCTCGATCAAGCGCATGCGCACGTAGACCCGCGCGGGATCGTAGGTGTTCTCGATCTTGATCGGGAAGATCCCATCGCGCGCATTGAGCCACAACGGAAAGCGCCAGGTCTGCTCGTTGACCCAGGCCTCGTCCCACAGGATCAGCCAGGTCTCGCCGCCCTCCTCGATGCGCACGCTCGCCGGCCGATAGCCGTCGAGCACCAGGTCCACGTCGTGCTGCGTGCGCGTGAGATCGACGTGGCACGGCGTCACGAAACCGGAGTCGGCGCCGTCGACGATCACGCGCGCCCCGGCGGGGGTGGTCGCGAACATCACGCCCGGGGTGCGGCGGAATTCGACGCAGGCGGACGAGAGGCCGGCGATCGAGAGCAACAGGGGAAGTGAAGTGTGGCGCATGTCGACGAGAGTGGACCCAGGGGCACGGTCGCGGTGCGCCAAGTGTTGCCATGCGCGAGCGACTTTGAAAGGCTCCAGCGGTGGCCGAACAGCTTTCCCGCATGCCGCGCCGGCGCAGAGTGAGCGAGTCGACGGCTCCGTCCGCGCTGCGCTGGCTCCCTTGGGCGGTGTTCGTGCTCGCCGTGCTGCGCGTCGTGGGGCTCGATCGCTGGGGGCTGTGGATCGACGAAGCCCACACGCTGCACGACGCTCGCGCCCTGGATTGGGGGCGACTGAACTACTTCCCGCTCAACCTGTTCCTGATCGGACGCGTGCTGGCGTTCACCGAGGGACAACCGAGCGAGGCCCTGCTGCGCGCGCTTCCGGCGAGCGTGGGGATCGCCGGCCTGTTCGCGATCTACTTTGGATGGCGGCGCGTCATCGGCCCGCAGCGCGCGTGGGTCGCGGCGCTGCTCGTAGGACTCTCGTCCTGGCACATCTACTGGTGTCAGTCGGCGCGCCACTACACCATGGCGCAAACGCTTTCGCTGTGCGGCGGAGGCCTGGTCTTGTCCGCGTGCATCGGAGGTCGTCCGTTGCGCTACGTGCTCGGGCTCGCGCTGGCTTCGCTGGCCGCGTTGGCGCACCCTTCGGCAGCCTTCGTCGTGCCGGCGTTGATCCTTGCACCGTGGCTCTCCGCGCGCATCGGCGCCGCTCCCAAGTGGAGCCCGCCGACGATTTGGTTGCTCTTGATCGGCGCGATCGCAGCGCTGCTCGCCGCCAAGTGGGGCGCCGGCGTGTGGCTCGAGTACGCCTCGAAAAAGGCCGGGTCCAGCCTCGACCACTTCGTGTTGAGCTCGGCCTTCTACATCGGGCCGCCGCTGGCGTTGGCGGCGCTCTGGGCGGCCTTCGCGGGCTGGAGAGCGCGGGATCCGGCGGACACCATGGCGGCGCTGCTGCTGTTGTTGGTGCTCGGCGGTGCCACGGCGGCCGCGTGCTTCGCCAAAGTCGCGGCCCAGTACGTGTTCGTCGTCCTGCCGTGGTTGACGCTGCTCGCCAGCCGCGTGGTGCTGCCCGCGGAGCGCTCGAGCTGGGCCTCACGCCTGGCCAGCGCCGCGGTGCTCGCTTGGGGCGCGGTCGACGTCACGCTTTACTTCACCTCGCGCCACGGCGATCGACCGCGCTGGAAGGAAGCCTACGCCTTCGTCGCGCGTTCGCGCGGACCCGACGACCTCGTTGCCGGCATGGCCGTACCGGTCGGGGAGTACTACCTCGGTCCCGAGAACCCCGAGCCGCGCCTCGCGCTCGACATGGCGAGCCTGACGGTCTACGACGCGCGTCTGTTGGACATCTGGGCACGGCGCGAACGGCGCATGTGGTTCGTGGTGAGCCGCGAGGAACTCTCCGAATGGCCTTCGGACCAGCGCCGGCGCTTCGAGCGCTTCCTGCGCGAGCAATGCGAGCAGCTCAAGACCTTTGCGGTGCGCGCGACGCCGCGCGACCTCGACCTCGCGGTCTACGTGCGCTGATCCAGGGTGCGGAGGCAGCGCGCGGCGGTCCACCCGCGCCGTCGCGAGCGCGCCCCGACCTGCGGGGCTCGCTGTTTCTGGAAACTCGGAAGTGCGCTCTGCGCGCGGGCCTGCGCGCCCGACGCAGCGCTGGAGTTCAGTCGTTGACGCGGCCCAGGAACTCGCCGTCCTCGGTGCGGATCTTCACCTTCTCGCCCTTGCTGATGAAGATTGGCACGCGGATCTTGAGTCCGGTCTCGACCACAGCGTCCTTCTTGACGTTGGTCGCGGTGTTGCCGCGCACCGCCGGATCGGCCTCGATCACCTCGAGAACCACTGCGGCCGGGAGCTCCACACCGATCGGCGTCGTGTTGTGGAACGTCACCACGCAGGGCGTGTTCTCCTTCACGTACGGCATTTTCTCGCCGACCAAGTCCTCGGGCAGCGTGAACTGCTCGTAGTTCTCGGTGTCCATGAACACGTAGCCGCCCGCGTTCTCCTTGTAGAGGTACTCGCAGGGCTTCTTGTCGAGGTAGGCCACCTCGAGCACGTCACCCGAGCCCAGGCGCAGATCGCGCGTCGAGCCCGACATCAAGCTCTTCATCTTGACGTGGATGATCGCGCGCAGGTTGCCGGGCGTGTGGTGCATGTAGTCGGTGATCAGATACAGATCACCGTCCATCTCGATCACCGTGCCCTTGCGCAGTTCGGTCGCCTTGACGCCCATGGTCGTGCAGTCTTCTGGGATGAGTTGCGGTGTATGCCGCTGGATTCAAAAGGGCGGAGAGAATAGCAGACGATCGAGCGCCCTGCGAACCCACAGCTCCCCGCGGGCGTCCGCTCCGATCCAGTCGCTGCGGTCAGAACAGCTTGCGCTGGCTCGAAGAGGGGATCGAGAGCGCCTTGCGGTACTTGGTCACCGTGCGGCGCGCGATCTGGATCTTGTCCTTCTCGGCGAGCAGCGAAGCCAACTCGTCATCGGACAGGGGCTTGGTGCGGTCTTCCTTCTCGACCAACTCCTTGATGCGCTGCTTGATCGAGGCCTGGCTCTCGACCTCGCCATCCTGGTTGGCCGTTCCGCCGGTGAAGAAGTACTTGAGCGGGAAGGTTCCCCGCGGTGTCTGCGCGTACTTGCCCGAAACCGCGCGGCTGACGGTCGAAATGTGCACGTGAACCTCGTCGGCCACTTCCTGCATGCGCAGCGGGTGCAGCCCGCGCACGCCTTGATCGAGGAAGTCGCGCTGGTGCGCGAAGATGCGGTCGGCGATCTTCTGTAGCGTGCTCTGTCGCTGCTGGATGGCGTCGATGAACCAACGCGCGGACTCCAGGCGCTTGCGCACCCAGTCCTTGTCGCCCTCGCCCTTGCGCGCCAGCTTGAGGTACTCACGGTACTGTGGCGAGAGCGTCAAGGTCGGGACGCGCTGCTTGTTGAGACGCACGTCGTAGCTGCCGTCGACGTCCTCGACGATCACGTCGGGGATGATCGCGGCCGCCATCTCGCCGCCGTAGCCCGTTCCGGGATTGGGGTCGAGCGAGCGCAACACGTCCAACGCCTGCTTGACGTCCTCGATGCTGCGGCCAGTCGACTTGGCGATGCGCGGCAGTCGATTGGTGGTGACGTCGTCGAGGTGCTGGTCGACCACGGCGCGCAGCAACGGATCGTCGAACCCGTGGTGCTCGAGCTGGAGCAGCAAGCACTCGCGCAGGTCGCGCGAGCCGATCGCCGGATGGATCAGGTGGCGCAGCTCGAACAGTGCGCGCTGCACGTCCTCCACGGTGGCGTTCGGCACCTCGCAATCGCGCGCGATCTCCTCGTAGGGCGCCGTCAGGTAGCCGCGCTCGTCGAGCGACAGCACGATGTACTCGGCCACGTCGCGGGTGCGCTCGTCGAGGTCCGTGAAAGCCAGCTCCTCGGAGACCGCCTCGGCCAGGGTCTTGGGCGAATCGGGCGTGTTTTGCAGCGCCTCGAGCTTCTTGTCGACCTCGTCGTTGTTCGACTGGCGCCGTCGGGAGTTGATGTCGCGTTCGTAGCGCTCGAGCTCGTTGAGGCGCGCCTCGAACGCCGCCAGGTCGAATTCGGGGCGGGTCTCGCCATCCGCTTCGCTCGCCCCGTCGCCTTCGGGCGCCAGGCCGACCTCCTCGACCTTCTCGAGCAGCGGGTTCTCGTTGAGTTCCTGCTCGATGCGATCCTGCAAATCGAGGCCGGAAAGCTGCAGGATCTGCATGGCCTGGATCATCTGCGGCGACTGAATCAGTCGCTGCTCCAGGCGCGCGGATTGGTGGAGGCCGAGTTTCACTGTGTGCGCTGTCGGTTGAGTTGGGAAGTATAGTCCCTGCGAGCCGACGCGTCGCGCGCCGGAGCCTCAACGCGCGCGTTCGAGCGACACGGCCAGCGCTGGTTGCTGGTCCAGCGGCGAAAGGATTTCCCTGCGCACACCAGCGCTCACGCGGGCCGCACCCGAGCGCAGCGATCGTTCGGAGAGCGTCAGCGCGCCGACCCCCGACTCGCCGCGCGAGACCGGCCGGAGCGGGCCGCTGGATGTCGACCAGGCCGTCGCTCGCAAGGCCTCGCCTTCGAGCAGCCCCTCGACGTCGAAGCCGTCGAGCACGCGCAGCACGCGCGGCTCGGGCATCCAGATCTCCTGCGCAACCACCGCGTCGTAATCGACCAGTCGCGTCGACTCGCGCGCCGCCAGCACGCGCACGACGCCGCCCTCGGTTGCAGGCAGGCGCACCTTGATGCCGGCGCACTCCACCAACACGTCGTGCTCGCGCGTGCGCTCGCGCTCCGCGGCACGGATCACCGCTTCGATCTCGAGATTGCCTGCGCTGTCCGCCACGGAACTGATCAGACAGCCGGGCGCCCACAAAGCAGCCGGCCGCACTCCGTTCTTCGCTCCGCGCGCTTGTTCGTCGCCCAGCTGAGCGAGCTCGGCGGACGACAGGGGCTGGCGCAGGGAGCGCGGCTCGACGCCGTCGTCGCCATGGGATTGCGGCTCGACGGGCGGCAGCTCGTCGACGCGGGTCTCGAGCAGCGCGACGTCGAAACCGCGCCACTGCACGGGGTTCTGGGGGTCGGGACGCGTGGTCGCCTGCACGCACAGCGTGCCCGCGCACCACGGAATTCCCTCGACCGAAAGCGCGAGCCACCCGCCGCTCTCGACCACACCCGAGAACGCCACCTGCAGCGCGTCGACCTGGGGCGCGTCGAGTCGCTCTCCCAGGTCCTTGGTCCCGGGATCGAACGCGCCGACCTCGAGCAGTCGAGCGACATCCAAGAAACCCTCGATGTGCAGCGCCTGACCGGCGCGCACGCGAGCGGCGCGCACGTGCACGGTGCGGCCACTGAGGATCGCGCCGATGCTCGGCTCGGCAACTCCCGAGTTGGTCGCGAGCTCGATCGAGTACGAGGCCAAGAACGGCTGCGAGCGCCGCACTCCCAGCTCGGCGCGCTCCCCGGAGCGCAACAGCGCCGTGCCCACGACCTCGGCCGTCGCGAGCGCGCCCTGGAGCACCGAGTTGGCCGGGTGGGTTCCGAGATCCGCCCGACCCGGCAACCACACCACGCGCAGCTCGACCTCGAGCGCTCGGCCGAACTGTTCGAGATCATTCAAGGCGGCACGAACGCTCTCGACCGCCGCAGCGTCACCGCGCGCCAGGATCGGTGGCGCGCTCGGCAGGAGCTTGAGCGCGATGCGGCGGCGCGCGGCGTCGTCCTGCAGAGCCGCGAGCAGGCTCGAAAGCGGCAGGCTCGCGGCACTGGGGCGCTCGAGCACCTCGCGCCGCTCGTTCTCGAACACCAGGTGCGCGCCGCGCTCGAGCCGCTCGATCCGCGCAACGCCCGCCGGAGCTTGGCACAGGCTCGGCACGCCGAGCGCGACCCAGGTGTCTTGCGCGCGGGCGCGACCAGCGATCAGCGACGCGCAGGCCGCTCCAACCAGCAGGGTATTCGTGAGCAAGGGGATCTCCGAGCGCGCCGGGGAGCGCGCGAGGATAGTCGCCGCGGCTGGGGGACACTACAGCGAGGAGCGCCCTTCCCCGTGCATCGCAGAGCGAGATGCGCTATCCATATCGGCGTGTCGCACGCCTGGATCGAAATCGTCACCGCGGACGGGGTCCGCCACCGCCACGTGCTGTCCGGCGGACTGACCGTGGTCGGGGGGAAGCGCGCCGACGTCGACGTCGCCAACACCGACGGCGATCAACTGCACGTGTGGGACAAGCCGCCGAAGATGGTGTTCCTCGGAGCCGGCCCGCCGCCGCGCGTCAATGGCGCGAGCTGCGAGGAGCGCGAGCTGCGGCCGGGCGACCTGATCGAATGGCGCGGCGTGCGCATCGAGTTCGGTGGTCTGCCCTACGCAGCCATCGAGGAGATACCGCTCGCGCCGCCGAGCCCGCCCAAGCCCTCGACGCTGGCCGCCGCGACATCCGCCGAGCGCACGCCCGCTCCAGAGGACGCCGATGCGCCGGCCTGGCGCCGTATCAAGGCTGGGCTGATCGTCGAGCTCGGGCTTGCGGACAGCTCCACGGCGAGGCGCTGGCAGGAAGCCATCCAGCGCAGTGAATTCGAAGCGGATTCGTGTGCGCGCGACCTGCTCGCCGCCAGCTCGATCGCCGCTGGCGACGCGCGTGTAGCCGAGCGCTGCACACGACTGCAGCGCGACCTGATCATGGCGCCGGTCCAGCTCGGACTGCGCGGATCGAGCCGCAAGCTGAAGAGCACCGCCAACAATTGGCTGGCGATGGCGATCGCACAGTTCGTGGTCTTTGGAATCTGCTGTCTGCTCGTGCTCGTGACCCTGTTCGTGCTGCGCGTGCGCTGGGACTGGAGCGCAGACGGCTTCTTCGACTCGATCTCCAACGCGCTGTCCGGTTCGTAGGAAGCGCTCTACCGCCATGGCCGAACTCAGCTCCGCGCAATTCCAGGACGGCGAACCCGGCCTGTTCTCCCTCTCGCAGATCATGCACCTGATGCGGATCGAGTTCGGTCGCGCGCAGCGCTACCACTACCCGCTGGCCGTGCTGGTGATCGGCGTCGACCGCTTGGGCTATCTGCGCGACCTCTACGGGTACGAGTCGAAGGAGGCGGTGCTCGACGAAGTCGCGCGCCTGCTGCAAGCCGAGTCGCGCACATGCGACTTCTTGGGGCGCCTGGCCGACGATCGCCTGATGGCCGTCGTCCCGCACACGCCGGTCGAGGGACTCAAGGTCCTGGCCGAGCGCTTGCTGAAGGGCGTGCGCGCGATCCAGTTCGAGAGCGATGGCAAGCGCATCCCGATCGCGGTCTCGATCGGTGGGGCGAGCATGAGCGACGCCCAGACGCTGTTTTTCGACCAGTTGGTCGGCGCCGCCGAGCGCGCGCTCGAAGAGGCCGCGTCAGCCGGCGGCGATCGCTATCTGCACCGCGACCCCGCGCAGTTCTGACCCAGCAGGCCCACCGATGCGCATCCTGCTGGCCGAGGACGAGATCACCATCGTGGTCACCCTGCGCGACTCGCTCGAGGACGCGGGCCACGTCGTGCTGCACGCGCCCGACACCAAGGGAGCACTCTCGATCCTCGAAGCGGACGATCCGGACGTCGTGCTCACCGACATCCGCATGCCCGGCGAGGGTGGCATGGCGGTGCTCAAGCGTTCGGTCGAGCTCGATCCGCGCCGCCCGGTGATCCTGATGACCGGCTACGGCACGATCGACCAAGCGGTCGAAGCGATGCGCATCGGCGCGACCAACTACGTCCAGAAGCCGTTCCGCAACGAGTCGATCGTGAAGATGATCGGCACGCTCTCGCGTGTGCGCGACCTCGAGCGCGAGAACGCGGCGCTGAAAGCGCAATTGCGAACGCAGAGCGTGTTCCAAGGATTCGTTGGCTCGTCGCCGGCGATGCGCGCCGTGTTCGATCGCATCAAGACCGTTGCGCCGACCGACGCCACCGTGCTGATCGAGGGCGAGAGCGGAACGGGCAAGGAGTGTGTCGCTAGAGCGCTGCACGGAGCCTCGACGCGCGCCGAAGGTCCGTTCGTCGCGATCTCGTGCGCCGCGTTGCCCGAGACTCTGCTCGAGGCCGAGCTGTTCGGCCACGAGCGCGGCGCGTTCACCGACGCGCGCAAGGAAAAGCGCGGACGATTCGAGTTGGCCGACGGCGGAACGATCTTCCTCGACGACATCGACGACATGCCGCTGTCGATGCAGGTCAAGCTGTTGCGGGTGCTGCAGGAGCGCAAGTTCGAGCGCCTGGGGGGCGAGTCGACGCGCTCGATCAACATTCGCGTCGTGGCCGCCACCAAAGTGTCCCTGCGCGAGCACGTGCGCGCCGGGAAGTTCCGCGAGGACTTGTTCTACCGCATCAACGTCGTGCCGATCGCTCTGCCGCCCCTGCGCGAGCGCACGGGCGACGTGCCGCTGCTCGTCGCGCACATGCTCGAGCGCCACGGCGGCGGACGACGCTTCGGCGTTTCGACTCCGACGATGAATGCGCTGGAGCGCTACGCTTGGCCGGGAAACGTACGCGAGCTCGAGAACAGCGTGCAGCGCGCGATCGCGTTGTGCCCGCCGAGCGGAGAGCTGGCGCTCGCCGACCTGGTGCCGCTCGATCCGCGCTGGCGCGGAGCGATGGAGGTCGCGGGCGAAGTGCGGCCGCTGCGCGAGGTGATGAAGGAGTTCGAGAAGCAGCACGTCGAACGCGCGCTCGAGAAGACCGGCCGCCACCGCTCGCAGACGGCGGAGTTGCTCGGCATTTCCCGCAAGGTGCTGTGGGAGAAGATGCGCGATTTCGGATTGCTGGACAAAGGCGAGGCCGCGGCCGCGGACGAGAACGGGAAAGACGCCTGAGAGCTCGCGGAGAGTTGCGCGGCCCGAGCTCCCAGAGTGTCGGCTGCGCCGTCGCCCGGGGAGCGCCGGACGTCCGGACCGCCGCAGCGTCAAGCCTCGTCGACCAGTTGGAACACGATGCGCTGGCGCAAGAGCGAGTCCACCGGCGAGCCGTCGAGCGCCGCCGGATGGAACTGCCACTGCAGGGCAGCGTTGACCGCCGCGGAGTCGAGCAGCTCGTGGCCCGAGCTCTCGACGACCTGCGCCGAACGCACGCGCCCGCGAGCATCGACCGCGAGCTCCATGGTCACAACGCCTTCAAGGCGCCGGCGCAGGGCCTGCGCGGGGTACACGGGCGCCGGCGTCGCTTGCGGCGTGGCTTGAACGAACAGCGGCTCGCGAGCGGGCGTCGGCGGCGCTGCCTGGACCGGCACAGACGCCGCGCTCGGCGCTTCCTCGCGAGCTGCGCGCGGCGGCGCGCTCGGTCGGATCGCGCGCCACGCGAGGCGAGCCGGGTCGAGCTCGGCGGCCAGCGCGTAGGTCGTCGGAGTGCGCACGGGTGCGGGCTCTGGATCTTCTCGCTCGCTGGGCAACTCGGGTTCGACGAGCTGCGGCTCGCTCTCGAGAGGCTCGCCGCTGACCTCACGCTCGGGCTCGCGCTCTGGAGGCTCGTGCACGGCCGCCGCGAGCTGCGGAGGTTCGGCGATCGCGACCACCACGGGATCGCGCGCCTCGCGTTCCTGGCGCACCAACGCCGTACTCGCGGTGGCGAGCAGCAGGAGATGGAGCCCCAGCGAGCTCGCCCATGGCGACCAGCCCTTGCGCCCGCGGTGCGGAATTGAGCGCTCCCTGTGCACGCCGAGCGCGTTGGCAAATGGGGGACCGAGGCGGCGCGCTCCAAACCGAACGGGCTTTCCCGTGGGCTCGCGTTCCGCTCCCGTAACTTCCGATTGCGTTCCCCGGTCTGCGCGGCTCGACGCTGACCGGCCCGAACGGTGCCGCACGCGCACCCGGCGCGAGCGCGGAGGCAGGGACGCTATAACCAGCACCCACGATGGCGGCCGACCAAGCGCTCCCCGAGTTCGAGCTCGCGGTCGGAGCGCTGGTGGTGGCGGATCTGCACCTCGACGTGCGCCCGGGAGCCGCACCAAACGCAGACTTCGAGCGCTTCGTGCGAGTGGCGCGGGGCGCGCCGCAGCTCTTGGTGCTCGGCGACCTGTTCGACGCCTGGGTGGGCCCGGCCCACGCCGAGGTTGACGCCGCGCGGCGCGTGATCGAGCTGCTGCGCGACCTGACCCGCGGCGGGACGCGTGTCGACGTGCTCGCCGGCAATCGCGATTTCCTGTTAGAGCAGCGCTTCGAGCGCGCCACGGGAGCCCGCGTGCATCCACGGGGCTGCATCGGCCGCGTGGCGCACCAGCGCCTGCTGTTCCTCCACGGCGACGAGCTGTGCACCCTCGACCTGGCCTACCAGCGCCTCAAGCGCGTGCTGCGCTCGGGCCCGCTGGCCTGGGGCCTGCCACGGCTGCCGCGGCCGGTCGCGCTGGCGATTGCGCGGCGCCTGCGGCGGGCGTCGGTCCAGGCGGTGGCAGGCAAGCCGGCCTTGGAAAAGGAGCAACAGGGCGCCGAAGCGCTGCGCGCCGCGCGAGCGTCGGGCTGCACGACGCTGGTCTGCGGCCACGCCCACGCCTTCCGCGACACGCGTGAGGGCGGGGTGCGCTGGGTGGTCCTCGACGCCTTCGGAGGAGCTCGCGACCTGGCGCGGATCGCCGCCAGCGGCGAGCTCGAGTTCTCCAGCTCGGCCCGCGCTTGAGCTTTGCGGCGCCGTCCGTAGACTGTTCGGCCCTCAATCCACGCCATGATCGTTGCCATCGACGGACCCGCCGGGGCCGGAAAGAGCACCGTCGCGAAGTTGGTGGCCAGCTCGCTGGGGCTGCGCTTCCTCGACAGCGGTGCGATGTACCGCGCCGTCACCCTGGAAGTGTTGCGCCGCGGGCTCGATCCAGCGCGGGCCGAGGACTGTGCGCGCGTCGCCGCTTCGCTGAAGCTCGACTTCGACGCGCAGGGCAAGCTATCGATCGACGGACGCCCGGGCGAGCCCGACATCCGCGGACGCGAGGTCACCAGCCACGTCTCCGCCGTGTCGGCCCACGCGGGGGTTCGCACTGGGCTCGTCGAGCTCCAGCGCTCCCTGGCCGCGAGCTGGGGCGGGCTGGTCGCCGAAGGGCGCGACATGACCTCGGTCGTGTTCCCGCACGCCGAGCACAAGTTCTTTCTCATCGCCAGTTCGTTGGAAAGGGCTCGACGCCGCGCGCTCGAGCTCGGAACTCCCGCTGCAGCGGAACGCATCCGCGAGGAGCTCGAGCGGCGCGATCGACTCGACTCCACGCGCGATCTAGCGCCGCTCGTGTGTCCGCCGGACGCCCGCGTGATCGACACCGATGGCAAGAGCGTCGACGAGGTCGTCGCGTGCTTGCTGGCGCACGTCCGTGGAGCATGTGCGTGAGCGATCTGCCGCCGATCCTGACCAAGCCGACGCTGGGATACCGCAGTGCTTGGGCGTCGACGCGCCTGTGGTACTCGCTGTATTTCCGCGAGCGCTTCGAGGGCCGGCAGCACATCCCAGCTCGAGGGGGCGTGGTCGTGCTCTCGAACCACCAGTCGTTCCTCGACATCCCGCTGCTCAGCCACGCCGTGCCGCGGCACGTCTCGTTCGTCGCCCGCGACTCGCTGGCGCAGTTCAAGCCACTCGCGTGGTTGATGCGCTCCTGCGGCGCCGTGCTGATCAAGCGCGGCGCGCCCGACCGCGCGGCGCTGCGCGAAATGGTGGCGCACCTCGAGCAAGGTGACGTGCTCGCGATCTTCCCCGAAGGCACGCGCACGCCCGATGGAAGCGTGCAAGAGTTCCGCGCCGGAGCGCTGGTGGCCGCGCGCATGGCCGGGGTCCCGATCGTCCCCTGCGGCATCCGCGGTGCGTTCGAGGCCTTGCCGCGCCAGGCGACGCTGCCGCGACCGTTCAAGATCGCGGCGCGCTTCGGCGCGCCGATCGACTCCGGCCGCGCCGACGCGCTCGAGGCCGCGCGCGCGGCGATCGTCGCCATGGTCGGCGACGGACGCTACGCCTCGATCCCGCCCAGCACTTGAGACCGAGCGCCGTCCGCGCGATGCGCGTCTCGATTTCGCCGACGGCGACGCTCCCCGCCCCAACGCAACTCATCCAACTCCGCCGCCGCGTCTCCCGACGCTGGCGGCACACCCGAGCAGGGTCCGCCGCACGTGCGACGGACCGCATCTCCCTCACAACCCGCGTTTTTCCAAACCCTCCCCAAGGACCCTCTTTTCATGGCCCTCGCCTCCCGCAGGATCAAGCAGTACGAAATCGACCCGGCTGAACTGGAGAAATCTCTGGCAGCCGCGCTCGGCACGGTCACGGACGCCGAGCTGTCCGAGCAACTCCATTCGTCGGTCAAGGACATCACCCCCGGCCAGATCGTCGTGGCCGTCGTCGATTCGGTCGACGACCGCACCGGCATGGTGGTGATGGACATCGGAGGCAAGAGCGAGGGCTCGATCGCGCTGGCCGAGTTCGGCGAGAACCTCCCCAAGAAGGGCGACACCTTCGAGGTGTTCTACGACGGTCTCGACGAGAACGACACCGCCGTGATCTCGAAGAAGCGCGCCGACCGCCTGCGCGCCTGGGAACGCGTCAGCCAGAAGTACAAGGAAGGCGACGAGATCCAGGGCATCTGCGGCCGCAAGATCAAGGGCGGTCTCTTGGTCGACGTCGAGGGCGTCAACGTGTTCTTGCCGGCGAGCCAGGTCAACCTGCGCCGCACGCACGACATCAGCGACTTCATCGGCGAGCCGATCCGCGCGCGCATCATCAAGATCGACGCGGAGCGCATGAACATCGTGATCTCGCGCCGCAAGCTGCTCGAGGAAGAGCGCCAGAAGCAGAAGGAATTCCTGCTCTCCGACATCCAGGAAGGCCAGACCCGCAAGGGCGTGGTCAAGAACATCGCCGACTTCGGCGTGTTCGTCGACCTGGGTGGCATCGACGGCCTGCTGCACATCACCGACATGACCTGGGGTCGCATCAACCACCCCAGCGAAATGGTGGCGCTCGACCAAGAGATCGAGGTCAAGGTGCTGCGCGTCGACACCGAGCGCGAGCGCATCGCGTTGGGTCTCAAGCAGAAGCAAGCCAGCCCCTGGGAAGGCATCGAGACGCGCTACCCGGTCAACTCCAAGCACGTCGGCGAAGTGGTCAACATCATGTCCTACGGCGCCTTCGTGAAACTCGAGGACGGCGTCGAAGGCTTGGTGCACATCTCCGAGATGAGCTGGACGCGCCGCATCAACCACCCCAGCGAGCTGGTGAAGTCGGGCGACAAGGTCGAGGTCGTGGTGCTCGAGTACAACAAGGAGAAGCAGGAGATCTCGCTCGGCATGAAGCAAGCCGAGACCAATCCCTGGGATCTCGTCGAAGAGCACTACCCGGTCGGCACGGTCATCGAAGGCACGGTGCGCAACCTCACCTCCTACGGCGCGTTCGTGGAGATCGAGGAAGGCATCGACGGCCTGCTGCACGTCTCGGACATGTCGTGGACCAAGAAGATCACGCACCCCTCCGAGATGGTCAAGAAGGGCGACAAGCTGCGCTGCGTGGTGCTCTCGGTCGACACCCAGAAGAAGCGCATCGCGCTGGGCTTCAAGCAACTCGCCAACGACCCGTGGATGGATCACATCCCGAACAACTACCACGTCGGCGACCTGCTCAGCGGGCACGTGACGAAGATCACGAACTTCGGCGCGTTCGTGAAATTGGAAGAGGACCTCGAGGGTCTCTTGCACATCAGCGAGCTCTCCGACCACAAGATCCAAAGCCCCGAGGAGATCGTGCGCCCGGGCATGAAGATCGAAGTGCGTGTGATCCGCGTCGACACCGAGGAGCGCAAGATCGGGCTCTCCTTCGTCCACGCCGATTTCGAGG
Source organism: Planctomycetota bacterium (assembly GCA_020853575.1). Taxonomy (GTDB): domain Bacteria; phylum Planctomycetota; class UBA1135; order UBA1135; genus F1-120-MAGs118. Next base: position 416,530 of record JADYYP010000045.1, read on the forward strand.
AGAACAAGACCCTGATCGATCAACTCGAGAAGGACAAGTCCAAGCCCAAGGAAGCGAACGACGCAGTCAAGCCGGCTTGATGCGTCACGCGCTCGGCTCAGCCGAACGCTGACCAACGAATCCGCACGGTCCGCGCGCGAGCGCTGACCGTGCGGTGTCGTTTTCCGTGCCCCGGCATCGCTCGCTACCATGCGCAGCATGAAGCTCGTTCCGCTCGTTTGCGCGCTCGTCGCGCTGTTCACCGGCTGCGCCTTGTTCGCTCCGCGCGTCGACGAGGTTGCGCTGGGTGAGCAGCTCTCGAGCGCGGAGCGCGCGCTCGAGGACGGCCACGAGAGCCTGGCGCGCGAAGAGCTCGAGCGACTGCTCCCGGAACTGCCCGCGGGTGCGTTGAGCGAGCGCGCGGCCCGGCTGGAGCGCGCCTTGGCCGCCCGGGAGCTCGAGCCCTTCGAGGCGAGCTTCAGCGAGCTGCGCGCCGCGCTCAACGCCGGCGACGACGCGCTCGCACAACGCATCCTGTCGCGCGTTCTCGCTCTGGGCCCGCGGGGCGCGGCCCTGCAGCGCGCCGAGGGCTTCCGCAACATCGTCGATGGCCGCGCTTCGGCTGCTGCGCTCGATCTCGCGATCGAGGTCGAGCCGGGCGCCGCGGCGGGTGAGTACCGCGTGTTCCTGGCCGTGCGGCAAGCGCTGGGGGAACCGGTGCGCATCCGCTGCCCCGGCAGCGCGCTGGACTACACCTGCATCGGGATCAGCGAAGCGGGCATCGAAAACCGCACCAAGCGCCGCATCCTCACCGATGCGCTGGCCGAGCTCGACCTCGAGTCGGGCGCGCCGCGGCGCGTGGCGCTGGCGACCTTCGAGCTGCCCTCGCGCGGCCTGATCGCAGTGCGTGCGCAGTGGGAGCTCGACTCGCTCGGCGGCACGGTGACGCGTGGCGGTCGCGAGTTGCCGGCGAACCAACTCGTGACCCGCTCGGCGCAAGTCGAGCGCCTCGATCCGCGCCTGCCGAAGGCGCCGGTGGAGCCCGCGGAGCTGGCGGCCTACCTGGAACGCGGCGCGCCAGCGATCGCGGCCCTGCTCGAACGGGCGGTGCGCATCGAGGGTGCGCAGCGCGCTCGAGCCTTGGACCTCGCGACCCCGCGTCTGCTCGCAGCCACCGACGGCGAGCTCGACCACTGGGCGCCCGCGTTGCGTTGGCTGGCGGAGCTGCGCCAGCCTCCGACCAGCGCCGGAGGCTGGCGCCAGTGGCTCCAGGAACGCGCGGCTTTGAAATCCAAGCCCGCTCGACCGACGCTCGACTTGCCGCTGCGTTGAGGTCAAGCTCGGGCGCTCGAGGAACCTGCTCCGCATGAATGAGTTCGATCTCTTCCGTCGCAACGCCGTCGACGTCATCGAAGCGCGCGAGCTCGAGAAACGGCTCGCGTCCGCCGCCGCGCAAGGAAAGAAGCTGCGCATCAAGTTCGGCATGGATCCGAGCTCGCCCGATCTGCACCTGGGGCACTCCGTGCAGCTCCTGAGGCTGCGCGCGATGCAGGAACTCGGACACCAGATCGTGCTGATCGTCGGTGACGCGACGGCCATGGTGGGGGACCCCAGCGGCCGCAACAAGCTGCGCCCGCAGCTCTCGCGCATCGACGTCGAACGCAACCTGGTGACCTACACGGACCAGGCCGCTCGCGTGCTCGACATGTCGAAGACCGAGGTGCACCGCAACTCGGAGTGGTTCGACGCGATGCGCTTCGAGGACGTGCTGCGACTGGCGGCGAAGGCCACGGTCGCGCGCATGCTCGAGCGCGACACGTTCGAAAAGCGCATGGAAGCGCGCGAGCCGATCGGTGTACACGAATTCCTGTACCCGCTGATGCAGGGCTGGGATTCGGTGATGATCAAGTGCGATGTCGAGATCGGTGGCACCGACCAGCTCTTCAACCTGCTGGTCGGGCGCGAGCTGCAGGAGCGGGAGGGCCAGATCCCGCAGATCTGCCTGACCTTCCCGCTGATCAACGGTCTCGACGGTCGCAAGATGTCGAAGAGCTACGGCAACGCGATCCAGCTCACAGAAAGCCCCAACGAGATGTTCGGCAAGGTGATGAGCTTGTCCGATGCCGTCATGCCGATGTGGTTCGACACCTTGACCGCGCTCGACACCGCGGAGCGCGACGCGTTGCTCGCCGGCCACCCGCGCGAGGCCAAGGCGCGGCTCGCGGCGGAAATCACCAGCTTCTATCACGGTCCCGCCGCCGCGAGCGCGGCGCGCGAGGCCTTCGATCGCCAGTTCCGCGACAAGGAAGCACCCGAAGACGTGCCGGAGGTGGACGTGTCGTCGCGCCTGCCGGCGGAGGGCTTGCCGCTGATGGTCTTGTTGCGCGACCTCGAGCTCGCCAGCAGTTCCAGCGAAGCGCGGCGCACCATCGAACAGGGGGGCGTCAAGCTCGACGGCGAGATCGTGCGCGATCCCAAGTACATCGTGACCGCACTCGCAGAATCGCTGCTCGTGCAGTTCGGCAAGCGCAAGTTCCAGCGCTGGCGCTGAGCCCGAGAAGAACTGGGGATCGAGCGCTCACGGTGCCGGATGCACGTCGCTCGGAGTGATCCGAACCTCGAGACCGTGAGGTCCTGACGATCGCAGAGCGCGCCCCGACGCACGCCCACGCTCGATCTCGGTCGCGTGCGCTGGCTCAAGTGCCGCGGCGCACGATCGGCACTTCGAAGCGCGGAAACTGCGGGTCGTCGGTCTCGATCAGCAGCACGCCCTGGACCGGCTTGTCGCCGAGTTCGTCCTTGGGCTCGAGCGTGATACGCCAACGATTGCTCTTGCCGTCCGGATCCGGCTGGGCGGCTTCGACGGTCACATCGACCAAGCCCGTGTTCTCTCCGGTGAGCGTGTGGCCGACGATCTTGAGCACGTTGCCCGGCATGCGCGAGAAGAGCTCGGTTTGCGCGCGGTCCCGTCCCGTGGCACCGTCGCGCAAGAACAGCAGACGGCTCGGCACGACCTCGACATCTGGCGTGCCCGTCCAGCGCATCTTCACCTCGTAAGGGCGGCCCTCGCCGACTCCACCGCTGCCGGTCGTGCGCAGCTTGAGCGTGTGCTCTTGAGCTCCAGGTGCGAGGGGTGGATCGACGCGCGCGCGCAACTCCCATGTGGCGGATCCCTGGCGCGAGCTGGGGGTCAGGGTTGCCACCACGCCCGGAGGCGTCTCGAGGACCTCGACCAGCATGCGCCCGACGTCTCCGATGGGCGCGATCTCGATCGCAGCCTCGCCGCCGGAGTTGACGCCGATGCGTTGCAACTCGAGCAGCGGCGGCACGGCCTGGAAGGCCGAGACGATCTTCATGCGGGCCTCGATGGTCACGTACGGGTCGGCGTCGCTGTCGGTCGTCATGCGCACGATGACCAACTTCTCCTTGTTGATCACCGGGGACAGCCTGCTGTCGACGCGCATGTCGATCTCCAGCACGGCCTGCGGCGGGACTTCGATCACGCGCGTGTTCGAGCGCACGTCGCCGGTGACCTTGGCGCCCGAGGAGTCGACGTAATACAGCGTCGGCACCGTGCACGAGCAGCCGGTCTGCATGGTCTCGACCACGATCGGCTTGGACTCCACGTTCCTGAGGCGCACGCGCTCGGTTCGCGAGTCACCGATCTCGATCTCACCGAAGTCGAGCCAATTGGGATGGGCCTCCTGCTGGGGGTCGACGAACACGAAGCCGCGCTCGTCCTGGCCGTGCACGTGCTGCTCCGCATCGTGCTCGCGCTCGCACGCGACGCCCAGCGGGAGGAAGGTCAGCGCCAGCAGGGCGCACGAGGGAGCGAAGCGAATGTTGAGCATCGGATGAGGAGGCGCGGCGCGGTGCAAGCGTCATTCCGACCCGCCACGGCGGTCGCCCTCGGGTTGGCAATTGAACAGGCCCGCGCGCCGCGGACAATGGGCGCGCCATGCAAACGCCGATCGTCACAGCCGCGACTCCCCCTGCCCGATTCACCGACGACGCCCTGTGGGCGGCCGTGAAGGCCGAAGCCCAGCGCCAAGAGGCGCAGCTCGAGCTGATCGCCTCGGAGAACCACACTTCGCGCGAGGTGATGGCCGCCATGGGCACGGTTCTGACCAACAAGTACGCCGAGGGCTACCCGGGCAAGCGCTACTACGGTGGCTGCGAACACGTCGACGTGGTCGAGGACATTGCGCGGGATCGCGCGAAGCAACTGTTCAAGGCCGCACACGCCAACGTGCAGGCGCACAGCGGCACGCAGGCCAACATCGGCGCGCTGATGGCGCTGGCCAAGCCCCACGATCGCGTGCTCGCGATGTCGCTGGACCACGGCGGACACCTGAGCCACGGCCACCCCAAGAACTTCTCCGGAGTGTTCTACGAGTTCGCCAGCTACGGCGTGGAGCAACACGACGAGCGCCTGGACATGAACCGCGTGCGCGAAAAGGCGCTCGAGTTCAAGCCGGCGGTGATCATGGCGGGAGCATCGGCCTATTCACGCATGATCGACTTCGCGGCCTTCGGCGCGATCGCCAAGGAAGTCGGCGCGAAGCTGCTCGTCGACCAGGCGCACATCGCGGGGCTGGTTGCCGGCGGCTGCCACGCGAGCCCCGTCCCGCACGCCGATGTCGTCACCATGACCACGCACAAGACGCTGCGCGGACCGCGCGGCGGCATGATCGTGTGCAACGACGAGAACATCGCCAAGAGCATCAACTCCGCGATCTTCCCGGGCGGCCAAGGCGGGCCGTTCATGCACGTCATCGCGGCCAAGGCCATCGCACTGCGCGAAGCACTGGCGCCGGAGTTTTCGGTCTACGCGCGACAGGTGGTCAAGAACGCCGCGGCGCTCGCGGAGACGCTCGCCGCGCGGGGCCTGCGGATCGTCTCCGGCGGTACCGACAACCACTTGATGCTGGTCGACGTCACGCCGATGAAGCTCACCGGCAAGGACGCCGAGAATCTGCTGCACGCGGTCGACTTGACCTGCAACAAGAACCTGATCCCCTACGACCAGAACCCGCCGACGAAGGCCTCGGGCGTGCGCTTGGGGACCGCAGCGATCACGACGCGCGGGCTGCGCGAGAACCACATGCGCACGTTGGGCAATTGGATCGCGGACGTGCTCTCGCAGCCGGCGAATGCCAGCGTCGCCGAGCGCGTGAAGAAAGAAGTGGCGGAACTCGCACGCGCCTTCCCGATCTACACCTGAAAGCTGGTGCCCCGAGTTCCGGCGCCGGCGCCGCGCAGCCCGCGGGGCTTCACCCTGCGCGCGCCTCGCGTGGGGCACGGAACACGAAGCGTTGGTAGAGCAGCGAGACCGAGAGCAGCGCCACGGCCAGCCCCACCAGAGAGCCGACGCGATGCAGGCCGCGCAGCTCCCCAAGGTCGTACAGGAACACCTTCGCGATCGTGGCCAGGAAGAAACCCAGGCTGGTCCAGCGCAGGGGCTGGCGCCCCAGACGCACGCCGAGCACGAGCAAGGCGAGCGCGTAGATCGTCCAGCTCACCGACAGAGCCACGTCGCGGGGTGGAACGCGCTGCAACTCGAAGGCGTACCGCGGACCTTCGCTGAAGAGGTTGACCACTTCGACGTTGAGCCAGCCGAACACGGCGAGCACACCCGCAAGAGACAGCCAGGCCGGAAGTTGCTCCAGCGCAGACCAGCTGCGCGTGTCGAGATCGGCGGCGCGGTGACGCGCGAGTTGGGCGGCCCAAAGCAGAGCCAGCGCGGGTGCGCCCACATCGAGCGACAGCCAGTGCCACACGGGATAGCCAGTGCGCACGAAGATCTGTGGCGCGTCGACGATCCGCGCCGCGGTCAGCAGCAGTCCGACGACGATCACCAACGCGCTCGCGAGAACCAGGACACGTAGGCCAACGTGACGCTGCGCTCGAGCGAGCCCGGCGAATGCGGGCAACGCGAGCGCGGGCACCAGCGTGAACGAGCGGTGGTCCAGCGCGCCCCGGAAGGCCAGCGCGGCCAGCAGCGCGCCCACGGCCCCATACCACGCCACCCCGACCGACTCCGCGCTGCGCCGGCCGTCGCGCTCGAGGTCCACGCGCCGCAGGGCCAGCGCCAAAGCCGGCGCGGCGAGCAATGCGAAGTCGATGCCGCGTACGCCACTTGGGCGCCACGCGTGCATCACATTGGCCAACGGCCACGACCAGGCAAGTGCGAGCAGCGCTCCCGCGCGCCAGGTGTTGCGCGCAACTCCGAGCACGCTGCGGTCGTAGTAGGGGACGAGCATCGAAGCCCACCCGAGACCGAGCACGAGCGCGAGTTGCATGGCCGTGATCGAGCTCGAGGAGTGGAGGTCCATGGCGAAGCTCGAGATCGCGAGCCACGCCGCCGCGCTCGCCGCAGCAAAGCCGACAGCGCTGGCACGCACGCGCGCCGCGAGCACGCCGCAACCCGTTGCGACCGCGATCGACACCAGCCAGGCCGTCGAGTGCGCTCCGCGACCGGCACCGCCGAGCGCGTGCTCGAAGAGCACAACCAGCGCGGCCACCAAGGCGCCTCGAGCCAGAGCAGCGCTCGCCCCCTCCCGACGCACCAGACGCACGGCGCTCCAAGGGACCGCGAGCACGACAGCGCACAGCGCGGGATCCACCGCGGGAGCGAGCTCGGGTCCGCCGGCGAGGCGCCACGACGCCAGGCCCAACGTGGGCAGCGCCGCCGCGCACGCGAGCCAATCGAGCGCCGCTCCAATGACCACCGCGCGCGTGATCAGTGCGGCGAAAAGGAAGTCGAGCGCCAGGAGCGCGACCAGCGGCACTGGGCCATAGGCGAATCCGAACAGCACTGGAGTCGAGGCCAACGGAAGCAGCGCCGCGGCGACTACCGCGGGGAACGAGCGCGCATCCGGCGCGCGCCGCGCGATCTCGGCGACTCCGGCGAGCACCAGCGCCACCGCGCCCAGCGTCGCGAGCGTGTACCAAGCAGTCGCGGGACTTCGATCCGATGCCGCATACCACGACGCCAGAGTGGCCGCGGCGCCGAGCGCGGCGGCAAAGAGCAGAGTTGCTCTGCGAATGCGCAGCGCAGTCCAGCTCGCGCTGGCCGTCAGCAGCAAGACCAACAGCGCGAGCGCCCCGAGCGGGGCGCCGGTCGCGGCGCGTCCGCCGAAGTACACGGCGAACGAGAACGGGACGATGCACGCGATCCACGAGGTCCACGAGGCGCGCTCTGAACCTCTCGAGGTGCTGAACGCGAGCGAGATGGCCGCCGTGAACAGCATCGCCCAACTGGTGTAGCGCGGATCGAACAAGCGCACGATCCACAGCGCGAACACCACCTGGGTGGCGATGACCGCCGCCGCAGAGAGCGCGTTCCAGCCGCGGCGGCTGGCCAAGGCCAAGACGGCGAGCTCGAGCAGCAGGAGATACGCGAACAGTCCAATCGGAGTGCTCGAGCCGAGCGACAACAGCAGCGGTGTCGCGAAGCCGCCGAGCGCGCCGAACCATGCGATGACCGTCGAGGGACGCCGCACGGCGAGCAGTCCGCAGCACACCGTGGCCGCGACGAGCACGACGAATGCAGCGCTGAACGGCACGAGTTCATACAGCACGCGCGCGGCCCAGGTCGCCGCGAAGAGCAGGGTGACACCGGAGCCGGCGAGCGCGTCGGCGGTCACGCGGTAACCCCGCTTGTGCAACGGACCGGACACGAGCAGAGCGGCGCAGCCCGCCAGCGCGCCCAGCGTGCAGCGCAAGCTCGGACCGATCCACCCACGCTGGATCGAGTACTGCACGAAGAACAGGCCCGCCAAGGCCAACACGGCTCCACCGACCAGCGCCGCGCCCTTGACTCCGAACCAGCGCTCCCAATCGACGCTCGATCGCGGCGCCGTGGCGCTCGGAAGCACCGGCCGCTGCGACGCCCTCGAGCTGCCAGGAATCGGCGCGACCGACGGCGGGGCGTCGACCACTGCGCCGTGCGCCGCCGGGGCCGGCGACGCGGGCATTGCACCCGGCGCGAGCGTCTCGAAGTTCGGCGCAGCGGCGGCTCGCGCGCTCGATTGCTCAGTCGGAGCAGCCTGCTCCAGATCGTGAGCCTCGCCTGTCGTGGCCGCGGTTTCGCGCAGGCGTCGTTCGAGCTGCCCCAAGCGCCGCCGCAGTTCACGCAGCTCACTCGAGAGCTTCAACCAAGCGAGCAGGGCCAGCAGCGCGACGAACGCGATGCAAGCGCACAAGAACAGCAGCGCGAGCCACTCGGCCATGGGACCAAGCGTATCGAGCGCCGCTCGGCAACCGAGCATGCATGAGCGTTACGTGCACCGATCGGCGCCGCGAATCGCGCGGGTGCCTTCGCGGTGCCGCGCAGCGCGCACTCAGGCGCTCTGACGGTCCTTGCGATAGCCCAGGCGTCTCACGATCTCCAAGACCTCGCTCCAGGTCGGGAACGGACGCTGGTTCTGGCGCTTGTAGTCGTCGATCGCCGTCACGAACTCGAGCACGTCGCTCGACAGCGCGGCCGGGTCGTCCTGGGGCGCTTCCGGCGGGAGCGGGGATGCCTTGGGTCCGCGCGCGGCGGCCTTTTTCGGGGCTCTCATGATGTGCGTCTTGGGTGACCGCACGGAAGGGCCCGCGCGGGACCCCTCGATCGGTCGCATGCCGCACGGGGATTGAGGAAAAGCGTTCCTACGGCAAGCGACCACCGCGTCGCAGTGCGGCCTCGACGCGCTCGCGCGTCGGTCTCTCGATCAGTCCGACCTCGGTGACGATGCCCGAAATCAAGCGCGCGGGGGTGACATCGAAGGCGGGGTTGTAGACCTTGACGCCTTCGGGGGCGGTGCGACGGCCGAGCCCATGCGTCACTTCCTCCGGATCGCGTTCCTCGATCGGGATCTGCGAGCCATTCTCGATCTTCTCGTCGAACGTCGACAACGGCGCACACACGTAGAACGGTATGCCGTGCTCGCGCGCCAGCACGGCGACGCCGTAGGTTCCGATCTTGTTCGCCGTGTCGCCGTTGCGCGCGATGCGGTCCGCACCCACGAACACCGCGTCGATCTTGCCTTCGTACATCACCCGCGCGGCCATGTTGTCGGTGATCAACGTCACGTCGATGCCCGACTGCATCAGCTCCCAGGCGGTCAAGCGCGAGCCCTGCAGCAGCGGGCGCGTCTCGTCGGCGAACACGGCGACGCGTTTGCCCTGCGCCGTCGCGGCATAGATCGGCGCCAGCGCCGTGCCGAAGTCGGCCGTCGCGAGCCCGCCGGCGTTGCAGTGGGTGAGCAGCGTCGCGCCATCGCGCACGAGCGCCGCACCCACCTCGCCGATCTTGCGGCAGATCGCGCAGTCCTCGTCGAAGATCGCGCGCGCCTCCTCGAACAGTCCGTCGACGATCGCACGCCGCGCAGCATGATCGCGCGTCGCGCGCGCCAGCATGCGCTCGAGCGCCCAGAACAGATTGACCGCAGTCGGACGCGCCTTCGCCAGGTAGGCCGCCGTTTCGCGCACTCGACCGAGCACGTCGTCGGGATCGCGCTCGTCGAGATGCTGCACTCCGAGCAACAACCCGAACCCGGCAGCGACGCCGATCGCCGGGGCGCCGCGCACCGCCAGCCGCCGAATGCCGTCGAACATGTGCTCCACCGTGCGCACGTCGAGCACCACGTACTGCGTCGGCAGCAGCGTCTGGTCGATCATGCGCACGTGCCCGGGCCGCCCGCCCTCCCAGACGATGGTTGCAACCGGCATTGGCTCAGCCCTTCAACTTGAGTTGCAACGCGGCGTCGCGCTCGAGCACTTTCTTGGTCATCGAGCTGCGGTAGCGTGCCAAGCGCTCGGCGAGCGCCGGGTCGGACAGAGCCAGGATGCGTGCCGCGAGCAGCGCCGCGTTGACCGGGCCGCCAGAGCCGGTGCCCAAGGTGCCGACCGGGATTCCGCCGGGCATTTGCACCGTCGACAGGAGCGCGTCGAGCCCGTTGAGCGGCGGATTGTCCATCGGAATGCCCAGCACCGGAAAATCGGTGTGCGCCGTGACCACTCCGGCCAGATGCGCGGCACCACCGGCCGCGCAGATGAACACGCGCACGCCGCGCTTGGGAGCGCTCTCCACGAACTCGACCACTTGGTGCGGAGTGCGGTGCGCGGACAGGACGCGCGCCTCGCAGGGGATCTCGAGCTCGCGCAAGGTCTTCACGCACGGCTCGAGGCGCGGGAAATCGGAATCGGAACCCATCAGCAGTGCGACACTCACAGCGAAGCTCCTTCGGGCAGGCGCCCCGTGATCTTCTTGCAGATTTCGAGGTACTTGTGGCCGGTCTTGGCGATCACTTTCGGATCGAGCGTCGGCGCCGGGTACTGCTTGTTCCAGGTCAAGGTCTCCAGCCAATCGCGCAGCACCTGCTTGTCGTAGCTCGGCGGATTGCTGCCCGGCCTCCATTGGTCCGCCGGCCAAAAGCGCGAGGAATCGGGGGTCAGCGCCTCGTCGATCAGGATCAACTGCTCACCGCGCAAGCCGAACTCGAACTTGGTGTCCGCGAGCAGGATGCCGTGCGTGGCCAGGACCTCACCGCCGCGCGCGAACAGTCCCATCGAGGCCTTCTCGGCCGCATCGAAGAGCTTGGCGCCGACGCGCTCGCGTGCCTGCGCCGGAGTCAGGGGCAGGTCGTGGTGCTCATCTTTGGTGGTCGGTGTGAGGATCGGCGCCGGCAAGCGTGAAGACAGCGCCAGGCCGTCGGGGAGCGCGATGCCGCACACCGTGCGCGACTTCTGATACTCCTTCCACCCCGAGCCAGCGAGATAACCGCGGACGACCCACTCGACCGTCGTCGGCCGAGCCTTCTTCACCAGCATCACGCGTCCGCGCAGCCGATCGCGCCATTCGTTGGAGAGCCCCTCGATCTCGTCGATCGACGTACTGACGAGATGATTGGGAACGATGTCGCGGGTGTGCTCGAACCACCAGGCCGCGATCATCGTCAGCACCTCGCCCTTGTGGGGGATGCCCTCGTTCATCACCACGTCGAAGGCCGACACGCGATCGGTGGTGACGAACAGCAAGTGGTCCTCGCCGACGGCGTAGATGTCGCGCACCTTGCCGGTCGCGGTCCACTTCAAGCCCGGGATCGAGCGTTCGCGGCCGAGATAGAGCGTTTGCACGGTCATGGATCGAACCTCACGTGAACTGGAGGGCGCCGGAGTATGCCGACGCGCCCGCGCTCCTACAATCGCCGCGCATGGGCGACGAGCAGCGAGCGAGCGCAGCGCGCGAGGAGCCTGCGGGGCTCACCCCCCGCAGCACGATCCGCGGGTCGTTTCGCGCTCCGGGGTCCAAGTCACTCGCGCAGCGCGCCTTGCTCATCGCTGGGCTGTGCGATGGCGAAACGCGCATCGCTGGGCTGCCCAACGGCGCGGATGTCGCCGCGGCGGTGCGCGTGCTGGGCCAGGTCGGAGCGAGCCCTCGCCAACTCGCGCCCGCCGCGCTCGCCGTGCGCGGCCGGCCCCCGAGCTTGCACTCGTCGTGGCACTGCGACAGGCCGCTCGAAGTTGGAGAAAGTGGCACTCTGGCGCGCTTCGTGCTCGCCATCCTGGGGTTTTGTGGCCAGCCCGGTGGGCGTGAGTCGGTGCGCGCCACGGGCACGCTGGCGGCGCGGAGCAGCGCGCCGCTGCTCGACGCGCTCGAACGTGGCGGAGTGAGTTTCGCGCGCCGGGCTTGGCCGATCGAATTGACCCCGATCGGGCCACCGTCGTCGGTCGTGCTGCGCGATCCGTGCTCGAGCCAGGAAGCGAGCGCGCTCGCGATCGCGCTGTGCGCTTGGCCGGACGAGAACGAGTTGCGCATCGAGGGCGAGCTCCCGAGCCGGCCGTACTTCGAGATGACGTTGCGAGTCCTGGAGCACTTCGGCGCGCGCGTTCGACGCTCCGCGGACGCCGTGAGCGAGACCCTGCTGCTGCGCGGGCCGCTGCGCGCACCTCCGGATCCGTTCGCGATCGAGCCCGATGCATCACTGGCGGCGGTCGCGCTCGCAGCCGGCTGCCTGAGCGGAGGAGAGGTCGCAGCCACCGGATTCGGGTCGACGTCGCTGCAGGGGGACGTCGCCATCGTCGAGCATCTGCGAGCCTTCGGTTGCCGTGCGCTCGCCCGCGGTGGGGCGCTCGTGGCCTCTGGATTCCCGCAGCACGGCGCGCAGCTCGACCTCGGACGACAGCCCGACCTCGCGCCGGTGCTCGCGATCGTGGCCGCCGGAGCCGCGTTGCTTTCCACGGGTGGCGAGAGCGTGCTCCGCGGACTCGAGACGCTGCCGGGCAAGGAGAGCTCGCGCATCGCCGTGCTCGCCGAGGGACTGCGGCGCGCGGGATGGCGTGCTCGAGAGAGCGAGCGCGAGCTGTGGATCGGCGCGCCAGACTTCGAGCGCTTGACGGCTCCAATAGAGCTCGACCCGCACGGCGATCACCGCATGGTGTTCGCCTTCGCGTTGCTCGGGCTGCTGCGCCCCGGAGTGCGCGTGCTGGACTCCTCGTGCGTCGCCAAGAGCTGGCCCGGGTTCTGGCGCGACCTGGGAGCGCTCGACTGCCGTGCCGCGGCAAATCTCGGCTAGCCGCAGCGGCGCCGAGAGCGCCGCGGAAGTCGCTGACGCGAGGCTCGAGGGTGGACCACCGCGGGCAGATTCGCGCACCACGCTGGAGCGCGAATGTCGATCAGGATTCGTTCAAGAGTTGGAGGCTCGACGGCGGACACCGAACAAGCGCGCGGATATCCTGCGCGCGCCATGACGTCTCCCAAAGAGCACCCGCTCGCCGGGCCGGTGATGATCGCCGGTGGGGCGGGCTACATCGGCAGCCACACGGTTCGCCACTTCGCAACGCGCGGAGTGCCGCTGTTCGTCGTCGACGATCTGTCGACCGGGCACCGCGACAGCGTGGCGGTCGATTTCGAGCGCGTCGATCTGCTCGACCGCAGCGCGCTCGAGCGAGTTTTCCGCGAGCGCCGGCCGCGAGCCGTGATCCACTTCGCCGCCAAGGCCTATGTGGGCGAGAGCGTCACCGATCCCGCCAAGTACTACCGCGAGAACGTGGTGGCGACCTTCACGCTGCTCGAGGTCATGCGTGCCGCGCAGTGTCGAGAGATCGTGTTCTCGTCGACCTGCGCGACCTACGGCAACCCGGTGCGCATCCCGATCGACGAGTCGCATCCGCAGCAACCGATCTCGCCCTACGGCCGCACCAAGCTGCACATCGAGCACATGCTCGAGGATTATTCGCGCGCCTACGGGCTGCGTTTCGCGGCCCTGCGCTACTTCAACGCGGCCGGCGCGGCGCGCGACGGCTCGATCGGCGAACGCCACGATCCGGAGACGCACCTGATCCCGCTCGTGCTGCAGGTCGCCTCGGGCGCGCGCGCCGAGATCGCGGTCTTCGGCGACGACTACGACACCCCCGATGGCACGTGCATCCGCGACTACATCCACGTCGAGGATCTGGCTGCCGCGCACGCGCTCGCGCTGGGGCGGCTGCAGGCCGGCGAGTCCAAGTTGTTCGTGAACCTCGGAACGGGCAGCGGCTACTCGGTCAGGCAAGTGATCGAAACCGCGCGCGCGATCACCGGGCATCCGATTCCCGTGCGCATGACGGCGCGGCGCGAGGGCGACCCGCCGCGCTTGATCGCCGGCGGAACGCGCGCCAGGGACGTGCTCGGTTGGGTTCCGCAGCGACCAGCGCTCTCCGACATCGTCGCCGACGCCTGGCGCTTCGTGCAGCGGCAGCGCACGTCGTGAGCGCGGAGCTGTTCGTCCTCGGCGCCGGCACGATTCTGCCGCGCGAGGGCTTCGGCGCGTCCGGCTACGCGCTGCGACCGCGCAGAGGCGCCAAGCTCACGTTGCTCGACTGTGGTCCAGGGACGCTGCGAGCGCTCGCCGGCGCGGGCCTCGACTGGCTGGAGATCGAGCGCGTGCTGATCAGCCATTTCCACGCCGATCACTGCCTCGATCTCTTCGCGTTGGCCTTTGCACGCCAAAATCCCGCGCTCGCCGCGCTGGAGCCCATCGAGGTGCTCGGTCCGCGCGGGCTGCGCGAAGTGCTGGAGCGCGGTGCGCACGCGCCCGCGCGCTGGATCAAGGACCCGCGTTGGAAGATCGTCGAAGTGGCCCTGGACGCTGATGGCTTCGGGAGTGAGCGGCGCGCGGAGCTGGAGCTGCGTTGGGCGGCGAACGGCCACACGCCCGAGTCGCTCTCGTGGCGAGTCGAACTCGCGGGCGGCGCGAGCTTGGCTTACAGCGCGGACACGCCACCGAGTCGCGCGGTGGAGCAACTGGCCCGTGATGTCGAGTTGTTCGTGCTCGAGTGCTCGCACACCGACGAGCACGCCGACCCGCGCCACCTCACGCCGACCAGTGCCGCGGCGATGGCCAGCGCGGCGCGGGCCCGGCGCGTGCTCTTGACACACTTCTACCCCGATGTGGAGCCGCACGCCGCGCGGCTCGCGGTGGCCGCGCGCTTCGGCGGGCCGGTCGAGCTGGCCCGCGACGGCTTGCGCGTCGAGTTCGGCGCCTGAGCGCGCGAGCCCGGCGACTTCTCCCTCGAAATCGGCGCGGAAGCCGCCAGAATCTGCGCTCGATGCCGAGGGGAACTCGTTGGCGCAGCACTGGACTCGTCGTGGGCGCGGTGGCGCTCGCGTGGATCCTCGTCGGTTGGCGAGCGCCGCGGGCGACGCCCGACGACGGACAGGCCTCGATCACCTCGAAGGACCTCGAGAGCGATCTGTGGCAGCTCGCCGGCGCGCCACTGGAAGGCCGCGACAGCCCCAGCTCCGGGCTCGAGCGCGCCGCATCGCACATCGAAAGTCGCCTGAAGTCCGCGGGCTTCAAGCCCGCCAGCGGCGAGTCCTACCGGCGTCCGTTCACACGCTCTCTGCCGCAGCCCGTCGAGGAGCAGTGCAAGCTGGCGCTGACGAGCGCTGGCGCGACGCAGGCGATGCGCTTCGGCCAGCAGTTCGTGCCGTTGACGGGCTGCTCGGGAAGCGCGCAGGGCGAGCTGGTGTTCCTGGGCTTTGGCATCGAGTCCAAGAGCGAGCGCTTCGACGAGGTCGAGGGCGACTTGCGCGGCAAGATCGCGCTGATCGTCGAAGGCGAGCCGCGCCATCCCAAGCGTTTCGAAGGTCCCGAGGCCTCACCGGACGCGACCTTGTGGAAGAAGCTCGAGTCGCTGCGCGACAACCAGCTCGCGGGTGCCTTGGTGGTGCGGCGCGCACCCGAAGAGGGCGCGAGCAAGAAGAAGTCAGGACCGAAGCTCGAGCCGGCGCAGCTGCGTTTCCGCCACACCTGGGCCACCTGGGTGGGCCACGAGATGACCCGCGTGCCCGAGGGGCTGCCCAAGGAACTGTTGCCCGCGCTCGAGGTCTCGCTCGAGTGCGCCAACGAGCTCCTGGGCGAGGACGTCGAAGCGCTGGCCGCGAAGATCGACAAGACCTGCCAGCCCCTGTCGCGCAGGCCCAAGGGCCGCGTGGTCGAGCTCAGCTCGCAGACGAGCGTCGGGAACGTCGCGATCGAAAACGTCGTGGCCGTGTTCGAAGGCAGCGACGCCAAGCTCAAGCACGAGTTCGTCGTGATCGGGGCGCACTACGACCACATCGGTGTCGACGACCGCGGCCGCATCGGATTCGGTGCCGACGACAACGCCTCGGGCACCGCGGCGATGTTGGAAGTCGCGCAGGCACTGGCGCTGACGCACCCCAAGCGCTCGATCATGGCTTGCGCGTTCGCGGCTGAGGAAGACGGGTTGCTCGGCTCCAAGGCGCTGTGCAGCGACCTGCCGGTACCACGCGAGGCGTTGGTCGCGATGATCAACCTCGACATGGTCGGCCGCGGCGAGGCGGACGAGGTCGCGGTGCTCGGAATCGTGCAGAATCCCGGGCTCGAGGAGGTGCTCGAGCGCGCGCGCAAGCTCTCCAGGACCGGGGTGAAGAACATCGTCGTCCGTCAGGGCGAGGAGCTCTTCCAGCGCTCCGACCACTACTCGTTCCACCAGCTCGACGTGCCGGTGCTGTTCTTCTTCGAGGGCCTGCCGATCGAGAAGAACGGCGACTACCACACCTGGCGCGACACCATCGAGCGCCTCGACTTCGACAAGATCGAGCACACCTCTCGACTCGTGCTCAACACCGCATGGCTGATCGCCGACGACGAAAACCGACCGCCCAAGCCGCTCGCATCGCGCTGATCGTCGCGCTGAACGCCGCGGCGGCCTTGGCCCTGTGGCGCATCTGGCCCGCGGCCGCGCCCGAGGTCGAGGCTTCGACGGCCACGGCCGTGCCGCCCGTGGCGGAGCGGCGCACCGTGGCCAGGCCGGCGGCGCTCGAGCGCGCGCGCCAGTCGCGGCTCGAGCGCGAGCTGCAACGCATCGTCGACGACGCAGTCGAGCAGGCGCGCGTGGCCAGCAAGAACAAGGTGCGCAGCGACAACACGGCGGTCGCGATCCACGTGCGCCAGCTGGGCGCCGGCCCGCAGGGCGAGCTCGCGCTGGGTTCCGATCGGTTGATGCGGCCGGCGTCGAACCTGAAGTTGATCACGACCGCGGCGGCGCTGGCGCTGCTCGGATCCGAGTGGAACTTCGAGACGCGCTTCGAAGCCAGTGGCGCGATCGTAGATGGCGTGCTCGAAGGGGATCTGGTGGTGCGCGCGGCGGCCGATCCGCTCTACGACCCGACGAGCGCGGGCGATGTCGAGCACTTGCTCGCTCCGGCGCTCGACGAACTTCGCGCGCGCGGCCTGCGCGCCATCCGCGGCAACGTCGTGCTCGACGAGGGGCATTTCCTGGCGCCAGCTCCTGGACCGGAGTGGCCCGACGCGAGTCAGCATTGGGCGGAGTACTGCGCGCTCGCGGGCGGTTTCTCGGCGAACCGCGGCTGTCTCGATGCGGTCGTGACACCGACGCGTGTAGGCGAGCACGCGCGCGTGGAGGTCTTCCCGCGCGACCACGGGTTGCCCGAGAGCATCGGCGTGCGCACCGAATCCAAGGGCGGCACCAACGTCCAGATCGGTGCCAAGCCCAGCGGTGTTCTGGTCAAGGGCACGATCGGCGCCAAGAGCGATCCCTACGTGGGCTCGTTCGCGCACCCCGATCCGGTCGAGCTCTTCGGCCGCACGTTGTGCGGAGCGCTGTCGCGCAAGGGCATCTTGCTTCAAGGCCGCTTGCTCCGCACGCGAGGCGCGCCCGGCGGGGAATTGCTGGCCACGCTGCGCACACCGCTCGCGCGCTATCTCGCGCCGATCAACAGCGACTCCAACAACGCGGTCGCCGATCAGGTGTTCTTGGCGACGGCCAACGCGATTTCCGGCGCGGGCACGCGCGAGGCGGGCGGGCGCGCGACCGAGCTCGCGCTCGAGCGCCTGGGAGTTCCAACCGAGGGCTTCGCGCAAGTCGACGGTTCCGGCCTGTCCCGCGCCAATCGGGTCACCGCGCACCAGATCGTGGCCTTGATCGAGGCCGTGCTGCTGCAAAACGAGGCCAGCGCGCGCATGTACCTCGACTCGCTGGCTGTCGCGGGCGAGCGCGGCACGCTGTCCGATCGCATGAACTCCGCGCCAGCGCGCGGGCGCGTGCGCGCGAAGACGGGCTTCATCGGAGGCACGAGCGCGCTGTCGGGGGTGGCCTACGCTCTCGACGGGCGCCAGTTCGTGTTCTCGATCCTGGTGAACTACCCCAACTTCGACGGGCTCAACCCGACCGTGTGGAAACCGATGCAGGATCAGATCTGCACGCGCCTGGTCGAGGCCGCGCCGTGAGTGAGCTCGAGCACTTCCTCTCGGTGGCGCAGCACGCGGCCGGGCGCGCCGGCGCGGTGTTGATGGAGCATTTCGGGAAATTGCGGCCGGCCGAGATCGCCTCCAAGAGCGTCGCGCGCGACCTGGTCACGGCGGCCGACCTCGCCAGCGAGCGCGTGTTGGTCGAGTGCCTGCGGCGCGAATTGCCAGGACACGCGATCGAAGCCGAGGAAGAGACTCGCGACGCGCGCGGTGGAGCGGACGAGCTGCGCTGGTTCCTCGATCCGCTCGATGGCACGCTCAACTTCGTGCACCAGCTCCCGGCCTTCGCGGTCTCGTTGGGACTGCTGCGCGGGACGACACCGCTGGTCGGCGTGGTCCATGCTCCGCGCCTTGGAGAGACGTTCACAGCGCGCGCCGGCGGTGGTGCCTTCGTGAACGGCGAGCGCATCCAGGTCTCGCGCTGCACGCAACTCGGCGAGGCGCTCCTCGCCACCGGATTCCCGTACCGCCGCGGCCAGCTCGAGCACGACAACCTCGCGAACTTCGGGCGCTTCTTCTACGACGTGCGCGAGCTGCGGCGCATGGGTTCCGCGGCCGTCGACCTGGCCTTCGTCGCCGCTGGGCGCTTCGATGGCTTCTGGGAACTGCACCTCGCGCCGCACGACGTCGCCGCCGGAGCGCTGCTCGTGCGCGAGGCCGGAGGAGTGGTGACCGACGCTGAGGGCGGCGAGGATTGGTTGCGCGGCGGGCACATCGTCGCCGCGCCCGCCGCGATGCACGAGCTGATCCGCGCGCGGGTGCGGCACTGAGTCCGCGGCAGGCGAAGCACTCCGTCGAGCGCCCCGAGAAACGCGCGCGCGCGCCAGTCCGAGACTGGCCCTTTCGGGCCTCGCGCGAGCCCGGTACGATGGCTCTTTGCCGCGAGTCCACCCGTCGGCCCTGGAGCGCTCCAAGGGCCTTGCCCCACGGGTCACTCGAGCAATGTAAATGCTTTTACTCCAGAGAGTTAGAGCTCACCGATGAGGTCGAACGCGATCCGCATCCGCGGCGCCCGCGTGCACAACCTGCGGGACGTCGAGGTGGCGCTTCCGCGCCACCGCTTGATCGCGATCACCGGGGTCTCGGGCTCGGGCAAGAGCTCGCTCGCCTTCGACACGCTGTTCCGCGAGGGCCAGAGGCGCTTCCTGGAGACGCTCTCGGCCTACGCACGCCAATTCCTCGGTCGGATGGAGAAGCCCGATGTCGAATCGATCGAGGGGCTCTCGCCAGCGATCGCCGTCGACCAGGCAGCGGCCAGCACCAGCCCGCGTTCGACGGTCGGCACACTGACCGAGATCTTCGACCACCTGCGCGTGCTGTACGCGCGAGCGGGGCGAGCGCACTGCGCCAAGTGTCAGCTGCCGCTGCAGGCGCTCACGCCCGAGGGCATCGTCACCCAAGCGCTCGACGCCTTCGAGGGACGCTCGGTCAGCGTGCTCGCACCGATCGTGCGCGACCGCAAGGGCCAGCACAAAGAGATCTTCGAGAGCCTGGCGCGCCGCGGGTTGATTCGCGCGCGCGTCGACGGCGAGATCGTGCGCATCGAGGAGGCGCCCGAGCTGGCGCGCTACGTGCGCCACTCGATCGATGCGGTGGTCGATCGACTCAAGCCCGAACGCGAGCAGCCCAGCCGGCTGCGCGAGGCGATCACCACGGCCTTGGAGCTCTCGGGCGGCGACGTCGTGTTCGTTCCGAACGACGCCGAGCTCGCCGAGCGCGCTTGGTCGACCAGCCGCACCTGTCCCGGTTGCGGCGCGGACACCCCGCCGCTCGAGCCGCGACTGTTCTCGTTCAACTCGCCGCACGGAGCGTGTCCGACGTGCGCGGGCCTGGGGCTGCGCAACGAGCCCAGCGAGGCGCGCATCGTGCGCGATGCGACGCTTTCGATCCGCGAGGGCGCGCTGGCCGTGACGCGCAAGAGCGGGGGAGCGTTGGTTTACCCGCACGTCGACTTCCGCTTCCTCGAGTCCGTCGCGCAGGCCTTCGATTTCGACTTGGACACGCCTTGGAAGCAGCTCTCGCGCGCGGCACGCAAGGTCGTGCTGCACGGCAGCGGCGACCAGCGCTTCGAGGACGACTTCAGCTGGAACGGCGAGAAGTACCAGGGCTCGGTCAAATGGCAGCGGCGCTTCAAGGGCGTGGTCCCGGCCCTGCGCAAGGCGGCCAGCGGCGGGCAAGCGCAGGCGCTCAAGTACTTCTCGAGCGTCGCTTGTCCCGACTGCAGCGGCACACGCCTCAAGCCCGCGGCGCTCGCGGTGCAGTTCGGAGGCGCTTCGCTGCGGGAGCTCCTCAATCTGTCGATCGCGGACCTCACGCAGCGCCTGGATACGCTCCAACTCGCGGCGCGCGAGCAGCGCATCGCGCGCGACCTGTTGGCAGAAGTCCGCCGACGCATCGCGTTCCTGCACCAAGTCGGCCTCGACTATCTGACCTTGGCGCGCGGCGCGGACTCGCTGTCCGGCGGCGAGGCTCAGCGCATTCGGCTCGCGGCGCAGCTCGGCAGCGCGCTCCAGGGCGTGCTGTACGTCCTCGACGAACCCTCGATCGGGCTCCACGCGCGCGACCACGCACAACTGCTGGGCGCGCTGCAACGGCTGCGCGACGGCGGCAACACGGTGGTCGTCGTCGAGCACGTCGAGGCCACCTTGCGCGCGGCGGATCACATCGTCGACGTCGGGCCCGGCGCGGGTCGCAACGGCGGCACGATCGTCGCGCAAGGCACACCCCGCGAGGTCGCG
Source organism: Planctomycetota bacterium (assembly GCA_020853575.1). Lineage (GTDB taxonomy): Bacteria > Planctomycetota > UBA1135 > UBA1135 > F1-120-MAGs118. The sequence continues at coordinate 437,012 of JADYYP010000045.1, forward strand.
CGCTGCGATTCGCCGACCGGGCGCTTCCTGCGCGGCGAATTGCGCATCCCGGCGCCCGCGACGCGCCGCCCGGGGAACGGGCACCGGCTCGCGGTGCGCGGCGCGCGCGCATTCAATCTCAAGGGCTTCGACGTCGAGTTCCCGTTGGGCGCACTGACCGCCGTCGCCGGTGTCAGCGGTTCGGGCAAGTCGACCTTGATCGAGCGCATCCTCGAGCCGGGGCTGCTGGCGCACCTCGAGCGCGAAGGTCCGGAACCGGGCGCGCACGATGCGCTCGAGGGGCTCGAGCACGTCGGCGATCTGGTGGCGATCGACGCTGCACCCATCGGCCGCACTCCGCGCAGCAATCCGGCGACGTACACCGGCGCGTTCGATCCGATCCGCGACCTGTTCGCCAGCCTGCCCGAGTCCAAGATGCGCGGCTACACCAAGTCACGCTTCTCGTTCAACGTCGAAGGCGGACGCTGCGAGGCCTGCGGTGGCGCGGGCGCCAAGCTGGTCGAGCTGCAGTTCCTCGCGCCGGTGACCGTGCCCTGCGACGAGTGCGGCGGCGAGCGCTTCCAAGCCGAAACGCTCGACGTCAAGTTCAAGGACAAGTCGATCGCGGATGTGCTCGAGATGACCGTCGAGGAGGCGCTCGAGCTGTTCAAGGACCACCCCAAGATCGCGCGGCCCCTGGCGGTGATGAGCGAAGTCGGGCTGTCCTACCTGACCCTCGGCCAACCTTCGACGACGATCTCGGGCGGCGAAGCGCAGCGGCTCAAGCTCGTCGCGCATCTACAGAAGAAGCCTCGCGCGCACACGGTGTATCTGCTCGACGAGCCGACCACTGGGTTGCATCCGCAGGACATCGCCAAGCTCGTCGGTGCGTTGCAGCAATTGGTCGATGCCGGCCACACGGTGATCGTGATCGAGCACAACCTCGATGTGATCCGCGCGGCGGACTACGTCGTCGACCTCGGGCCGAGCGGCGGTGAGGGCGGAGGCGAGCTGGTCGCCTGCGGCACGCCGGAGCAGATCGCGGCGCACCGCAGTTCGGCGACCGGCGCGGCGTTGCGCGGCGAGTTCGCGCGCGCGGCGCGGCCGATCGCGGAACGGCGCGACGCCGACCAGAGTCCCTGTGACGTGATCCGCGTGGTCGACGCCTGCACGCACAACCTCAACCACGTCAGCGTCGAGATGCCGCGCGACGCGCTGGTGGTCATCACCGGCCCGAGCGGCTCGGGCAAGAGCTCGCTGGCGCTGGATACGATCTACACCGAGGGGCGCAGACGCTTCGTCGAGTCGCTCTCGACCTACGCGCGGCAGTTCCTGGGCAACCGCGACAAGCCGCCCGTCGATCGCATCGAAGGTCTCGGGCCCTCCGTCGCCGTCGAAGCCGGAACCTCGCGCGGGCATCCGCGCTCGACCGTCGCGACCACGACCGAGATCCACGACCACCTGCGTGTGCTGTGGGCGCGCTGCGGCGTGCCGCATTGTCCCACGCACGGAGTCGAGCTCGCCAAGCTCGACCCGGCGCGCATCGCCAAGCGAGTGCTCAAGGAACACGACGGCGCCAAGGGCTGGATCGTCGCGCCCATCTGTGGTCCGGGAGGCGTCGAGAGCGGTGCGTCCGACGAGTTGCTCGCGGCCCGCATCGACGCTTGGCGCGCCGCGGGTTTCGTGCGCATCTTGGTCGACGGAGTGGAAGCGCGGCTCGATGCCAAGCGACCCGCGGTGTCGAGCGAGGCACGCGTCGACTTGGTGGTCGACCGGCTCGCGTTCAACGGCGCGTCGCGCGCGCGCATCGCAGAAGCCGCGGAACAAGCGGCGCACGCGGCGCAGGGACGCGTCAGCGTGGTGGTCGCGGGCGGCGCGCGACTGGAGTTCTCGACCCAAGGCGCTTGCCCTGCCTGCGGCCATCGCCTGGTTCACAAGCTCGACCCTCGTCACTTCTCGTTCAACACGCACGCCGGAGCCTGTCCTGATTGCGATGGCTTGGGCACCACGAGTCGCTGCGATCCGGAGAAGCTCATCGAGCGCCCCGAGCTCGGGCTCCTCGAGGGCGCGGTGCACAGCCGCTTCGCTCGCTATCTCGTCAAAGGCAAGGGCTACTACGAGTACTTGCTGCTCGAAGTGGCGCGCACTCACGCCCTCGACCTCGAGCGCCCCTTCGGCACGTACAGCGACGCGCAGCGCGCTCTGGTGCTCTTCGGCAAGGGCTCCAAGCCCAAGTACTCGGTGGTGATCGAGAAGGAGAGCTCCAATGCCGAGATCACCGAGCGCTTCACCGCGGACTGGCCCGGGTTGTGTGGACACGTCGATGCGTGGCACAAGAAGACCGAGGACCCCGAGTGGGCGGCGCTGCTCGAGACCGTGATGACCAGCGTGACCTGCCCGACCTGCACGGGAGAACGCCTGGGGCCCGACGCGCGCTGCGCCGAGGTCGACGGCGTGCGCCTGCCGGAGTTGATGCGCTGGTCGGTGGCGCGCTCGCTGGAATGGCTGCGGCGATTGAAAATCCCCAGCGCGAGCGCCGAGGCCGTGCAGCCGGTCGTGGCCGAGCTCATCTCGCGCTTGGCGCTGCTCGAGCGCGTCGGGCTCGGTTACCTCACGCTCGATCGACCGACGCACACTCTGTCGGGCGGCGAGGCGCGGCGCGTGCGGCTCTCGGCCAACCTCGGATCGCAGCTCGTGGGCGTGTGCTACGTGTTGGACGAGCCCACGGTTGGGCTGCACCCCGCGGACGTCGAGAAGCTGACGGGCGCGCTCTTGGAGCTTCGCGAGCACGGCAACAGCGTGCTGGTCGTCGAGCACGACGAAAGTCTGATGCGGCGCGCGGACTTCATCGTCGACATGGGACCTGGCGCCGGTCGGCTCGGCGGGAACGTGGTCGCGTCCGGAACGCCGGCTGAGATCGAGCGCAGCCCACGCTCGCTGACCGGGGCCGCGCTGCGTGGCGAGTTCACGCTCGAACGCGATGCATCGCGCGTCGCGCGCGCCGCTCAGGCCGCGACTCTAGAGCTGAGAGGCGCGCTCGGGCACAACCTGAAGGGCGTCGACTATCGCGCTCGCTTCGGTGCGGTCAACGGCGTCTGCGGACCGTCGGGCTCGGGCAAGAGCACGCTGATCCTCGACATCTTGGTGCCCGCGATGCAGGGCGAGAGGCCCGCGGGGCGTTGGAAGCGTTTGGAGTGCACACTCGACCAGGCGCCGCGCGTGGTGGTCATCGACGCCACACCGATCGGGCGCACGCCCGCGAGCACGCCCGCGACCTACACCGGCGTGCTCGAGCCGATCCGCGAGCTCTTCGCGCGCACACCCGATGCGCGCATGAAGGGCTTCGGTCCCAGTCACTTCTCGTTCAACTCACCCAAGGGCCGCTGCCCGGCGTGCGAGGGCAAGGGCGCGACGCAGGTCGAGATGCAGTTCCTCGCGGACCTGTGGTTGCCGTGCGAGGAGTGCGCGGGCCAGCGCTTCGCCGCCGAAGTGCTCGAAGTGCGCTACCGCGGCAAGTCGATCGCGGACGTCCTCGAGCTCTCGGTCGATGCCGCGCTCGAGTTCCTCGCGGCGCACCCGCGCGCGGTCGAGATCCTGCGCACACTCTCGGAAGTCGGCTTGGGGTACATGTCGCTGGGCCAGAGCTCCACCACACTCTCCGGTGGCGAGGCGCAGCGCGTCAAGTTGGCCAGCGAGCTGTTCCCGGGGGAGACCCAGCGCGCGCCGAGCGTCGTGGTGCTCGACGAGCCTTCGACCGGCCTGCACGCGTCCGACGTCGCCAAGCTCGCGCGCGTGCTCGAGCGGCTCGCCGACGAGGGTCACGCGGTGATCTTGATCGAGCATCACACCGGCCTGCTGGCCCTGTGTGACGAGTTGCTCGAGCTCGGCCCGGGCGGCGGCGAAGCCGGTGGACGAGTGATCGCCCAGGGCACGCCCGAAGAGCTCGCGCGCGATCCGCGTTCGATCACCGGGCCGTTCCTCGCGCGCGACCGGCGCGCGAACCCGCCGCTCTCCGCGAAAGACAAGCGCACTTCCCGCGCCGAGGTCCTGCGATGATCCGTCCCGACAACCCCCTGATCGTGCAGAGCGATCGCTCGCTGATGCTGCACACCGTGCGCACGCTGGTCGACACCAAGGGCCATCCCGTGCGGGATGCCGAGGGTCAGCCGCGAACCGAGGAGCATCCGCGCTTCGCGGCGGCGCGCGACGCCCTTGCGGCCTTCGCCGAGCTCGAGAAGAGCCCAGACTACTTGCACACCTACCGCATCACTCCGGTGTCGGTGTGGAACGCGGCCGCGCTCGGACTCACGGCCGAGAAGATCGCCGCGACGCTCGAGGAGTACTCGTGCGTGCCGGTGCCGCGGCGCGTGATCGAGGACGTGCGCGGCTGGATCGCGCGCTACGGGCAACTCAAGATCGAGCGCCGCGCGCGCCCGGATGGGGGCGAGGCGTTCGAGCTCGTGTCGAACTCGCCCGACGCGCTGGCGGACGTGTTGGGGCACGGCGCAGTGCGCGAGCTGTGCAGCATCGATGCCGAGCGCCGCGTGTGGGTCGACGCACTGCAGCGCGGATCGATCAAGCAGGCGCTGATCAAGCTGGGCTACCCGGTCGAAGATCGCGGCGGCTACCTGCGGGGCGACGCGCTCGACATCCCGCTGCGCTCGCGCACCCGCGCGGGTCGCGCTTTCGAAGCGCGCCCCTATCAGCGCATGGCCGCCGACGCATTCCACGCCGGAGGCAGCGTCGCCGGCGGCAATGGAGTGATCGTGCTGCCCTGCGGCGCGGGCAAGACGGTGGTCGGACTGTGCGTGATGAACCTGGTCGGCGCCAAGACCCTGGTGCTGACCACCAACACCGTCGCCGTGCGCCAGTGGCGCGAGGAACTGCTCGACAAGACCGGGTTGCGGCCCGAGGACGTCGGCGAGTACACCGGCGACTCGAAGACCGTCGCGCCGGTGACGATCACGACCTACCAAATGCTCACCTGGCGTCGCTCGAAGAGCGATGTGTTCGAGCACTTCGAGCTGTTCAGCAAGCAGAACTGGGGCCTGGTGGTCTACGACGAGGTGCACTTGCTCCCAGCACCGGTGTTCCGCGCCACGGCCGATCTCCAGGCGCGCCGCCGCTTGGGCTTGACGGCCACGCTGGTGCGCGAGGACGGCAAGGAAGACGAGGTCTTCTGCCTGATCGGACCCAAGCGTTTCGACATGCCTTGGAAAGTGCTCGAGGGCCAGGGCTTCATCGCGACGGCGATCTGCACCGAGGTACGCGTGCCACTCGATCCCACACACAAGGCGAGCTACCAATCCGCGGGGGCGCGCGCCAAGTTCCGCGTCGCCTCGGAGAACCCGGCGAAGTTCGCGGTGGTCGAGCGCATCCTGGACAAGCACAAGGGCGCGCACATCCTGATCATCGGTCAGTACATCGAGCAGCTCGTGGCCCTCTCCAAGCGCATCGGCGCGCCGCTGATCACCGGCAAGACACCCAACGCCGAACGCGAGAAGCTCTACGCGCAGTTCAAGAGCGGCGCGCTGGCCGTGCTGATCGTCTCCAAGGTCGGCAATTTCGCCATCGACTTGCCCGAAGCCAACGTCGCGATCCAGATCAGCGGCACGTTCGGTTCGCGGCAAGAGGAAGCGCAACGGCTCGGTCGCATCTTGCGCCCCAAGAGCGATGGCTCGGCGGCGGCGTTCTACTCGGTGGTGACGCTGGGATCGCGGGACCAGGAGTTCAGCGAGAAGCGCCAACTGTTCCTGACCGAGCAGGGCTACTCCTACGAGATCGTCGAGGCCAGCGCGTACCAGTCCCCGACGGAGCCGGTGTCGTGAACTTCCAAGACCCGCAGCGTGCTTCGTCCGATGCCAGTGCCGCGGAGGGCGCGAACGGCGCGCCGCGCCCCAGTGCAGAGCAGCGTGCCGCACTCCAACGTCCCAAAGTGGCCGACGTGCTGGGCGCAGCCAGTGCCGAGGAGCTCGCCGGCTTGTACGCGTTCTGGGGCGGCGTGAACGCGCCGCCCCCGCCGACGACACCGGCCGAATTGCGGCGCGTGGTGGCTTCGTGGATGAGCGATGGCGAGGTGGCCGAGGCACGCGTCGAGGCGCTCGGCCGCAAGCAGGCCCAGGTGCTGGCGATGTACCTCGACGCGCCGAGCTACACGCAGAGCCTGCAGGAACTCTCCGATCACAAATTGCTGGCGGTGCTCTCGCGTTACGAGCTCGAGAGCGCCACGGGTGTGCTGGCGCGCCACGGACTGGTGCTCGAAGTCCCCGATCGGCGTTCCAAGACCAAGGGCGCGAAGGCCTTCACCGTCCCGCTCGAGATCGGCGACGGGCTCTTGCGCCAACAACGAGCGAAGCGCCGTGGCGTGTTCGATCTGCTGACACTGCGCGGATTCCTCGATTCCCAGTACGACGATCCGGCGCGCGGCAGGCGCACCTCGCCGACGCGGCTGCGCGAGATGTACAAGCTGTACTCGAACGAGCCGGCGGCCTTGGCGCGCGTCGAGCGCCTCGCCGACGACGTCAGGCCCTTGGTCGAGAAGTCCGTGCTGCAGTTCGGCGGCCTGCTGCCGCGGGCACTGTTCGAGCGCATGGACGAGGCCGAGAGCTCCTGGAACGGTGCGCGCTGGAAGAGCGTGCTCGAGGAGTCGCTGGTCGGCACCGTGGAGAAGCTCGAGCTCTCGCGCTACGGCATCCACTACTCCGACGAGACCCTGATCGTGTTCAACGAGGTGGCGCTGGCCTGGCTGCGCCGCGTCGCCGTTCCCGGCGACCCGGATGCGCCGGAGAGCGAGCACGGGCTGGGCGTCGACCTGGTCAGCAACATCTCGCGCTTCATGGGGTTCCTGATCGAGCACAACGTGCGTTTCACGGTGCGCGGCGAGATCTTCAAGACCACCGAGAAGCGCATCCTGCAGGAGCTGATCCCCAATCCAGGTCGCGAGCTCTCGCGCGCGGCGGTGCTCGACTTCATCTTCGATTTCACGCGCAGCCTGGGCTTGATCGAGTCCACCGGCGAACGCACCTTCGCGATCGCGGGTGTCGGCAAGGATTGGGAACAGCGCGCCCTCGAGCACAAGCTCAACACCTTGATCGAGTACGCCGTCGAAGAGCGCGGCGTCGCCGGGGATTGGTACCACCAGGTGCGCATGCGGCGCATCTTCATGCGCCTACTCAAACGCGTCGAACCGCAGATCTGGTACGACCTGATGTACCTGCCGTTCCTCTCGCGCAACACCTATCTGGCCGGGTTGGACCAGCTGGCGGTCGACGAGTACTTCTCGGCTCGCAACGACGGCGCGAACTACACGCCGATGGAAGACCCGCAGCGGCTCGCCTGGAATCTCGCGCGCTGGGTGCGCCAGCGCCTGTACTTGTTCGGGATCGTCGACTTGGGCTACGACAAGGGTGGCCGACCGGTGGCGATGCGCTTGACGCGCACCGGTGCCAAGCTCCTGGGCGTGGTCGACGCCGCCGGCGCCGCGCCGATGCTCGGGAGCTTGATCGTCACGCCGGACTTCGAGGTGGTGCTGTTCCCGACCGGGGACGACGACGAGTTGGTCCACGAGCTCGACCGTTTCTGCGTGCGCGAGCAACAGAGCGAGACTCTCCACTTCCGCGTCCACGAGCGTTCGGTGCAGCGCGCGCTGAGCGAGGGCATGTTCCTCTCGCGCATCCTGACGACGCTGCGCAATCAATCGCGCACGCCCGTCCCGCAAAACGTGCTGTTCTCGATCCGCGACTGGGCCGGTCGCGCGGGCCTCTTGCACCTCGACGCCCAACTCGTGCTGCGGGGCGACGATCCGGACACCCTGCGTCGCTTCCAGCAAGACGCTGGCGTGAAGAACTTCGTCCGCGATGTGCTGGACGAGCGGCGCCTGCAACTGAAGTCCCGCTTCGCGCAGCGGCGCTTGCAGGCTTTGCTGCGCGAATTCGGCTACCTGGTGGAGCTCGACGGCGGCGCGTGAAGCTCCCCGGTGGCATCGTGGCGCTCTCCCCGGGCGATCTCGCGCCGCCGCGAATGTCGGCGTTCGAGCACGCTGTGGCGCAGTGCTTCGAAGCCGGCGTCCGCTGCTTCGTCCTGCGCGAGCCCGCGCTGGGGGACCGTGAGTTCGCAGCGCTCGCCACGCGCTTGCGAGCGCGCCTCGACCCAGCGCTCGGAGCCTGGTTGGCGTTCCACGATCGTCCGCACTTGGCTGCTTCGCTCGGCGCCGACGCCGTGCATCTGGGAGGGCGCTCACTGCGGCCGCGCGAGGTGCGCCCGTGGCTCGAGCCTTCGATCGCCATCCTGCTCTCGGTGCACGTGGGTGATGATCCGCTCGAGTGGGACGGTGCGCAGGTGTTGGTGCACGCGCCTGTTTTCGACACGTTCAAGGGCGGCGCGCGCCACGCGGGCCGAGGCATCGATGCTCTCGCCAGCACGGTGCGCCAAGGCGCGCGAGCGGTGCTGGCTCTGGGAGGCTTGCAGCCCGAGCACGCCTCCCTCGTCCGAGCGAGCGGCGCGGTCGGCATGGCGGTGCTGTCCGGCATCCTGAGCCGACCCGATCCCGCGGCACGGGCGCGCGAGTACCTGCGAGAGTGGAACGACAGCGCCGCGGCTCACACGTGAGCCCACGGGCGCCAAGGTGGTCGGAGTCGCTCGAGGCGCTACGATGCGCAGGTGAGCTGGAACGAAGCGCAACTGCACCGCTGGCTCGCTCGGCGTCCGCGCCCGCGCGTCGCGCTCGAGCGCGGGAACGATGCCGCCCTGCTGGCGAAGTCGCTGTTGCGGCCGGTGGTGTGCGTGGATCAAGTCGTCGAAGGCGTGCACTTCACGCGGCACGTCCCGGCGCGTTCGATCGGCTGGAAGGCCTGCGCACGAGCGCTCTCGGATCTCGCGGCGTCCGCCGCCGAGCCGCGCGCCGTGCTGTTGGCCTTGCGCGCGCCACGCGAGGCGACTCAACAGCGTCTGCAAGCCCTCATTTCCGCCGTCGACGCTTGCGCGCGCGCGCATGGCGCAGAGCTGGTCGCCGGCGACACCAGCTGCGCTCCCGGCCCGCTGGCGCTGACGGTCACGGCTCTGGGTGACTTGCTCGGTGCGCGTCACGCCGTGTCCCGCTCCGCCGCGCGCCCGGGTCAGGTCGTCGTCGCGACCGGCGCGTTCGGAGGCAGCGCCCTCGGACGCCATCTGGCGCTCCAGCCGCGGATTGCGCAGGGGCGCTGGCTGGTCGAGCTCGGCGCGACGGCGATGATGGACGTGTCCGACGGACTGGCCCTCGACCTGTGGCGCTTGGCGCGCGCGTCGCGGGTGGCGATCGAGATCGGCAACGTCCCGATCCACCGCGATGCGCGACGGCTGGCGCGCCGCACCGGCCGCAGCGCGCTGCAGCACGCGCTCCACGACGGCGAAGACCACGAGTTGGTGGCGACGCTGCCCGCGAACGCGGTCACCCGTGCGCTCCGCGAGGCAGCGCTCCGTTGCCCTGGGTTCACCTGTCTGGGCAACGTGCGACGCGGCCGAGGGCTGCGCATTCCGCACGCGGAGACCTCCGACGCGACCGTGGCCTTCGACGGTACGGGAGGCTGGATTCATGGCCGGTGACGCGCTCGAGCTCGTCACCACCTCGGCCTCCGACACCGAGCGCGTGGCCGCGGCGCTGGCGGCGGAACTCCGCGCGGGAGACGTGCTGGCGCTGCACGGCGAGCTCGGCGGCGGCAAGACCTGCTTCGTGCGCGGGCTGGCGCGCGGGCTGGGCGTCGTGGGAGACGTGTCCAGCCCGACCTTCACGCTGATGCAAACCTATCCGGGCCGAATCCCGCTGTACCACCTCGACGCTTGGATGCAGGCCCGCGGAGAGGCCTTCCTGAGCGACGGAGGCGCCGAGTGGCTGACGGGCGAGGGCGTCGCCGCGGTGGAGTGGGCCGATCGGGTAAAGGAGTGGCTGCCCGCGGAGCGCTTCGAAGTGAGCTTCGGCCACCTGGGGGGTGAGCGGCGTCGGCTCGCGCTGCGCTGGACTGGCGCCGGAGAGCGCTTGGCGGCGGTGCGCCGCGCCCAGGCGGCGCTGGAATCCGACCAGAAGCGCTGAACCATGCCGCACGGGCCGCGTTGGGGGAGTCGTTGAAGGGGACCTGGGATGCCGACCGGGATCCGCTGACCGCGCTCCGCTCGGGCGATCAAGGACCCTTCGAGAACTTCGTCCGCACGGAGATCGGGACCTTCCTCGGTTTCTTCCAACGCCTGGGCGCCGACCGGGCCGAAGCCGAGGACCTGGCCCAGGAAGTGTTCCTCAAGTTGTACCGCAGTGCCGCCAGCTACGATCCTCAGTCGCGCTTCTCGAGCTTCGCCCTGCGCGTCGCTCGCAATGCGTGGATCGACCGGCGCCGCCGCCGCGCAGTGCGCCCGCAGGCGAGCTCGCTCGACGAAACGACGGACGACGAGCGCCCGCGCGGCGCGGACGTGAGCAACAACGATCTCCCGGTGCACCAAAGCGTCGAGATCGCCGAGGACAAGCAGCGGCTGGCCGCGGCGATTCGCACCCTGCCGCGCATGCACGCCGCGGTGTTCGAGCTGGCCGTGATCCAGGGGCTGCCCTACGGTGAGATCGCGGAGACGCTCGGCATCCCGGTGGGCACGGTGAAGTCACGCGTGTTCAACGCGCTGCGCAAGCTGCGCGAGTCGCTGGGGGAAGGAGGCGCAGCATGAGCACTGGTCATCGCCATCTCGAGGAGGTGGACTTGCTCGAGCTCTTGCTCGACGGCCAACGGCTCGAGGAACGCACCCAGCGCTTGGCCGCGCTGCGCACCTGCACCGAATGCGCCCAGCGCCTGGACCTCCTGGCGAGCTTCGTCGAGCGCGCTCGCGAAGCCGCCGAGCTCGGATTCGAGCCCACCGACGACGCGCCGCTCGTCCAACGCATCCTCTCCGCGACGACGCGTGAAGACGCGAGCCCGCGCGGCGATCTGCGGCTGGTGTGGCGCTTCGCGGTTGCGCGATTGCGTGCGAGCGCCGTGCTGCGCGTTGCGGCCGCGATTCTGGTGGCGCACCTGATCGCGCTGCCGGTGTTGGCCTGGATCGTCCTGCGCGAGCCGGCACCGTCGGGACATTTCAGCGGCGTGATCGTGCTGCCTCACGATCCGGTGTACCCGCGCGAGATCGAAGCGGAGCCTGAGCGCGAACCGACGGCCGACCTGCCGGAGAGCGATCCGCCTCTGATCGACGTCGAGGACGGCGAGCGCGATTCGGCGCTGGGTTGGCTCGACGTCGCGCGCCGCAACGATCTCGCCCGCTGGCGCGCCCTGGCGCCGAAGAGTGACGCCAACCAGCCGGCGACGGACGAAGTGGCGCGCCTGCTCGACCTGCGGGCACTGCAGCTCGCGGGGGCGGCGATCGAGATCCCGGCGCTTGGAGCGCAGGCATCGATCGACGCACAGGCGCTGCGCGTCGAGCTGCTGCTCGACCGCTGGGCCGTGACCGGGATCCGGCCGAGCACGCTGGAGTTGGACCTCACCCGGCTCGTCGCGGACGATGCCGTCGAGCGCTCCGCGCTGGCCGCCTGCAGCCTGCACCGCGCGGCTGCGTTCGGCGCGCTGACCGGGCCGCGCTGGAATGCTCGGGTGCAAGGCACGGGTGCGGTGAGCGCCATCGCTCGACGCCTTGCGCGCGAACCGCTCGAGGGCGTTTGGCTCGATGCGCTGGCCGAATTGTCTCGTGCTGAGCGAGCCGACCGCGCGCGCGCCATCGGCGCCTGGCTGGCGCCGCGGCGTTGACGCGTGGGGCTGGCGCGATCGCCGACGTGAGCGGCACGCGGCCGCCACTTGGGTGCGGGTTTTGCGCACGGCCGCGGTGCCTTCCGTGGTGAGACGCGGTAGCAGCCGCTAACCTCTCCCGCCCATGTTCTTCGCCGCTGTTGTCCTGTTCGTCGCATCACTGCCGCAAGACGCGACAGTTCCTTCCACGGGCGCGCTTCAACTGCGTCTCGACGACGCCCTGCGCACCGCGCTGGAGAACGACCTGTCGCTCAAGATCGAGGACGTCGCCATCGACATCGCCGAGTTGGAGTTCCGGCGCGGCTGGGGTGCCTTCGATCCGATCGCGCGCGCCACCGCTGGCTACACCAACAGCGAGCGCCCCAACACGCAGCCGTTCTTGCCGGTCAGCTCGATCGACTCCGAGGTGTACTCGTTCGGCGCCGGAGTCAACTTGCCGCTGCTGACCGGCGGCTCCTTCGACGCCTCGGTGCAGCAGGACACGCAAACGACCAACGTCAGCGTGTTCCCGACGTCGGTGAGCGACACCCTGGCCCTGTCCTTCAATCAACCGCTGCTGCGCGGCGCCTGGTACGAGTACAAGACCTCGGGATTGCGCGAGAGCGGCAAGCGCTACATGGCGCAAATCGAGCGCGCGCAACAGGCTCGCCAGGATCTGCTCAAGCGCGTCGAAGACGCCTACTGGGACCTGGTCGCGGCCGGCGAGCAGTTGCGCGTTGCCGAGGAGACGCTGGCGCTGGGCCGCGAGCAGCTCGAGCAGAACCGCCGCCGACTCGACGCCGGAGTCGGCACCGAGGTCGAGGTGCTGCAGGCAGAAACCAACGTCGCGCAGCGCATCGAGCAGCGGCTGGCGCGCGAGGTCAGCGTGCGGGGCGCGGCCGACCGCCTGAAGGGACTGATGTACCCAGGCACCGATCCCGCGAAGTGGGATCTCGAGATCACGCCGGTGAGCTCGTTGCCGGCGGTGAAGCCCGAGAACATCCCCAATTGGGGTGCTGCGCTGGCGATCGCGCTGACCGCTCGGCCCGAACTCAAGCGCCAGGCCTTCGAGATCGAGGCCGTCGAGGAACAGCTCGTCCGCGCGACCAGCGACCGGCGCCCCACGCTCGACTTCTCGCTCTCGACCTCGAGCTCCGCAGTCGACGGCGGCGAATGGGACGCGCTGCGCGACGCGGCTTCCTGGGACTTTCCAACCTACCAGGCATCGCTGAGCTTCTCGTCGCCGACGATGAACATCGCCGCGCTCGCGGCCGAGCGCAGCGCGCGCGCCGCGATGCGTTCGGCGCGGCTGGTCTACGACCAAATCGAGTCCCAGATCGTCGAAGAGGTGCGCGCAGCGGTGCGCAACACTCAGTACTCGATCGAGGCCGTGCGGGCCGCCAACGCCAGCACCGAACTGGCTCGCCGACAGCTCGCCGCGGAGCAAGCGCGTTTTCGCGAAGGTCTGTCGACCAATTTTCAGGTGCTGGAATTCCAGCAGCAACTCGCGGAGTCGCTGTACTCCCAGACCCTGGCACGCGCCAATCTCGCCAAGGCCCTGACGGCGCTCGAAAAGGCGCAAGGCACCCTGGATGTCGAGCCGCGCTAGCTGCTCCGGTTGGCTGCGCGGGCAGCTGTTGAGCGCGCTGGCAACAGCCGCATCGATCCTCGGATGCGGTGGGGCGCCAGAGTCTCCACGAGGCCCGCAGCCCGAAGCCGCCAGCGACGCGCACGAGGGCCGCCCGGATCCCAAGGACGACCCGCGGATCGACTACTTGTTGGTGCTGGGGGCGCGCTCGGACCACTACGACGTGGACACCTCAGACACGCTGGGCATCTTGAGCCAGATGCTGCTGCACGGTCAGCGCGATCCGCTGCGGCGAGCTCGCGAAGAGCTCGGCGCCGCGGGCGCAGATGGCCTGCGCGTCGCGCAGCGCGTCATCGACTTGTATTTCGAGGATCCCCAGGGTGGGGCGCATCTGCGCAACGCGATCGACGTCGTGCACCGCAGCAACCATCCAGATGCGCGCCGGGCTGCGCTGCAGCTCGTGCGCCATCGCGATCCGGGCGTGGCGACGCTCGCCATGGCCGCGCTCGAGAAGCACGGCAAGCCCGAGGACTACGACGCAGTGCGGGCGCGCTTCGACGACATCGACCCGGAGTTCAAACTCAAGACCTTGCACAGTGCCTGGCGCCTCGACGCGCGGCGCTCCGATCTCGAGTTCATCGATTGGCTTCAGCACGGGAAGCTCGATGGACTGTGGGACGAGTTCGCGGCGCTGCTCTCCGAGGCCGAAGCACCCGAGGTGATCGGGCGCTTGAGCGCGATGTGGCGCGACGCTGCACCGCGCTGCAAGGCACTGCTGGCGGCGCCCTGCGCGCGCGCCGGTGACAGCGAAGCGCTCGCGTTCCTGCGCACTGAGCTGGAAGCGGGCGAACTCTGGCGCAAGGAGGCGGCGGTTGCCGCGTTGCAGCGCGCCAAGTTCGAGCCCGAGCTGGTGGAGGTCGCGCGCAGTTCGCCATCGACCGTGCTGCGTTCGCGCGCCATCAATGCGCTGGTCGAGCTCGACGCGACACAGCGCCACGTCGATGTTCTGCGCGCGAACGCGACGTCGGCCGATTCCGCTTTGGCCAACACGTGCTTGGGGCTGTTGGTCCGCATGCAAGATCCGGCTGCTCTCGACCGCGCGATCGCCGCCTTGGAGGGCAGCGACAGCGAGGCTTTCCAGACCGCGATCTCGGCCTTGCGCGAGGTGATGCACGCCAATCCAGAGCTCGCGCGCCGGGTGTACGGCACGCTCTGCCGCCGCCGCGAGCCGGAAGCCCACATGCCGCTTGGAGATCAGGTCAGAACGCTGCAGGCGCTCGGCCAGGTTCCACTCGAAGAGTCCGCACGCGCGCTGCTGGAGCTGTCGCGTGGTGCGGTCGGCGAGATCGCGGGCCTGCCGGCCGAGCGCTGGCTGGTTCAGCAAGCCGGGAACGTCGGGATCGCGGGGCAGCGCTTGCTTGCCAAGGAGCTCGACAGCGAAAGCGATCCGGCACGGCGCGTCGATCTGATCGAGGGCCTGGCGATCCAAGGTGGTCCACTGGCTCTGACGCTGCTCGCGAGGTTCATCGAGAGCGACGGGGCGCGGCCCTACGAGATCCTGTACGCCGCAGATCGCCTGATCCGCATCGGAACGGTCGAGGAGATCGCGCCGCTGCTCAAGCGCGTCGCCCTGCGTGTGCAGCAAGCAGACGTGCGGCTCGCGCTCCAGAGCATGCTGTGGAGCTCGTACCCTGCGCCGCACTGAGGCACGGCTCGCGGCGCGGCGCGAGCGCCCTGTCCGCGACGTTCTCCCCGCGGAGCGCTGCTCAGCGACCTTCCTCGAGGTCGCGCCAGTCGGCGTCGACGGCGAACTGCGGGCGCTCGTCGAGACCGCTCCACTCGCCCTGCTCGTTCGCGTGGCCCACTAATCGGCGCTCGGGATTCCAGGCGAACGCTCCCAGACCGGTTTCACGGTACCTCCAGGGCCACGCGCGCACCCAGGTCGAGTTCGACCGCGGAGAAACCTCGAATAGATAGCCGTGGCGACGCAGCAGCGTCCCGTCCGCCAGGAACTCCACGTCGTCGAGTTGCTTGACGAACGTGCTGTCGGTCTGGAGCAATTCGGCGATGCTGCCGCGCTCGGCTGCCTGGACGTCGCGCTCGAGCATGCGCCCCAAGCGTTCGACCAAGGAGCGCGCGTCACTCTCGTTCTCGCGCAATGCAAAATCGCGCAGGCGCAGCAGGGAAACCAGCAACACCACGGCCCCGACCGCGAGCAAGACCGCTGCGTCCGAGAGTCGCATCGCACCTCTGCGCGAGGTGCGTTCGAGCGCGCGGGGAATGCGTTTCGCCACGAGCGGATTGTGCAAGTCCGCTTGTTACGCTTCAAGCGCCATGCGCCGACCGACGATGGACCAAATGCCCGGAGATTTGGGGCGGGCCGCACGCGAAATCGCGGGCACTCTGCGCGCCGGTCGCAAGCAGGCCTGGCTCGTCGGCGGCGCGGTGCGCGACCTCGCGCTCGGGCTCACACCCAAGGACGTCGATCTCGCGACCGACGCCACGCCCGACGAGATCGAGCGCGCGTTCCCCGAGGCCAAGGGCGTCGGTCGGGCCTTCGGCACGATGCTCGTCGCCCACGCTGGAGTCGTCGCGCAGGTCACGACTTATCGCTCGGAGTCCGGCTACAGCGATGCCCGACGTCCTGACCGCGTGGCGTTCGGGCGGAGCGCTCGCGAGGACGCGCAACGCCGCGATTTCACGTGCAATGCGCTGTATCTCGACCCGCTGTCGGACGAGCTCTTCGATCCGACCGCGGGGCTCGCCGACCTCGAGCGCGGAGTGCTGCGCGCCGTCGGGCGTCCCCAGGAACGCTTCCGCGAGGATGGCCTGCGGCTCTTGCGACTGGCGCGTTTTGCCGGAGCACTGGGGCTGCGCGTCGAGCCCGACACGCTGCAAGCGGCGCGGCTGTCGGTCGAGGCCATCGCCGGCGTGAGTGGGGAGCGGGTGCTCGCGGAGTTGTCGACCATGTTCGTGCGGCCGCGCGCCGCCACGGGGTTGGAGCTTCTGCATGACATCGAGGTCTTGCCGCGCGCGATTGCCGGGCTCGACTCGTCGACCCTGCCGGAGCAGATCGAGCTCATGCGGCGCGTGGGCGATCCGGTCGGCGTCGCGCTGGGCTGGACGATCCTGCTGGCGCGCACCGAGAGCGCCGCGGGCGTCCTCGATCGATTGCATCCGTCGAACGAGCTCAAGCGCGAGATCGTCGAGCTGCGTGCGGCACACGAGCAACTCTTTCGGCACGCGCGCGCCGGGCACATCGAGCGCTCGGCGCTCGTCCGCTTGGTGAGGCAACGTGCATGGAACGATGCACTGCGCCTTGCATGCGCGACCGCGGCGGCCGACTCCGCTGAGCGTGCGGCTCTCGAGGACTTTCGCCGGACCGCGGACGCACTGGACGAGAGCGAGCTGCGGCCGCGTCCATGGCTCGCATCGCGCGATCTCGCCGAGGTGGGCGTGCCGCGCGGTCCACGCTGGCGCGAACTGCTGCTCGAGGCCGAGACGCTCCAACTGAACGGCGTGCTGGCCTCGCGCGAGAAAGCCCTGGAGTGGTTGCGGCGTGCCTGGGCCGCGCGCCGCGAGGCCTAGGTCGGCGGAAACAGCCGCCTTAGGCCGGCTGACAGCGCAAAGCCCGCCAGTATCGCGCTGGCCACCAGCCAGCCGTCGAGCGAATGAGTGCGCGCGGCGAGTACGGCGCAGGCCGTGAAGACGAGCAGGCGCCGGAGCGCCGCGCCGGTTGCTCGCCCGCAGTCTGCTCGAGACCACGCCCCGCGGCGCAGTGCTTCGCGGAACAGACCCAAGGCGCCGAGCAGCGCGAGCGCGAGCGCCGCCGCGTCGGGAGCAGAGAAGCCACTTCGCGGACCGGCAACGAACGCGACCGAGACCAGCAGCGTCGCGCAAGCCAGCAGCGCCCAGCGCGGCGTCGAGCCGATCGCGCGTTCGTCCTCGACGTCCTCGAGCCGCGCGATCCGCGAGGCGCACGCGGTGTACGCGCCATACAGCGAGAGCAAGAGCGCCGCATTCGGTGGAGCGACACGCAGCGGGTCGGGTGCCAGCGTTGCCACGTAGAACAGGCCCAGTCCGAGGTTCGCGGCTCTGCACGCGCCGAGCAACACCGGGCCGACCCATGCGCCGCGCCCCAGGACGTCGTAGGTCACGACGAGCGCGACCACGCCGCTCATCCAGGACAGCGCACGCCAGGAGACGAGCGCGCACAACGCCAGCGCGGCCGCGAAAAGCACCAACGCTGCGGTGCCCGCGGCAGCGGCGGAGATTTCGCCCCGCGGAAGCGGGCGATCGCGTCCAAGCTGCGCGTCAGCGTCGCGATCGACCCAGTCGTTGAGCACCATTCCGCCGTGGTACACGCACAGCGAGCCTGCCACGAGCCAGGCAGCGTCGAGCTCACGCGGGAACTCGCCCTGCCCGCCGATCACCAAGCCCGCGAGCACATCGGCCGCGGCCGAAGGCGCCAAGGAAAGCCTGAGCAGTCGACCCCACGCGAGCCCGCTCACTTCAGGAGACCGCGCGCATCACGTCGTTGTACGTGACGTAGAGCAGGAGGGTCAGGATCAACACCAGTCCGACGACCTGGCTGTAGCCGAACACGCGCTCGGAGACCGGCGACCCCTTGATCTTCTCGATCACCAGGAACAACAGGTGACCGCCATCGAGCAGCGGCACCGGCAACACGTTGATGAAGGCCAGGTTGACGCTGAGCATGCACAAGAAGAAGAGCAGCTTGGCGATCCCCATCTCCGCCACCGAGTAGGCCACCATTCCGATCGACACGATGCCGCCCATGTGCTTGCTCGACACCTGGCCCAGCACCATGCGCTTGAGCATCGTCCAGGCATCGGTCGCGAAACGCCAAGTCTCCAGGAATCCGACGCGCAGCGCCTCGCCGAACGAGGCCGCGCGATAGGTGTAGCGCGCCTCACGCCGCGCGAAGCCGTAGTCAGGCACCGACTGCGGTCCGGGAGTGGCCGTGATCTCGAGCTCGGTCGGCGTCGCGCCCAGCGGCGTCCGCAGCACGCGCAAGGTCAGGCTCGCCCGCGCCTCCGCGGCCGCGTGAGCGATCGGAAGGAAGTCGCGCGTCCAATCCGAGATCTCGACGCCATTGGCCGCGAGCACGCGATCACCGTCCTGCATCACATTGGCAACCGCCGCCCGCGCCGAGACGCCCACCTCGCAGCGCGAGAGATCGGACTCGAGCGCGATGTCGTTCGCCAAGGCCAACGCTCGTGAGCGGTCGAGCGCGCCAGACTGCAGGGTCAGACGCTCGCCTGCGCGTTCGACCTCGAAGCTCGCGACGCCGTTGGGCGCGGCGAGCAACGCGCCCTCCAGGTCGCGCTCGGTGATCACGCGACGGCCGGCGACCGAGACGATGCGATCTCCTCGGTGCAAGCCGAGCGCGGTGAGATCCGCGTTCTTGCGCAGGTCTGCGACCACGTTGATCGCGGGGAACACGCCGAGCAGCACGCGTTCGTCGAGCTCGATCCACTTGGGCTCGATGCTGAGCTCGCGCTCCACACCCGAAGCGTCGGCGACCCGCAGGACGAGCGCGGCACCAGCCCGCGTGGCCACCGACAGTTGCTCGTCGAGGGGCAGCTCCTCGATCCCACCGACCACGCGCACGATGCGGTCCTCGTCGCGCAGACCGGCGAGGAAAGCAGGGGAGTCCGGAGCGACCTTGATCGCGCCCTGGCGATCTCCGCCCATGCGCACGCCGATGGTGCTCATCCCGAAACGTTCTTCGTAACGTGGCGTGACGTGCAGCGTCCGCGGAGCGCTGTCGCGGGGTCCCTGCACCACGAGTTCCGCGGAGTCCGGCGGACCTAGCGCGATGCCTTGCGCGATGTACTCGAAACTGGGCACGTTGGCGCCGTTGATCGCGAGCACGCGCGTCCCGGGTTCGATGCCAGCGACCCAAGCCGGGCCGCCGCTCTCGACTTGCCCGATCACGGGCTCGTCCATCGACACGCCGTAGAACAGCACCAGCGGCATCACCACGATGCCGAAGAGCACGTTCATCAGGACGCCACCGGAGTAGATGAAGAAGCGCTGCCCGACGCTCTTGGCGCGCAACTCGTCGGGTGCCGGGCGCGCCTCTGCCTGCGCCGGATCCTCGCCGGCCATGCGGCAGTACCCGCCGATGGGGAGCGCAGCCAACTGGTACAGCGTCGCTCCACGGCGCCACCCAAGTAGCTTGGGGCCGAATCCGAGGCTGAACACGTCCACGCGCACGTTGCACAGCCGCGCGGCGATGAAGTGGCCGAGTTCGTGCACGAAGATCACGAGCCCGATGCCGAGCGCGGTCTGGAGGGTTCTGAGAAGTTGCTCGATGTCCATCGTGGAGTCACTGGGCGGTCGCTGGCCGCGAGGCGCGGGCGCGTTGGATCTCGTCGACGAGGCGCTCGGCGACGCGCCGAGCCACTGCGTCCGCCGCCAGGAGCTCGGGGATCGAACCGTGTAGTCCCGGTCGCTCACCGAGCGCGGCGGCATTGACGCGTTGGATGTCCCTGAATCCGATGCGCTGCGCGAGGAACGCCTCGACCGCGACCTCATCGGCAGCATTGAGCACCGCACCGCAGTCGCCGCCTCCTGCGATGGCCGAGAATCCCAGCTCCAGCGCCGGGAATCGCTGAGGGTCGACCTCCTCGAAGGTCAATCGGCTGAACTTCGAGACATCGAAACCGACGAGTTGAGCCGGGACGCGCTCGGGGAAGTGCATGCAGTAGTGCAGCGGCCCGCGCATGTCGGGCGGCCCCATCTGCGCCAGCACCGAGCCGTCGACGAACTCGACCATCGAGTGCACGATCGACTGCCGGTGGATCGTGACGTGAATGCGCTCGCGCGTCAGGCCGAACAGATGGTGCGTCTCGATCACCTCGAGCGCCTTGTTCATCAGCGTCGCCGAACCAACCGTGATGCGCTGGCCCATCGACCAGTTGGGATGGCGCAGCGCGGCCTCGGGCGTCGCGTGCTCGAGCTCCCAAGGCTGTGCGTCACGGAACGGTCCGCCGCTCGCGGTCAGGATCACGCGGCGAACGCGGGAGATCTGCTCGCCCTGCAGGCACTGGAAAATCGCGCACAACTCGCTGTCGACCGGCAGGATCCGCGCGCCGTTCACGCGGGCCAACTCGCACAGTTCGCGGCCAGCGACGACCAGCGACTCCTTGTTGGCGAGCGCCAGGTCCTTCTTGCGCTCGAGCACCCGCTGCGAGGCGATCAAGCCGCGGGCGCCGACCACGCCGTGCACCGCGAGGTCGTAGTCGGCGCGCAGACATAGTTCCTCGAGGGCCTGCTGGCCCTCAAGCAACGTCACCCCGGCTCCGCACTCTGGGCGCAGGCGTTCGGCGGCCCGTGGATCGGCAACGGCCACGAAGCGCGGAGAGAACTCCCGCACCTGATCGCGCAAGCGTTCCCACGAGCTCGCCGCGGACAAGCCCACGACGCGAAAGCTCCCCGGTCGCGCGCGAACGACATCCAAGGTCTGGGTGCCGATCGAACCTGTACTGCCGAGGACGACGATCGAACGCATGCGGGGCGGGCGCCTTGTGGGTGGCGAAGGCGGAAAGCCAAACGGGCGCTCTGCGCCGATTGCCCCGATTCGCGCTGCCGCGTAGTGTAGGCCGTGCCGTGCGGCTCGGGAATCACGGCGCACGATCGTGTCGAGCCGCCCACGCCCCAGCCGCGCGCCTCCACCGTTGTCCAGTCCCGCGACCGCCCGCCATTGCCCGCAGTGCGGCGCCCCGCTCGCGCTGGCCGAAGTCGAAGGGCGCCGAAGGCTGCGCTGCGCAGCATGTCGTTTCGTGCTGTACGAGAATCCCGCCTGCGCTGCCGCCGCGGTGGTGGTCGACCCGCTGGGACGGGTGCTGCTGATCCGGCGCGCCCTCGAGCCTTACCGCGGCGCGTGGGCGCTTCCGGCCGGCTACCAAGAGATCGACGAGGAACCGTCCGCGACCGCCGAGCGCGAGGTACGCGAGGAAACTGGAGTGCGGGTCGAGGCCCGCGAGGTCTTCGACGTGATGCTGGTGCGGGAAAGCGCCCGTAAGCCCACGACGCTGGCGGTGTACCTGTGCCGTTGGATATCGGGCGAGCCGCGCGCCGGCGACGACGCCCTCGAGGCACGCTGGTTCTCGCTGGAAACCTTGCCGCGGGAGATCGCCTTCGACAACGCCGAGCGGATCCTCTCGCGTTTGCGAGGCGATGCACGCTACCTTCGCATGACCAGAGACATGAGCAACCAACCTACGACCAGCGGGCGACGAACGATTTCCTACAAGGACTCGGGCGTCGACATCGAGAAGAAGTACGGCGCCGTCGAGCGCGCCACGGCCGCGATCCGCGCGAGCTTCACTCCCGGCGTGGTCGGCGACATCGGGTCCTTCGGCGGGTTGTTCGATCTCTCGCGAGCCGGAGTCGGCCAGGGAATGCTCGTCGCCAGCGCCGACGGCGTCGGCACCAAGCTCGAAATCGCCAAGCGCGCGCGTGTGTACCACACCGTCGGGCGCGACCTGGTCAATCACTGCATCAACGACATCTTGGTGCAAGGCGCGCGACCGCTGTTCTTCCTGGACTACGTGGCCGTGGGCACCATGGAACCCGCGATCGTGTCCGAGCTGATCCGCGGCTGCGCCGAGGGATGCACCCAGAGCGGATTGGCCCTGCTCGGCGGCGAGACCGCCGAAATGCCGGGTCTGTATGCGCCCGGCGATTTCGACTTGGCGGGGTTCATCGTCGGAATCGTCGATCCCGAGAAGCTCCTCGACGGCAGCCGCGTGCGCGCCGGCCAGTTGCTGATCGGGCTGCCGTCCGCCGGACTGCACACCAACGGCTACTCGCTCGCTCGCAAGATCTTGTTCGATCACTTGGGGCTCACCACCGACTCGCGTCCAGCCGAGTTGGACGGTGCTTCGGTGGGGGAGGCGTTGCTCGCGGAGCATCGTTCGTACTACAAGCTGCTGTGGCCACTGCTCGAGCGCAACGCGATCGCCGCGATGGCCCACATCACCGGCGGCGGGCTGGTCGACAATCTGCCCAGGGTGCTCGGTGCGAGCGATGCGTGGATCGACCGCACGAGCTGGCCTCTGCCGCCTGTCTTCCGTTACCTGTGCGAGGCCGGCAACGTCGACCAGGACGAGCGCTACCAGGTGCTCAACATGGGCGTCGGCATGGTGCTGATCATCGATCCGGCGCACCGCGTTGCCGTTGAGGCCCATCTGCGTTCGATGAACGAGCGCTTTTACGTGATCGGTGAGGTTCGCGAGGGGAGCGGCGTGGTGCGTTGGTCGCGGTGACGCGCAGCGCACTGGACCCCGGGCTGCGACGACGACAAGCTCTTCAGACCAAACTGCCCGGTGCGACCGGGTTCAATTCGGGGACTACTTCATCCATGACGCACTCGATTTCGCGCGCTGCAACGGGCCTCGCGCTGCTGCTCGGCACGTTCGCCTTGGCCTTCGTCCCGCCGCTCCAAACTCAAGTGGGCGAGCTCACCGAAAAGGACCAGAAGGAGCTGGGGCGCCTGCTCGGCAAGTACTCCAACGGCAAGAGCGACAAGGACAAGGAAAAGGCCAAGCTCGAGTTCGCCGGCTCGCTGGAGAAGATCGGCAAGAAGAAAGGCGCCAAGGAAACGGCCGACGCCGTGACCCTGGCCCTGTCGATGAACGCGGACCTCGGCCGCGCTCTGTTCTTCGCGGGCGAGTACAAGAGCTCGCTTCGCGGCGGCAAGCCCGTGGTCGAAGAGATCTCCGCGCCCGCGTTGGCCGGGACCAAGGCCAGCTACACGCTCAACCTGCCGTCGAGCTACCGCGCGGGCAGCGCACCGATCCCGCTGATCCTATGCATCGCGGGAATGAAGGACGGCAAGCCGATGACGGCGACCGACTTCCTGACGCAGGAGCTCTCCGACGCGACACTCCGGGACAACGCCGCGATCGCCGTGGTGTCGATGCCCAGCGCAGCCGACGATTGGAACGCGCTCAAGGTCGGCGACAAGCCGCTGGGGGGGATGTCGATGGTGATGTTCACGTGGGGCGACGTGAAGTCCAAGGTCTCGGTCGACGCGGAACGCATCTACCTCCTCGCGCGCGGGAGCGAGTCCGTGGCCGCGGCCATGCACGTCGCCGCACGCTTCCCGCATTGCTTCGCAGGTCTGGTCGGCATGGCCGGCGATGCATCCGCAGCGGTCGAGCACACCAACTTCATCAATCTCCCGACGCTGTTCGTCGGCGCCGGAGGCAACGCGACGGCGTTCGAATCCAAGATCAAGGAAGCAGGCTACGGCAACTGCACGCTGCGCTCCGACGGCAACGTGGCCGATGTGTGGAGTTGGATGGCGCAGACGCAGCGCGTTTCCAACCCGCTGAAAGTGGTCTTCAAGCCGGTCGATCCCGCGCATGATCGAGCCTATTGGCTGCGCATTCCGCCGACCGAGGGCTTGACCAGCGTGATCAGCGCAGAGTGCGATCGCGCGTCGAACACGATCAAGGTCACGGCTCCGGGAGTCGCGCAGGTGACGTTGATGTTCAACGGCGCGCTCGTCGACTTCACGAAGAAGGTCAACATCGAGATCAACGGCAAGTCGCGCAGCGAATCGGTCGTCCCGACCGTCGAGGAAATGCTGCAACTGTCGTCTTCGAGCGACAACGGTCGCGTCTACGTCGCCCGGCGCGTGTACGACGTCCTCTGACACGGCTCGAGGACCCGCGCTCGGCCGCGATCCGCCAACGCTCCTCCCCACAAATGGTGCATGCGCGCAGCGCGGTTCCGTTCCTGACCATCGCCGGTGTCGCTGGCGCCGCGACCATGGCGGTCGAACTCGCCGCGGTGCGCCTCTTGGCGCCGTGGTTCGGTGCGAGCTCGCACGTCTGGACCAACGTGATCGGCGTGATCCTGTTGGCGCTGGCGATCGGCTACCTGGCGGGAGCGCGCCTGGCGAGTCGCGCGGACCCTCGCGGATCCCTAGCCTGGGTGCTGCTCTTCGCCGCCGCTTGGACCATGTGGCTCCCAGCCACGAGCGGCCCGGTGTGCCGCTGGTTGCTCCCACCTGGGTTGACGCTCGACCAGTCGATGGACCTGTGGACCTGGGGCAGCTTGGCCGCAACGCTGGTGCTGTTCCTCCCCGCGGCGGTGGCGTTGGGTTGCGTGGGTCCCTTGGCCGTCGAATGCGTGCAGCGCGCCGACGCGTCCAGTGCTGGATCCGCCGGCGGCAGGGTCTTGGGCTACTCGACGCTCGGCAGCCTGGTCGGCACGTTTGGGACGACGCATCAGCTGGTGCCCTGGCTCGGCATTGCCTGGACCTTCCTGGTCGCGGGCTCGACCCTGTTCGTACTCGGGCTCGCGGTCGCGCTCGCCGTGCGGCGACGTACCCTGGGAGTCGCGGTCATCGCTGCGGCGGGTGCGGCAACAGGTGCGTGGCCCAGTGCCCGGGTCGAACGCAACCCGCTCCCGGACGGCGTGCGAGTCATCGCCGAGGGGGAGTCGACCTACCAGTCCGTGCGCGTCGTCGAGGACTCACGTTGGGGGAGCGCGCTGCGCCTACTGCAAGTCAACGAGGGCTTGGATTCATTCCAGTCCGTTTGGGCCGCAACGCCCGGCCTGCTCGGGCTGGGCTACTACTACGACCTGTTCGCGCTGCCGTGCTGGTGGTCCGGCGAACCGAGGACGTGGAAAGTGCTCGTGCTCGGCCTGGGAGCAGGCACTACGTTCCGTGTGCTGCGAGGGGCCTCCCCGATCGACACGGAACTGACCATGGTCGGAGTCGAGATCGATCCCTTGGTGGTCGACTTCGGGCGACGGTTCTTCGATCTCGACCCCGAGCGCGACCGCGTCCTGGCCGGGCTCGACGCGAGGTCCGCGCTCAGTGCGCTCGAACGCGACTTCGACTTGATCGTGCTCGACGCCTACGCGCGGCAGGTCGAAATCCCGTTCCACTTGGCGAGCGCCGAAGCGATGACCGAGATGCGCGCGCACCTCGCTCCCGGCGGCTGGTTGGCGGTGAACGTCGGTGGCTTTGGCTTCGACGATCCAGTGGTCGAGGCCGTCGCCGGAACGACGGCGAGCGTCTTTGGTGGCGCGACCGCGTACCGCGTGCCTTTCTCACGCAACTACGTCGTCTTTGCTCGTGAACGCGGTGCCGTGCCTCGCCCGCAGGAGCACGAGTTCGCGTGTGGGGGCCCGGTTGCCGAGGAACTGCTGCCGGCGCTTTCGATCCCCGGCGCGCACCGGGTCTTCGAACGCGCTGGCGCGAGATCGACATTGAGCGACGACCGCAATCCGATCGACCAGCTCCAATTCGACTCGCTGCGCGCCGCTCGCGCGCGAATCGCATTGGAGGAGTGAGGTGCCAATGGCGTGCTGGTTCACGACACCGCTCGCGCTCTTGGCCTTGGACGTGGCGTTGCGTCCGCAAACGATCGACGCGTTGTTCGCTGCGCGTCGATACGAGCAGGCCTGGAACAGCATCGAGGACCTCGAGGACGCCACGCTGCGCGAGGAGTGGCGCTTCCAGATCCTGTATGCCGCTGGAGACCTGGAGGGGGCGCTCAGGGCGATCCGCTCCGGGCTCGCGCTCGCGCCCAACAGCGAGCGATTGCTGCGCAATGGCGCCAGCTGCGCGTTGGCGCTGGGTCTCGCCACGGAGGCGAATGAGCTGTGCGCGCGCTGGCGCCGCGTGCTCGAGGCCGATGATCACGGGTCTCCCGAGCGCGACGCCGCGTTGCAGGCCTTGCTGCGCTTCGAGACGGACGCCGCGAAGCTCACACTCAAAGACCAGGAAGCGAATCGCGCGCGCCGACGCGCCATCACCGCGACGGTCGCGTTCCTGGCGCTCGCGGCGACCTCGGTCGCCTGGCTTTCGAGAGCGCCCAGGAAATGAAGCGGCCGCCCGGGACTCGCGTCCCGAGCGGCCGAGTGAGTCAGGCGCTCTCGACTACAGAATGTCGAGGATGCCCGTGCCGTCGGACGGCGACGTCAACGTCGTCGTGTTCGCGCGGTAGTTGATGTTGACGGAGATCTTGCTGTTCCAGGGCAGTGCTTCCTTGTCGGCGACGATGCCCAACGCAGCTGCCGCGAAACCGCGGGCGTTCTCGGTCTTCTGCTTGTCTTGCAACATCTGGATCAGCGGCTCGACCGAGCGCGCATCACCGATGAACCCAAGCGCCGAAGAGATCGCAGCTTGCGAGGAGAGGCCTTGCGCCTCGGCCAGCATCGCCACCAGCGAGTCGACCAGCGTCTTGTCGCCGAGCAGTCCGAGACCGATCGCGGCGGACTTGAGCAGGTCGGGCTTGTAGCGCGACTTGGTGATCAAGCCCTGGATGGCCTCGATCGACGAGCGATCGTTGACCAGTCCGAGGCCGATCGCCGTGTAGCCACGTGCGTCGTCGTCGGTGATCGAGTCGAGCTTCTCACGCAGTGCGTCCTTGGAGTCACCATCTTGCATGATCCCCACGGAGACGGCGTAGGCGCCGACTTCCATCGGCGTCTTGGATTCCTTCAGCGCACGCCGGACTTCGCTGCGAACATCCGAGCTCGTCTGCTGCTTGGCATCCGCGAGCGAGCGTTCCATCACGCCCAAGGCCAGTGCCGACCAAGCCTTGGTGTTGCTCTTGCCCTTGGCGAGTTGCTCCTGCAAGAAAGAGCGAGCGCCCTTCTTGCCTTCGCTCAGTCCCGCGACCGGATCCTCACCGTCGCCGGGCCGACCACTGGCCTGGCCAAGCGCGATCAGGGCGAAGTTCTTGGCCATCTCATTGGCCAGTTCCTTGGCCTCGACCAGACCCTTGCGGATCTCGACGTCGATCTCGTCCTTGTCGCAGTCGCCGAGTTGACCGAGCGCGATGATGCAGCTTTGCTTGATCTCGTCGCGCTCCTTGCTGAGCTTCGTGATGTCCTCGAGGAAGCGCTTGGCGACCGCAGTCTTGAGCGACTTCGCGCTGGCCATCGGAACGTCGGACAGAAGTTGGGCAATCGCACGCGGCACGTGGGCGCGGACCATGAAGTCCTGGTTCTCGTCCGCGTAGTACGACATCAACCACAGAACCTGGTCGAGTCGCGTCTTGATCTCCGCATTGCGCGGCTTCTTGCCGATGTCCTTCAAGTCGACCGGCGCCGCCATCGCAGCGTCATCGATCGGCATCGGGATCAAGCCCATCGAGACCACACAAGCGACGGGTACATCGCGCTGCGCGAACTTCTCGCTCCCGTCGACGACCTTCGCCAGCGTCGAGACGATCGTGGATTGGTTCTCCGGCTTGCTCGAACGGTTGCCGATCAGTCCCAGCCCATAGGCTGCGAAGGCACGGCTGCGGATGTCGACGTTGCTCGTCAGCAGGACCTTGTACTTCTCGTTGGCCGGGCTGCGCAGGCGGTTGATGTCGTTCTGCAGCAGGTTGGTGAGAATGCTGATGTTGTCGTTCGACTCGGTCGCGAGGATGCCGAGGCTGAGCGCGGCGGTCTCGCGGATCTCCTGGTCGCCCTCCGAGAGGAACTTGACGAACTCCTCGGCCAGCGAAGACGCTCCAGAGTCACTGTTGGCGTCACCGATCTTGGCCAGTGCGACCATGCACCCGGTGACGATGTGCTTGTTGCGCTCGGTCTTGAGCGACTGGAGCAGTGCGGGGACGATCAAACCGCGGATCTTCTCTTCCGACGGGCGCAACGTGTCGCGCGCATCGTCCTTCTCGCCCTTGCCGAGGAAGAACTCGTCCGAACCCGTGGCCACCGCGCCAGAGTGGATCGCCGCCTTCAGGTTGAGGTACGGCTCGCGGTTGAAGCCCCACCAGAACTGCCACACCGTGAGGTCCGGCCCCTGATCGCCGCCACCGCTGGTGGTGGGCTTGTTGGGAGCGCCAGGTGCGCCGCCGGGCGCGCCGGGGGTGCCTGCACCGGGCGTAGTCGGACCCGCCGGTCCGGGAGTCGTGGGACCACCGCTGCCCGGGGTTGCGGGGCCGCCACCACTGGTGCCGCCGCCGCCGGCCGGAACGGTGTCGCCAGGACCGCGATAGGTCCCGCCGTGCCCGTAGGAGTTGCCTTGCAAGGCCACAGCGCCACCAGCGATCAGCGCCGCTGCAATCAGGGTCTTTTTCATGGTCTCAGTGCGATCAAACCAGAGAGTGTTGGAACTGTCGGAAGGCCCACGGTCACAAGTCGCTATCTATGGGGCAAGCAACGTACCACGCGTTCAGATCAGGTTGTAGTTGGAGCAGATTCGTGATTCCGCGTTCTCCGCGAGCGGGGCTCTGCAGCGGGACTCCCGGGAGTCTCGCGCTCGCGTTCCGAAGCCGTAACGCACCATTGCGGGGGCGGGAGGAATTCAGGCGCTGACGACCACCTCGCCCAAAGTCCCCGCCGAGAATGCGCAGGACCTGGAACCGAAACCGGCCCAGGTCCCGCAGCGAGCCTTCGAGCGGCGGCGAAGCTCAGTCGCCGATGCGCTCGACCGCGGGGCGCTCGCAAGCGCTTGCGACGATGTACTCGCGATTGAGGCGCGCGATGTTCTCGACCGAGATCGACTTCGGGCAAGCAGCCTCGCACTCGTAGATGTTGCCGCAGTTGCCGAAGCCGTCGCGGTCCATCTGTTCGACCATCGCCAGGACGCGCCGACGACGTTCGGGCGCTCCCTGGGGCAGCAGCCCGAGGTGGGAGATCTTGGCGCCGACGAAGAGCATCGCCGCGGCATTGGGGCAAGCGGCCACGCAGGCCCCGCACCCGATGCAGGATGCGGCATCCATCGCCAGATCCGCGTTTTCCTTGGGCACCGGCAATCCGTTGGCGTCCTGGGGCGCACCCGTGTTCACCGAGACGAACCCGCCCTTCGAAACGATGCGATCGAAGGCGCTGCGGTCGACCACCAGGTCTCGCTGGATGGGGAAGGCCTTGGCGCGGAAGGGCTCGACGTAGATCGTGTCCCCATCGTGGAAGCGACGCATGTGCAGTTGGCAGGTCGCGGTCTCGCGGTCGGGCCCGTGAGCCTGGCCGTTGATCACGACACCGCAACTGCCGCAAATGCCCTCGCGGCAGTCGTGGTCGAACGCCACCGGATCTCGGCCTTCGCGAAGCAGCTGCTCGTTCAGCTGATCGAGCATCTCCAGGAACGAGCAGTGCTCCGAGATCCCCTGCAGCGCATAGGTCTCGAAGCGCCCTTCGGCCTGAGCGTCCTTCTGGCGCCACACGTGCAGCGTCAGATTCAGTCCGCCGGAGTGGTGGTCGTGTCCGCCGCTCATTTGTAGCTCCTCTGCGTCAGCTTCACTTCCTCGAACGACAACGGCTCCTGGTGCAGGTTCCAGCGCATCGCGCCGCCCTCTTCGGTGTGCTCCCAGGCCGCGACGTGGCAGAAGTTGGCGTCGTCGCGCAACGCCTCACCCTCCTCGGTCTGGTACTCGACGCGGAAGTGACCACCGCACGATTCCTTGCGGTACTGGGCGTCGAGCACCATCAGCTCCGCCAGTTCCATGAAGTCGGCGACGCGACCGGCCTTTTCCAACTCGCGATTGAGCTCCTCGCCTTGCCCGAGCACGCGCAAGTTCTCCCAGAACTCACTGCGCAGCGCCCGGATCTTCGCCAGCCCCTTGGAGAGTCCAGCGTCACTGCGGCCCATGCCGCAGTGCTCCCACATCGCCAGACCGAGGTCGCGGTGCAAGTCATCCGCGCTGCGCCGACCGTCGATCGCGAGCAAGCGGCGCAGGCGCGCTTGGACCTCGCCCTCGACTTGCTTGAACTGGGCGTGGTCGGTCGTGACCTTGGGCAGCTTGCGGCCCGCGAGGTGCGACGCGATGGTCGCCGGGATCACGAAGTAGCCATCTGCCAAGCCCTGCATCAGCGCGCTCGCGCCGAGGCGATTCGCGCCGTGATCGGAGAAATTGGCCTCGCCCAGCACGAACAGGCCGGGGATGGTGCTCTCCAAGTTGTAGTCGACCCACAGTCCGCCCATCGTGTAGTGGACGGCCGGATAGATGCGCATCGGCACGTGATAGGGATCGTCGGCCGTGATGCGCTCGTACATCTGGAACAGGTTGCCGTACTTCTCGCGGATCTTCGGCGCACCGTCGCGCTGGATCGCGTCGCGGAAGTCGAGATACACCGCCATCGCGGTCTCGCCCACGCCGCGACCTTCGTCGACCATCTCCTTGGCGCGGCGCGATGCGATGTCGCGGGGCACCAGATTGCCGAAGCTGGGGTAGAGGCGCTCAAGATAGTAGTCGCGGTCCGCCTCGGGGATCTGATCCGGCGAGCGGCGATCGCCTTTGGATTTGGGAACCCACACCCGGCCGTCATTGCGCAAGCTCTCGCTCATCAGCGTCAGCTTCGATTGATAGCTGCCGCTCACCGGGATGCAGGTCGGGTGAATCTGGGTGAAGCACGGGTTGCCGAACAACGCACCGCGCTTGTGGGCGCGCCAGATCGCGGTGGCGTTCGAGAACTTGGCGTTGGTCGAGAGGAAGAACACGTTGCCGTAGCCGCCCGTGCAGAGCAGCACCGCGTCCGCTGCATAGGATTCGATCGCCCCCCCGGTCAATTCGCGCGCGACGACGCCGCGCGCGACGCCGTCGACCACGACCAAGTCCAGCATCTCGCGCCGCGGGAACAGAGCGACCTTCCCGAGCCCAACTTGACGCATGAGCGCGTGGTACGCACCGATCAGGAGCTGCTGACCGGTTTGACCTCGCGCGTAGAACGTGCGCGCCACTTGCGCGCCGCCGAACGAACGGTTGTCGAGCAGACCGCCGTAGTCGCGGGCGAACGGAACGCCCTGCGCGACACACTGGTCGATGATGCTGTTCGAGACCTGCGCGAGCCGGTAAACGTTCGCCTCGCGCGCACGGTAGTCGCCACCCTTCACCGTGTCGTAGAACAGGCGCCGAATCGAGTCGCCGTCGTTGGGATAGTTCTTGGCCGCGTTGATTCCGCCTTGGGCAGCGATCGAGTGCGCGCGGCGCGGGCTGTCGTGGATGCACAGCACCGTCACTCGGTAGCCCATCTCGGCCAGCGAAGCCGCGGCCGAAGCGCCCGCGAGGCCGGTGCCGACCACCAACACGTGGTACTTGCGACGGTTGGCGGGGTTGACGAGTTTCAGATCGAAGCGGTGCTTGTCCCAGCGTTCCGACATCGGACCGCTCGGGCACTTCGAGACCAGCTTCGGCGAACCCTGGATTGCTGTGGTGCTCATCGCGTGGGTCTCCTCAGCTCCAAGGCCATTGGCCTTCGAACATCATGCACAGGACGGGAAAGGACGCGAACAAGCCCGCGATCGCGAGCGCCAGCGCTGAACCGACCCACTTGATCGTCGGCGCATAGCTGGGGTGTCGCAAACCGAGGGTCTGGAACAGGCTCTGGAAGGCGTGCCACAGGTGTGAGCCCAAGAACGCCATCGAAACCAGATAGATGCCCGCTCCCAAGGGGCTGGTGAGCCGCTCCATCACCAACTTGGCCAATCCGACCTTCGAGAAGTCGGCCAGGCGAAAGTCGATCACGTGGATCACGAGGAACACGAGCAGCACGGCGCCGGTGACGACCATGGTCATCGAAGCCATCGTGCGCCGGCCCTTGGGTGCGAGGTCCTTGTAGCGCTCGGGGCGCGCTTCGCGATTCTCGAGCGCCGTGCGCAGACCGAGCGCGATGTGCGCCAGGAACAGCACGGTCAAGCCGACCTCGGCGAGGACCTTGAGCGGGCCGAGAGCCTCGAGCTTCGCGGCGTAGGCGTTGAACTGCGTGCCGTCGCCGTCCGCGTAGAGGGTCAGATTGCCCACGACGTGAACGATGAGAAAGCCGATCAACAGCAGGCCAGTGACGGCCATCAGGGCCTTCTTGCCGATCGACGAGCGCAGGAAGGCTCCGAAACGGCTGATCATCCTTCGATCTCCAACATTCGGATGGGGCCGCGCGGGAGACGGAACAGCACCGTCGCACCGTCGGCACGGCGCGGGACCGTAGCGGACCGCGCCCCGACCGGCAATCGTCCGCGTCGAATTCCGGCATCGAAACGCAGGCTTGCGCGTGCGCTCGGCGCGCCTACAGTGCGCGTGCTTGAGCGCCTTGACTCGCTTGTGGATCGTGTGCGTCGAGTGCACGGAAATGCCGGATGCGCAGCGCGATTTGATCGTTTCTGCGCAACCCGTGCGCGTGTACTGCGCGCCGCAGTGCGAGGGCCTCGCACACGCGTGGCGTGCCGCGCTTTCGAACGCGGAGAGCATCGAATCCCTCGCGACGATCGACGACGCAACGCTACGACGATTGGCGGATCGACACCCGGGAAGCGGGGTGCTCCTCGTGCTCTCGAGCATTGAATCGACAGCGCTCGCGCAGCGCGCGTTGTCGACGGTCGAGCCACCGAGCGCGTTGGAGTTGACGGCCGCGCGCCTGCTCGTCGTCGACTGGCCGCCGACGGTCGACGTCGACGGCCGGCCAGCGTTCATCGGCCTCGATCTCGATTGGCTCCCACCTCCGCCGCCGTTGCGCCGCGCGAAGTTCCCTGGTGGTCCCGGAGCGGCACCCGCGGCGCGCGGTTGACTGAGTGAAATGGGGGAGTCAAGTCCCCTCGCGCCGACGCGCCATCACGACGCGCCACTCGCTCTCGAGAACCACCTCGCCGCGCTGGTTGCGCGCCCGCACATCCCATTGCACCCAACCGCGCCTCGCGGCCGGTTGCGCGTCGAGCGCCGCGACCACCAGCGTCACTTCGAGCCGATCGAGCGGTCGCACGGGCGCTACGAAACGACTGGTCACGGCCTCGACTGCGATCACGGTTCCGTCGAACGCTCCCGATTGCCACATCGAGCCCGCAGCGAAGGAAAGCACGTACATCCCGTGGGCCACCGTGCCACGAAACACCGTGCGCCGCGCGAACTCGGGATCGACGTGCAGCGGATTGAGGTCGCCCGTGATGCGCGCGAACGCGACCAGGTCGGCTTGCTGGACTTCTCTGGCGGCCACGCTCACCGCGCGTCCGACGACACAGTCCTCGAAGTACAGCGCGCTGCTCGGGGTGCCGGAACTCATGCCCCGAGAGCTTGCCCTGGCACGCGGCGCCGGCGCAAACCCAAGGAGCCCTCGATTGACGCACAGGCTGCCGGAGAGCCCCGTGGCGTGGCCCTGGAACCCATTAGATGCAACGGAACGGGTATTATCGGAAGTTACCACAGTGCCTCGGGAGCGCCTCACAGGCACGACGATCTCAAACCTCAACTTCCTGCCGTGTGCGGTCGACACCCGGCGCATGAAGCGCGCGCTCACCTGCGTCCTGGGATGCCTGTTCGCCTGCCAAGCCTCCCAGCCCAACTCCGCCTGGAATGACTCGGGCTCGACGCCGCTGGTCGAGCCCGATCTCGCTGTCGCCCGCGCTCCCTTCGATCGAATCGAAGTCGACTGGAAGCAGCGCATCGACCAACCCTACGTGTTCATCGAGGCCCGCGGCAGCTACACCGGCATCGGCCGACTGCTCGAGCGCGCTTGGAGCGCGGCGCGCGAACAAGGCCTGGAGATTTCGGGACCGCCCTTCGCGCTGTACTACGACGACCCGGGTCGCGTGGCCATCGAGGACTTGCGCATGCGTGCGTGCATCCCGCTCGACCGCCTGGCCGAGCCGCTCGCGCCACTGGCCTTCGACGTGGTCGAGAGCACGACCGTCGTGTACGCCTTCGTCGCGGGACCTTACCCCGAAGTGCCACGGGCGTACCCGAAGCTGTTCGACTTCATGGCGCGCATGAATTGGCGCGAGCACGGCCCGATCCGTGAGACCTATTTGCGAAATCCTAGCCAGGTGAGCTCGTTCGACGAGCTCGTGACCGAGATCCAGATCCCCGCAGCGCAGTCGCGCTGAATCGATTCAAGTCATCGCGGCCTCGGCGCAGTCCCGTGGCCGGCCTTGCTCAGGGTGCAATGCGCGCGCTTTGCTCGGGATAGCAACGGTAAACCTCGCACGCACCGGACGAGCGTCGGGCCGCTCGCACGCGATCGCCGCTGCGCAAGGCCGCGACCATGCGCGGGTCGAGCTCGATCTCGAACTCACTCCCGCTGTGGTCCCGCAGGGCGACGCAGGATCCCGCACAGGACGAGACGTCGAACATCTCCGAACCGCTGTTCGAATCCGGAGCGCACCAACGGTTGGCTTCGACCAAGCGTGGCAAGGATTCCTCCAGGGGCACCAGGGACTCGACGTAGGCGTCCAGCAGCGCGACGCCTTGCGTCTCCTGAGCCCACGAGCAGAACTCACGCAACGCGCTCAACATCGCTCGCGCCTCCGCCGGTGTGCGCAACACGCGCCGCTCCGCGAGCCAGATCGACGCGAACAGCACCAGCTCACGCGCGCCCAGGTTCTCGAATACACCGTAGTCCTGGCCGAACTCCGCGAAGGCGCGCACGACCTGACACTCGGCGCTCGCGGCGGAGCCGCGCGTGCGCTCGGTCTCCCACAGGAATTCCTCGACCATCGCCCCCACCACGCCTGGAAAATCGGGCGCGGGCGCGCCGTCGATCGCATCGGGGTCGTAGGTCTCCGGCTCGAGCTCCAGGTCGAGCTCGAGCTGACGGAACAGCGCGTCCAGATCGCGGCCCTCACGGCGCCCGCGATCGAAGGCATCGATCGCGGTGCGCACGTCCTTGGGCCCTGCGTCGATCGGCGCGCTGGCGTTCGCCGCTTCCGCGCCGTGCCCCTTGGCCAACACAGGCCAGGCAGCGAGCAACAGGCGCCGCGCCAGCTCGAGGTCGATATCGGTGTCGAACGCCAGGCGTTCCAGGATCGCAGCGAGCACATCGCCCGATCCGAGCAGCACCGCCGACGGGTCGAAGGGTGTGTTCGAGAGCGCCTCGAAGATCGAACGGATCTCCTCGGCAGCGACTCCCGCGCGCTCGAGAAACGCTCGCGCCGAGTCGGGCGCGTCCTCGGTCGCGAGGTCGACGCGCTGCCAGAACATCGCTTCGATCTCGGCCTGCGACAAGCGCAGCACTCCGCGCCGCGCCTTGCGCAGCGACTCGAAGTCGCGCGTCAGAGCCGTGAGCAGCTTCTGGCTGCGGAAAACCCCGGCAGCGGGCGAGACGCGATAGAGCGCTTCTCCGATCGCGAACAGCCGACCGACGATCAAGTCGTCACTTTCGAGCGCGCGAGAGCCCTCGGGCTCCGACAAGGGGTACTCCCCCAGCGCCGCGAGATCGCGGACCCAGGCGCCTTCGCCTTGAGCGATGCCCGTGATCTGGAACACGCTGCAACGCGATGACAACAGTGCGCGCAGCAGATCCTCGGTGAGCTCGACGACTTCGAGGTCCGTGAAGCGATGCAGTGCCCATTCGACGGGTACGCCGCCCAGTGTCGCGCTCGGGCGCTCGAGCAGGAACCACTCGAGATGCCGGCGAGTCGCGCGTCGCGACTCGTCGTCGAACTGAGTCGGAACGAAGCCGTGGAAGTACTCCAGCGCACTGCTGCCCAACTCGTCGGGCACCCCCGGCACCCTCTTGACGACGCCCAAGAGCTCCTCGAGCGCACGGTCGATCTCTGCGGGTTCGATACGCATGTTCGCGAGCATTCTAGAGCGCGCGCGCATGCGGCGCGCTCGCCTTGACACCTTCACGCCTCACGAGTAGCGTCCTGCGCTGACAATCTGGCTTGCGAACGCGGATGGGGAAGCCGGTGAGATTCCGGCACGGTCCCGCCACTGTGAGTCGCCAGCCGTCGCATCGAACGCGCGCAGCCCGGGATCCGGGCCGCGAGCGGACCACTGGAGCCGCGTCAGCCAAGACGACGTCCGGGAAGGTCGATGCCGCGGCGCTCTAGCGACGAGTCAGGATATCCGCCGCGCTTCGCCGCACCTCTCGGACCTCGAGGCAAGGTCCGGTGCCCAATGGAGCGCGAGCATCGTCGCCACGCTCCCACCGGAGTCGCGCCCGAGTTCCGTCCCCCGCGTCGAACTCGATACTTCGCGGAGGGATGTCGACGGACGATCGACTGGAAGTTCTCCGCATGCGCCTCGAGCTCCTCGTGCTCCTTACCGCCCTGGCTCTGCCCGCCGGCGCGGATTCTTCGCTCCCCGGTTTCTCGCTCACCCACCTCGCCAATCCAGCGGGCGCCTCGGCGACGTGCTCGCTCCCCGACGGCGACTTCGTGACGTTCAACGGGGTTTCGGTCGACCGCTGGAACGCCGACGGCTCGCTCGAGCTGCACCTGTGGAGCGCCCCCGGCGCGGTCTTCGCCAGCTTCGTCGAAGCCACCCCGGACGGAAGCGCGGTGATCGTCGGCGACAGTGGGAATGGCGCTGGCGTCGCCGGAGACCTGCACCAGGTCGCGCTGGACGGCAGCGGTGCGCAGTGGCTGGCGAGCGTGCGTTTCAACTACGACGGCTCGTTCGCTCCCAACGGAGATCTCGTCGTCAGCGCGGCGACGGCGGGATTCGGCAACGGCAACGACTTGGTGCGCTTGCGCTGGTCCCCCTTGAGCGTCACCAGCATCGGTCATGTCGACGGTCCTTCGGGCCCGTTGGCGTTCTCGCGCAACGGCGACTTGTACTACGCCACGCAACCATCGGGATTCCCGCCGCCGCTGGGCGCGTCCGACATCGTGCGCTGGAGCGCCTCCCAGCTGGCTTCGAACACCTGGCTCGACGACACCAATGCGACGACTGTCGCCGACCACTTCCAGAGTGTCAGCTCGCTGGCTTTCGACCCGTCGAAGGGCCGGTTGTACGCCGCCGACAACGACTTCATGTCCAACGTCTATCGCGTGCTGCGCGTCAAGACCTCGGTCGCCAACTCCGTCGTCGTCGCCAACTCGGACACCTGGATCGTCGCCTTGCGCTTCCAAGATCTCGGGAGCGGGGCCAGCTTCGACGCCTATCAGCCGGGCGACGGCGTGTCGCTCGTGTTCGAGACGACGGACTTCGTCGCGCTCGATGACTTGGTGACCGTCGCGCCCGCGCGCCCGACGCTGCAGGCGAGCGGTCCGGGAGTGACGGGTGTCGGCGCCGTCGATCTCCACATCGGCGGTGGTGTCCCCAACGGTGCCGCG
The DNA here is from genome assembly GCA_020853575.1 of Planctomycetota bacterium. Taxonomy (GTDB): domain Bacteria; phylum Planctomycetota; class UBA1135; order UBA1135; genus F1-120-MAGs118. The sequence continues at coordinate 474,291 of JADYYP010000045.1, forward strand.
CTGTTCACCTACTGCCCGCAGACGAACATCATGGCCGGCGAGGTCGGCTACCCACTGCCGAACTTCCTGCACTTCTCGCCCTTCATGCTCTCAGCCACCGTGCGCTTCAACTTCCTCGTTCCGCTCGATTCCAACGGAGCGGGGTCACTCGCGCTCTGGAATCCGGGCGGACTCAACGGGCTCTACGGCTGGCAGGTGTTGGTCGGAAAGGCCAACGGCACGTTGGTCGGAAGCACCAACGCCGTTCAGTTCTGAGCGCAGCGCAGCGCGCCGGACGCCTCGGCGAACGCCGGGGCGCCGCGCGCGCGGGTCGGTGCGTTGGGCGTGTGGCGGCGGGTTTGGCGCGCGACGCACACCTCAGACGGCGCGCACTCCGCGCAGCCATGGCGCCACGGCGCGGAGCTTGGGCTCGAGCGCCTGGAACAGCGTCGCATCGGCCGCGCTGCAGTGAGCGCACGCGCCGCGCAAACGCACCAGCACCCAACCGTCCTCGACGGCGACGAGCGTGATCTCGCCGCCGTCGGCGCGAACGAACGGCGCGATCTCGTCCAGCACGGACTGCGCGACGCGCACCTGTTCGGTGTCGCCACGCGGCGGCTCCGCCGACTCCGCCCCCATGTTCAACCAACGCTCGAGGAAACTCATCGGTGGAACTCCAGCGCGTGATTCGGAACGCGCCACGTCCAGCCCCGCTCGCGCGTTTCGACGCGCGAGCCGTCGTCGCGAGAGCGCCACTCCCGCAGCGCACGCGCGGCAGCCGCGGCTGCACTGCCGGAAACGTGCACCTCGTGGAGAGCTCCAGCGCTCGTGAACGCGATCTCGACCCGAGATCCGTGCGGTAGCTCCACCGACGACTCCCACACCAACGCCATCAACGTCAGGCAGAACTCAGCCGATTCCTTGGCGCCGACCCCCAATTGCGGAAGCTCGTCCGACCGGAACTCGAGCACGATCTCGCGTCGGCGCAAGCTGTCGCGGAGCCACGTCAGCACCGGCTCCAGGCCCCCGCGCTCTTCGCGCGAACGCAACATGTCCGCGCCCAGCGCGCCCGCGAGCAAGCCCATCAACCAACCGCTCGTGTGGGTCTCGCGGGAAGCGTCGCACAAGCCATCGCAGCAGCGCTCGGGCACGTCGTCGGGTGCGATTTCCACGAGCGCCCGCAGGCCCACGAGCAACTGCGTCGTGTTCTGAACGCGGTGCAACAGGGCCGGCAGCAGCCCCGCGGCCAGCCGCTCTCCGATCGCTCGTCTTCGCCCGCTGTCGGTCATGCTGGTCTCGCTCCGCGCGATCGCGCCTGCATGGCGCCGCACGACGAGGGTGTTGGTGCCGAGGAAGGGAATCGAACCCTTACTCCCTTTGGGGGAAATGGATTTTGAATCCATCGCGTCTGCCAATTCCGCCACCCCGGCACACACAGACGGGCGAACAAGATGCCGTCGCCGAGCCGCTGCGTCCAGCCCCGAGCGGTACGAAGCGCGCTGCGCCAGCCGCATGCGAAGCGCAATCTAGTCACGACGCTCGAGTGCTGCTCCGAGACCGCGCTGCACGCCGCTGTTCGTCGCCGCATAGCGCACGGCGAGCGTGATTCCCGGACCGAAGGCCTCAGGACTGGCCATGTCGTGGCGCAAGGCAAGCGTCTCCCCGACGGCCCCGAACAGCACCTCTTGGTGCGCGTACAGCCCCGGCAGGCGCACGGAGTGGATCGGAACGCCGTCGCGCGCCGCGCCGCGCGCCGGGAACCCGGGCGACGGCGGATCGAAGGCCGCCAGGCCCGCATCGCGCCGCGCCGCGACGATGCGACGCGCCGTCTCCGCACCCGTGCCCGAGGGCGCGTCGGCCTTGCGGGGATGATGCAGTTCGACGATCTCCGCGCCCTCGAACCAACGCGCCGCTTCCTCGGCCATGCGCATCATCAGCCATGCGCCGATGCTGAAGTTCGGAACAACGAGACCACCCAGTTGCGCTGCGCGCGCGCGAGCATCGAGCTCGGTGGTTTCGGCGATGCTCACTCCGCTGGTTGCGACCACCGGACGCAAGCCGCGCTCGAGCAGCTCACAGGCATGTTCGAAGCCCAAGCCAGCGCGCGTCGCCTCGAACGCCACCCGCGCTCCGCTGTCCGCGATCGACCTGCGCCAATCGACGTCCGAGCCATAGCTCGCCACGAGATCGAACCCCGGCGCACGCGCGAACCACTCGCAGGCGAAACGCCCGAGTTTCCCGCGTGCCCCGATCACCGCGACCGCGATCGAATCCGAACTCACGACTGCACCTGTGTTCGCCGCTCGAGAGCCAAGCCCAGGATCACCAAGCACAAGCCAGCGTAGTCCAGACCGACGGCGGCAGCCTCTTGAGGCAAGAGCGAACGCGCGGTCATCCCCGGCAGGGTGTTGACCTCGAGCATCACGGGCTCGCGCTCGCGGCCGTGCTCGCTGGGGACTATGAAGTCGATGCGTGAGTAGCCGTCGCAACCGGCGCGACGGTGCACGCGCTCCGCTGCCCACCTCACGCGCTCGATGCTCTCGTGGCCGATCCCGACCGGGGGGCACACCTCGCGCGCCCCGTCGCTGGCGTACTTCTGTTGGTAGTCGAAGAACTTGCCGTCGGCCGGGCGGATCTCGATCGGTGGAAGACTGGTGAGCGCTCCTCCGCGGTTGCCGAGCACGCCGCACGAGAGTTCGACGCCCGCGATGCGCGCCTCCACGAGCACGTCGTCTCCGGTTGCGAACACGGCTTCGATCGCCGGCTCCAATTCGCGCTCTTCCATGGTCACGCACGTCGCCACCGACGATCCGCCACAGCGCGGCTTGATCACCCATCCGGAGCGCGACAGGCTTCGGACGCGCTGCAAGAACGCCGTTCGATCGTCGCGCCACTCCGGGAGCGAGGAGCACAGTCCTGGCGCGACGGCGACGTCGACAGTCTGTGCCAGCGCGCGCGTAGCCAGCTTGTCGAGGCACAACGCGGACGCGCGAACGCCGGAGCCCGTAAAGCCGCAGCCCGACGTCGCGAGGAAACCCTGAATCGTCCCGTCCTCGCCCTCACCTCCGTGCAAGCACGAGAACACGACGTCGCTACGGCGCAACTCGACCAGCGTCTCGGCCGGCGAGCGGACGTGTCCGTCGAGCGACCAGCGACCGTCGAGCCCGATCTCGACCATGCGCACCTCGCGCGGCAAGAACGGATGATGCGTGGTCGCGAGAGCTCCCGTCAGCGCATCGCGCACGCCGCGCGCCGTCCACAACGACACTTCACGCTCGCTCGATCGTCCCCCGGCCAACAGGACGACGCGCGCCTGAGACAAGTCGGGAACGCGGATCGACGAACCCAACGCGGTGGGAGCACTCGGAGTCATCGGTAGAGATGCCCGCGCTCGTTGACCAGCGGCCGCGCGGGCCGCCGAGCGAGGAACGTCTCGAGATCTTCCGCCAGGAGCGGATCGACTTCCACGGGGTGGATACCGTGCTCGTCCGCAGCGGGGAGTTCGAATCCGGCAGTGCGCACCCAATGCGAGTGCAGGCGGCACAGATCGGCACGCGTCGTCGCCGGTGAATCCTCTCCCGCGGCGTTCTTCACCGGGCTGAACTCGCGTTGGCGTTCGACCTCGAGCGTCACGCTGCGCGTCGCGCGCTCGAGTGCGTCGAACACGAACGTCTCGAACTTGTAGCCCTGGACCGGAGCGACGCGCGAACCGTCCCAGACGTTCATCGACTTCCTGGCCAGGTGCCAGGGCAATTGCAGCCCACCCCGGTTCAGCTGCGCGATGAACTCGAGATCGAGCACGTGCAGCGCGATGTTGCCGGCGCCAAAGCGCAGTTCGCCACGTTCGTCGCGAGCCTCGCGCAACTCGACGGGGAGATCCGAGTACTCGATGCAACCCAGGCGCCCGTCGACGCGCCCGATGACCCCGACCTTCTCGCCCGCGTCGCGCTTGGGCACGACCTTGCTCGACATCTGCGCGCCCTCGAGGATGTGCAACCCGAGGAAACACGGATCCGCGGGCGGGGCCAGCGGATTGTCCACTTGGAAGTAGGACAAGTGGCGCACGCCGCGGCTGCGCGCATGTTCGAGCGCGCCCGAGGCCGCGAAGGCCTCGAGCGAACCACCGTGGCCGTTGGGCGCGAGGAACAACTCGCTCTCGCTGGCCATCAGGATCCTGCCCTGGGCGTCGAGCGCCGGCACCATGGCTTGGCTGAAGAAGCGCACGTCGTCCGGTGCGAACCCGAAGTAGCCGTGGCGCTCGAAGAACTCGCGCGTGGCGCGCTCGTTCGACTGCGAGGTCATCACGTACCACGGGGCACGGTGCGCGTGACGTTCGGTCGCCGCGCGAATTCGCCGCGCGTGGATCTCGAACAGCGACCAATCGCTGACGGGCCCGATGCGGTAGGCACCCTTCGGCCCGTCGTAGCCCAAGCGCGAGGCTTGGCCGCCGGCGACGACCAAGAAACCGACCTCTCCACGAGCGAGGGCCTCGCGCCCGGCGCTAGCCGCTCGCTCCGCGCGCTCGCGATCGCGGCTCGAACGCCGCGGTGCGCACACTTCGGCCGGTTCAAGGCGCGGAGCGCTCGACACCGAGCCGTTCGAGCGGATCAGCGCGCCGTGCTTGCGCACCAAATCGAAGTCGACGCGCTCGAGTTGTGCCAGCAGACGCTCGCGCGCCGCAGGGGCGAGCCCGGCGAGCGCGTCGATGACGTGCGACTGGCCAGCCTCGCTGGCGCGCGCTCGGAGGCGCTCTTCACGCGCAGACATGGACGTCGGACGCGCCGTGTCAACGCCCGGCGGGCTGCTTCTCGGACGGGTCCTGCCCGAGGATCTCGAGCAACTCGGTCTGGAAGGACTGCAGCGCTTCGAAGCGGTGCTCGAGCCGCACTTGACGCTCGACGATGCGCTCGATCACCGGCGGCAAGATCGCCTCGCGCACGTAGTTCTGGATCATGTTGATGATCTCGGCGCGGTTGGCGTCAGGGAGCTTGTGGAAGTGGTAGTGGTACTTCTGCGTCAGCACGTCCTCGGTGATGTGCAGACACTCGCGCGTCAATTGGTCGACGCTCTGCTTGTCGTGCTCCTGACGGAAGATGTGCACCTTGTAGCGGTGGAGGAGGTCTTGGAACTTCTTCTGCACGACTCTGAACTCCGAAACAATGATGGAGAAAGGGACCGATGCGACACTCGGATCGGGTCGCACGGCGATGCGAATTCTACGCGAAACCCCGGTGATTCCGTACTGGTCGTTCGTCGTACCGCTGCGCTGCGAAGCACGCCACCGAGCACCAAGAGCGTCGACGACAGGCTCGATCGGCGGCGCGAACCGCGGACGGGCGCGAGACCATGAGGTGGCTCGACCTCTAGCCGTCCAGCTGCCCGATGCAGATCGAGACATTGTGGCCGCCGAACCCCAGCGAATTCGACAGCGCATTGCGGACCCGAAGTTGGCGCGCCGCCCCGGGCACGTAGTCCAAGTCACACTCCGGATCGGGTGTCGTGTAGTTGCGCGTGGGGTGCACGACTCCGTGGTGGATGCTGAGCGCCGTGACGACCAGCTCGACCGCGGCCGAAGCGCCCAGCAAGTGACCGACCATCGACTTGGTCGAGGAAACGCACAGCTTCTTGGCGTGCTCGCCGAAGACCAGCTTGATCGCGCGCGTCTCGATCGCGTCGTTGTACGGCGTGCTGGTCCCATGGGCGTTGATGTAGTCGACGCTCTCGGGAGCGAGCCGGGCATGCGCCAGGGCCTGACGCAGGGCGCGAGCGGGGCCGCGCCCCGATTCTTCCGGTGCAGTGATGTGGTAGGCGTCGTCCGTCGATCCGTAGCCCTTGACCTCGGCGTAGATGCGCGCACCACGCCGACGAGCGTGCTCGAGTTCCTCGAACACCAGCACGCCGCAGCCCTCCCCCATCACGAAGCCATCGCGCTCCTTGTCGAACGGCCGACAGGCCGCCGCGGGATCGTCGTTGCGCGTCGAGAGCGCCTTCATGTTCGAGAAACCCGCCAGGGACAAGGGAGTGGTCGCGCTCTCCGATCCGCCGGTGACGACCAGATCGGACTCCCCCCACTGGATCGAGCGCCAGGCCATGCCCATCGCGTGCCCCGCCGAAGCGCAGGCACTGGACGTCGTGAAACAGGTTCCGAGCAGACCATTCTTGATCGCGACCTGTCCCGACACCGCGTTGGCCATGATCTTGGGCACGAAGTGCGGGCTGACGCGCCGCGGGCCTTTCTCCATCAGGCCGTCGTACTGTTCCTCGATGCCGGTGATGCCACCGATGCCCGTGCCGATGATGCAGCCCCAGCGCTCGCGCTCGGCGTCGTCGGCCTTGGCGGGATCGAGTCCCGCATCGCGCATGGCTTCGTCGGTCGCCAGCAACGCCCACATCGTGAACGGGTCGAGCTTGCGCATGTCCGGCACCGCGAAGTGCTTGGACGGATCGAGCGCGACCTGGGCCGCGATCTTGACCGATTGCTGCGAGGTGTCGAAGCGCGTGATCGGTCCGATCCCGTTCTCGCCGCGCAGGATCCGGGCCCACGACGTCTCGACGTCGTTCCCGAGCGCATTGATGGTTCCAAGACCAGTGATCACCACTCGACGCATGCCTGATGTTCCTTCGTTGCTTCGTCTGCGCCGGCGCGCGGCCGGCGAGCGCGGCTCGCGATGCGATCAGCTCTTGGACTGGATGTAGTCGATCGCGTTGCCGACGGTTTGGATCTTCTCGGCGTCCTCGTCGGGGATGGAGATCTCGAACTCGTCCTCGAACTCCATCACGAGCTCGACGGTGTCGAGCGAGTCCGCGCCCAAGTCGTTGATGAACGAAGTCTCGCGCGTGACCTTGTCGGCGGTCGCGCCCATCTGGTCACAAACGATCTTGATCACGCGCTCTTCAATCGTGGGGTTGGTCACCGTTGAGTTCTCCATGAGGGATGCAGTGTGTGGGACGAGAAGGTACACCAGATCCGCGCACCGTCCTCCGCGAAGGTGCGGTGCACTTTGGATCGGTCGTTCATAGGCTCAGGCCCCCGTCGACGACGAAGGTCTGACCCGTGATGTAGGCGCCGCCGGGGCCGCACAGGAATTCCACCAAGCGCGCGACGTCGTCCGGAGTGCCGGTGCGGCCGAGCGGAATCCCGGCCAGCGCGGCTTCCTTGGCCTTGGGATCGATGGCGGCCGTCATGTCGGTGTCGATGTAGCCGGGTGCAACCGCGTTGCAGCACACCTGGCGCGAGGCGAGTTCCTTGGCCACCGAGCGCGTGAGCCCGAACACACCGGCCTTGCTCGCGGCGTAGTTCGCTTGACCGGCGTTGCCCGTGATCCCGACCACCGAGCCGATGTTGACGATGCGTCCGCTGCGCTTCATCAAGGTGCGCGCGGCGGCGCGCACGAAGTTCCACGTGCCCTTCAGGTTGGTCTGGAGCACCGCGTCGAACTCTTCCTCGGTCATGCGCAGGAGCAGCTGATCACGCGTGATGCCCGCGTTGTTGACCAGGATGTCCAGGCCGCCGAACTCCTGCTGCACGGCGCCCACCAGCTCGGCCACCGCCGCGGTGCGCCCCACGTCGACCCCGTAGGCCACGCCGCGCCCACCGGCCTGGGTGCATGCCTCCGCGGTCTCGCGGGCGCGCTCGGCGCTCGTCGCCACGCACGCCACGGTCGCGCCGGCGCGCGCCAGTCGCACCGCGATGGCCCGTCCGATGCCGCGCGAGGCGCCGGTCACCAGGGCCACTTTGCCGCTGAGATAGGAATCGGTTTCGGTCACTTGGAGGGGTCGCAATGGAAACGTGGATTCGAGCGAGCGCGCGCCGCGATTGCAAGGCCTCTACGCGCCGCTCGCGGCGGCCTCGATGTCCGCGGGCGTGGCCGCCGAGCGCACTTTCGCAGTGGGCTCGATCTTGGACAAGAGTCCGGCGAGCACCTTGCCCGGCGCCGGTTCCAAGTACTCGCGGATCCCCTGCGCCAGCGCCCAGCGCATGCTCTTTTCCCACAGGGTGGGAGCGCACACTTGGAGCGCCAAGTTGCGCCGGATCGCCTGCGGATCCGAGACCGGCTCGCCCGTGACGTTGGTCACGAACGGAATTCGCGGTGGACGGATCTCGATCGAAGCCAGAGCGCGTTCGAGCTCGAGCGCCGCCGGGCGCATGCACTCGGAATGGAATCCACCGGCGACGACCAGGCGTCGCGCGCGGCGGACGCCATGGTCTTTCGCGGCAGCCTCGACGGCGTACAAGGCGCGGTTCTCGCCGCTGACGATGATCTGGCCGGGGGCGTTGAGGTTCGCGACCGAGCACAACCCGACGCGGGCCCCCACCGCCGCGAGGGCATAGGCCTGCTCATCGCTGGCGCCCATCAAGCTCAGCATGCCACTGGGGAGCGCCTCGCTCGCGCGCTGCATCGCCGCGCCGCGCAAGCGCACCAGCCGCACGGCGTCGTCGAACGCGAGCGAGCCCGCGAACCACAGAGCCGTGTACTCGCCCAGCGAGAGCCCGGCGGTCAGCGCCGCGCCGCGTGCATCGAAGCCGCGTTCGATCAACACGCTCGCCACCGCCACTCCGACCACGAAGATGCCGGGTTGCGCGATGTCGGTGCGGTGGACGTCGTCGCCGCGCGCCCAGCAGGCGTCCTCGAGCGAGAATCCGAGCACACGACTGGCGTCGGCGAACACCTTGCGCGCGGTCGGGAAGGCCTCGCACCAGTCCTTGCCCATGCCCACCGCTTGCGCACCCTGGCCGGGGAACAGCACTGCTTCGCTCATCAGAGTCCTCGTTCTAGCGCGTCGCGCGCGAGAAAGCTCACCAGCGGACCAGAGTTCCGCCCCAGGTCAGGCCCGCGCCGAAGGCCACGAACACGACCAACTTGCCCTTCTCGATCCGACCCTGCTCGAGGGCTTCGTGGAAGGCCATCGGAACGGTTGCGGCCGAGGTGTTGCCGTACTTGTCGATGTTGACGAAGACCTTGTCCATCGACCATCCCAGGCGATCGACCGCGGCCTCGATGATGCGCTGGTTGACTTGGTGCGGAACGACCAGGCCGAGCTCCGAGGGGTCGTAGCCCTCGCACATCTCACCGATCAAGTCCGCCATCTTGGTCACCGCGAAGCGGAACACCTCGCGACCGCGCAGTCGAATGAAGTGATCGCCGCGCGCGACACTCTCGGCGCTGGGGGGGACCTTCGAGCCGCCGCCCCGCATGTGGATGAAGTCGAAGCCCTGTCCGTCGGCGCCGAGCGTGGTGCGCAGGATCTCGCCCGACTTGCACTCCTCGTGCGGCATCAGCACCGCGGCACCCGCTCCATCTCCGAACAGGATGCACGACGTGCGATCCTGCATGTCGAGGAAACGCGACAGGCACTCGGCGCCCAGCACCAGGACGCGTTTGGCGCGGCCGGCCGCGATGAACGACTCGCCCGTGTGCAGCGCCGTCAGGAATCCAGTGCACGCGGCACTCACGTCGAACGCCCCGGCGTTGACCGCACCCAAGCGCGCCTGCAGCAGTGCAGAGCACGAGGGCAGCAGATAATCGGGGGTCAGCGTGCCGACCACGATCAGATCGAGCTCCTTGGGGTCGACCTTGGCCATCGCCAGCGCCTGGCGCGCGGCCTGGAGGCACAGATCGCTGGTCGCTTGATCGGCGGCCGCGAAGCGTCGCTCCCTGATCCCGGTCCGCTGCACGATCCACTCGTCGGAGGTGTCGACGAGCTTCTCGAAGTCGTGGTTGGTCATGACCACGGGCGGGGCGAAAGAGCCGGTGCCCGCGATGCCGACCGCTACGCGTGAGGCCATCGTGTGTGCTGGGTAGAGTTCGGTTCCGAGTGTCCGCGGGCGGCGCGCCCGAAGCAGGCGGGATTCTACAGAGCGGGCTTTTCGGACCTAATCCCAAAGGCGAAAGTTGCGCCCCTCGATCACGGCGAGCACCCTTGAACACGACGTCGATGCGACGCCATGCCTTGTCACCCCGCGTGCGCCTGGCAGCAGCGCTGTGCGCGGCCTGCCTGGCCGTCGGCTGTCCCGCGGACGCGCCGACGCGCACCAACGTCGTGTTGGTCTTGCTCGACACGGTGCGCGCGGACAAGCTCGGTTGCTACGGAAACGAGCGCGGCTTGACCCCCAACCTCGACGCTTTCGCCGCCGGAGCGACGCTGTTCGAGAATGCCAGTTCGCACGCGCCCTGGACGCTCCCTGCGACGGCCTCGATCTACACCGGACTGCTCCCGACACGCCATGGCGCTGGCGGTTTCATCCCCAAGCTGACCGCACTCTCCGAGCAGCCGCGTACCCTCGCCGAGCTCGCGCGCGCCGCCGGTTGCGCGACCCACGCCATCGTCAACGTTGCATTCCTCGGTGCGAGCTTCGGAATGACGCGCGGCTTCGACACGGTTGACGAGCGCTACTTCGAGAACAACGAACAGGTGCGTCGAGCCGACGAATCGGTCGACCTGGCGCGTGCCTGGATCGATGCCCACGCGAGCGGTCCCTTCTTCCTGGTGCTGCACCTGTTCGACGCGCACGCGGTGTACGACCCGCCTCAGCCCTTCCGCCGGCGTTTTGCTCGGCCGGAGGACGCCGAAAGCGATCGCTTTGCCTTCGGGTCCCGCGCGGACATGGTGGCCCTGCGCTCGGGCCAGATGGATCTCGATCCGCACACTCTGGCGCGCGCCGAGGCGCTCTACGACGGAGAGATCGCCTTCGTCGATGCGCAGCTGGGGCGCCTGCTCGCACACCTGTCCGCCGCGGGGCTCGAGCAGCGCACGCTGGTCGCGGTGACCTCGGACCACGGCGAGGAATTCCTCGAGCACGGCGGCTTCGAGCACGGTCACTCGCACTACACCGAGCTGCTGCACGTGCCGCTGATCGTGCGCCATCCGAGTTGGCCGTCGGGCACGCGCGTCGCGCAGGCCGTGTCGCATGCGGATCTACTGCCGACGATCAGCGAGCTCGCCCAATGGTCGCGCGCCGACGGAGTCGACGGTGTCAGCTTGACACCGCTCGTGCGCGAGCCGCGGTCCCCCGGGCATGCAGCGTTGGCCATCGGCAACTTCTGGGGGCCGCCGCTGGCGAGCCTGCGCACGGCGAACGAGAAGCTGATCGTCTTTCCCGCGGGCTCCTCGCGGCCGCCGGAGCTGTACCTCTGGCGCGAGGATCCCCTGGAGCTCTGGAACGTCGGCCCAGCGCGCCCCGACGACGCGCTCGACTTGCAGCGCAGGCTCCAGAGCGCCCTGCAACGACTCGAAGCACTCGCCAGCCCCGCGCGGCCGGCCAGCGTCGACGAAGCGACGCGCAAGGTGCTCGAAACGATCGGCTACACCGATTCCGCGCCGGTCGCTCCCGGGCAGCGTTGAGCGCGCCGTCAGCGGGGTCGCACAGCGCCGTCAAGCGCTCTGCGCGCGCAGCCCCTCGATGATGTGCTGGTTGACATTCGAGTCGACCGTGCGCGCCGCGACGGCGAGTGCATTGGCGACGGCGACGGCATCCGAGCGACCGTGCCCTTTGACCACGACGCCGTTGACACCGAGCAACAGCGCACCGCCGTATTCGGCGTAGTCGACACGGCGCTTCACGTTGGACAGCGCTTCCTTCGACCAGGCCACTTGGTGCGCCTTCAGCTCGGCCATCACGAGCTGCAGCATGAACCCCGAGAAACCCTCGAGCAGCTTGAGCACGACATTGCCCGTGAAACCGTCGGTGACGACCACGTCCGCGACCGAGCCGAAGATCGTGTTGCCCTCGACGTTGCCCACGAAGTTGAGGCGCGCACCGGCCGCAGCGAGCAGTGGATAGGCCTCTTTGAGCAGCTCCGTTCCCTTGCTCGGTTCGCTGCCGATGTTGAGCAGACCAACACGCGGCTCTGCGACCCCCAGGCAGTCGCGCATGTAGACCGCGCCCATCGAGGCGAACTGCAGCAGGTCCTGCGGCTTCGCCTCGCGGTTGGCGCCCATGTCGAGAAATGTCACCGGCTGTCCGGTCAAGCTGAGCGTGACCGCGATCGCCGGCCGTCGCACGCCTTCGAGCGTGCCCAGACCGATGGTCGCCGCGCCGACCACCGCACCGGTGTTGCCCATGCTCACCAGGCCGCCCGCGGCACCCTTCTTCACGGCCCCGACGCACACCGCGATCGAGGAGTCGGGCTTGGCGCGCAGCGCGAGCGCCGGAGACTCCGCCATGCCGATCACCTGCGAGGCGTGCTGGATGGGAAACTCCAAGGTGCTTCCCAGCTCTGTCAACTTGTGGCGGATCGCGTCGCTTTCACCCACCAGCAAGATGCGCTCGGGCGCCAGCGCGCGCGGGTTGTCGGGCGCGCACGCCAAGAGCGCGCCGCGCAAGGTGGCTTCCGGGGCATTGTCGCCCCCCATCACATCGAGAGCGATCCTCACGACCATCGCGACACGCTCCACACCCTCCGAGGACAAGCGAAACGGCGCGGGACCAGCCGCGCACCGACCGAGAACTGGCGAACGGCTAGATCCGCTCGCCGATCGACTTGGAGCTACGCACGAACGACGAGCGCCGCCCGAAAGCGGCGCTCACCCGAATTCGTGCGACCTTAGAACTCTTCCTTGGGGAAGACTTCCGTCCCCTTCTTGTCGGCACCCTTCGCGAAGGCGTAGTAGCCGCAGTTGTCGCAGACGCGGTGGCTGCGTACGGGGGCGCTGCAGCGCGCGCAGTGGTTGGAGGCCCCGACCTTGATCGCGTGGTGCGAACGGCGGATGCGCGAGCGGTGATTGGAGTGACGTCGTTTGGGATTCGGCATGGCACGGGCCGCACCCCACATGGGGGGGCGGAATTCGAGATTGAAGGCGCAGAACGGTAGCGGTGCGCGAACGGCATGTCAACGCGGGGCCGCGCGCTGGAGCGGCGGAACGGTGCGGGGCCGCCGCCCGCGGAAGCTCGCCCACCTCCCAGGAGCGGTCCTTCCTCGTGCGCGTGCCGGTGACACCCGCCCGCCGTCAAGCACCCAGTCGGGCCACATAGGCCTGCGCCGCGGCCACTGCCGCGGGCACGCCCTCGGGCTTGAGCCCTTGGCCCTGCGCCAAGTTGGGCCGACCGCCACCGCCACCGCCGAGGTGCGCGGAGAACTCCTTGGCAAGTTCACCAGCCTTGAGCCCGAGCTTGAGCGCGGTCCCTTCGAAGGCAATCAGGAACGGAACGCGTCCCTCCTGTCGCCCCAGGAGCACCAAGGCGAGATCCGCGGAGAGCGACTTGGCGCGATCGCCGAGCTCGCGTACGGCTTCACCATCGAGCTCGGGGAAGTCCGCAACCGCCACGCGCACGCCGCCGCGCGTGGCCAGAGCGGCCTTGAGCGTCTCGAAGGCCTTGCCGACGTCGGCCTTGGCGGCCGCCGCGACGCTCTTCTTGGCGTCCTTCAGTTGCGCCTGGAGCTGCTCGATGCGTGCGACGACCTCTTCCACCGGGGCCTTGAGCGAGCGCGCCGCATTCGTCAGCGCTCGTCGTTGGGTCTGGATCCAAACGAGCGCTTCAGGGCCGGTGAGCGCCTCGATGCGCCGCACTCCGGCGGCGATCGCGCGCTCGCTGACAATCACGAACGGGCCGATGTCGCCGGCCGCACGCACGTGCGTGCCGCCGCACAGCTCTTTCGAGAACTGGCCCACGGCCACCACGCGCACGCGGTCCTCGTACTTCTCGCCGAAGAGCGCGACCGCGCCGCCCCGCTGGGCGCTCTCGAGGTCCTCGATCGAGGTCGCCACGCTCGCGTTGAAGCAGATCTGGGCGTTCACACGGCGCTCGATCTCCTCGAGCTCCTCCGCAGCAACGCCCTTGGTGTGCGAGAAATCGAAGCGCAGGCGCTCGGGGCCGACGTAGCTGCCTTGCTGTGCGACGTGGGCACCGAGCACGTCCCGTAGCGCTCTGTGCATCAGGTGCGTCGCCGTGTGGTTCTTGGCGGTGCGCTCGCGGCGCTGTGCATCGACCTCCGCGCGAACTTCGGCTCCGCTGGAGATCGCCCCCGAGGCCACTCCGAGGTGCACCACCACGAGCCCGAGCTTCTGGGTGTCCTCGACGGCGAAGCGGAACGAACCGTCCGCGGCTTGAATCAGCCCCGAGTCGCCCACCTGGCCGCCGCTCTCGGCATAGAACGGTGTCTGGTCGAGCACCAGCCGGTCCTTCTGCCCCGCCGACTGGAACAACTTGACCACGCGCGCCGAGCTCGCGAGCGCGCGTGCGCCGCCCGCGTGGCAGGTCGACTCGGTGGCGGGCAAGCCCGTGAGCTGCTCCGCGCTGAGGAGTTGCTTGAACGTGCCCTCGGCGCGACTGGCGGAGCGGTGCTTCTCTTCCGCTGCCTTCCAGCCCTCGCCGTCGAGCTGCCATTCGCGCTCGCGCGCCATCTGCTCCACCAGGTCCTGCGGAAAGCCGTAGGTCGCGTACAGGTCGTAGGCTTCGGCGCCGGGGAGTTGCTTCGAACCGCTGGACTCGAGCCGCTTGGCGAGTTGATCGAAGAGCACGAGTCCGCGGTCCAAGGTGGCTCCGAACGACTCCTCCTCGCTCTTGACCAATGTGCGGATGTGCTCGGCGCGGGCGCTGATCTCCGGAAAGGCCGGACCGAGGACCTCGGCGACGGTCGGCACGACCTCGAACAGGAACGGCCGATTCATACCCATGCGCTGACGTCCGAAGCGGGACGCGCGGCGCAGCAGGCGCCGCAGCACATAGCCCCGGCCCTCGTTCGCGGGCAGGGCTCCGTCGGCGATCGCGGCCGACAGCGCGCGCATGTGATCCGCGCACACGCGAAAGGCGATGTCGACGTGGGGCTCGGCGCCATAGCGCAACCCGGTCAAGTGCTCCATGCGCCGAAACAGAGGCTGGAACAGATCCGAGTCGTAGTTCGAGTGCTTGCCCTGCAGGACCGAGAGCACGCGCTCGAAGCCCATGCCCGTGTCGACGTGCTTGGCCGGCAGTTCCTTGAGCGAGCCGTCGTCGAGCCGATTGAACTGCATGAACACGTTGTTCCACAGCTCCATGAAGCGCTCGTTGCCGGCGTTGACACCGATCGCGCGGTTGGCTCCGTCAGCGGGGTTGGACCCCGGGCCGCCGCGGTCGATGTGGATCTCCGTGCACGGGCCGCAGGGGCCGGTCTCCCCCATCTCCCAAAAGTTGTCCTTGCGCCCGAATCGCAGGATGTGCGTCGGATCGATGTCGGTGCACTCGCGCCAGAACTTCGCCGCTTCGTCGTCCGCCGGCAGACGGTCCTTTTCATCTCCGCCGAAAACCGTGACCCACAAGCGCTCCTTGGGCAAACGCCAGGTCTCGGTGAGCAGCTGCCACGACCAAGTGATCGCGTCCTTCTTGAAATAGTCGCCGAAGGACCAGTTGCCGAGCATCTCGAAGAACGTGTGGTGGTACGTGTCGAGACCGACCTCCTCCAGGTCGTTGTGCTTGCCCGAAACGCGGATGCACTTCTGTGAGTTGGCCGCGCGCGTGTAGTCGCGTTTGCCCGTTCCCAGGAACACGTCCTTGAACTGATTCATCCCGGCGTTCGTGAACAGCAACGTCGGGTCGTCCGAGGGCACCACGGAGCTGGAGCGCACGAAGCGGTGCCCGCGGGCGACGAAGAAGTCGATGAACTCTTGGCGCACTTGCGCCGCGGTCGGGATGGGGCGTTGGGTCATGACGGAGATGCAGGCTGGGGCGCGCAGGCGACCAGGGACGAAGCGCTGAAGTCGCGCAGTGTAGCGCCCCCCGCGCCTTGCTTCGCCAGGCCACGGACGATGCACGGGAGCTCCGCTTCGCACACGGAGCGGGCCCGCGAGGACGTTGCCGCAAGCCGCCGGTGTGCCTGGCGCCGGAGACGGACCGGCGCCGAAGGTCCCACTCTCGGCCCCGGGGCCAAGCCCCGAAGCCGAGTCGCTGTACTCGACCCAACGGCGTCGGATCCGACACAGCGGGATCCGACACAGCGGGATCCGACAGCTGCCCGCGCGAGGTCAGCGCCGAGTCACCTCCGCACTGAACGCTCGCCCTCAGACCTTAGCGGGCTTGCCCGCCTGTGGGTGCGGCGCCGGCTGCGAGTTCGGCACTTGTGCAGCATGCTGACTTTGTGCCGCGGGCTGACTCAGCGGAGCAGACGCCTTGCTGGCGGTCGCGGCCGGAGCCGAGGGCTTGAGCTCGTCATCGTCGGAACTGCCCAATCCAAGGCCGACGATGGCGCCGTCCTTGCCGACCAACTTGGCGCGCAACTGGCTGTCGATCTCCTTGGCCAGCGCCGGGTTGTCGATCAGCAGCGCGCGCGCCTTCTCGCGCCCCTGGCCCAGTCGAATCTCGCCGTCCTTGGGGTGCTTGAACGATAGCCACGTGCCGGACTTGAGCACCAAGTTGTGCAGCAGACCCAGGTCGAGCAAGTCGCCTTCGTAGCTGATCCCGCGGTCGAACATGATGTCGAACTCGACCTTGCGGAACGGCGGAGCGATCTTGTTCTTGACCACGGTGACCTTGGTGCGGCTGCCGACGACCTCCTCGCCCTCCTTGATCTGGCCGATGCGCCGGATGTCGAGGCGCACGGACGAGTAGAACTTGAGCGCGCGACCGCCGGTGGTGGTCTCTGGACTGCCGAACATCACGCCGATCTTCTCGCGGATCTGATTGATGAAGATCACCAAGCACTCCGAGCGCGAAATCGCGGCCGTCAACTTGCGGAGCGCCTGACTCATCAGACGCGCCTGCAGGCCGACGAAGCTGTCACCCATCTCGCCTTCGATCTCGGCGCGCGGCACGAGTGCCGCCACCGAGTCGACCACGACCACGTCGATGGCGTTGGAGCGCACCAGCGTCTCGACGATCTCGAGCGCCTGTTCCCCCGTGTCGGGTTGGCTGACCAAGAGGTCGTCGAGGTTGACGCCCAGCTTGCGCGCGTAGGCCGGATCCAATGCGTGCTCGGCATCGACGAACGCGCACACACCACCGTCGCGTTGCGAGCTCGCGATCACCTGCAAGGTCAGTGTCGTCTTGCCCGAGCTCTCCGGGCCGAAGATCTCGACGATGCGACCGCGCGGCAGCCCCTTGCCCCCGAGCGCCAGGTCCAGCGAAAGCGCGCCGGTGAAGATGCCGCGCACCTCGGCGATTTGCCCCTTGTCCCCCAGGCGCATGATCGCGCCCTTGCCGAAGCTCTTTTCGATGTCCGCGAGCGCCGCGGCGATGTTCTTTTGGCGCTCCTTGTCCGCTCCGAGAGGGGCCGTGTCTTTGGAGGTCGGTTGTTGGCTCATGGGTGCATCCTTGGGGTCGAGAAGGCCGAACGATTGGTCTTTGTTAGGGCCCGAGGTTAGCCTCGGCACGGGCGCCAGAGAAGCTCACGCGCCGGAAAAGCTCACGCGCCAGAAAAGCTCACGAGGCGAGATCCTGGCATTCGGGCGAAGCGAGCGCCGACGCAGGCGCGAGAGCTACGACCGTCGCGACCCGGCCCGAGTTGCCACCAATCCGCGGAAAAGTGCCGCACCACCGGGGAGCGTCAGACGGTCACGAACTCCAACAACTCGTTGAAGCGCGACTCGACGTGCGCACGGCGCTTGTGCTCGAGCACCTCGACCCCAAAGCCCTGCACGCAAAACGACGCGGTGACGGTTCCGTAGAGCATCGCGCGCCGCAGCGTCGGAGGCTCAACGCAGTCCGCGGCCGCGAGATAGCCCATGAAGCCGCCAGCGAAGCAATCTCCGGCGCCGGTCGGATCGACGACCGCGTCGACGGGATAGGCGGGCAGCGCATAGCGCACGTCCTCGCCGACCAAGAAGGCTCCGTGCTCGCCCTTCTTCAAGATCACGAAACGCGGCCCGAGCTCGCGCACTTTGGCCGCGGCTTTGATCAGGTTGCGCTCACCGGTGAGCATGCGCGCCTCCTCGTCGTTGAGCACGATGCCATCGACGCGCCGCAGCACCTCGAGCAGCTCGTCCCGGCGGATCTCGATCCACAGGTTCATGGTGTCGGCCACGACGAAGGCCGGCTGCGTGCACTGCTCGAGCGCGCGCAACTGGACCTTCGGCTCGGCGTTGGCGAGGAACACGTAGCGCGAATCGCGGTAGGCCTTGGGCACCTTGGGGTCGAAGTGCTCGAAGACGTTGAGTTGCGTCTCGAGCGTGGTGCGCGTGTTCCAGTCCGCCTCGTAGCGTCCGGCCCAGCGAAAGCTCTTGCCGTCGGCGACCTTCTCGACTCCACGGATGTCGACCGCACGCGCCGCCAACATGTCGAGGTCGCGCTTCTCGAAGTCGCCGCCGACGACGCCGACCAGCCGCACCGGGCCGAAATTGGAGGCCGAGATGGAGAAGTACACGGCCGATCCGCCGAGCACGTTCTCGCGGCGCGCATAGGGCGTTTCGATGCCGTCGTAGGCCAAGGTTCCGATGACGAGGAGCGACATGCGTGGGACGTTGCGGACCAGTGGGGAATTCTAGGGTTTCGGGCCAGCGAGTTCGGCGCGCTCGGCCGCGGACAGTTTGCCGCCGGGAGTCAACAAGAACAGCCCGCCGCACAGACCAATCGTGATCATGCACAGGCGCCACGCGATCGACACGGCGAATCCGATGCTGAACGTGCCGCCGAGCGCCGCGGTCATCTCGCCGAAGAGCATCTCGGTCACTCCGACGCCGCCCGGTGTCAGCGGCACCGCGCTGGCCAGGTTGCCGACCGCGCCGACGACGACGTAGTCGATCATCCGCAATGTGGTGTCGCCGAACGAGCGGCCGAGCACGATCAGCGCGGCCATCACGCAGCTCTGGTTGACGATCGAGAACACGAGCGCGAACAAGAACTCGCGCGGCGAGCGCGAGTACACCGTGATCGCTTGGTCGAGCGTGCGGATCAGGCGCGATCCGGGCAAGCGGTCGACGAGCTTCTCGAAGCCGATCGCGCGACGCACCGCGGTGCTCAAGTAGGCCGGGATGCCGACGGCGGCCCCGACCAAGCCGACGTAGATCGGCGTCCGCGGATACGGGAAGTCGTCGTCCTGGAGCAAGAACGCGATCGCCCCCATCGAGGCCAGCACGAGCACTCCGATCAAGCGATCGACGAGCACGCTCATCGCGGCCGCGGCGCGGCGTTCGGGGTGCGAGCGCGCGATCATCACCGCCTTCACCAAATCGCCGCCGGTCAGGCCAGGCACGACGATGTTGAAGAAGAACCCGATGAACGAGAGCCGCAGCGCCGGAAAGAAGCGTGAGGGGCAGCCTGCGGCGAGCAGGAGCCGCCACCAGCGCAGCGCCGTGGCCACGACGCCGAACGCGGCCAGACCCAGCGCGATCGCCAAGCCGCGCGAGTCCACGTCGCGGAACACGCGCGGCATGCCGGGCTGCCACGAGGTCGACGGGGCGCGCGCGAGCTCGACGGTCGCGGGCTCGCCGTCGACCGCCGTCCACTCCGCGGGCCACAGCGCTCGGTCGGGCGGCTGATCGAACACGAAGCGCACCCGCTCGGCCCGCCACTCGCCCTGGATCGTGCCCACGAAGGTCTGGCTTCGCCCTTCGTGCGTCGCGCGCAGCTGGTCGCGCCAGGGCACGACGCGCACGACCAGCCAACACACGGCCAGCCCCACGAGCAGCTTGACCAGCGCGATCCAGCGCGGGCGGCTCGGGCCGGTCGGAGGCGGCGCGGAGCTCGCGGCTCGCGAGGCGGTGCTCAAGGCTTGGTCTCGCCCGCCTGCAGACTCGAGGCCTGCGGACTCGAAGCCCGCGCCTGATACTCGATCCACCACGAGAACCAGTCGTCGTAGCGCAGCGAGAACGCGCCCTTGCCGCTGATCTTGCCCAGCGCGCGCATCGCGCCAATTTGGACGCGCCCTTCGGGATGCTCGGCGGCGGTCTTCACGATCGCCGCGATCCAGTAGCGGTGCGCGTCGCCGCTGAGCGCTTGATTTTGTGCCTCGGTGACAGGCGGCAGGCCCGAGCGCTCGATCTCGGCGAGCACGGCCACCAGGCGCGCGGACTCGCTCGAGCGGAACGGGTTGCTCATCAGGATCTCGGCCAAGCGCGGCGCGCCGAAGACGCGCACGTTCGCCGCCACGGCCGCGGCTTGCACGCGCTCATTGGGCCAGCCCGGATCGGAGCCGGACGCGGCGGAAGGTGCGGCGTCGTTGAAGCACTTGGTCAAAGCGGAATCGATCAGCCTGCGCTGGAGCGCGAGCGACAACGTGCGCAGCGGTGCCAGCCGCGCGTCGGCCTCGGACCCCGAGCGCAACACGACGCTGACTTCCGCGAGCACGTCGAGCGCGTGGTCGACGTCGGGACCGAGCGCGACGAGGGCCTCGCAAGCGGCGGCGAACTCCGTGCGGCGCGCCTCGTCCGACTGCTCCAAGGCCGCCAGCCCGGCGTCGACGATGCGCTGCTTGGCGAGCGCGAACTGAGAATCGCTGGGCTGCTCGGCCGCGATGGCGTAGCGCGGCTCGGCGCCCGCCGAGATGCGCTCGCCCGCTGCCCCCAGCTGCGTCACGGCGAATTCCCGCGAGAGCGCCCACGGGTCGTACAGCGCGATGCGCGTGAAGAGCTCGACTTGCGTCGACGCGATGCCGAACTTGGCGCTGTCGAAGCGGCTGAGCTCGTCGAGCAACTCGAGACAGGTCTCGGTCGGGTCCTCGATCGTCTGCTCGTCCGCCTCCGCCAGGGTCGCGCCCAGCGACTCGAGGGCCTTCGCGACGCCGGTCCGTGCGCTGTAGTAGCCGGCGCTCATCGTGCGTGCGACGTAGGCGTGTCGACCGGGCGAAGGGTGCATCACCCGCAAGTTGTGCACGGTTGCGTCCAGGTTGACGCACGCGGAGCTCGCCTCCGCGAGCAGCACGGCAAGTGCGATGCGCAGACCTCGATGCATGCCGCTCACGCTCCCCGGACCGCGGCATTGGCCAGCGCACGGCGCGCGGCCTCGACCACCTTCTCGACGGTGAACCCGTACTCCGCGAGGACCTTCTCGCCGGGAGCCGAAGCACCGAACTGGTCGATGCCCAGCGCCACGCCGCAGTCCCCGATCCAGCGTTCCCACCCGAACGTCGTGCCGGCCTCGACCGAGACTCGCGCGCGCACGTTCGGCGGCAAGACGCTGTCGCGGTACGAGCGCTCTTGGGCCGCGAACGTCGCCCAGCAGGGCATCGAGACCACGCGCGCGGCGAGGCCCTCGCCGCTGAGGCGCTTGTGCGCTTCGACCGCCAACTGGAGCTCGGAGCCCGTGGCGATCAGCAGCACGCTCGGAGCCGCGGCTTGGGACTCGACCAAGACGTAGGCACCGCGCGCCACGCCCTCGCGCGCTTTCTCCTTCGTGCCCAGCAGCGTCGGCAGCTTTTGGCGCGAGAGCACCAAGGCCACCGGAGCCGTATCCGACTCGAGCGCCAGGCGCCAGGCCTGCGCCGTCTCATTGGGGTCGCCGGGCCGCACCACGCGCAGGTTCGGCATGGCGCGCAGGCTCGCGAGGT
This sequence comes from Planctomycetota bacterium, assembly GCA_020853575.1. Taxonomy (GTDB): domain Bacteria; phylum Planctomycetota; class UBA1135; order UBA1135; genus F1-120-MAGs118. The sequence continues at coordinate 495,662 of JADYYP010000045.1, forward strand.
GCTCGATCGGTTGGTGCGTCGGTCCGTCCTCACCCACCGCCACCGAATCGTGGGTCCAAACCATGATCAGGGGCAGCTTGCACAGCGCCGCGAGCCGCACCGCGGGACGCATGTAGTCGGAGAACACGAAGAAGGTCGACACGAACGGCCGAACGCCGCCGTGGTACAGCATCCCGTTGCCGATCGCGCCCATGGCGTGCTCGCGCACGCCGAAGTGCAGGTTGCGTCCGCTGGGCTGCTCCGCTGAAAATGCAACTTCCTTGGTCAGCGAGGTCTTCGTCGAGCACGACAGGTCGGCGTCGCCGCCGATCAGCTCGGGCACGATCGCCGCCAGCGCGTTCTGCGCCTTGCCGCCGGCGTCGCGCGTGGCGGCCCCCGAGCCGGGTTCCCACTGCGGCAGCTCGCTCGCGCAACGCACGGCGAAATCCGCCGGCAGCTCACCGCACATGCGCCGCTCGAACTCGGACGCGAGTTCGCGATGCGCCGCGCGATAGGTCTCGAAGAGCCGCTTCCACTGGGCGTGCGCGTCGACTCCGCGCTGCGCGCCGAGCTTGAAGTGCGCGCGCACCGACGGCGACACGTGGAACGACTGCGCGGGATCGAACCCAAAGGCCTTCTTGGCGGCGGCGACTTCCTCGGGCCCCAACGGGGAGCCGTGAGCCTCGCTGGTGCCCTGTCGGTGCGGCGCGCCGTAGCCGATGGTGGTCTTGACCACGATCAGCGAGGGCTTGTCGTGAACCGCCTTCGCGGCCGCGACGGCGCGCTCGAGTCCGGCCAAGTCGCGATCGCCGTCTTCGACCTTGTGGATGTGCCAACCATGCGCGCGGAAGCGTGCCGCGACGTCCTCGACATCGAAGGCCAAGGACGTGGGACCGTCGAGCGTGATGTCGTTCGAATCGTAGAGCCAGATCAGCTTGCCCAGCCGGTGCTGTCCGGCGAGCGACGCGGCCTCGGCAACGATGCCCTCCATCATGCAGCCATCGCCGAGCAACGCGTAGGTGTGGTGATCGACGATGTCGAAGCCCGGGCGATTGAAGTGCGCCGCGAGCATGCGCTCCGCCAGCGCCATGCCGACCGAGTTCGCCGCGCCCTGACCCAGGGGACCGGTGGTGGCTTCGACCCCCGCGGTCGCGAATGACTCGGGATGTCCCGGCGTGCGACTGTGCCATTGGCGAAACGACTTCAGGTCGTCGAGCGTGACGTCGTAGCCGTGCAGGTGCAGCAGTGCATACAGCAGCATGCTCCCGTGGCCCGCGCTGAGCACGAACCGGTCGCGGTTGGGCCAGCTCGGCGCGGCCGGGTCGTGCAGCAGATGATTGCGCCACAGCGCATAGGCCATCGGCGCCGCGCCCATCGGAAGTCCGGGGTGGCCAGAATTGGCGTGTTGCACGCCGTCGATCGCGAGCGTGCGGATCGTGTTCACGCACAATTCGTCGAGAGTCTGCTGCAGCGTGGTCATGGGCGTTCCTGGTTCGGTCGGCGTGTCTCGGGCGGGTAGATTGGAAAGCGGATCCCACACGGGCAAGCGAGAACCTCCGGGGATCGCGCCGAGCGGTCGCTCGCGCGCCGCCGCGAAGTCGCTCGCGACTTACTCACATGGCCCCACGGCGAGCACCGCGCGCACCCCCTAGCGTGGCGGCGAAGGAGGCTCGGCATGTCTCGCAGCTCGATTTTCACGGTGTTGGGTGTCGGCGTGTTCGCGGGCTTGCTCCAGGCCCGCCAAGCGCCGGAGCGCGTCAGCGTCGCGACCTCGGGCGCGCAGGGCAACCTCGACAGTGCCTTCGTCTCCGGACTCTCTGCGGACGGCAACGTGGTGGTCTTCGTCAGCGCCGCGAGCAACCTGGTGGCATCCGACACCAACGGCGTGCAGGACGTCTTCGTGCGCAATCGAGTGGCAGCGACCACGGCGCGTGTCAGCGTCTCGTCCACGGGCGTCGAGGGCAATCTGGCGTCGGGCGCGGGCACGCTCTCGTCCGACGGACGCTTCGCCGCGTTCTCGAGCCGCGCGACGAACTTGGTCGCCGGGGACCTCAACGGAGTCGAGGACATCTTCGTGAAGGAGCTCTCGACCGGCGTCGTGACGCTGGTGAGCCGCTCGTCGCTGGGCGCGCTCGGCAACGGCCACAGCCGCTCGCCCGCGCTCTCTGGAGACGGCCGCTACGTGGCTTTCGCCAGCCGCGCATCGAACCTCGTCGCCGGAGACTCCAACGCCGTTTGGGACGTATTCGTTCACGACCGCGTCAGCGCCAGCACCGTGCGCGTGAGCGTCGACACGGGAGGAGCCGAAGGCAACGCCGATTCGCTCCTGCCCTCGATTTCCGCCGGCGGTGGCTGCGTGACGTTCACGAGCTGGGCCTCGAATCTCGTAGCGGGCGACGGCAACCTCGTGCTCGACGTCTTCGTGCACGAGCTCTCGACCGGGCTCACCGAATGCGCCGACGTCACCGCGGCAGGCACGCCGGCGTTCTACGGCGCTCAGCGCAGTTTCCTGTCGGCCGACGGCCGCTGCGTGGCCTTCGAGAGCGGCTCGAACGACCTCGTCACCGGCGATACCAACTCGATGCCCGACGTGTTCGTGCTCGACCGTTGGAGCGGTGTGACCACGCGCGTCAGCGTCGACTCGTCGGGCGCCGAGGCCAACGATCTGTGCCTCGCGGGTCCGCTGTCGTCCGATGGGCGCTTCGTGATCTTCACCAGCTTGGCGAGCAACCTGGTGCCGTTCGACCTCAACGCCGCGCAAGACGTTTTCGTGCACGACCGCGCCAGTGCCTCGACGACCCGCATCAGCGTCGACGCCCTCGGATCGGACGCGCTCGGTGTCAGCGCCGCCGGAGCGCTTTCCGGGACTGGCCGGATCGCCGTGTTTTCGAGCTACGCGGCCAATCTGGTCGCTGGCGACACCAACGGCGCCCAGGACGTGTTTGCGATCGACCGCGGGCCGATCCCCGCCGCGCCGCCGACCAGCTACTGCACCGCGGGCACGTCGAGCATCGGATGCAGTGCCGTGATCAGCGCCTCGGCGCAGCCCTCATTGTCGGCCGCGCACGCCTGCACGATCGGCGTCAGCGGCCTCGAAGGCCAAAAGAGCGGGCTGGTGTTCTACGGCATCGACAACGCCTGCTTCACCCCCAACCCATGGGGCTCGGGTTCGAGCTTCCTGTGCGTCAAGGCGCCCTTGCAGCGCACGCCCTTGCAGAACTCCGCCGGGACGAGCGGCGTGTGCGATGGCGCGTTCACGCTCGACTGGAACGCGTATCACGCGGCGCACCTGGGCGCGCTGGGCCAGCCCTGGTCGAGCGGCGCGCAGGTCTTCGTTCAAGCGTGGTACCGCGACCCGCCGGCGCCCAAGACCACCGCGCTGAGCGATGCGTTGGTCTTGATCTACGAACCCTGACTTTCGAGCGGCGCTCGCGCGCGGGCGCGAGCGCTGTGGTGGAGGCGGCGGGAGTCGAACCCGCGTTCCGGAATGAACCAAGTCCAGGCTTCTACGTGCGTAGTCCGTGGTTTGTGCCGCCCCGTCGACGCCCGCGGACAGGCTGCGTCGAGGCCGCCGTCGTGAGGTCTCGTCGACGCAGCCCGACGGAGAGCCTTGTCGACCAGCCCGCAAGTGGCGTCGTTCCACGGCCGCGGGCACTCCGTGGAGGACGGCTGCTTATTGACTAAGCAGCGAGAGCGTAATCATTGGCAGGTTATGCCGTTTCCCGAGAGGGTTTAGCGGGGTGACTCGAGATCCCCGGCACGCCACCCAGGCCCGACGCAAACCGGTCGAAACCAGTGCGCCCCCTGAGAGACGAGGCAAATGCTAGCACGTCCGAGCGCCGCGCGCAGGTCCGCGTTTCCGCGCCGCACGTCAGCGGCGGCGACTCATGGCGCGCTCGATCGCGCGTCGGTCGTCGCGCTCGCGTTCGCGTTCGCGCTTGTCGTAGAGCTTGCGACCGCGCGCCAGTGCCAGGCTCACCTTGACCAGCGAGCCCTTGAAGTACAGCTCGAGCGGCACGATCGTCACGCCCTTCTCGCGCACCTTGCGGTCCCAGCCCGCGAGCTCGCGCTTGTGCACCAGCAGCCGTCGATCGCGCGTCGGCAAGTGGTTGTGCAGGTTGCCGTGCGAGTACTCGGGGATGTGCGCGTTGATCAACCACAACTCGCCGGCGCGGATCATCGCAAACGCCTCGGCGATCGAGGCCTTGCCCTGGCGCAGGCTCTTGACCTCGGTGCCGACGAGGGCGATGCCGCACTCGATGGTCTCGAGGAACTCGTACTCGTGCCGCGCGCGGCGGTTTTCGGCGAGCAGCTTGCGTCGCAGTTCGGGTTCGGCCATCGGTGGTTGGAGCTGAGCGGCAGCCCGGCGCGTGCGTTGGACCCCGCTGCGCTGGAACAACCCGCAGAGCATCGCACACCGCGCGACCCGCGGGCCAGCATCGAGCGCCCATCAACCCCCGCGGCCGTCGGGAAACCCCGAGCGACGGTTGACTTGACCAGCCACAGCTCCGTATCGTCTCCGCCCTTGCTTTTGGCCCGGGTGGCGGAATTGGCAGACGCGCAAGGTTCAGGTCCTTGTTCCTCATAAAAAGGAGTGCGGGTTCGACTCCCGCCCCGGGCACCACCTCCGAGCGCGCGCGTTCCGCAGGCGCGTCGAATGCGGACACTTCGATCCGCGCCTACCTGAAGTGGAGCTCGCTCATGCTGTGCGCGGTCGTGACCGCGGGACTGATCGCTGCGCGGCTCATTCATTGGCTCGGGCTGGACTGAGCGCTGCGCGCTCGCGGTGGCTCGGGCTGGACTGAGCGCTGCGCGCTCGCGGTGGCTCGGATTGGACTGAGCGCTGCGCGCTCAGAACGAGTTGTCGCTGGGATAGTGCGCGATCACGAACACGAACGCGGCCGCGAGCAGCAGCGCGCCGAGCCCGATCGCGACCCATGCGAGCGGCCCCAAGCGTCAGACTCCATGACCGCCGGGCGCGCGATACACCAGGAACGCGCGATCGCCCATCTCCCCGGGCAGCTTGTGTTCCCAGACCGTATCCAGCCGAAAGCCCAAACGCTCGGCTTCGCGCTCGGCCGCACGCGCCTCGCGCGACCAGGAGGGCCCCTTCAGCATCACCAAGTCCTTGTGGGAGTGGCGCACCTTGCGGAGCAAGCGCACGTTCTCGCGCACCGAGCTGACGGCGCGCACGAGCACGATGTCGTACTTGTTGCGCGCCAGGTGCTCCTCGGCGCGGTCCCAAATCGGCACGGCGTTCTTGAGTCCCAGCGCGCGCACGCACTCGGTCACGAAGTCGATGCGCTTGCGCGTCGAGTCGAGCATCCCGACCTTCGACTGCGGCTCCGCGATGGCCACGGGCACGCCCGGAAAGCCGGCGCCGGTGCCCAGGTCGAGCAGCGAACGGCCGAGCAGCGGTAGGAGCCGGGTCGTGCGCCACGAATCGAGGTAGTGCTTGGCCGCAACCTCCCGCGGGTCGACGATCGCGGTCAGGTTCATGCGCCGATTGGCATCGAGCACGAGCAACGCGTGCGCGGCGTAGCGATCGAGCACTTCGCCGGTGATCTCCTCGCCCTCGAAAGCCCAGCCGAGCGCGCTGCGCATCTCGTCGAGGCTCGGCACGCTGGCGTCGGCGTGGGCCAAGACCGCGTCGGGATCCTCCTCCTTGCGCGGCGGCTTGATCTCGCCCTTGGAGGCGGCGTCCGGCACCCCGGACTCCGCTTCGGCGTCATCGGCGCTGGCGTCTGCGGCGTCGACCAAACTCATGAAGGGCTGCGCTCCGCCAGGCCGCGGGCTGCGGCTCAGCACAAAGTGGTTGGCAGGCCAGCAGGGATTCGAACCCCGAACCTACTGATTTGGAATCAGTCGCTCTAACCGTTGGAGCTACTGGCCTTCGAAGCGCACTAGCGTAGGTTCGCCGCGTCGCGCTGGCAAGCAAACGGAGCCAGCGGATGCGCTCTCGAACACGGCGCCGCCCGCAGTACAGTGTTCGGTCTCGAGACCAGCGAGGCAGTTCGAACCCCATGACCGACAACAGCGCGCGCGTCGAGCCGCGGATTCTCACCGCGGACATTCCCCGCGCCTCGCTCAACCAGAACGCTCTGCGCGTGATCTCCGTCCTGCAACGCAAGGGCGGTTTCGAGGCCTATCTCGTCGGCGGCTGCGTGCGCGACCTGCTCCTCGGAAGGCGTCCGAAGGACTTCGATGTCGCCACGAGCGCGCACCCGCGCCAGATCAAGAAGCTGTTCCACAACGGGCGCATCATCGGCAAGCGCTTCCGCCTGGTGCACGTCGCTTTCGAGGGCCAGATCGTCGAGACCGCGACCTTCCGGCGCGCTCCGCAGCGCGGCGAGGGCGACGACGGGGATCTGCTGATCGTCGACGACAACGAATTCGGCAGCGCGGGCGAGGATGCGCTGCGCCGCGACTTCACCATCAACGCGCTGTTCCTCGATCCCAACCGCGACGAGTTGATCGACTATGTCGGCGGCCTCGACGACCTCGAAGCGGGCGTGCTGCGCACGATCGGCGAGCCGCGCGTGCGCATGGCCGAGGACCCGGTGCGCATCCTGCGCGCCATCAAGTTCGCCACGCGACTGGGTTTCCGCATCGACGACGACACCTGGGACGCGATGTGCTCCAACGCCCGGGAGCTCGAGCGTTCGGCGAAGCCGCGCGTGATCGAGGAGATCCTGCGGCTGCTGCGCTCGGGAACGGCGCTCGGTGCCTTCCGCATGATGCGCGCCTGCGGGGCGCTGCGCGTGATCCTGCCGCACATCGACGAGTACCTCGGTCCGCGCGAATCGAGCGACAGCGCGATCCACGAGCGCGTCGACTCCTTCTGGCGCTTACTCGAGGCGCTCGACGCCGATGTCCACGCGGGCAACGTGCCGGCCACCTCCGTGTGCGTCGCCGTGCTCCATCTGCGCTTGGTCGAGCATGGCGCTCGAGTCGACGCGCGCTCGCACGAGGGCAATCCGAAGGACCTCGAGCTCGAGGCGGAGCGCTGGATCGAGCCCTTCGCGGTCGTCATGCGGCTCTCGCGCCGCGATTCGGGCAAGGCGGTGCGCATCATCGTGTCGCAACGCCGTTTCACCCAGACCAAGAAGGGCAAGAGCCCGCTGCTCTTCGCACGCAGCGAGGAGTTCCAGGACGCGCTCGACCTGTTCCGCTTGCGTTCGATGGCCTGGGGACAGGGCTGGGACGTCTACGAGGCGTGGCGCGATCGCCACGCGGAAGCGCTCAGCGCCTCGCCCGAGGAAGTCGAGCGCGAGCGCAAGCGCGGCCGGCGCCGCGGTCGGCGGCGACGCGGCAAGCGCACCGAAGGACCTTCCGACGCGGCGAGCACGCCCGCCAGCGGCGACGACGCCTGAGGCGCGCTGCGCGGGGCGTCGGAGCGCGACCCGCGGCGGAGCGGCACGGGCGCGGCGCCCACGGATTTCGCGCTCCACGACCGCGCGCTCGAAAGCGTGCTAGGGTTCGGTGTTCGGCGAGTGACGGCGACCCTTGGGGAGCGCGCTGGCAAGAGTCGCGACGGCGACGCTTCAGGATGCAGCGCACTCCCGCGCGGGTGGGCCGCCCGAACCCTCGCGAACGAGAGATTCGACGACAACTTGGTTTGGTGTTCCTTGGGACGACCTCCGGCAGCGGAGGTCGTCCGCTTTCGTCGGCGCGAGCCACGCGCCACCGCGCGACGGCTTCTCGCACTCCCGCGGCGCTGGCAAGATACGCCGCCATGCGGTCCCGCCTCGCTTGCGCCCTGGTGTTGCTGGCGTCAACGTCGCTCGCGCAGAGCGGCTTCGATCCCGATGCGCTCGACGACGAGCTCGCGCACAAGCACTGGGGCTACCTCTCGAGCGAGGAGCAGGCCGATTGTTGGGCGCGCTTCGAAGGCGAGGTCCCCTATCTCGGCACCTATCAGCTCGAGTTGATCCGCTACGCGCGCGCGCTCGAGGAACGCGACCTGGGGTACCTGCCGCTCGACGAGCCAGCGCCGTACTTCGACCCAGCGGAGCACGCGCCGGCGCAGCCGATCGCGCGCCAGCGCCTGGAGTTCGACGCGCCCCAAGCGCAGCGCGAGCGGCAACGCATCTACAAGTCGGTTCCCGCGCGCGGGCTGATCAGTGCTTGGCGCTACGACTGGGGTCGGCGCGAGGTCTTGCGCACGGGGGAGCTCGAGGACGTGCAGCGCGGCTTCGCCAACGCGCTCGCGGGTTTCGCGCCCGGACACGACCTGGCGCTGGCCCTGGTCGAGCGCGCGCTCGACGACGGCTCGCAGCAGCGAACGCTGGCGGCGTTCGGGCACGCCTACACCGATCGTGTCGGCACGGTGTTCCCTGGCATCACGCTCTACGACGCGTGGGCCTCGGGCCAAGACCTCGAGATGCCCGACGTCGACGTGCTCGGAGTCGTCCACGACGTGCTCGGGATCCGCGACAAGTGGAGCGCCCCGGTTCCGACCTCCAAGCAGCGCGAGCTCTACGAGCAAGTCGGCGAGCTGTTCCATCCAGCGCAGCGCCACCGTGGTCTGCGCCAAGCGCTCGCGTGGACCTATCTCGAGGGTGCGCCGCCGCTCTCCGCGCCCTATCCGGTGTGCATCGACCGCTTCCACGCGCTGTGGGAGAGCACCAAGGCGACTCCATCCGAAGCCGCCAAGCTGCTGCCGAAGTTCGAGCAGTGGAGCGAGTTCCTGGCCGAGTGGGACACACGCTTCAACTCCGACGAGAGCCTGCACGCCGCCGCGCTCGTGCGCCGCCGTCAACTCAAGGCCGATGCTCGCGCCGTGCGCTCGTTCTTCCTACGCATCATGTCGGACGCAGGCGCGTTCGAGCGCCGGGCCCTGCCCGCGCCGAAACCACCGAAAAAGCCCGCGACTGGCGCCAAGTAGCGCGCTGCTTTTGCGACCTGTACCATTCGCTGGGCCCAGCTTGGGGCCGCGCGATTCAGCCAGGCAACCCCCGACGAAATCCACTATTGCCATGACGACGATGGAACAAACCGTGGCCGAGATCCTGCGCGCTGGCGCGGGGATTCTGGCCGCTGACGAGAGCACCGGCACGATCGAGAAGCGCTTCAAGAGCGCCAACATCCCGAACGTCGAGACCAACCGCCGCGACTACCGCGAGATGCTCTTCACGACCAAGGGCATGGAGCAGCACATCTCGGGCGTGATCCTGTTCGACGAGACCCTGCGCCAGAAGTCGCGCGCGGGCGTGCCGCTCGCAAAGCTGCTCGCGGACAAGGGCGTGGTCCCCGGGATCAAGGTCGACGCCGGCACGACGGCCTTGCACGGAGCGCCGGGCGAACTCGTGACGCAGGGGCTCGACAAGCTCGGTGAACGGCTCAAGGAGTACAAGGCGCTCGGCGCACGCTTCGCCAAGTGGCGCGCCGTGATCACCATCGGCGCGGGCATCCCCACGCCCTACTGCATCGAGGCCAACGCTCATGCGCTGGCACGCTACGCCGCGCTGTGCCAGTCCGAGGGCATCGTCCCGATCGTCGAGCCCGAGGTCCTGATGGACGCGGACAACACCATCGAGACCTGCTTCCAAGTGACCTGCGACACACTGCACTGCACGTTCGACCAGCTCTACAAGCAGCGCGTCGTGCTCGAGCAAATGCTCCTCAAGCCCAACATGGTGGTCTCGGGCAAGAAGTGCGCGACGCAGGCCAGTGTCGAGCAAGTGGCGCGGGAGACGCTGCGCTGCTTCCGACGCACGGTGCCCGCCGCAGTGCCCGGGATCGTGTTCCTGTCGGGCGGTCAATCCGACGAGCACGCCACCGCGCACCTGTCGGCGATGAACGCGCTGGGCAAGCACCCCTGGGTCCTGTCGTTCAGCTACGGACGCGCACTGCAAGCCCCGTCGCTCAAGGCCTGGGCCGGGCAAGAGGCCAACTGGTCGAAGGGCCAGGCCGAATTCGCCAAGCGCGCCAAGCTCAACGGACTGGCGCAGCTCGGCAAGTACAACGGGGCGATGGAGAAAGAGCCCGCCTTGGTCTGACCCGCGACCGAGCGCGGAATGACACACGAGCGAGGCGGCGCGCAGCGATGCGGGCCGCCTCGCTCGCTCATGGTGTCGCGGCGCGCCGAGCGAGAGGCTGCCGCGCGCGAGCAGCTCTCGACACACCCGCGCCGCGCGTCGTCGGTGCGTGAGCGCTGCGAGCTCCGTACTGCGGCGGACGCGACTGCCCTCAGTGACCGACTCGCGAGCCGGCTGGCCCGGCACGAGAACCGAGCTCGCTCCCCCATCGATCGCCGGAGGCATCCGATGAAGGTCTGGTCGTGCTTGTGCGTCGCAGCCGCTCTCACGGGCAACGTCGCGGCCCGTGATTTCCCCACGTTTCCGCTGGTCACACGCCTCGATCCGGTGCAGCAGGAGCGCTGGACCTGGTACGGCGGGGCCATGTGCATCGAGGACGACCTCGCGGTGGTCGGCGCGCCGCAGGTGAATCCGATGGAGCCCGACGCAGGGGCGGCCTACGTCTACCGCCGCGTCGGAGAGCTGTGGTTCTTCGAGAGCAAGCTCACACCGTCCAGCGCCACGCCCCACGCGCGCTTCGGGGCCGCGCTCGCGCTGCGCGCCGGACGACTGTTCATCGGCGCGCCCCACGACTCGACCCAAGTGCTCGAGAGCGGCGCGGTGTTCGTGTTCGAATTCGCCGGCGGAGTGTGGAGCGAGTCGGCCCGCGTGTTCGCACAGACACCACGCGAGCGAGCGCACTTCGGCGAAGCGTTGGCCGCGGGCTTCGAGCGCGTGGTCGTGGGCGCGCCGGGTGACTTCGGTGCCGCCGAGCGCAGCGGCGCCGTGCATGTCTTCGACAATTTGGGAGGTTCGTGGCTCCCGTTCGATGAGCTCACGGCGAGCGACTCGCGCACCGGCGACGAGTTCGGCAAGTCGCTGGCGATCGACGGCGCCCGCGTGCTCGTCGGGGCACCGCACGCGCTCGGTCAGAATCCGACCTCTGGCGCGGCGTACCTGTTCAGCGTCGGCGGCAGTCAGTGGAACCTGCTGGCGAAGCTCGCAGCGCCCGCGAGCGATCCCACGAGCAACCACTTCGGCGCGGTCGTGTCGCTCGACCACGTGACCGCGGTCAGCGAGTGGATCGGCAATCGCGCGGGCGTGGTGCACTTGTTCGGGAGCGTGGCGGGACAATGGGTGCGTCGAGTGCGCCTCGAGTCACCCGAATGGGGCCCGCGCGATGGCTTTGGCGCCGCGCTCGCCGTGCAGTGGAACTCCGACGGGATCCTGCGCTTGTTCGTGGGTGCGCCCTATCGCAACGAGAACTTCGATCACGCGGGAGCCGTGTACGTGTTCCAGTCGTTCCCCAGCGGCTGGCATCCCGTGGGCAAGTTGGTCTCGAGCGACGCTTGCGACTACGCCGGCTTCGGCACCGCTCTCGCCGTGGCCGGCGACCAGTTGTTCAGCAGCTCACCAGGCAATCCGGGCTTCAACCCCTTCGGTGTCGGATTCAACGGCTGCGCTTGGGTGCGACAGATCGCCGAGCACCCGCTGGTCGGTGAAGCGTATTGCTTCGGAGATGGCTCCGCCGGTCCGTGCGGCTGCGGCAACGAGGTTCCGCCGGGAACAGCGAGCGGTTGTGCGTCGAGCACGGGCTCGGGCGCCATGCTCCGTGCTCGCGGCAGCGCCAGCCTGACGATCGGCGACTTCGAGCCTGTGGCCACGGGCCTGGCGCCGTGGAGCAAGTCGCTGCTGCTCGGGTCGCGCAAGAGCTTGAACCCCGGGCGCACCGTGGGAGACGGCCTGGCGTGCATCGGTGCGCCGCGCGAGCGCTACACGACGCTGTGGAGCGACGCAGGAGGAAGCGCGAGTTGGCCGGCACTCTCCAGCGGCTTCTATCCGTGGCTCGCCGGAGAAACGTGGCACTTCCAAGTGTGGTTCCGCAACCTCGGGCAGAGCGCCTGTGGCAGCGGAGTGCAGCTCACCAACGCGCTCGAAGTGCACTTCACTCCGTGAACGACGTCTAGCCGCCCTCGAGGCTTTCGGCCTCGGCGGCGTCGAACGCCTCGCACGGCGGCGTCGCGTCGTCGCGATCGTCGAGGTAACCCTGGGGCAGCGAGACCTTCTGCGTGCGACCGCTCTTGCCGCGGTGCGCGCGCAGGGCGCTCGCCGGGAACGGCTCGGACGCGTCGACGCCCGCGAGCAGCGCTTCGAGCTCGCCGAGCCGCGTGACCTGGTGCAGTCGCTCGCGCAGCGCCGCCGAGTTGCGAAAGCCCTTCGTGTACCACGCGGTCCACTTGCGCATCTGCTGCAGCGCCGTCGGCTCGCCGAAGAACTCGACCAAGCGCCGCGCATGGTCGAGCATCACCGCGCGCACCTCTCCGAGGTTCGGCGGGAGCTGCGGCTCGCGGCCGTCGAAGACCTGGGCCAGCTCGCGGAACAACCAAGGTCGTCCGAGGCATCCGCGACCGACGATGACGCCGTCGCAGCCCGTCGCGCGCATCATGCGCAGCGCGTCGAGACTCTCCCAGATGTCGCCATTGCCCAGCACCGGGATCGAGCAGCGCGACTTGAGGTCGGCGATCGCTTCCCAATCGGCCTCGCCGGAGTAGAGCTGGGCCGCGGTGCGCGCGTGCAGGCCGATGGCGCTGGCACCCTCTTCCTCAGCGACGCGCCCGGCGTCGCGGTAGGTCAAGAGCTCGGCGTCGATGCCCTTGCGCACTTTGATCGTCACCGGGACGCGGCCGGCGTTGCGCACCATCGCGCCCACCAGGTGTGCGAGCAGCTTGGGCTTCACCGGGATCGCCGCGCCGCCGCCGTGGGCGGTCACTTTGCGCACCGGGCAACCGAGGTTGAGGTCGACGTGGTCGACTCCGTCCTCGACCAGGCGCGCCACCATCTCGCCCGCGTCGCGCGGATCGCTCGAGTAGATCTGCACCGAACGCGGTCGCTCGTCCTCGCGCGAGCTCGCCAGGAGCACCGTGCGCCGGTTGTTGTTGAGGTACCCGCGCGCCGTGATCATCTCCGAGACGTACAGTCCCGCCCCGAACTCGCGGCACAGCGCTCGGAAAGGGTAGTTGGTGACGCCAGCCATCGGCGCCAGCACCACCGGCGGCCAGATGCGCAGCGGGCCCAAAGCCAGCGCCTCGAACTCGCCGGCGTGCGCCAGCGCGACCTCGCGGTTGGTCTCGGAGACGTGCGAGCGCCCGCTGGACTGCGGGCTACTTGCCATCGCGGCTTTCGGGCTGCTTGCGACGCTTGAGCTCCAGCTTGCCCGCAGGCAACGGATAACCCGGGCCACCGTGGAGGTCGACCTCCATCAGCGTGGTCTGCACTCCGCCCGAGCCCACCTGCTCGACCACGGCTTGGATCGCGCCGTACTCCTCGAAGCCCACCAGCTTGAGCCCGCCCGGCGTCTTGAAGGTGTGGTCGCCGTCGTCGTCGAGAGCGAGGTCCCAACGCACCACCTCGAGCTGCAGGCCTTCCTCCATGCGCACGATCGGGAACTGCCCGGGCGAGCGCGTGTGTCCCAGCAACAGGTAGGTCGTCACGCTGTCGCAATCGATGGCGACGATCGACTCGCGCGCCGCCTGGATGTCGACGAAGGCGCCGTCGAAGCGCCGTTCGACGCGCCACTGACCGCCCACTTGGCTGCCGCGCGCGACGAACTCGTGACCGGAGTTGCGCACCTTGACCTCGAAGCTCGTGAGCGCGTCCTTCTTGGTGCGCTGGCGAACTTCGACCAGGGCTTCGGCATTGCCCGCGCTGGCCAGGATGCGACGCACACCGCATAGGGTGACCGTCTCGTCGAGCTCGCGCACGACCGCGAAGCGTTCGGCCGCGATGCGCCCGGTCGAGCCGACGGTCTCGACGCGACCGCTGAGCAGCACACTGCCCTCGGGCAGCGCGAGCGCGGGCACTTCGAGCGGCGCCTGGGCGACGGCCTTCTCCGTGGCCAACGCCGCGCGCAGCTCGTTGGCCTTGGTCTCGAGCGTCGCGCGCTCGAGCAGCTTGCCGCGCAGCACGATCCCCTCGACCTCGAACAGATGATTGAGATCGGTGGTCGGATCGCGGCGCAGGAGCACCAGGTCGGCGAGCTTCCCGGCCTCGAGCGTTCCGCGAGTCTCGGCCAGCCCCAGGGTCTTCGCCGCGCCGCGCGTGGCGTATTCCAAGCACGCAGCCGGAGGGATGCCGACGTTCTGCCACTCGATCAGCTCGCGCACCAAGGCCTCGCCGGGCACGAGCCAAGGATGCGGCGCGCCACTCCCGGGGACCAGCGCGACCCCGAGCTCGTGCAAGGTGCGCAGCACCGCGCGCTGCTTGCCGAGCATCGCGCCGGCGGCTCCGCGCTGGGCTTGCGGCAGCTGTTCGCGGCGCAGCGCGAGCTCCGCGCGCCACATGCTCTCGTACTGCGACCCGACCCAGGCCAACTCCGGCGCGGTGTCGCCCTGGTCCTCGAGCATGCGTGCGTAGCCGCGCAACATGGGCACGAGCGCGCCACCGGCGCTGATCAGGCGCTTGGCGTTGGGTTCGAACTCGGCCACGCTCGCCTCGCTCCAGGTCCGGCCCGCGGGCAGCAGCGCATCGAGGAACACGAACCCCCTCTGACCACTTTCGAGCGCGCTCTCCAAGGGCACCGCATTCAGGCGCGGGCCCCACACCGCGAGTCCCTTCTCAGCGGCGGCCCGGCACAGCGCTCGGAAGCACTCCGGCGTGAGGCTGGCGTGGAAGCTCGAGAAGTCGATCTTCTGCTCGTACAGGTGCGTGAAAGCCTCGCTGGTCTCCTCCGCGGTGCGCACCAGGATGGCGGCGTTCGTCGCCGGAGGCACGCCGTCGATCACACCGCCGGCGATCGAGAGCAAGGGTCCCAGACGCTCGTCGCGGTCGGCGCGCTCGCGGCTGGCGAAGATGCGCCCGAGCTCGTTGCCGTGGTCGCGCACCAGCGCCACGCCCGCGCGCGTGTAGAGCAGATCGTGCGCGGGATCGTGGTACGCGAAACCGTCGATCAAGCCCGGGATCACGTGCAGCCCGCGCGCGTCGACCACGCGTGCATCGGCGGGCGCGCGCACATTCGGACCGATCTCGCGGATCCGATCGCCGTCGACCACGATCACGGCCTCGAGCGCGGGAGCCCCGGGCACCAGCGTGTGAACCTTGCCGCCGACGATGGCGAGCACCTCGAACATCAGCATTCCGAGCGACATCCGCGCGATGTTCGCACGCGGGCCGGCCCGCTTGGAAGCCCCCGATCTCGACCGCGCCGTAACGCGTGCGTACCCTGGGCCGGCTCATGAACGACGCCAAGCCCGATAGAAGCGCGCGCCCGCTGGTGCGGCTCGCGACCGACGAACTCTCCAGCGGACCCTGGGTCTACGCGCGGCACGTCGCGCAACCGGACGAGGCCATCGAGGACGGTGCGTTGGTCGAGGTGCAAGACGAGAGCGCTCGGTTCCTCGGGCACGCGCTGTACAACTCGGCCTCGGACATTCGCCTGCGCTGGCTCGCTCGCGGGCGGCGCAACGAGCTCGACCGACCGCGCGAGTTCCTGCTGCGACAACTCAAGAACGCCGACACGCTGCGTCGCCGCACACTGCGCCTCCCCGAGGTCACCACCGCGTACCGCGTGGCGCACGCCGAAGGCGACGACCTGCCGGGACTGATCGTCGATCGCATGAACGACATCCTGTGCTGCGAGCACCACGCGCTGGGTTTCTGGCGCTTGCGCCACGACGTGCAGTGGGCGCTCGAGCAGTTGTACCCGGGCTGCAAGGTCGTGCACCGCATTCCGCAGGGTGCCATCGAAGCCGAGTGCTACTCGCGCGACGACCTGGCGGAGTTGGCCGAGGCACAGGACGAGACCGAGATCGAGGAGCACGGCCTGCGCTACCGAGTGCGCCCGGGCGCGGGCCACAAGACCGGTTGGTTTTGCGATCAGCGCGACAACCGGCTCGCGGTCGGCAAGCTCGCGGCGGGGCGCGATGTGCTCGACATCTGCTGCAACGCCGGGGGATTCGCGCTGCAGGCCGCGCGCTTGGGTGCGCGCACGGTGCGCGGGGTCGACATCGACGAGGTGGTGCTCGCCCGTGCGCAGGAGGCCGCCAAGCTCAACCGCTTGAACGTCGACTTCATCCACCACGATGCCTTCCCCTATCTGCGGCAACTGCAAAGCGACGCGGTCAAGCCCAATTTGGTGGTGGTCGACCCCCACAAGCTGATCGGTTCACGCACCGGCTTCGATTCCGGATTGATCAAGTACCTCGACCTCAACGCCCTGGCGCTCGGTGCCGCGCGACCGGGCGCGCTGGTCGCGAGCTTTTCATGCTCCGGCTTGCTTCAGGAAAACCAGTTCGTCGGGATGCTGTTCCAGGCCGCGCGCCGCGCGGGCCGCGAGATCCGACTGCTGGGCGCCCTGGGAGCCGGCCCCGATCACCCGCAGCGCCCCGACTTCAGCCGCTCGCGTTACCTCAAGGGAGCGCTGTTGGCCGTCGACCCGGCCTAGAGGCGTGCAATCGGCGCTCTGCCTGCCTATCATGCGCGCCTGACGACGCCCTCGCGTCCGCCCCCGCGGAGCGAGGGCGCGCTCGTCAGCGGCGCATCGCCAGAAATGACGCGCCGCGATCCCCCGTGAAAACCTGAGGAGCGTGTGTCGATGAGCCTCGCGATTCTTGCGACGGAAGAGAACTGGCAAGGTTTCGATGATGCCTGGACGGCCTTGATCACTTCCGGGGGGCCGATCGACGAGCTGTGCGTGGCGCTCGACATCGTCGGCGGCAAGCGACGCATCTCGCGCTGCCTGCCGATGGTGCGCGAGCACGCCGACAAGCTCGCCGAGCTCGGTCGCGCCGCCGACGCCGCGCAACTCGTGGGCTCGACCCTGCGCGCCGGGGGCCCCGCGGGCGAACTCGCCGAGCCGCTGCTGCGCCACGCGGAATTGGCCTGGTCGAGCGAGGGCTGGTTCGGCGCATTCTGCGAGATCTCCGGGCTCAAGCGCGAGGCGCTCGACGTGCGCAAGGCGTGGATCTACTTCGACGACATGCGCTCCTACAAGATCGGCACGGTCGTGTTCCACGCCGCCGGCTGGGGCGTCGGCGAGGTCAAGGACGTGACCCACGCCACGATGGAGGTCGGCGTGCACTTCCAGTCGGGGCGCAAGGACCGCTTCCCGCTGCGCACCGCGGTCGAGATCTTCGAGCGCTTGCCGGAGAACGACCTGCGCGCGCAGCTGTTGCGCGATCCGGCGCTGCTCAAGAAGCGCCTCAAGGAAGAGCCGCTGGAGGTCCTGAAGGCCGTGCTGCAGCGCTACGGCGGCAAGGCCAGCAACGTGACGGTGCGCAACGCCTTGATGCAGATCGGCGTCGACGGCAACTCCTGGTCGAACTGGTGGAAGAAGACGCGCTTGCTCGCCGAGAACAGCGAGTGGTTCCGAGTCTCGGGCAACATCGCCAAGTGCGAGATCGAGCTCCTGCGCCGGGCGCTCGACCCGGTCGAAGCACTGCGCCGCCAGGTGCTGCAGGCGAAGACACTCAAGGATGCGCTGGCGCGCGTGCGCGACCTGCTCGGAGGCGAGAAGCTCCAGGGCCAGATCCGCGACGCGGCGCTCGAGGCCGTCGACAAGCTCGCGGCCGAGGAAACCCAGCCGCTGGACCAGCGGATCAGCGCTTGGATGCTGCTGCGCGAGCACCGCAAGGAAACTCCGCCGGCGTTCAAGGAGCGCCTGTTGCGCCTGGCGGCCAAGCCCGCGCCCAGCGACCGCTCCGTGGCGCCGGACCTGTGGGCTTTCCTCAACCGCATCGGCGGCGCGCGCGAGCAAGAGAAGTCGGTCGAGCTGCTGCCTGAGATCTACGGCGAGGGTTGGGTCGAAGAGGCCATCAAGCACCTGCCGCACGCCTCGCCCGGCATGGCCAAGCCCTTGATCGACGCCCTGCGCAAGGCCGGTCGCTCGGCGGAGCTGGCGCGCGAATACGTGGTGCAACTCGCGCGTCCGACGCGCTCGCCTTTCGTGCTCACCGAGCTCGCGCGGCTGGCGGAGCACGGCCAACTCCAGGGCGAGTTCCCCACCCCGGTGCAGCGTGGCATGGCGCTGATCGAGCTGTCGGTGCACCTGCACAAGGTGCGCGTCGGCGACGCCGTGATGGCGCGCGCTCAAACGCGTTTGACCGATCTGCTGCTCGACGGCGAGCCGAGCTTGATCCAGCGCATGCTCTCCGAAGCCGACATCTCCTCGCTGCGCACCATCCGCGGCATGCTGCAGCGCGGTGTGGACGAGCGCCTCGACAGCCTCGTGACCGACATCGTGATCGACATGGGCGGCGACGTGTTCCGCGCCGAGCAGCGGCCGTTCTGGGCCGAAGAGAAGATCTGGACCACGCGCGCCGGACTCGAGAAGCGCGATGCGGAGCTGCGCGAGCTGAAGGAGAAGAAGATCCCGGCCAACGCGGAGGCGATCGCCAAGGCCGCCGCCTACGGCGACCTCTCGGAAAACGCGGAGTGGGAACAGGCCATCGAGGAGCAGCGCCAGCTCACCAGCGCGGCCTCCGAGATGGACAAGGAGCTGCGCATGGCCGCGCTGCTCGAGAACGCCAACATCCCCGAGAACACCGTGTGCCCCGGCACCACGGTCACCTACAAGGACATGCGCAGCAAGGAGCGCCACAGCGTGACGATCCTCGGTCCGTGGGATGCCAAGGACGACGCGCACATCAGCTACAAGGCCCCGCTGGCGCGCGGAATGCTCGGCAAGAAGAAGGGCGAGCTGGCCACGATCGAGTTGCCCAGCGGCACGCAAGAGGTCGAGATCCTCTCGATCTCGTTGGCGCCGCTGGTCTGAGGGCCAGCGCACCGCCGCGTAGCCTGCGCGCCGAGGCGAGTCCACGCTCCCGAGCGGCGCCCTGACCGCGCTGCCCGGGCTCCACCCCGACGGTTGCGGCCCTTCGACTTGAGTATCACGATTTCATGATGTAGTGTTGATCGAGTGACTGCCGCTCCCGACCTGGCCCACCTGCTCAAGGCCCTGGCCGATCCCACGCGCCTGCGCATGCTGGCCTTGCTCGATGGCCGGGAGTTGACCGTCGGCGAGCTCTCGCGCGCCCTGGGCATGTCGCAATCGCGCGTTTCGAATCACCTGCGCCTGTTGCGCGAAACGGGCTTGTTCGCCGAGCGCCGCTCGGGCACCAGCACCTTCCTGCGGCTCGCGCCCGATCGCGGGGGCGCCCTCCAAGACGGCCTGTGGAACGCGATCCACTCCGAGCTCGCCACACTCGCAGCCCACCGCAAGGACCTCACGCGACTCGAGCGCCTGCTGGAGGACCGCGAGCGCAGCCAAGCGCGCTTGTTCGACGAGATCGCCGCCGACTGGGACAAGATCGGAGCGGACTTCGCCACCGGACAGGCGCGCCAACGCGCCGCTGCGTGCCTCGTCCCGCGCGGCATGGTGATCGCCGATGTCGGCTGCGGCACCGGCTACCTGGCGCGCGGCTTGGCGGGGCTGGTCGAACGCATCATCTGCATCGATCGCTCCAAGCCCATGCTCGACCAAGCGCGCAAGCGCCTGGCGAGCGAGCGTCCCGAGGCCCAGGTCGAGTTCCGCCGCGGAGAGTTGCACGCCCTGCCGCTGCGCGCCGCCGAAGTCGACGGACTGCTCGCCGGAATGGTGCTGCACCACCTGGCCGACCTCGGGCCCGCGCTGCGCGAGATGCGCCGGGCGCTCAAGCCGGGCGCGCCGCTGGTGGTGCTCGAGCTCGAGCCCCACTCCCAGGACTGGATGCGCGACGAGCTCGGCGATCGGCACCTCGGATTCGAATCCGCATTCGTGGCGCGCGCGCTCGAACGCGCCGGATTCGAGTCCGTCAACGTCGAACCGGTCGACGATCACTACACTCCGCGGCCCAAACGCTCGAAGAGCACACCCACGGAGCTCCCCGTCTATCTCGTGCGCGCGTTTGCGCCGAGATCTCCCTAGAGTCCGCCACCGACACGCATTCGCTTGCCATGACCTCCACCACCGCTCAAACCCAAGACTTCAAGGTCAAGGACATCAACCTCGCCGACTTCGGCCGCAAGGAGATCGAGCTCGCCGAGATCGAGATGCCCGGCCTGATGGCGATCCGCGACGAATACAAGGGCAAGAAGCCGCTCGCCGGCGCGCGCATCTCGGGCTCGCTGCACATGACCATCCAGACCGCGGTCCTGATCGAGACCCTGGTCGACCTCGGCGCCAAGGTGCGCTGGGCGTCGTGCAACATCTTCTCGACCCAGGACCACGCCGCCGCGGCGGTCGCGGTCGGCAAGCACGGCAATCCGAAAAAGCCCAAGGGTGTTCCGGTGTTCGCCTGGAAGGGCGAGACGCTCGAAGAGTACTGGTGGTGCACCGAGCAGGCGTTGCTGTGGCCCGACGGCAAGGGCCCGAACATGCTGCTCGACGACGGCGGCGACGCCACGATGATGGTGCACCTGGGCACGCAGTACGAGGCCGCTGGCAAGGTGCCGAGCCCGAAGAAGAACGACCAAGAGGACTGGGTCGAGCTGCTCAAGAGCCTGAAGCGCTCGCTCGAGTCCAATCCCAGTCGCTGGACCGAGATCGGCAAGGCCATCAAGGGCGTCACCGAGGAGACCACCACCGGCGTCCATCGGCTCTACAACATGCAGCGCGACGGCGAGCTGCTGTTCCCCGCGATGAACGTCAACGACTCGGTGACCAAGTCGAAGTTCGACAACATCTACGGCTGCCGTCACAGCCTGGTCGACGGCATCATGCGCGCCACCGACGTGATGCTCTCGGGCAAAGTCGCCGTGGTGTGCGGCTATGGCGACGTCGGCAAGGGTTGCGCCAAGTCGCTCGCGGGCCAGGCTGCACGCGTGGTCGTCACCGAGGTCGATCCGATCTGCGCCCTGCAGGCCTGCATGGACGGCTATCAGGTGCTGCGCGTCGAGGACGTGGTCGAGAACGCCGACATCTTCGTCACCGCGACCGGCAACAAGAACGTCATCACGGTCGAGCACATGGCGAAGATGAAGAACAACGCCATCGTGGGCAACATCGGGCACTTCGACAACGAGATCGACATGGCCAGCTTGGCGCGCGCCAAGGGCACCAAGCGCGTGCAGATCAAGCCCCAGGTCGACCGCTGGGTGTTCCCCGACGGCCACGGCGTGATCGTGTTGGCCGAAGGCCGACTGCTCAACCTGGGCTGCGCGACCGGCCATCCGAGCTTCGTGATGTCCAACAGCTTCTCCAACCAGGTGATCGCGCAGATCGAGCTCTTCAGCAACTCGAGCAAGTACGACAAGGCGGTCTACGTGCTGCCCAAGCACCTCGACGAAAAGGTCGCGCGACTGCACCTGGGCAAGCTCGGCGCGAAGCTGACCGAGCTCTCGCCGGAGCAAGCGAGCTACATCGGCGTGCCGGTCGACGGTCCCTACAAGCCCGGGCACTACCGCTACTAGTCACGCTAGGCTGCGCGCTCCATGAGCGAGCGCGCGCCGCCGTCCAGCCCCGTCGTCACCCGGCTCGCGCCGAGTCCGACGGGGCTGTTGCATCTGGGCCACGCGCGTTCGTTCCTGTTGGCGTGGTGGCACGCGCGCTCCAGCGGCGGTCGCGTGGTGTTGCGCATCGAGGACCTCGACCGCGAACGCTGCAAGCCGGAGCTCGTCGACACCTGCCTGCGCGATCTCGAGTGGCTCGGTCTCGATTGGGACGGGCCGCCCGTGGTGCAGTCGCGCGACACGTCGCCCTACGAACGCGCCTGCGCGGAGCTGCTCGCCGCCGGACTGGCCTACTCCTGCGTCTGCACGCGCGCCGAGATCGCCGCGCTGTCGGCGCCGCACGCGGGCGATTCCGAGCAACGCTATCCCGGAACCTGTCGCGGAAAGTGGACCACGCTCGAGGCCGCGCGCAGCTCCAGCGGACGTGCCGCGGGCATCCGCTTCGAGGTCGCGAATGGTCCGCAGCTCGTCCGCGACGAGTTGCACGGCGAGCGCGCCTTCGACGTTCAGCGAGAGGTGGGCGACGTGCTCGTGCAGCGCCGCGACGGGGCCTTCGCGTACCAACTGGCGGTGGTCGTCGACGACTCACGCCAGGGCATCACCGATGTGGTCCGAGGCAGCGACCTGTGGTCGAGCGCGGCTCGGCAGCTCCTCCTGCAGCGCGCGCTGGGATTCGCGCACCCGCGCTGGTGGCACGTTCCGCTCGTCGTCGACGAGGGCGGCGAGCGACTCGCCAAACGGCGCGGCGACGTCGCGCTGGCGGAGCTGCGTGCGCAGCGGGTCGATGCGCGCGCCGTGGTCGCCTGGGCTGCGGCGAGCTCGGGCCAGCCCGCGGAACCGCGCTGTACCGCTCGCGAGGTCTGCGCTCGCTTCGACCTGCGCGCATGCCCGCGCACGGCGCTGGTCCTGAGCGCAGCGACCCTGGCCGGATTGCGTGCCGCGACGCAGTGAGCTCAAGCTCGGGGCCGCCGCGCGCCGAAGCTCGGCCGGCGACGCCTTGACGTGCGGCTTCCCACCGCTACTCTGGTGCCCCTTCGCGTTCCCCGGTAGCTCAATGGTAGAGCACCCGGCTGTTAACCGGGTTGTTGTAGGTTCGAGCCCTACCCGGGGAGCCACACGCGCGCGCGCCGCGGGCATCGAGCTCGGGCAGCAGCGCACTGTGCGCGACGCGAGAGCGTCCGTTCCGCTGCCAACCCCCGCGCGGTACCCGATCTTCGCGCTCGGTGGTCGGTGCACCGCGTTGGAGCCCGAGCCGCGCTCGTTTTCCCTGCGCAGCCGCCGACGCGCGCGAGCGCGACCGGCAATTCGCGGCGCATAGCGCGGCACCCATCGCGCCACGCGGACGCCCGACCGAAGTTCGGCTCCGCGCCGAACGATGAGACCCGTCCACCAACGGAACGCACGCGCTCGTCCGGAACATTGCCGCGCAACGCCGGCGTTGCGTGACGCACGCAGCGCGGAGACGATTGCACGCGTGACGAGCGCGAGCGATTCGACCCCGAGCTCGGTGCTCGGCACCTGGGCTTGGATCGCGACCTGCGTGCTGCTCGCGCTCTCGCTCGTCCGCCCCGCACGCACGCCCCAGGTGCAGCCGGCGTCGGCGGGCAGCGACGCCTTTTCGGCGGAGCGAGCGCTCGCGATGCTCGCGCGCATCCTCGGGGACCAGGCCCCCCATCCGGCGGGGACTCAGGCACACCGCGCGGTGCGCGAACGCATCTTGGCCGAAGCGCGTGCCCTGGGGCTCGAGCCGGCGGTCCAGAGCTCGCTGGCGCGCGGGCCTGGAGGGCGCATCGCGCTGGTCCACAACATCGTGGCGCGCCTTGGTCCCGCGACGGGGCCCGCAGTGCTGCTCGCGGCGCACTACGACTCGGTCGGTGCGGCGCCCGGGGCCAGCGACGACGGAGCCGGATGTGCAGTGATCCTTGAGATCGCGCGCGCCCTGCGCGACACGAGGCTCGACTCGCCGGTGATCCTGTTGTTCTCGGACGGCGAGGAGCTGGGGTTGATCGGAGCCCAGGCCTTCGCCGACGAGCACCCCTGGAGCGCCGATGTCGGCGTCGTGATCAATCTCGAGGCCCGCGGCACCAGCGGGCCGAGCTTGATGTTCGAGACCAGTGGGCCGAGCGCGCCACTGATCGAGCGTTTCGCGCGCGCCGCGGTCCGGCCGTTCGCGAGCTCGCTCTCGGACCTGATCTACAAGTACATGCCGAACGACACCGATCTCTCGGTGTTCCGCGCTCGCGGCGTGCCGGGCTACAACTTCGCATTCATCGGTGGGCTGGCGCGATACCACACGCCGCTCGACGATCTCGCGCACCTCGACGCGCGCAGCGTGCAACACCATGGGGATCAAGCGCTGGCGCTGGTGCGCGAGCTGACGCGCGCGCCGCTGGACGTGGCTCGCGGAGGCGAATCGCTCTACTTCGACGTGCTCGGTTGGCGGGTCGCGTGGCGCGAGCGGTCGCGCGTCGCGTGGCTCACGGCGCTCTTGACCGCCAGTTCCGCGTGGTGCTTGGCGCGAGCGCTTCGTGCGGGTCGCGCGCGAGTCAGCGAGCTCGCTTGGGCGGCAGTGGGAGTCGCACTGGCTTTCTCGGGCTCGATGGTGCTGAGCTGGCTCATGGTGCGCGCGCTCGCGGCCTGGCACGGCGTGCCGGACCCCGGAGCGGTCCATCCGGCGCCGCTGCGCCTGGTGTGCGCGGGAGCGATCGTCCTGTGCACCTGCTGGGCCTCGGCCTTCAGCGTGCGGCGCGGGGCCAGGTTCGCGTCAGCGTGGTACGCGGGCTTGGCGACGACCGTTCTGGGAGCCTGTGCGACGCAATTCGTGCTGTGGCGCGCGGGACATCTGGCGTTCGTCCCCGCACTCGCGTGGTGCTCGGTGGAAGTGCTCTTGAAGCCGACCGAGCGCGGCATTCCGGCGCGCATCTGCGCACTCGCGCTCGTGTCCGCGATCCAAGCGCTCCTGTGGTTGCCGCTGGCACAAGCGACCGAGTTGGGGTTCGGTTTCCGGCTGGCGCCGATGGTCGCCGCGCCGATGGCGCTCGGATGCATCGCGCTGTGGCCCGCGTGGCTCGAACTCGCTCGTCGCGCGCGTGTCGCGTGCTTGGCCGCCACGGCGTGCGTCGTCGGCGCCTTGGTCTCGGCCGTGCGGCCCGCGGCCGACGAGCACGCTCCCACGTGGCTCAACTTGCGCTTCGTGCAAGACAGTGACACCGGCACGGCGCGCTTCGAGGCCTCGACCTTCGAGTCCGCGATGCCCCCCGCGCTCGCAACGCGCGCTGCGTTCGCTCCCGCGCGCACGCCGCCGTTCCCGTGGCTTTCGCTCGACCCCTCGATGCACGTCGCGCCGGCCCCCACTTGGGACGTTCCCCCGCCGTTGCTCGAGGTGCTCGAAGCGCGCGCCACGCCGCTCGGCCGACGCGTGCGAGCCCGCTTGAGCTCGCCGCGCGGTGCCGTGCGCTTGCACTTGCACCTCGACGAGCGCACTCGGTTGCGCGCGGTCCAGTGCGCGGGACGCGTGCTGTCCGACGGATTCGAGGGCGTGCGCACGCAGCTGTTCTTCGCCGTGCCCAGCGAAGGCCTCGAGGTCGAGCTGGAGGTCGAGGGCTCCGCGCCAGCGCGCGCGCACTTGCTCGACCAGGACTGGACCCTGCCCGACTCGCTCGGAGCGCTGCTCGAGGCGCGACCGGCGAGCGCCGTGCCCCGCAGCGACGGAGACGTGTCGCTCCTGGGACGCTCGTTCGAGCTGTAGGGCGCGCCGCGCTCCAGGAAAGGGCTTCCACGGTCGAAGGTCGTGCGAGGAGCCCGACCATGACCGAGCTGGACCTTTCCGTCGTCATCCCGACCTACGGCCGCGCCGAGACCATCCTGCGGCTGCTCGACGAGCTCGATCGGCAGACACTCGATGCACAGCGCTTCGAGGTGCTCGTGGTCGACGACGGCTCGCCCGAGCCCGTCCAGCTCGACTGCGCGCGCTACCGCATCTCGGTCCAGCTGCTGCGCCAAGCCAACGGCGGCCCCGGATCCGCCCGCAACCTGGCGATCGCGCGCGCCCGCGGACGGTGGACGTTGATCCTCAACGACGACGCGGTGCCCGCGCCCGACTTGCTCGAACGCCACTTGAGGCTCTCGCGCAGCCTGCCGCCCAAGACCGCGCTGCTCGGCACCTTCCGCTTCACCGCTCGCGCGCTGGCCAGTCCGTTCGTGCAGATCCTGCAGAAGACCGACCTGCTGTTCGACTTCCCGCACCTGCGTCACGGTCACGACCACGGCTGGACGTTCTTCTGGACCTGCAATCTGTCGCTGCCCACGGCGGCGCTGCGCGAGAACAGCTTCGACGCCGAGACCTTCAAGGAGCCGATCGTCGAGGACGTCGAGCTGGGCTACCGACTCGCCAAGCTCGGCTGGCAGGTGCGCTTCGACTCCTCGCTCGTGGCCGAGCACGACCACGTGCTCGAGCCGGCGGGCTACTTCCGCCGCATGGTCCGCCTGGGCGTGAACATGGGCAAGATGTACGCGAAGCACGGTGATCCGACGCTCCTGCACATGCAGGACAAGGCGCGCATCAACTCCGTGTTCTGCGCGCTGATGCGCCAAAACGTCGAGGCCTTCCACGCCACCAGCCGCAAGCTGATCCTGCGCCTGGAGGATCTGGAACGCGAGCAACACGGCCAGTCGGTGCCGCAGCCCTTGGTCGACCAAGTCGGGACGTTGATCCGTCAGATGGGCACGGTCTGTTACTGGCGCGGTCTGCTGCTCCACTTCGAAGGCCAGGAGCCTTCCGAGGTGCTGGAGCACGGCCCCAGGCACGCCGAGCTGACCTCGATCGTGGTCGTGTCGTACAACGCGCTCGACAAGACGCGCAAATGCGTCGAGGCGCTGCGCGCCGCGGCGGATCCGCGACACCCGACCGAGCTGCTCTTCGTCGACAATGGCTCGAGCGACGGCAGCGCCGAGTGGCTCGCGGATCAACCCGACATCGAGCTGATCCGCAACACGAGCAACCTCGGCGCACCGCTGGCGCGGAACCAATCCCTGGCGCGCGCGCGCGGACGGTGGATCGTCGTGATGGACAACGACGCGATCACCACCGCTGGATGGTTGCATCGCCTGCTGTACCACGCGCAGCTCGACCCCAAGAGCGGCTGCATCGGGCCGGTCTCCGACCGCGCAGCGCACGGCCAGCAAGTGCCCTTCGAAGGCCCGACCGACTTGGTCTCGCTCACCGAGCACGCACGGCGCTGGGCCCAGGCCAACGACCGCCGCAGTCGACCGCAGAACATGCTGACCTCGTTCTGCCTGTTGATGCGCCGCGAAGTGCTCGACGCGTTGGGAGGCTTCGATCCGCGCTTCTCGCCGTGGGGCTTCGAGGACGACGACTACACCATCCGCTCGACGTTGGCCGGCTTCCGCAACCGCTGCGCGCTCGACGTCTTCGTGCGACACGAGCACTACGGCGGCGCCAAGGCCGCACGCCACAACGAGCTGCTCCAGCGCAACTGGTCACGCTTCACCGAGAAGTGGGCGGCGCGCTCGGACGTCCCCTACGGCGACTACAAGGCCATCGAGCCCGCGTTCCAGCGCCAGTTCACCAGCGCCGAGCTTCACGTGAGCCTGTCCGAGCCGCTGCCGATCCCGGCCGCGCTCCCCGCCGCCCCGCAAACCGTGGACGCCTGAACGATGCAACGAATCACACTGTGCGTGATCGCGAAGAACGAAGAGGCCCTGCTCGACGGGTGCTTGGCGTCCGTGCGCGGCCTCGCCGACGCCATTGTGGTCGTTGACACCGGCAGCACCGACCGCACGCTGGAGATCGCGCGACGCCATGGAGCGACGATCGTCGAGCACGCCTGGGACGACGACTTCTCCGCGGCGCGCAACGCAGCGCTGCCGCACGTGCGAGGCGGCTTCGTGTTGGTCCTCGACGCGGACGAACGCCTCGGACCCGGTGCGAAGAGCGCGATCCGCAAGGCGCTGCGCCGCGACGACTTCGACTGCGGCCTTCTTCCCTTGCACAACGCCGATGCGCTCGACGCGCAGCCCACGGATGTCGTCAACGGCCGCGCGCGGCGCGGCGAGCCTGTGGCGCTCCCGCGCCTCTTGCGCCGGACGCCGGACTTGCGCTGGGAAGGCGTGGTGCACGAGCACGTCGGCGCGTGGGCCCGCGCTCACCGCCGCATCCAGCACATCCGGGCACCGATCGTGCACTACGGTGCTGTACCTTCGCTGCGCGATGCCCGCGCCAAGGACGAGCGCAATCGCAAGCTGCTCGAGCGGCGCTGCCAACTCGAACCGGAGAACCCCACTCCGCGGGCCTATCTCGCGCGCGAGCTGGAGCGGCTGGGCGACTCGTCCGGAGCCCTGCGAAGCGCGGAAACTTGCTGGGCGCTGCTCACGAAAGCGGCGCTCGACGGACGCCCCGACCACGACGTCGTCCTGCCGGCAACGCTGCTGGCGTTCCTGAGCTTGCGCGAGGGCCGAACCGCGCGCGCGCTCGAGGTGCTTTCCGACGCGCGGCGTTGGAGCGAGGCGCATCCCAACCTGGACCTGCTCGAGGGCTGCGCGCACGAGAAGCTCGCGCTGAACGCGCCGGACATCGAGTGCTTCGCCGGAGAGCTCGCGCTCGCGCGAGCGGCGTTCGAGCGCTGCCTGAGCTTCG
Organism: Planctomycetota bacterium; assembly: GCA_020853575.1. Classification (GTDB taxonomy): domain Bacteria; phylum Planctomycetota; class UBA1135; order UBA1135; genus F1-120-MAGs118. The sequence goes on from JADYYP010000045.1 coordinate 523,736, forward strand.
CGGGTCGCGACTTCGCGGCGGAGACCATGCCCGGCGCCACGGGCCATGCCGGACATACGCGATTGGCGACGGTCGAGCTCCTGAGCGGTGATTGCGAGCGCGCGCTCGTGCACTTCCGAGCCGCGCTCGAGGACTGCCCGCGGTCGATCGAGGCGCAACTGGGCGTCGTCGAGGCGCTGCTCGACTCCGGTCGAGCCGCGGCGGCTCTGCAGGCGCTTCAACCTTGCCTCGAGCAACCTCGCGCCGACGCTTGGTTGCTCGGAGCGGCGTGCGCGGATGCCCTGGGTGCGTCCGAGGATGCCGCGATGTTCCTCGAACGCGTCGCCGACGCGCTCGCCCGCCACACGTGGGTCGCGGAACACCGCGCGGGTCGCCACAACGAGCTCGTCCGCCTGCTCGATCCCGCGGGCTTGGTTCCGGCGCAAGCGCGATCAGACGCCGCCACCGACGTGTCCGTGATCGTGCCCGCCTTCAACCGACTCGACTTGCTGCGACCGGTGCTCGAGGCCCTCGCGCGCCAAACGACACGGACTGCGTTCGAGGTCGTCGTCGTCGACGATGGCTCCACTCCGCCGGTCGGCGAGCTCTTGCGCTCCCTGGCGCTGCCGCGCCACATCCGAGGCGTGGCGCGCGAGCACAACGGCGGTCGCGGGGCGGCGTTGAACACGGGCCTGCGCTCCTCACGCGGAGAGCTGGTGATCTTCTGCGACAGCGACATCGTCCCCGATCCGGAATGGATCGACGACCACGCGCGCTTCCACCGCGACGCGGGGGACGCTCGCGCGACCTGTCTCGGAGCACTCGAATGGGCCGTCGATGCGGGCCTCTACGGCGCCTGGACCGGCGCGCGCTCCAATCCGCGCCTGCGCGGCGGCACGCGCCCGGTCGACTGGACGCAGTGGTTCACGGACAACTGGTCCTGCCGGCGCTCGTTGCTCGCCGAGAACGACCTGTGGTTCGACGAGGAGTACAAGGCCTGGGGCTTCGAGGAGCTCGACTTGGCGCTGCGCCTGACGCGCGCCGGTGCCACGAACACGCTGATCGAAGGCGCCCGCGGGAAGCACCTCAAGTGCGCGAGCCCAGCGCAGATGATCGAGAGCTTCGCGCGCAGCGCTCCGAATCTGCTGCGGCTCGCGGCCAAGTTCCCCGACGATCCGACGATCCGCGAGTGGACCCGCCAGCGCACGCATTCGGCCGAGGCGCTGACGCGCTCCCAGGCGATGTTCGACACCTTGTGGCACAAGGCCCAGGAAGTGGCGGCGTTCGACGCGACCTTGAGCGATGCCGGGAATCCGCTGGTGCAAACGCTGGCCGAGCACATGAGCGACTTCACCTTCCGCCTGGGGTTGGCGCGGGGGCTCGCGCAGCAACCACAGCATGCGCTCGACACACGTCCTGAGGACGATCTCGAGTTCCTGCTCGCCGGTGCCGCCGCCACGGTCGCGCTGGCCACGTTCGAGCAATCGCGCGGGCGTTCGGCCGAAGCGCGAGCCACGCTCGATGCCGGTCAGTCCTGGTTGTTCACGGCCGACGAACGCAGCGCCTGGCGCGATCGCGTCCAATACGAGCTTCGGAAGCAAGCGCTGCCGCTCCTCGCCGGCGCGATTCCCTGAAACGGATGCGCAGCGCCCGCGTGGAGCAAGTCGGCCGCTCCGGGCGCCGATGCATCCGGGCGCGCCCCCGCGGATCGATGCGTCGTGCGCGCACCAAGGAGACTCGATGGACCAGCACCGGCGACTGACGCTAGTGACGTTTGGCTTCAAGTACGGAACGCCGAACACCAACTACTACTTCGACGTGAGCTTCCTGCGCAACCCGGCGCGCGAGCCACAGTGGGACCTGTTCGCCTCCCCGGACGAACGCATGCGCACGTTCGTGCTTGGCCAGCCGCTGTGCCAGTCGTTCTTGGACTCGGTCGTGCCCGTGATCCGCCTGCTCATGGAGTGCGACGACGACGTGCGCGTCGGCATCGGCTGCTCCTCGGGACGCCATCGCTCCGTGATCGTCGCCGAGGAGATCAAGCGCCGCTTGGAGTGCAAGGACATCACCGTCCGTCTGATCCACCGTGAAGAGGTGCTTTCATGAAGATCGCCGTTCTCGTCGCCTCGCGCAATCGCCCCGACTTGGTCGAGTCGATGGCGCAGTCCCTCAAGGCCTCGATGACCCTGCCCTACGACCTGTTCGTGGTCGAATGTGGCACCGATCGCGACAAGCTCAGTGCCTCCTCCACGCTGTGGTACGCCGACCCGGACTTCCGCGGCAAATGCTGGGGCCACGCTCTGGCGCTCGACGCCGCCAAGCTGACGGGCAAGTACGACTACTACTTCGTCCTGATGAACGACGTCGTGTTCCCCGCGGGAGTGGACGCCGCGCGGATCCTGGTCGAGCAGATGGAGCGCGAACCGCGACTGGCGCTGCTCTCCCCCACGAACGTCGACGGCGGCTACGCGGGCGCTGCGCGCAAGGGAACGCACGGCTGGCGAGCCGTGACGACCTGCGACTATCTCGGGTTCATGATGCGCGCCTCGGCCGTCGAAGACGTCGGCTTCCTCAACCCAGCATTCAAGTACTGCTGGGGAGCGATCCACGAGCTCGCCTACAAGCTCTATTCGCGCGGTTGGTTCCTGGCCTATTCGGACGAGGTCTCCTACAAGCACCTGGGCGGCTCGACCTATGGCCAGAAGGACACCAAGACCATTTCGCGCGAGGACTACCAACAGCGCGCCAAGCGTTTCGCCTTCGACTACTTCCGCCGCACCTACGGCGACAACTGGGACGAGCAGTTCTGGGCCGCCACGCGCGCGCAGCGCATCGAGACCAACACCTTCACCGAGCACAAGAAGCTGTGGTCGACGGCCTTCAGCGCGGCCGAGCTGCGCGAATTGGGCGTCGGTTCGAAACGCGCCGAGGTCACGTTCGAATCACGCATGACGCCCGACGCGGAGAGTGGCGCGGTTCGCCTGCACATCGGATGTGGATCCGACAAGCGCAATGGCTGGATCAACATCGACGCCAACGCGTCGCTGGCTCCCGATGTCGTGACCGAGGCGCACGTGCTGACGATGTTCGAGGACCAGTCCGCGGACGTGATCGAGGCCAATCACCTCTTCGAGCACTTGCCATTGCACCAAGCTCACGCCGCTCTCCGCGAGTGGGCGCGCGTGCTCAAACCCGGTGCGGAGCTGTTCCTCGAGCTCCCCGATTTCGAGGCCTGTGTCCGCAGTCTCGGCCGCTACAAGGACGAGAAGGGCTTCGATCTGGGGATGATCGGGATCTTCGGTTGGCCTCCGCTCGTCGAAAAAGAAGGACTCACTCAGGTCCACAAGTGGGGTTGGACCCGCGCCACGCTGATCGAGGCCCTGCGACTCGCGGGCTTCGAACGCACCGAGTTCGGCCCGATCACGCAGACCTGGCGCGCTGCTGCGAAGGCCGGGACGCTGCTGCGTCTGCGCGCAGTCCGCGGCGGCCAACGCGCTCGCGTCGAGTCCGCACCGACCTTCACGCTGCGGACCGAGAGCGCGTTCCGCGTCTTCGCGTGGCCCAACTGGCGCGAGCCGAGTGAGGTCGAGTTCCTGCTCAATGCCTTTGGTCGCCACCTCGTGCGCCGCACCGACGCCTGCCTGTGCCTGCGCAGGGACCCCGCCTCGGATCCGTCCGTTGAGGAGGTCGACGCGTTGTTGCGAGCGGCGCACGCGCGCACTCTGGGCAATGATGCGCCGCTCGAAGTGCTGGTGGTCGACGACGTTCTAAGCGCGAGTGACTGGACCAAGCTGCGAGACGAAATCGCGTGTGCCGTGGCCCTGCGCTCCTCGGCCTCGGGCGCACGCGCGGTCGCCTACGCGGTCCTCGGGAAAAAGGTGGTCCACTCGATCGAAGAGCTCTCGCGTTCGATCGGCGGAGCTACGCAGGCCCCCGCCACGCAAACCGACTCTCGAGAAGTGCTGGACAGCGTCGACTGGGCAACCGTGTCGAGGATCAAGGACCTGCACCCCTGGTACTACCCCGTGGTCCTGCGAAACCTCAAGGTGACTCCCGGCGTCGGGAGCCATGTTTCGTCCACTGCTCTGGAGCACTCGACGGCGTGCCGTACGACGCTTCTGGTCGACGAGGTCGCGCGACGCGTCGACCTGCGCGGAAAGTCGGTGCTCGAGCTCGCGAGCAATTGCGGGTATTGGTCCTCGCACTACGCGCGCCGTGGCGCGACGCGCGTCGTGGGCCTCGAGGGCCGCGACACGTTCCTCGAGCAAGCACGACTCTACTGGTCGGTGAACAAGTTCTTGCCCGAAGGCAGCTACGAGTTCGTGAAAGGCAACATCGCCGATCCACGCGCTTGGGACAGGCTGCGCGAGCTCGGTCCCTTCGATGTGGTCCTGTGCGCCGGAATCCTCTACCACGTCGCCAACTACCGCGAAGTCCTGAGCTGGGCGGCCGAGCTCGCACGCGAGACGCTGATCGTCGACACGCGCGTCGACGACGCCGAGGAGGCGCTGATCCGCGAGCCCGGCGAGCTGTACTTCAACGCCATCGAGGAAACGCGCGTCAAGGTCGTGCCCAATCGCGCACGGCTGCTGCAGGCAGTGCGCGAGGCCGGTTTCGAACCCACGGTCTTGCCCGTCGGCTTCGGCGCCGGCCCGGGCGTCGACGACGTCGACAACTACGCGGCAGGTCGGCGTGTCACGCTACTTGCTCAACGAGTCGGTGCGCCGATCGTGCCGCACGAAGAGCACTCGCGCCGCGATCCCAGCGCGGCCTGAACCGCGCGCGGCCAGAGAAGACGCTCGCGCGCTCGTGAGTCCACCTCCGTGCGCGCGCTTGCGTCACCGCGCACGGCCCGAGCGCGATGGGAACCCGCGCGCCTCAGCGAGCGACCGCGGTGCCTTCCGCAGCGATGGGCCGCGCCGCGAGCCGCTCGAGCCACGCGGCGCGTGGCGCGCTCCGCGAGGAAGCCAAAGCGATCCAACCCTCGATGGCCGCGCCGACGCGAGCGACATCGACGCCGCTGAGCTCCTCCGCCAGAACGACGACCTCGACGTCCGTTCCGGGCGCGCAGACAAGCTCGTAGGCACGCTGCAAGCTCTGGAGCGCTTGTCCGCGATCTCCGTCGAGCTCGACGTCGAAGCGCAGGCACAGCGCGAGCGCGCCGCGCTCCTGCACGAGCCGTTGGTGGCGTTCGAGCAAGTCGACGAGCTCGGTCTCGCTCCAATCGGGCCAAGCCAGCACGCGCTGCGCCGCGGTCGATGCGATGGGCCAGGGGCGGAGATCCTCGGCGGCCGTGGCCGACTGCGACCTCGCTCGCTCGAGCTCGTCCACCATCGCGATGCGCTCCTCGCGCGCGAACACCTGGGCCAGCTCGCGCAGGGCGAGCGCCAGCGTCTGGGACATCTGGCGCTGCATCCCGCCGACCTCGGACGACTCATCCTGGCGCGATTCCATTCCGCCCCATTCGGCGACCAGTCGCTCCCAGGCGGCGATTCTGGGCCAGCGCCCGTCGATGTACTCGAGGTCCTCGTCGCGCAGCGCGCGCAAGTCCAAGAGAGGACGAGCGCGCAGCGAATTCTGGCCACGAGTAGCGCTGCGAATCGCGGTTTCGAACTCGGCGAGGTTCTTGGCACCATGTCCACCGGGCACGGAGCGCGCGGCGGCTTCGAAGAGCGTCACGCTCGTTGGCAACGGCCGTACGAGATTGGTGGGTACGACACGCGCGCTCGCCCGCTGTTCGGCGCGATCGCACAATTCCGCATAAGTCCCCGCGATGTCCGCCGGGAGCCCCTCGTCGGCCTGCTGGTGCCTCAGATTCGACTCGGGGAACTGACGCGCGACCGCCCCTCCGACGAAACGCTCGATTCGATCGAGCCCTTCGGACGTGAGCACCTGCTCGTAGTGCAGGAAGAGCCAATCACCCACCCGCGAGTGCTCATCGAGGACTCGACGGTACATGCGCTGCCACACGTCGAGGGCGCGGGGAAGGTCGAAATCGACACCACGCAGATAGTCTGCTTCCGCGCACTCCTTGAGCATGCTGCGCGCCGTGGCGGCCGGATGCCGGAACACACACAGAAAAGCCGTGTCGCCAAGGGCTTTTCGCCACACCGGCAGCGTGTAGCACAGGCGCGGGTCCTTGAAGCAAAAAGGCCGTTGTTGCACCAAACGCGCGATGCGCTCGTCGATGCGGCGACTCGCCGAGCACTGCACACCGTCCGGCAGCCGCGCCAGCCAGTGCTGCCAATCCGCCAACCCTTGGGCGGCCGGTGTCACCTGCGCGAGCAAGTACTCATTGATTCCATTGACGTCAGGGCTCTCGAAAAAGCCCTTCGGGTTGGCCTCGCGCGCCGGATATGGGTGGGCGCCGACGAACCACCCGGCCTGAGCCAGGGTGCCCGCGACCATGCTCGTGCCACTGCGCCCAGATCCCAGGACCAACACGTTGCGCATTTCGGTCTCCTCGCAACGAGCATCGAGTCGCGAGCCGCTGAACCTCGAGCCGCCAGGCCGCTGGAGTCCCAGGGCTGCACCGTGCTCGCGCGCTGGTCGCTCGAGGCCGCAATTCACTTCCATTGGAAAGCGAATTTGACTCGCGCCCCTCGATTGGGCTCCAATGTCGGCCATGAAGCAACCCACTTTGGATCGCGAGATCCGCTCACGTATCGACGCCTTCGCAAGCGACCTGTCGCAGTTGATCCGCGCATCCGCTGTGCAAGCCCTTTTGGGTGCGCTGGGGGCCGAGCAGGCCGCACCGGTGGCGCGAGCCTCCGCGGCGCCTGCATCCGCTGCGCCGGTCAAGGCCCGACGCGGCAAGCGCGGCAAGCGCTCGTCCGAGGACGTGCAGAAGACGTCGGCCGACCTGCTCACCTACATCACGTCGCACCCCGGTGAGCGGCTCGAGCAGATCGCCGTGGGCATGGGGTTGCCGTCGAAGGCCCTCAAGCTGCCCATTCAGAAGCTGTTCGAGGCGAAGTCGATCCGCAGCGAGGGTCAGCGCCGCGGCATGAAGTACTTCGCCGGCGGGAAGAAGGCCCGCGGCCGCGCCCGGAAAGCCTGAGCCGCTCGGGGAATACCGCGCGCTCTGTCGCTGAGCTGCAGCACGCCTGCTCGTCAGGGTCTGCGCGACGCACGAAATCGAACGACGCCCTGGCTCGCGAGAAGGGCGCCAGGGCGTCGTTTTTTCTCGGTCGTGCGCTCAGCGCGTGCGCTCGGCGCCCTTGGCGTGCTGCTTCTTCTCCAATTTCGCCCAGCTGTCCTTGAGCGAGACGGCGCGATTGAACACCGGTGCGCCAGGGCGCGAATCGACGACGTCGACGCAGAAATACCCGTGCCGCTCGAACTGCCAGCGAGAGCCGGGCTCGGCATCGATCAACATCGCCTCGAGCGCCGCGTCGCGCACGACCTCGAGCGACTTCGGGTTGAGATTGACCATGAAGTCCTGGCCCTCGCCGACCTCTTCGGGGAACTCCGTTCCGAAGAGATGGTCGTACAAGCGCACCTCGGCTCGCTGCGCGTGCTCGGCGGACACCCAGTGGATCGTGCCTTTGACTTTCCGACCATCGGGCGAGTCGCCACCGCGCGTCGCCGGATCGTAGGTGCAGTGCACGCGCGTCACTTCGCCAGTCGCGGGGTCCTTGTCGAAGCCCGTGCACTTGACGTAGTAGGCATAGCGCAAGCGCACTTCACGCCCAGGTCCGAGCCGATAGAAGTCCTTGGGCGGATCCTCGCGGAAGTCGTCGCGCTCGATGAACAGACGCTTCGAGAACTTGACCTTGCGCTCGCCCGCCGCGGGGTCCTCGGGATTATTGCGCGCCGTCAATTCCTCCACCGTGTCGCTGGGGTAGTTCTCGATCAAGACCTCGAGCGGGCGCAGCACGGCCATGGCGCGCGGTGCACGCTTGTTCAGATCGTCGCGGAGAGCGTTCTCGAGTTGGACGATGTCGACGGTGCTCGTGAAACGCGCCACGCCGATGCGCTCACAGAAGGTGCGCAGAGCTTCGGCCGTGTATCCACGCCGGCGCAGTCCCGAGATCGTCGGCATGCGCGGATCGTCCCAGCCCAATACGCGTCTCTCGTTGACGAGGCGCAGCAACTTGCGCTTGGAGAGCACCATGTAGGTGACGTTGAGGCGCGCGAATTCGATCTGCTCGGGCCGCGCGGGAACACTGCAGTTGTCGCGGACCCAGTCGTACAACGGTCTGTGGTTCTCGAACTCGAGCGTGCAGATGGAATGCGTGATCGATTCGAGCGCGTCGCACAGAGGATGGGCATAGTCGTACGTGGGATAGATCGACCAGGCCGTGCCCGTGCGATGGTGCGCCGCCTTCAAGATGCGGTAGAGCACGGGATCGCGCAGGTTCATGTTGGGGCTCGCCATGTCGATCTTCGCGCGCAGCGTGCGCGAGCCTTCCGGGAACTCGCCCCGGCGCATGCGCTCGAGCAGGTCGAGGTTCTCCGCGACGGAGCGAGCACGGTACGGGCTATCCGTTCCGGGTGCGGTCAACGAGCCGCGGTAACGGCTCATGTCGTCGGGCCCCAGATCACACACGTAGGCCTTGCCGTGGCGCACGAGCTCCTCGGCGAATCCGTAGATGCGCTCGAAGAAGTCGGAGGCGTAGTACAGGCGCTCACCCCACTCGAAGCCGAGCCAGCGCACGTCGCGCTGGATCGACTCGACGTACTCGACCTCCTCCGTCGTCGGGTTGGTGTCGTCGAAGCGCAGGTTGCACAAGCCGCCGAAGCGCTGTGCCAGGCCGAAGTTCAGGCAGATCGACTTGGCGTGACCGATGTGTAGGTAGCCATTGGGCTCCGGCGGAAAGCGCGTGTGCACTCGTCCGCCGTAGCGCCCAGCGGCCAAGTCGGCTTGCACCCGCTCGTCGATGAAGTGCAGCGCGACGGGCGGTACGGCGTTGGTGTCGGAGCGGTCGTTCATGGTCCTGAGGCTCGGTGAGAAAACGGCAATCTAGCGCGCGGCGAGCGCCGAGGCGAACGCGACGCGAAAGTCGTAATCAAGGGCGAAGCCCCCGCCACGGGAGATCCGCGGCGAGGGCTCCGTGGTTGCGGACGTGCGCGTCAGGCGTCGAGCACTTGCTGCAGGAACTCCAGCGCGCGCTCGTTGTCCGATCCGATTTCCTTCGCCTTGGTCGCGTAGGCCTTGGCGCGCGGCAAGTCGTTGAGGTTCTGGAAGCAAATCGAGGCCGACATGATGTTGAGGAAGAAGCCGGTCTCCTTGTCCTTGATCGGCCCCATCGCGACCAGCGCGTCGAACTCGGAAAGTGCCGCGCGCGCCGTTTCGTCGCTGTCGATCGTCGCGTAGCGCGCCTTGACGCACAGCTCGAGCACGCCAGCTTCGTTCTTGGGGTCGAGCTCGCGCCCGGCGGCCAGCGTTGCTTCGTCGGACTGCTCGGCCTTGAGCAGCGCCTTCACAGCGCGCTTCTTCTTGCCTTTGGCGTTGTCCTTGTCGAACTCCAGCGCCGCGCGCATCGGCTTGGCGAGCAACTTGATCGCCACGCTCTCGGGCTTGGCGGCCTCGAACGCGGCAGCGATCTTGTCCCAGGCCGCGATCTTGGCGTCACCTTCGGCCTTGTCGAACTCGGCGATCGAAGCGCGCGCAGTGGCCAGCTCTTCCTTGCCCTTCGTGCGCAGCTCGCCGAGGTTCTCGAGGAACGGCTTGGGACCGCCCTTGATGTAGCCCGTCTGTCCGAACACGTCGCCGTCGGCGGTCATCAACAACACCGTCGGGAAGCCCTGGATGCCGTGCAGCTCCGAGAGCTCTTGATTGCGCTTGGGATTGGGCACCTTGGCCTTCGCTTCCTCGCTGTTGGGGAAGTCGAGCGCGACGAGCACGAAGTGCTTCTTGGCTTCGTCGAGGAACTCGGGCGTGGAGAACACCTCCGAGTCGAGACGCTTGCACCAGATGCACCAATCGGACCCGGTGAAGTCGACGAACAGGTCCTTCTTCTCGGCCTTGGCGAGCTTGACGGCCTCGTCGTAATCCGCGATCCAACCTTCTCCGGCGAGTGCGGGCGTGGCGAGCGCGATGGCGCCAACGACCGACAGGGCGGCAGCGCGGAGCGAGAAACTCATGGACAATTCCTTTCGTGGGTGCGGTTCGAAGCGCAACCGCGCGCCGACGGACAGAAACCTGACCCGGCGCGCGGACATTGGCCGGCCATGGTAGCGGTCGAGCGGGTTGCACGAGAGTCGGCTCACGGAACTTCCGCGGTCGCACGCTCGATCTCGGGCGCTATGCTCCGCGGGCCATGCCCGAAGCGGCGCGAGCGAACGACGCGTGGAGCCGCTGGATTCCGCTGCTTTCGGCGCTGGCGACCGCAGGCTGGGTGTGGGGCGTGACGTCGTTCCACGGGCCGGGCCTGGACAGCGACTCGGCCCAGTATCTCGCGGCCGCGCAGAGCCTCTCCCAGGGCCAAGGATGGCTGGGGGTCGACGGTCAGCCCTACCAGCTCTGGCCTCCGCTCTATCCGGCTCTGTTGGCGGCGCTGACGCGCTGTGGAGTCGAGCTCCTGGACGCCGTGCGCGTGCTGCACTCGCTTTCGGCGGCGCTGACGATTTGGGCCTGCGCGCACGTCACGCGCGCCGTCCTCGACTCGCGCGCGGTGGCGATCGCAGTCAGCCTACTATTGCCGTTCGTCGTCGCGCGCACGGCGACGATGGCCTGGAGTGAGCCGGTGTTCGTCGCGCTGTGCGCGTGCGCTGCGGTGGCGTGGGAACGCTGGAACGCGGCGCGCACCCCCGGCGCATGGTGGAGCCTGCTCGCACTCTCCGCCGCGATTCCCGCGCAGCGCTACGTAGGTGTCGTGTGGGTCGCGTGCATCGCGAGCGCCTTGATCCTCACCGAGCGCGGCCAAGTCGAATGGAGTGTGCGCTTGCGGCGCACCGCGCTGTACTGTGCGTGCTCGGCGCTTCCTGTCTTGGCTTGGTTCGCGCGCAACGCCTGGAGCACACAACATCTCGACGGCCGGCGCGGACCACCGTCCGACGATTGGCGCGGCGACGCGCTGAGCGCGCTTCGCGAGGCCCTGCCGCTCCCGAGCAACGAGAGCGTTTGGGCCTGGGTCAGCGGAGCGCTCGCACTCGTGTGCATCGCATTGGGACTGGTGCGCCTCGCACGCGACCGCGCCGTGCGTTGGCGCGCGTGGCCCATGATCGTGTTCCCGTTCTGCTTCGCCGCGAGCCTGGTCGGACTGCGGCAAGCAGTCGAGTTCGACCCGATCGACGAACGCCTGATGTCCCCCGCTATGCCCTTCATGACTGTGCTCGCGGTCGCGGGTGCGTTCTCGCTGGCGAGCGCATCACGCGTGTTGTCGCTGGCGTTGCTCGCCCTGTGGGCCCTGCTCGACGCCGCTCCGCGCTCCATCTCCCGCCTCGAGCACCAATGGCAGCAAGCGCGCACACACGGCCCTGGCATCTATGAAAGTCCTGATTGGGCGGCGTCGCCACTGGTCGCGTTCGTGCGCGAGCATCGAGACGGCGTGGAGACCTACAGCAACGAACCCTTCGCGCTGTCGCTCTTGGCATCGCAGGCGACGACTCCGCTCCCCGCTCGGCCCGGGAAGATGCCGAAGCTGTTCGAGCGCTGGCGCGACGAGCCGCGCAGGCGCCGTGTCGTGTTGTTCCGCTTCAACCCGCGCATCCAGATCGACTGGGGTGCGTACCGAGAGGCGTTGGACGCGCGGCAGGTCGCTTCGTTCGCGGACGGCGAGGTCTGGGAGCTCGGGCCACGCTGAGCGGCTCTCGCCCCTCGGTCGCCAGTAGGGAGCACGGTCGGCTCCGGCAGCCGGCGCCGCCGACTAGGCCGAGTGCGCAGGGATTTCCTGAACGCCACGGCATGAACGGCGAGAGTTTCGGGCCCGTGCCGACCGATATCGGCTCCACGGAGACTCTCAGCATGGCGTCGCCCCCGACCCGCATCTTGTTCCTCGACGACAGCCCCACCCAACTCAAGGCCGCAGCGGAAGCGCTGACGCGCGCCGGGTTTCAGCCCGTCACGGCCACGACCGTCACCGAAGCCGAGCCCTTCGTCAACTCCTGCCAGATCGTGTTGATCGACTACAACATGCCCGGCATCACCGGAGCCGAAGCCCTGGCGGCGCTCAAGTCCAAGCTCGTCGAAGGCTCGCAGCCGCGCTTCTACCTCTACACCACGGATCCGAGCGCGGCCAAGCAGTACCGCGACATCGGATTCGACGGACTCTTCGTGCTCAAGGGCGACGTCAACGCGCTGGTCAAGCAAATGGAATCGGTCATGCGCTTGTTGAAGACCCAGGCGATGAAGCGAGCGAGCTGAGCGCGGCTCCCTGAACGCTCCACTCGGTTTCCAGCATGTCCCTGCGGCGCAAGACACTGGTCTTCGTGATCGGCTCGCTGGCGTTGCTCGTCGGCGCGATCCTGCTCGCGGTCGAGACCTTCGTGCATCGCGGCTTCGAAAGCGTCGAGCAGGAGCGCATGCAAGCGCGCGTCGCCGGCGTGCAGTCGGTATTCGCGACGATGGTCGAAGAACACGTCGGCCGCTTCACCGATTGGAGCCAGTGGGACGACTGCGCGGTGTTCCTCCAAGACGGAAATCAGGGCTGGATCGACTCCAACCTGACGCCCGAGTCGGTCGCGAATCTCGGCGTCGACGTGGTCAGCGTCGTGCGCGCCGACGGCTTTCGCCCGTTCGACGCGCAGATCGACCGTGAGACGCTCACCCTGCACGCGCCGGGCGCCGACTACCAGGCCTTGCTCACGCGCAACGACCTCCTGCGCGGCATCGACGAGCACGGGCCAGCGTTTGGGGGCGTGATCGAGCTCGGCGACGAGCACTACATCGTCTCCTCACGTCCGATCCTGATGACCGATGGCACGCCCCCGAGCACGCCCGGGCGGCTGGTGATCGCCAAGCAGATCGACCGCGCCTGGATCGAGCGCCTGGAGCACTTCACCTCGCTCAAGATCGACTTCGAGCACGCGCACGAGCTTCCCGACGACGCGCTGACCACCCGCGCGGTGCAGGCGCTGCGCGCGGGCCGAACGACGTTCGTGTGCATCGAGCACGGCGAGCAGCCGATCCAGCACGGCTACGCCTGGATCGAGGACCTGGCGAAGCAGCCGGAGCTCCTGATCCACGTCGTCGAGCCCAGCGGAACCCATGCGGACATCGCGCGGGTCATGGGATCGGTGGGAACCGCGCTGAGTATTTGCGGCATCGCGGTCGCGTTGCTCGCCTTGGTCGGTGTCCGCAAGGCCGTCATCGGCCCGTTGGATCGACTCGTGCGAGGCGTGCGCGACCTGGAGGCCGGTCGGCGCAGCACGGTCAGCCTGGACTCGGGCGACGAGTTGCAGGCTCTGGCCGAGTCCTTCAACCGCATGGCGGTGACGATCGGCGAGCGCGAGGACGCTCTGCTCGACGCCCACCAGCAGATGGGCCAGCTGCTCGACAACCTGCGCCAAGGAGTGCTCGCCTTCGATGCCGACGGCCGCGTGGTCGGAGAGACTTCGCGCCGCGCGCGTGAGATCTTCGGCCGCGAGTCGCTGGTCGGCGTCTCGATCGTCGAGCTGCTCTACGGCGACCGCGAGGAGTGGGACCTCGAGCGCGCCGCGTTCTCGGAGTGGCCAGCGCTCGCCTGCGGATCGGCGCCTCAAAGATGGCCCGAGATCGTGAGCGCCGCTCCGAGCGCGCTCGTGCTGCGCGAGGGAACGAACGACGAGCGGCACCTGTCGCTGGAGTTCCAGCCGATCGAAGTCGGAGGCGCCGTCGGTCGTGTGCTGCTCTTGGTCAGCGACGAGACCCTGAAGGTGCGCCTCCTCGAAGCGCAACGCCAGTCGGAGAGCGAGCACGCACGCGCGCTCGAGTCGATGCGCCGCAGGCTCTCCGGGGGCCCATACCTCTACGCCCAGTTCCTGCGCCAGTCGCGCGAGCGACTCGAGCGCATCGATGCTCAATTGCACGACGACGCCGCGGAGTGTTTCCGGTTGGCGCACACGCTCAAGGGCGAGGCGCGCTTGTTCGATCTCGAGGCGCTCGAAACCACCGCGCACGACATCGAGGAGCTCCTGGCGGAGCTGCGCGACGGGCGTCGCACGGGTGATGCGTCGGCGCCGCTGCGCGAGCTGCTCGCGAGAGCGCGCGACGAGCTCGACGCTGCGCGGAGCGCGTTGGTCGAGGCCTCCCCCATCGGCGACGCGGTGCTCGACCAGGTGCCGGTGCGACGGGATGACATCGAGCGACTCGCCGAGCTGGTGCTCGACATGTCCGACGAGCTCGACTCGGACTCGCTGCACAACCTGCAGCGCATCGCGGACCGTCTCGCTGCACGTCCCTTCGGCGAGCTGACCTCGGCCTTGGCCGAGCAAGCGCCGAGTTGGGCAGCCCACGACGGGAAACACGTGGTCGTCGACGTCAGCGGGCGCGAGGTCGCGATCAAGCCCGGACTGGCCGAAGTGCTGGTCGGCGCTCTGACGCACTTGCTGCGCAACTGCGTGGCCCATGGAATCGAGACCGGCGAACAGCGCGAGGCGCACGGCAAGGACCCGCTGGGCCGCATCCACGTTCGCGCCCACCAAACCGCCGACGGCACGGTGATCGAAGTCGAGGACGATGGCCGCGGGATCGACGTGGACCTGATTCGTCGGCGCGCGCAGGAGCTGGAACTGCGACTGGAGTCCGGTCGCGAGCTGGAGGTCCTGTTCAGCGATCGCTTCTCGACCGCGGCGCAGGTCGACGAGCTCTCAGGCCGCGGTGTCGGGCTCGGCGCGGTGCGCAGCGATCTCGCGCGCTGGGGCTACGGCGTTCGAGTCCAGAGCGAGCTCGGCGCGGGCACGCGCTTCGTCCTCGAACCGCTGGGTGCAGCGCACGACGAGCACGTGCGACACGCCGAACCGGCGGGAGCCTAGTCCTCGAGCCCGCGCGCCGCTCGCGCGAACGCGGCGCCGCGCGCGTTCCGCACGTGCCTCAATAGAAGCGCACGGCCAGACCAATGCGCGTCTCGCTGAGCTGCCCGTCTCCATCGAACGACCAGCCGACGAGCGGGCCCAACGCGGCGAACGGCGTGTACCACCACTCCAGGCCCACTCCGAAATACGATCCGAGCTCGTCGCGGCCGACGATCAGGCCCGAATCCGAGCTCTCGTCGCGCCACTCCAGCCCGCCGCGCGCATACACGCCGAGCGGCAGCGCCTCGAGCCGCGAATGCAGGCGCAGTCCAGTCGACACACGCACGATGTCGTAATCGTTGTTGAGCTCCTCGAAGCCGTCGATCACGTCGTGCTGTGACCAGGCCGCCTCGACCTCCCACGCGACGGCCACTCGATCGGCGTTGAGATCCAGGCCGCCGCCGAGACTCCAACCCGCGGCGTCCTGGTAGTCGCGCGCGCCCGGGCTCTCGGGCTCGAACACGTTGCCCGACACGCTCACCCACTCCTGGGGCGCGAGCGGCCCGGGAAGCGTGCAAGCTCCGAGCAAGGTGAGCGCGATTGCGGCTCCGAGTCGCAGTGTGTCCGGCATGCGTTGCCGCAGTGTAGCGCGCGCGAGGTCGCTCACGACGGCGTGCGGAGACGCACCACCCGCGCTGGCGGTCTCGCTTCCGCCACCGCTTTCGGTGGGCCAGCGGCGCGTTCTCAAGCCGTGCGGATGGCGTGGCCGAAGCGTTGCGAGATCCGCGCATGGAACCCCACCACCGGACAGTGCCTCGAGCGTGGCCCTTTTCGCTCGCGCTCCTGGTCACGGCCTGCTCGGGCGGTGCATCGGAGTCTCCGCGTACCTCACTGGCCTTCGAGTCCACGAGCTCCACGCTTCAGGAGGGTGGTCCCGCGGGTCAGGTGCGCGTCGTGCTGCACACCGAGCACGCCGCGCTGCCCCAGGACGTGTCGGTCACGGTCACCGATCTGGGCGACGGCAGCGCGCTGGCGAACCTGGATTTCCAGGCCATTCCGGAGAACGCGCTGACCTTCCCCGCGGGATCGTTGGACGGCGACACGCTGACCGTCGACGTGCAGGCCCTCGACGATCTAGCGGCAGAGGCCGCGGACGAGACGATCCACCTGGCGTTGACCCAACCGACGGCCGGGGCGCTGCTCGGCGCCAAGCGCCGGCACTCGATCGCGATCGCCGACGACGACACGGCCGCGGTGCGCTTCGCTCAGTCGAGCGCGGTCTCGACGGACGAGGACCAGACGCTCACGGTCGAGCTCGAGCTCGTGCTCGACGCCGGCGTGACGTTGGACGCGCCGCTCTCCGTGCGCATCGTCGACTCCGGCCTTGGCAGCGCCACCGCGAGCGCCGACTACGACTTCTCCCCGACCGTCGTCGACATCCCCGCCGGCACGCCGAGCGGCGCGTTGTTCGGCGCAACGCTCAGCTTGCTCGACGACGTCGAGCTCGAGGGCGCGGAATCGGTCGTGCTCGAGCTGGAGCTCGAGTCGAGCGGGCTCGAGCTCGCTCCTCCGAGCAGCTTCACGCTGACCATCACCGACGACGAAGCCGGCGTCGGAACGCAGATTCTCGTGGTCGCCGATCCACTGGGCGCCTCGACGGCACTCACGGCCGGCTCCGTGCTGCAGTTCGGCTCGGCGTCGATCACCGCCGGAGTCGGCAACGAGTTGCGCACGCGGTGGTCGGCGATCGGCTCGCAGACCGTCCGAGTGGAATTGCCGCTCCTCTCCGGCGCGGCCGAGCGCGATTTCGAGCTGACGTTCGACCCGACACCCGGTGCGCTGCTCTCAGAAGAGCCAGCACTGCTGTTGCCTTCGCCGTTCTCGACGCGCGAGAGCGAGCTCGACCGCGGGATCGAGCTCTCGCTCGATTTCGAGCTGCTCGACACCCTGGCGACCCTGCCGCGCGCGCGCTGCGTCGACGTTCCGACCACCCGTGGTCCGGTCGTGCTCGACTTGGTGCGTCTGCCGTCGCCATGGGCTCCCGACAGCGTGCTCTCGATCGACGGCGAAGCGCACGCGATCGATCCGCAGCGCGCCGGCGTGTGGTGCGGTCGCATCGCTGGTGACTCGGGATCGGACGTGTTCTGGTCGATCAGCTCCGGGCGCGTGAGCGGATGGCTGCGCCGCGGCGACGGAAGCACGGACCACTGGATCAGCGGCGACGTCGACGGTATCGCGCGCCAACGCGCTCTCGACGACGACGACCTGCGCGTCCTCGGAGCACGCGAGCCCGCCTTCGACTGTCCGGCGCCCAGCGCCGAACCGGGCGAGCTGGCGCCACGCTCCCTCGCGGGCGCGAGCGAGGGCTTGGCCAACACGAGCTGGCCGACGGCGAGGCTCGCGCTGGAGACCGACTACCAGCTCTACGCGAAGTTCGCGGATGCTGGCGCCCTCACCGACTACGTCACCGCACTCGTCGCCGCGACTTCGGCCCGCTACGCCGTCGACCTCGGCGCGCGGCTCGAGATCGCCTATCTCGGAGTGCACACGAGCGCCAACGACGGTTGGACGACGCCCGACGGCCCGGGCTCGACGAGCGCGATGCTCGACGAGTTCCAGCACTCCTGGGCACCGTTCTGGAGCGGCAACCAGCCGGTCGCGGCGAACCTCTCGCACTTCCTCTCCGGAGCGAGCCTCGGCGGCGGCATCGCCTATGTCGGCGTGCTGTGCGACGTCAACTACGGCTTCGGCGTGAGCGCCAATCTCAACACCGCGATCCTGTGGGGCTCGTGGAGCGCGAGCGCCGGTCCGCTGACCTGGGACTTCGTGGTGTTCGCGCACGAGCTGGGCCACAACTTCGGCTCGCAGCACACGCATTCCTACTGTCCTCCGCTCGACACGTGCCACTCGAACTGCACCTCGACCACATCGTGCTCGCAAGGCACGCTGATGAGCTACTGCCATCTGTGCGGTGGAATGGCGAACGTCGATCTCGCGTTCCATCCGTTCACGGCCAACGTGATGCGCTCGCAGGTGACCACGAGTTGCCTGGGCGAGCTCGAGCTCGCTCCGGCGGAGAGCATCGACGTGCTGCTGCGTTTTCGGCCCAAGACCTCCACCGGCACGCGCAGCGCCGAGGCGACGCTGGAGCACGACGCGCTCAATCAGCCGTCTCCGTTCGAGTTGTCGTTGATCGGCACTTCGACGCCCTGAGCCGGGACGCGTGACTCAGGTGCGACGGCGCAGCACGAACACGCAATCGAGCTGATCGTCCGGCAGCGCCCGCGGACGCTCGATGTCGTACCCGAAGTCGTAGCACGCGGCGAGCTCCAGGCTCGGCACCGCGCGCACCAGCGCCCTGAACTGGCGCAGATCGTAGGTCCGGAAGCTCCACTGGGTCTGGCTGCGCTTGACGACCCCGCGCTCGACGACGCACAACCGCGAACGGACTTGCTCCAGACGCGTGCGGCGGTCGGCCGGAGCGCCGCGGATGTTGCACACGACCTCGACTCCCGCGCGCTGCGCTCGCCAGCGCTCGTGGTTCGCGCGGCGATCCTCGTACTGCGTCAAGTGGATGCCGATCGCGTACACGCCGCCCGGGCGCAGCGCGCGCGCGACGCACGCGAGGTGCGCACGCGCCGCGTCCTCGTCGAGCAAGTACTTGAAGGTGTTGACCAGGCAATGCGCCAAGTCGAACCCGCTCCCGACCTCGAAGTCCTCGAGCCGCGCGAGTTCGAGCCGCGCTCGCCGCCCGGCCGAGCGCAGGCGTTCTCGTGCGAACGCGAGCATCGGCTCGCTGGCGTCGAAGCCCGTGACCACGCAGCCCCGCGCGGCCATCTCGAGCACCATGCGACCCGAGCCACACGCGGGCTCGAGCACGCGCCGCCGCGCGCGCGAGCGCCTCGGCGCGGCGTGACGCTCCAGGACTTGCTCGAGGAAGTGGCCCTCGCGCGCGTCGTCGCCGGAGAACACGATGTCGTAGTACAGCGGCGTTTCGTACCAATCGAGCGCGGCGAACTTCCCCATCTTGGACTCCGCGCTCAGCCAGCGAGTGGACGACCGTCGAGCTCGATCTCGGGAGCCTGGCGCAGCTGGTAGCGCTCCCGCAACAGGGCCGCGAAGGCGCTCATCAGCGGTTCGCAGTCGCTGGCCTCCTTGCCGACTCCGCGGATGTGCGCGATCTCGCGGTACTCGCCGCGCAGCTCCAGCAGCGCGATCGCGCCGTCGTACACACCAACCGAAACGCAGTAGGGCTGCCCGGCACCGTGCGTGTGGTAGTTGAGGATCAGGCGCTCCTGCGCCGCCACGGCATTTTTCATCAACACCGAGTAGCGCGGGTGGGCCTCGATCTTGTCGAGCACCAAGCTGAAGAACTGATCCACTTCCATGGGCGTGATTGGAACACAACCGGCCGCCGGACCAAAAAGTCCGACGGCCGAGGCTCGCGCGCAAAGCCGGGAGCACGTGCGCCCCGGCGCTGGCTCGCTCAAGGAGTGAACACGACCTGCAGGCCGTTCGAGAGGTCGAACAGCACCCCGTCGCGGAACCAGCACTGGAAGTTCCACAAGTCGCCGGCCTGGATGGACTGCGACAGGCTGCCTTGGTCGACGGCGAAGTCGAGCGTCGACCCAGCGCCGGAGTTGACGAGCCCCATGCGCGCGGACGGCGAACCGACGCAGCGCGTGCCGTTGCCGAAGGGCGTCGACTGCTTGGCGTAGGAGTAGAAGAACAGTCCGCTCTTCTGCGGCTGGATGTTGCTCGCATGCAGCACGAGGTCGTTGGCCGCAACGCTGGCCGAGCCAGTGGCACTGATCACCGAACCGGAAGCCCCGCTTTGGCAGTAGCTCACGAATGCGCCACAGGCCGTGCGGATCAGGCGGAAACCGTCGACTCCGGCCTCGACGATGCTCGCAGCGCCGCCGTCGTTGGCGACGAAGCGCGCGCGCACGTCGCTCGAGAAGCTCAGGCCCGCGGCCGCGATCTGCGCCGCGGTCACTTCACCCGAACGCCAGGCCGTCGACGAGGTCGTGTGCGCAGCAACGGGGACCCACGGTCCCGCCAGACCGTTCGACGAGAGCTCCAGCGCCAGGCGATCGACGCCGTCGGTCACCGTCAGATTGAGATAGTAGAAGTAGCGCAGCGTCACCGAACCGCCGGTGAGATCGAGCGCGGGCGAGATCAAGGTCACCGAGCCACCGTCGACATCGGTATTGCCCAGGGCGTTCTGTGTCAGCCAGCACGAGCCGGAGCCGTCGCCGTCGCTCGCGGGATCGTAGGCCCAACCCGGATCGTTGACCGGCACGCCGCGCTCCCACTGGCCTGCCGTCGCACCCGCGATCGAGGTCGTCCAGCCCAGGTCGGTCTGGAAGGTGTCGTTCGACATCGTGACCTCGAGTCCGCCGGAGAGCGGCGCGGAATAGAAGCTCGCCGGAGCGCCGCTCGGGCTGGTCACCGCGCCACAGCCACTGTTCAGGGCACTGATGTAGAACTCGGGCGAGTCCCCGCATGCCGGACCGGGAAGCTGAGCGGCGTACAGCGAGTTCGCGCCCGGCGTCATGGCGAGCGCGGTGAACGCTCCACCTTGGTAGCGGTAGTGCAACGTCGGCGAACCCGCGACGATCGACGGGCCGGCTTGGATCGTCACGCTCGCGGGCACTCCGATCGACATGCTGCTCGGCAGGCTGCCGACGATCGAGAAGCCGCTGGCGCACACTCCCGTCGGCGCCGCCAGCGCGGCCTGCAAGCCCGCGTGATTCGAGGCCGTTCCGGAGTTCTGCCCGATGGGAGCCGAGGCGCCGCATCCGCCGTGCGTGTGGATGCCGATGGCGTTGCCGGTCGGCTCGTGGATCACGGGCGATCCCGAGTTGCCGCCGGTGGTGTCCGTCTGGTACTGCACCGTGGTGCCGCTCCAGGTGATCCACGGCCCGACGTGCGTCTCTTGGACTTGATTCCAAGTGGCGGGCGAGCTGCGTGTGCCGAAGCCCGTGACGCGGATCGTCTCGCTCGCGTTGAATGCCGGCGGCAACACCAACGTGAAGCGCGCGCCGTAGGCCTGCAACGGAGTCAGGCCGGTGTTCGAGTTGGGGAACACGCCGAAGTACGCCCAGTCGTTTCCAACGCCCTGGCCGCCGTTGGTCTGCACGTTGGCGCTGTCGACCGTGTACTGATCCTGGGGCCCCGGGTGCTGCAGCGTGCCACTCGACGTCGAGAGCGGCACGTTGAACTGCATCACCTGCAAGTTCGCTCCGCTGCAGTGGCCCGCGGTCAGCGAGCAGGTGTTGCAGTCGTTGATCAGCCAGCCCGTGCAGCCGATCGGGACCAAGCGCGCCGAACGATTGTCACTCGACAGCACGCGGTCGTCCGTCGGGCCGCAGATCGACTCGGGGGCGCCCGCCAGATCGGTGCTCACCGCGGCGAGCACGACACGATTGGCGCCGCTGCCCGGTTGCGCCAGCACCTCGACCAGCACCTCGCCTCCGTTGAAGTAAGCCGAGGTCTTGCGCCACTGCTCGACGTGCACCGCGTTGAGCTCTTGAACCGCGCCGTCGTACAGCGACGTGATGCGCAAGATCGAGCCCGTGCCCTCGAACACCGAACCGCCCAGCTCGACCTCGGCGAACTCCAGACGTAGCCAAGACGCGCCCTCGACCGTCACCGGAAACGAGAGCACGATCTCGGGCCGTGTCGAGGCGTTGGCGTGGACACCGCTGTCGATCGGCATGTCGATGCGCAAAGCGGACAGCGGGTCCTGAGCGCGGACGGAACCGGTGAGCGCGAGCGCGGCGAGGGCGAGCATGCCGGCGCGACGATGGTTGAACGGGTGGCACTTCATGCTGCTGGTGGTCTCCTGATTCGACTCGAACGGACGCGGCGCGGGAGCGCGGCGCAACTTGCAGCCTACGGGCCAGTGCGCCATCCCGCCAGGCCACCCGGCGCCGCAAGGAGCGCCGAATTCCGCCGAGAAATGGAGAACATCGCGCGCTCGAGCCGCGTCGCGCTGATGCGCCAACGGAGCACGCGCGTGCCCGCGGTCCACCTCAGCGCCCGTCCCATGACGCGGGCCTCGAATCGACCGCCAGGCAACGCCGAAGGCGCGTGTCAGGCTCGCCGCGCTTCAACCGGCTCGGCGTTGGGCCGCGAGCTCGCGCTCGATTCGATCGCAGTAGCGTTCGCGCGCCGCCTCGACTTCCTTCAGCAAGCTCAGCTCGCGCTCTTGGCGAGCACAACGCGCCGCGCTGTCGCGCACCTCGGCCTCGAGCCGCCCCGCGTGCGCGCGTTCGTCCTCGAGGAGCCGTTCCAGTTGGCGCGCTTGGAATCGCGCGCGCTCCGACTCGCGCTCCGCGAGCTCGCGCGCGTCCAACTCGAGCCGCGCCCGAGCCTCGTGCTCCGCGCGCTCGTGATGCGCCACGCGAAGTTGCTCCTCGAGTGCCGCGCAGCGCCCCTCGAGCGCGCGCACCTTGGCCCAAATCGTGTGGCCATCGTCGCGCGGGGCCTCGGCTTCGACCGCCGCGCCCCCAGGAGTCAGCCCGACGTCGCCGCGGCGCACGAACGAGCTCCAGCGTCCCTCGTGCTCGACGCGCAGCACCTCGCGCCCCAGTCCCTTCAAATGCTCGGCGAGCGCCTGTCGCGGCACCTTGAGCAGATCGGCGGCCTCGTCGAGCCGCACCCACAGGAGTTCATCGGGACGTTGGGGCACACGCAAACCTACCCCACTCGACGGACGCGGCCGGAACTCCGCCGAAACGGAGCCGGCCGCGTGGCGCGGGACCGAAACTCTTTCGCGGACAGCCGCCGCCCAACCGCACTCGGGGGCCGGCGAGCCGCCCGCGGCGACTCAGACCGGTTTCTCGGAGAGGTGCTGGCGCTTGCTCTCGACCGCCTTCCACTCGTCGGCGTCGGGCAGCGGGTCCTTCTTGGCGGTGATGCCCGGCCAGCTCGAGCACAGCTTGGCGTTGAGCGCCTTGTACTCGGCCCACTTCTCGGGCAGATCGTCCTCGCTGAAGATCGCCTCCGTCGGGCACTCGGGCACGCACGCGCCGCAGTCGATGCACTCGTCGGGGTTGATGACGAGGAAGTTCTCACCCTCGTAGAAGCAGTCGACCGGGCAAACGTCCACGCAGTCGGTGTACTTGCACTTGACGCACGGTTCGGCAACGACGTAGGTCATGTCCAGAAAGTCCTTTCGAGGGGCGGGATTGTCCACATTCGATCCCGCGCGTAAAGCCCTCGCGCGCGGCAAAAAAACGGACTAGCGTCGGCGCCAACGTGGCGCAGCGAGAGCATCGAGACATCGAACGGGTCGACGCCGCGCGCATCGCGCGTTTGTGGTGGCCCTTGGCCGCGAGCTGGCTGCTGATGGGCGCGGAGTTGCCGCTGGTTTCGGCCGCCATCGCGCGCATGCCGAGCCCCGAGCTCAACTTGGCCGCCTACGGATCGCTGGTGTTCCCGCTCGCCTTGGCGATCGAAGCGCCGATCATCATGCTGCTCGCCGCGTCGACCGCACTGTGTGTCGATTGGCCGAGCTACGTCAAAGTTCGGAGGTTCATGGTCGTGGCCAGCGCGCTGTTGACCGCGCTGCACATCGCGATCGCCTTCACTCCGGCCTTCGATGCGATCGCGCGCGAGTGGATCGGCGCGCCACCAGAAACGATCGAGGCGGGACGCATCGGCTTCCGCATCTTGACTCCGTGGACTTGGTCCATCGCCTACCGTCGCTTCCAACAGGGCGTTTTGATCCGCTGTGAGCGCTCGCGCTGGATCGGGGTCGGCACGCTCGTGAGACTCGCCGCCAACGCGCTCGTGCTCGGAATCGGGTTCGCGCACGGAGGCGCATCGGGCATCGTGGTCGGTGCGAGCGCGGTCGCCGCGGGCGTGGTCGGAGAGGCTGCTTTCATCGGAATCTGCGTGCAGCGTGTGTTGCGCGAGCGCATCCGCAGCGCGCCGCCGGCAGCGCAGGTCTTGACACGCGCGTCGTTCCTGACGTTCTACGCGCCACTCGCGCTCACTCCGCTCGTGACCTTGATCGCTCAGCCGATCGGCGCCGCCGCGATGGCGCGCATGAGCGATCCGCTGGCCTCGCTCGCGACCTGGCCGGCGTTCCACGGACTGGTGTTCCTCACGCGCTCGTTCGGGCTCGCGTTCAACGAGGTCGTGGTGGCCCTGATCGCGGCCCCTGGAGGGATCCGAGCGCTGCGCGACTTCGCGACCAAGTTGGCGCTGGCGACCGCATCGCTCCTGGCGCTCGTCGCGCTCACACCGCTGGCCGAGCTGTGGTTCCGCGGCTGGAGCCATCTGGATGTGCAGCTCGCCGAACTCGGTGCGCTCGCGCTGCACTTCGCCGTGGTGCTTCCCGCGCTCAACGCCGCGCAAAGCTACTTCCAAGGCGCGCTGGTGCACACTCGACGCACGCGCGCCGTCACCGAGTCGACGGTGGTGTCGCTGGCGACGACCTGCATCGGACTCGCGGTGTGCGTGCAGCAGACGCGCTGGCCTGGACTGGTGTGCACCGCGGCGATGATGTCGCTGGGCAATTTGTTCCAGACGATTTGGCTGTATGGGCGCGCGCGCGGTGTGCTCGCGGCGCTCGCTCGCGACGACGCCGCCCGAGCGGCCAAAGCGCCGTAGGGTTTGCGACCGGTGAAGCGGGACGTCGGTCCCGCGAGTCCGGTCCGTCGAGCGAGTCCTTCTCGAGCCGTTCCAACGACGCCCCGCGCAGTTCGCACGAGCGCGGGCTCACCTCGCAGCGGCGGCTCGAGACCCTTCGAAAGCCAACTCAACCACCGCATGCAACTACGTTCCACCACGCTCGCCACACTCACCGCCGCGCTCGCGCTCTCCACGTCCGCGCAGGCGCAGAACGCCCGCTGGTCGGTCGGCACGGCAACGCCCGACGCCGCAGTCTCGACCGCGACCAGCGACGCCGCGTTTCAGCTCGGCGCGCTCGGTCTCGACTATCAATTCACCGCTTCCGGTGAATTGATCGAGTCGGCGACCTCGAGCGCGCGCCTGACGGCCAGCATCGCGCGCGTTTCCAATCCGAGCCGGGCCTTCGACGTCGACTTGCATCTCGGCGGCTACTTGCGCCCCGGCATGTACGGGTACTCGGCCTGGGGCACGCCGCTGAAAAAGCTCAAGGCCAGCGCCTACGTGGGCCAAGGTGGAACCGTCGACACCAAGACCTTCCGCTACTTCACCTACGCCTGCGGCACGTTGACCGGTCGCGACGCTCTCGAGGGCGCCAAGGTCGCGGTGTACGTGCCTTGCCCCTACGACGTGCAACTCGGCCGCGGCGCGAACAACCGCAATCTCAACGAGGGCTTCTCTTCGAAGCTACTCGCCAAGGTCACCAAGCAACCCAACTGCGGACCGTGGCTGACGTGCGTGACGCAGTGCGGCGAAATGGCCGGCGATCTGAAGGGCGACACCTTCTACTGCGCCCAGGAAACCAAGAGCAACCCGGCCGTCGCCTACGGAGTATTCGAGCACGCTTTGTGGCTGCCGGACGTCGGGACGGACTTCGTGTTCGTCGCCGGAGGTCAGTTCGTCGAGCACGTCGACGGCACGGCCAATCTGACCGGTGTCATCGCTCGCAAGTCCGACCCGGCGCAGCGCTTCGCGGTCGATGTCGCCTGCGCCGGTCGCGTCGATCCGGGCGACGCCAACTACCCGCCGCTCGGCAGCCCCAAGAAGGAGCTGCAACCGACGGCCTACGTCGAGCTCGGCGGCCCGATCGACACCGACACCTTCCACTACTACGAGTCGGTCGAAGGCCACTTGACCGGACTCGAGTCGTTCTCCGGTGCGCTGGTGCACATCATGCGCGATGGGCCGGCGCTGCAAGTCGGTCGCGGGGCGAACGACCTCAACCTCAAGTACGGTGCGGCGGTGTGGTTGATGATCGACGTGATCGCGCAGCCGACGAGCGGTCCGACGTTGAGCTTCCAGGAGATGGGCGACATCAACCTGGTGCTCGACACCGATTGCATCGAGTGCGCCGACAAGGCCGAGCGCGATCCGCTCTTCGGTCAAGCCGCGGGCGGCCACGCCTTCTACCTGCCGGGCATCGGCACTGACTTCGTGTGGGCGACGCCAGGCCAGTTCACCGAGAAGTCCGACGGCACCGCGACCCTGACGGGCACGATCTATCGCGCCAGTCACCCGACTTGGCTGTTCGACGCCAACGTGACCTTCTCGGGCCGCGTCGATCCGGGCGCCTACGGCTACGCGCCGGCCGGCAGCCCCAAACGCGAGCTCGCCCCGAACGCTTACGTCGAGCTCGGCGGTCCGGTCGACACCAACGCCTGGCGCTACTACCAGGCGACCAGCGGACGATTGACCGGCGCGGGTGCGCTCTCCGGTGCCCTGATCGACCTGTCCCGCATGGGGCCGGCCTTCCAGGTCGGTGTCGGTGCGAACGGCAAGAACGTGAAGCACGGCGCGTCGGGCTGGCTCGATGTGCGCGTGAAGACGCAGCCGACGACCGGCATTTGTCTGCCGTGGTGTGGCCTGCAGGGCGACATCAACATCGACACCGCCGAGTGCCCGTGACGATCGACGGGCGCCGGTAGCGCCTGGCACGAGTCGCGCGCGGAGTCCCTCGGGCTCCGCGCGCGCTGTCGTTGCCGGTGCGCTCTGGATCAGGCGTCGGAGCGTGGCGCGACCCAGCTTTCGCCGTTGCTGACGTCCACCGAGTATTCGACCGCTGTCCAGAAGGCCATCCCGATCGGCAAGAAACAGTAGCTGAAACCGAGGACCACGATCACGCCCACGCTGAGCGCCACCGGCTTGGACCAGTCGGTGAAGAAGAACAAGGACAGCGCGACGGCCATCGCGAAGATCTCGGTCACCGCCGCCGAGAAGTACATGCTCCCGGTCTGAGCACCGGCCTCGCGCCGGAACTGCAGGTCGCACTCGCCGCAGCGCTCGTGCAACCGGGCGAAACGCGCGAACAGCGCGCCCTTTCCGCACTGCGGACAACGCTTGCGCAGCGCGCGACGGAAGAACGTCCAACGCCCAGGCGCGTCCGTGGTCATGCGTCGATCCCCAGGTGGCGCGCGACGATCAACGCCAGCGCGAACAGCAGGAACAGCTGCACGACCAGCGGTCCGATGAAACGCAGCCAGCGCTGATACGGCACGCGCCCCAAGGCCAGCACGCCCATCAACACCGCATTGGTCGGAATCACCATGTTCGTCAAGCCGTCGCCGCACTGGAAGGCGAGCACGGCGGCCTGTCGCGAGACCCCGGTGAGGTCGGCGAGCGGCGTCATCAGCGGCATGGTCACGTAAGCCTGCGCCGAGCCCGACGGGATGAACAGATTCGTCGCGGACTGGACCGCGAGCATGCCCACCGCGGAGACGTCGGGACCTAGTCCTTCGAGCGGCGTGGCGATGGCGTGGACCACGGCGTCGATGCAGTGTCCGTCCTCGAGCACCACCTGGATGGTCTTCGCGAATCCGATCAAGAGCGCCGTCGAGGTCATCTCCGCCGCTCCCTTGCAGAACTCTCTGGCCGTGCGATTGGGACCGAGTGGCGCGAGGAACGCAGAGAGCAGCGCGCAGCCCAAGAAGATCGCGGAGAGCTCGGTCAGCGCCCAGTCACGGCTCGCGCTGCCCCACACGAAGACACCGATGCCGACGGCGAAGCTCGCCAGCGCCACGACGTGACGCACGCTCATCGGAACGTGCTGCGCTTGCTCGAGCGGACCGGCGTCCACTCCGGCCAACAGGCTGCGCGACGGATCGCGGCGGACGCGCAATGCGTAGCGCGCCAAGTGCACCACGCCGACGGTGATCGCGATGCACCACAAGAGCCAGCGCCACCCCGCGCCGGAGTGCGGTGGAAGCTCGGCGATCGTCTGCGCGATCACGACCGTGAAGGGGTTGTGCGCCGCGGCGGCGTACCCGATGCCCGCCGCCACGTACACGATGCCGACCGCGACCAGCGCGTCGAATCCGAGCGCGGCGCACATCGACACCAGGATCGGAACGAACGGCACGTATTCCTCGGCCATGCCAATGGTGGCCGCGCCGACCGAGAGCACCACCGTCATGCCAGCGATCAGCAGCACCGGGCGGTGCCCCAGGGCGCGGATCGAGCTGGTCAGCAGGGCATCGATCGCGCCACCCGCGCGCAGCACGCCGATCACGCCTCCCACGATGAACACGAAGAAGATCACTTCGCCGGCGCGCTCGAATCCGCGCGGGATCGAGGTCAGGAACGCGTGCCAAGGCAGCGCTGCGGCTTGGACCTCGTGAAACGTGCCCGGGACCACCTTGGTGCGCGAACCCGCGGCCACGCGCTCGAACTCACCCGTCGGCAACAGCCAAGTCGCGACGAGAGCGACGACGATCAATGCGAAGATCAGCACCAACGCATCGGGGAAACGACTCGGCCGCTGGCTCATCGGGGCGCCGATGGTAGCGAGCCGAAGACCCACCTGCGCGCGCCTTTCGAGCGCCGCGCGCGCCCAAACTCAGCGCAGCTTGGGCTCGAAGCGCAGCACGACGATGTCAGCGGTGTCCGGACTGTCGGGCGCGACGTCCGCGGTGGCGGCCTCGAAGCCCTCGCACTGCGCGCTGATCCGACACGGCCCCGCCGGCAGCGCGACGCGCACGCGCGTCTCCGCACCCGGAACGAGTTGCGGGCCCAGCTCGCGCGACAACGTGTCGCCGTCGAGCATTTGCAGCGACTGAGCGGTCAACGTCCCGTGCTCGTCATAGCGCTGCACCCAGCACCGCAGGCTGCGTTCCAGCCGTGTCTGGCCGGGCTCGAGACCCGAATAGCCCGCGAAGCTCGCGCACAGCACGCCGCGCTCGTCGCGCACCTCGACCTTCCAACGACCGACGATGCCGAAATCCGCGCCGCGTGTCGCCAAGCGCTGCACCAGGACCAGCTCGACCTCGCGTTTGGGCGAGCCGACATCGAGATCGAGCGAGAGCACCTGCTCGTCCTCGTAGGGCTCGCGCAGGTCGAACACGAAACGCTGCTCGAGATCGACCTCGGGCAAGCGCACGCGCAACACCACGTCCTGGGCCGGCAGTCCGATCAGTTCCAGCTCGCCGCGCGCGCCCAACGGCAACACGTTGGTCCAGTAGAAAGGACTGATCGAAGCGGCGAGTGGCCGCCCTTGCGGATCCTCGCAGATCACGCGCGCCTGAGTCACGGGATTGCCCAGCGCATCGACGACGCGCACCGACAGCGAGCGCGCCGGCAGCATGGCGACCTCGAGCTCGTGCACGCCGACCGCGTAGAACTCGGGCCGCACGAACGTCGGTGCGTAGCCTTCGGCCGACACCGTAAGGCCCCAGGAGCCCGTGACCTCGACACCGAGGTCGAAGCGTCCATCGACGGCTTGCTGCAAGGCGGCCGTGCGCAGCTTCTCGCGCTCGCGCGCGAGCCGCGCCGTGGCGGTGAAGCGCGACAACGGCTGACCGCTGAGCGCGTCGACGACACGGCCGCGGAACGTGACCGCGTCACGCGCGCGCGGATCGAGCTCGATGCTGACGTCTTGCACGCCGCTCGCCAAGCGCCGCCGCGCGCGCGGCGCGAGCTCGCCTCCGGGGAACACCAGCAGCTCGCGCTCGCCTGCGCCCGACATGTACAGCGTGAAGCGCCCTTGCGCATCGGTGAAGGCCTCGTCGAGCTCCAAGAGCGAGCCCAGCGTGCGCGAGAAACCCGACTCCGGAGGCGCGTTTTCGAGCTGACCACGCAACACGACGCGCGCCGCGGCCGCGGGCGAGCCGTCGGCCTCGCGCACCTCACCCACCAAGGGCGCCGCGGGCGACAGGGCGATCACGCGCCGCACGTAGGAGCGGCCGTCGAGCACCAAGTCGTCGAGGCGCGCGGCGAATCCTGGCGCACGGATCCGCAGTCCCAGGCGCGTGCGTTCGTCGAACACGCGCAGGCGCACGATGCCGTCCGCTCCGCTCTTGCCCGACGACGACTGCAGCTCGGCGCCAGCACACGCGACGAGCGCGTCGGCGACCGGATCGCCGGTCTCGTCGACCAGGGCGAGCTCGAGATCGACGCCGCGCTCGAGCACGAGCTCGAAGTCGTCGCGCGCCTCGAACGCGCCCACGCTCGTGGCGCCGACACCGGGCTTGCTCGCGCGCAGGTTGTGCGAGCGCGGAGGAACCCCGCGCAGCTCGAAGCTCCCGTCGGCGCGCGTGGTGGTCGCGGGGCAGATCAGCGAGCGCCAACTCGAGCCGCGCTCGCCCGTCGAACGTCCCTGGCCGCGGCGATCGATCGTCAGGGCATCGACGCTCGCATCCGCCACTCCGGCGCCGTCGGCATCGACCACGCGCCCGCGCAACGTCCACTCGGGCTGCAACACGAATTCGAGGTCGAGGACGTCGCGCGCGGCGTCGAATTGCGCGACGAAACCCGCCACGGCCACGAGACCAGGCGCGCGAGCGTGCAAGTAGAAACGCGACGGCAGTCCGCCGAGCTCGAAATGCCCGCTGGCGTCGCTACGCGCCAGCGCGATCACGCCCGAGCACTCGCCATCGACGATCTCCGGGCGCAGCGAGTCCAGGGCGAGCAACTCGACGAAGGGCATCGGTCGCCCCACCTCGTCGATGGTGCGGCCCGCCACGCGGCAGGCGTCGGCAAGCTCGAGCTCGACGGCGAATTCCGTCCGCGCACGGTCGTCCGCGACCTGCGCCCGAGCCGCGAGCGAGGCCTGCGTGGCCCCGACGTCGACGACCCACAGCGAGCGCTGCGGCACGTCGAACTCCACGCCGCCATTGGCGTCGGTGACACCGCTCGCGAGCTCCACGCCGTCGGCGCTGACGCTGACGGCCGCTCCACCCACACGTGCTCCGCTGCCCGCGCGGGTGACCTCGACGCGCAAGGTGCAGCGCAGCTCGAGCTCCGCTCGATCCGCTCGCTCCTCGGATTCGTCCGCCGTCTGGGACAGGAGCTTGAGGGGCCCGGCGTTGGGGTCATGGGCGGCGGAGATCGGCAGCGCGTCACCCCGGACGCGCGCACCCCACAGCGGCCACGTGAAATATGCCAAGCCAGCGAGCAGCGCCAGCGAAGTGGCGGCGATCCACGCCAAACCCTGGCCCTGCGGAGCCGAGCCGCTCAGCGCGGTCGGAACGGCGCCGCGCGGATAGGTCAACGGCAAGAGCGCCGCCATCCAGCGCCCGCGGTCCTTCGCGTAGCGTCGATCGAGCTCTCCGCGCAGCATCGCCAAGCCCCGCTTGATGCGCGTCCGCGCGGTCTCGACCGGGATTCCCAGACGTCGCGCCACTTCGCGCGGCGGCAGGTCCTCGTAGAAGCGCAGCAGGATCACCGCGCGATAGGGCTCGTGCAGCTCCACCAGAGCGTCGACGACGGCGCGCCGTGCGTTCTCGCGCTCGACGATGTCACCCGTCGACGGCACGCCTTCGGCGCGCGCCGACTGCTCTTCGCGCGTGGCGCGGCGTTGGCGCGCACGAAACAGCTGCAAGGCGTGGTTGCGCGCGACCGTCGAGAGCCAACCGCGGACCGAGCTCGCGTCGGTGGGCGGCCGGCGCAGCGCGGAGAGCATGGTCTCTTGAACGATGTCCTGCGCATCGCTCGCGTCGTGCACGAGCTGAGACGCCAGCCCCGCGAGGAACTCGGAGTGGGCCAGCAACAGCTCTTCGTTGGGGGTCGGGGAAGCTCGTGAGTTCATGGTGCGCGAACGTGCTCGCACCTCGGAGATGCCGCAGCGCCGGAAAACGGTTCGCGATTCGCCCGAGCGAGACCTCGGTAGTCTCAGTCTATTCTGGCGGCGCGAGAGCTGCCCGGCACTCGCGTCCGACGCCCAGGATTGACGCCGAGCCCCGCCTTCGAGCGCGAAAACCCTTCCGAGGCCGAGCTCACTTCGCGGCCTTGGGCGCCTTGACCCACGCGCGCCAGGCTGTGTCGAAATCGGCCGCGCTCCAGCCCCACAGCTCTTGGAACAGCCGGCGCTGGAGCCCCGGGAGATCGGCTCCCGACTGCATGCCCTTGTCGTCGAGTTGCCCCTTGATGCCGGCCAGCAGGCGCGCGTACTCGTCGCCGTGCTCGTCGATCAGAAAGCGTGTCATCGACCAAGCGCTGACGATGCCGTCGATCCCGAGCTCGCCGAACTCGTGGCACGCGGAGAGCTCCGCCAGGCGTGGGGCCTTGTCGCTCGCGACCAGCTTGAGCGCCGCGGCCCCGAAGTCGCTCGGTCCCTTGCTGTCGCGCAGCGAGCCCTCTTCGCCTTCGCCGGTGAGCGACTCGTAGTGCGCCTCCTTCTCGAGCGCCACCGCGAGCCCCTCGTCCATCCACACCGGCGGGTAGTAGGCGAAATGCTTGTAGGCCGCGAACATCACATGGGCCAAGTTGTGCACGACGTGCGGCCACAGCCAGCGGTCCTCGCGCAGGTCCGCATCCTCGGCCGGCACGCTGACGATCAACTTGTGCAGCCCGGGGAAATGCCAGCGGAACGAGTCATTGACGAGCACACCGCTGAAGCTCGACGTGAAGCGCTTGTGGTTGTCGCGCGTGGTGTGCACGACGACCTCGAACTTGTCCTTCTCTCCGAGGAACTTCCCCGCGCCCATGTACGGGCCGGACGCGCGGCGCTCCGCTGGAAAGTCGGCGTCGGTCACGCGCAGCAGCGCTTGGAAGCGCGCGTAGAACTCCTCGCCCTTGAGCGCCATCAGATGCAGCCGCAGCCACGGATCGAGGCGCTTGGGCTTGGCCGGAACGGCGGGCAACTTGGCGCGCAAGCGCTCGAGCTCGGCGGCCACGCGTTCCTTGTCGCGCTGGTCGACCGCGTCGTCGCCCAGGGACGAAGCCCAGCGCAGGTGCGCGGTCTCGAGGAAGATCCACTGACTGGTCGGCAGCTTGGCGACGATCTCCGCGCTGTCCTTGTCGGCCAGCGCGAAGGGACCGTGCGAGACGACACCCGCGGCGCTCATCAGCGCCGGGTCGTTCTTGCAGTACGGACAAACGTCGCCGGCCTGGGGCTTCGATCCGGTTTGGAAGGCAGCGACGAGCGCGAGCGAGAGCACCAGCGGCTTCATGACCAACTCAGACTACGGCAAGGAGTGCCTGCAAAGGAACGAGGGGCGCCCCTATCGGGACGCCCCTCGCCGGGGGATTCCATTCACTCTCGTGCCGCGGCGCTCAGGACGCCGCGTCAAGTCGAGCGCTCACGGAGCGAGGACGAAGCGCAGCCCGTTGGAGAGCAGCGTCGACTTCGGGCTCGGCGGGTCGCGCATCCACAGCTGCGCATCGAAGCTCGCACCCGCGGCGCGCGGGCTGCCGAGCGCACCGGGATTGGCCGCCATGAAGGCGTTCCAGTCCTGGCTGTAGGCGCCGGTGCAACCGGTGGTGCCACCCGAGTTTTGCGCGTTCATGCGCTGCGTCGGGGCCTTCATGCACAGGTAGGAGGTGCCGCCGACGCCCCACTGGGCGGGGACGAAGCTCAGGTCGGTGATCGCGTAGAAGAACAGACCCGTGCGGGTCGTGTCGACGTTGGACGCGCTCAGGGTGAAGCCGCTCGAGGCGCTCGCGCTCGGCGTGCCGCTGAATCCGATCGTCGGGTTGCAGCCCGAGGCGGACGTGCCGACCGTGCAGTACGTCGTCGGACCCGGCGGGCCGCCGGCGGCCGAGACGTCGAAGTCGTCCCAGTACATGAAGCCCGCGAGGGTCGTGCTGTTCGCGTACAGGTCGATGCAAGCGAAGTTGGCAACGACGCCGACGTTCTGGCCGAAGGGTCCGAGCGACCAATTGAACGGGTCGCCGATCGCGGCTCCGTCGTAGCTCACCGTCGCGACATCGTTGGTGACGTCGACGTCGATCGAGAGTTCCTTCCAGGCGTCGAAGGTCAACGTGGTGCCCACGCCGTATTGCGGCGCGTTGGTCACCAAGCTGATGCCGTTGTCGGCGCGCACTTCACCCAGCGACGGGTCGAAGATGATCTGAGTGGCCCACTCGTAGGGTCCGAAGTGGTTGTACTCGTTGAGGAACACCGCGTACTGATCGTCCTGCATCGGGCTCGGCGAAGCTCCGCCGGGGACGTAGGTCCAGATGCTGATTTCCCAGTGGCCCGTGCTGAACTGGGTGAACTGGCGGATCGTGTCGCAGCCGAGCTGCGTGCCGATGAAGTTGCTGCCGCCGTGGGCCGCGATCGCGGCGCCCGGACCGAAGCACATCGACTGGCTATTGGCCGCGCCGTCCCACTGCTCCCAGCCGCCGCTGTTGGGCGTGCCGGTGGTGAACACGGTGCCCGCTGCCGATGCGGCATAGGACTCGAATCCGTCGTTGAATTGGGCCGAAGCTGACGCCGCGATGAGGGCCGCCGCTGCTGCGACGGACGCCCATGTCCTGACCTGACCTTGCATGGGTTTTCTCCTGCGTCGCACCGCTCGTACGCGCGGTGCGATCACTGACCGAAGATACGGGAATCAAGAGACACGGCGGCCACTCACCGCCGTAAAGAACAACCCGAGTCTACGTAAGGTTGGCGTGGGCGGGAAGTCTGGATATCATGAAGGGTTGGCTTTCAGTGCCCAAACTCGCGGCCAACGAAGCGGCCGCCGACCCCGCGCCAGGGCGGAATCGACGGCCGTGGGCTTGCGCCGCTGGGGTTTCCGGGTGACCCGCCTAGCGCAGGTGCTCCCAGTACTCCGCGGGCATGTCGTGGGCGATTTTGAGGGCGCCGTTCGCGCCGCCGTAGATCGGCTCCTCGACCCGCATCACCTTGCCACCGCCCAGCATCTCGTGCATCTGGCGCTCGAGCTCGACGTCGAGCCCCTTGATCATGCTGCCCCCGCCGCCGAGCAACACGCGGTTCTTGAGGCGGTCCTGGAACTCGGGGTCGAAGGACCCGATCAGCTCGCCCAGGGCCTCGACCATCGGCGGAACGATCGAGCGACACGCAGAGCGCACCTCGGAGGTGATGTCGAACGGGGTCGGCTTGCCCTTGACCGGGAAGTTGACCACCACCGGCGGCATGTTGTCGGCGACGTTCGAGTGCTTCTCCTTGATCTGCTTGATCATCTGCACCGTGAACTGCGCCTCGGGGAACTTGGCGCGGATCAACTTCGAGAGCGTCTCGTCGACGTGGTCGCCGGCGAAGGTGTTGGTGAGCTGGTCCGACTCCTCGGGCATCGTGCCGTGCATGCGGCACAGGTCGGTGGTCCCGGCGCCGATGTCGATCACCAAGGTGTCGTCGAGCATGTCGAGGCCGTAGGCCACCGAGAACGGCTCGCTGCACAGCATCACGCTGTCGACGTGCTGGCGCGCGGCCTTCAGGATGGCCTCCTTGTTCTTGATCTGCGCTTGGGCCGGCGCACCGATCACGGCGTACACCAGTTCGTCCTTGCGAGGCTTCGAGCGCCGGATGATCTCGCCCAACAGATCCGCCGCGGCCTTCAGGTTGCGCTCGGCGTCCTTGTCGTCGCGGATCACGCCGTGCGCCAACGGACGGTAGAAGTCGAGACTCAAGCGCTTCTCGAGCGCCTCGTCACCGAACAGCACGTCCTTCTGCAACAGCTTGCGCGCGACGACGTCCTTGGGGTAACCGACGTACGAGGACACCGTTTCGCGCATCCCGTTCGACGAAGACACCGAGGTACGCGACGTGCCGAGGTCGATCCCGAGGTACAGAACGCCGTGATCCTTCTTCGTCTCCCCTTCCGGGGCCTGCTTCTTCTCAACCATGAGCGGATGAACTCTGCGGAAAGTGGCTTCAGGACGTGGATTGCGGGCCCGTGTCGATCTTCTTCCTGAGCTCCACGTTGGCTTCGAAGATCTTCGACATCAGGGCCTTCTTCAACTGCACCTGCACGTCGTTGGACGACAGGCCTTGCACGGTCTTGTAGATGGAAGCGACGCCCGGGTCCACCGTCTTCTGCGTCAGGGCCCGCTGCAACTCGGCCTCGGTCATCCCGAGTGAGTCAGAGAGCTTGGTGATGCGGCGCTCGAGCGTCTCGATCTGGCGTTGGTGCTCGCTCTTGGACTCGACCAGCACCTTCTCGAGTTCGAGCTTCATCTCGCGCAGCGCGCTGGTGACGACTTCCTGCTCGATCTTGGCCAGCAGCGCGCTGTCGTTCTCCGAGAGCCCGAACATGTCGCGGATCTTCTCGCCCAGGATGTGCGGCACGCCGTCGCCGATCGCCGCCGCAGCCGGCGCGCCCGCGATCGGCATCGGAGCTCGGACCGCAGCCGGCGCGGCGGCCTCCTGATCGGCGCGCTCGCGAGCGCGCTTCTTCTCGAAGAACTCGTAGAGCTCGCTGTGCACGTAGCGGTTGCCACCGCCGTCGCGCGCGACCTTGAGCCCCGCGGTACCGACTTCCAGCAGCGTATCGAAGGCGAAGTCGCCCTTGCGCGCGTTGTGCGCTCCGCCGATCGAAACCGTGACGCGCGTCGAGCGACCGTCGCAATCGAAGGTCAGAGCGCGCATGCCATCGAGCACGCGCTTGGCCATCACCGCCGCGCCCTCGGGCGGCGTGTGCGGCACGAGCACCAAGATGCGGTCGTCGAGCAGGCAACCGAGCGCATCGGAGGCGCGCGTCGCGCTCTTCAGCAACCCGACCAAGGCGCCGTGCACCTGGTCGCGCAGCTCGGAGCCGTACAGGTCTTGCAACTGCTCCAGGCGATCGATGCCGACCACCAGCAACACCAGCCCGTAGCGATAACGCTGCGCGCGGTCGAACTCGACGCGCATCAGGTGCTGGATCTGGGCCGGCGTGAAGAGGTCCTTCTGCGAGCCTCGGAACTGGGCGCTCGAAAAGGAACTCATCGCGGCAGGTCTGTGGAGGTGGTACGCAACACGACGGGTCGCGGCCCAGGGGACGAGGCAGAGTAACGGCGCGAGCCGCCGAAGTCATGCCCGGGGGCCCAGGAGCGATGCCGGGCTATCGACGAGCGCGAGGACCGCTCTTGAGCGGGGTGCGCGGCGCCGCCCCGGCCACTCAGCCCATGGCGCTGACTTCGGCCTCGCGCGCCAGTTCCACGACGCGGGCGAAGCGCTCGGCGGGAATGCCCAGCAGCGACTCGGCCAAGCGCCCGAGCTTCTCGATCGTCGACTCAAAGGTCGAGCTACCCGCGCGGTAGGCGATCTGGTCGGCGATGGCGATCACGGCGATGTGCGGGTGCTCTTGGAGCGCGGCGGTCGGTCCGTGGTGGAACTCGATCGCCTGCGCCACGCGCTCGGGCAGTTGCCACTGCGAAGCGAGCAGCGAGCCGACCTCGATGTGCGTGAAGCCGAAGACCTGCTCCTCGGCCTTGTGCAGCGTCGAACCGGTACGCCGCGCGTGACGCATGCACTCGACGTAGGCATCGGTCACGCCTTCGAGCATCACGACCTTGCCGACGTCGTGCAGCAGGCCGCAGGCGTAGTAGTCGTCCGGCGCGAGCCCGGTGCGCGCGTAGCAGGTTTCACCGAGCCCCTGCGCCAGGCGCGCGGTGAGGACCGCATGCCCCCAGAGCTCGTCGAGATCGAAATCCGGCACGCTGCGCAAGTGCTCGTAGCGCTGCAGGATCGAGACCTGCATGGCGACGTTGCGCAGCGCGCGCGCTCCGATCACGGTCGCTGCCTGCTCGGCGCTGGTCACTTGCTCGCGCAGCCCGTAGTAGCCGCTGTTGGCGAGTCGCAACACGCGCGCGGTGATCGCCGGGTCCTGCGCGGCGATCGCCCCCATCTCCGCCAATCCCACGTTGACGTCGTCGATCATCGAGTTGATCCGCAACACGACGTCGGGGAGCGACGGCAGGTTGATCCGATCGCCAAAGGTCTTGAGCGCTTCGCGCTTGCCCATGGCCCGGGCTATCGGCGCGTCCCGCGCGGGCACTCAAGCAGCGCCTGGAAAAAGGCTCCGTTGCAAACCTGCGACGTCGCTGCGCGTCACTCGAAACGGATCCACTTCAAGAGCTCGCCGGGCGTCGCCGGCTTGCCGGTCATCAAGATCCCGACGCGGAAGATGCGCGCGGCAGCCCAGATCATGCCCCACACGCCTGCGAAGCCGACCACGGTCGTCGCAGCCACTTGCCAGGTCGGAACGGACTCCGCGGACGTCACGCGCAAGATCATCGCGAACGGCGTCATCGGGGGAATGAACGAGATCGCCACGGCAAACGGCGAGTTGGGATGCTCGCTGATGAAGAACCAAGCCAGCAACGGGACCATGAAAATCAGCGTCACCGGTCCGAGCAGCGTCTGCGCCTCGCGCAGCTCGCTGACGGCACTGCCGACCGCGGCCATGGTCGCCGCGACCATCAGGTACGCCATGACGAAGTACAGCCCGAGGTAGGCCAGCTTCTCCGGCGGGACCAAGTGCGCGTAGCCGAAGTTGAAAGCGGCGCTGACGCCCACTCCACCGTAGAGCCCGACCATCACCAAACCGACGGCGCACTGGCCGAGGATCTTGCCCGAGAGCAGCTCCAGCGGGCTGACCGCGGACAACAGGACCTCGATCACGCGGTTGGACTTCTCCTCGATGGTCGAGGTCAACAAGTAGTTGCCCGTGACCCAGGTGCTCATCCACACGAGCAGCATGAAGGCCAGCGGCACGAATAGCTTGGTCAGCTCGTTCTCGCGCGCCTCGCCGCCCTTGCGCGTGACGGTGGTGGTGACGATCGCGGGCCTGTCGAGCACGGCGCGCGCGCGCTCGAGATCCAGCCCTTCCCGCTGCGCGCGCGCCGCGACCACCGCTCGCTGCAGCCCGCCCTGCAGCGCGTCGAGGTGCTCGCGCGTCACCGACTCGCGCAGGAACAGCTCGGCCTTGTTCTCCGCGCGTTCCAGCGAGAGCACTTCCTCGCCGATGACGGCGACGCCCAGCAGCTCTCCGGTGCGCAGCCGCGCCTTGAGCGCGTCCAGGTCGCTGCCGCCGACCTCGAGCTCCACCGCCGGCGCGGGTGCCTCGAGCAAGCGTGTCAACTGCTCCCGCAGGGAATCGCGGAACTGCGCCGGCAGAGTCTGCGCCAGCGCGGCCTCGAGCGCGGCGCGCTGCTGCGCTTGGCGCGCCAGATAGGCCTGGGCGTCGAACTCGCGCGCCAGCAGCGGCGCCACCAGCCCGGTTGGATCGAGCACCGCCAGCGTGCCGACGAGCGCCTTGGGCGGAGCGTGCAGCACCGCCGGCAACAGGATCGCCATGCCCCACATGACCGATGGCAGGATCACGGCCGCGATCAAGAAGGCCTTGGTCAGGACCGTGGTGCGGAACTCGCGGACCGCGACTTCAAGAACCCTGCGCACGCTCGAGCTCCTCTTTCGCCTGCGAGGCCGCGTCCGCGCCCTCGGATTCGCGCACGACGCGCACGAAGACCTCCTCGAGCGTGACGCGCGACAGCTCGATCGCACGCGCCGGTCCGAGCTCGAGCAGCTCGCGCAACAGCACTTGGCGGTCGCGGCCCTGCTCCAAGGTGAGCTCGAACGCGGCACCGGTTCGCGAGGGCGTCACCGCCGCTACGCCGGACAGCCGCGCCAGCCGCGCGCGCAGCTCGCCGTCGATCGCCAGCGGCTCGTAGCGCACGCTGCGCGGATCGAAGCGCTGGCGAATTTCCGGCAAGGTCGCGTCGAGGCGCTTGGCTCCGCGGTGGATCAACACCACGCGATCGCAGATTTTCTCCGCCTGGTGCATCACGTGGGTGCACAGCAAGATCGTGCGTCCCTCGGCGTGCAGCTCGCTCACCAGTCGGTCGAGCACCACCGCATTCACGGGATCGAGTCCGGAGAACGGTTCGTCGAGGATCAGCAGCTCGGGCTCGTGGATCACGGCGGCCAGGAACTGCACCTTCTGCTGCATGCCCTTGGAGAGCTCCTGGCAGCGGCGTTTGTACACGTCCGCGAGGTCGATCCGGCCCAGCCAGTGCTGGATGCGCGAAGCCAGGCCGTGGCGCGGCGCGCCCTTGAGCCGCGCGATGTAGCCCAGGTACTCGCCAACGCGCATCGTGCGATACAGGCCGCGTTCCTCGGGCAAATACCCGATGCGTGCCTTGGCCGAGAGCGCGTCGGCGCCGAGCACGCGAATCTCGCCCGCGTCGGGATACAGGATCGAGAGCACCATGCGGATCGTCGTGCTCTTGCCGGCGCCGTTGGGCCCGAGCACGCCACACAGCGAGCCGCGCGGGATCTCCAGGTCGAGGTCGCGCACCGCCCAACGATCACCGAAGCGCTTCTCGACTCCGCGCAGGGATATCGCGGCGGCGCTGGCGGTTGCGGCACTCGGCCGAGGGGACTGCATCCGCGGAGCTTGGAAAAAGCGCGCCACCTTTCCAAGTGGTGTGTGCGTCTGGATCGAGCGGCACGCGGGTGCGATGCTCTCGCCCACTTGCGCGCACGCATCGCATACCCGCTCCTCGCGCTGCTGGCCGCCGCGCTCGCCGGCGTGTGGTTCGACTTGCTCCCTGGGGGCTGGCGACTGCGCCGCATGCTGCTCGACCCCCGGGCGCAGCAACTCGAGCGCGATGCGCGACACCGCGCCGAGCGCATCGCTGATTTCGCGCTCGAGCCGACTCCGCCGGCGGCGGTGGTGTTCCTCGGCTCGTCGACCATCGAGCGCTTCGATCTCGCGGCGGCGTTTCCCGGCCGTCCCGCGCTCAACCGCGGCATCGGCAACGAAGCGCTCGATCTGCTGCGCGAGCGCTGGCGCGCCTCGGTGCCCACCGACGCCGCCGGCTTGGTGCTCTACCTGGGCAGTGTCGACCTGCGCCAACGGCTCAGGTCGGCGGAGGACTTCGCGCTGGCGCTGCGTGCGCTGTTGAGGGAGCTGCGCGCGCGCCATCCCACGGCGGATGTCGTGGTCCTGGGTCTGTTGCCCGAGCGCGGGATGACCGCCGAGTCCGCGCGCGAGCTGGCCGCGTTCAACGCGGCGTTGGAGCTCGGCGCGCGCGAGATCGACGCGCACTTCCTGCCGACCGACCGCGCGCCGTTGCGCGCCGCCGACGGGAGCCTGTCGGAAGCTTTTTCCTCCGACCGCCTGCACTTGTCGGACGAAGGGTATGCCGTCCTCTCGCGCTGGATCCTCGACTCGGAGCGCCCGATCGCCACAATGCTGCGTCCGTGAGCGACGTCGCGTGCGACGGGCAGTCCCTCGCGGCGCCGCGCCTCCCCCGCCAGACCCCATACCGCGAGACCGTCCGGGTTGCTGAAGAACATCGGATCCAACTGGGCGCTCAACCTGCTGCAGATCGCAGTGTTGATGCAGCTCACGCCGTTCGTGCTCGAGACCGTCGGGCACGACCAGAACGGCGTTTGGATCGGGATCGTGTCGATGACCGGCTTCCTGCGCCTGTTGGTGCTCGGCGTACCGATGGCCTCGGTCAAGTCGATCGCGGAAGCCGTCGGCAAGCGCGACCTGGCGGCGGTCAACCGCGCGGTCTCGACCTGCCTGGGGATCACGCTGGCGATGGGACTGGTGGCCCTCGCGGTCGGCTACGTCCAGTCCTTCGTGTTCGACCGCGAGTACCTCTCCGGCACGCTCGGAGCGGCATTGACGACCGAACAGGCCGAGGCCGCGCGCATCGCGTTCCTAGTCTCCGCGCTACAAGTCGCGGCCGCGTTCGCCACGCGCCTGCCCTACGGCATCCTCGACGCGCACGACGATTTCGTCGTGCGCAACGCCGTGATGTGTGGCGAGCTCGCCTTGCGGCTGCTGCTGACGCTGATCGTGCTTCCGGCACGGCCGACACTCGCGACCTTGGCCTGGATCCAGGTGGCCACGATGGTCGCGGAGTTCCTCGCGGCCTGGATCTGCCTCGTCACCCGTCATCGAGGTGTGCGCTTCGGGCTGCGGCACTTCGAGGCCGCGAAAGTGCGCGGCATCCTGTCGTTCAGCGTGTACGCGATGCTGCTCAACGTCGGAACGCTGTTGGCGTTCCGCTGCGACGCCCTGGTGATCGGGGCGCGTCTCGACGCGGCGGCGACGACCCAGTTCGACGTGGGCAACAAGTTCTTCGAGCCGCTGACCGGCCTGGTGATCGGCATCGGGGCGGTCGTGATGCCGGCCGCGACGCGCATGAAGGCAAGCGGCGACGTGCAGGCGCTGCGCGGCGTGTTGCTCAAGTGGTCCAAGATCTCGTTCTCGCTCGTGCTGGGCGTGGGCCTGTTCCTGCTGGTGCTCGGACCCGAGTTCCTCGCGGTCTGGACCGGCCCGGAATTCGAGGGTCCGTCGGGCCGCGTGCTGCGCATCCTGATGGCCTCGTTCCTGGTGTATCTGCCGGTGCGCGGCGTCGCGCTCCCGATCTTGATGGGACTCGGGCGGCCACTCCCGCCGACGATCGCGTTGCTCGCGATGGGCCTGGTCAACGTCGGTCTCTCGATCGCGTTGGTCGACTCGCTGGGCATCGAAGGCGTGGCGCTGGGGACATCGCTGCCCAACCTGGGATTCTCGCTCGTCGTGGGCGTGATCGCCTGCCGCCAGGTGGGCGTCGGAGCGCTCGAGTTCGCCCGCTACGTGCTGCTCAAGCCGCTGCTCGGCGCGCTGGTCCCGCTCGGCGTGCTCGTGGCCTGCAAGCAAGCCGTGCGCGTCGATTCTTGGCCAGAACTGATCGCCACCGGGCTCGCCATGAGCGCGGCCTTCGGCGCGACTTGGCTGGTGTTCGTGGTGCGCGACGACCCGTGGATCGAGCTCCCGGCGCGACTGCGCTTCACCCGGAGGTCGCCGTGACCCTCGCACTGTGGACGCTGGCCTCGCTCGCCGCGGCGGCGGCCGCGTTGGTCGTCGCCGAGCTGGCTGCGCGCGCATGGATCCGGGCGCGCGGCGCCTATTACGTGTGGCGCCCGCACGAACGCACGCACATGGAGCTGGACCGCGCCGCGCTGCCGACGCTCGAGCCCGTGGTGCGCTTCGAGATCAACGCCGAAGGCGAACGCGGCGACGCCTTGCCGTCGAATCGGGTCGGCCTGTACCGCGTGCTGGTCGCCGGAGGCAGCGCGGCCGAAGGCTACATGCTCGACCAGCCCAGCACCTGGCCCGGTCAACTCCAAGCGCGGCTCAATCAACCGGATGCGCTGGCTCGCCTCAACGCGCGCCGCGTGCACGTCGGGAACATCGCGCGCTCGCTGGTCCCCTGCGAGGCCATCGCCACCATGTTGCGCCGCGTGCTGCCGCGCTATGCCGAGCTCGACTTGGTGCTCTTGATGGTCGGAGCGTCCGACGTGGTCGACTGGATCGAACAGCGTTGCCCCAGCACGCCACGCTCGAAGAGCGTCTCCAACGACTACATCTTCGACGAGCACTGCGAGAAGCCCTTCGGATGGTCGCGCGAGCACCTGGCGCTGCGCCGCATCGCCTCGGGATGGTCGCGCCGCCTGGGCCGCGTCGAACGCCGCAAGCGCACCGGGGCCAAGCTGATCGAGTTGCGCGAGCGACGCCGCAACGCGCTGGAGTGGATCACCTCGGTGCCCGATCCCGAGCCGATGTTGGCGCGCTTCGAGACCTACTTGGAAGAGCTGATCCAGGCCGCGCGCGGCAAGGGCGCGCGCGTGATCGTGGTGCGCCAACCTTGGTTCGAGAAGCGCTTCACCCCCGAGGAGGAGGCGCTGATGTGGAACTTCTGCGTCGGCCGGCCCTACGTCGAGAAGACCAGCTCCTACTACACGCACGAGATCGTCTGTCGTCTGATGCAAGCCGTCGACGCCCGCGCCGTGCGCGTCGCCGAGCGCTGCGGTGTCGAGCAGCTCGACTTGATGCCGCGCCTGGAGCGCAGCCTGGCCACCTA
The DNA here is from genome assembly GCA_020853575.1 of Planctomycetota bacterium. Classification (GTDB taxonomy): domain Bacteria; phylum Planctomycetota; class UBA1135; order UBA1135; genus F1-120-MAGs118. The sequence goes on from JADYYP010000045.1 coordinate 567,260, forward strand.
CTACGACTTCTTGCACTTCACGCCCCAGGGCGCACGTGACGTGGCGCGCGAGGTCGCCGCGCGCGTGCTCGAGCGGCCCAGTGATCGGTTGCGCTACGGTTCGAAAGCGGTGACGTCCGCGTCCGGCTGATGCGGCCATGGCGCGGGCGGTTATCCTCCCGCTCCTCCTCGGAGCGCGCGCCCGCCGCTCCGCCCCCGCACCATGCTCCCGCTCCTGTCCCCGGTCCAGGCCACGCCCGCGGTCGCGGCGAGCCCGATCGATGCGCGCGAGCACTACGACGTCGTCGCCTACCGCTTGGACATCACGCTGGTGCCCGAGTCGAAGACCATCGCGGGCTGGAGCTTCGTGGAGGCCGATGTCGTCACCGACGAGCTGCGCGTGTTCGAGCTCGACATGCACGCCCAACTGGTCGCGGACGAAGTGCGCCGCGTGCACGGTGAGCTCGAGCGCGCCGACCCGCGCCTGGGGACCGCGCTCACGTTCGAGCGCGACGAGCACCTGTTGCGCTGCCAGCTCGCGCAACCCGCGCCGCGCGGGGCACGCGTGGCGCTCGCGGTGCGCTACCACGGCTCCCCGCGCTCGCTCAATCCGTTCGACGGCTTCCACTGGGAAACCACGGCCAGCGGTCAGCCGTGGATCGGGACCTCGTGTCAGTCGACGGGCTCGAGCTTTTGGTGGCCGTGCAAGGATTCGTTCTTCCACCCCGAGGACAAGCCCGCGCGCGTCAGCGTCAACGCCAGCGTGCCGCGCGGACTGTTCGCGGTGTCGAACGGGCGCCTGCTCGAGCGCTCCAAGAGCGGCGAACGCGACGAGACCTTCCGCTGGCGCCACGACTATCCGTTGGAGACCTACGCGCTTTCGCTCAACGTCGCGCCGTACGTGGTCGTCGAACACGAGCTCGAGCTCGAAGGCCTCGCGCGCCCCGTGGACTTCGTCTACTACGTCCTGCCGGAGGACGCCGCCAAGGCCGCCGTGCAGTTCGCCGAGGTCGAGCCGTTGCTCGAGACCTTCGGCCGCGCCTTCGGCCCCTATCCCTTCCCCGACTCCAAATTCGCGCTCGTGCAGACCTCGTTCTGGGGCATGGAGCACTCGACCGCCGTGGCCTACGGCAGCACGTTTCCCGCGTGGTGCAAGCAGAACGGCGTGAAGGACAAGCTCGCGCGGCGCAACGAGTTCTTCGACTACATCCTGGTGCACGAGGTCGCGCACGAATGGTGGGGCAACGCGGTCTCCGCCGCCGACTGGGGCGACTTCTGGATCCACGAGGGCTTCGGCACCTACGCCGAGGGCGTGTTCGTCGAATGGACCCAAGGGGTCGAGCGGGCACGCGAATACTGGACGCGTTCGAGAGCCTTCATCGGCAAGCAGGGCAGCGTCCACCGCGGGGCCAAGAAGGACTCGGGCCAAGCCTACGCCAACATCATCTACGGCAAGGGCGCGTGGGTGCTGCACACGCTGCGCACGTTCGTCGCCGACGACGCGGTGTGGTTCGCGACGCTCAAGGAATTCAACCTGCGCCATCGCTACGGCAACGCGAGCACCGCAGATTTCCGCGAGCTGCTCGAGAAGAACACCGGAGGCCGTTCGTGGAGCAGTTTCTTCGAGCAGTGGTACTACGGCCGCGGCTATCCCAAGGTCGAAGGCAGGATCACGGTCGAACCCACGGGTCTGCGCATCACCACCGCGAGCAGCGGCACCGACGGAACCGAGTTCGACGTACCGCTCGACCTCGAGTGGCGCGAGGGCCAAGAGCTGCGCAGCGTGCGCATCATGCTGCCGCCGGGACGTGCGGAGCAGACCATCCAGACCCAGACGCGACCGCGCGACGTGCGCGAAACGAGCCTCGAGCGCGTGCTGGGGACGTTCGACGTGCGCGTCGTCGACGACCGCTGAGAGTCGACGAGCAACAACAGTCGACGGGCAGTGAGAATCGACGGGCAGTGAGAGCTCGTCGACCAGCGTCGTGTGAGCTCTCGGGATGTCGGACGCGCCTGTGCCGCGCCGCTCTCGCGCGCGGGCTCAGCGCTGGGCTTCGACAGGCTCGAGCTCGAGCTCGAGCACGGCGTACCCGTCGAGCTCGAAGTGCTCGACCTCGATGCGGTGGCTGGCCGTGGAGCTGAACTCGAGCTCGTGCTCGTCGCGCGTCGGCCCGTGGTGCGTCCAGTTGTCGATCGCGATCTGACCATCGACACGCACACGCACGCCGTCGTCGGACTGGGTCGTCAGCCTGAAGCGCCCAGCCGGCAGAACGAGCTCGGTCGACGCCAGTGTTCCGAAGCGCTCGCGGCCGAGTTTCGCGTCCTTGACGGCTTGCGGGACGAACTCCAGCTCACTCGGGCCGCCGCCGCCATAGGGAAGCGACAGGCGCGCACACTCGAACGACACTCCACGCTGGACCTCGCTGCGCCACTGCGCGGCGTCCTCGCGTGGGTCGGTGCTGTAGCGGCCCACGGTCACGCCCCAGCGCGCGCCGCTGACCAGCCCGCGACCCTCGAGCGTGCGGCTGGGGACGCGCACCGCCAGGCGATAGGGAACGGCGACGCCGCTGGCGCGCGGCGAGACCAGGATCACCGGCGGCTCGCTGGAGGCGTCGAGCGCGACCACCACGTCGTCACCGGCGTCGATGCCGATCGCGATGTCGTTGCCGAGCAAGCGCCAGGCGTGCGCGCCGTCGCGATCGTCGACGCGCTGCAAGTACGGCGCTTGCCAATCGTACGGGCCCCAATCGGTGACGATGATCTTGTCGCGTCCATCGAGATGCCCGCGCGCGCCGACGGCCTGCCTGCGCCCCGGCAAGTCCTTCAGTCGCGGATCGAGATAGGGCTCGAGTTCCGTGGTCGCGCTCTCGGTCGCGACGCGGCTCGCCGGATCGAGCTTCCAACGTGCCCGATCGGTTCCCGACTGGCCCAGGTTCCACACCACGTCCGTGGTCGGTCCGCGCAGCTCGAGCTGCACCAAGTCGGCGTCGAAGCCGTTGCCTTCGATGCGGTAGTCGGACGAGCTCGTGGGATTGATCTGCGCCCAGGGCTTGGCGAGCAGTTCCTGATCGTCGTCCCACCACAACTCGAGCGCCCGGGCATTGCGCGCGAAACGGTTGTTGTCGATCTTCCAGTGCGAGCCGTGCTCGATGGCGATCCCTGCCAGCGTGTTGTCCGCGATGACGTTGTCGACCACGCGCGTCGAGCCGGAATAACCGCCCCACACACCGTAGTTCGAGCCCACCAAGCGGTTCGACGAGTACACGTTGCCGTACGAGAACGTCATCTCGATCCCGATCGCGGCTGCGTAGGAAAAGTCGTTGCCGTGCAGCCGATTGCCGTTGCAGCCCAGGCCCGGCGTGGTCGAGCCGCCCTCGAGCGCTTCGAGCCCGGCGAAGCCGAAGAAGCCGTCCCCGCCGTGCGTCGCCGAGTTGAACGCGAACAGATTGTCGTTGCACTGCTCGAAGAACAGGATCCCGGCCGAGTCCTGGCCGCGCGCGTAGCGTCCGTGGCTGTAGCCACGGATGCAGAAGTCGAAGCTGTTGTGGTCGACGACGTTGCGCGAGCTGCGGAACATCGCCAGCCCCCAGCCCGACAGGAAACTCATGTCGTTGTCGTAGATCGCCGACTCGTCGACCCTGCGCAGTGCGATGCCGTTCTGGCCCTCGCGCGCCACGTTGCGCCGCAGCACGACGCTCTTCGATTCCTCGACGTAGATGCCAGCGCCGTAGGTGTGCAGCCACTCGTTGGCGTCGTTCTTGTGCGGCCAGAGCCAATCCGACCCGTCTTCGGCCTGCGGCGTCGAGGCCAGGCGCTGGCGGAAATTGCGCGACACGTCGCAGCCTTCGAGCACCAGCCCGTCGGAGCGCGAGGCCCAAATGCCGGCCTTGAAGCCCGAGACGCTCGCGCCGCGCACGGTCACGTTGCGTCCGGTGATGCGCACGCCGATCCCGCTGTAGCGGTCGGCGCTGAGAGTGCTCGCGGCGCCGACGAGCGGTGTGTTGACGAACTCGACCACCAGTCCGTCACCGACGATCTGCACCACGCCGTCGCCCTCGTCGTCGACGATCGGCAAGCCGCTGGGCTCGACCAGGCACGACTGCGTGATGCGCACGTCGTCGTGCTCGACCTTGACCACGGGCGGCGCGCTCTGGGCGGACTGCAGCAGCAATGCGATCGACATGTCATGCTCCCGGCGGGGGTTTTCCAGCCAGCCCCAACTCCAGCGCGTGCGGTCGCAGCGCTGCGATCACGAAGGCGACGTGCAGCGCGAGCTCGACGCCCAAGAGCTCGGCACCGGCCTGCACTTCCGCGCGCTCGACCTTGGCGGCGAAGCCCTTGTCCTTGAGGCGTTTCAGCACGCTCTTGGGCTCGAGCGAGGCGATGCCGTCGGGACGCACCAGCGCGCACGCGGAGACGAAGCCGGTCAGCTCGTCGCAGGCGAGCAGCGCGCGATCGAGCGGCGACTGGCAAGGCACGCCCCACTTCGTGTAGTGCGCCGAGATCGCGTGCGCCAGCGCCTCTTCGCCGCGCTCGCGCAGCCACGCGACGATGCGCCGCGGATGCTCCTGCGGCCAGGCGTCGTAGTCCGCGTCGTGCAACAGACCGGCGAGGCCCCACGACTCGACGTCACTCTCGCCCGCGCCGTAGCGCAGCGCTGCAGCGCGCATGACCTCTTCGACTGCTCGCGCATGGCGCCGCAAGGCGGGTTCGCGGGTCCACTCGCACAACTGCCGCCAAGCCTCGTCGCGCGTCAGCATCACTTGCCCCCATCGAAGACCAGCACGTCGAACCAGCCCGAGCCCGGCACGCCGCGCTGCGAGTAGGCCAGCACCACCTCCGAACGCCCGTCGCCGTCGAGATCGGCGCATTCCACGCCGCGCAACGTCGCCGTTTGCGGATCGCGCAGCGGCAGCGTCCGATCGGACGGCCGACCGCCTGTGGCCAGCGCCACTTGACGCTCCGCGAAGTTGCCCAGCGCGCCGAGCATGCGGTCGACGTCCCACACGGCATCCTGGTCGTCGAACAAGAGCGAACGCAACTTGCGCTCGCCGGTGCGATCGGCCCCGGCCTCGCTCGGTCGGCCCAGCCACGCTTCGAGCGCTTTTTCCTCGGCGGTGACCAGCAACACGTCCAGCGCTCCATCGCCGTTGAAGTCCCCGCGCGCACCGCTGCGGAAGCGCTTCTGCAGGTCCTCGAAGCGCTCCATGATCTTCTCCGGGTTCTTCATCAGGCCCACGATGCTGGGCAAGCGCATCGAGAGATCGTTGCTCAGGCTCGGACGGTCCTCGAACTTGCCCTCGCCGACGTTGCGGTAGCCGAGCACACGGATGCGCACGTCCCACTCGCCGAACAGGCCGCGCAAGAGCGTGGCGAGCGTCGGCACCTGCACCTTGACCAGCAGCAGGTCGGCGCGCTCGTCGGTGTCCAGCGGATGCACCAGCAGGGCCGTGATGTCCTCCGCGGTCTTGAGGATCGCGGACGGCTCGGTGAACTGCGGGCCGCGGGTGCTGCCGCGGAACACCCACACTTTGCGGCGGTGTCCGATGACGTAGTCGGGGATCGAGTCGCCGTCGAGGTCGCGGCTCTGCAAGTTCGCGCGATCACCGCCGGAGAGCGTGCCGCCGAGCTCGATCTCGGCCTCGGGCGTGGTGTCCTTGTAGAGCGAGAGATCGACCGAAACGTCGGGCTCGACGGGGAACGAGGCGTCCTCGCGCTGCAGGTGCCACGCGCGCCGCCGTCCCTGCGCCACGATCAAGTCCGGCCGGCCGTCGCCATTGACGTCGGCGGTGTCGAGTCCGGGGATCTCCAGTGTGTTCTCGAGCTCGTCGGTCAAGTCCTCGAACTCGTGCTGCGCATCGCGCTCGATGTCGACCGCGACCGTGGCCGTCTTGCGGAAGCTCGGTGCGTCCTTTCCTGGCTCCAGCGTCGCTTGCCACAGCTCGACGCCGGCCAGCGTGGGCACGACGATGTCGTTGATCCCGTCCCGATTGACGTCCTGCACGACCGAGGTGAACGTCGGAGCCTGCGTGCGCAGCGTGAACTTGCCACGTGCGATCCACAGCGCGCCGTTCGCCGCCACGACGCCTTGGGCGTCGAGCGCATAGGCCCAGGTCCCCTGCGGAGTTTGCGCGATCAAGTACGAGCGCTCGCCCCAGGTCGCGACCTCGAGCAGCGTGCGCTGCGGGGCGCTGAGCACGAGCTCGCCGCGCGCCTTGGTCGGCTCCGCTCCGAGCGGCTGGAAGGAACGCACGCGTCCATCGCGGCCGACGACCAGGAACGGCGAGTTGCGTCCGGCCCCGAGGTCCACGATGCGGTGGCCGGCGAGCTCGAAACCCGGATCGAGCGTGACCACTCGCGGTGTCGCGTCCTGCAACGCCAGCGACAGGCTGAGGAGCAGCGCGCCGCTCATCCGAACCTCACCCAATGGAGCTGCGTGCCTTCGAGGATGAACAGCGAGCTCTTCTCCGCGCCCGCCGGAGCGCCGATCCACACTTGGGCCTTGTCGGACACGTCGCGCTCCCACAGCGGCTTCTCGAGCAAGCTCCACGTGCTCTTGTCGCGCGGCCCCTGCGCGCGCAGCATCAAAATGCGCAGCTTCTCGGGCTCGTCGCGCACGAACAACTCGCTCAAGCCGTCGCCGGTCAAGTCGCCCAGGAACTCCGCGGTCAGCGAGAAACGCTCGAGCGGGATGGCGCGGCTGCGCACGACGTCGGGCTGCTTGGACAGAGTGCCGCGGTGGTTGCGGTAGACGTAGAAATCGGACTCGATCGACTCCGAGGTCGCGCTGCGGATCTGATCGATCAGATCTGGCCGCACCGCGCGCAGCGAGAGCTCGGGGAAGCCGTCGCCATCGAGGTCCTGGAACACCGGATCGGAGATGAACCCGCCGAACACGAGCAAGCCCGAGGGCCGACCGTGCGCTCCGAACAGCGGCGGGCCTTCCTTGACGGCGGCCGCGCTGAACGACAGCGCTTGCGTGCGCACGTCATCGGAGCGCTTGTCCCCCGCGAACACCACGTAGTCGGCGCGCGAATCCGCGTCCAGGTCCAGGGCGTGAGCGCTGTAGGAGGCGTCGAGCTCGCGCGCCGTGTCCTCGATCACCGGCAACGCCAGCGAATGCTGCGGCGCGGCGCTGAACGTCCCAGCGCTCTGCAGCAACCACACCTGCAGGTGGCGCGACGTCTGCACGATCAGGTCGAGGTCGCGGTCGGCGTCCCAGTCGAGCAGGTACGGCGCGGGCACGCGCTCCTCGACCGACACCAAGGTTCCGCCGCGCCCGTCTTCGTCGACGCCGGCGCTGAAGCCCAAGCTGAAGCCGCCGTTGGAGCGCGAGCTCGACACGCCGCGGCCTTGGTCCTTGGCGCGCGTCCAAACCGTCTCGTCGTCGGGCTCGAGCGGCACGCGCACGCGCGACACGCGGCCCCAGGGAGCTTCGGGGACACGTGGACGCCGCTGCAGCGCGATCACGAAACCACCGGGCTCGGGCACGACCAGATCCACCAAGCCGTCGCCGTCGAGATCGCGCAGGCCCTCGCGCCACTCGAACACGCGCGAGGGATCGGCGGTCTGCCAAAGAAAATCGCATTCGAGGATGCGCTCGGGCCGCGCGTCGACGCCGGTGCGCCACACGAACACGCCACCGGCATTGAACAGGAGCAACTCCTCGCCCCCGCCCGCGAGCACGTCGCCGTGCGCGAACGCGACCACGTCGGGAGTGAGCGCGATCGACTCCGCGCGCACCGGAGCGCCAGCGGCGGCAACGCGCCAGATCTCGAGAGCGCGCGCGAAGTCCTGGCCGCGCTCGTGCGTGGCGACCACGACCTCGCGCGGAGCCTGTCCGTCGAGCTCGGCCAGCGTGACGAGGTCCGCGCGTCTGGAGGCGTCGAGCGCGAGCGTCGCCAGCCGCCCGAACTCACGCGCGGCCGGCTGTTGGACGGTCACCAACGCCATTGCCAGCGCGATCATCGCTCGACCGACTCCAAGCGGTCGGCGTCACCGCCGGACAGCGCGAACAGCCACAGGATCCGCAGGCGCCAAGCCGCGGGCGTGCTCTCGTAGCGGAACAACCCGAGCAACAGCGACGTCGCGCTGCGGTCGCGCGACTTCTCGTAGGAAAACAGGATCGGAATCGAAAGCTCGGTCAGCTCCTGCGCGCGGCGCGAGAGCGGAGCATGCACGCTGACGAGCGACCCCGCGCGCACCACCTCGAGCTCCAACGCGCCGTCCTCGGGCTGAGCGCGAATCGCTTCGAGCACGGTGCTGGGGTGCGCCACTTCGTCGCCGTCGACGGCGCGGATCAAGTCGCCGTAGACCAGGCCCGCGGAGCGCCAGGGGCTCTCGCGCGTCAATCCCACGACCACCGCTCCAGCGCCCGGGCCGAGCGCGGCCGCGCGCGCCTCCACCTCGGTCGCGGTGCGCAGCACGACACCGACGCGTTGCTCCTCGCGGAAGCGCTCACCGCGCTCACGCGTCGCGGGACGCAACCGCGCCTGGGGCACGAGCTCGAGCTCGCTCTCGGTTCCCGCGCGGTCGATCGTGAGCAGCAATTTCGCACCGGCTTCGGCCTCGAGCTCGATGCGACGCCACTCACTGGGCCAATGCAGCGCGACGCTCTCGCGTCCGCGCACCTCGAGCACGATGTCTCCGACCTCCAAGCCAGCCGCCTGCGCGGGCGAGTTCTCGACGATCGAGAGCACCACGACGCCCTCGGGCTCGACCAACATCGCATCCAGCGACGCGCGCGCGTCGCCAACGGTCAGGCCCGTGAACACGCCGGGAGCCAGCGCCGCGCGGGCGGCCTCGTCGTCGGGTTCGGTCAGGAGCTCGAGCGGCTCCTCCATGCGCACCAGGGGCGGTGCTTGGCGCGCGAGCTCGTCCGTCGAGCACGCGGAGACGGCGAGCGCCAAGCTGAGCAGCAATCGATGGAGCTTCATGGCACGGGGCGACGCGCGAGCAGTATGGCGGACGCGACGAAGCACACAACCGCCCATGCCAAGGGAACCGCGAAGTCCTGCGGGAGCGCCAACCAGGTCGCGCCGAACTCGAACACCGAGTTGCTGATGCCCTGCGCGCGGTCGGCGAAGTAGTGCAGGTACGACGTGTCGCCGAAGGGCGTCGGGATGTAGGCCGAGAGAAACGCGCCCTCGCCACCGAACCCACGCGCCACACCGCGCGCGATGTCGACGCCCAGCAGTGCTCCGATCGCGAGCCCCAACGCTCCAGCGGCTCCGCGCAGCACGGCGCCAGCCGCGAACCCGATCGCCGCGCAACCGAGCAAGGCCAGGGGCAAGGCGGCCAGCGCGCGCGCGAGCTCGGGCCGCAGCTCGGACGCGGCGACCAGCGCGAACTCCTCGCCGTTGGGCAGGATTTCGACCACGTCGCGGAAACCGAACTGCCAGCCGGCGACCGCGATCGAAACGGCCACCAGCAGCGCGAACGACGCCAGCGAGAACGCGACCGCGGCCAGGGCCTTGCCGACGACGACGTCGGTGCGCGTCTGGGGCCGCAGCAGCACGTTGCGCAGCGTGCCGCGCGCCAATTCGCCCGCCAGCATCTGGCTGGCCAGACCCGCGAGCGCCATCGCGAGCAGCGGCAGGCCGACCTGGAGCGCGGACGCCGTGGCTCCGAAACCGCTGACCGCCGTGGCTGTCGCGAGCTCTCCGGAGGCGACCCGCGCGGCCTCCTCGAGAGCGCGGTATTTCTGCACGGCGATGTTCCCCGCGGCGACGCCGGAGGGGAGCACGAGCAACGCCGGCGTACTCCATTTGGAGAACGTGCGCGTCCACTCGTAGCGGAACACGCGCGCCACCGGATGCGCCGCGGCGCGGCGCTCGCTCGGCGCTCCCGCGACCGGCGCGACCGGCACCCCGGCCGCGACTGGCGCGACGATCGTCTCGCCGCGCGCGTAGCGCAGGTAAATCTCCTCGAGCGACGGGGGCTGCGCGCCGAAGCGCTGCAGCTCGACTCCGCGCGAGACCAGTTGGCGTGCGATCTCGCCAGGCGCGCGAGCTCCGAGCTCGAGCGCCAAGCCACCGCTCGCCAGAGGCGTGCTCGCCACCGCGATCTCGCGCAACACCTGCGCGGCGCGCGTGTCGTCGAGGGTGACCAGCTCGAAGCGCCCGGGGGCCGCGGCGAGCAGCGCGCGCGTCTCGGCCTCGACCACCAAGCGCCCCTTGTGCATCACGCCGACGCGATTGCACAGGTCGGCCAGATCGTGCAGTTGGTGGCTCGAGATCAGCACGCTGATCCCCTCCTCGCGCACCAGTCGGCGCAACAGCTCGCGCATCTCCGCCATGCCCTGCGGATCGAGTCCGTTGGTGGGCTCGTCGAGCAGCACGTAGGCGGGGCGCCCGAGCAGCGCCTGCGCGATGCCCAGCCGCTGGCGCATGCCCTGCGAAAACGCGTGAACGTGCTTGCGGCCGACGCTCTCCAGGCCGACCAGCTGGAGCAGGCGCTGCGTCTCTCGGAGCGCGTCCGAACGCGTCATGCCGGCGAGCCGCGCCAGGAGCACCAGATTGGTGGTCGCGTCGAGGTTGGGGTGAAAGCCCGGCGTCTCGATCAAGCCGCCCATGCGCGCGCGAGCTTCGCGCGGGTAGGCCAAGGCGTCGAAGCCATCGACCACGACCGAGCCCGAGTCGGCGCGCGACAGCCCCAGGGCCACGCGCATGGCTGTGGTCTTCCCGGCGCCGTTGTGGCCGATGAACCCGTAGCAGTCGCCCTTGCGCACGTGAATCGAGACCGAGTCCAGCGCCAATTGCTCGCCGAAACGGCGCGTGAGGGAGTTCAGCTGGAGTGACATCGGAGGCGACCGGCGGAGCGGCGACGCGCTATCCAATCGGCGCCGCGACGAATTGCAAGCGCCACGGGTTCGATGCGTGTCAGTTGGTCGCGGGATGCTCGGACGAGGGTCGCTCGATCATGCGTTCGCACGCGGCGATCGCGGCCTCGACCAGCCCGCGCTCGGCCGCATCGAGATCCTGCGCCCCGAAGCGCGCGCGCTCGAGCGCCGCGACGACCGGGCGCAGCTCGGGTAGTTGAGCGGGTTCACGTTCGCGGGCGCGAGCGCAGATCTCGCGCAAGGTCCACGCCGCTCGCACGCCGTGGCCGCGTTCGCGCAAGGCCGCGATCAAGCGCTCCTCGTAGCGCAGGGCGCGGGCGGCGCCTCGCGGGAGTCCGCTCGAGCTCGCGCTCCAGCGCCGCGCCCGCGCCCACAGGACTCCGAGGAGCGCCAGCGCCAACGCAATGCTCACGATCCAGCCCGAAACCGAGCGCGCGCGGACCGCGTCCAGCCAAGCGCGCGGCGCATCCGCCAGATCGACGACCAGCTGGCCCACGCTCGGCGCCCCCGGCCGCGAGAACGCGAGATCGCCGGCGCGCGCGAGCATGCGCGAGCTCCAGATCGCGAGCTCGTCGCGTTCGCCACGCGCATCCGCCGCCGAGCTGGGGTCCGCGCTCGACGGCGTCGGGTCGAAGCGCGCCCAGCCGAGCCCCTCGAAGTAGACCTCGATCCAGGCGTGGCCATGGCGCGCGCGCAGCACGTACTGCGCGGTCTCCGCGTCGAACTCACTGCCCAAGAAGCCCGTGACGACGCGCGTCGAGAGCCCCAGCGAGCGCAACATCACGGTGGCCGCGGCGGCGAAGCTCTCGCAGTAGCCCTCGCGCTTGTCGAGGAACTCCACCAGGCCCTCCAGACCCGTGCGCTCGGTGCCCTCGAGCTTGTAGTCGAAGCCGCGCAAGTAGGTCAGCACGCGTTCGAGCCGCACGCGATCGGTCAGCGCCCCGGCGGCCAGCCGTGAAGCCTCCGAGCTCAGGCGCGCGAGCGCCGGCGAAGGTGGAGGCAACTGCACGAAGCGCTCGCTGCGATGGTGCGCGCGCGCCGCGGAGTCGAGTCGCACCGATAACTCCTGCGCGTCACACAGCAGGCGATAGGACTCGGCCAAGCGAGAGTCGACCGCCGCCAGCGCGGCGTCCTCGCCGTAGCGCGCGCGCTCGATCTGCGCGGCGTACAGCGGCTCCCGGCGCAAGAGCACGAACCCGACCCCGGACAGCGCGAAGTGCCGCGGCTGCTCGACGAGCATCTCCACCAACGCGTTCTCACCCGGATCGCGGAACACCACCCAACCATCGCTGCGGCCGTCCATTCCGTCCGCGCGCAGCGGCAGGAGGCGGAGCATGGGATTGTCGATGCCGCGGTCGCTGAGCGTGTCGAGCACCTGCACCGCGAAGTAGCGTGGCTTGCCGTCGATCCACGGCTCGCGCGTCGCCGGATCGCGCAACGTCACGAGCGCGCGCACGTCGTCGGTTCGTCGACCCGCGAGCTGTCCGCCGAATTCCAAGCGCTCACCCCAGGCTGGCCCGCTGCCGTCGAGTGCCTTGCGCGCCTTGCTCGCGCCGTCCTCGCCGATGGGGACTCGCACTCCGACGTCGCGCAACACGCGCGAGAGCTCCGCTGACACGAGCAACGCGCAGGCTGCGATCAACGTGGCACCCAGCGCTCCCTGGACCGCTCGCCTGCGCGTTGCGCGCGCTTCGACGGCGTGCGCCGGCAGCGGCGTGCGACGCGCGCGAAGCCTCGCGCGCACGTAGCGGCCATGCTCGCGCGTGAGCAACGCTCCACACGTCGCGCACTGGGCGAAATAGGCGGCGAGCGTCCACGGATCCTGCGCGACGGCGAACGAGGCCGCCGTGCCCAGCAGCGCCAGCACCAAGAGCAACACCACGCGCCGCGACGGCAGGGCGCGCTCGGCGAAGAAGCCTTGCGCGAAGAACGCGCCGGAGAGCGCCACGGTCAGTCCAGCTCCGTCCGTCGCGACTCGCACGGCCACCAGGAACAAGAGCCACGACGTCAGGCGCTGCATCCAGCGCGAGCGCACGCTCCCGCGGCGCACGCCGCGCGCGAGCAGCCAGCCGAACGCGAGCGACGAGAGCATCACCAGCGACCAGGTCAGGAGCTCGCCACTCTCGAACTGCGGCGCGGACGAAGCGTTGCGGCTCGAGTAGGCGAGAGCGAGCACGCACAGCGAGATCGCGACCATCCATCCGGCGAGGTCGAAGACGTCGCGCTCGTGCTCGTAGTGCTCGTGGAGCGGCGCGCTCATGCCGAACCCACTCCCACGGCGGCCGCGCGCCGCCGGTGCAGCGAGAACACGCGCACGGTCTCGGGGCGCTCGACGTCGAGCAGCAACACGTCGCGCCGCGGCGTCAACGACAGCCCAGCGCCGACGACGATGCCCCGCAGCTCGCGCGGAGCGCTCCACACGCCTCGGCCGGGTTGCACCTCCGCCAAGCGCGCGAGCAAGGCCGCGACGGCGCGGCGCTCGGGGTGGACCTCGAGCTCGAACGGCGTCGCGCCGGCGAACCGGAAGCGGACGTGACGGCGCTCGCGCGCATAGTGCTCCACGAGCGTCGCGGACAGAGAGACCGCGCGCTCGAACCGTGGGTGCACTCCGTCGGCTCCGGGTGCGCTCGCGACGGCACCGACCAGGGTCACGCACACCGGCGGGGCTTCCTCGCTCCGCAATTCGCGCACGACGGGCTTGGAGCGCCGTGCGGTGGAGCGCCAGTGCACGAGGTGCATGCTCTCGCCCTCGCGTCCGTCGCGCAGCGCGTAGAACTCGTCGTCGCCGCGCACCGTGCGGCGCGCTTGGTCGTGACGCCGTGGCGCGCTCGCCAGGCGCTCGTCGAGCGCGCGCAGCGTGCCCAGGGCCGGCAGCGCGAGCCAGTCGATCGGCAGCTCGTAACGCAGCGAGACCTCGAACAGCCCGAGCGGCTGCGTGGTGCTCACGAGCACGCTCAACTGCCGCGCTCGGCCTCGGCGCGCAACACGTCCTTGGCACGCGACCCGCACGCGACGGGCGCCGTCGAAATCGGCGACGAAACCCGCGGCGCGCGGCTGCACGGCCGAGGCAGTGGTCACACCGATGACCAGCTCACGGGCCGCCAGCCAACGCGCCTCTTGCTCGAGCTCGAGCTCGAACTGGAACGACTGCCCGGCGGTGATCGTGCGCGGCGCCGGCGGATGTACCAACAGGCGGCGCGAGCTCCACCACGCCAGCGCGAGCGACACTCCGAGCGCGAACAAGGCCAGCACCGACGCCAGCGCCAGCGAGCGCGGCAAGGGCAGCGTGAGCACGGCCCCCGACAGCGCGAGCAACAAGACGTTGCGGCCGAGCGCCGTCCAGCGCACCTCGCGGCGCACGCAGCGGACGGCGGGCGCGCTCAACGCGGCACCGGGAGCTCGTCCAAGAGCTGCCGCACGAGCGTCTCGCTGTCGTCGCGATCGTTCGCTTCGCTCGCGGGCATCAAGCGATGCGCCAAGACCGGAACGGCCACGGCCTTGACGTCGTCGGGCACGACGAACGTTCGGCCGTCGAGCACCGCGAGCGCCTGCGCGGCGCGCTGCAAGCCCAACAGCGCGCGCGTGCTGGCGCCATGGACGAAACGCCCGCTCTCGCGCGTCGCGTGGCCCAGGGCGACGAGGTATCCGAGCAGCGCGTCGTCGACGCGCACCGCTCGCGTGCGCGCGATCCACTCCGGCAAGGCGGCGATGTCGAGCACGGGCTCGAGCCGCTCGAGCGGATCCGCGGTGGCGCGCGAGCGCAGGATGCGCAGCTCTTCCTCGCGCGCGGCGAAGCCCAGGCTGACGCGCATCAGGAAGCGGTCGAGCTGTGACTCGGGCAACGGATAGGTGCCCTCGAACTCCAGCGGATTCTGAGTGGCGATCACGAAGAAGGGCCGCGGCAGAGCCTTGGTCACGCCCTCGATCGAGACCTGCGCCTCGCTCATGCACTCGAGCAGCGCCGACTGCGTGCGCGGCGGGGTGCGGTTGAGCTCGTCGGCCAGCACGACGTTCGCGAAGATCGGCCCGGGCTTGAACACGAAGGCCGAACGCTCCGCCGACCAGACCGCGACGCCCAGCACGTCCGAGGGCAACAGATCGGAGGTGAACTGCACGCGCCGGAACTGTGCGCCGATCGACTTGGCCAGCGCGCGCGCCAGCGTCGTCTTGCCGGTGCCGGGCACGTCCTCGAGCAACAGGTGTCCCTCGGCGAGAAGGCAGGCCACCGCGAGCGTCAACACCTCGCGCTTGCCGAAGATCACGGACTCGAGCGCGTCGATCCAGGGGAGCAGCGCAGCATCGCGCGCGGTGAGTCGGGTGACGGCCATGCGAGCCCCACTGTTACCCGCGGCGCGAGCTTCGGCAACGGTGCGCTGCGCAGGCTTTGGGCCGTTCACTCGAGCTCCCTATACTGCTCGCCCTCCGCCGCTCCGGGCCCAACGCCCCTTTTCCAACAGAACAAGAAGTCGATCGCGTGAATCTGCGCCTCCTCCACGTCGGCCTCGGGCCCCTAGGCCTGCGCATCCAAACCGACCTGCTCGCGCGCCGCCTGGGCGCCACCGTCGCGGTCGTCGATCCCGCGCCGCAGCTCGCCGGGCGCATGTTGAGCGAATTCGTGCCCGGCGCGCCGGCGGTGAGGATCCACCCGCGCCTGGAGGACGTGCCCGATTTCGACGCGCTCGACGCGGCCATCGTGACCACGAGCTCGGACCTGCGCGCCTGCGCGGACACCTTCCGCGGATTGCTCGATCGCGGCGTCAGCGTGGTCTCGAGCTGCGAGGAGCTGATCTACCCCTGGCTGCGGCACAGGGCGCTGGCGCAGGAGCTCGACCTGCGAGCCAAGGAATCTGGCGCGCAACTCCTGGGCACCGGCGTCAACCCGGGCTTCTTGATGGACGCGCTCCCGGTGTTCGCGAGCGCGGTGTGCAACGCGGTGCGCTCGCTCTCGGTGCAGCGCATCCAGGACGCGACCACGCGCCGCGTGCCGTTCCAGAAGAAGATCGGGGCCGGTCTCGATCGCGCGAGCTTCGATGCGGCCATCGCCGACGGCTGGCTACGGCACGTCGGCCTGGGCGAGTCGATCCACTTCTGCGCGCATTATTTGGGCTACACGGTCGAGAGCTGGAGCGAGACCATCGAGCCGGTGCTCGCGACGCGCGAGCTGGAATGCAAGCTCGGGCGCATCCCGGTGGGCCACGCCGCCGGCGTGCGCCAGGTGGCGACGGGCATCGTCGGTGGCGAGCCGCGCCTGCGCTTCGAGTTCCAAGCGGCGATCGCCCAGCCCGATCCGCACGATCGCGTCGTGCTCGAGGGCGACCCGCCGATCGACCTGGTGATCCGCGGCGGTGTGCACGGCGACGTGGCCACCAGCGCCATCGTGCTCAACGCGCTCACCCCCACGCTGGCGGCGGCGCCCGGCCTGCACACCATGGCCACGATCCCGATGGTGGCCTGCTCCGACGCCGGGCGGCGGCGCTGACGACGATGGCGCGCCTCACGCTGCAGGCCAGTCGCGCGACCGCGGTCACGCTGGAGGGCCGCGAACTGGCCTATTTCGGCGGATGCGGCTATCTGGGGCTGGCCCACCACCCGCGCGTCGTCGAGGCCCTGACGGTCGGGCTGGCGCGCTACGGCGTGAGCTCGGGCGCCGCGCGCGAGACCACCGGAAATGCCGCGCCGCACGAGCAGCTCGAGCTCGAGCTCGCGCGCCGTTTGGACGTCGGAGCCAGCCTGCTCCTACCCGAGGGCTACACCGCCAACTTCGCGGCAGCGCAAGTGCTCGCGGGCGATCACGATCTGGCGCTGATCGACGAGCACTCCCACGCCAGCCTGTTCGACGCCGCGAGCGCCGCGCGGCTCGACGTGCGCTCGTTCCCGCACGGCGATCTGTCGTCCTTGCGAACGCTGTGCAGCGCCGCGCGCGGACGGCGCATCGTGATCGCCAGCGACACGGTCTTTCCGTCGCTCGGACACATCGCCCCCTTGCGCGAGCTCGCATTCTGCGCCGAGGACGCGCAGGCCGCGCTGTGGCTCGACGACTGCCACGGGCTGGGCGTGATCGGCGCCCACGGGCTGGGTGCGCTCGAGCACGCCAATCTCAAGGGTGGACGCGTGGTGTTGACGGCGACGCTCTCCAAGGCGCTCGGTTGCTACGGCGGGTTCCTGGCGGCCGACAGCGCCTGGATCGAGCGCGCGCGCGCGACCGCCCAGGCCTACCTGGGCACCACGCCGATCCCGCCGGCGCTGGCTGCGGCGGCGTGCGTCGCGCTCGAGCTCGCGTTCGACCAGGTCGAGCTGATCGGTCGGCTGCGCGCCAACACCGCGCTCGTGCGAGCCGGGTTCGAGCGCCTGGAGCTGCCCGTGCCGGACGACGACTTGCCGGTGTTCGCCTTCGCGCTCGAGTCGCGCGCGCGAATGGACGCGGTGTTCGCGGACCTGTGTGCCCGCGGCATCCTCGCGCCGCTGATCCGCTATCCCGGAGGGCCGGCGCAGGGCAATTTCCGCATCGTCGTGAGCGCCGCGCATTCACTTGAAGAGCTCGAGCACCTGCTCGATGCGCTGCGCTCGAGCCTGCGGGGCAATCCGTGAAGCCGCGCATCGTGGACGATGCGACCCTGCGCGCGTTGGCCGAGCGCTTCGGCACGCCGCTGTTCGTGTACGACGCGGCGACCATCACGGCGCGCGCCGCCGAATTGCTCGAAGCGCGCGACGCCGGGCGCGGATTCGACGTCGTGCGCTACGCGCAGAAGGCCAACCCGAACCTCTCGCTCGCGCGCCTCCTGCTCCAACGCGGCTGCGCGCTGGACGCGGTGTCGAGTGGCGAGTTGCGGCGCGCGCTCGCGCTGGCCTGCGATCCGCGCGACGTCAGCTACTGCGCCGATCTGTTCGACGACGATGCTCTGCAGCTCGTCACGCGGCATCCGTTCCAACTCGTGGCGGGCTCGCCGGACATGCTCGAGCGCTACGCGGCTGCCGCTCCGCCGCGGCGCGACATCGCGCTGCGGATCAACCCAGGGTTCGGGCACGGCCACGACGCCAAAGTCGCTACCGGTGGTGAACAGTCCAAGCACGGCATCTGGCACGCCGAGTTGGCGCGGGTCGTCGATCGCGCGCGCGAGCTGGGGCTCAGGGTCACGGGTCTGCACGTGCACATCGGCTCCGGGTCGGACCTCGAGCATCTGGCGCGGGCCAGCGCGGCCGTGGTCGAGGCCGCGGAAGTGGTGCGCGATTCGCTCGAGATGCTCTCCTGCGGCGGAGGACTGCCGATCCCCTATCGCGACTCCGAAGTGCGCTTCGACGTGCCACGCTTCCTCGCGCATTGGAACCGCGCCCGCATGCGGATCGAGGAGCGCGTCGGGCGCGCGCTGCGACTCGAGGTCGAACCCGGTCGCTTCCTGGTGGCCGAGGCTGGGCTGTTGCTGGCGCGCGTGCTGGGGACCAAGCGCAGCGCCAAGAGCGCCTTCGTGTTCCTCGACGCGGGCTTCCACAACCTGCTGCGGCCGGCGCTGTACGGCGCGTACCACAAGCTCTCGCTCGTCGGCCGCGACGCGGAGCCGCGCGAGCCACAGGTCGTCGCCGGACCGTTGTGCGAGAGCGCCGACGTGTTCACCCAGGAGAAGCACGGCCGCATCGTCGCCCGCGAGCTGCCGCGCGCGCGCGCGGGTGATTTGTGCTGCATCCACGATACCGGCGCCTACGCGGCCGCGATGGCCAGCGGCTACAACTCACAGTTGCTCGCAGCCGAAGTCATGCTCCACAATGGTCGCGCGCGGCTCGTCCGAGCGCGCCAGACGATCGACCAGTTGCTCCGACCCGAGCTCGAATGCCTCGAATGATCCGCACGCTCCACATCGCTCTCGCCGGCCTGGCATGCACCGTTCTCGGCTTGGCCCAAGGGGAATCCGATCTGCGAACGCCGCCGAAGAGCCCGCTGCTCACGCTGCTCGAGGCCGACCTCGCGCGCAGTACCGCGCGCGCCGCGGATCCGAGTCTGAGCGAAGAGCAACGCGCGACGGCGAATGCGCGCTCCGAGCGCATGGGCAAGATCCTGGCAGCGCCCAAGAACTACCGCGCGCAGATCCTCTTGGGAGAGATCGTCGACAAGGACGGGCACAAGACGCTCGAGCGCACGGCGTGGCGCGCGGACAGCGAGTACGTCTACCCGGCGAGCACCGTCAAGCTGTGCGGAGTCGTCGCGGCGCTCGAGCGCGTCAACGACTACCGCCGGCGCATCGCGCCGGAGTTCAGCGAGAACACGCCGATCGCGTTCCATCCGCTCAAGCGCGGAGGGAGCTTGCTGGCCGACGATCCCGACAACCTCGACGGCGGCAAGATCACCGTCGCGCACGCCATCCGCGAGGTGTTGCTGGTGTCCGACAACGACTCGTTCAACCGCTTGTACGAGTTCTGCGGACAGGACTGGATCAACGACTCGATGTGGCGCGCCGGGATTTCGAGCGCACGCATCGCGCACCGCCTCTCGATCCAGATGAGCACGGCCGAGAACAAGCGCACCCCGATCGTCGAGTTGCGCCTGCCGAGCGGCGCGTTGCTGGTCGAGCAGCGTTCCGGCACCAAGGACTTGAGCCTGAACTCGGTGCCCGAGGTGTACGTCGGCGAGCGCCACATGCAGGGCGAGAACAAGGTCGGCGGACCGATGTCGTTCTTCTACAAGAACCGCATCGGACTGTACGACCTCCAGACGCTGCTGGCGCGCATCGTGCGCCCGGACCTGGAGTTCGAGGGCGCGGCGTTCGACATCAGCGAAGCGCAGCGCGCGCTGGTGATCGAGGCACTCAAGACCTACCCCGGTGATTCGCAGAACCCGCGCTACGACCGCACGAAGTTCCCCGACGACTACGCCAAGTTCTTCCTGCCCGGACTGACGCGCGTGATCCCCAAGGCCGAGCTCGAGCTCTCGGGCAAGGTCGGCCTGGGCTACGGCTTCGCGCTCGACACCTCGTACGTGCTCGACAAGCGCAGCGGCCGCGGCTTCTTCCTGGTGGCCGCGATCTACGCCGACTCCGACGGCACCGTGAACGACGAGAAGTACGACTACGAGAGCGTCGCCCTGCCGTGGCTCGCCGACGTGGCCGAGATCGTGGCGAGCGATGTGCTCGCGCGCGCCAAGTGACGCCGTGAAACTCGGCGGAGCGCTGGCACTCGTGCTCGCCTTGGCGCTGGTGATCGGCGCCGTGTGGTGGGCTTCGGAGCGCTCGAGCACGATTCCGGACGCTGCGCTGCCGGACGCGCCGTCCCAGGTGCATGCGCCGCGCGCGGCGGAAGCCGCAGCGCTCGGCGCACCGCCCGCGAGCGAGCCCACTGCACGCGTGGCGGAACCCGTCGCTCCCTCGCTGGCGCCGCTGGTCGACACGCCGCGCGCGGTCGGCACGGTGCTCGTGCGCGCGACGTGGAATTCTCCCGCCGCGCCCGCGGCGGGCCTGGCCGTGCGACTCGTCGCGCGCGATACGGGCTACCCACCGCTCGGTGTACGTGAAGCCCGCACCGACGCGCGCGGCGAAGCACGCTTCGAGCGCGTTCCCGCCGGAGCCGTCGAACTCGCCAGCGATCGCCAACGTGTCGCGGGTCAGGTCGAGCCCGAGAGCGCCTGGAACGCGGAGCTGAAGCTCGAGCGCGGACTCGAACTGCGCGGCCGGACGATCGATCCCGCAGGACGCGCGGTCGCGCACGCCGAGCTGTTCCTGCTGTGCGCGGATTCCGACGTCCCGCTGCACGCGACCGAATCCGACAACTCGGGCCAGTTCCGCCTGTTCGACGTCGCGCTCGGCTCGCGCGTGTTCGCGCGCGCCAAGGACCGTTCGCCGTCGCGTCCCTACGCCGTCGACGGCAACGCGGAAGCCGGGTTCGAGCACTTGCTGACGCTGGGCGAACGCGGTGCGAACCTGATCGGCCAAGTGCTCGACGAGAACGAGGCGCCGGTCGCCGGAGCCGCGGTGTGCATCGAGCACGCGGGCTCTCCACCCGCGTTGACCGAAAGCGATCGCGAAGGGCGCTTCGTGTTGAACGGGCTCGAGCCGGGCAGCGCGCGGCTGCTGGTGCGCTTCGCGGCGCTCGCACCGCACGACGAGGCGCTGGAATTGGGCTGGGGCGGACGCGACGAGCGCATCGTGCGCTTGGCCGCGGGACGCAGCGTTGGCGGACGTGCCTTCGATGAGGCCGGTGCGCCGCTCGCGGGCCTCGAGCTCTCGTGGCGCAGCGCGTCGAGCACGCTCGAGATCCGCACCATCAGCGCAGCCGACGGCAGCTTTGGACTGCGCGGCGTGCCCGTGGGGCGTCAGCGCCTGTACGCCGGGGATTGGGGCTTCGAAGTGGAGGTCGAGGAGCTCGGTGCGACGACCTGGAATCCGATCCTGCCGCAGCGCGCACCAGAGCAGCTCGAGGCGCGCCCTGCGCGCCGCCGCGGCCCCTGAGCCAGGCGCGCATCGCGTCGCATCACTGCGCGCCGCATCACTTCGCGCTCGAAACGAACGCGCGGAACGCGGCTGCGTGGGCCTCGACGGTCGCTTTCGGTCCGACCAACTTGAGGTAGTAGGGACCGTGATCGCTCTCGAGGATCGCGCCCATCAGCTTCCAACCGCTTTCGTGGTAGCGCTCGCCCGAGCCCATCACTTTCTCGGCGACGTAGGTGCCCTCGAGCTCGGTCTCGGTCACCGCGCCGGCGTCCACGCGCCGCGTCGTGTTGGTCATCTTGTCGCGCGACTTGGAGCCGTCGGTTTGCTCGAACTGCAGCGCCCAGCGGTTCAGATTGGCCTCGAGCGGCCCCATGCCCATCTTGCCGCTGTAGAAGATCACCAACTCGGCCGCGGCAGTGTCGCCGGCGCTCGGCGGCAAGCGGTACTGACCCTTGCGCATCGCGTTGGACGGAGGCTCGGAAATCCAGCCTTCCGGAGCCGTGAAGCTCAGTTCCTTGGCTGCGCTCGGCGCGTCGACTCCCGGCGCCTGGGGTTTCTTGGTCGCGCCGCTGGCGGGCGTCGGGGTGGACGGAGCTTCGACGCGCGCGGGCTCCTCGAGCTGCGGCTCGGCCGGCGCTGCGGCTCGGCCGTCGTTCGCGGGTGCATCGGGCGAGCACGCGGCCACGGCCGCGAACAGTGGGAACCAGAGAACGTGCTTCATGTTGTTGCGTCCGAGCGCTCGCCGGCGCGCCGCAGAAGATAGCCGAACACGAAGGCCGTCGTGCATCCGATGGGCGCGAACCAAGGCCAGGTGATCGCGGGAGAGAAGTGCTGCGCGGCGGCGAGCAGCGCTCCCGCGGCAAGCCACGCCGCGGCGCGCGCGAGGTCCGCCGCGCGCCAGGCGCTGGCGCAATGCAGACACCAAGCTCCGAGCAGCACGGCGAAGGCGCTGGCAACCACCCACGGAGTCCAGGCTTGGTGCCAGGCCACCGCCAGCACCGTGATCACCGAGAGCGGTGCCGACCACAGGTATCCCGAGCCATCCACGCGGCCGCGGAAGAAGAACGCCAGCCCGAAGGCAGCGAGCAGCGCGCCTTGCGTGTAGCCGGGCATCATCAGGGCCAAGTCGAGCACCGCGCCAAAGCGCGGATCGCGTTGCACGAACTCGCACAACGCCGCGATCACGCACAGCACGACGCCGAAGACCACGATCAAGAGCTTCGACACGGCCAGCGCGCGGCGCTCGTCGTCTTGGCTCACGCTGCCCTGGCGCGCCAGTCGCGGCAAGTAGAACGCCGACATCACGGTCTGCGCGAGCGCCGCGAGGATCGAGTCCAGGCTCGAGATCGCCGCGGCGAACGCGCCGGCGATGATCAGGCCCTTCAGGCCGCTCGGGATCACGTCGACGATGAAGATCGGGAAGATGCGGTCGGGCTTCTCGCGGAACAGCTCGAGGGCCGTGCCCGCGAGCGGGTGGTGTTGGTAATAGGCGTAGAGCGCGATCCCGAGCAGCGCCACCAGCACGGCGACGATCATCGAGGCGTAGCTGGCGATCATCGCCTTCTGCGCCTCGCGCGCGTTCTTGCAGCAGAACACGCGCTGGGCCATCAGCTGATCGGTGCCGAAGGCGCCGACGCCGACCCAGGTGTTGGCGATCAAGGCCGCCCAGAAGGTGTTGGCCTTCGAGAAGCTGAGCTCGAAGTCGAAGAAACGGAACTTGTCGGCCGCGCGCCCCAGCGCCACGACCTCGGCAGCGCCGCCTTCGACGTGCGCGACGGCGGTGACCAGCGCGACCGCGATGGCGATCAAGAACACCAGGAACAGCACGGCGTCGGTCCAGATCACCGTGGCCATGCCGCCGAGCCAGGTCCACACCACTGCCACCAGCCCGATCAACGCGATCGCGGCCCACAGTCCGCGCACGCCGGTGGCCTGCTCCAGCGCGCTGAACTCGTCGTGGAGCACGACCTCCAGCACCAAGCCGGTCAAGTACACACGCGCCGCTTGCCCCAGCACGCCGCCGATCGTGAACAGAATCGTCGTGACGCTGCGCACGTGCGGACCGAGCACCTGCCCCATGTAGTCGTAGGGACTGAAGATCTCGCGCTCGTAGTACCTGGGGATCAACCACAGCGCGACGATCCAGCGCGCCAGGAACAGGCCGATCACGCCGAGTTGCAGATAGGCGATGTTGCCGCCGTCCTTGAAGACCGTCGCGGGCAGGCTGATCAGCGTCACTGCGCTGATCTCGGTGGCGATGATCGACGCGCTCACCGCGTACCAGGGCAGCTTGCGACCTCCGAGGAAGAAGTCGCGGATCGTCGCCGGTCTGCCGCTGGTCGCTGCGCCGATCCAGTGCGTCAGGAGGAACAGCCCGAGGACCACGGCCCAATCGAAGGGACCGAACGAGCCCGCGAGTCCTTGGCTCGCGCCTTCAGGCATCCACCGGGCTCCAGGCGGCGAGCGCGGAGGCCGCGGCACCCAGCGCGGGCGCCCCACGCAAGCTCGAGCAGCGCAGCCAGCGTTCGCGCGTGAGCTCGCCCGGCGCATCGCTCGGATAGGTGTGCGCGAAACCCAAGCGCTCGAAATGCGCCGCGAGCTCGCGCTCCAGCGCGGCGCGGAAGTAGGGCAACGTCCGCGCGTCCTGGAGCAACTGCCCGAGCCGCTGGCCGACGACGACGCGCTGCAACACGTGCGGGCCCGGCAGCGGCGCTGAATCGCTGGTGCGCATCCACAGCGCGAAGGCGCGCTCGGCGATCAGGGCGGCCAAGCGCTCGCCCGTGAGCTTGAACAACTCCTGGGCGCGCTCGTCGGTGCGCACGCGCTCCTCGGGCAAGCGCCCGCGCGCCAACGGCACCTCGAAGCCGACGCGGTCGGCCCACTCGCTGTTGAGACCGGCGGCCGACAGCGAGCGGTCGTAGCTCTTTCCGCTGGCGTCGCGCAACTTCCAGGCGCGCGGAAACCAACCTTCGATCGACTCGAGGCGCACCAGCCCGCCGCGCAACTTCAGGGATTCCGCCAGGCCCGTGCCCCCGCCCAAGTAGTAGGCGTCGTCGACGCCGCGAAACAGACCCTCCTCGGCCGCTTCCTCACCCAGACCGCAGCACCAACCATCGCTCTCCAGGCGCGCGATCGGCGCGGCGAACTCCAGGCCGTCGAGGCGCAGGCGCTCCTCGAGGCGCTCGACGAAGCGCGGAATGCGCGGACCGTTGAGCGCGAACTCGATTCCGCGCCCGTCGGGTGTCTTGCGGCCGGGCATGGCGATCCCGAGCAGCACCTGGCGCGCGCCGCGCCGCCGCGCCACCTCGAGCACGCACTGCGCGGTGCTCTCGATCCAGGCCCAACCTTGCTCGCGCTCCGCGGGTGTCGGCGGACCGGGAGGTTCGAGCCCCTCGGGTCCAGCCTCCGCCGGAGGCGTGAAGCCCGGCACGCGCGGGTACCTCGCGCTCGCGCTGTTCTCGCTCAGGCGCAGGGCCGGCGCGCCGCCGCGCAGCACGACCGCGACGTCGTGCACCTTCACCTGCGTTGCTCCGCCGTCGACGCCGATCAACTGCGTCGAAAGCGGCAACCGTCGCGCACTCCTCCACGGCATGGTGCGCCGAGCGTGTCAAACCGCGGCCCCGCGTTCAACGCGGCGCGCGCGACGACCCGTCAGCGCTTGGTCGCGCCCACGTAGATCTGGCGCGGGCGGCCGATCTTGAAGTCGGGGTCGCGGCGCGACTCGAGCCACTGCGCGACCCAACCCGGCATGCGCCCGAGCGCGAACATCACGGTGAACATGTTGGTCGGGATGCCCATCGCCTTGTAGATGACGCCCGAATAGAAGTCGACGTTGGGGTACAGCTTGCGCTTGACGAAGTACTCGTCGGAGAGCGCGATCTCCTCGAGCTTGCGTGCGATGTCGAAGAGCTTTGCCGACGGGCTCCCGGCCGGCACCTTGGCCAGGATCTGCTCGCAGTACTTCTTGAGGATCGTCGCGCGCGGGTCGTAGCTCTTGTACACGCGGTGCCCGAAGCCCATCAGGCGCGTCGTGTCGTTCTTGTCCTTGGCGCGCGCCACGAAGCGATCGGCGTTGCCGTCGTTCTGCGCGATCCACTCGAGCATCTCGATCACCTTCTGGTTCGCGCCGCCGTGCAGCGGGCCCCACAGCGCACTGATGCCGGAGCTGATCGACGCGAACAAGTTGGCCTGAGAGCTGCCGACCATGCGCACGGTCGACGTCGAGCAGTTCTGCTCGTGATCGGCGTGCAGGATCAACAGCAAGTCGAGGGTCTTGGCGTACAAGGGATCGATCTCGTACTCCTCGCAGGGCGTCGCGAACATCATGCGCACGAAGTTCGAGCAGTAGTCGAGGTCGTTGCGCGGGTAGATGAAAGGCTGGCCGATGTAGTGCTTGTAGGAATAGGCCGCGATCGTCGGCATCTTCGCCAGCAGGCGGATCACGGTCTTGTGGATCGTGTCGTCGCTCTCGGGCTCCTGGTAGAACGTCGCCATCGCAGCCACGGCGGCGGCGCACACCGGCATCGGATGCGCGTCCTTCGGCAGGGCCGAGAAGAAGCGCGCGAAGTTCTCGTGCAGCAAAGTGTGGCGGGTGATCTCGCCGCTGAAGGACTCGAGCTCCGGACGGCTGGGCAACTCGCCGTGGATCAACAGCCACGCGACCTCGAGGAAAGTGCTCTTCTCGGCCAAGTCCTCGATCGGGTAGCCACGGTAGCGCAGGATGCCCTGCTCGCCGTCGATGAAGGTGATCGCGCTCTTGCAGGCCCCGGTGTTGGCGTAGCCCGGGTCGAAGGTGATCAGGCCGGTCTGCTGGCGCAGATTGCGGATGTCGATCGCGGCTTCGGCCTCGGTGCCCTCGATCAGGGGCAGGGCGACCGTCTTGCCGTTGTAGGAGATTTCAATTCGGTTCTGGGCCGGGGCCATGGGCTCGCTGGACATAGAGGATTGGGGGCGTGGCGCGCGACGGGAGCGTTCTGAGCAACGCGCAGTGTAGCGGTTGCGACGGCGTGCTCTCCACTGCGCACAGGTGCGACGTCGGGCTTTGTCCAGGGCGCGCGCGCTCGCGGCGCGCCGCGCTGAGCTTGTTCGCGCTCGGCCGGCCTTTAGAATCCCCGCCTTTCCATTCGAAGAAGCGCCACCTCCCCCATGGCTCGAACCCGCACAGTCGTCGCAGTGCTCCCGGCGTACAACCTCGAGAAGGGCATCGCCGAGATCGTGCGTCGCACGCAGCCTTTCGTCGATCACGTGCTGGTCACGGCCGACGCCTCCAAGGACGCCACGGCGGCCGCCGCGCGCGCCGCCGGCGCCATCGTGCCCGAGCCCGAAATGGTTCGCGGCAAAGGGTTTGCGCTGATCAAGGGGATCGAGGCCACGCGCGCGCTCAAGCCCGACGTGGTGATCGTCATGGACTCGGACGGCCAACACCTGCCGGAGGAAATTCCGGTCTTGCTGGCGCCCTTCGAGAAAGGTGCGGTCGACATGGTCGTCGGTTCGCGCATGCTGGGAACGCTGCGCACCTCGACCATCAACAAGTTCGGCAACTTCGGGCTGAAGTGCATTTCGTTCGCGGTCACCTGGCGCTGGCTGACCGACACCGAGTCGGGCTTCCGGGCCTTCCGCGCCGAAAAGCTCTACCAACTGAAACTGACGTCGCGCGGCTACGAGATCGAGAGCGAGCTCCTGCTGCGCGCGCTGCACGCACGCTTCAAAGTCGAGGAAGTGCCGATCCACGTACCCTTCGCGGTCCCCGGCGTGACCGTTTGGGATGGCTTCAAGGTCGGTTGGTACAAGATCAAGAACGGACTCAAGCTGCGCTTGGGCATGGAGCTCTGATGGACTTCGCGCACATCGAGACTCGCGCGCGCGCGGCGCGGGCGAGCGGGCAGGAGATCGTGTTGGTGCTCGGGCTGGGCTTCGTCGGCACGGCCGTGGCGGGCAACCTGGCGCGCGCCGAGAAGAACGGCGCGCGCTTGTTCTTCGTGATCGGGCTCGACCGCGACGACGCGGCGGGTCGAGCCAAGGTGGCGCGGCTCGATGCCGGTAGCTCGCCGACCTACGCCAACGATCCGAGCCTGGAGCACGTGATCCACGAGGCCTGCACCAGCGCGCAGAACCTGCTCGGCACCAACGACCCGCGCGCGATCGGTCTGGCCGACGTGGTGGTGAGTTGCATCAACCTCGACGTGCAGCGCGAGCCCGGCCAGACCGAGTCGCTGGTGGTGCCGACCGAGGGCTATGCGGCGGCGATGCGCATGGTGGGCGAGCACATGCGGCCGGGGACCCTGGTCACGGTCGAGAGCACGCTGCCCTTCGGATTGTGCGACCGCGTGCTGTACCCAGCGCTGTGCGACGGCCAGCGCAAGCGTGGCGTCGACGTCTCCGCCAAGCCGCCGAAGCTGGCCTACTGCTACGAGCGCGTGATGCCGGGTCCCGACTACCTCGACTCGGTCAACAACTTTTGGCGCGCCTACGCCGGCATCGACGAGGCCAGTGCCGACGCGGCGCGCGACTTCCTGGCGAAGTACGTCAACGTCGAGAAGTTCCCGCTGTGGCGCCACAAGTCGACGCGCGCGGCCGAGATGGCCAAGCTGCTCGAGAACAGCTACCGCGCGACCAACATCGCGTTCATCGAGGAATGGTCCAAGCTCGCCGAAGGCGCGGGAGTCGACCTGTTCGACGTGATCAAGTCGGTGCGCGTCCGTCGGGGCACGCACGACAACATGATGCTGCCGGGCTTGGGCGTGGGCGGCTACTGCCTGACCAAGGACGCGCTGCTCGCGGCCTACGGCGCGGAGCGCTTGATCGGCATCCCGGCCGAGATGCCCTTCTCACGGCGCGCGATCCTGACCAACGAACGCATGCCGCTGCGCGCGGTGCAGTGGGTCGAAGAGCACTGCGCCGGCGCGCTCGCGGGCAAGCGCGTGGCGCTGATCGGCGTCACCTATCGTCCGGGCGTCAATGACACGCGCAGCACTCCGAGCGAGATCGTGGCGCGCGCGTTGGCGCAGCGCGGGGCTCGCGTGGTCGCCTACGACCCACTGGTCACCCACTGGGACGAAGTGCCGGAGATCTCGGTCTCGCAGGATCCGCAGTCGATCGTGCGCGGTGCCGACGTGGTCGTGATCTGCTTGCCCGACCCGCTGTACCGTCCGTTCTTGGCCGACTTGCTCAAGGCCGAGATGAAGTCCGGCACGCTGGTCGTCGACCCTTGGAACATGGTGGTCGACGCCTGCGCCGCGGAGTTCGCCAAGCGCGGCGTGCAGTTGCGCGTGTACGGCCGCGGAGACTACCCGACGGCCAGCGCGCGCCCGGTCAAGACCTGAGAGGCTCTGCGATGCGACACCTCGTCACCGGCGGCGCCGGCGTGATCGGCTTCGAACTCGTGCGGCAACTGCTCGAACAGGGCGACGAGGTCACGACCGTCGACGTCGGCAAGAAGGGCGGACTCGGCGACCTGGACGCGCTCGCCGCGCGCCATGCGGGCCGGTTGCGCGTGTTGCGCGGCGACTTCGCCGCGGATCGCTCGCTGCTCGCGGGCAAGTACGACGCGATCTTCCACTTCGCCGCGATCGTCGGCGTGCAGTACGTCACCGACCATCCCTACGAGACGATGGCGGTCAACATGCGCACGACGCTCAACGCCCTCGACCACGCGCTGGAGAGCGGCTGCAAGGCGTTCTTCTTCGCCTCCTCGAGCGAGAACTACGCCGCGAGCGTCGACCGCGGTCACGCACCGATCCCGACGCCGGAGGGCGTGCTGCTGTCGATCGACGACATCGCGCTGCCGCGCTGGTCCTACGCGGCCAGCAAGATCGCCGGAGAATCCGCGGTCTTCGGTGCGGCGCGAGCCGGCGGCTTCACGCCGATCGTGGTGCGCTTCCACAACGTCTACGGGCCGCGCATGGGCCCGACCCACGTCATCCCGGAGTTCCTCGCGCGCGCCCGCCAGCGTGTCGATCCGTTCCCGGTGTTCGGTGCCGACCAGACGCGCTCGTTCCTGCACGTCGAGGACGCCGGCCGCGCGTTGCGCGCCGTTCTGGGCGCCGCCCTGGAGCGCAAGGGCGGGCTGTACAACATCGGCTCCGACATCGAGACCGTGATCTCCGACTTGGCGCAGATCGTGTTCGATGTCTCTGGCTTCCATCCCAAGGTCGACGCGCGACCCGCTCCACCGGGCTCCGTGCGCCGCCGCGTTCCCGACACGACCAAGCTGCGCGCATTGGGTTTCGCGCCGCAGCGCTCGCTGCGCGAAGGCATCGCGGAGTGTTGGGCACGCTGAGCTCGCCGCGCGCGCAGGTCAGGGAAGGTGGCGCGCGACGAAGCCCTCCTCCTCGCCGGCGTCGCCGACTTGCAGCGCTCCGGCGGTCGTAGGGAAGTCGCTCGTCGTGGTTTGGCCGCACACGATCAAGTGACCCGTGAGAGCGTCGAACACCAGTCCGCGGCCGCGCGTGCCGTGGGGCGGCGCGCTGTGGAGCGAGCCCGGGGTCGCGATGCTCAGGTCTCCTCCGAGGAACGTGCCGTAGACCAGACACGCGGCACTGGAGGCGCTCGCCGGATCGAGGCCGATCAAGAACGCGTCGGCGTAGCCGCTGGCGTTGGCGCCGTGCGCGGTGGTGAAGCTCCCGTCGAAGGCCGACGCCGCGGAGATCTCGAGATCCGCGGATTGGCTCTCGCCGCTGACGAACACACGCCCCGCGGAATCACAGCACAGGCCCGAAGCCTCTTCGTTGCCCGCCCCGCCCAGGTACGTGCTGAACGAGGGCGCGCTCGAGAGCGAGGGATCCAACACGCTCACGAACACGTCCGCATCGAGCCCCAGCGTGCTGTGCGTCGTCTGCGGCGCGTTGGCGAGGCTCACCGGGAAGTCGAGCGAGTGCGTCGAGCCCGCGACCGCGAGCGCGCCGCTCGGAGTGAGCTCGAGGTCGTCGTTGAAGCCCACGAAATCGTCGAGCGAACCGCCGAGGTACGTCGCCGCGAGCAGCGCGCCGCGAGCGGCGTCGAAGCGCGCCACGAAACCGTCCCTGGCGCCGCCGAGAGTGTCGTCGTACGGCGCCGCCCCCAGCGGAAGGTCGCTCGAGGTGGTGAATCCGCCGATGAACAGCGCGTCGAGCCCGGCGTGGTAGCGCACGTTGGCGGCCGCGTACTCTTCGCCCGCGCCACCGAAGAACGTCGCCCACTGCGGCGCGAGCGCGGCGTCGAGGCGGATCAGGAACGCGTCGGATGGCCCGCTGTGAGAGTGATCGAGCTGCGCGGAGGGTTGGACGGTCGTCAGCGCGGCCACGGGGAAATCGGCCGAGACCGTCGTGCCCGAAAGACACACGGCCACGGTCTCCCCGCTCTCGTCCGTGATCAGCGTCATGCTGCCGCGCGCCGATTCCTCGCCCAGGCTGCTGCCGGCGAACACCGCCAGATGGTGACGCACTTGGAGCGAGGTGTCGAAACGCGCCACGAAGACGTCGAAGTCATCGCCCGGGCCGGACGATCCGTAGATCACGTCGGCGGGGAACGGCGCGCTGCTGCACACTCCCAGCGACTTGGTGATGCCGACGACGTAGATCGAGTCGCGATCGGCCTGCGCGTAGTACGCGCGGTCGCCATCGCAGCCGCCGATGTAGGCCCATTGCTCGAGGCGTCGCAGGTCCGCGGACAGGATCGCGACGAATCCGTCGGAGCCACTGCTGCCCGCGGCTCCATTGGCCCACACGTGGTGCGCGCTCGCCGGTACGTCGGAGAACGGCGCACCGGCCAGATCGAAGCGCGAGTGAGTTTCGCCAGCGATCAGCACGCGCCCGTCCGGCATCAGCGACACGCCCTGCACTCGGTCGTGCTCGAAAGCCCCGAAGTACGTGGCGGCCACGTTCTCGCCGTGCGGCGCAGCGCCGCCCGACGGATCGCTGGCCGAATGCGTCCCACCGCCCCCACAGCTCGCACACATCAGCACGAGAGCCGCCGCACGCGCTCCGGACTTCGTCCAACCGTTCTTCACGCTGCACCACCGCCGAACCGAGCCTGACCTGCACATCGAGCGTCCGCGCGTCACCCACCGCGACGCACAGGCCGCGCGAGATCCTAGCCTCGATTGCAATTTCCTTGGCGGTTGCGTCGCTAACGAGCTCGTCAGGCAGCCCTGGAGTGGCGCGCGCGCCGCGCCACGGCTAACGTCCGCGACATGAGCGAGACCGGCGCGCACGACTCGAGTGAGCTCGAGGACTTGATCGTCCGCTGCCTGGAGCGGCTCGAATCCGACGGCGAGCGCGCGCTCGAAGAGCTCTGCGCCGCGCACCCCGCTCACGCGGCACGCCTGCGCGAGCGCATCGCGAGCCTGCGGCGCGCGGGCTTGGTCGGACACGCCGTGGCGCACGAGTTCCCCGAACGTTTGGGGGACTTCAAGCTGCTCGAGCGCCTGGGCGCCGGCGGCATGGGCGTGGTGTACCGCGCGCTGCAGGAGTCGCTCGGACGCGAGGTGGCGCTCAAGCTGATCCGGCCCGAGCAACTCTACTTCGGGAAGGCGCGCGAGCGCTTCGAGCGCGAAGTCGCGATCGTCGCCAAGCTCCATCACCCCGGCATCGTGCCGATCTACACCGTCGGCGAAGCGAGCGGCATCCCCTACTTCGCGATGGAGCGCGTCGACGGCGAGTCGCTGGCGGACTTGATCCACGAGTTGGCGCCGCTCCCCGCGCGCGAGCGCAACGGCGCGCGCTGGCGCGAGGCACTGGCGCGCGGGCGCCACGCGAGCAGCAGCGGCAGCGCGCTCTTCGCGGGCTCGTGGAGTGATGCCTGCGTGGCGATCGCACGCGAGATCGCCGAGGCGCTCGAGCACGCGCACCGACGCGGCGTGCTGCACCGCGACGTCAAACCATCCAACGTGATGCTCACGCGCGACGGACGCGTGATGTTGCTCGATTTCGGCCTGTCGGCCAGCGTCGATGCCGAGCGGGTCACGCGCACCGGAGCGCAACTCGGCTCTCTGCCGCACATGGCGCCGGAGCAGATTCGGGGCCAGCACGAGTCCATCGACGCGCGCACGGACGTGTACCAGCTGGGAGTGACGCTGTTCGAGTTGCTCACCACGCACTTGCCGTTCGAGGGGCGCTCCAGCGGCGGCCTCGCGGCCGAGATCCTCGCGGGTCACGCACCGCGGATGGCGAAGTTCGACGCCTCCATCGAGGGCGACGTCGAGACCGTGTGCCGCACGGCCATGGATCCCGACCCGGCGCGACGCTACGCCAGTGCCGGAGCCTTCGCTCGCGACTTGGACCACCTCCTGGCGCGCCGACCGATCGAGGCCCAGCGCGCGCGGGCCTGGGTCCAAGCGCGTCGCTGGGCGCAGCGTCACAAAGGTGCCGCGGTCGCGGTTGCGCTCGGCGCGTGCCTGTTCATCGGCACTCCCACCGCGCTGTACGTCCAGCAACGTGCGGCCAACCGCACGATTCTCCAGGCGCGCCAACGCGCCGAGGACAACTTCGATTCGGCGCTCGCGGCGGTCGAACTGGTGACCCGCGTCGGCGAGGAGACGATGCGCGACCTGCCGCGGCTCGAGCCGGCGCGGCGCCGCATCCTCGAAGGCGCGCTGGCCTTCTACGTGGCCTTGGCGGAAGCGCAGAGCGACGATGCGGGGCTAGCGCTGCAGATCGCGCTGGCGCGCGGCCGCGTGGCCGACATGCAGGCCCTGCTCGGGCAGTTCGCCGAGGCCGAACGCGAGTACGGCCGGGAGCTCGAGAGCCTGCGACAGCTGGAATCGACGAGCGCCGACCGCGAGGCCTGCCGCGAGGCGCGGATCCTGGCCTTGCACGCGCGTGCGAGCGTGCGCGAGCAGCTCGACGATTTCGCCGGCTCGCGCGACGACGCGCGCGAAGCGCTGGCATTGCTCGAGCGCGACCAGCGTCCGCAGGCGCGCAGCTCGGAGGCGGCGGCGCGCTTCACGCTGGGCAACGCCTTCTATGGGCTGGGCGATTGGGACCAGGCGCGCGCCGCGTTCGAGCTCGGTGCGCGCCAGGCGCGGCGAGCACTCGAGCTCGCGGCTGGGGACGAGCGTGCGCTCGAGGCACTGGCCAAGAACGTGAACGCGCTCGGGGTACTGGCGATCGACAGCTCCCGGCCCGAGGAGGCCTTGCCCTACTTGAGCGAGACCGTCGAACTCGACGAACAGCGCCTGGCGCGCAGTCCCGAGCAAGTGAAGGCCAAGGCCGACGTCGTCGACGCGCGCACCAACCTCGGGTTGGCGCTGTCCAATCTCGGCCGCCACCCGGAGGCTGGCGAGGTCCTGCGCCGCGCCGTCGAGCTCCAGCGCGAGCTGTTGCGCGACTTCCCCGACACCGCGCGCAATGTCGACGCCTTCTCCAACGTCGTGTTGAACTTGGGGGTGGCCTTGCACCGCGGTGGAGATCCGTGCGCGGCGCTGGCACAGTACCGAGAGGCGATCGAGCACCAACGTCAGCTCGCGCAACGCAACGACGCGGCCTCCTACGCGAGCTTGTTGGCCAATCTGCTGTCGTCGTGCGGCGCGGCCTCGATCGACTGCGGCGAGCTGGAGCCGGCAGGACGCATGATGGACGAGGCGCTCGAGTGGCAAGAGCGCGCCGTGTCGCGTGCCCCGGATCAGCCGCTGTACGTCGCGCGGCTCGCCGAGCAGCTCCTGGGGCGCGCCGAATTGCCACGCCGCGCGGGACGACACGCCGAGGCCGCCGCGTTGGTAGCGCGCGCCCTGCAGCGCTCCGCGGAGCACGATTGGATCTTCGCGCGCCGTTGCGCAGGGCGGCTGGCGCAGTGCGCCGAGCTCGCGCGCGACGACCTGGAGCTGCTCGACACAACGCGGGCGGAGTTGTCCGAGAGCTACGCCGCGCAGTCGCTGGCCGCGCTGCGCCTGGCGTTCGAGCGCGGCTATCGCGACCTCGAGGACCTGCGCAACGCGGCGGTTTTCAACGTTCTGCGCGACCGTGCGGAGTTCGCCGCGCTGGAGCGCGAGCTCGCGGGCATCGGGCCCTGATCGCACGCGCTCGGCGCGCGCTCATTGGACCTTCTTCTTGAGCGCCTCGTCGTCGGGATACAGCTCGAGCCCCGCGCGCCAGGCCGCGACGGCTTTGTCCTTCTCGCCGCGCTCGTCGTACATGTTTCCCAGCCACAGGTGCGTCTGCGCGTAGCGCGCGTCGCTCGGCAGCTTGGCTTGCTGCTGGACCAGCACCTCGAAGTTGTCGATGGCTTCCTGCTTCTTGCCGAACAGCGCCGGCCAGAACGACAGCGACACCGCCTTCGAGAAGCGCGCGTCCCAGTGCTGGTCGTCGAGCGTGAGCGCTGCGTCGAAGGCCTTGTCGGCCTTGGTGGCCCACACGCCCTGCTCCATCGGCCCGACGGTGAACAGCTTCTGCAGGTAGGCCGAGCCCAGCTCGGACTGCTTGTCGGCGTCGTTGGGGTCGCGCTCGGCGCGCTTCTCGAACTCCGCGAGCACGGCGTCGAGCAAGCCGGCCTTGCCCAGTTCCTTCCACAAGCGCGCGCGTTCGGAGTCGCTGGTGTTGGGGTCGATCAAGGCCGCGAGCGCGTCGGCGATCGCGCGCGTCTTCTCCTGCGCCGCCTTGCGCGGGTCCTTCTCGGCCTCGGCCTCCGGCGCGGCGAGCTTGTCCCCGTGCTTCGCCATCCACTCGGCGACCGCCGCCTCGATCTCCCCGGCGCTCGTCGGTGTGCTGCGCGAGTGCTGCAGCGGAGCGCTCTCGAGCATGCTCTGGAGCTCGGCCGTCTTGGCCTCGAGCTCCGCGATGCGCGGGTCGGTCGGAGTCGAGGCTGGAGCCTGGCCCCCCGCTTGGGTCGCAGGATCGCGGCCCAAGAAGAAACCGACCGATGCGCTCGCCAGTGCGACGGCCAAGAAGGCCAGGAACAGGACGGTGAGATTCTGCTTTTGCATGGTTTCGTCGGCCGCTCCGGGAATGTCGTGCGCGGCGCGAAGGCGAGTGCCGCGGTCCCCGCGGATCCTTCGCCCAATCCTAGCTTTCCGGTCGGAGAGCGTGTTCGGCGCGGCGGCCGGCTCAGCGCCGTCGGAGCGTGAGCGTGACGTCGCTGCGTTCGTCGCGCGCCACATCGAATTCGCGCGTGTCCTCGAGGAACGCGGGATGCGCCACGCGCACGCTCCAGCGGCCGATGGAGATGCCGTTCACCGCGTAGAGCCCCTTGGCGTTGGTGCGATCGGCCTCGGCGAATTGCACGCTCTCGCCGTGCTCGTCGCGGAACTCGATGAGTGCCTCGGGGATGCCCGCGCCGAGCTCGTCCACGACACGCACCTGCACGCGACCACCCATGCGCAGGGTGAACTCCACGTCGGAACGCCGCTGCCCCTCCTCGAGCTCCAAGTCCACGCGCCCCTGCTGGCCGAAGGACTCGCGCGCCGAATACGCGTACACGTCGTAACGTCCCGACGGAAGGAAGGTGAACTCGAAGGTACCGTCGACCGCCGAGAACACCTTGCCGACGAACTGGCTGGTGCCGCCCTCGCCGCGGGCCAACAACACCAGCACAGCTCCCGACAGCGGTCGATCGCGCTCGCCGTCGCGCACGCGTCCCCCGATGGTTCCCAGCGGGAGCGTGACGTCGTGCGCCGTCGCCTGGCCGGCCAGGACCTCGAAACGGCCGACACGCAGCACTTCCGAGGGCGTTCGCAGGGACACGTACATCTCGTACTCGCCCGGCTCGAGACCCGGCAACGTGTACGAGCCATCGTCGAGCGTGGCGCACGAGAGCCAGGCGCGCTCGGCATCGCGCTCGTCGCGGTCGGTGCGCGCGACGACCAAGCTGCGGCGCCGCACCGGCTCGCCGGCACTCGTGCGCACCACGCCGCGCAGGACCTGCGGCGGTCGTTTGGCGTGGAAATCGACGACCGTCGTCGCGCCGGCGCGCACCGAGCCGAACTCCATCTCGGGCGTGAGAGTCGTCGCCGAGCGCAAGCTGTCCGCCGGGCCGAAATTGAGCACCGCCCATGCGCCGGGCCCGAGGTCGGCGAGCTCGAAGCGACCGTCGTCGTCGGTCAGGATCGGCCGGTAGCTCAGGCACGGACGCTTGAGCTGGAACTCGGTGGTCGAGGCCATCACCAGGGCGCGTCGCACCGGTTGGTCGAATGCATCGCGCACCGACCCCACGATGCGGCCCGCGCGCGGCAGGCGCAGCTCGACGTCTCCGCGGCGCTCCCCGGCGACGACCTGCACTTCGAGCCAAGCCGCTCCGAAGCCCGGGGCGCTCGCGCGCACCACATGCTCTCCGGCGGAAAGTCGCTCGAATTCGAAGGCGCCATTGCCCCGCGAGCGCACGCTCGAGTCGAAGCCGCGGTTGTCGCTTTGCACGAACGAGAGCACCATCACCTGCGTGTCGCTCTCCGACACGACGTACGCGTCGGAGATCGGCTCCCCCGTGAGGTCGTCGACGACGACGCCCGCCAACACACCGCCGCGCGTCAGAGCGAACTCCAGGGACAGCGCACGATCCTCGCTGACGTCGAGCACCTCGCTCTTCGCGACCGCGAATCCGGGTGCGATCGCGAAGAAGCGGTATGGGCCCGGCTCGAGACCTTCGAACACGAACACGCCGCGCGCCGCGCTGAACTCGCGCGGGATCGGATCCGCGCTCTGCGGGAGCTGCACCTCGCGCAGCGCGACGATGCGGAACTCGTCGAGCGCCGCACCATCCGCGGTCACCCGCCCACGAACGCCGCGAGCGCCCTCGGGCGTGGCGACATCCACCAGCGCTCGCGGAGGATCAACCGGCGTGCGCGCATCGCTGGTCGTCGCTGCGCGCGGCAACAGCACGCGCCCGCCGCAGATGTAGAGCTCGTCGCCGTCCGCGAGCGGCAGCGCACCGCTTCCGCGAGGATCGGCGACGGACGCCGCGCCAGAATCCACGACCACGTGCACGAAACGCTGCGCTCCGCTGGGCGGCGGAGTCCACGTCTCGGGCTCGCGCGGCGCCGAGAAGTCGAGCCCGAGCACGCCGTGCACGAAGTTCACGTCGCCCTCGCTGGTGACGATCCTCAGCGCCGGCTGCACGGCGGTCGTGTCTTGGCGCACGCCGCGCAAGCTCCCGGCCTCGAGCGCCACCGTCACCCGCCCCGGTGAGCCCGCGTCCGCAGAATCGCGCTCC
This sequence comes from Planctomycetota bacterium, assembly GCA_020853575.1. Lineage (GTDB taxonomy): Bacteria > Planctomycetota > UBA1135 > UBA1135 > F1-120-MAGs118. The sequence goes on from JADYYP010000045.1 coordinate 604,604, forward strand.
TGCTCTCGCACGAACGCCGCGTGCGAGGCCTGCCCGAGCTCCCACTGGCTGGCCCAGGGGCCTTCGACGTCGACACGCGCGCGCATCGACGGCGGCGTCGCGACCTCGAGGTAGTCGCTCTCGCTCCCCGACGCGGCGAGCACGAACGCTCGAGGTTGGTCCACGCCGCGCGCCGCGCGCCAGCCCTGCGAAGCGCCAGCGCGCCAGGCCACCTCACCGCGGGCGAGGATCTGCTCCAGCGCGGCGGACGCGCGGCGCGGCCCGAGCAGGCGCTCGATCCAGTCCGCTCCAGAACGAACGCCCACGAAGCAAGCGATGGCCAAAGAGGCCGCCAATGCGATACGCAACGCGGGACTGCTCCACGGCGAGGTGCGCTCCGGTCTCGGCCGTGAGCGGCGCGAGAGCTCGACCACCTGGCGCTCCAACCGCGCGCGGAAGCGCGGATCGGCACGCACCGGTTGATAGCAGTGGCGCAGCAGCAACTCGAGATTGCGCTCGAGCACCGCGAAGTCCGGTTGATCGTGCTCGGAGCTCAATCGAGCCCTCCGCGTTTCTTCGAGAGCAGCTCGAACACGTTCGCGAACGCCAGACGCGCGCGCGTGAGCAACGACTCGGTGGCCTTCTCGCTCTTGCCCACCGCGCCCGAGATTTGCGCCACGCTCTCGCCGTGGATGTACTTGCCCGTCAGGGCCCGGCGATACTCCGGAGGCAAGGACGAGAGCGTCGCGCCGACCAAGGCCTTGGTTTCCTTGCGCTCGAGCACCCACTCGGGCAAGGGCTCGCTGGCGACGCGCGCCAGGATCGCATCGATCTCGTCGTCGGCCTCGCTGAGCACGTCCTCGAGCGCCGCCGGCCGCCGCTTGCGGCGGTGCGCGCGGATCTTGTTCTTGGCGATGCCGCACAGCCAGGTGTGCAGGCTCGAGCGACCGTCGAAGCCCTTCAGGCTCTCGAGCGCGACCATGAACGTGTCCTGGACGACGTCCTCCGCCAGCCCGCGGTCGCCGCCCACGCGGTAGTGCGCGAACTCGTAGAGCGCGTCGAACTGCGAGGCGAACAGGTGCTGAGCCGCGTCGCGGTCGCCCGCCAGGATGCGGTCGCGCAGCGCCATGTCGCCCAACTCGTCGAAGCCAGATTTCACGCGTCCTCGCGGGCGGGTGACCTTGGCCCCCACGATCCTTCGCACAATCTGCGACAAATCCGCGCCCGGCCGTGGCTGGCGCGACTCGGCGCACCCGCGCGGGGGGCGCTCGCGTGTCCGGTCGACTCGAGGCGCCGCGCGACCCGTCCGCGGGCCTCGCTCGCCAACTCAGAGCCCCCCGCACGACGTGGGTGACGGTGCATCGGCGCCTAGGGTAGCGTCGCCGCGCGCGCCGCGGCTCGATTCGACACGGCCCCGCGCTGCACACGGCATGACGGATGCTCGCAGGACACTGCTCACGATCCTCGGCGCCGCGTGGATGCCTCGCGCTGGCTCCACCTGAGCGTCGGCGGCTGGGCGCAGGGACTGGAACTCCAATTCGAGCGGCCCGACGCGCTCCCGTGCGGGGCACCCACCATGGTCCGCGCGAACGCCGAACTCGGCTGTCTGGAGCGGATCGTGACGACGCCCGAGGTCGGCGGGAGCGCGCCAGCCACTGCGAGCGCGAGCAACGCCTGGCCGGTGTACGTGAACCGGGTCACTCTCACGCTCGCACACGACCCACCGCGGCGCGACGCGCCGAACCCGATCCAGGTCTCGCTGCAGGTCTCCCCGTGCGACAACCGCCGTGTGCCCGAGAGCCTCCGGACGAGAGGCCGCGTCGCGCTCGCCCACTGATCCGAACAGACCATGACGAGACGCGTGGCGGGCAGTCGGTCACCAACGGAGACTGCGCCGCACCGGCGCCTGCACCGCTGGTGACCGAATCACTCCACGATCAGTGGATCAGCCCCCGGCCGGCGGTTCCACCGGCGGGACCTCGATGGCGCAGGGCCCGCAGTAGAGCCAATTGGCGCGAGTTTGAATGCTCCAGGTCACCGGATCGAACGCGAACTGCGTGATCTGGGCGTACCAACCACACCACGGCGCACCGAAGATGTAGAGGCCGCACCCATCGAACGAAAAGAAGTTGCCGACGTTGTCGTAGGCGCCCGCGAGCAGCTCATCGCAACTGTCGCCAGTGCATCCCGGGTCGAGGATGTACTGGCACGGGAGCTCATTGCATTTGTAGACCTCTCCGTTCGAGTCGTAGACCTCTTTGCAGATGCCGTCGCGACGCCACATGACCTGATTCGTGGTGCACGTGCCCGTGGAGGTCTGAATCACCATGACGTGATTCCAGATCCCGACGCCACTGAGACACCCCGAACAGATGACTTCCTCGGGCTCGGGGTTGGGATCCTCGGCACGAACGGCCGCAATCGCCAAAGCTCCGACTGAGAGGAACGAGAGCAGTTTTGTGAATTTCATGGGTTCCTGTAACCGGCGGGGAAAACGGTTGGCAAGTCAGTGCCCGCCGGCGGCACAACTGCCGCCGAGTGCTAACGATTCGCACCCTTTTCCGCTTCGGCCAACAGTGCGTCCTTCAACGCGAACATGTCGGGCTGTGCCAGTGTCTCGATTCGGAACAACAGCAGCGACTGGATCCTCGGCACCAGGCACTCGCTGAGGCGCACGAGCTTCGGCCGACTGTTCCGCAGTCGCAGTGGCATGCCTGCGAAATTCGATACTCGGTAGTTCCCGGCGAGGAACTCGGCCAGCTGGTGCTCGCACTCCAACTTCGCGAACTGCAGCGGGAGCGGATCCTCCGGCATCCCACCGACTTCAGCGCGTCGCTGTGCCGACAGCGTCTCGATCAAATTGACGCACGACTCCAGTCTCTTCTCCAACGCCGCCAACGCGATCGCATGCCTCTCGGGGTCCAGCGGCGTCGAGTCCGCGAGTTGCCAGAAGCGCTCGACCTCGCGGTCTGCGTCCGGCCCCACGACGTAACGGTCCATCCTGTGAACGGCGTCACGCAACCACTCGGGCGTCGCCTCCGGTAGATCGCGCAGGAAAGGCTGGCTCGATGCCTGCCCGTGCACCGCAGTCGGAGTGCCGGCGGCGTGCTCGTCCGTCAAGCGCGGTTCAGCGTCCGCAGCACTCGATGAATGCAGGTTCCTGACAGCCAGGGCAACAACCGACAGCAAGACGCCAAAAGCGATGGCGGTGGGCCAAACGTAGCGCATGGGAGTTCATGTCAGACTGGTTCCGCAGAGCGTTGGCCGGCGCGGATGCAGTGCAGTTGCATGGACTCCGGTTTTTCCGCAGCCGTGCGCGGGGCCCGATGTGGCGCCGCGAGCGTGTCCGTTTGGATGACGCCGTCGGAGAGCGGTGCGCCTGCGGAATCCGCGGCGGAAACACGCTCGCACGGAGCGCGTTCGCCGGCGCAAGCGCTTCGTCGCGCACTCCGAACGCACGAGCACTGCGACTCGTCGGCGCCGCAAGATCTCGCGCGTTGTCCGCGATCGTGGAACTCGTCGCAGCGGAAGCGACGCCGCGGCGTCAGCGCGTGAAGTAGTCGGGCTCGTTGCCCGCGCGCCACTTGATGTTGCAGCCCAGGCTCGGACGTTGCGCGCTGTTCACTGGGCGACCGCTCAGCAGCGCGTCGAGGGCCGCGCGCAGGTCGGCACCGGTGACGGGCACGTCGTTGCCGGGGCGCGCGCCGTCCATCTGGCCGCGGTAGGCGAGCTTGCGCGCGGAGTTGAACACGTAGAAGTCCGGCGTGCAGGCGGCGCGATAGCTCTGGGCCACCGCTTGGGTGGGATCGAAGAGGTACGGGAAGTCATAGCCCGCGCGAGCCGCTTCGTGTTTCATCGGCTCCGGTCCGTCCTCGGGATGACTCTCGATGTCGTTGGATGCGATCGCGACCACGTCCACGCCGCGCGAGCGGTACTCGCGGGCCAAGGCAACGAAGCCCGCTTGGACGTGCTTCACGAACGGACAGTGGTTGGAGAGGAACGCGACGACCAGGGCCGGCGCCTGCGCGAAATCGTCGAGCCCCAAGGTGCGGCCATCGACGTTTCTGAGACGGAAGTCGGGAGCGCTCGTGCCGAGCGCGAGCATCGTGGATGCGGTGCGGACCATGCGAACCCTCTGGAGGAAACGGCGCGACGCGCTACAACCTGCGCTCGTTGTACCGCGCGGTGCGCGCGGACACGAGACGGTGACACCCATGCTCGAGCTCGGCCAAAAGGCCCCTGCGTTCGATCTTCCTTCGACCTCCGGCGCGAACGTTTCGCTGGCCGCGCTGGCCGGCCGCAAGGTCGTCTTGTACTTCTACCCGCGCGACTCGACGCCGGGCTGTACGCGCGAAGCGTGCGAGTTCCGCGACCTCCATGCCGAGATGCTCGCCGCGGGAGCGGTCGTGTTGGGCGTGTCCGCGGACTCCCTGAAGGCGCACGACAAGTTCCGCGCGGCTCAGCGCCTGCCCTTCGATTTGCTCTCCGACGCCGGCAATCGCATCGCCTCGGCCTACGGCGCATTCGGCGAGAAGGTGATGTACGGCAAGAGGGTCATCGGCGTGATCCGCTCGACCTTCGTGATCGACGAGCGCGGCAAGCTCGCGGCGCTGTGGTCACCGGTCAAGGTCGACGGCCACGCCCGAGCGGTGCTCGACGCGCTCACAGGCGTGCGCGCTCCGGCGCCCGAAACCAAGCGCACGGCGCGCGCCATGCCGACCAAACGCGGAAAGCCGCGCGGCTCGAGGTGATGCGCTAGGTGCACGGCACCGCTCTCAAGGCTGCTCGAGCACCAAATCGACGATTGCTCGCTGGCCGCGCAACAGCGTCGCGCGTTTGCCCGCGCGCGGACGGGGCGCGAGCGAGCCGCGCACGTCCGCGGCGGAGACCCACAGCTCGCCAGCGACCACGCCTTTGAACTCCACCAGCCCGTTGCCGTCGGTCGTGCGCGACTGACGGCTTCGCGAGTGGGCCACGAACTCGGCCTCGTCCTGCGGCGGTGTTCCAGCACCGCTCCACGTGCTCACGCTGACGGTGAAGCCCGCTGCCGGTCGCCCTTCGCGGTCGACGACGCGCGCCACCACGACTCCGACCGCCGGCGCGCGCAACTCAAGCGCCTCCAGCGCCGGCAACTCGACGCTCGCCCCGGCGCGCGCGCCATCGGGGAACTCGGCGGTGACCGCGGCGCGGCCCGCGACGAGCCAGTCGATCCGCGCCAGACCGCTGGAGTCGACCGCGTGCGAGCTCACCGACGGAAGCGCGAGCGCCGTCGGATCCAGCGCTTGGTAGGTCAAGTCGATTCGAGCCGCGCTGGCGGCTCCGTCCGCGTCGAGCGTGCGCACGTCGAGCCCCAAGGTCCCGAGTTGCGCCACGAGCTCGCCGCGCGCGTTCTCCGGCAGCTCGCGAGCGCCGCGGAAACGCGTCGAGAGCGGTCCGCGCGTCACGTCGAGCTCGAGCTCACTGGGCGGAGGAAACGCCACCCCGAAGCGGAACGTCCCGGCGTCGTCGGTGCTCGCGACGCGAGCCGACCAGCGCACGAGCGCGCCGCGCACCGGTCCCGCGGCATCCAGCACGACTCCGCGCAATTGGTGGGGCCAGCGGGCGGCGCGGTCCAAGTCGACCCACGTCGTTTGGCCCGCGCTCACGCTCACGCGCGCCAGCCGCACCGGCTCGACCGCGGCGCTCGAATGGAAGGCCGCAAGCCACCACGCGCCTTCCTTCAACCCCGGGAAACAAAACGAGCCATCGGCCGGCAGGATCGCGACCTCACTGGCCAACTCGGCGCCGTCCTGAATCACACCCAGGTACGTGCCATGCTCCAAGACTCCGCGGATCTCGCCGGCGGCCGCGAGCGTGTGCTCGAGCTCGAGCGGCGCTTCCCGTGAGAGCCGTACGCGGCGTCGATCGAGTGCTCGAGCCGGAGCGAACACCTCGACGCGGTGCTCTCCCGGTGGCAAGCCCGAGAGCTCGTACTCGCCGTTCGAATCCGTCGTCGTGCGCGCGTGCGTCGCCGGATGACGGTCTCCGGACGACGAGTGCGCGTCGTAGCGCCACACATGCGCACCGTGCAGCTCGAACAGATCGACGTTGTTCGGATCGCGCTCGAGCAACGTCACGCGCACCTCCGCGGAGCGAATCGGCGCTCGCGCTTCGTCCCGCACGGTACCGCGCAGGCGCGCGCCTGGCACGGCCACGAGATCGACCATGGTCGACGTGCCACTCCAGAGCTCGATGTCGAGAGGCGTGATCGAGTTGTCGATGCTCTCTCCGTTCGAGGTCCGGGGCTGAGACGCGAGCCTCACGCCGTCCCCGCCGCGCAAGGCGAGTGTGTACGTCCCCGAGGGCAGGCTCTCGAACTCGTAGGATTCCTCCCGGACCGGCGAAACGAAGTCGATTCCGAACGTCGACATCGTCGTCGACGAGTTGCTCACTCGCCGGGCCACGACCTCGACGGCTGGCACCCTCGCGTCGAGGCCGCGCACGGCGCCTGCCAGCCGAGCAGGTGCCTCGAGGACCAACGGATAGTCGCTGACGCGCTGCGCAAACGAGTCGCCACTCGTGCCCCACGACGTCGCCGAGCCCACGAGCCCGTCGCCAGCGCGCGCGATTGCGACGAAACCAGTCCCATGCTCGATGTCGAACACCGTGCGTCCGTCGGAGCCGCTTTGCGCCTGGAGCGTGTGCTCCTCGGGGCCGTACTCGGATCCGAGCGAAAACCAAGCGTGGAGCTCGACCGACACGTTGGCGCGCGCGAGGCCCTGGCTGTCGCGCACGGCGAAGCTCAGCGGCGCCGCGGGCCGCACGACGAGCGTGACGCTCCGACTCGTTCCGGCGCAGGCCAACCATTCTCGAGCGCGCCGGACTCCGCGCTCGTCGACCCGCTCGGCCTCGAGCGCCACACGTCCCAAGCCGATGGATTGGAACGTGACTCGGCCCTGCTCGTCGGCGCGCGCTTGGGCGACGACGCGCCGTGCGACGACGACGCGCGCGATCTCGGGCACAGGCTCCAGGCCCTCGATCGCACGAACCTCCGCGTTGGCGGCCGGAGTTCCGTCGAGCTCTCGCACCTCGATCTCGAGGTGCGCGGACGGACGGACGCTCTCGGCGGAACGCTGCTGCGGACCGGCCGCGTTCGTGGATCGCGCCGAAGCCTCGGCCTCGGTGGCCCAGGGAGTTCGCGCGCCCGCTGTCTCGCTAGCGCGTTCCAACTCAACGACTGGTCGCGGGAGTTCGCTCTCCACGGACTGCGCCGCGCCACCGTTGGGCTGCGTCGCCAACCAAACGAGCACACCTGTCGTGCACAACGCGGCCAAGACCGCGAGAGCGATGAGCGAGCGCGTGCGTCCCACGGCCGCCATTCTGCCGCCTGCCCGCTCTCGCGCTACTTCACGCTCGGGAGCGACGTGAGATGGCGGCAACGAAGCTCGAGCACGCGCATCGCGGTCGAGCCCCCGCGCTCGTGGGAGCACTGGCGGAGACCGCCGCGCACATTCGTCCGTCCCGGGCAGTGCCACGCACCCGCAAGGGCCGCGTGAGCTCGCCAACAACGACGATGCGAGCTCTGGACGGAGTTGGAGCCGCCGTCGCCCGCAAGGGAACGAACGTCGAGACCGTGAGTTCCTCGCGGTCTTGAAATTCTGCGACTTCTCCAGCCTCCGCACTGCTCTGCAGCGCATCGATCGACCGGGATGGCGTTCCCGTCGGCCTCACCGACGCACGGGTGCCGTGCCTCCCGCCGGATAGCCGCTCGACGGTCGAATGGCACGCGCCTGACGCCAGATCATCGGTCGTCGGCTCGATCGGCGCGGGCCCGCAGCTAGACTCGTGTGCGCTTGCTCGTCGCCATCACGGAGTCGATCGTCGTCGCGCGGCCGCCCGAGGCGGGCTTCGACTTCACTCAGGACTATGCGCGCCGGACGAGTCGGGACCGCGGCGTGCTCTCCGCCGAGGTGCTCGAGCGCGCACCGCTCCCGCGCGTGCGAGTCGAGCTCGCGGGCGGAGTCCGCGGTGTATTCGAGTACAAGCTCTTCGAGCGTCCGCTGCGCACGAGCGTGGCGCTGACCGAAGTGCGCTCGCCGCTGTTCTCCGGCGGCGGCGGATCGTGGAGCTACGAAGCGCACGACGGCGGCACGCTCTGGACCGTGACCAACTCCGTGCGTTTCCGCAGTCGCATCGTGGGTTGGCTGCTCGGTCCGTGGACGCGTTTCGTGCTCCGGCGCGGCACGCGCGCCGCGCTGCGGGCCGCCAAGCTCGAGCTCGAGCGCGGCTGAGCTCGGGCTCGAGGCAACGACCAGAGTCGCGTTCTCCCACGAATTCCACGGCAGTCTCGACGACGACGCCCAGGCTGACAGTCTCGGGGCGCTGGCACCGCGAGCGGCGAGCAACGCCGCGTGCGCCGGCGAGCTGTTTTCGAGCACTGGTGAGCCATGCTCGCACCGCACAGGCCCGATCCGAATCCGCGTGAGTGCGCGGTGCTTCGCGAAACTACGCAGTCCCCGGCGAGAAAGCGCCAACTCTGAGGCATGCCGCTGGAGCCCGAAAGAGCCTATCGCTCTGGCGTGGCCGTTGGGCGTGAGCGGCAAGCCGCATGGGGTGGCGCGACATTCGGCGCCGCCACTCGGCTCGACGACAGCTCCACGCGCCGCGAAAGCTCCGCCGCCCCGAGGGTCGTTCCATGAACGCGTTGCACTGCTTGTCCGTCCCTTGCGCGTTGTTGTCTGTCTTCACCGTCCCCGCGCTCGCGCGACAAGCCCTGTGGATCCGCCAAGACGGCTCCGCTGCCTACGACGGAGTTCAAGTCGCGACTCAGGACGGCATCGGCGGCGTGTACGTCGGAGGAGCGACTCAAGGGAACTTCGGTGGGGCCTCGGCCGGCGAGGACGATGCCTGGCTCGCGCGCTTCGACGCCAGCGGACAGCGCCTCTGGCTCGCGCAGTTCGGCTCGAGCCGCAGCGAGTGGCTCTCGAGCGGCGCCGCGGACGGAACGAACGGCGTCTTCGTCGGGGGCTCGACTCGCGGGAGCCTGGGCGCGCCCAACGCCGACCCGAGCGAAACGACGCTCGACCCATGGCTCGCGTACTACACCAGCGCGGGGACACGGACGTGGATCTCGCAGTGGGGTACAGCGGCGAGCGACCAACTGCTCGGCGTGGTCTCGGACGATGGAGGCGGCGCGTTCCTCGGAGGAATGACGTTCGGCGATCTCAGCGCGGCCAATCTCGGCGGAGCGGACGCGTGGCTGGCGCGCTGCGACGCGGCCGGACACCTGATGTGGAGCGTGCAGTTCGGCACCAGTGGGCTCGATGCGACGCTCGCGGTTGCGTCGGATGACTCTGGCGGCGTGTTCGCCGGCGGATCCGAGTCCGGTTCGAGCAGTGGCTTCGAGCGAGCCTGGCTCGCGCGCTTTTCCGGCTCCGGCCAACAACTCTGGAAGTTCCAAGTCCCTGCCGCCGGACTCTCGCAGCGCATCAGCGCAGCGCTTTCCGACGGTTTCGGCGATGTGTACGTGCTCGGCCACACCGACACCTTCCCACCCTACGCGGGCCACGGCTGGGTCGCTCGCTACGACTCGGTAGGCGCGCTCGCGTGGACTCGCGTCGTCGGGAACCACATTCCGTCGAGCGCCTTCACGCGGGACGCGCAACAGCGCGTCTATGTCGGCGGGGCCGGCGGACAACTGGCGCGCTTCGACAGCGCCGGACAGCTCGACTGGCAACTCGACCTCGTAGGAGCGTCGGAGTCGATCGGCCGCGCCGCGCCGTCGCGTCCGGGCGCAGTGTTCATCGCGGGCACGACGTACTCGGATTTGGCCGCGTCGAACGCAGGTGACGGGGATGCGTGGGTGGCGCGGGTCGATCCCGACATCGCGGCGGGCTTCTGCACGTCCTCGGTGACGACGCTCGGTTGTCGGCCAGTCGTTCGAGGCTTCGGTCGACCGAGCGCAAGCGCGAGCTCCGCCTTCGTGATCGCGGTCGAGAGCGTCGAAGGCGAGCGACTTGGGTTGTGTTTCTACGGCATCGACAACTCCGGTTTCACGCCGCGCCCGTGGTCGGCTGGAAGCTCGAGCTTTCTGTGCGTGCGCGCACCGCACCAGCGCCTCGCCATCCAATCCTCGGGGGGAACCGCGCAGCTGTGCGACGGGGCGCTCGCGCTCGACTGGAACGCTTTCGTCTCCGTGACGCCAGGCGCGCTCGGCCAACCGTTCGGCGCCGGACAAAGTGTGTTCGTGCAGGGTTGGTTCCGCGATGCCGCCGCACCACGGGGCAGCAACCTCTCGAACGGCCTGTGGTTCGAGCTGCAACCCTGAGCATCACGGCTCTCGATGCGGGCGACCCGCGCTCGAGCTGGGCCGCAACCGGCGGCAGTCGTCCGCGACGAGAGATGCATCACGGAGGACTCGCGCGCGCGAGCTCACCGTCGTCGTCGGGGCAGCCGCGAGCCCTTCACTGCGAGTGATCCAACGCGCGCAGCCATCGGTTTCACCGTGCGCCGGTGCAACGTCCGCTCGGGGGCGAGCCTGGGAGTCAGTGACGCGCTCTTCCGCTACCTCACCTTCAGGAGCGGCGTGAAATAGCGGTAGTAGACCTCCAGCGCGAGCACGCACATCGCGGTCGAGTACACGCGCTCACCGTCGTCGTCGCCCGCGTATGCGCAGTACACGTCGAGCGGCTCCCACGAGCCGTCGGATGCCTGAGCCGGCGGCAAGGCCTCCTTCAGGGCCGTGTTCCAGCGCTTCCAGTCGTCTCCACCGCGACGCAAGAGCGCCAGGCTGCCGTAGTACCAGAAGTAGAGATTGCCCTGCGCGCGGTGCACGAACGCTTCCTCGCCGTCCCAGCGATAGCCCTTGGGCGCGCACGAGTTCACGAACTCCAGCGCATCGCGCCACTGCGCGCTCGACAACTCTTCGCCCAGAAGCGAAAGCGCGAACAAGGCAGCTGGCGTCGAGCCCGGCAACGTCGCGTAGCCCGAGCTCAAGCGCTGCGGATCGTGGTTGTAGCGAAAGCGCCCCAGCTCTTCGTCCCAGGCCTGGCGCAGGAACTCGCGCGCGGCGTCGAACGCGGCGTCGGGAACCGCTCGTCCGCCGAGTCGCGCCGACTCCAGGGCCATCACCTGCCACGCGGTGATCGAGGTGCGCGGCCACGAGTCGAACGTCGCACCGTCGGGGTAGAAGTAGCTCCAGCCTCCGACGCGGCGCGCGTCGCCGCGCACGAACTGATTCCGCAGGATCTGCTCGACCGCGCGGTCGATCGCCGGCGCGAGCCGCGGGTCGCGCGTGAGCGCATAGCACTCCGCGAGCGCATAGGTCGCGATGCCGTGGCTGTAGGACTCGCTGTCGCCGAAGTGCCCGGTGGTCTCGTCCTGAGTCGACAGCAGCCAGCGCACGGCACGTTCGGCCGAGCCCGAATGCTCGGTGTTCGACGCTGGCGTGTGCCCCGTCCCGAGGAACGCGAGCAGCGCTAGCCCGCTCTTGCCCACGCGCACGTCGCGGTACTTCTCATGGCGCTCTCCGCGGCTCCCCCACGATCCGTCGCGCCGCTGTTTCGACGCGAGATAGCGCAGGCCATCCGCGACCGCGCGCTCCGTCTCCGCGCTGCCGCCGTGCTCGCGCAGAGCGATTTCCTTCTGCGTTCCGAAGCGCGAGCGGTAGGGCGTGTCGTCCAGGCGCGGTGGTGCGGCGGGGAGCGCTTGCTCACGCGCGCGCGGTGCGAGCTCGAGCGGCTTCGCCGGCGGCTGCGCGAGGTCCTCGGACGAGCGCGCGATCGCGCCACTTTCGCTGGCGGAGCTCTCGCGCACGCTCGGTCCGGCCTCCAGCTCCGTGCGCCGCCGCGCCTCGATCACCGCCGGCACCGGTGCTTCGCGAGCGCTCGCTTCCGCGATCGCCGTCGGAGCTCGCGTGCGCTCCTCCGTCGGCAGCTCGACCCGCGGTCCCGCCGCAGCTTGACCCGAGCTCGGCGCGGGCGCGCTCGACGCGGCCGCGTACTCCGCGCGCGGCTCCTCGCGCGCGCCGCGCTGCACCGGAAGGCTCGACGCTGCCGCCGGCGCGTCCTCCCTTTCGGAAGAGGCCGCCGCGCCGGGAGCATCCGCGCGCCGCGGTGCGTGCTCGACCTCACTCGCCGCGGCCGAACTGCGCTGCGGACGGAACGACTCGGCGCTCTCGAGCGGCGTCTCAAGCTGCTCCGCGCTGCGCTGCGGCCGCGCTGACGAATCGAGCGCGAGCTCGGGCCCCGCGGTCCGGGCGTCGGACGTCGCGTCGGGCTCGATCGGTGCGCCCGTGAACTGCGGTGCGGGCATGTCGCGGCCCGGTTCGCGCGCGCTCCGCGTCAGCACCACGGTGTCGGGCTCGTCGCGGACCTCGACCTCGCGCTCGACCCGCGCGACGACGGGTGCGTCGACCGCTGGCGCGCTGCGTTCGAGCGCGGTTGATCGCGGCACGGCCAACGCGGACTCGCTCTCACCCGCCGCTCGCAGCTCCCGGGCCTCGCGCGGCTGTGCGAGCGCCGGGCCATTTGCGACGCGCTCCTCGTCGTCACGCTCCAGCCGCGCCGGACTTGGTGCTGGCCCCGCATTCGAAGGCGCGGCTGCGCGTGCCAGCGGAGCGCGAGCGCCGAGCTCGTCGCGCGTCTCGGCTTCGCGCTCGAGGTCCGCTCGCAGCGGCTCGTCGCTCGCGAGCCGTGCCTCGCGCTCGCTCTCGAGGGTCCCTCCGCGCTCCACCAGCGCACGCGTGCGCTCTCGCGGTTGCTCGAGTCGCACGCGGAACGTCGGCTCGCGCTGGCGCTCGGCGGGCCAGGCATCGGCCTCCGGCGCGACACTGCGCAGGAGCAACATCAACAAGATGTGCAGCAGCACCGAGACGAGCAGACACTTGTAGAGGAGATCGAGCTCTTCCCAGCGCTTGGAGAGCGCGGCGACCAAAGCCAAGAGCAGCAGTGCCGCCATCAGCAACAGGTCAGCCCATCCCCGCGCCGGTTCGGCGCCGCGGAAGAGCTCGATCGAACGGGAGTGGCGCAGCTCGGACTGGAGCTCGTCCGGCGCGTCGAAGTAGAGCGCGAAGCCGTCGGGAGAGACCCGCGGACTGCGCTCGCTGGCGCGCGTGTCGAAACCCGCGAGTGGCTCCGCTGGCAGCCATCCGTCGCGCTCGCGGACACTGCGCCACACATCGAAGTCGCCGCCGCCGCGCGCACGGTTGCTCGCGAAGTACAGCGCACGTCCATCGGAGGTGACGAACGGCTCGCGCTCGTCGAAGGGCGAGTTGGCCGCCGCGAGTTCCTCGACCGTCCGCACGCCATTGGCCGCGAACCCGCGCGCGATGAACAAGTCGAAGCCCTGCTCGCGGTTGGACGAAAACACCAACGCCCCGGCGCTGGGAGCCGGGTCGAGCTCGTCCGCGGCTGTGTTCACGCCGCCTTCGAGCGGGCGCGGCGCCCCGAAGCCCGCGCCGTCCCACGGCGCCATGTACAGATCGAAACCGCCCGCCCCACCGGCGCGATCGGAGGCGAAGTACAACGCGTCTTCCGCGAACGCTGGCGCGATCTCGTCGGCCGCGCTGCTCAGCTCGGTGATCGGCCGCGGCCGCAGCGCGCGCCCGGACTCGAACTCGGCGATCAAGAGCTCGCGGTCCTCACCCGCTTCTCCCGCGACGAAGACCACCCACCGGCCGTCGGGCGAGAGCGTCACTTGGGCTTCGCGCTGCGCGCTCTCGAGCTCGCCGGGAAGCGGCGTCGGTGCGCTCCACACCACGGTGCGCAGCCGCGGATCGCTGGCCAGGTAGGTGTGCGCTCCATCGCTGATCGGTCGCAGATCGAGCAGGCGCGGCAGCACCCAGCGATTGAACGCGAGCAGCGTCGCTCCGACGAGCGACATGACGATCACCAGGTTCTTGGCTTTGGATGCAGTCGCCATGGCGGCTCCTCGCGGTCTGTGCCGAAACGTCTCAGGAACCCTCGAGCGTGCCGACGGCCAGATTGGAGAGCCCGGCCGCTCCGCACGCATCCATCACGGCCACGATGTCCTCGTGGTGCACCAAGCGGTCGCCGCGGATGGTCACGGCGGTCTGCGGATTGCGCGCCGCGACTCCGCGCAACTCGGACTCGAGCGCGCCGCGCGTGATCGACCGTCCGCCGAGCGTCAGCGCCCCCTCACGCGAGACGTTGATCACGAGCTCGTCGAGCTCGACCTCGCGCTCTGTCGCATGCGCGGCCTCGGGCAGCTCGAGCTGCAACGCGCGCTCGGGATCCATGAAGGTCGTCGCGCACAGGAAGAACACCAGTAGCAGGAACACCAAGTCGGTCATCGAAGTCAGGTTGAGCCCTTGGTCCTCGATCGGATCGTCGTCGCGCACGTACATGGCGAGCTCCTAGGCGGGTTGGACCGCGATGTCGGGTGCGGCGGGTGGCGGAGTCGTCGGCGCCGCTGGAGTGCGCGCGATCGGCGCTCCGAGCGTGAGGTGCTCCGCGACGTGCGCGTACAACTCCTCCACGCGACGCGCGAACGTGTCGACACGCGACTTCAGCCAGAAGTACAAGACCTGCGTGGGCACCGCGATCGTCAAGCCCGCCGCGGTCGTGATCAGCGCTTGACTGATGCCGGCCGCGAGCAGCTCGGGGCGACCGAGGCCTTCGTGCAGCGCGACCGTCGTGAACGCCACGATCATGCCGTACACCGTGCCGAGGAAGCCCAGCAACGGCGCCAGCATCGAGATGTACACGAGGGGCTTGAGGTTCGCTGAGAGCGCGCGCACTTCGCGCCGAGCCGCGTCCTCGACCAGCTTCTCGCGCTCGGCGAAGGGCGCCCCCCACTGCACCAAGGCCACGCGCATCACGCGCGCCGCCGGCGTCGAGCGCTGTTGGCACAGCTCGACTCCGCGCGCGACGCCGCCCGCGGACAGCGCTGCCTCGAGCTCGCGCTCGAAACCGTTGGTGCCCAAGGCGCGTGCACGCAGGCGCAACATGCGCTCGAAGGCATAGGCCAGCGCGAGCACCGAGCTCAACGCCAGCGGAATCATCACCGGACCGCCGGCGACGACCATGTCGAAGATCGAGTCGAGCCGCGCGCCGGCGGCCGGCGCCAGCGCGGGGTCTTGCGTCAACAGAGGCTCGAGAACGAGGGCCATGGGAACTCCAGAGATGAGAGGGGTCGAACCAGGGACGTGCGCGACGCGCGCACGACGCGTCGAGGCACAGCATGGGCCGGCGGCGCGCACGCAGCGCGCCGCAGTCGGCGGACAAGGGATTCAGCGTTGCAGCGCATCCAGCCGTTCCTTCGCGCGCGCGGCGAAAGGCGACTTGGGGTACTTCTCGAGCACTTCGCGGTAGCGCGCGCGCGCTTTTTCGACTTGCTCGAGCGCCTCCAGCGCGCCGCCGGCCAGGTACGTGGCTTCCGCGACCAGCTCCCCGGACTCGTAGAGCAGGGCGACTTTGAGGAACTGCGCGAGCGCATCTTCATGTTGACCGGCGGTACTGGAGAGCAAGCCGAGCTCGAGACGTGCGCGAGCGGCCGGCAACCCGCGGTCGACGGCCAGCACACGCTCGAAGGCCGCGCGAGCCGCACGCGAGTCTCCACGGCCGACCGCGGCGCGCCCGCGCCACACGTCCGCCTCGGCGGCCTGCTCGAAGCTCGGCGCACGCCGCGCGAGCTCCGCCAGCGCCGCCTCGCACTCCTTCCAGTGGCCGAGCTCACCGTGCGCGCGTCCAAGACGGAACAGCGCCTTGGGCACGCTGGCGTGCTTGCCTTGCTCGCGCACTAGGCGCTCCAGCGGCGCGAGCGCGAGCTCGAACTGATCCGTGCGCACGTAGCAGTCGCCGAGCAAGTACAGCGACTCGCCCGCGAGCTCGTGCCGTGGGTGCTCCTCGATCAGCCGCGCGAAGCACGGGAGCGCGTCCGCTGTTCGCCCGCGGCGCAGCAGCGCGAAGCCCTTCTTGTAGAGCGCTTGCGCTTGGACCTGCGCGGCGCCGTGGGCCAACGCCAACTCGTAGAGCTCGAGGGCGCGCTCGTCGTCGCCGGCCTCGAAGCGCAGCTCACCCACGAAGAAGGTCGCCTCCGCGAGCGCCGGACGCGCCGCCTCGCTGGGCCCGAGCTTCCAAGCCGTGCGCGCCGCGGCCTCGGCGTCGTCGGCGTGCTTCGCGTGCAGTGCCAGCCAGGCGCTTTCGATCAGCACTTCGGCCTGGACATCGCGGGCGCCGCGCGCGCGCGCGAGCACCTCGTCGTACACCGACTGGGCTTCGGCGGCGCGACCGCCTTCGCTGAGCGCGGCTCCCGCCAAGCGCGCCGTGCCGAGCAACTTGCGCGGCTCGCCACCGGCGCGCACGAAGCGCCGGTGTGCTGCAACCACGCCGTCCTTGTCGCCGCACTTCTCGAGCGCCCACACCAAGAGCTCCAGCGCCGGCCGCGCGAGCTCGGGCGCCAGATTCGCGCGTGCCGTGAGCTGGCTGAGCGTCCGCGCCGCGGCCTGCACGTCGCCGGCCTCGTAGGCGCACCAGGCCAGGCCGTAACGCGCTCGGTCGGCGAGCTCGTGCTCCGGAAAGCGCGCGATCACATCGGAGTAGCCGCGCTGGGCTTGATCGCGGAGTCCCTGCTTGGCGGCGCGCTCGGCGAGATCGAACAGCGCGCCCACGACCGCGGGAGCGTCGGGGAACTCCCGCACCAGGCGCTCGCTCCACTGCCCGGCGTTGTCGGAGTCGAGCCGCATCAGTCCCTGGAGCGCATCGGCGGTGTGCGCTCCCACCGGGTCCACCTCCACGCTCTGACGCCAGGCACGGATCGCTCCAGCGAGATCCCCCTGTCGCTCGAGGCAACGCCCGAGCATGTAGCGCGCTTCGCGGGCCTCTTCGCTCTCGCGATGCAGCTCGAGCAACTTCGAGAACAGCTCGGCCGCGCCGCTCGCGTCGCCGCGCAGGAAGCGACACCACGCCGCGCGCGACTGGGCGCGCGCCGCCAGAGCGGGTTGCCGCGCAGACTCGCACGCGAGCAGGAACAACGGCTCGGCTTCGTCGAAGTGCTGCGCCGCGAGCGCGACCTCGCCGAGGACGATGCGCATCTCGGGTCCGTGCTCGCTCGCAGGGAACCTCTCCAGGAGCGCGCGCGCCGAGCGGCCCGCGTCCTCGAGCTTGCCCGCGTTGAACGCCGCCAGGGCCGCCGCGTACACGGCGTAGTCGGACTGAGCCTTCGCATAGCTTCGCGCGGCGTCCTCGACGCGCCCGAGCTCCGAGAGCACGTCGCCGCGCAAGATGTTCAGGCGCTCGGCGAGCGGATCCGCCGGGCGACGCGCGAGAGCGTCGTCGACGGCGGACAAGGCCTCCTCGGCCGCGTGAGTGTCGAGCAAGGCGCGCGCGAGCCAATAGCCGCCCTCGGGATCCTGGGCCGAGGCGCGCAACGGCTCGAGCGCCGACTTCGAGTCGCCGGCCCGGACACGCTCGATGCCCAAGTGGAGCCGTGCCTCGCTGGCGAACTCTCCCAGGGGAAACGCGGCGAGCACGCGCTCGAAGCCCGAGGCCGCGGCGCGGTGGTCCCCGAGCGCAACGTGCGCGAAGGCCGCGCCGCGCAGCGCGCGTTCCATGTGAGCGCCGCCGCGCACGCTGCCGAAGCACTCGAGCGCCTCGCGCGCGCGCCCCGCCGCCAAGTGCGCCTCACCCTGCAAGTAGCGCATCTCGCCAGCGTCCGCGTCTTCGGCGTGGCGCCGCAGGAACTCGTCGACGCGCTGCACCACGTCGTCGTGGCGCGCGTCGCGGAACGCGCACCACACCAGCCCGTAGCGTGCGTCGCGCGCATACTCCTGGCCCCCGGGCGCCGCGAGCACGCGCGAGTAGCACTGCTCCGCTCCGGCGAAGTCACCCTGCGCGAAGCGCGCCTCTCCCAGAAAGAACTCGGCCGCGAGCGCGAGGTAGCTCTTCGGGATCGCGCGCACGCGCTCGAAGGCCGCGGCCGCCTGCGCGGGACGGTCGAGCGCGAGCTCGCACTGCCCCAAGCGAAAGCAGACCTCCGCGCGGAACGCGAAGCCCTCGCGTTTGGCGAGCTCGGCGTAGGCCTCGCGCGCTTGGTCCTTGCGGCCGAGCTCGAACAGCGCCGTTGCCATGCGGTAGCGCGCCAGCTCGGCTTTCTCGTGGCGCGGGAACTCACTCAGAAAGGCGCGAGCCTCGCGCGCCGCGAGCTCCCACTCCTGTTCGTCGCACAGCCCGACCAGGAACCCGTAGCGTTCCTCGGGCGTCTCGCCCTGCGGCGCGGTCCGAGCGATGGACGGCGAGCACAGGCTGAACAGCGCCAGAATCCCAAGGCACAGAACGCGCGGGCGACGCATCGTGCACAGCTCCGAAAAGGGGTGGAAGGGACGCATCAACTACCGAGGTAGCTTTCAACTACCTAGGTAGATGCCGAGCCCGTGGAGCGCAATGCTCGAGTGCGATTTTTCACAACCACGACGCGCGTGGACTTCAGCGAGCGCGCGTGCCGGAGAAGGTGTCCCACCGTCCGCGCGTGGCGAGTCGCTCCACGCGCAGACCTGCCGCCTCGATCGCCGCCAAGGTCGGCTCGCGCTTGTCGCGCACGCATCCCGAGAACGCGAACCAGCCACCCGGCGCGAGGCGCGCGGCGAGCTCGCCGGCGTAGCGTTGGATCAGGTCCGCGTAGATGTTCGCCAGAACGCCGTCGAAGCGCTCGTCGGCAGGCGTCAAGCACTCGAAGCCGCCGACGCGGAACTCACAGCGACCGCCGACGTCGTTCCACTGCGCGAGCTCGAGCGCGTAGGGCAACGCCGACGGGTCGATGTCGAAGCCCAGCGCACGCTCGGCTCCGAGCAGCGCCGCCGCCACGGCGAGGATCCCGTTGCCACAACCGGCATCGAGCACGCGCTGGCCCGGACAAAGCCGCGCGCGGATCGCGGCCAGGCAACCGCGCGTGGTCGGGTGCCGTCCGGTTCCGAAAGCGCCGCCGGGTTCGAGCCACAACCGCCGATCGCTCGCGCGCAACGCGCCCCGCCAGTCGCGCGGCACGATGGCGAAGTCCGCGACGCGCATCGGCTTCCAGCTCTTGCGCCACGAGTTGGCGTAATCCTCCGGCGGCAGACGCCGAAAGCGCGGCGCGAGCCCTTCGAGCTCGGGCACCCCCACCGCCGCGGCCAAGGCGTGCAATGCGCGCTCGATCGCGGCGCGCAACTGCGGCGTGTCCGCGCTCTCGAGGACGTAGGTGCGCAGGTAGTCGAAGCCCTCGGGCGGCTCCGGGGTGCCTAGCGACGGTCGACCGAAGGCCACGCTGGTGCAGGGCTCGAGCGCCAGGGCCTCGGCGATCAGCTCGTGCCACTCGAGCGGAGCGAGCACCAGGATCTCGGTCCACGCGGGCGCCATCAGCGCGCTCCCGAGCAGCTTGCTGCGCGCGAGGCCGCGAGCGATCTCGAGCGCGCTGCTGGCAAGGACATCTGGAGTGACATGGCGGAGAGCCGTCGCGTGGGTTGTAGAGCCCGTGCGTGGCGTTCGTCAATGACGGTGCGCTTCCGCGCCCCGCGCACTTCTCCGGCGCTTTATCATCACTTGACCGTCGGAGCCTCCACTGCACGCTCCTGCATGACCAAGCGAGACAAGATCGTCGTGATCGAGGACGAGGCCGACATCCTCGAGGTCCTGAACTACAACCTCAAGCGCGAGGGCTACACCGTCGTCGCCAGCCGCAACGGCGAGGACGGGCTCGACAAGGTGCGGCGCGAGAATCCCGACCTGGTGCTCCTGGATTTGATGCTCCCGGGCCTCGACGGCATCGAGGTCTGCAAGCGCCTGCAAGCCGATCCGGTGACCAGCAACGTGCCGGTGATCATGGTGACCGCCAAGGGCGAGGAGAGCGACGTCGTGCTCGGGCTGCAGCTCGGCGCCGACGACTACGTGACCAAGCCCTTCAGCCCCAAGGAGCTCTTGGCGCGCGTGAAGGCCGTGCTGCGGCGCGGCCCGTTGCGCGAAACGCGCGCCGCTGGCGAACGCATCACGCGCGACGGCCTGGTGGTGGACGTCGTCAAGCACCACGCCAGCGTCGACGGCGAGCCCCTGACGCTGACGGCCACCGAGATGCGTCTGCTGCATTTCCTGGCCGCGCACCCCGGGCGCGTGTTCTCGCGCGACCAGCTGCTGTCGCGCGCCATCGGCGACCACGCCGTGGTGATCGACCGCAACATCGACGTCCACGTGGGCGCCATCCGGCGCAAGCTGGGCCGCTGCCGCGACTTGATCGAGACCATCCGCGGCGTCGGCTACCGCTTCAAGGACCCGGACGAGGAGTGAGGTCGGCGCACCTCGCGCAGCGCTGAGCTCTGCCGCGTGGCCGCGCTAGACTCAACGCGACCGTGATGCGCGCATCGTTCTTCTGGCGGCTCTACCTGGGCTGCGTCGCGCTGATCCTGTTCTCGACCGTGTTGCTCGGGCTGTGGTTCGAGCGCACGGCGCGCGCCGACATGTCGCGCGACCTCGACGAATCGCTGCGCGGACGGTTGGTCTTGTTGGAGGAGCTCGCGGCGGCGCATTGGGACGCGCCCCTCGACCCGCGCTTCGAGGCGCGTGTGCGCGCACTCGGCGCGGAGAGCGGAGTGCGCCTGACGATCGTGCGCGCCGACGGCACGGTGTTGGCCGATTCCGAGCGCGACCCCGCGGCGATGGAGAACCACGCTCAGCGTCCGGAGATCGAGGCGGCGCGAATCGCTGGCGAGGGCAGCGCGCAACGAGACAGCGACACCGTCGGCCGCCCCTACCTGTATTGGGCGCGCGCCGCGATGCGCGCTGGCGAGCGCGTCGGCTTCGTGCGGGCCGCGTTTCCACTCGACGGTATCGAGGCGCGCGTCTCGCAACTGCGGCGCTCGACGCTCTGGACGGCGCTGCTCGCGGCCGCGATCGCGCTGGCGTTCGCGCTGTACTTCGCGCGCCGTGTCAGCCGACCGCTCGCAGCAACCGCCGAGCTCGCCGAACGCATCGCGCGGGGGGACTACACCGGCGTTCGACCCGTCGAAGGCGCGGACGAGATCCGCCGCTTGTCCGAGGCCATCCGCTCGATGCACGAGCAACTCGAGGAGCGACTCTCGACCATCACAGCCGATCGCAACAAGGTGCTCGCGATCCTGTCCGGCATGGTCGAGGGTGTGATCGCGGTCGATCGCGAGGAGCGCATCGTGCATATCAACTCCGTCGCCGCGCGCCTGCTCGACATCGCTCCCGAGCGCGCGACTGGCCGGCGCATCTGGGAAGTCACGCGCGTCACCGCGGTCAGCTCGATCCTCGAGCACGTGCGCAAGAGCGGCCGTGAACAAACGGACGAGTGCAAGATCGCTGCCACGGACGCAGCCCGCGCCGAGGTCGAGATCGAGCTGCGCGCGTCGCCGCTGCGCGACGCGGGCGGCGCGGACGCGGGCGCGGTGGTCGTGCTCCACGACGTGACATCCCTGCGCCGCCTCGAATCCGTGCGCCGTGATTTCGTGGCCAACGTCAGCCATGAGCTGAAGACGCCCTTGACCGCGATCCGCGGGCTGGTCGAGACCATGCTCGACGACCCCGAAATGCCGGTCGAAACCGGACGGCGCTTCCTGGAGCGCATCCGCGAGCAGTCCCTACGGCTCTCGACGTTGGTCGGCGATCTGTTGACGCTGGCGCGGATCGAGGCCAATGAGGAGCGTGTCGAGCGTCGCGCTCTCGATCTGGGCGCGCTGCTGCGCGACTGCTCGAGTCGTTTCGGTGAGCTCGCGGCGCGCCACGGGCTGGCGCTCGACACGCAGCTCGGCGCTCTTTCGCGCTCGGTCGAGGGAGACGAGGAGAGCCTGCGGCAGATCGTCGACAACCTGCTGGACAACGCTTGCAAGTACACTCCGGCCGGGGGGCGCGTTTGGCTGCGCGTCGAGCAAGACGACTCGGAAACCCGCATCGAGGTGCGCGACACCGGGATCGGCATCGCGCCGCGCGATCAGGAGCGGGTCTTCGAGCGTTTCTATCGCGTCGACAAGGCGCGCTCGCGCGAATTGGGCGGCACGGGACTGGGGCTGTCGATCGTCAAGCACTTGGTGCAGACGCTCGGAGGTCGAGTGTCCCTCGAGAGCCACGTCGGTCGCGGCAGCACGTTTCGAGTCCACCTGCCGCACGCGAGCCGTCTTGGAGCACCGAGCGCGCGCGGCTAGTCCGGGCCGCGCGCCCGGCGAGCGGCGAGCTTCGGACGCGTCAAGCAGCCGCCGGCTGGAAATTCGCGAGCGTGGACGGAAGCGCACCAATCGACTCCGGACATGGCACGGCGAAGCGAGCGGCCCACGGGCCGAGTGCTCCGCTGAAGAGCGCGAAAAATCGCGCCGAGTTTGTTTTCGGGAACGATCTTTCGTAAGCCATTCGACCTGCCCGCAGCTTCGCACGCTCGGACGTCTCACATCCCACTCTCGGAGACCCAGACAAAGATGAATCCGGTTCTCTTGGGCGCGATCGCGCTCGGATCTGTTCCCACCACCCAACCCTCGACCGCAGCGCACTCCCTGTGGACCAGCCTCGACCGCGACTTCGCGGCGCTGGCCCAGGACGCCAAGGCGGAGAAGAAGGGCGTCGAAGTCGGTGCCTACCTGAAGACCTCGTACCGCGACTCGGCCGACATCCAGGTCAATGGCGAGGACGAGAGCGGCCAGAAGTTCAACGGGGCGCGCCTCGAGTTCAAGGGCAAGGTCGGAGCGTTCGAGCTCGTGGCCTCGATCGACGGCGCCAACGGCGACGTCGAGACCAAGGACTTCTACGCGCGCACCAAGGTGTGCTCGGGCGTCAACGTGAAGATCGGTCAGTACCGCTCGCCGTTCCTGTTCTCCGGCGTCGCCGGCGACACCAAGGAGATCTTCTACGACCGCACGACCCAGGGCAACCTGTGGTCGGTGCGCGAGCCGGGCATCGGACTCGACGGCGTCGAAGGTCGTCTCGCCTGGTGGCTTTCGTTGCACAACGGCGGTGACGCCGCGGGCAACGATCACCTGTTGATCGGCAAGGCCGCTGTGGCGCTGCTCGGCGACGTGATCCTGCCCAAGCAGACGGGCAACTACGGAGTCGACGCCAAGCCCGCGATCACGGTCGGTGTGGGCTACGCGGACGACGGCTCGGCCGCCTCGGCCAACGATCCGACGCGCCATGCGACGGCGGTTTCGGCCGAGGTCGTGGCGGTGATGGGCCGCGTGTTTTTCCTCGCGGAAGCGGTCAACTACGACGAGGACTTCGTCAAGGACATCGACAACGTCACCGCTGGCAACCAGAACAGCGTCGGCGGTGGCCAAGCCGCACGCGCGTCGAACGCGGACGTGGCCGACTCGACGCCCTTCGGTGCCACCGCGGGCTTCATGATCACCGGCCAGGACGAGGTCGCGGTTCGCTGGGAGAACCTCAACGACTCGGGCGCGGCCCACGAGCACAGCACGCAGCGCTACTGGCTGGGTTACACCCGCTACTTCGAAGGCCACCCGGCCAAGGTCCAGGTCAACTGGATCCACGAAGCGAACCAAGACGCCAATGGATCCGACGACACCGTCGACGAGGCCGTGATCGGCCTGGTGATCCAGATCTGACCTCGACGTCCGTGCGAATCCGACCGTCGCAGCGCGCCAGCGTTGCGGCGGTCGTTTCTTTACACGACGATGCCGCGCGCCCGCCATGAGCAAGCACCTCCAACACGACCTCGATCGACTGAAGAAGGAAACCCTGGCAATGGGCTCGATGGTCGAGCACGCGATCAACAAAGCGATCCGCGCCCTGCTCGACCGCGACGCGGAGCTGGCACGCGAGGTCAGCCAAGGCGACGACGCGATCGATCGCAAGGAGCTCGAGGTCGAGGACATGTGCCTGAAGATCCTGGCGCTGCACCAGCCCGTGGCTGGCGATCTGCGCTACCTCGTGGCCGTGCTCAAGGTGAACAACGACCTCGAGCGCATGGGCGATCTCGCCGGCAACATCGCCGAACGCGCGATGTTCCTCGCGAGTCAGGCGCCGCTGGCGATCGAGCTCGAGATCGAACGCATGGTCGAGTCCGTGCGCACGATGGTCTCGGAGAGCCTCGACGCGCTGGTCGAACAAGACCCGGTGCTCGCGCGCCGTGTGTGCCGCGAGGACGACGCCGTCGACGCCATGCAGCGCCGCATGTTCGATACGCTGACCGCGCTGATGATGCGCGACCCCTCGACGGTCGAACGCGCAGTGCAGTTGCTCTCGGTCACGCGCCACCTCGAGCGGATCGCCGACTCCGCCACCAACATCGCCGAGGACGTGGTGTTCGTGGTCGAGGGCGAGGTGATCCGGCACGCCCCGCATCCGGAACGGGCGCGGGGCTCGGTGCGTTGATCCGCTCGGCGCAGCGCGTCTAGCTCACCAGCGCGCGACCGGCGAAGGCCGCGAGCAATCCGCAGCCAACACTCGCCAGCACGTAGATCAGCGCCGCGCCGGCGCGCCCGTCGCGCCACAGCGCGAGCGTGTCGACGCCGAAGGCGGAAAACGTAGTGAAGCCACCGAGCACACCGACGACCAGGAACAGCCGCGCCGATTCGCCCGGCTGGCTGCGGCCCTCGAGCCATCCGACCAAGGCGCCGGCCGCGCAGCAGCCCAGCACGTTGACCAGCAGCGTGCCGGCGGGGAACTCCAGGCCAAAGCGCCGCTGAACGACACTGCTCACGGTCCAGCGCGCCAGTGCGCCCAGTCCACCACCGGCGAAGACGATCAGGGCCTGCTGCACGTGCGCTAGGGTAGCCAGCCGGCGCGCTCGGCGAACCAATAGAAGCCCAGGATCGCGATCACCGCCGACGCTCCCAGTCTCAACCAGCGCGGAGCGAACCACGCCCGCGGCTGGCCCTCGAGCGCGCGGTCGCCGGGAACCCAGCGCAAGCAGAGCGCGAGCGTGAGCACGATCGCCAGCTGGCCGCACTCGACACCCAGGTTGAAACCCAACAAAGCGGTGGTCTTGAGCGGCTCGAAAAGCAGCGAATCGCCCAGGAAACCGGCGAATCCCAGACCGTGCACCAACCCGAAGCCAAAGGCTTCGAACCAGCGCGAGGCCGGCCGACGGAAGAGCAGATTCTCCGCGCCGACATAGGCGATCGAAAGCGCGATGGCCAGCTCGACCGCGCGTCCCGGCAGGTCGAACCACCCGAGCGCGGCCGCGGCCAGCGTGATCGAGTGCGCCACGGTGAAGGCGCTCACGACGCCCACCAACGAGCGCAGCCGTCGCGCGGCGACGATCAGCGCCAGGAGAAACGCGATGTGGTCGTAGCCCGTCAGGATGTGCTCTATGCCGAGCTTGGTGAAGTCGATGAACACCGATCCGCGGCGCACGCTTGCCGGCGCGAACTCCCACAGGTCCACGCCCTCGGCGAACAAGAAGGTCGCCGGAGGATCGTCGTTCCACAGCACGGTCGCACTATCGCGGTGGAACGGATTGCGCTCGAGGAACAGGCGGCAACGCAGCGCCAGTCGTTCCGGCGTCGAGGCGAAGCGCGCTTCGAAGCGCGCCTGCAAACGCTGCTCGTCGAAAGGCCCGCCGGGCACGAGCTCGAGCGTGCGAACGCTCGGCGCGGAAGGCGCGGGGTCGAATGTGTAGTGTGCGAGCAGGTACTCGGAAATCGCCGCTCGACCGCGCTCGAGCTCGACCTCGTCCAGCCGCGCGTCGCCGTCGCGATCGAGGTCGATGCACTCGATCAGAGCTGCGCTCTGACACTGGATCTCGAGCACCAGCGCGCTGCCGCGCACGCTGACGCGCGAGCTCGACACCGAGTTGGGGTGGACCACAGCGCCCAGCCACAGCGCGACGAGTACAACGAAATGCGACATCGGATGTGCGCGCTACGACCCGAACTCGACCAGCCGATCCGGCGAACTCACGGTTTTCGTGCTCCGGCGCGCAATTGCCGCACGAACGCCTGGGCGCGAGCATGGCTGGGATCGACGGCCAGCACGGCCTCGGCGTTGCGCAGGGCGTCGTCGCGGCGGTTCTGCCGCAGGAACAGCTCGCATACGTCGAGCACGTAGTCCTTGTCGAATGCGTCGAGCGCCTGCGCGCGCACCAGGTAGGGTTCGGCCTCGCCGAGCCGCCCGGCGGCGAGCAACGCCTTGCCGATGCCGTTCTCCACCATCGCAGCCGGAACGCGGGCACGGCGCGCGCGCTCCCAGAATTCGACGGCCGCCGCGGGACTCTGCTGCGCCTGTGCCAGTCCATCGAGCACGAGTTTGGCCGACTTGTCGCTCGACGCCGCACGGAAGGCGAGTGGCTCGGCCTCGGCGAGTCGGCGCTGAGCCGCGTAGCCGCGCGCCAGCCCGAGTTCGACCTTGGCCGTCGGCAGCACAGCACGACCGCGCGCGCGCTCCCACAGCTCGACGACCTTGGCGAACTCCTGCCGTTGCGCGTAGAGCCGATCGAGTTCGTCGTGCAGCGCCGCGGCGGACGGATGGCGCTCGACCAGCGTCTCGAGCGTGCGGATCAGGCCCTCGACGTCGCCGCGACCGATCACCAACGACTTGAGCGAGTTCAAGCTGTTCAGATGGTCGGGCGCGACCTCGAGCGCTTCGCGCCACGCGCTTTCGGCCTCCGACAAGCGCCCCGCGAGCTTGTGCAGCAGGCCGACGGTGTAGCGCGCCTCCTCGTTGCCCTTGCCAGGGTGGGCCGCGACCGAGCGCAATTCGACCTCGAGCGCTTCGTCGTAGGCGCCGCGTCGATAGAGCGCCACGCACAGGTTGTGCAGCACGAAGTAGTTGTGAGGCTCGACCTCCGACGCGCGCCGGAAAAGCGTCTCCGAGTCCCGCCACACGCGCGTCTGCGCGTTCGAGGCCATGCCGAGCCCGAGCGCCGCGGAGCACGCCAAGGCACTCACGACGAAGGCTCCGCGCCAGCGCGCCCGGGCTTCTTCGCGGCGGGCGAGCCAAGCCAGCGCCGCACCCGCGACGAGGATCGAGAACGGCATCGCGCTCAGGTGCGCGTAGCGATCGGCGACCTTCTGCGCGCCGCTTTGCAGGATGCCGAGCACGGGTGAGACCAGCACGCCGTACACGAACCAAGTCGCGAGCAACGCAGGGAAGCGGCGCGCGAACAACAGCAGCACCAAGCTCACGAGGACCACGGTCGCGATCGCGGCGACGTAGATCGGCTTGGTCGGACTGAAGTCGAGCTCGAGCAGGTAGTGGCACGACAGATCGGTCGGCAGCACCGTCTTGACGACGTAGAAGCACAGCCCGTACGCGGCCTGCGCAGCGCGAGCCATCACGCCGTGCTCGTCGAGCGACACCGCCGCCGAAATCTGGCGCTGAGCCGCCGCCGCGTGGTACGCGGTGAACGCTGCGAAGGGCACGAACCAAGCCTTCTCCAAGATCAGTGTGCGCCACGAAAGCCCCTCGCGCGCGCGTGTCGCGACGCGCCGCAGCGGGAACACGTCGAGCGCGAGCAGCACCACCGGCAAGGTCATGCCCCAGGCCTTCGAGAGCAGCGAGCACGAGAAGGCCGCGAGCGCGAGCGGGAGCCAAGCCAGCCGTGCCGAGCCGAAGCGACAACCACGCAAGTAACACAGCACCGTGAGCGCCAGGAACAAGGCCGACAGCAAGTCGCGACGCTCGGTGGCCCACGCGACCGACTCGACGCGCAGCGGATGCAACCCCCAGGTGGCCGTCGCCAGCGCGGCACAAGCGTGCAACGCGAACGAGCGCGAGGTGTCGAGTGCGACGGCGGGTCGGGTGGCGCTCGACCAGCCCACGATCCAGCGCAGGAGCTCGAGCGCGAGGAAGTAGAACGCCGCCACCGACAGCGCGTGGATCGCGAGGTTCGTGCGGTGGTACGCGGCGCCGTCCAATCCGTGGCGCACGAAATCGAAGCCGAACGTCAGCCAGGTCAGCGGGTGCCAGTGGCCGTAGTGGTAGCCCTTGAACATCCACTCGAGCTGCTCAGGCCCGAGTCCGCGAAACAGGTAGTTGAGCTCGAAATTCGCGTCGTCGTCGAGCGCGACGAAGCCCTGGTTCACGCACGGCCAGAAGGCCGCGACCGTGGCGCAGACGAGCAAAGCCGGCCAGAGTGCGAGCCACATCCAGCGCGCGCGCGGCGCGGGATCGTTCGGCGCGCTCGATTCGACTCGGCTAGCCATGGGGCGCGGATGGTAGCCCGTCGAGTCGAGCCTCGAAAGCGCGGTGGATCGCGGCGGCGCCCCGCCGCACAATCAGCGTGCACCCCACCCGGAGCTCGACCATGAACGCACCGACCTCGCGCGCCCTGCTCGCGCTTCCGTTTGCCGCCCTACTCGCCGCCGCCGCACCGCGCTCGAGCCGGCAAGACCGCAGCGAGGTCGTGGTCACGGACACGCTCGTGGCAGGTTCCGTGCACATGTTGACCGGCGCGGGCGGCAACATCGGGCTGTCGGTCGGCGCCGACGGCCTGCTGATGATCGACGACCAGTTCGAGGACCTCGCACCCAAGATCCGGGCCGCGATCGAGCACGCTGCGGGGAGCGCGGTGTCCCCGCGTTGGCTGGTGAACACGCATTTCCACGGTGATCACACCGGCGGGAATGCCGTCTTCGGAGCCGCGGCGACCGTGGTCGCGCACGACAACGTGCGCGCGCGCCTGCTCGCGCCCAAGTCGGGCAAGCCGATGGCGGCCCCCGGCTTGCCGCTCGTCACGTTCTCCGAGCAGTGCAGCCTGCATGTCAACGGCGAGGACGTGCGCCTGATCCACATGCCGCGCTGCCACACCGACGGCGATACGGTGGCGCACTTCAGAGCATCGAACGTATGGCACTTGGGCGACTTGTTCTTCAACGGGCGCTTTCCGTTCGTGGACCTGGGCGCCGGCGGGTCGGTGGTCGGACTCGAGCGCGCGCTGCGCGCGTTGCTCGCCGAGATCCCCGGCGACGCCAAGCTCATCCCGGGGCACGGCGCGCTCGCGACGCGCACCGACTTGGAGCGCTATCACGCGATGATCGCGGATTCGATCGCGCTGGTGACCGATGCGCTGGAACACGGCAAAGGCATGGACGAGATCGTCGGTGATGCGACGCTCGCCAAGTACGACGCCTGGTCGTGGAGCTTCATCTCGCGCGACACGTTCACGAAGACGCTCGTCAACGAGCTTTCGGCGAGCGTCACGGAGCGAAGGTGATCGCCAGTCCGTTGGTGAAGTTCTGCTGATCGCCGCAGGGCAGCGGCGTGTCGCGATACCACACCTGGAAGTACCAGGTCGAACCGGGCGTGATCAGTCCAGCGGATGCGGTCACAGGCGTCGCCACGCTGAACGCTCCCAGTGCGCCGCTCTGCTCGAGCGGATAGCGCTTGAGCTGGCCGGACACGCAGCGCAGTCCATCCCCCACGGCCGTCCCCAGCCCGGAGTTCTTCTGCAGCGTGCCCATGTACAGGATTCCGGCCTTGTTGGGCGGCAACTGCGAGACCGCGAGCACCGCATCGTCCAGCGCGCAACTCACGCCTCCGCTGTTGCCGAGCTTCGCGCCGACGCCGGTCGAGTTCGCGCAGCCCTCGCCCGGCCCGCTGACATTCGAGCACGGACAAGCCGTCGCGCTGCCGTCTCCGGAGCAGAACACGGTGCCCGTCGAGCTCTCGCAGTCGTCGGGAACACCATTGGAGTTCGTGTCGAACGCCGAGCCATTGGCGATCTCGCACACGTCACCGGCGAGGTCCCCGTCGCAGTCGAGCTGCGCGGGATTGGCGTGCAGCGGACAGTTGTCGCAGGCGTCGCCACGCCCATCGAGGTCCGAGTCGAACTGATCGTTGTTCACGACCTCGACACAGTTGTCGATGCAGTCGAACACGCCGTCGCCGTCGGTGTCGCTCTCCGCCACGCCGCAACCGCAAACGCCTGGAGCGATCTTGCTCGGATCGTTCGCGCACAGATCGTTGCAGTCCGCCGTGCCGTCGCCGTCGCTGTCGGTGTCGAGGTTGCCGCAGCCGCACGCACCGGCCGCGATCTTGAGCGGGTCGCTCGGGCAACCGTCGACGCAGTCCGGTGTGCCATCGCCGTCGCCGTCGCTCTCGAGATTGCCGCAGCCGCACGAACCCGCGCTCGTCTTGTTGGGGTCGAGCGGGCAGCCGTCGATGCAGTCCGCGAAACCGTCGCCATCGCTGTCGGTGTCGAGCACCGCACAGCCACACACGCCCGGCGCGAGCTTCAGGGGGTCGAGAGGACACAGGTCGTTGCAATCGGCGGTTCCGTCGCCGTCGCTGTCGACGTCGGCGACGCCGCAGCCGCACGTGCCGGCCGCGACCTTGAGCGGGTCAAAGGGACAACCGTCGAGGCAATCGAGCGTCCCGTCGCCGTCCGTGTCCGTGTCCGCAGTGCCGCAGCCGCACACGCCCGGCGCGATCTTGTTCGGGTCGTTCGCGCACAGATCGTTGCAGTCCGCGGTGCCGTCGCCGTCGCTGTCGGTGTCGGCCACTCCGCAGCCGCAGACTCCGGCCGCGATCTTGAGCGGGTCGCTCGGGCAACCGTCGATGCAATCGGGCGTTGAATCGCCATCACCGTCGGTTTCCGGCACCCCGCAGCCGCAGGCGCCTGGCGCGATCTTGTTCGGGTCGCTCGCGCACAGGTCGTTGCAGTCCGCCGTGCCGTCGCCGTCCGAGTCGCTGTCCGCCACGCCGCAACCGCACGCACCGGCCGCGATCTTGAGCGGGTCGCTCGGGCAACCGTCGATGCAATCGGGCGTCGCGTCGCCGTCGCCGTCGGTCTCCGGCACCCCGCAGCCGCAGGCTCCCGGCGCGAGCTTG